>CAWHUM010000001.1:0-153263 GCA_963832445.1 uncultured Alphaproteobacteria bacterium
AGTCCCGCAACCGCTCGAAGATGCGCTTGGCCGTGTGCTGCTGCTTCCTCGGCCGACCTTTGTCCTCGGCCAGGAGGCGATCGATGATGGCGATGAACGCGCCCAGCTTCGGCTTCACCGGCGGCTTGGTGCGCCGGTAGCCCGGCGGCACCGAGAACCGCATCATCTTGGCAACCGTCCTCGGATCGATCCCAAACCGTCGCGCCGCCGCCCGCTCGCTCAAACCCTCGACCTGAACCACGTACCTGACCTTCGCGTAGAGCTCCACCTGCTTCATCCCCCGCCCTCTGCCGACGCCGGCACAGGGCTTCCAGCTGCCGGAATTTTACTCCGGCGCAACCGACCGAATCGGCCGCTTCACTGAGGGATTCTTGCTCCGGCGCTTACAGTCGGGCTGGCACTGTCGTCTTCATGTCTTGGCATCATGTCGGCTCCACGTTGGCTTGCGTGGAACCCATATACAGGCGCGCCCACACTCAACTAATTTTCAAGGAGACCCGCGTGCCGCGGATACCCCTTAGATCGACGCGGCAAATTCGAAACAGCTTCGATTGGCCGTGCTTGACGACGCGCAAGTGCTTGTTTTTACGTGGTGTTTTTGTCGGGGATTGACTTACGGAAGTAATTCCCGATGCGGCACGGCGGCGGTTCAGGGCCGGGTCAGCCAGTCGTCGAGGAAGTGACGGCCGGCGCCGTCCTCCACCGCCACGATCCAGATGTCGGGATCGAAGGCGAGCTGGCGCTGCAGGTAGTCGTCGGCCTCCGGCTCGGGGACGGGATTGCGCTCCAGGCATGGCTGCCAGCGCCGCTCTTCGCGCGCTTCCTCAAGGCCCGCGGGCGCGGGGCCGAACAGAAGCGCTGTGCCGTCGAGCCGGCTCACCTTGATGTAGATGGAACCGGCATCGGCATCGCCGCGACGGACCAGCACCGCGGGGGCGCCCTCGAGCTGGCAGCGCCTGATGTAGGCCTTGACCCAGATTTCCGACTTCAAGCGCATGGCGGGCTAAACTAGTGTACCGGCGCTGCCGCGCAAGCGCCGGCGCCCACCAGAGCCCTGTTCAGCGCGCTTCGGCCGATTTCAGCTTGGCGGTGTCTTGCAGGCGCACGTAGACGTCGGCCGACACGCGGCCCTTGGCGGGCACCAGGCCCTGATCCAACTCGAAGGCGCGGATGGCCGCCACGGTGTCGACGCCCAGCCGACCATCGAGTGGGCCAGGCCGGTAGCCCTTGGCGGCGAGCAGACGCTGAACCTGCTTGATCACCTCCTCGGCGTGCGCTGAGCGCACCTCGCGCGCGCCAGCCACCTCGCTGGACGGCGCGCCGAGCAGCAAGCGGGAGAGCAGCGCCTCCGTTGCTTCGCCCGTCAGCGGCAGGCGGTTGTCGTACTCATAGGCCATGATGGCTGCCCGTGTGACGGGGCGCATGACGCCGTCGCTCGTCACTGGGCCGAACCCGCGCTGGCCGAGCTCGCGTTGTATGCCCCGAATTGTATCGGCGCCGGCCTCGTCGGGCAGCGCGCCGGTTACGAGATCGGACTTGGACGAATTGGGCTTGAGGGCGGTGCGCTTGCCCGCATCGGCGGCCTGCGAGCCCGGCTTGCCAGGCTGCGCGCGCCGCCCGCGATCCTCAGCAGGCCGGCCCGAAGCCTCACTGGCCACCCTTCGGCTGTCGGCCGCATCACCCTGCATGTAGAGCGCGTTGTAGGTGACACCGGTCGCCAGCAGGACGAAGCTCGCGAGCGCGACCTGTGCTTGGCGTGGCGTCATACGAGCCTCCTTACGCTTAATCTCACTGCGTCTTGGCCCCATTATTCGAAACGGCTTCTTAAGGAACTGTTAGCCAATCCGCCACGAGCGGAGATTCTTTGCGAGGTGCCTCAGGCGGCGAAGACCCGCCACCGGAGGCCGAAATCACAGGCTGTCCGGTTGCGGCCCGCAAAATCGATAAAATTCGATGCGAATTTGCCGAAGACTGTAGGATCCGATTTCGCGGGATCGATAGGTTTCTGCGTTAGGGCTACTGCGCCCGCGGCACAACCAGGACACACGCGGACTGAGCAGGGTGGCCTACATGTTCTTCGTAAAGCTGGCGTTCTGGCTTGGCGTCATGGTGATGCTGCTGCCTTCCGACGAGCAGCAGCAGGCCCGCTTCTACACGACCGCGACCACGGCAGTGGAGCGCGTCTCGACCTTCTGCGACCGCAACCCGCGCACCTGCACCATGGGCTCGGAAGCCTGGTCCACTTTCCTCCGCAAGGCGGAGTTCGCGGCTCGCCTGGTCGGCGACCTTGTGGGCTCCGGAGCGCGCAGGAGCGGGCTCGATGGGTCGCCGCCTCCGCCCCAGAAGATGAGCGGTACGCTGTCCCCGATGGACGTGCAGCCGGCCTGGCGCGGGCCGACCTGAGACCAGGCACCGCGCACGGCACGTCTTGCGCGAGCGGGTACAGTGGCCATATGCATGGCAGGGGTCCGGCTGCACGCCGGCCCATCTGCATGCATTGCGGCTCACTGAACCGGTGCCGGGCATTTCATGTCCATCGATGACATCCGCGCGGACTTCGCCCTGCTCGACGACTGGGAAGACCGCTATCGCTATCTGATCGAGCTGGGGCGTGGACTCGCGCCCCTGCCTGAGGCGCTGCGCACGGAAGCCAACAAGGTGCGCGGCTGCGCCAGTCAGGTGTGGCTCGCCAGCAGCACGCACGCGAATGGCGCAGGGACACCACCGGTGCTCGAACTGAGGGGCGACAGCGACGCGCACATCGTGCGGGGCCTGATCGCGGTGCTGTTCGCTCTGTTCGACGGCAAGACGGCCGAGGAGATCCTGGCCGCCGATGCCGGCACCGTGTTCGCGGGGCTCGGCCTCAAAGAGCATCTGACGCCGCAGCGCTCGAACGGGTTCTTCTCGATGGTCCAGCGCATCCGCGCCGACGCACAGGCGCTGGCCGCAGCGACGGCGTAATGCCTCGCTATCGACCGAACCCTGAATGAAGAAGGGCCGCCTCCCGAAGGGAGCCGGCCCCGACCTTAGTGCAACATCCGAAGGCTTGAGACGTGTGTGGTCTCAAGAGCGTTGATTGCGATAGCGGATCATGTAGCCGTCCATGGTGTTGTCGGTCACCTGGTGCCACAGGTAGCCATCGGCCATGAAGGCTGTGTAGCTATCGTAGAGCTTCTTGAAGGCTGCGTTCTTCTGGTTGATCTCGGCGTAGAGTTCCTGGGCCGCTTTGTAGCAGGCGTCCATGACCTCGGGCGAGAACGGCTGCAGGGTCGCGCCCTGGCTGATAAGACGCTTGAGCGCGGCCGCGTTGCTTGCATCATATTTGGACGCAACCCAGGTGTTGACCTCGAGAACCGCCGACGTCAGCGCTTCCTTGTAGAGCTTGGGCAGGGCGTTGAACTTCTCGAGATTGGCGATGAAGCCGCCGGTCGAGCTCGGCTCCCACCAGCCCGGATAGTGATAGAACTTCGCAACCTTGTAGAAGCCGAGCTTCTCGTCGTCGTGCGGCCCGACCCACTCGGCGCCATCGATCGTGCCCTTCTCGAGCGCCGGATAGATGTCGCCGGCACCAATCTGCTGCGGCACGACGCCGATGCGCTGCACGATCTTGCCGGCAAAGCCTCCGAGCCGGAACTTGAGACCCTTCAAGTCGTCGATCTTGGTGATCGGCTTGCGGAACCAGCCACCCATCTGGGCGTTGGTGTTGCCGCCCGGGATGAAGTGGCAGTTGTAGCCCTTCAGGAACTCGTTGAGCAGGCCCTGTCCGCCGCCATGGATCAGCCACGCGTTCTGCATGCGGCTGTTCATGCCGAACGGCAGCGCCGAGCCGAACACGAAGGAGTCGTCCTTGCCGAAGTAGTAGTAGAGGGCGGTGTGGCCGCATTCGACGTTGCCCGCCTGGACGGCATCGAGCACCTGCAGGGCGCCGACGATCTCGCCCGCGGCGAAAGTCTGGATCTGGAACTTGTTGTCGGTCAGAGCCGCGACGCGCGTGGCGATAAGCTCAGCGCCGCCGTAGAGGGTGTCGAGCGACTTCGGCCAGCTCACCGTCTGGCGCCATTTGACCTCGGGCATCGACTGGGCGATCGCCGGTGCCGCGACGGTTGCGGCCGCCGCGCCGATGCCGCCCGCACCGGCAGCCTTGATGAACTTACGCCTGGTAACCTTGGACATTCCCTTCCTCCTGAGTGCAGAAGCCGGTCAACGCGGTCTTCTAAGTTGCGCGAGAATCGCGACCGCCAAGCACGGTTGCGACACTTTCGACGCAACAACGTTCCCGGCCGAGGCGGCACCATAGAGGTTTTTGTGCGCAGGGTGAACACGACATTCGTCGACCGTGACGATTGGCTCACCCATCGAACCGTGGAGGCCGTTCACTGCCCCATGAGGCGCGCGTAACCCTGCTCCAACGCCTCATCCAACAACTGCCGGTAGATCCGATGGCTGGGGTGGCCAACGGCCAGCTCGCCAAGGGCTACGTCGCCGAAATCATCCCTCTTTGCATAAACAATAGGCGCACTCACGGGCACCAGCGCTGCGCGCTGTTTGTGCAAGGTCGTGATCAGGCCGCGCATGTGGCCTGTGGCATCGAGCTGGGAGACCACAATCATGCGCATGGCTCCCTTGGTCAGGGAAACCAGGTGGATGTACATGGACGAAGCTGGAACATAGAGGCGACCGCGATGCAGGTAGGGCTTGTCGGGGCGATCGCGCTCCTGGAACAGCAGGCTCGGCCAATCCTCGTCCCACGAGATGTCGGTGCGATAGGCCATGACGCCGCCCGCAACCGAGAACGAGGGGCGCACCGTGAGATACGAGCCGATGTAGTGGTCGACACCACCACGCGTGTAGGCGCCCATGTAGACCGGCGCGGCCTTGGCTTCGTGGTTTTCCGGCTCAGGTAGGTCACTGGATTGTCGGCTCCACCGACCCTTGACCTTGTCGAAGTCCAGCCCCAGCACCATGCACACGTCGAACAGGGTCTGATCGCGCACGGTGCGGCCGGAGAGCAAATTCTGAATGGTCTTCTCGTGGCAGTCGGCAGCATCCGCAAGCTCGGCCTGCGTCATCTTCTTCTCGATCATCGCTGTCTTGATGAGCTGGATCGATGCGGAAGGCTTGGCGTCCATGCGCATGGGTTGCTTAAGTCACCGGCTGTGCCCGTCAGCTTGAGCGTAGCCGAAACCAAGGCCGGTGGGCAGGCCCTTCAGTGCGGCAGCACGAACGCTCCCCACAGCAAGACGAGGCCGGCGCCGGCAAGCAGCAGATCCATCAACAGCCGGAACCGCTCGGCGTCGAGCCGCAGCACGAAATCCTTGGCGAGGCGCGAGCCGATCATCAGGCTGGAGCCGATCAAAAGTCCGCGGACGATCGTCTCGACCGGCAAGGCATCGAAGCGGCGGAACACCATTGCCTTGGTGATGCCGATGGCCATGGAGCCCAGCGCCTCGGTGGCAAGATAGGCGCCTTTCACGAGGCCGTAGGCCAAGAAGAAGGGCGTATTGATCGGCCCGGTCGATGCGACCATGCCCGACAGAAAGCCGATGCCGGCGCCGACCAGCGTCAGGTGCCATGGCTTCACCCGCAGTCCACGCGCCAGCAGCCAGCGCCGCGCCGGGATCATCACCAGGAACAGGGCGCCGAGAAAGCCCTCGACCAGGCGTGGATCGAGGACGAGCAGCGAGCGCGCACCGAGCGCGGCCATCGGCACGGCGGTCACGCAGTAGTAGGCGTTGGCGCGCCAATCGATCTCGCGCCACCACACGAGGACCCGTGACAGGTTGGCCAGCAGTGCCGCAATCGCCATGATCGGCACGGCCTCGCGCGGTCCGAACGCGAACATCAGCGCCGGCATCAGCATGATGGAGGCGCCAAACCCCACGATGCCGGAAATCGTGCCTGCGGCGAGACCGAGTGCCAGCACAGCCAACCACGTCATGGCGCTCGCACGATGCGCAGGCGCATTGCTTCCTCCCGCCGCCACGCTCTGCGACCTGCGCACTGGCGGCTCGTTGATTGCCGTGACGTTACGCCGATTTGCGGCCGCCCGTCACATTCCGTGTGACCGATGGCTGCAAGGCTGCGGCCAGGCTGGCCGGACTATTGACAGCAACAATGGTGTCCCCGCATGAGATAAAAGTGCCGCGTGCGGCCGGCTCTTGGGAGGTTGCGATGACGACAGTTGCCAGCACTCCGGCGCAGAGCGGCCCTACTGTCGCCGGGCCGACGTCCATCCGAATCTACGAGTACTCCGACATGGTCTACTGGTGGGCCATCTGGTTCGCCGCGCTCGTTGGCATGGTTCTTACCTACGCTTTCGGTGAAAGCTTCATGGTCGGTGACAAAGCCGTCAAGATCGCCACCAGTCCGTGGCTCGGCATCGGCTTCCTGCTGATCATGTTTGGCGTACTGATCTTCACCCAGTTGCGAGCGCGCGGCATCTACGCCGTCATCATGCTGCTGGCCGTCGCTGTCATCGGCCTGCTGGTGCACATGGTGATCGGGTGGGCCTTCATCTGGGACCTGGTCACGCTGGTGAAGGTGCACATGAACATGGCCTTCTACGTGATGGTGTTCATCATCTCGTTTGCGCTTTGGGTGTACGTCACCTTCATCCATGCCCGCCTGACATACGGGGTCGTCAATCCCGGCGAGATCGGATGGCACTCGCCGCTGACCGGTCGCGTCGAGACCTATAGGCCGCTCAACTTCCAGGTGATAAAGCGCAGCGACGATCTCGTCGTGCACGCACTGCTCGGACTTCGGTTTCTCGGCCTCGGCACGGGCGACATCGAGGTCAAGTTCGACGTGCCGGGCGGCGGCAGCCAGCACCACGTTTTCAAGAATGTCTGGCGTCCCGACAAGAAGATCGGGAACATGGAGCTCCTGATACAGGACCGATAGGCCTGCCGCAGCCAGCCTTCGATCGAACAAAAAGAGGCGGCGGATACGCGAGGCATCCGCCGCCTTGTTTTGTGCAATGCCCGGCCTGTTCAGCGGCCGAGGATCGTGACGCTCACCCGCGCCAGTCCCTGCCCGATCATGCCGATCACACCGGCTGCACCGCGCGAGAGATCGATGATGCGGCCGCCGACGAAGGGCCCGCGGTCGTTGATGGTGACGTTGACCGAGCGGCCGTTGCCGAGATGCGTGACACGCACCTTCGTGCCGAAGGGCAGCGTGCGGTGGGCGGCCGTCATGCCGTCGGGGTTGAACCTGGCGCCGGAAGCGACAACGCTGCCCTGATAGTAGTACGAGGCCATGCCGTTGGTGCCTGAGCCGGCCGACACATGTGTGCGCGTGTCAGTGCGGTGCGCTCTGCGCACCGAGCGATGCGCGGTGCGGCGCAGAGAACGCCGAGCGACTTGATGATGGCGTCGCTGGCTCCGCGCGCTATGGCGCGCAGAGCGGCGCTTGGAAATGCGTGCGCGGGTGAAGCGCTTGCGCTCGGCCTTGCGCTCGCCGGACCAGCCCTGGCCCCGCTCGCGCATCTCGCTCTTGCGCACATGATCGCCCGTACTTGCCGCCGCCGGCAGTGGGGCCGCGGTAATCACCAACAGCGCGAACAGCGCTGCCAACCAACTGATCTTCATTGTTTTCTTTTCCTTTTGCACATGACGCGTCGGGCCGGGTTGCGGACCACAAAGCGGGTCAATGCGAAAACGCTGCGCGCGTTCCCGAACCGACCGTTTTGCGATGCCCGTTAGTAGGTTGTCTGACCGCCTACAGTTGTTCCCCGAGCCGACAACCGGAATCCCGCGATGGCGCTGCCGCATTTGGGCTCGAAGCCATGTTCCGGCGACGCGAAAACCAGCAACTCACGCCGCCGCGGTCAATGCGGAAATATGAACTGGATTCAAGCAATTGCCGCAGTTTTCTCAACTGCCACAGGTAAAAGCCTGCGCTTTCAGGCGAAGACACGCGGCGTGACGGCATGGCCACGCGACAAATGGTGTCACTCGAGGGACATGCGCGAGCGCTGTCGGCGCCCGCGCTGAAGCTTTGCGAAGGCCCGCGCTACAGCGAACCGGGAAAGCCGCCGCCGTCGATCAGCAGGTTCTGGCCGGTGATGTAGCCGGCGTGCGCCGAGCAAAGGAAGGCGACCACCGCGCCGAACTCGGCGGTAGTGCCGAAGCGCCCCGCGGGCACGGCAGCCTTGCGCTCGGCGTCGATCACGGAGACCGGCACCTTGCGCTGGTCCGCTGCCCGCTGGTTGACGGCGCGCAGCCGGTCGGTGTCGAAGGGACCCGGCAGAATTCCGTTGAGCGTGACGTTGCGGCTCGATGCTTTGCGCGCCAGCACGGCGACGGCTCCGGTCAGGCCAAGACGCGCCCCGTTCGACAGCTCCAGCGAAGCGATAGGCGCTTTGATCGACTGAGACGTGATGTTGACGATGCGGCCGAAGCCGCGCTCCATCATGCCGTAGATGGTTGCATGAATGAGCGCGATCGGCGTGATCATGTTGCCCTCGACCGCCTTGCGCCAATCGTCGAGCGAGAAGTCCTTGAAGTCGCCGGGCGGTGGGCCGCCGGCGTTGGTGATCAGGATGTCGGGGTTGGGACAGGCGGCGAGCAGAGCCTTGCGCCCAGCCTCCGTCGTCACATCGCAGGCGACCGGCGTCACCTTGGCCCCTGTAGACGCTGCAATCTCCTTGGCGGTGGCATTGAGCGCGTCGCCGCCACGCGCGCAGATCGTGAGCTCCGCCCCCTCGCGTGCCAGCGCCTCGGCGCAGCCCTTGCCGAGGCCCTTCGATGCCGCACAGACGATGGCCATCTTACCCCTGATACCGAAATCCATGGACGCTGCTCCCAATGCTGGTTGGTGCGGTGATAGCGCATTCAGCGCGGCTGGCAAAGGGGTGGTGCTGCGAACGGCAAGCCGCAAGAAGGCTCAGGGCCGCTGTTTGCCCGCGATCTTGGTGACGATCGCGGCACCTTCCTCGAGCGTGCGATGCACGGGACATTTGCCGGCGATCTCCACCAGCTTGTCTGCCAGCGCTGGGTCGGTGTCACCTTCGATACCGATGACGCGCTCGAAGCGGTCGATCCTGCCGGTGCGGCCCTCGACCGCATCAGCGCAGTCCTCGCAATGCTCGACCGGCACCTTGCCGTGTTTGACGCTCACGCTGATGCGCCCGAGCGCCAGCTTCTTGTGCTCGGCGTAGACACGCAGGGTGATCGATGTGCATGCGCCGAGCGCCGCGGCAATGTAGTCGTAGGGCGTGGGGCCGCTGTCGAGCCCGCCGACGGAGGTGGGCTCGTCGACCAGCAGGCGATGGCGCCCGGCAGCAATGCTGTTCTGGAACTTGCCTGCCCCCGTCTCCGCCACCAGCACGCCGTCGCGCGCCGCGTCGTCCTCCTGCGCCGCGGGCAGATAGCGCGACGCCCAGGCAGCAATCACCTCGGCCGCGTAGCTCGCGTCCTGCCGATTTGAGAGAAGGTGATCGGCGCGGTCGAGGGAGACGAAGCTCTTGGGATGCTTTGCCGCAAGGAAGATGGCGCTCGCGTTCTCGATGCCGACCGTTTGATCGGTCGGCGAGTGCATCACCAGCAGAGCCTTGCCCAGAGAGGCGATGCGGTTCTTCAGTGCCTGCCCGCGCGCGTCGTCCACGAACTCGCGACGGATCGGGAAGGTACGGCCGCCGAGCGTCACGTTGGCGACGCCGTCGCGTTCGATGGCCCCGATGTCGGCGTGAAACTGGCTTAGCACGTGGGCCACGTCGGCAGGCGCGCCGATCGTCACCACCGCGACAGCCTCCGCGATGCGGTGGGCTGCAGCAAGCACTGCGGCACCGCCGAGCGAGTGACCGATCAGGATCGCGGGGGCAGCAAAGCGCGCGCGCAAATGTTCCGCCGCGCGGACCAGGTCATCGACGTTGGAGGAGAAGCTCGTGTTGGCGAACTCCCCTTCGGAGGACCCGAGCCCGGTGAAATCGAAGCGCAACACGCCGATGCCCAGCATAGCGAGCCTCGCTGAGACGTAGCGAGCGGCGAGCACGTCCTTGGAGCAGGTGAAGCAATGGGCGAACAGCGCATAGCCGCGCACCGCGCCCGCGGGGAGATCGAGGCGTGCGGCGAGGTCGTGGCCGAGACTGCCGGGGAACGTGATGCGGATAGGAGATGCCATATGAGCCTCCTGAGCACTGACGCGTCGGCCGAGGCGCACCCGGCAGCTGCAGACGTGCTTGGAAGCTAGGCGACTATCGGATGGTCAGGTCAAGCCACCTTGGAGGCGGCCGCGCGCGAGGGCACCATCAACACGGCCTCGCCTTCCAGCACCGGCTTGCCGTCGACGGTGCAGGTGCACTCGAAGCGCGCGCGACGCTTTGCGGGATAGAGCTCCATGACCCGCACCTTGGCGACGACGCGATCGCCGATCTTCACCGGACCGCGGAAGTTCAGGGTCTGCGACACATAGATGGCGCCGGGCCCGGGCAGTTCCATTCCGAACACGGCGGAAATATACCCGGCGGTAAGCATGCCGTGGGCGATGCGCTGCTTTGAACAGGGTGCCGGCGGCGTACTTCTCATCGAGATGAACGGGGTTCTTGTCGCCGGTCACCTCGGCAAACGCGATGATGTCGGCCTCGCTCACCGTCTTGGCGAAGCTCGCCTCCATGCCCTGCTCCAGGTCCTCGAAGTAGTAGACCTGCCGTGTCGTGAGGTTCATGCGTCTGCCCTGCCTGCCCTTAAGCCTGTTTTCAGATCATGTCGCGCCGCAAAAATAATCGGTACGAGTTTGCGCCGCAACAAGTCCTGCTTTCGTATATCTTTAACGCCGGAACGTAGCACAAGATCATAAATACTTTGATGATTCGCGGCCACAGACCGGCCGCAACGCCATGCCGCCGGGCGAGTCCTATTGCATGCCCCGTACGCAGTGCAGCAATGCCGCACTGCCGCGTTTTTGACCATTCCAGGCACGCCGGTTGCATGGCGCAAAACCGTTGCGCTATAAGGGGCCCTATCCCTCACATTTCTGCATGCTGGCCTGCACAGGCACTGCTCCAGTGCAGCCCAAAGGAAAGGCCCCCCATGAGCGCTCGCAAGCCGCTAATGCCCAAAGCCACCGCGGTATGGCTGGTGGAGAACACCTCGCTGTCCTTCGAGCAGATCGCCGAGTTCTGCGGCCTGCACGTGCTGGAGGTGAAAGGCATCGCCGACGGCGACGTGGCACACGGCATCAAGGGGCTGGACCCCATCTCCAACGGCCAGCTGACGCGCGAGGAGATCAAGCTGCGCCGAGGAGGATCACGGCCATCACCTGCGGCTCGCGGAATCGAAGGTCGACATCCCCGAGGTCAAGACCAAGCCGGGCCCGCGCTACACTCCGGTGTCGCGCCGCCAGGACCGGCCCAATGCCGTGGTCTGGCTCCTGCGCAATCACCCCGAGCTGAAGGACAGCCAGATCATGCGGCTCGTCGGCACCACCAAGCCGACCATTGCCGCCATCCGCGACCGCACGCACTGGAACTCCAACAACCTCACCCCGCAAGACCCAGTGACATTGGGCCTGTGCTCGCAGACCGACCTCGATGCCGAGGTGAAGAAGGCGGCGCGGCGGCTGGAGCGCGAGAGGAAGGATCAGCCCAAGAAGGTCGAGAAGGCGGGCGCCACGCTGTTGCCCACCACCGAAACCACGCTGCCGCCCGGCATGGGCCCGCAGCCCGACGTGGAGATCGTGGTTCCCCGGCACACCGAGGTCCCGGAGGAGACGGAGGCCGAGCAGCAGGCGCGCGTGCTCGCCAAGCTGCAGGAGATGGGCGGCGGCACCAAGACGGAGGAGTAGCAGCCTGGGCTACGCCGACAGCGTCCGGCGCAGCAGGTTGAGCAGGCTGATGACGGAGAATTCGCGCGTGCGGCGCCGGTCCGGCGTCAGCATCACCTTCTCGGTCCGTGCCGTTCCCTCAACGTCGACCGCCAGAAACACCGTGCCGGGCGTGAGGCCCTCGCTCGCATCGGCGGCCGCCGCGGCGATGCCAACACTGGCGCCGAATTGCGATCGCACCTTTGCCGCGGCCGCGACGGCGCGCCGCTCCCCCGGCCCGTCGGCTGCCTCTGCATCCACTCTGCCGCCGCGAAACGTCTCCATGGCCCAATCGACGGCACTGAGGCGCGCGGACAGCAGCCCGCCCGTTACCGTCTCGGCCGCCGCAAGCGTCAGACCCTTGCGGCGCAGCAGGTCCAGCACCACCGCCTCCATCGACTGCTCGTCGACGCCGAAGATCACCTCGCCCAGCCGGCCGCGGATCAGGGCCTCCTCCGCGTCGAGGATGCGCGCCGCGGCGGCCTCGTCGTCGCACTTGGCCACGATGCGCACCTTGATGCCGTCGATGCCGCTGGCCTGAAACGCGAGCGTCGGGTTGCCGAGCCGGTCGAGCTCGTCGATGCGGCCGCTGAGCACCTCCGCCAGCCCGGATTCGCTCATGCCCCAGGTGCGCAGCACGCGCGCGCGGATCACCGCGGCCTGGCCGGCGCGGCGGCGCAGGTCGGGCAACACCGTGCCGCTCACCATCTCGCGCATCTCGCTCGGCACGCCTGGCACCGCGTAGATCACCTTGGTCCCAACGGGGCACACCAGGCCCGCGGCCGTGCCGGGCATCTGCGGGATCGGCTGCGCACCCATCGGAATATCGGCCTGGCGCAGGTTGTTCTCGGACATGACGCGGCCGCGCGACTTGAAGTAGCCGCGGATGCGCTCCGCAATCTTCTCATCGCGCCGCATCTCGACGCCCATGACGCGTGCGATGACGTCGCGCGTGATGTCGTCTTGGGTCGGCCCGAGCCCGCCGCAGCAGATGACGGCGTCGCTGCGCTCCAGCGCCTGGCGGATGCTGGCCTCGATGCGCGCGAAGTTGTCCCCGACCTTGACCTGGAAGTGGGAGTCGATGCCCGCGAGCGCCAGCTGCTCGCCGATCCAGGCCGAGTTGCTGTCGACGATGATTCCGAGCAGCAGCTCGGTGCCGATGGCGACGATCTCGCAGCGCATGCGTTTCCCCTTCTGGCCGGCGGCGATGTCTTGACCGGGCGGTCAAGCTAGCAGTCTTGTGCTGTGGCGACCGCCGATGATGGGCAACTTGGGCACTCCCACAGCACCGGCCCCAGCCGGTCAGCCCTCCTCCGCCACCGGCACCACGTAGTTGAGCGGCAGGCGACCGCCGTCGGCGAAGATGGTCGTGCCGGTGATGTAGCTGGCCTCGTCGCTGGCGAGCCAGGCGACGATGGCCGCGATCTCCTCGGGGCGCCCGTAGCGGCCGATCGGCGTGCGCGAGAGCACCTTGGCGCGGAACGCCTTGTCCTTGACCACGTTGGCGAGCAGCGGCGTGTCGATGGTGCCGGGGCCCACCGCGTTGACGCGGATGCCCTGGGCGGCAAGGGCCACCGCCATGGCCTTGGTGAGCTGGCTGATGCCGCCCTTGGACATCGAATAGGCGACGTGGTCGGGCAGCCCGAACCGCTCGTTGATGGAGCTCATGTTGACGATGGCGCCAGCAGGCGCGCCGTTCTTGCCTCTGCCTTGCTTCACCATCTGCCGCGCCACGGCCTGCGCCATCAGGAAGGCGCCGCGCAGGTTGATCGAGAGCACGCGGTCGAGCTCCTCCAGCGGAAGGTCGAGGAAGGGAGCGTCGTCCACCACGCCGGCGTTGTTCACCAGCACGTCGATACGGCCATAGGCTTTGAGGACGGCAGCGACCGCGGCTGCGACATCCGCCGGCTTGGCAACGTCACAGTGCACGAAGGTGGCGTTGCCGCCCGCCGCATCGATGGCCTTCGCCACGGCGGCCCCGGCCGTGTCGTTGACATCGCAGAGCGCGACCCTGGCACCCTCTTTGGCGAGGCGGACTGCGCACGCCTCGCCAATGCCTTGCGCAGCGCCCGTGACGATCGCGACCTTGCCCGCCAGCAGCATTGGGATTTCCAGGGGGACGCCCTGGCCTCTACGTTCGTGTTCCAAAGACGCGCAATGGGCTGCGGCCCCGGTCCGCAAGCCCAGGCAGGCTTTTCATGGTGCCTCCCCCGCGCGGGGCGAGGCAAGGCGCTACTTGACCGCGTCGGCACCCGCCCTGGCGACCTGTCCGTCCTGCGCTTGTGTGCCGCCGGAGGCGCCGATGGCACCGATGAGCTTGCCATTCACGAGGATCGGCACACCGCCCTCGGACCAATTCGCATCGACCAGTGCGAACACGCTCAAGTCATTCTGCTGCGCCACGCGATCGGCGAACGCCTTGGTCGGCCGTCGAAACAAGGCGGCGGCGCGGGCCCGCGCTTGCGAGATCTTGGTGGAGGCGTATTGGGTATTGTCCATGCGCTCGAAATAGACGAGAGCGCCGCTCGGTTCGACCACCGCGACGGCATAGAACAGATTGTTCTTCTTGGCCTCGGCGACCGCGGCAGCCGCGGCCGCCTTTGCCTGGTCGATGGTGATGGGTGCGCCATAGGGCGGCGGTCCGCCCTGCGCCAGAGCTTGTTGGCCGGGCCCGTAGGCGCCGAGCAGGCAGACGGCGCAAAGCAGCGAACCCCACAGGAATATGCGTGGCATGAGACTTCCTCCCAGTTGCGAGTGTTATTGTTCAAGTCTCGGATCGGCGCTGTGATCTGCGGGCCGTCGCAACCTCGGCGCCGCAGAGGTAATTCCGGGCAATAGAATAGATATCGCCGTGCCAAGCTAGAGCGGGCCGCACCGGCCTACAAGGGCGCGTCGACCAGCGGCGATGCTTGCTGGCGTCAGGGCTGGTTGGTGGTGGCGCTGGGGAACGGCGACCAGGACGGCTGCGGCAGCTTCCACCAGATTTGGCGCTCCGCCGACGGCGTGACGGCACCCAAGCCGCTCGCGCCCTCGGGCCAGTGACGCTCATTGGAAGGGGCTGTTGGCGGAGCGCTCGCGGTCTTGCCCTTGTCGCCGCGCACGCGATTGCGGCTTGGCGTCGCCACCGGCACCTTCTGCTGCTGACTGTCGGGCGCCGCACCGGGGGCCGTCGCGGAAGCCGCATCGGCCCGCGTCCGCTTCAGTGCAGGCGCGGGCGCCTCAGCCGTGGCCGGCGTCCCGACTAGACGCACGCGGGCGACGCTGCTACCCGCCGTGACGCCGCTCCATGCGAGAACATCGATCCTGAGGTCGAACGCATCCGGCGTGGCGTCGTCGAGCGCCAGGTGCAGGTCCTTGAGGTCGGCAACCTTCACCGCCCATGTCGATGCACCGCGCCGCTCACCGTGCGACAGCACCGCCCCCGCCGGCACGTCGCGCATGAGAACCTGGAAATCTTGATCCTGGGCGCCGACCAGGCGCAGGCCGAATGCCGCGTGTGCCCGCGCGGCATGGTCGATCTTCACCTCGAATACGTCAGGTTGGTCCTGCTTGGCAGTTGCCGGTGGCGGTGTCGGCTTCGACGGCGCCCTTGCCGATTGCTCCGCCACGAAAACAGAACTCCAGGGCGCCAAGGCTGCGGTAAGGGCCGCTACACTCTGTTGGCCCACTGCACGCAGCTGACCCGCCCCCACCAGCTCGACCGCAATGAGCGCGGCGCCGCCTACCACCGCGCCGCCGAGGAGACCGAGGACGAAGAAGCTCATGCCTGCACGGTGCGGCCGCTCATCGACTTCTGCGGCATCCGGCGTCAGGCCGACTTGGGCCAGGCGATGCATCAATCGCGCCGGCCGGTGTCCCGTTGAACCCGCCGACGCTTCACCGTGCGCTTGCACGTCCCCCTCCTACGCAATACTGGCAGAGGTGCCTCGCACTCGCTCCGCCGTCCCGCCGCACCCCCGCGCGTACACGACGCGGTCAAGTGCCAAGTCGCACTTTTCCACTGGTTAATGGCGCTGGCAAGACAGCACCAGTTGCATGTTGCGGAGTTGCACCGCTGGAAGCGGGAAGCGCTGCCTGCCGGCGCAATCGCTCGCCCGTTTGCTGGGCAGCCGGGCTTTCCGCTAGCTTGCCGCCATCAGCCTTTCCCGCATGCCCTGATCCGGCGGTCTGTTGCCATGTCCCCGAACCCCTATACCCAGAACCTCGACAAGAACCCCGCCAACTACCAGCCGCTGACGCCGCTCTCCTTTCTCGAGCGCGCCGCGGCGGTGTTCCCGGGTCACATAGCTGTCATCCATGGCACGCTGCGCTTTTCCTATCGCGAGTTCTACGCCCGCGCCCGGCGGCTTGCCTCTGCGCTGGCGGCGCACGGCATCGGCCCGGGCAGCACCGTCTCGGCCATGCTGCCCAACACGCCGGCCATGCTCGAGGCCCATTACGCGGTGCCGATGACAGGGGCCGTGCTCAACGCCCTCAACACCCGGCTCGATGCCGCCCTCATCGCCTTCCAGCTCGACCACGCCGACGCCAAGGTCGTCATCTGCGACCGCGAGTTCGCGCCGGTGATGCGCGCCGCGCTGGCGCAGGCCAAGGCGAGGCCGCTCGTCATCGACTGCAACGACGCCGAATTCCCTCAGACAGCCGAGCCGCTTTCGGCCACCGACTACGAGGCCTTCCTCGCCAAGGGTGATCCGGACTTCCGGTGGCGCATGCCCCCCGACGAATGGGACTCGCTCTCGCTCAACTACACCAGCGGCACCACCGGCAACCCCAAGGGCGTGGTCTACAGCCACCGCGGCGCGGCGCTGATGTGCTACTCCAACGTGCTCGCCGCCAACCTCGGCAAGCACCCGGTCTACCTGTGGACCCTGCCGATGTTCCACTGCAACG
Source organism: uncultured Alphaproteobacteria bacterium (assembly GCA_963832445.1). Classification (GTDB taxonomy): domain Bacteria; phylum Pseudomonadota; class Alphaproteobacteria; order Rhizobiales; family Hyphomicrobiaceae; genus AWTP1-13. Next base: position 16,696 of record CAWHUM010000001.1, read on the forward strand.
GCTGGTGCTTCCCCTGGACCATCGCCGCGGTCGCCGGCACCCATGTGTGCCTGCGCCAGGTGCGCGCCAAGCCGGTGTACGACGCCATAGCCGAGCACAATGTCACACACCTGTGCGGGGCGCCCATCGTCATGTCGACCCTGCTCAATGCCGGCGCCGACGAGAAGCGCCCGCTACCGCACCGCGTGGAGTTCGTCACCGCCGCCGCCCCGCCGCCGGAGGCGGTGCTGGCCGCCATGGCGCAAGCCGGCTTCAACGTCACGCACGTCTATGGCCTCACCGAGGTGTACGGCCCGGCCGTGGTCAGCGAGTGGCACCAGGAATGGGACAGCCTCGACGCGTCCCGGCAGGCGCAGCTCAAGGCGCGCCAGGGCGTGCGCTATCCCGCGCTCGAGGCGCTCGCCGTGCTCGACCCCAGGACGCTTGTGCCGATGCCGGCTGACGGAGCCACGCTGGGGGAGGTCATGTTCCGCGGCAACATCGTCATGAAGGGCTACCTCAAGAACCCCGCCGCCACCGAGGAAGCCTTCGCCGGCGGCTGGTTCCATTCGGGCGACCTCGGCGTGCTGCACGAGGACGGCTACATCCAGCTCAAAGACCGCTCCAAGGACATCATTATCTCAGGCGGCGAGAACATCTCCTCGATCGAGGTGGAGGACGCGCTCTACAAGCACCCCGCGGTGGCGGCCTGCGCGGTGGTGGCGAGGCCCGATGAGAAGTGGGGCGAGAGCCCGTGCGCCTTCATCGAACTGAGGCCGGGCGTGCCGGTGCCGACGGAAGCCGACATCATCGCCCACTGCCGCCCGCATCTTGCCGCCTACAAGCTGCCCCGGAGAGTGGTGTTCGCCGAGCTGCCCAAGACGAGCACGGGCAAGATCCAGAAATTCGTGCTGCGGGAGCGGGCGAAGGGGGTGTGAGGTGGTTTCGGGCGCCTTGACGCCATACGGATAAACCGTAGCATGGCCATTAAGTTCGAATGGGACACCAACAAGGCTGACGCCAACTGGAAGAAACACAAGGTCAGCTTCGAACAGGCTTGCGATGTCTTCAAAGATGCCATGGCTCTGGACGAGCCGGACGATGGCGAAGACTACGGCGAGGAACGCTGGAATCGCCTTGGCTTGGTCGAAGGCCGGCTGCTTGTCGTGACCTACACGCAACGAATTGACCAAGACCGCGGCGAAGAGGTCATCCGAATCATCTCGGCGCGCCCCGCAGAGCGGCGCGAAAGGAAGAGGTATCATGAAGCCTAGGCAGCAGAAGCCCGCGCGAACCGACATGAAGCTGAGCGTCCGCAAAGCGCGGTCGACCAAACACAATTGGCGCGAGTTCGATGCGCTGACCGATGCGCGGATCCTCAAGGCCGCTCGAAGCGATCCCGATGCTCAACCTCTTCGCGACCACCACCTCAAACGGATGAAGCGCCCCAATCCAAAGGTAGTGCGGCAGGCGCTAGGGCTGTCACAGGAGGAATTCGCGAAACGCTTCAAGATCCCTGTCGGCACGCTGCGAGATTGGGAGCAGGGGCGCGTCGAGCCGGACCAGGCTGCGCGCGCTTATCTGATGGTGATTGCCCGCAACCCCGAGGCTGTGCGCGAGGCACTGGAGCCGGCAGCCTGACGAATTCGGCGGAATTCGCCAGGATCTGCGCCAACTGCAGCCATGTAGTCGGCAGGGCCCCAAGTCCAGCAGCTCACCGCCGGGGTGCCGGTTGCGTCTACAGACTGCGGACCATCCGTTACCGGTTGTTTACTGGTGGCATGTCGCACCAGGGCACAATGCAGCCGCAAATCTGCCAATTTGGTTCGCGCGCTAACTTTGGACTAAGTGTGGTGGCGGATAGTGATTTCCAACGTCTACCAACCAGGTTGCCGCACCCATGGACCAACGCCAGATCGGACGCCCGGTTTCCCCCTCCACGCCGCCCTGGCTGCAGCCCAGGGTGATCGTGCTCGCAGCCATCGCGCTGTTCCTGTTCATTTCGGCCTGGCTCGCCGCCTTCAATACGCAAGCCGGCACGGTCGACATCGTGCTGCGCTGGGGGGCACCGGTTCGCGTCACGGAGCCGGGTCTCAACTTCAAAATCCCCTACGTCGAGACCCGCCACACCGTCGAGCTGCGCGAGCGGGCCTACACCAAGACCTACGAGTCGGCCTCGCGCGACCCCATGGAGCTGAACGTTTCCGTTGCACTCAACTGGGCCGTGAACAAAGAGCACGTCGTCCAGATGTACAATCAATTTGGCGACCTGGATCAATTCGAGCAGCGCATCATCGCTCCGCGCCTGCCGGACGCCGTCAAGGCGGTCGTGTCACGGTTCGCGGTCAATGAGCTGCTGACGAAGCGCAACGAGCTGCGCGACCAGGCCAGGGCCGCAGCGCTGGCCGTGATCCCGCAGCAGATCATGACGATCACCGGCTTCGCAGTCACCAACGTGGAGTTCCCGAAGGCCTATACTCAGCAGATCGCCGCCGTGCAGGTCGCCCGCGAGGCCGCCAACGCGCAGGAGCAGGAGCTGCGCAAGCAGAACTTCAAGGCCCAGGAGGTCTTCAACACCGCGAAGGCGCAGGCGGACGCCACCAAGGCACAGGCCGATGCCGAGGCCTACTCGATCGCCATCAAAGGCAAGGCCCAGCTCGACATCCAGCAGCGCCAGGCGGAGATCCTCAAAGGCAACCCGCTGCTGATCGACTGGGAGCGGGCCGTTCGCCTGGTACCCGGCGTGCTGCCGCAGACCTTCGTGGGCGGCGACGGCAGTGCTGCGCTGATGTTCCAGCTGGGGGCAACCCAGCCCGTTGCCAAGAAGTGATCTGATCCGGCACGGCCAGCGATCAGCGATGCCATCGTGGCGCACGACAGAGCGGCGCACCGCATAGCTGCCGTATCGCACGCGCGAGCAGGGCCTGTAGCTTCCGGGCCGATGCGCAGCTATCTCTTCTGCGCCCATGCCGCCCAGCCAGCCCCTCTCGATCGCGCGCCTCGTCGCCCTCGCCGTGGCGGCTGAGGGGCTGCTCACGCTTATGGATGCCATGATCAAGGCGCTGTCGGCGCGCTATCCGACTTTGCAGATCGCCTTCCTGCGCTTCGGCTTCGGCCTTGTCGGCGCGGCACTCTATGCCGCCTGGAGCCGGCCCGGCTGGCCAACGCGCGAGGCCACGCTGTTCAACGGAGGACGCGCCGTCATCATCGTCGTCACCGCGGTAACGTTCTTCTATGCGCTGGCCCTGCTGCCGCTAGCCGATGCCATTGCGCTCTCCTTCATCTCTCCGGTGATGACCGCCCTGTTCGGCGTGCTGCTGCTCGGCGAGCGGCTCGACTGGCGCATCGCTGTGGCGCTCGCCGCCGGCTTTGCCGGCATGCTGCTGATCGTCGGCGGCAAACTCGGCAGCTCCGAGCTCGACACGACTGTGCTCATCGGCGCGGCCGCCATCCTTCTCTCGGCGATCGGCTATTCGCTCAACATCATCGTGCTGCGCCATCGCGCAACGCGCGATCCGCTCTCGCAGATCGTGCTGTTCCAGAACCTCGGTCCGGCGCTGATCCTGGCCGTCCCGGTGTTGTGGGTGTGGACGCCGCCGACGCTCACCGACACTCTCTGGTTTGCGCTGCTCGGCACGATCGGCGTCACCGCCCACACGATGCTGGCGCACGCCTTCGCGCGCATCGAGGCGGCGCGCCTGGCCCCGGTCGGCTACGTGACCTTGGTGTGGGGTGTGCTGTTCGGCTTTCTGTTCTTCGCCGAGGTGCCGGGGCTCGCCACGCTTGCCGGCGCGGCGCTGATCGTCGTCGGCACGCTCGTCTCGCAGCGCCGCGAGCATGGCGTGGCGGGTTAGGGAGCTGCTCGCGCCTGCGCGGGCGCGTCCCGTCAGGACCGTTCGACGCGAGGAACGCCTACTCCCTGCGCAGGATCGGATAGCGGTCGTTGCCCTCGCGCAGCGGCTGCAACAGCATGCGGTCGAGGCGCAATTCGGCGGGATCGCGGAATGTCTCGATGCCGATGGTCATCGCCTGGTGACCCTGTGCAGGCTGCGCTCGGTAGGTGCCGAACAGCCGGTCCCACCAGGGGAAGTTGAAGCCGAAATTGCTGTTGGTCTCGGCCCGCAGAACCGAATGATGCACGCGGTGCATGTCGGGCGTCACCACCAGCCAGCGCACGATGCGATCGACCCAGGCAGGCATGGCCACATTGCTGTGGTTGAACATCGACGTCGCGTTCAGCAGGACCTCGAAGATCAGCACGGCCAATGCCGGCACGCCGATGAGGGCGATGACAGCGAACTTGATGAAGAGGGAAATGATGATCTCGAGCGGGTGAAAGCGCACCCCTGTCGTCACGTCGATGTCGAGGTCGGCGTGGTGCATGCGGTGCAGCCGCCACAGCACCGGCACGGCGTGGAACAGGGCATGCTGCAGATAGATTGCAAGGTCGAGCAGAAGCACCGACAACAGCACGGCCAGCGGGAACGGCACGGCGACGGCGTTGAATACCCCCCATCCCCGCCCTTCACACACGAGGGCCATGCCCACCGCGGCGGCCGGAAAGGCAACGCGAACCACGATGGTATCGATCGCCAGGACGCCCAGGTTGCCGGGCCAGCGCGCAAGGCGCCTGACGCTGAGCCGGCGCTTCGGCGCCCACGCCTCCCACAACGCCATTGCTGCGATCACGACGGAGAACGCGCCGAAGCGGATCACCCATTCATAAGCCGCGATCTCGTTGGCCATGCCCGCCATATGACAGCTGGCATAATTTTGCCAAAGCCTGCCACTCACGCCGCGACCGGGTCACTAGCGTACGGAAACGAACACCACCGGCGCGCCTCGATCACAACGATCGCCGCCGCGGAAAGTCGAAATGCCGGCTCGGCCTAGTGCTGCGTGTGGCCGTTCTGCAGTTTCGCCATCTCGTCTTTGAGTTTGAGCTTTTCTCGCTTCCACCGGGTAATCAGGGTGTCGTCACCGCCGGGTCGCGACAACTCTTCTTGTATCTTCCGTTCCAACGATCGATGTTTCTCTGAAAGCTCTGCGAGATGTGCAGCAAGCGTCATCTTGACCCTCCGCATGTGCGTTGAAGGTGCTTCCAGTGTGCCATGGATGTAACGCCCTGTCTATCCACAGGGAAAGCCTGTCACTTCAATAACTTGCTGAAAACAGGCCCTTTTTTGCCAATTTTTACAGAACTGTGGAAAACCTAGCATTTGCAAATGTGTAGCGCCGCGAACAACGAAGCAAGTAAATCGCAATGGTCGTGATGGACGCGCCAACGGACAGGCGTAGTCTCTCTCGGTTGACTACCTCAACGGAGGCGTTTCATGCGCAAAATCTGGATAGCATTGGCTGTTTGCGGAGGTGCTGCTGGTTTCTTGGCCTGGGGAACCGCGATGCCGACGCAAGCCGCCCTGATGATCGGCGGCAACCAAGTAGACATGTCGATGGTAGAGCAGGCGAAGGCCAAGAAGAAGGCCAAGGCGGCCCCGGCACAGTGTAACAACTTCCTCCTCATGAAGTGCTGCACGACCAAGGGCAAGGAAACCTGCACGCCAGGTCCGATGTAAGCTCTGCAGCTTGAACTATGCCGGCGCCGCGCACAGCCTGCGGCGCCGCTTTCTTTGGCGTAGAAGCTGCGCCGGCGCTTGCCTACCCTCGAGTTTGCAAGGATAGTGCAGGACAGACTGTGCGGGCGGCTTTCGCGGCAGGACGCTTGAAACGCCGATGCAGCGACCGGACGAGCGCGAGCTTCGCGAGCGGTTGGCGCGACTGAGGGCTGAGCACCGCGATCTCGATGCCGAGATCGTGGCGGAGGAAGCCTCGCCCCACTCGGATCAGTTGCTGATCAAGCGCCTCAAGAAGCGCAAGCTCGCGCTGAAGGACCAGATCACGGCCATCGAAGATCAGCTGCTGCCGGACATCATCGCGTAACGGCGTATGCGTCCGGCATGCCCGGCTTGCCAGGGTGCATCGTGTAGCCTTAAGTGCCTGACCTTCGCGCCGCTGCAGCGGACGCCCCAATTTTGCAGGCTGCAAGAGCCGGAACATGGCTGAGAACCCCAAAGTCGGCATCATCATGGGCAGCCCCTCGGACTGGCCCACCATGAAGCACGCCGCCGATGTGCTGGCCGAGTTGGGAATCCCCCACGAGGCGAAGGTGGTCTCCGCCCACCGCACGCCGGACCGGCTCTATGCTTACGCCAAGAGCGCGAAGGCCCGCGGGCTCAAGGTGATCATCGCCGGTGCCGGCGGTGCCGCGCACCTGCCAGGCATGGCCGCGTCCATGACCACGCTGCCCGTGCTGGGCGTGCCGGTGCCGGGCAAGGCGCTGTCGGGCCAGGACAGCCTGCTCTCCATCGTGCAGATGCCGGCCGGTGTGCCGGTCGGCACCCTGGCCATCGGCCCGCCCGGGGCGACCAACGCCGGGCTGCTGGCGGCACAGATCCTGGCGCTCGAGGACAGCGCGCTGGCGCAACGGCTGGACACGCTGCGCGCCAAGCAAACGGCAGCGGTTCCCGAGGCGCCCCAAGTCGATGCCTGACGCCGGCCGCCCCGTGCCGCTCGCGCCGGGCTCCACTATCGGCATTCTGGGCAGCGGCCAGCTCGGCCGCATGCTGGCCATGGCCGCGGCGAGGCTCGGACTCAAGACGCACATCTATTGCGAGGAGAGCGGCCCGGCCTTCGATGTCGCCAGCCGCACGACCAAAGCTGCCTTCGCTGATGCCGCGGCGCTGGACGAGTTCGCCCGTTCCGTTGGCGCCGTCACGTATGAGTTCGAGAACGTGCCGCTTTGGACTGCGCGGCACCTGGCGACACGGGTACCGGTGCACCCCAGCGCCAGGGCGCTCGAGGTGGCGCAGGACCGGCTGGCGGAAAAGGAGTTCATCGCGGGGCTCGGGATTCCCGTCGCGCCCTTTTGCGCCGTCGACGGCCCGGCGGAGCTCACTGCTGCGGCGGCGCGCTTCGGGTCCCCGGCCATCCTCAAGACGCGGCGGCTCGGTTACGACGGCAAGGGCCAAATCGGCGTGCAGCCTGGAGCCGATGCGCTCGCGGCGTGGAATGCGGTCGGCGGCAAGCCGTCGGTGCTGGAGAAGCGCATCAAGTTCGCTTGCGAGACCTCGGCTCTCGTGGTGCGCGGCCAGTCCGGAGCGCTGGCCGTCTACGACTGTCCCCGCAACACGCACGAGGACGGCATCCTGCGCCGGTCGGTGGTGCCCGCAGGGCCGCCTGCCGCCGACCTGACACGGGCGAGAGAAATCGCCTCCACTATCGCCACGGCGCTCGACTATGTCGGCGTGCTGGCCGTGGAAATGTTCTATCTGGGTCCCGACGCGCCGCCACACGATCGTTTGATCGTCAACGAGATCGCGCCGCGCGTGCACAACAGCGGGCACTGGACGATCGAGGCGTGCGCGGTGAGCCAGTTCGAGAACCACGTGCGCGCGGTGGCGGGCTGGCCGCTGGGCTCCGCCGAGCGGCACAGCGATGCCGAGATGGTGAACCTGATCGGCCAAGAGGCGCTAGGGTGGGAAAAGCTTGCGGCCGAGGCCGGGACCTGCCTGCATCTCTACGGCAAGCGCGAGGCGCGGGCCGGCCGCAAGATGGGGCACATCACGCGGCTCCTCCCGCGTTCAGGGGCGTAAGAACCCAGCAAATATTACGCACCCCGAGTAGGCGAGGCGTGGACATGTTAACCTGGCTTTGCTAAAAGCTCGGCCACGCATGGGGCCACGGGTTTCGGGCGCGCAGGTGTGCGTCCTACCCCGCAGGCCCCGTTTGGTTCGTCACAAACCACAACTGTCCGAGGAAGGCACCGCTTGCTGGTTCAAGTCCGCGACAACAACGTCGATCAGGCCCTCAAAGCGCTGAAGAAGAAGATGCAGCGCGAGGGCATCTTCCGCGAGATGAAGCTGCGCAATTACTATGAGAAGCCGTCGGAGAAGCGCGTGCGCGAGCAGGCCGAAGCCGTTCGGCGCGCTCGCAAGCTCGCCCGCAAGAAGGCGCAGCGCGAGGGGCTTCTGCCCGGCAAGGCGCCAACGGCGCGCCCCGGCGCAGCCGGCGGGCGTGGGCCCGGCGGACGGCCGGGTGGCCCTGGCAGGCCCGGTGGCGGTGGTGGCTTCGGCGGCGGCCCCCGCGGCGGCGGCTTCGGCGGCCCGCGCTAGGCGGTATTTGGCAGGCTGCGCCGTTCCTGACAGAGGAGCGGCGCTTGCTTTTGCTAGCGGGCGGCGGGGGTTTTCAGCTCGGCAATCCAGCGCCGGACCGGCTCGATGGCATTGTTGCCGTCGATGTACAGGTTGCTGTGGTCGCCGTTGGGGAAGACCACCAGGCGCTTGGGCTCATTGGCGAGCCGCACCAGCTCGCGCCCCATCTCGACAGGCACCACGCCATCTTGCTCGCCGTGCAAGATGAGCAGCGGCACCTTCAGGTTGGCAATGTATCTCGAGGTCTCGTAGCGGTCGGTGAGGATCGCGCGCAAGGGTAGGAAGGGATAGGCCCTGGCCGCCACGTCGACGATGGATGTGTAGGGCGCATCGAGGATGACGCCCGCCACCTCGCGCTCGATGCCGATCCTGACCGCAATGCCGGAGCCCAGCGACTCCCCGTAGGCGACGATTGAGCCGGGCGCGACGCCCTCGAGCACGAGCGCGCCGTAGGCGAGCCGAGCATCGGCAATATTGTTGACTTCGCTCGGCGTGCCTGAGCCGCCTCCGTAGCCGCGGTAGGTCAGCATGTAGACGCCCCAGCCCTCGTCCATGAAGCGGGCGATGCGCGGGGCGCGGATGGCCAGGCTGCCGCCGTTGCCGTGGAAATAGATGAGCGTGGGCTGACCAGGCTTGGCCTTGCCGTGCCACGCGATGATGCGCTCGCCGTCCGGCGTTTTCAGCACCCGCTCGTGGACGTCGGGCAAGCCCACCTGCGCCGGCTGCACGCGCGCTGTGTCGGGGAAGTACATGAACTTGCGCTGGGCGAGATAAGCAGCGACCAGGACGAGGGCATAGACGGCCGCGGCGCCGAGAGCGAGCTTGATCCAAAAGGGCATTCCCGCCTTGTGTCTCGCGTCGCCAGCACGGTCAAGGGAGCCTTCGTGACAGCAGGCAGCGGCTAACCGCAGATGGCAGTGTTGCACGCTCGCAACCTTTGTCTGCGTTTATGGCATGTTTCTTACATTTTGTTTGTATCAGCGAGTCCGGCAGGATAGCCTCGCTTGCATTGTGCGGCGTATTTCAGCCCCGGGGCTACTTAATGCCTTCCCCAATTCCCCGCCTGCTGGCGGCCTCCGCGGTGACAGGCCTGCTGCTCGGCGGCTGCGCCGAGTTCGCGTCGCTGCCCCCGGGGATTCCCGACGGTGCCCAGCTCGAAGGCTATGCCAAGGCAAGCTTCGTCCCGCCCTACCGGATCGGCGCGACGCCGCGCGACACGCTGGTGATCGGCGTCGCTTATGTGGATCAGCGCTGCGCGGAGTTCTTCGACGCTGTCGAGCAGATGGCGCGGCGCACGGAGCTTGCCAGAACCGGGCTCGCGAGCGCCACCACCCAGGCCGCGATAGTCATGAGCGCGGCTGAGAGCTCCGCACTGGCGGTGGCAAACGTGGCCGGCGCTCTCGAGGTCACCAGAGCGATCCTCAACGAGTACAGGGTGCAGTTCACGTTCGCGCCGCACTCCTCGGAGCTGCGCTCGCTCGTCATCCAGGCCATGACCGCGCAGCGCAGGGAGCTCGGTGCCGTGCTGGAGCGGGACGCGCGCTTCTCAGACGTCGATGCGATCGCGGCCGTCAAGAAGTACGCCGAGAATTGCACCTTGGGCGCCATCCGCGAGCATTGGAACAACGCCGTGGCCAAGGCCGTGCGGGAGGGCGTGCGGGCCGACGTTCCCGCCCCGCCCACAGGCGTGCCGAGGGCAGGATCCCTCGCCTTGGAGAAGCTCGCCCCCGCACCGGCCAATGTCCTGAGCGTCAACCGCTACGTCGTCAAATGACGAGCGCGGGTATGGTCCGTGCATCGCCCGCACTGGGAGGCGCAGCTTGGGGAGCAAGCCATGGACGACATTCTGCAACGCCACCCCGAGGTCGCCGACTATCTCGACCCGACGCCCGGCATGGAAACGACCGCCACGCACGCTGTCAGGAACGGCAGGGAGTTCGTGATCGTCCGCCAGGTGTCCGAGTTCGAGGGCGGCATGCTGGTGCTGGAGTCGGTGGACGGGAAGCTGCGGCCGGTGATGGCCGACAACTTCTTCGAGCTGGGCGACGTCGACAGGGAGTTCGAGATCTCACCCCGCTCCCTCAACTGCACCCCGAGCCCCGAGGCGGACCACGACAGACTGGCCGACCATGCGCGGGCGCAGGTGGACCGGTTCTCGACGCGCGACGGACCCGACCGCGGCAATCTGGCCTGCGTCTGGGCGGTACGGCACCTGGCGCACCAGGCGCTCGGCCGCTGGATCACCAGGACCGACGGCACCGCCGTGTTCTATCCCGAGCTTAGGGGCTGCATGGGCGCGCCGCTGCCGCAGGATGAGGCGCCGGCCGGCGGCATCGTCATCTCCCCCACCAAGACGCGGCCCAACGGCACGCGTAATGTCGGCCACGTCGGCCTGCTGGGCGCCGTGGCGGCCAACCCTGACGACCGGCTGATCTATTCCAACTCGAGCGCGCAGGCCGTGTGGCAACAGAACTTCACGCTCGGGTCGTGGCGGCGGCGCTATGTCGAGCAGAAGGGCCTGGAGATGCACTTCTACAAGCTGCCGCTGCGGCCAGCGGCGGCACCTACGTCTTGAAGCGGGAAGAGGCTTGCGCCGGCTGGGCGGCGCTCAGTGCGCCATGGCCTTGCCGATCTCCTCGGTCATCTTCTTGGCGTCGCCGAGCAGCATCATGGTGTTGTCGCGGTAGAACAGCGGGTTGTCGATGCCGGCATAGCCCGACGCCAGCGAGCGCTTGTTGAACATCACGGTGCCGGCCTTCCACACCTGCAGCACCGGCATGCCGTAGATGGGCGAGGTCTTGTCGTCCTCGGCCGCCGGGTTGGTGACGTCGTTGGCGCCGATGACGTAGGCGACGTCGGCCTGGGCGAACTCGTTGTTGATGTCCTCCAGCTCGAACACCTCGTCGTAGGGCACGTTGGCTTCGGCCAGCAGCACGTTCATGTGGCCCGGCATGCGGCCCGCCACGGGATGGATGGCGTACTTCACCTCGACGCCCGCCTTCTTGAGGTTGTCGGCCATCTCACGCAGGGCATGCTGGGCCTGCGCCACCGCCATGCCGTAGCCCGGCACGATGATGACCTTGCCGGAGTTCTTGAGCAGGAACGCGGCATCCTCCGCCGAGCCGATCTTGACGGGCCGCTGCTCGGCGCCCGCGGCCGGCCCCGCCGTCTCGCCGCCGAAGCCGCCCAGGATCACCGAGATGAACGAGCGGTTCATGCCGCGGCACATGATGTAGGAGAGGATCGCGCCCGAGGAGCCGACCAGCGCGCCGGTGATGATCAGCGCCACGTTGCCGAGCGTGAAGCCGATGCCCGCCGCCGCCCAACCCGAGTAGGAGTTGAGCATGGAGATCACGACCGGCATGTCGGCGCCGCCGATGGGCACGATGATCAGGATGCCGAACAGCAGCGCCGCGGCCGTGATGGCCCAGAACAGGGTGGGGTCGCCGCCCGACTGGCAGAACCAGACGATCAGCAGCACGGTCAGCGCCGCGAGCGCGATATTGATGAGGTGCCGCGCCGGCAGGATGATCGGCTTGCCGGACATGCGCCCCGATAGCTTGGCAAACGCGATCACCGAGCCGGTGAAGGTGATGGCGCCGATGGCGACGCCGAGCGACATCTCGAGCAGGCTGGCGCCAGCGATGTCGCCCGGATGGCCGATGCCGAAGGCTTCCGGCGCATAGAGCGCGCCGGCGGCAACGAATACCGCCGCCAGGCCGACGAGCGAGTGGAACGCCGCCACCAGCTCCGGCATCGACGTCATAGGGATGCGCCGGGCGATGACCGCGCCGATGCCTCCGCCAATCGCCAAGCCGCCGAAGATCAGCAGCCAGGTGAAGCTCGACGTATCGGGCAGCTGGGCGAGCGTGGTGACAATGGCGATGGCCATGCCGACCATGCCGTAGAGGTTGCCGCGGCGCGAGGTCTCCGGGCTCGACAGGCCCGCGCAGCGCCAAGATGAAGAGCACGGCGGAGACCAGATACAGCAGCGCGACCAGATTTGGGGCATGGATTCGCCTCGCGCCTAGCCGCTTGCGCCACGGCTCCCTCCCTCGATGGGGAGGGGCTGGGGGTGGGTGAGACGCAGGGAAGGTCGTGAAGCTCACCCCCACCCCCACAAGGGGAGGGGTCAGTCAGCGCGCGGAACCGATAGCGCTCACTTCTTCGCTCCTTTCCGTACATGCCGAGCATGCGCTGGGTGACGAGGAAGCCGCCGAAGATGTTGACCGAGGCCATCACCAGGGCGAGGAAGCCGAACACCTTGGCAAGCCCGCTGCCCGCCATGATCAGGGCCACGCCGGCGGCCAGCAGCGCGCCGACCACGATCACCGAGGAGATGGCGTTGGTGACGGACATGAGGGGGGTGTGCAGCGCCGGGGTGACGCTCCACACCACGAAATAGCCGACGAAGATCGCGACCACGAACACCATGAACTGGTAGACGAAGGGGCTCACATCCCCGCCGCCGGCGGCAAAGGCGGTGTGGGGAGGCCAGTGCTCCAGCGACGATGAGTGCCGCCGCTCGCCACGCATGCCGTCCGGCCTCCCCTCCCCTCGATGGGGAGGGGCTGGGGGTGGGGTGAAATTGCAAGCGGTCCGTCTGCTGGATACCCCCACCTCTAACCCCTCCCCACAAGGGGGAGGGGGACCCGTCGGCGAGAGTGGTCAGGTCGGACCAGCGTCTTCGCGCGTCATCTCACGCCCCCTGTGCAGGCTGGGGTGGACGATCTTGCCGTCCTTGGCCACCAGCGTGCCTTTGACGATCTCGTCGTCCCAGTTGACCTTCAAGACCTTCTCCTTCTTGTCGATCATGGTCTCGAGGAACGCCAGCAGGTTCTTGGCGTAGAGGCTCGAGGCGTTGACCGGCACCTCGCCTGCCAGGTTGGTCGGGCCCAGGATCGGTCACGCCGTTGTGGTCGACGACCGCGTCGGGCTTGGTGAGGTCGGTGTTGCCGCCGCGCTCGGCCGCCAGATCGACGATCACGGCGCCGGGCTTCATGCTCTCGATCATCGCCTTGGAGATCAGCTTGGGCGCCGGCCGGCCGGGGATCAGCGCGGTGGTGATGACGATGTCCTGGGTCTTGATGTGGGACGCCACCAGCTCGGCCTGCTTCTTCTGATACTCGGCCGACATCGGCTTGGCGTAGCCGGCCGCGGTCTGGGCCTGCTTGAACTCCTCGTCCTCCACGGCGATGAACTTGGCGCCGAGCGAGGCCACCTGCTCCTTGGTGGCGGGGCGCACGTCGGTGGCCGAGACGATGGCGCCCAGCCGCCGCGCCGTGGCGATCGCCTGCAGGCCCGCCACGCCGACGCCCATGATGAAGGCCCTGGCCGCCGGCACCGTGCCCGCCGCCGTCATCATCATCGGCACCGCCTGGCCGAAGCGGGCTGCGGCATCGACCACCGCCTTGTAGCCGGCGAGGTTGGCCTGGCTCGACAGCACGTCCATCGACTGCGCGCGGGAAATGCGCGGCATGAACTCCATCGCCATCAGCGCGGCGCCGGTGCCGGCGAGTGCATCGAGGCCGGGGCGGTCGTCGAAGGGCGACAGCATGGCGGCGACGATGGCGCCGGGCTTGAGCGCCTTCACCTCCTCGACGGAGGGCCGGCGCACCTTGAGCAGGATATCGGCGCCGTTCAGCGCCTCGGCGGCGTTGGCCGCAATGGTGGCACCCTGCGCCTTCAGGATGTCGTCGGAGAAACGGGAGCGCCCGCCGGCGCCGGCTTCAACGCGCACCGTGCAGCCGAGCGCGGAGAGCTTCTTGACGGTCTCGGGCGACACCGCCACCCGGGGCTCGCCGTCTCGTTCGGCCGTAATGGCAATCGTGACCATGATTGGCTCCCCGCCCTCGCCTCGGCGGGCCAACCGCCGCCATTCTCCTCACGGCCGGTCAAGGCACCAGGGTAAGCAGGAACAGCAGGACCGCTGCTACGAGCACGACGAGAACGATCGTCCCCTTCACGAAGCCCGCATAGGTGCGCACGTGCTCCGGATAGTCCATGGCGGGACTCCCGCCCGAAGGATCGACGGCCATGACGACTCCCTTGCAATCTCAGCCCTTGAGCAGTGGCTTTCGTATCGCAAGGGAGCCGCACCAGCAAGCGCGCACATCCCCTGCCGCTGCGGCAGATGTGCGTACCCGGCCATCTCCGAGGGGAGGAGTGGGATGCCTTCTCTAGAGGCGGCCGGCGTGCTTGAATTGGGCCACGCAAAAGGATCTGCAACGGAGGAAGTCCCATGGATCTCGGCATGACGCCCAAGGTGAAGCCCTTGGTGGAAAAGGTGCGCGCCATGGTGCGCGAGGAGATCATGCCGCTGGAGGAGGAGTACGAGGCCGAGGTGGGCAAGTCGGGCAGTCGCTGGACCTACACCAAGCGCCAGGAGGAGATTCGCGAGGGCCTCAAGGCCAAGGCGCGCGAGCGGGGTCTGTGGAACTTCTGGCTGACGAAGAGCAAGGAGGGCTATGGGCTGACCACGGTCGAATACGCCTACCTCGCCGAGGAGATGGGGTGGTCGCGGCTGGCGCCGGAGACCTTCAACTGCTCCGCGCCCGACACCGGCAATATGGAGGTGCTGGAGCGCTACGCCTCGCCCGAGCAAAAGGAGAAGTGGCTGAAACCCCTGCTGGACGGCAAGATCCGCTCGGCCTACGTCATGACCGAGCCGGGCGTCGCCTCCTCGGACGCCACCAACCTCGCCATGCAGGCCAAGCTCGACGGCAACGAGTGGGTGCTGAACGGGGAGAAATGGTTCGCCTCGGGCGCCGGCGATCCGCGCTGCAAGATCTACATCGTCATGGTCTGCACCGACCCCACGGCGGCCAAGCACGCGCGGCATTCCCAGATCCTGGTTCCAGCCGGCACCAAGGGTGTCGAGGTCCTGCGCGGCATGCAGGTGTACGGCGCCGACGACGCCCCGCACGGGCACATGCACATCCGCTTCAGCGACGTGCGGGTGCCGAAGGAGAACCTCATCCTGGGCGCCGGCCGCGGCTTCGAGGTGTCGCAAGGGCGGCTGGGACCGGGGCGCATCCATCACTGCATGCGCGCCATCGGCCAGTCGGAGCGGGCGCTGGAGGCGCTGTGCCGGCGCTCGCTGTCGCGCGAGGCGTTCGGCAAGCCGCTGGCCCAGCTCGGCGCCAACTACGACATCATCGCCGAGAGCCGCATGAAGATCGAGATGGCGCGCCTGCTCTGCCTCAAAGCGGCCTACATGATGGACACCGTCGGCCAGCGCGACGCCTCGCCCTGGATCTCGCAGATCAAGGTGATCGCGCCGCGTATCGCGCTCGAGATCACCGACGAGGCGGTGCAGATGCACGGCGCTATGGGCGTCACCCAGGACACGCCGCTGGCGCACATGTGGACGCATCTGCGCACCTTGCGCCTCGCCGACGGTCCCGACGCGGTGCACCGCCGCCAGGTCGCGCGCGCGGAGCTGAAGCGCTATACGAACCAGAAGATTTGAGGTCACGAAGATGCGTGCCACAGCGCCCCCCTCCCCCTTGTGGGGAGGGGTCGGGGGTGGGGGTATCGGGCAGGAGGCTGCGCGGCTGGTGCGCGTCCACTCCGAGCCACACCTCACCTTCGACTTCTGTGTCTTCACCCCACCCCTAGCCCCTCCCCATCAAGGGGAGGGGAAGCCGCGGGGCTTTCGTGGCGCAGTCACCGTCCAGGAGCACCGCGCATGACCTCATTCGCGCATCAGGCCGCGCAGATCGATTTGGTGGCGCTGGCGAAGTACCTCGAGGCCGTGCTGCCGGGCTTCAAGGGGCCGATCACGGCGGAAAAGACGCCGACGGGGCAGTCGAACCCGACGTTCCTGCTTGCCTCCCCGAGCGGCCGCTATGTGCTGCGCAAGAAGCCGCCGGGGCAGCTGCTCAAGAGTGCGCACGCGGTCGACCGCGAGTACCGCGTCATGAAGGGGCTGCAGAACACCGACGTGCCCGTGCCGCGCATGCTGCACCTGTGCGAGGACGATGCCGTGTTGGGCACGGCGTTCTTCGTCATGGAGTTCGTCGACGGCACCGTGTTCTGGGACCCGGCGCTGCCGGAGCTGAACAACGCCGCGCGAGCCAAGGTCTACGACGAGCAGAACCGCGCGCTGGCCGCCCTGCACCTGGTGGACCCGGCCAAGGTCGGCCTCGCCGACTTCGGCAAAGCGGGGAGCTACTTCGCCCGCCAGCGCGACCGCTGGACCAAGCAATACCGCGCGTCGGAGACCGAGCACATCGAGGACATGGAGACGCTGATCGCCTGGCTGGAGAAGAACGAGCCGCCCGACGACGGCCGCGCCTCGCTCGTGCACGGCGACTACCGCATCGACAACATGATCTTCAAGCCGGATGGCTCGCGCCTGCTGGCGGTGATCGATTGGGAGCTGTCGACCATCGGCCACCCGTTCTCGGACTTGGCCTACCAGTGCATGCAGTGGCGCTTCCCCAACCACGAGACCATGCGCGGGCTGGCCGGAGTGGACCGGCCGGCACTCGGCATCCCAACGGAGGAGGAGTACATCGCCAAGTATTGCGAGCGCGTGGGGATCAGCGGCATTCCGATCTGGAAGTTCTGTCTGGCGTTCTCGTTCTTCCGCCTGGCGGCCATCGTGCAGGGGGTGAAGAAGCGCGGGCTCGACGGCAACGCGTCGAACCCGGAGAAGGCCATCAAATCCGGCGAGCGCGTGCCGCAGATGGCGCGCATGGGGGTGGAGGTTATTTCGTAGGTTGGGTTAGCGCGTCAGCGCGTAACCCAACACCCTCCGAGCACGACAGATGTTGGGTTACGGGCTAGCGCCCTAACCCAACCTACGCGCTGCCAGCCATCGTGCAGGGCGTGAAGGAACGCGGGCTGGAAGGTAACGCGTCGAACTCGGAGAATGCGCTGAAGTCGGGCGAGCGCGTGCTGCTTATGGCGAAGATGGGGTGGAGGTGATTTCACAGTAGGTTGTGAGGCTGGCAAGTGGAACTCTGGCGGGCTCGTGTTTGGTACTGGATCAGGACTAATGCGATACATCAGACACTACCTGATCGAGCCGCGCCCTGAAGCGGCCGCTCGCTTCCGTGACTGCGGCAATCCAGATTTCGCAGACATTCTCTTGGAGCCAGTATTGATCAGCAATACGGAGGGCGGCAAATCGGCTTGGCAGGGCGAGGACCACGCTCTTCGCGTCAAGCTGCTCTATCTTGCGAGAATAAGGGAATACCCTCCATGCGCATCCGAGGAGGATGCACGGAAGTGGCTTGGCAGTGATCGCGTGAGCGGCGCAGTCTTCGACCAGTGGTGGACAATTCGCACGCCTGTGCTTGAGGGCTCCGATACGGAGCTAGCGGAATATCTGAAGCCAATGAAGGACAAAATCCTGCCGACGGGCAACAGTCTTGTGGATGAATGGGTACTGTGGGCAATGAAACGCGCAGTAACATTTCGAGACGGATGACCGAGCTGCCGACAGGTCTGGTCCTGGCACCTTTTCTCCGTGGGGGCCGAAGCGTCGAAGGTCCGCTATGCGCGGCAGATCGACCTTTGCAGCATCTCTGTAAGCGTGGGTCAGCGGCGCGCACGGCGCGCGCTTTCATGATCGTTCGGTCCGTTGAGCGGTGCATGGGTCCCGGCCGATTCCCGCTCGCACGCAAGCGTGCGAGCGGCGCCGGGATGACGATTGCGCGCGCGGCGGCGTGTGGCCCAACATCTGTTGTGCTCGGAATGTGTTGGGTTACGGGCTGGCGCCCTAACCCAACCTACTTCTTCCTCGCCTCGAAGATGGCTTTGCCGTAGCGGGCCTCGTCGCCCAGCAGGCCGGGGTGCTGGGGGAAGCGCACGGCCACCAGCGGCGAGACGTGATTGATGAGGGCGTCCGCGCTGAGCGCGTTGTCGCGGGCGATGGCCCTGGTCGCATGGTAGGTGAAGGCGCCGTGGCGCTGCCCGTCGTCCATCTGCGCGTCCCAGGCCGACTCCTCCTCGCGCGCGGCGGCGACGATCAGGCGCGGATGCTTGCTCGTGCTGCTCTCGAAGCTGCCGAGCCGGCGCACGGGCAACGGCACCGTCGCAGAGCGCGCGGCAAGGTCGGGCGGCTTCAGCCAGCAGCGCGGCACCGGCAGCTCGCCGTTGAGGTCGAACAGCGACTTCAGCATGCCGCCGGAATGGCAGCTGTCGAAGATGAACGTCACCCTGCAGGAAGCGCCGGCCCCCGACTTGTCGGCGATGGCCGCCAGGTCGTCGTCGTAGATGAGGTAGGTGTCGACGTCGCCCGCCGGGGAAGGATAGGTCACCAGCGCCTCGTCGCGCTTGTCGTCGAGATCGCCGGTGTCGCTGTTGCGGCGCCGCAGGCGCGCCCCGTGGCCCGCGAAGACGAAGACGCGGCGGCCGCCCTGGTTGGCGTCGGCCAGCAGCCAGTCGAGCCGCTTCTCGATCTCGGGCTTGGTGGCGCGGTCGTCGGCCAGCAGGCGTATGTCCTCGGCGGCAAAGCCGAGCGCGCCGACCAGCAGGCCGCGCCACTCGTTCATGTCGTTGATGCAGCCGGGGAGAGGCTGGCCGAGGCGGCCGTAGTCGGAGATTCCAACAATAAGGGCGCAATCCATGGGGGAGGTCCAATAGGGAAAACAAGGGCTGCGGAGAATAATCCTACAAAACTATCGAGTCAATCAGTGCGAAGCGGAGCAAAGCCCTTGCCATGTGGCGCGGCGCTGCCCGCGCATGCCGTCATCCCGGCGCCACGTACATGCGAAGCGTGTATGCGGGACCGCGGCCGGAACCCAGCCAGCGAGGAGCTTGCTTTTGGGCACCATGAAACGAGTTGGTCAGACTTTCACCGTTCGGCATGTTGAGCGGTGCATGGGTCCCGGCCTGGTCCCGCTCTGACCCCATCGGAGCCCGAGCGGCGCCGGGATGACGGTGCTTGGCATGTGCGCGCGCCCCACTCGACGGGAGGTGCAGGCGCAGCTACAGGCTTGAGTAGTCTCGCCGAAAAAGATCTAGCGCCGTTCGACACCAATGCTCGACATCCTCAACCTGGCGCTGCCGTTCTTCGGGCTGATCTTCATCGGCTTTGCCTGCGGCAAGTGGAAGGGCCTGCCCGACGAGGGCCTGGCATGGATGAACTTCTTCATTCTCTACGTGGCACTGCCGGCGCTGTTCTTCCGCATCCTGTCCAAGACGCCATTCGAGCAGCTGGCGCAGGTCGACTTCATCAAGGCGACGACGCTCGCCACGGCAACCGCGTTCGCCGTCGCCTTCCTGCTGGGCCTGGCGCTCACCCGGGGCAGCGCCTCGAAAGCGACGATTGCCGGTGTGGCCGGCGGCTTCGGCAACGTCGGCTACATGGGGCCGGGCCTGGCGCTGGCGACCTTGGGGCCGGAGGCGGCCGTGCCGGTGGCGCTGATCTTCTCGTTCGACGCGCTGCTGATCTTTGCCCTGGTGCCGCTGCTGATGGCCATGAGCGGCGCCTCCAAGGCCGGCTTCGGGCGCGCGCTGCTCGATGTGGTGCGCAGCATCTTCCTGAACCCTCTGTTGATCGCCGCGGCGCTGGGAGTGGGCGCCGCCGCGCTGCACCTCGAGCCGCCGGTGGCTGTCAACCGCCTGCTGGAGTTCCTCTATACCTCGGCGGCACCGTGCGCCCTGTTCGCACTCGGCGTGACGGTGGCCCTGCGCCCGGCCTCGCGCATGTTCCCCGACGTGCCGCTGATTGCGGGCATCAAGCTGATCGCGCATCCGGCGCTGGTGCTGACCCTGCTGCCCATGTTCGGCAGCTTCAGCGAGACCTGGATCGGCACCGCGGTTTTGATGGCGGCGCTGCCGCCGGCGCTCACCGCTTTCGTGTTCGCGCGCCAGTACGAGACCTGGATCGAGCACGCCTCCAGTATCGTGCTGTACGGCACGTTGTTCTCGGTGGTGACGCTCACGGTTGTCATGTGGCTTGTGCAAGCGGGCGCGCTGCCGCAGATCCAGTTGTGGTGAGCGCGCACCGCGGTTGACAACCGTGCGTCCTCGCTCGGACACTCGCGCGCGCCCCAAGCGCGCGCCCGTTGCAGGACAACCGCATGACCCGCCACCGCATCGCCATCGTCGGCCTCGGCATGGCCGTTGCACCCCACGCGAAGAGCCTGATCGATCTGCAGCGGCGCGCCGAGGTCGTGCATGCGATGAGCCCGAGCGCGACGCGGCGGGAAGCCTTTGCCGCCCGCTTTGCCTTTCCGGTTGCCAGCAGCATCGATGAGATCGTCGCCGACCGCAGCGTGACCGCAGTCGCGCTGCTGACGCCGCCCAATACGCACCTGGAGCTCGTGCGCGAGCTCGCACGCGCCGGCAAGCACATCCTGCTCGAGAAGCCGCTCGACGTCTCGACCGAGCGCGCGCTTGCGCTGGTGGCGGCAGCACGCGAGGCCGGCGTGACACTCGGCGTCGTGCTGCAGCATCGCTTCAAGCCCAATGCCGAGCGCCTTGCTGCCATCCTGCGCGAAGGCGCCCTCGGCGACATCGTCAGCTGCTCCACCGCTATCCCCGTGTGGCGGCCGCAGAGCTACTACGATCAGCCCGGCCGCGGCACCCGGGCCCGCGACGGCGGCGGCGTGCTGTTGACCCAGGGCATCCACACGCTCGACCTGATGCTGAGCCTGGCCGGCCCGGTGGTCGAGGTGTGCGGCTATGTGCGGACCACCCCCGTCCACCGCATGGAGACGGAGGACCTGGTGGTGGCCGCCGTGCGTTTTGCCAGCGGCGCCATCGGCGCGATCGATGCCAGCACGGCGGCTTATCCCGGGGGGCCGGAGCGCATCGACCTGATCGGCACCAAGGGCACCGCCTCCCTCGCCGGCACGGCGCTCAGCGTGCGCTTCCACGACGGCCGCGGCGAGGATATGGCCGCCGACCCCAATGCCGGCGGCACCGGCGCCGACCCGATGGCCTTCCCGCACGACTATCATCTGGGCGTCTGGCGCGATTTCCTCGACGCCATCGAGGAGCGCCGCCCGCCCCGCATCTCCGGCGAGGAGGCGCTGAAAGTGCACCACCTGATCGATGCGCTGCTCGCGGCCGGGGATACCGGCGGCAGGATCGCGCTGGCGAAATATGGTTAGAATTGTTTCACGTGAAACACGGCTGTTGGCTGGGCCCCGTTACGCCGAGGTTGGCCCTGCGCGTAGGGAGTACTGGGACCTGAAGTGCCGTCGACACGAACAAGCGTGGCGGCTAATTCCCGAAGATGGCAGCAAACGGATCGGACGACGCAGGCGCGGCCGTCTTCCGACGCGGGTGGGATTTGGTGCGTGTTCCTGTGCGCACCTTCTCGCCTGGTGCATTGGCTGCCGCGCCGCCCTTGGGCATCAACGATGTCGGCGCGCCCTCCAGCGCGGACGTCACTCGATCGTCAAGGCCATAGATGTCGGCGAAGTGCTGCACCTTGCCTTCGTCATCGACGACAACGGTGAAGTAGGTGACATGCACCGGTATCGGCGTGGTCAACCTGATCTCACCGCCGCGCTTCACGTAGGCCTGCACCTCGCTGGCCGACCAACCCTTGTCGTGGGCGAGCAGCACCTCGGCCAGATGAACCGGGTTCTGCACGCGCATGCACCCGTGGCTGAATGTGCGCACCGCGCCTCCGAACAGATGCCGCTCCGGCGTATCGTGCATGTAGACGTCGTGCTTGTTGGGGAAGCGAAACTTCACGATGCCCAGCACGTTCGTCGGCCCGGGCGGCTGCACGAAATCGAAGCCGCGGATATCGACCTTCGACCAATCGACGGCATCTGGATTTACCGGTTGGCCGCCGCGCGTCACTTGCAGGCCATGCCTGCTCAACACTGCCGAAGCCAGGGGGTTGCTGGAAAACCAGCCGCCACCTGTATTGCGCAGCATCGGCCAGAGCTCTTGCACCTTCATCCCAGACGGTACGCCCCACGAGGGATGGAAGATAATGAACTGCATGTCGGCAGAGAATATCGGTGTCGGCGTGTTGGGCCGGCCGACGACAATCTTCTCGGCCAGGACGACTTTTCCGTTGTGTATGACCCTGGCCATCTGCTCGGGCACACTGTCCCAGACATAGAAGCCACCCAGATCGTCCGGCATCCACCGCCATCGCTCCATGTTGGCGATGATCCGCCGAATGTCGTTTGCCGGTCCGCCACGGGCCGCCGCCAACGCCCGCTGCAAACGGCCAAATTGGTCATGCTCGGGATGCAGTCCGCGCAGATAGCCGTCGACGTCATCGGCATTCGCGATGGCGAGCATCACCGACCCAGGATCATAGATACGCGGTCTCTGGTCGAATTTGCGACTGACGGCCGATGGCTCCAATCGGCCGCCCCGCGCCTGCCGCGCATACTTGAGCACGGCAACGCTGAGTTTGATCTCGTTGTCAGCGATAGCCTCGGGGCTTGCCGGTAACTCTGCCAGGGTCGGCAACTCGAAGGCCGATGCCTTCAGCCCCCAATCGTCCGCTCTGCCGATCTCACCGATGGCCTGCCGAGCCCGCGCCGTAAGCCCGTCTTTGCTTGTCCAAACCGGGTCCTTGCTCCGCGCATAGAAGGCAACCAAAGCCGCGTTATCCTCGCGATTGGCAGCGCTGTGCGGCGGCGGCGCGCTGGCGAGCCGTTGCCGCACAGCTGTCACGATGGGGTCTGCCTCGCCGATTGCTTCGGCTTGCGGCAATATCGCGGCCGCACCAGGCGCGATCGGCGCGGGACCATTGGCTTGTGCCGGTGCTAGAGGATCGGGGCCCGACTCGGGCGACGGTCCAACGTCGTCCTCGAGCGTGATCGGGGCTTTCCCCGTTGCCGTCTGACCTGGCGCAGGCTGGCAAAGGCCACACCATGCGGCAAGCGCAAGCGCAATTTTCCAGCTTCGGTTCGTCGTCGCCACCGGTTTGCTCACTGGCGACTCAGCGCCCGACATCCAGGGTAGGCCCTTGCGGCGGTTTCGGCAGAGCCCGCTGCAGCATTTCTGGGGCTGTGTGGTCCGCATGCGACAACGCTACCGAGCGACGTCGCAAGCCTCTGCAGGCGGAACGAGGAGCGTCCGCTCGACCGCAGCGGCCACAACCGTGATGGAACCCCCCGCATCACTGAACCCCCACCATCCATGATGAGGGTTCAGAACATCGGACGGTTGCCTAGAAGTGCCCCGGATCGACCCGCATCGGCACCCTCCCGACCCTGCGAAAGAGCACAGAATGGTCAATCAGGCGCGCCGGGAAGCAGTGAGCTCAGAGACAACGATCAGTTGCACCGAGGCACAACCCCTTGCGCGACACATAGTCGTAGCAGCATTTCTGATTGCGCGCGCACGACCACGTTGCTTGCGACATCCACATCCTTGCTGAAACAACGCACTTCGTCCTGTAGGCTTTGCGCTGCACGCCATCGGCCTGAGCCTGATTGCCAACCGGCGCCATGAGCGCGAGAGCAAGCGCGCAGCCAAGGGCCGCGGTCCAGCGGTTCATCATGGTTCTCCTTGATAAGGTCAGGCTCCGAGAGCCCCCACAGATCGTCTTTACACTGATTCGCTACCCAAATCTATTGAACCATCGCGATCGGCCCCAGGACGGCCGTGGGGCTCCGCACGTGCGTTTGGGAACGGAACGCGCCGTCTGTTCGCGCTCGATGCCACTTACCTGCGCAACTCGAGCGAAGCGGACCCGGCCCCGCTGTTCAAGCGGACGGATTGCCTATTGCCGCTGACGACGACGCTGATCGTGCCGGAAATCCCGTACTCGCTGTTGTGGAAGCTGCCGCGATAGCTGTTACCGCCAGCGTGTCTCAAAGTGGCAGTCTGGGTCGCGCGCCCGGATGCGGTCGCGCAGATAGCCGTGACGAAGTAGGACGTTTGAGACGACCGACTATATTGGACGCGGCAGCGCGCAGCTTCTCGCTCCCCCGACGCGAACGTGACCGAGCCGCCACCGCTCCATGAGCCGTCCAGCCTCGCAGACTGGGCTCCCGCATTGTCCAGGGCCAGGCCTGCCAGGACGAGCGAGAACAGCAGCGCTATGAACTGCGATTGGGTTCGCGCGATCCAGTACTTGTGATGGGTCACAGGGCACCTCGCAATGGGCGACCAAGCAACGCTCAGGCAACAATCACCGCTCCGCTTTTCGCTATCGTCGGATGCAACGACGTCGCCAACTCATCCGCTAGCGCCGCCACCCGCGCCAACCGGCGCGGTATCCATAGCCGCGCCAACCGGCCCGATAGCCGTAACCGCGCCAACCCGCGCGATATCCATAGCCACGCCAACCAGACCGATAGCCGTAAGCGCGCCCTCCCCAAGGCCCGCCGTACAACTGGCTTGGGCGATACCCGTAGTAGGTTGCAGGCGCATAGCCGTAGGAGCCGTAGCCGTAGGAGCGGCCGTAGCCGTAGTAGGCATAAGGTGTGGCCGCGTAGCCGTAGTAGCCGTACCCCCAGGGCTGGCAACCGCACGCTGCTGCCGGGGCGGTGCTCGCGAAGTAGAGAGGCACGATCGCGAGGACAACAACGACAAATCTGGACATGCGAACAACTCCTTCCAAACCAATACCCGGCTCGACAGGAATGACAGCCCGGTGGGAAATGGGCACTACGGAGAAACCCCGAATACTGCGTTGGCGAGCAGCGGCCGCACGTTTCAGAGTTGCTTGCAGTGATCGATTGAGGAGTGGGCGCCTATCGCAAATGGCACGCGACCTGGTGGCCGGGCTCGACCTCGCGCAGCGCCGGCACGTCGACCTTGCAGCGTGGCTCGGCGTAGGGGCAACGGTTGTGGAAGTGGCAGCCCGGCGGGGGCTTGAGGGGGCTCGGCACGTCGCCCTGCACCACGCGCTTGACGCGCTTGATGGCCGGATCCGGCACCGGCACCGCCGCCAGCAGCGCCTCGGTGTAGGGATGCAATGGCCGCGTGAACAGCGTGGTCTTGTCGGTGTACTCGACGATGCGCCCCAGATACATCACCGCGATGCGATGGGAAATGTGCTCCACCACCGCCAGATTGTGCGAGATGAACAGGTAGGAGAGCTGCAGGTCGCGCTGCAGGTCCACCAGCAGGTTGATGACCTGCGCCTGGATCGACACGTCCAGCGCCGACACCGGCTCGTCGCAGATGATGAGCTTGGGGTTGAGCGCGAGCGCGCGGGCGACGCCGATGCGCTGGCGCTGGCCGCCCGAGAACTGGTGGGGATAGTTGTCCATCTGCGCGGCTCGCAGCCCGACGCGATCGAACAGCTGCGCCACACGCTGGCGCCGCGCCTGCTTGCTGGAATTTCCATGAACCTTCAGCGGCTCGGCCACGATCTCGCCGACGCGCATGCGCGGGTTGAGCGAGGAGAACGGGTCCTGGAAAATGATCTGCATCTGCTCGCGGAAGGGCCGCAGTTCCGTCTTGCCGAGGCGCGTGATGTCGCGGCCTTCCAGGCGCAGCGTGCCGGCGGTCGGCTCGATCAGGCGCAGGATGGTTCGCCCCACCGTGGTCTTGCCGCAGCCCGACTCGCCGACGAGGCCCAGGGTCTCGCCCGATCCGATCGTAAAGCTCACGTCGTCGACGGCGTAGACCTGTCCCACGGTGCGGCGCAGCAGGCCCTTGCGCACGGGGAAATGCTTCTTGAGGCCGTCGACCTGCAGCACGGGGGTGGCGCCGGCCTCAGCCATTGGCACTCCCCGCCACGGCGTCGGCCACCTGGTCGGCCACCCTGTCGGAATGCCAGCAGGCGGCCCAGTGGGCGGACCGCTTCTCTTCATAGGGCGGAAATTCCCGCCGGCAGATGTCGCTGGCGAAGGCGCAGCGCGGCGCGAAGATGCAGCCGGCCGGCAGATTGCTGAGCGCGGGCACCATGCCGGGGATTTCCTGCAGCCGCTCGGCGCACCCGGCACTCTCGCGCCGCATCAGGGCCAGCCGCGGGATCGAGTTCATCAGCCCCCGCGTGTAGGGGTGCAGCGGATGGGCAAACAGATCTTCCACCGTCGCCTCTTCGACCTTGCGCCCGGCATACATGACGATCACACGCTCGGCAGTCTCGGCCACCACGCCCAGATCGTGGGTGATGAGGATGACGGCAGTGCCGAGTTCGCGGCGCAGCTTGGCGATCAGGTCGAGGATCTGCGCCTGAATCGTCACGTCGAGCGCGGACGTCGGCTCGTCGGCAATCAGCACCTTGGGATTGCAGGCCAGCGCCATGGCGATCATGGCGCGCTGGCGCATGCCGCCGGAGAGCTGGTGGGGATATTCCTTCACGCGCTGGCGCGGCTCGGGAATGCCGACCAGCTGCAGCATCTCGATGGTGCGCGCCAGCGCCACCTTGCGCGAGGCGGTCTCGTGCAGCAGCAGGGCCTCCTCGATCTGGCGGCCGATGGTCATGACCGGGTTCAGCGAGGTCATCGGCTCCTGGAAGACCATGGAGATCTCCTTGCCGCGGATGTCGCGCATGGCGGCAAGGTCGAGGCCGACGAGATCGACGCCGTCGAGCCGCACGGAGCCGTCGACGATGCGGCCCGGCGGATCGGCCACGAGCCGCATCAGCGACAGTGCCGTAACGCTCTTGCCGCAGCCGGACTCGCCGACGATCGCCAGCAGCTCGCCGCGCCTAAGCGAGAAGGAGACCCCATCGACGGCCTTCACCAGTCCGCCGCGGGTGTAGAAGTAGGTTTTGAGGTTTTCCACCTCGAGCACGGGCTGGCCGGCGGCACCTTCCTGCGGCGATTCTCGGGCCGGGGTGGCGAGGATTGCCATCTAGTGTCCTGATCGCGAAATTCGTCTTACTGTGCGGCGAACGCGGTACGAATTTCGCGATCTGAAGGACACTAGCAAAATCATGATGCTAGTGTGATTCAGATCGAGAAATCCGCTCCCGACCCCAGCCCAGCGCGATGGTGCGGACTTCTCGATCATCACACTAGAAGCGCTGCCTGGGATCGAGGATGTCACGGATGGCGTCGCCCAGCAGGTTGGTGCCGAACACCACGGCGCTGATGGCGACGCCGGGGAAGATCACCAGCCAGGGCGCCGTGCGCACGTATTCGGCCGCCGACTCCGACAGCATGCGGCCCCAGGAGGGGTGCGGCTCGGGGATGCCGAGCCCCAGGAACGCCAGCGCCGATTCCACCAGGATGGCGGAGCCGAATTGGGCGGTCGCCAGCACGATCAACGGCGCCAGCGTGTTGGGCAACACGTGGCTCACCGCGATGCGCATCTCGCTCATGCCGATCGCGCGCGCCGCCTCCACGTAGGGCATCTCGCGCAGCGACAGGGTGTTGGACCGAATGATGCGCGCCACGTTGGGCACCAGCGGAATGGCGATGGCGATGATGGTGTTGGTCATGGAGGGGCCCAGCGAGGCCGCCATCACCAGCGCCATCACCAGCAGCGGCAGCGCCTGCATGATGTCGATGACGCGCTGCACGATGAGGTCGATCCAGCCACCGAAGAAGCCGGACATGAGCCCCACCGTCATGCCGATCAGGCAGCCGAGTGCGGTAGCGCCGAGGCCCACGGCAAGCGAGATGCGCGCGCCGTAGATGATGCGCGCAAGCACGTCGCGGCCCATGAAGTCGGCGCCCAGCGTGTGCTCGCCGCCGGGCGGGGCCAGCGAAGCCCGCGCATTGGTCGTCAAGGGATCGAAGGTGGCGATGGCGTCGGCGAAGATGGCGATGGTGACGAACGCCAGCATGATCAGCGCGCCGATGGCGCCCAGCGGATAGCGCCGCACGAAAAACGCCAGCTGCCCGATCACGCCGTGCGAGCCGGCGCCGGCGCGGCGCAGCCCTGCTTCGTGATCGACGACTGCCACGGCCTAGTGTCCCGATTCCGAAGTTCGCCAAACCTCGATGCCCGTGTCCCGAGCGAACTTCGGAATCAAAAGGGACACTAGAATCATAGCTTTGCTAGTGCGATTCAGATCGAGAAATTCGCTCCGAGGCATGCGGCGAGTGTCGGCGAATTTCTCGATCATCACACTAGTCCTCGTACTTGATGCGCGGATCGAGGGCGACGTAGGCCATGTCGACCACGAAATTGATCACCACCACCACGACCGCAATGAACATCACCAGGTTCTGCACGATCGGATAATCGCGCCAGCGGATCGCCTCGACCAGGAACCGCGCCACGCCTGGAATGTTGAACACCGTCTCGGTGACGATCAGCCCGCCGATCAGGAATGCCGCCTCGATGCCGATGATGGTGACCACCGGCAGCACGGCGTTGCTGAGCGCGTGGTTGTAGTTGACGGCGGAGTCGGAGGCTCCTTTCGCCCGCGCGGTACGGATATAGTCCTGGCGCAGCACCTCCAGCATCGAGGAGCGCGTCAGCCGCATGACAAGCGCCGAGCTGCGGAAGCCGACGGCGGCGGCGGGAATGCTGAGCAGCGCCAGCTCACGCATGAGATTGTCCGGCGAGCTGCGGTAGATCGGGATCCAGCCGAACCACTGCACGCAGGCCATCAGGATGAGCAGGCCCAGCCAGAACGAAGGCAGCGACAGGCCGCTCAGGCTGACCACCCTCAGCACGTAGTCGAGCCAGGTGTCCTGCCGCACCGCGCTGATCACGCCCAGCGGCACGCCGAACAGAATGGAAAATGCCAGGGCCAGCACGGCCAGCTTGGCCGTCACCGGAATGCGCGGCAGGATCTCGTCGATCGCCGGCTTCTCGGAAACGAAGGCGTAGCCGAGATCGCCGCGTGCCAGCCCGGAAATCCAGGTGACGTACTGGGAGACGATCGGCTGGTCGAGGCCCAGCTGGCGCTCGATCTTGGCCTTCTGGGCCGGGTTAACGAAGCCCGCGGAGTTGAAGATGATGTCGGTGATGTTGCCCGGCACCAGCCGCAGCATGACGAAGATCAGCACCGACATGCCGAACAGCGTGATGAGCATCAGCAGGAAGCGGCGTACCAGGTAGGCTCCCACTAGACGTCTCCTGCTCTCCCTCTCCCCGCTTGCGGGGAGAGGGTTGGGGTGAGGGGCAGCCCAAAGCTCCTGTAGCGCCAGCAGCCGCCCCTCACCCTAGCCCTCTCCCCACGGAAGAGTGGGGAGAGGGAACGCTGCCCTACTTGTCCAGCCACACGTTCTCGTAGCGCCAATTGTTGTAGATGCTGTTGTGGTGCAGCACGAAGCCCTTCACGTGCGGCTGCCAGCACGTGGCCTGGCGGTCGTAGAGAATGATGGGGCGGGCCAGGTCCTCGGCGAGCTTGCGTTCGATGTCCCAGACCATCGCCTTGCGTTTGGCCGGGTCGGTCTCCTTCGACTGCTTTTCGATCAGTGCGTCGACCTCCTTGTTGCAGTACTGGGTGAGATTGCGCTCGGAGCCGCAGGCGAAGTTCTCGTAGAACACCACGTCGGGGTCGTCGACGCCGATGCCCGTCAGGTTCAAGCCCACCGAGAATTCCTTGCGCGTCACCTTGGCGTGCCAGATGCTGGTGTCGACCACCTCCAGCTCGCCGTCGATGTGGATCTTCTTGAGCTGGTCGATCAGGATCACCGCCGGATCGCGGTAGATGGCGATGTTGCGGGTCGACACCTTGACCTTGAGCGGCTTGGCGTCGCTATAGCCGAGCCCTTCCATGATCTTGCGCGCCTCGGCCCGGCTCTTCTCGATGTCGGCGGCATAGCCCGGCAGCTTCGCCAGCTCCTCGGGCGGCATGCCCCACAAGCCTTCCGGCGGCGGCAGCATGGCGCCCGACATGTTGGCTTTGCCACTGCTCAGGATGTCGATGTAGGCCTTGCGATCGAGCGTCAGCGCCATCGCCTTGCGAATCTTGGGCTCATTGAAAGGCGCCGCGGTGGGATTGATGATCAGGTTGGTCGACACATAGGTGGGGGCCAGGTCGCAAATGGCCTTCGGCGCCTGGCTCGTCACGTCCTTGAGCAGGGGCACGGTCACGTCGGCCGAGAACGTCAAGTCGAAGTCGCCGGCGACGAAGGCCAGAATGCGCGTTGAGCGGTTCTCGATCACCTTCCATTCGATGGCGTCGAGGTAGGGCTGGCCCTTTTTCCAGTAGTCGGGGTTGCGCGCGAACTTCACCGTATCGCCGCGCCGGAACTCCACGAACTTGAAGGGACCCGTGCCGATCGGATTGGTGCGCATGGCCTGGGTCGAGACGTGGCAGGGATAAACCGGCGTGTAGCCGGAGGCCATCATGTTGAGCACCGAGGGCTGCGGACGGCCGAGCACGAAGGTCGCCTCGTAGTCGCCGTTGACAACCACCTCCTTGACGTTCTGCCACCAGATGCCGCGCGGGTTGCGGCGGAAGTCGTCGGCGGTGTCCTTGCCGGTCAGCTTGTTCCACGTGCATTGCACGTCCTTGGCGGTGAACGGCTTGCCGTCGTGCCATTTGACGCCTTGGCGCAGCTTGAACGTGAGCTTGGTGTTGGTCGAATCCCACGCCCAGCTTTCCGCGAGGTCGGGAATGATGGTCTCGGTCGAGTTGAGCTTCTTGCTCTGGTCGAACAGCACCAGGTTGTTGAACACGGCCATGAACGGCTGCACCGTCGAGATGGTCGCTTCCTCGTGGATCGAGCCACTCGGCAGGTTGTCGCGGTGGTAGATGCGCAGCGTGCCGCCCTGCTTCTCGGCCAGCGAGGGTGTTACCGCCAAGATCAATGCAAGAAATGAGAAAGCAGCCGCGAAGGCCAGCCTTGCGCGCATGGACGTCCTCCCACTGGGCGCCGCTTGGCCAAGTGCGGGACGAGAACTCGCGGCAGCCTCCGGTTCTTGGTCCGCCCACGCTAGACGCCGCTCCCGAGTTCCGCAATAAGCAATTGGGCAGAGGGTGGAACTCTACTCCTGATGGGAGGGATGGCGGCTCTCAGGTTACTTCGCGAGCCGCTCGATCAGCGCCATTGCCGCCGCCGGCGCCCGCACTTTGCCCTCGTGGATGAAATACACGAACACGTCGCGCGGCTCGGCCTTGAGCTTGTGCTTGGGATCGACCAGCGCCAGGCCTTTGGGCGCGCCGCCCTTGGCCCACACCTTCGCCCGCTCGGCCCACTGGTCGAGCTGCTTTGGCGGATAGCCGGTGGCGATGTCGTCGCTGCCCTTCTGCAGCCGGGCATAGACGAAATCGCCGATCGGATCGGGGATGGCCGGGTAGCTCGCGTGCTCGGCGTACACCGCCGGGATCTGGAACCGGCGCAGCAGCGCCGTGAAAGCCGGCGTCATGAACGAAGCGTGGCGCGGCTCCACCACGTGGCGCAGCTTGGTCGAGCCCCATATGGGCGGCAGCTGCTCGAGGAACTTGCCGAAGTCGACCTCGTCGAACTTCTTGGTCGCCGCGAACTGCCACAGCAGCGGCCCGAGCCGGGAGCCGAGCTCGGTCACGCCGGAATCGAGGAACCGCTTGATCGAGTCGCCCGCCTCCGCCAGCACGCGCCGGTTCACGGCATAGCGCACGCCCTTCACCGAGAACACGAAGCCTTCCGGCGTCTCCTCGCGCCACTTGGCGAAGGTCGAGGGCACCTGCGTGCGGTAGAAGGTGCCGTTGATCTCGATCGTGGTGAGGCGCTGGCTCGCGTATTCCAGCTCGCGCGAATGCGGCAGGCCCTTGGGATAGAACACGCCGCGCCACGGCTCGAACGTCCACCCGCCGACGCCGACCCTTATCTTGCCTTGCTTGGCCATGCGCCATCCTAAGACAGAGTGGACCCGCAAAGCCAACCGATGATGCAAGATTGCTGACACTCGGGGCATTGGGTGCCTGCCCGCGCAGCAGTTTGAGGAGTTGGGTGAATTTGTTGACAGCCGCAGCGCCAGGCTGATGTACTCGCGAGCCCGCCCCGATCTTGCTGCGGCGGAGAATCGCGACGGGAGACAGTCATGCGCGTCTTTTGGTCATGTGTGCTTGCGGCTGCTGTTGCTCTGGGGATCGCGTCGAGTGCCGATGCAGCATGGCCCGAGAAGCCGATTACTATCACGGTGGGCTTCGGCGCAGGCGGCACGACCGACGTTGCTGCGCGCGTGGTCGGCGAGGTCTTGAGCAAGAATCTCGGCCAGCCGGTCGTCATCGAGAACAAGCCCGGCGCCGGCGGGGCGCTCGCAGCCACACAGCTGATGAAAGCTCCGGCCGACGGATACAGCCTGGTCGCCAACACCTCCACGACCATGACGTTCGACCCGCATGCCACCTCGCTCACCTACACGGTCGACGATTTCAGCTACCTCGCCGCCATCGGCGAGTTTCCCGAGGCCTACATCGCGCTCCCCGACAAGGGCTGGAAGACGCTCAACGATGCCCTCGCCGCCGGCAAGGATAAGGGCCTCAACTACGCCTCGACCACATCGGTCGACCGCGTCGTATCCGCACTGATCGCCAAGAAAACCGGAACGCCTCTGTCGGCCGTTCCGACCAAGGGGGGCGCCGAGGCCGTGACCCAGGTGATGGGCGGCCACGTCGATCTCGCCTACAGCTCGGGTGCCTACATCCCGCAGGCCCAGGCCGGGCAGGTCAAGGTGATCGCGATGCTGAGCGACAAGCGGCACCCCGACATGCCCGACGCGCCGACACTGCTCGAGCTCGGCTTCGATCTCGCCAGTGTCAACCTCATTACCTTCATGGCGCCCAAGGACCTTCCGGCCGACATCCGTGCCAAGCTGACCGCCGCCTTCGCTGCCGTGGCCAAGGATGAGAAGATCGTCGACCTCATGAAGAAGCGCAGCCTCGGCACCACCGTGCTGATCGGCGACGACCTCACCAACACGATGCGCGCGCACAGCAAGCGCTTCAAGGACATGATCGACCGGAGCAAGGCGCAATGAACGGGGACGAGAGAGGCGTCACGGCCTCTCGCCTCGCTGCGCTCAGGGAGACGGCCGTGGTTGCCGGTCTGGCGCTGGCGGCCCTGTGGGTGATCCCCCGCCAGACCGCGTCAGGCACGGTGCTGGGATTGCAGCCGGGATTGCTGCCGACGGTCTGCGCCGGAGTCATTGTCGTCGTCGCCCTGTTGGCCCTGGTGTTGCGGCTGTGGCGGCCGGAGCTTTTGCGGCCGGAGAGGTCGGCGCCGATCTGGCCGGCTGCGTTGATCGCGGCGGTGGCGATTGCAGGCGTCCTTGCCCTGCAGTTTCTCGGACCGGTCGCCTGCGGCCTCTTGGTTGTCGCGCTGGGCCTGGCTGCGCTCGGCGAGAGGCGCCTGCGCATCGTGCTCCCCACTCTGGCCGGCACCGCAGCGGCACTCGCAATCGTCTTCCAGCCCTGGCGCTAGTGTGATGTCTACAGCGCTCCTCGGGTTTGCCGATGCGCTGCGGCCCGACGTCGTGCTGTTCGTATTTGTCGGCGTGCTCATCGGCTACTTCGTCGGCGTGCTGCCGGGCCTCAACCGGCCGGCGGCGCTCGCCATCGCCGTACCGCTCAGCTACTACATGTCGCCGCTGTCGGCCGTCGCCTTTCTCATCGGCATCGCCAAGGCGAGCGGCGCCGGCGGCGCCACCACGGCGATCCTCATCAACACGCCGGGCGAGCCCAACGCCGCGGCCACCGCGCTCGACGGCTATCCGCTGGCCAAGGCGGGCAAGGCCGAGAAGGCCCTCAAGGTCGCGCTCTATGCCTCCGTCGCCGGCGACATCCTGGCGACGGCCGTGTTGATCGCTGTGGCCGAGCCATTGGCACGGCTGGCATTGCGGGTCGGCCCCGTCGAGCTGACGGCGGTGACGTTCCTCGCCCTGACATTCATTGCCGCGCTCTCGGGCAGGTCGCTCGCGCGCGGTCTCATCGCCGCGTTCTTCGGCATCCTCGTCGCGATGATCGGCACGGACTCGGAAACGGCAAGCCCGCGCCTGACCTTCGGCTTCATCGAACTTGCCGACGGCGTGCCGATCATGGCCGTGACCGTCGGCATGCTGGCGCTGACCGAAATGCTGATCCAGGGCGAGGAATATCTGACGCGCGAGCCCGACACTCCCCTCGAGCCTCCGGAAGTCACGTCCACGGACCGCCAGCTGACGCTCTCCGAGATCAAGAGCATCACGCCCACCACGCTGGTCTCGAGCGGCGTCGGCATCGTTGCCGGCATCATTCCGGGCCTGGGGCCGACCGTGGCATCGTTCCTGGCCTACGCGCTCGCCAAGCGCTGGGCCAAGCCGCACGAACGTTTCGGTGAGGGCGAGATCAAAGGCGTCGCCGCCGCGGAAACCGCCGACAACGCCGTCATCCCGGCGAGCCTCATCCCGCTCTTTGCCCTGGGCCTGCCCGGCAGCGTGTCTGCCGCCATCATCATCGCCGCGTTCACCGTGCACGGCGTGACGCCCGGCCCGCGCATGTTCGAGGAGCACGGCCGGCTGATGTACGGCATCTACGGTGCCATGATCGTGGCGAGCCTGCTGATGCTGGTCGTCGGCCGCGTCGGCCTCACGGTGTTTGCACAGCTCACCCGGATTCCGGCAACCGTCATCATCCCCTGCGTCATCGCCATCTGCATTGTGGGCGCGTTCGCGGAGACGAAGTCGCTGTTCTCGGTGTGGCTGATGCTCGGCTTCGGCGTGTTGGGCTGGGTGATGCACCGCTACGACTATTCACGCATCACCTTTCTGATCGGCTTCGTCGTGGGGCCGCTGTTCGAGCTCGCGCTACGCCAGTCGCTCATCATCACGCACAGCGACCCCGCACGGCTGCTGCAGCACCCCGTCGCGCTTCTGGTGCTGCTCTGTGCCGTCGCTGTCGCGGTGTACTTTACCAAGTCACCCCACGGCGAGGGACCAGCCGGCTGACATCTCGATCGGCTGCGCTCCTTTGCCGTGCGCGGGATCGCACGACGCTGGCGTTACGCATCGGCAGCCTCAAGCCGCGGCGGGGTAGTCGGTGTAGCCCTCCGGCCCTTCCGAGTAGAACGTCTCGCTCACCCATGTGTTGAGCGGGGCGCCGAGCGCGAACCGGCGCGGCAGAGCGCATCCGGGGAGAGAAACCGTCGCGCCGGCACTTGTTACGCGCTGGCACACCGCACCCGCTTGACGATGCGGTTGAGCCCGACGGGCGTCACGCCGAGATAGGCGGCGAGATCCTTCTGGGTGATACGGGCTTCGAGACCAGGGTTGTCGGCAACGAACCGCCGGTATCGGTCCTCAGGCGTCAGCGTGAGCAGCTCGCGCTCGCGCGCCTCCTTGCGTTCGGCGAAGATCATGATGGCTCGCCGCAGGATCGTCGCCCAGACAATGTCCGCCTCGGCCAGCCGCTCCAGCGCCGAGAATGGAAATTGCTCCAGCTCGCTCGCCTCGATGCACACGGCGGAGAAACTCGTGCTCCCGCCGGCCTTCAAAGCCGCAATGCTGGCGAAGAACCGCCCCTCGTGCGCGAAAGACTTGATCCACGTCTCGCCATCGGCGCGGAGATAGACGTTCTTGATCAGGCCCGATTTGACCACATAGGCGAATGGGTGCTCGGCACCCTGCATGAAGACGGTGCCGCCCGCTTGAAACTTGCGCGTTTGCACATGCGGCTCGAACCGCTCCCACCGTGGCAGTGGGCGCCCTGCGATCTCCTCGAACAGCGCGCACGTTGCCGATCGCACGCCGTTAACCCCGGTTAATGCAGCCGTCGAACGAATTGCTACCATCTGCACATGGTACACGACCCCAAACGGTGCGGCCAGAATCCCCAAACGATCATCGTCACGGGTGCGAGCTCAGGCATCGGCCGCGCACTGGCACTCCAGCTCGCGAAGGGCGGAAGCCCGATCATCGCCATCGGACGTGACGCTCAGCGTCTTGCAGCGTTGAAAGGTGAGGCGCCGCACATCGAGACAATCGCCTTCGATCTTGCGTGCGTCGATCGGATCGACGCGCTCGCCGCCGACCTTGTGGCGCGCCATGCCGCGATCGATGGGCTCATCAATAACGCGGCCATCCAGAACGACCTGCGCATTGATGATGCCGAGTATAGCACTGCCCAAATCACCAAAGAGATCGCAACAAATCTCGCAGCTCCCATCGCGCTGGCGCGCTGCCTGCTGCCGCGGCTCATGCGTCAGCCGCGCGCCGTCATCGTCAATATAAGCTCCGGCCTCGGCTTCGTCCCGAAGCGAACCTCGGCCGTCTACAGCGCCACAAAGGCCGGCCTTCATCTGTTCTCGGAGGCGCTGCGCGTTCACCTGACAGGCTCGCAGGTCCGCGTCGTCGAGGCGGTCATGCCGATGGTCGACACGCCGATGACTGCCGGGCGGGGCAGGGGAAAGATTTCAGCTGACGCGGCCGCCGCCGCCATCATCGCTGGGCTCTGGGAGGGCCCGCAGCGGCTGTTCGTCGGCAGGGCCCGGCTGCTGCCGCCGCTTGTGCGGTTCGCGCCTTCGCTGGCAGCTCGCATTGTGCAACGCACCTGAGGAGGTGACATGACCCAAACTCTAGCGCCTGAGACGCCCACGGCGAGCAAGCCGCCGAGGTTTGCGATCTTCCTGCTGCTCAAGGCGACCCCGCAATGGCTCAGCCTTTCGCGCGCCGAGCGCCGCGCCATGGCCGAACAACACCTCGGCGCCAACCTGGCCAAGCTTCCCGCTCTCCGCTTGCGGCACTTCGATGCCGAGGCGTTCTCGGCCGACTGCAGCGACATCATGCTGGTCGAGACCAGTGCCCTTCAGCAGTACTACGACTTGATCGAGTTGCTGCGCGACAGCCCACTGGTGACCGCGCCCTACTTCGAGTTCGTAAAGATCATCCCGGCGATCGAGGACGGCTTCCGCAGCTTCGAGGAGCGCCAGGCGTGAGCTGTGCGATCGCCGCCGACGCAAAGGCCCGGGGCGCATTGCGCCGAACCAACTCAAGCCGCAGCCGGGTAGTCCGTGTAGCCTTCCGGCCCCTCCGAGTAGAACGTCTCGCTCACCCACTTGTTGAGCGGCGCACCGTGCGCGAAGCGCCGCGGCAGGTCGGGGTTGGCGATGAAGGCCTTGCCGAAGGCCGCTGCGTCCGCAGCGCCGGCGGCCAGCTCCGCCTCGGCCTGCTCCTTGGTGAAGCCTTCATTGGCAATCCACACGCCGCCGAACGCCTTCTTGAGCTGGGGCCCCAGGCCGACTGGCGGCCATAGGGCCGGCGACGCACCGCGTCAGGGCCTGGTGGGCCCTATTTCGGATAGGGAGCGTTATTCAGCGGAGTGAGGCCCGAGTCGAAGAAGAAGCCGCTGTCGAACGGACCGCCCGGCGATTGGCGAACCACGGCCCATGGCCCGCGCCAGTGGCCGAAGGGGGTTGCCACCTCGGACCTGCCGTAGGAGTAGCCTCCCCGCAAGATGGCACGCTTTCGAAGGAGGATGACCTTGTGCCCGCCGGCCGCCGGCCCAGCCGTTCTTGCTGCCTTGCGCTCGGCTGCCTGGCTGGCGCTGGCGCAACTCAAGAGCGCAAAAAGCCCGAGCAATATGACAAGTGAAGTCTTGTGCTGCTGCATGACATCTGCCTTCGAGTTGAAGTGCCGAGACCTTGCTGCGTTCCAAGTCCTGAACTTTCCTCAGCGTTCGGCAATTGGGTATCGGCACTAACACCGAATTGGCGCGAACTACCCAACCAACCCGTACGCCACGCACCGTGCGCAGGAACCGAGCCCAACAGAAGCAGCGCCGACGGACGGTAGCTACACGACGGGATGATTCGCAAATCATAGC
The DNA here is from genome assembly GCA_963832445.1 of uncultured Alphaproteobacteria bacterium. Classification (GTDB taxonomy): domain Bacteria; phylum Pseudomonadota; class Alphaproteobacteria; order Rhizobiales; family Hyphomicrobiaceae; genus AWTP1-13. The sequence goes on from CAWHUM010000001.1 coordinate 54,412, forward strand.
TTGGTGAGGGGTCGGCCAGCCCTCTGGATTGATCGACGTCGTTGCGCCGTTGCAACCCTCTGTTGGACATCGCCTACCGCGGCCTCTGGACGAAGCATGCTGGCAGAGCGCTAGAAGACTATCGGGATCGCCGATGCCATTTGCGGACCGAGGGGGCGCGATAGTAGTAGCGGGGCGGTGCGGGGGGCGGTCCGAACAAGGTCGGCCCGCGGCCCGGCATCACGCCAGGGGACAGTAGCAGGCTGGCGTTGCCGCCAGGAATGGGCGGCGCGCTCAGTAGCTCAAGGCGGCTCGGGACACGTGCGGGCTCACTCGGGCGAACGTTCTGGTAATAGCCATATACTCGCGTCGGCTGGCGGAAGCCGTAGCCATGGCTGCAGTCCCACCAACCGCAGGCATGCGCCGGCCAGCCGCCGAACACCGCAAATGCGAGAACGGCGGCAAGCGTGGCCGTCTGCATGGCTATCAGCCAAAAGAGCCGGGGAGCTATCGCCAGCATGTGTACCTCGTGGTGAATGGGAGATACTGTCCTGCTGCCGCCGCGGGCCTGTATCGGGCAAAACCCGCAGATTGCACGGACACAATTCTGGTCGCGCAACGTCGTCCGGCGCCTCGTGCAGGAGGGATCGCTCGTCAGGCTGGACTAGGACGGCACCCCCACGCGCATCCTTCAGATTACGAATTTCGCCCGGAAATTGGTCGGCAGGAAATTCCGCATCTCGTCGTAGGCAAGCCTTTCCATCTCGCGAACGAGTTTCAGCTTCTCCTGCGGCGTCGCTGCATCGAACCGCTGCAGCAGGGCTTTGCTCGAGGAGCGGTAGGCTTGATAGCGTTCGACTTCTCGGTCTGGCTGCAGGCCTTGTTCAAGTGCGCGGACGCCGAGCGCTATGGCGGCAATCCAGATCACAATGATGCTGAACGGCACCGACAGCAGCTTGTCGGCATGCGGTATCTGGAGCGCAACTCCGGCGATTATGACCAGATGCAGCAGGAACAGGCTGCCGATACAGAGCAAGCTCACGACCTCCAAGACGCTAGCCTGCCTGCGGGGTGCGTCTGAAAAAACGCGATGGTCCTCCCGCAGTCTCCAGTTCGCGTAGTCGATCTGATGCCGGATGCGAAGTTCCCGGTAGGCCTGGAATACGGGCTCGAGCGCAGCAAGCGATCCTTCGTCCGCTTCCCCACTGGGACCGTGCAGCCAGCCGTCGTCCGTTTCGGATGAAAGAGCCTCGGCCAACTTGGCGGGGAGCTTGCCTTTGTACTCGGCGCGAAAGGCCTCGAACGACTTGGCACGTTGGCGCAGGAAGACATCCTTGGCGCCGTCGTCGGCCAGCGAGCGGGCGATGTCGGAGGCATGCGCGACAAAGCTTTGAAAGTGAAATTGACGAATGGTCTCGGTCATGAACCTGCGATGCAACCACTCGCTCTTTGCCTTCCCGAACAGAACGCCGGACGAGCCGAACCACATGCTGGCAACACCGGCAGCGGACGCGCTGACAGCGATGACCCATATCAGCCACGCCGGTCCATCTTCTGCATGAACCCACACGTCGGCCGCTGCGCCCATGATGGCGAGCGTGCCAAGCGTCACGGTATATAGGCCGTAGATCCGGCTCCGCCGCTTTGCGGCGTTTGCGGGCACGTCGAATTCCTCGAAGAAGTCGCGCAGGGCCGGGTGATACAGGACATGCATGATTGCCGGGAACTGGCGGGCCGCCAGGTCGCGATCAGCCTCGGCGAACAGCAGATCATCATTGAAGATCTGATCGACGAAGCTGGAATGCTGCAAGCTCGATCCCTCGATGGTTTCCACGCGCGGGCCGGCGGGTGGTGCCATCCGTGCGCAACAACTGCAACTTGCACGCAGACAGTAGGTCGCGCAAGAAGTCCGCATAGTTCGTGTGCGGAACGCTGACTTGCACCGCTCGTCGCCGCGGCCGGAGCGCTCGGTTCGGCTCGGTCTCCCGACGCTCGGCGTCGGCAGTGCTCACACACAACTGCATTGGAGGGCGTGACACTCGGGCGCCCACAAGATAGTTTCGACCCTTTCTGCCACCTTGCATGGTTGTCATGTCGCGCCGGATTTTCATTAGCTATCGCCGCGAAGACGGGGCAGCAAGCGCACGGAGCATCTGCGACCGTCTCTCGCAGCATTTCGGCTCTGAAAACGTGTTCATGGATGTTGAGAGCATGCGGCCGGGGCAGCGCTTCGATTTGGAGCTGGACCGGGCTCTCAGCCAGTGCGCCGCATTTATCGCGCTCATTGGTCCTCGATGGATGGAGCTGCTGGAGAAGCGGCAACTCGAGGGTACGCACGACTTCGTCCGTCAAGAGCTTGCGACAGCGCTTGAACGCAAGATGGTCGTGATCCCCGTCTTGGTGGAGGGCGCGCGACTGCCGCCGAGCACGGTGCTGCCTGCCGACATCAGCGCCGTGGCGTTCCATCAGAAGCAAGACATCAGCCATGAGCGCTTCAGTCATGACATCGGCGATCTGGTCGCAGCGCTCGAGATAGCCACCGGAAAGGGCGGGTGGTCGAAATGGCGCTATGGGGCAGCGGTTGCTGGTGTGCTGGTGCTGGGTGTAGCTCTGAGCGGCGCGTACATGATGGGCCGCAGGGTGCCGACGCCACCCCAGCCGCCCGCGGCCGTGAAGCGGTGCCCCGAGCCACAGCGGCCCCATAGCAGCGTTTTCAATCTTCGGGAGAGCTTCCGGCCCGACCCAAGTCGCCATGATGTGACGGCAGGTGGTGATGTCGATCTGGCCGCATGCTTCGGCGGCACAGCAAAAGGCTGGGTGACCCGGCAACCGGATTTCGTCGTTATGTATCGGACGCTGAAGGATGGACCGTCAGCAGAAACCCTCACCTTTCGAACGGACTCTGTTGCCGATACCATCCTCCTTATCAACGATCCGAACGGGCAATGGCACTTCAACGACGATGGCGGTGGCGGGAAGAACGCCAAGATTAGCTTTCCCCGGGCGGCCAAAGGGCGCTACGACGTTTGGATCGGCACCTTCAGCAAAGGTAACGCCCAGGCCAAGCTGCTCGTGACCGAGCTTGAATAGCTGCGCGTTGTCGAATTCGAAGGTGTCGGGTCGAGCCTGCTACTCCGCCCTGATGCCTCGTTCCTCGATGATCGGCGCCCAGCGGTCGTGCTCCTCTTTGAGCACGGCGCGGAACTGATCGGGCGTATTGCCCACCGGCACCGTGAACTGCGGCGCCAAACTCGCCGCCACCTCGGGCTCGCCCAACACGGCCACCACCTCGCGGTGGATCTTTTTCAACACAGCCGCGGGCGTTCCCGCCGGCGCGATCAGCCCGACCCAGGCATCGGCCTCCACCCCGGCAATGCCGCCCTCGCGCATGGTCGGCAGGTCGGGCAACAGGGCGGAGCGCTCGGGCGAGGTCACCGCCAGCATTTTCAGCTTGCCCTCGCGCCCCAGCGGCACCACCGAGGCCGCCGGCAGCACGGCCATCTGCACATCGCCGCGCAGCAGCGCCGTTACCGCCGCGGGAGAGCCCGGGAACGGCAGGTGCACGATCTTGGCGTCAGCCTTGGCCGCGAGCGCCTCCATCGCCAGGTGCGAGAGGGAGCCGCGACCGATGGAGCCATACGTGAAATTGTCCGGGTCTCGTCCCATCATGCCCAGGAGGTCCTTGACGCTGCTGGCGTCGACGCCCGGGTTGGTGACCAGAACGCTGGGCTGCGAGGCCACGATGGTGATCGGCGCGATGTCGCGCGCCGTGTCGTAGGGCATCTTGGCAAACAGCAGGTGGTTGATCACCAGGGGACCGACGATGCTCACCCCCAGCGTGTGCCCGTCCGGCGCGGCCTTGGCGACTGCGGCCGTGCCCGTGTTGCCGCTGGCACCGGGGCGGTTCTCCACCACAAACGGCTTGCCCAGCTTTGTTTGCAACCGCTCCGCAACGATGCGGGCGATGCTGTCGGGCGTCGACCCGGCGATGAACGGGACATAAACGGTGACAGCGCGCTCCGGCCACTCCTCCGCGCTGGCTGCGCTGCACCACGCCCCCGCGGCTGCCAGCCAGAGAGCGAAAAGCATCGTCCGCATGGTCATCCTCCCCCCGTTCGGGGCTGCCCCCGAGCCCCTAGGTGTTGTACAGGCAGGCACAAGCTAAGCCAGGCATTGCGCTGTCGCCAAGGTGCACCGCACGGCGTTCGCATTGACGGCTTGGCGCGGGGCCCCAATATGCTTGCTCTGTGCGTGATGCACCCTACCTCCGCCGCCGACACGACGATGCGCCGCCGCTTCTTCCTCGTCACCAACCCCGGGGCCGGCCTCACCGGCTCCCCGCTCGTGGATGCCGTGGCCGACGGCCTCCTGCGCGCGGGCGCCGTACTTACCCTCACCCAGCCGACCGACTTCGACAGCGCCCGCTGCCAGGCGCGCGAGGCCTCGCTGAGCGGCCGCTACGATGCCATCCTCGCGGCGGGCGGCGACGGCACCATCCGCCAGGTCGCGGCTAGCCTGCTCGGCACCGAGGTTCCCCTGGGATTGATCCCCGTCGGCACCGGCAACGTGCTGGCGCACGAGATCGGCCTGGTGCGCGAGGCCGGCGCCATCGTGCGGATGTTACTCGACGGCTCGGTGATCCGCGCCGCCTGCGCCTACGCCAACGACGAGCCGTTCCTGCTGATGGCCGGCGCCGGCTTCGACGGCCGCGTCATCGCCGCGCTCGATCACCGCCTGAAGGCCCAAGTCGGCAAGGCCGCCTACGCCGGGCCCATGATCGGCGCACTCGCGCATCCCGTCGACACGCTGACCGTCACCATCGACGGCAGCCCGCACGAGGCGAGCTGGGCGGTGATCGCCAACGCCCGCCACTATGGCGGCAGCTTCATCATGGCTCGCCGGACGGGCATTCGCGAGCGCGGGCTGCAGGCCATCCTGTTCAAGGCCAAGAACCGCGCCGAGCTGTTCTCCCAGCTGGTGGCGCTCGCCATGGGCCAGCTCGACGCCCGCGCCGCCAGCCACCGCGATGTCGAGATGATCCCCTGCGCGCGCGCCAGCATCAGCGCGCAGCATCCAGTGCCGACCCAGATCGACGGCGATGCCCTCGGCACCACCCCGCTCGAGGTCGCAGCCGGCTCGGCCGAGCTGCAGTTGATCGTGCCAGTGGGGCTCGCCTGAGAGCGGCGGCCAGCCCTGTTAACCTTTCGTTAACCAAATCAGCAAAGCCTGAGGTGACTGGCGAATTGGCGCTGGAAGCCTTTGCCGCGCAAGCTCTGGCCAAGCTTCCAGCCCTACGCTGCAGCACCGCTTGTGGCCCGTCTAGTGGCGGGTTGCGAGGTGCCGAAGCCGAGGAAATGCGTGAACGCACGCATCGCAGAATTACCGGGGGTGAGGCGGACGTGGATGGGGCCGCCGCCAGGAGCTCTCGGATATGTCTCCCGCGAGACGATCGCGGTCCCATCCCGAACCGCTGGAACCAGCCAAACCGTGCTGAGGGGAGCCTCCGGGTCTTTGCCGGAGCACGGTGATGGCTTGGCTGCAATCCAGCACTACCTCTCGATGGAGTGGCACATGAAGCGCCTCTATCACCGGAGTAGCGTGTCCTCACGTTCGCTGAGCCCAAAGGCCAGCATCACGCTCCAGCCCGATCCCGACTTCAAATGGGTGCTCCTGTGGCGCAATAACCAACGCCATCGTCCGCCAAGTAAATGCTAGTTCGGCCCTGCTGGCGGGGTGGTGCGAGCCGCCGCCGGCCACGCGAACGAAGCCGGCCCCATGGCCGGCTTTTTTCGTTTGCGAGCCTGCCCACCTGGCTAGTGGACGCTCCGCGGGCCCGGCCACACCTTGGGGAAGATTGAAACCCCCGGAGGTTCCCCCATGGCCACGCAACTGCAGGATCTCTCGGCGACGCTGTCCAGCCTGGTCGCGGCGACGGCTCGCAGCGTCGTCTCCGTCCATTCCAAGGGTGCGCGCTCGACGGGCTTCGTGTGGAGGCCGGGGCTCATCGTCACGGCAGACGATGCGCTCGCAGACGAGGGCGAGGTGCACATCACCCCGCATGGCGGGACCAGCGCGAGCGTGCAAATCGTCGGCCGCGATCCCACCACCGACGTCGCGCTCCTGCGCATCGACCGCACGGACCTGCCCGCCCTGACTTTCGCCGCTGCGGCACCGGCTGCCGGCGCGCTGGCCGTGCTGGTCGGCATGGAGGACGGTGCCGCCACTGCAGCCCTCGGTGTCGTATCGTTCTCCGGTCCGCCCTGGCGGTCGCTGCGCGGCGGGGAGATCGACGCGCGTATCGAGCTCGACGCGCGGCTGCGCCGCCGCAACGAGGGCGCGGTGGCCGTCGATGCGTCAGGCCAAGCCTTCGGCATGGCTGTGTTCGCGCCGCGCCGGCGCACGCTGGTGATCCCCGCTGCCACCATCGACCGCATCGCCGCCAGGCTCGAGACGCACGGGCGTATCCCGCGCGGCTATCTCGGGCTCGGCTTGCACCCGGTTGCCATCGAGAACGGCGGCGGCACGGGCGCAATGGTGGTGAGCGTCGATCCCAAGGGGCCTGGGGCGGCGGCCGGCATCCACCAAGGCGACGTGCTCATCGGCTGGGACGGCAAGCCGGTCGGCGGCGTCCGACCGTTGCTGCGCGCGCTCGGCCCCGATAGCGTCGGGCAGAAGGTCACGATCGAGCTGCGGCGCGGGGGCCAGACGCAGCAGGCCGTGCTTACCATTGGAGAAAGGCCCGCCGATTGACGCAATCCACCGCTCTCGAGCCGCTGCGGCTGGCGGTCGATGTCGCCGATCCGGCGCTCGCCGACCGCATCGCGTCGGCGCTCGCTGGTGTCGAGGGCGTCGAGCTGGTGGGGGCCGGCGAGGAAGCGGACGCGGCCATCGTCATCGCAGACGACGCTCAGGCAGCAGCAGCCGGCCCAGATCTCGCGCTGACGCCGCGCGAGCTGGAGGTTCTGGCCCTGTTGGCCGAAGGCGCCTCCAACAAGGCCGTAGCCCGCCGCCTCGGCATCTCCACGCACACCGCCAAGTTCCACGTCGCCTCGCTGATCGAGAAGCTCGACGCGGTGAGCCGCACCGACGTCGTGGCACACGCCGCCCGCCTCGGCGTCATCCATCTTTGATCCGTTGTGATGTTAGCCGCGCGATTGGTGGTCGATACGAGCGTCAGCAACCTCTGCGGGTACGATGAACGGTCTGTGGAGTTGGGGAGGGGCGGCCTCTTAGCCCGTCAAGGTCTGGCAATATGGACCAGCCCGGCCGCCACTCCCCTGCATGCAGCCAGCGCGCGCTGGCGGGTACACAACGCAACGACCCAGGCAGTAATTCCCGCCGACGGAAATTATTCCATCACAACTTGTGGAAAACTCTACTCCGGCAACACCGGCGGGCGGGAGAGCCCCATGAAGCCCAGCATATCGATTAGGGCCTTCAGCCGCTCGGCGCGGTACTTCTCGATATCGAGGCTGGCGTAGTCGAGGAAGCCCTGGCCGGTCTTCAGGCCGATGCGCCCCTCGGCCATATTGCGCTCGACGATGGCAGGCGCCGCGTAGCGCTGATCGCCCAGCGCTTGGGCCAGATAACGGCTGGCGTAGTAGAGGATGTCGCCGCCGCCGTAGTCGATGAACTCGAGCATGCCGAGGTTGGCGAAGCGGATGCCGAAGCCCACCTTGATGGCCTTGTCGATGTCCTCGGCGGAAGCCACCCCCTCCTCGACCATGCGCGCCGCCTCGTTCATGGCCAGCGCCTGGATGCGCGGCACGATGTAGCCGGGCCGCGCCGCGCAAACCACCGGCACCTTGCCGATGCTCTCGAGCAGAGCCTTGAGGCGCTGCGTGACCGCGGGATCGGTGCCGGCGCCGGGCGAGATCTCCACCAGCGGGATGACGAACGCCGGGTTCAGCCAGTGCGCGTTGAGGAAGCGCTCGCGCCGTTCCACCGCCGAGGACAAATCGTCGACCAGGATGGTCGAGGTGGTGGAGGCGATGATGGGCTCTGCGCCGGCGACAGCCGAGATGCGGGCGAGCACCTCGCGCTTGAGGTCCACCACCTCCGGCACGCCCTCGAAGATGACGGCAGCGCCGCGCAGAGCCTCGGCCGCATGCCCCTCCGCCAACACGGAAACGCGCGCCGCGATGCCTTCCACCGCGGCCGGCGGGAACAGGCCAAAGCCGGCGAGCGTAGCCAAGGTGGCGCGTACCTCGCCGAGCGCAGCCTGCCGCCGCTTGTGCATAGCCGGCCGCATCGCGCGCCTTCACGTCGACGATGGTCACACGATGCCCGGCATAGGCGAACACCACGGCAATGCCGCGCGCCATGCGCCCCGTCCCGAGACAGGCGATGGTCGGGCGCGCGCTCATTTGAAGCCCTCGGCCAGCAGCGCCTGCAATCCCGCCCTGTCGAGGTGCCCGAGCCCGAGGCTCGCCAAGGTGCGGCCGGTCCCCGCAAAATCCTCCCCGCAGATCGCCGAGCCGATGGCGAGGAAGGCCTGCACCAGCGGCGTCTCCACACGAGCCAGCTCGCCGGCGGAGGCCAGGAACGACAGCCCGACGGCCACGTCCTCGCGCATGTAGCGGTGCTCGGTCAGCACGATGCGTTCGCGCCAGTCGCCCGAGTCGGTGAGCTTGTCGTGCGAGCCGCGGCCGTACATCCACTCCTCGCCCTCACGCGCGTAGTGGTTGGCGAGCGGGAAGTGCGGTGCACGATAGCCCAGCGCCTGCCGAATAGCGATGCGCTCGGCATCGAGCGCATCGGTGACGCGCCGCGTGGCGGCAGTGGTGCCCTCCTTGTGGATGTCCCACTTCTCGAAGTGCTCCAGCGGCGCGGCGTTCATGGTGATCAGCGGCGGGTGGATGATGGGTCCGGCGTTCATCAGCGCGCCCGAGAGCGCATCCCCGCACGGCTCGATTACGCCGGGAAACGCGCGGCCGATCACTTCCAGCGCGTGGTCCTCCTGGGTAAGCGGAAACACGCCGGTCGGCAGCCGCTTTGCGCGGATGGTGATCGCCGCCTCGAAGGGCCCGTGCTTGCGCGTGAGCCACGGCAAGGTGCCGGTCTCGGCGAAGGCAACCCTGGCGCGATTGCCGGCCTCCCACGCAGCCTTGGCGAAGATCATCGTGCCGAAGGTGCCGGGCGGCAGGAACACCACCTGGCCGTCCACAAGATTCGGCGCCAGCACCTTGGCGATGTCGGCCTGTGCGGTGGCCGGCGCCGGACAGAGCACCAGCTCCGCGCCGCGCACCGCCTCGCCCATGTCACCCGTGATCAGCGCCGGCTTCGCCTCGTGGCGGCCGCGGAAATCCTTGACCGTGATGATGCCGCCCGCCGCCTTGTGCGCCTCGATCGCTGCGCGGTCGCGCCGCCACAGGTTGACCTCGTGGCCGGCGAGCGCCAGGTCACCGGCCGCCGCCAACGAGCCATTGCCACCGCCCAGGACGGCGATTTTCATCTGCCTTCTGCTCCGTCGTCTGCGGCGGCGCGCTTGCCGGGGCTGCGCCTTGCGCGATCAGCTCCTTCAAGCGGAAGTGCTGCACCTTGCCCAAGGCGTTGCGCGGCAGCTCGCTCACGAACACGTACTCCCTTGGCACCTTGTAGCGCGCCAGCTGGGCCAGGCAAAAGCGCTCGATGTCGGCGGCATCGGGCTCCATCCCCTGGCGCACCATGACATAGGCCACCGGCACCTCCTGCCATTTCTCATCGGCGCGGCCGATCACGGCGGCTTCGGCCACAGCCGGATGCTGGCCCAGCACCCGCTCCACCTCGGCGGGATAGATGTTCTCTCCCCCGGAGATGATCAGGTTCTTCTTGCGGTCGTGGATGTAGAAATGTCCCTCCGCATCGCGCGTGGCGATATCGCCGCTGTGGTACCAGCCGTCCCGCAGCGTCTCGGCGGTGGCCTTGGGGTCGCGCCAATATTCGCAGAGCACGTTGGGGCCGCGCACCACGATCTCGCCGGGGGTGCCGGCCGGCACCTCGGCTCCGCTGTCGTCGACGACGCGCGCCGCGCACACCAGCCCAGGCAGCCCGATGGAGCCGGGACGGCGCCAGTCGCCTGCCAGCCGCGCGTAGATGGCGATTGGACAAGTCTCAGTGGAGCCATAGAGCTGGAGCACCGGCGTTCCGCGACTGGCGATGGCATCGATGAGGCGTTGCGGCACGTGCGTGGAGCCGGTGGTAACGGCGCGCAGACTGTCGAGCTTGGCCTCAGGCCAGCGCGGATGCTCCGTCACCGCCTGGATGGTGGCTGGCACCAGCACCGTCAGGGTCGGCCGCCCCTTCTCGATGGCCTCCAGCGTGGCGTCCGGCGCGAAGCGCGCGTGCAAGGTGACGGTGGCGCCGAGCTGCAAGGCCGGCGTGGTCTGCACGTTGAGCCCGCCCACGTGGAACAGCGGCAGCACGGTGAGGATGTGATCCTGTGCCGTCATGTCGTGCATGTGCTGGCTCATGACGGCGTTCCAGATCAGCGCCTCCTGGCGCAGCACCGCGCCCTTGGGATGCCCCGTGGTCCCCGAGGTGTAGACGATCAGCAGGGGAGAGGTTGTATCGACGCCGTCGCTGTGGCCATCGCCGCTGGCGCCTTCCAGCACCTGGGCGAGCGGGGTGCCGCCCGCAGGCACAAAATCGAGCCCCACGGCCTTCGTTGCCGGCAGCACCGCCGCAAGCTCGCCAAGGACCGGCGCGAAGGCCTGCTCCACCACCAGCGCTTTCACGCCGGCATCCTTCAGGATGAACAGCTGCTCGGGGATCGCCAGGCGCCAATTGATCGGCACCAGCATGGCGCCGAGCCGCGCGCAGGCATAGAGCAGCACGATGGTGTCGGGATGATTGGCGGCAAGGATCGCAACCCGGTCGCCGCGGCCAACACCCAACACGGATTTGAGCCCTCGGGCGGTCTCCGCAATGCGCTTGGCCAGCCCCGCGTAGGTGAGCTCCGTCCCGGCGAACCGGATCGCCGGCTTGCCGGGCGTGAAGGCCGCGTTGCGCTCGATCAGGTCGGCGAGGTTCATGGAGCTCAATCGCGGTGTCAGAGCGCGTCGTGAACGTTGTCATGCTCAATCGAGGTGCGCTTCGCTACTCCGTCCCAGATCGCCACGGGACCCCTACCTTGCCGCTTGAGTACGACCATGCGGATCGCTTCGCGCACGAGTTCGGCAACGCTCTTCCCCGACCGCACGGCGGCTTCCCGCAGCGCGTCCATCTCACCCTTTCGGAGAAAGATTTGCACCCTCCTCATCATTCGCCCTTCTCGCCTCGCCATGGGCGGAATCTTGCTCCGAAACGGGCACTCCTGTCATGCCGGAATTTCGCGTCAGCGAAATATCCGGTACCCAGGGCAATGGGCGGCCCGGCGCCGGGCAGGGCATCTCGGGCTTGCCGCCCTCGGCCGGTATGACAAACTAGCCACCGTCATCCCTGCACGAGGCTCCCATGCCGCCACCGATTGCCGAAACGGCCGCCAAGTTGGAAGGCCTGCTGAAGCTGCGCTCCATCCCGTTCGGCATGAAGCTGTACGAGCGCCGTGCCGACATGGAGGCGATCCCCAAGATCCGCCGGCCCAAGTCGGTGCATACGCTGGACCAGGCCGTGGCCCAGGCTGCGCGCCTCGGCTGGACCGTCGGCATCACCGCGGACGACCTGGTCGGCGCGCAGTGCCGCGCCGTGGTCGGCCTCGGCCGCGCCAAGGATGACGCCTGGCGCTCGGGCAAGCACATGAAGGGCGTGTGGTTCTCCACCCTGGAGGACGCGACCGCCCACCAGGCCGCCATGCACTGCGTGGAGGACGGCAAGTACGAGGCGCTGGCCGTGGCGCCGCTGGCCTCCGGCCGGCTCGACCCGCCCGACATCGCGCTGTTCTACGCCACGCCCGGCGCCATGATGTATTTCATCAATGGCCTGCAGTGGTCGGGCTACAGGAATTTCCAGTGGGGCGTGGTCGGCGAGAGCGCCTGCGCCGACAGCTGGGGCCGCGCGCTCAAGCTGCGCGAGCCGTCGCTCTCCATCCCCTGCTTCGCCGAGCGCCGCTACGGCGGCGTGCTCGACGACGAGATGCTGATGGCCACGCCGCCCGAGCACCTGGAGAAGGCCATCGCCGGCATGACCGCGCTCGCCAAGAACGGCTTCCGCTATCCCTTCCCGCAGTACGGCATCCAGAACGATGTGCGCGACGGCATGGCGCGCAGCTATCCGGAGCGGGCGGCGGGTAAAGCGGGGTGAGGTGGCGGTCAAGGCGGTGATCCTCGCGGCTCCGCAACGCCGCCGACGCTCCACTGCTTGCCATAAAAAAAACCCGCCCGTGCGCGCCACGGGCGGGTCAAACGGCCCTACAAACGTACTACGGGCTGAGTACCATGCCGAGAGCCCAAATGACGCCGGCTGTGAAGACAGCCCAGATGAGAGCTTTCAGGCGATCGCTCAACGTTACGATGCAACGGACGTCTAGAAGTGTTTGAACGCTGTCACTCATGAGATCCTCCTTTGCTAGTGACAGCGTGTTGATGCCAGAACCGCAAAGCAGCGTCCTCGATGGAATATCCCGACCACGAGAGTTTTTGATATAGTCTGACAGTTGGAGGCCATCCATGAGTGAGGAAGGACACAAGAAAAGAGTCGGAAGGCCGCCACTTGACACAAGGCGAGCAGCGCAGATTGCTGCCCGCATTGGCGCCCGGCTCGCCGAACTCGGGTTGAATCCGCATCAATTCTCGCGACGGACCGGCATCGACTATGCCCGGGTCAGAAAGATCCTCGCCGGTAAAGCGAGTGCGGAAAATCCTTCCATCGCTCCCACCATAGTGGCGCAACTGGGATGGACGATTGACGAACTCAAGAACGGACCGATGGAGTGGCAGGCGACCACCGCGAGCCTAGAGCGGGTGCTGGCTGGAAGGTTCGCAGATATCCTTCAGCAACCAGTTATCGACCCAATTGCGAGTGGCAAATTGATATCGGCGCTCGATCGACAGTGCTTGCTCAAGGCAGTAGATGCGTGCTCAGAACTACTGCCGCTCACGCGACTCCTTTCGTCAGCTCCGGATATAAAGGGCATTCGTCAATTGATGACTGCCATACGTGAGGTTGCCCGAGCTGCTGATTTGCAGGAAGTGCCGGGTGGGACGCAGTTGCTCTTTGATGTGTCCGATAGACGCTCGCATTCCGCGTCTTACACAATGCCAGGCTTGAGCCTTGTTCTGGCAACGCGCGGGGACATATCGACAATGGCTGACAAGATGTTTCATGACGGAGAATTTGACCCGGAACTGGCTCTACGTTTCTTGGTGAGGCGCGCGGACGTCCTAAAAATCAGTGGGGAAGGCCGTGCTGCTTTCCAACTAATCAAAAGCGCTATGAAGCTTGCGGAGGATTATGGACTCACAAGGACGCTTAGCTACATTGCTTTCAGGACTGGATGCACTTTGGCTGCGGAGTACGGTGATTCAGCAGAGTTTGACGCATTTGTCGACAGAGCGAAGAAAGCCGCTGAAAGCGGTTATCTACCCATCCACGAAGTCTGCACCGTCCTTGAAGGCATTTCCGATGCGTTCAGCTTGCGACGCAAGAGCGGCCTACCTTGCCGCTACAGCAAGCAAGAGCTCGCGAGAAGAGCTTTGGAGCATTACGGGCGGGCGCGAGAGACGTTCGATCAGCTAGCGGCATTGGGCCGTGATCATCCTGAATATCGCCTGAGGTTTGCGATGCGTCCTTTGACGTTGTACGACGCTGGGATCAACGATCTCGTCAGCGAGGAAGGAACGCCCGCCCCAGCCTGTTGCGAAAACTTGACGAGGGTGCTGATTGTTCAGGCTACTGGCAGTGATCGGACTGAAATGAAATTGCGGACGATGCTCGCTGCTTACACTCAGTAGGCAAGGGAGCGACACCGGACGCACAAGGGAGAACGGGACCATGCTCATCGACCTCGTGGGCCGCAGGCTGTACTACACGCTGGAGGGGCCGGAGAACGGCCAGGTGGTGTGCTTCACGCATTCGCTGGCGTCCGACGGCGGCATGTGGGCAGAGCAGGTGCCGCCGCTGCTGGCCGCGGGCTACCGCGTGCTGCGCCTCGACATGCGCGGCCACGGCGGCAGCGATCCCGTCGCCGGGCCCTACACCATGGCGCAGCTCGCCGACGACGTGGCCGCGGCGCTCGACTTCCTCGGCATCCCAAAGGTGCAGTACATCGGCCTGTCGATCGGCGGCATGATCGGCCAGGCCTTCGCCATCGCGCATGGGCCACTGCTGATCTCGGCCCTGTGGAGCGATACCTCGCCGCAAACGATGCCCGGCGCGGAGGCCGCCTGGGCGCCGCGCATCGAGGCGGTGAAGAAGGCGAACTCGCTCGCGCCTCTGGCCGACCCCACCATGCAGCGCTGGTTCACCGACGCCTTCAAGCCACGCAATCCTGGCCGCTGGAAGCAGATCCACGCCACCATTGGCGGCACCACGCCGGCGGGCTACCTCGGCTGCGCTGCCGCGATTCTCAATTTCGATTTCGCGCCCAAGCTGCCCTCGCTCAAGGTGCCGGCGCTGGTCGTTTGCGGCGCGATGGACGAAGGCACCCCGCCCGCCGGCAACAAGAAAATCGCCGAGCTGGTGCCCGGCGCCCGCTACGAGGAAATCGCCAACGCCCGCCACTTCCCCAACGTCGAGCACCCCGACGTGTTCAACAAGATCATGATGAGCTGGCTGGGCAAGCATCGCTGAGGTGGGACCTCCCTCTCCCCGTTCTTCACGGGGAGAGGGTCGGGGTGAGGGGCAGCTACGGGCCCGGAGCCAGCGTCTGCCCCTCACCCGCCGCGCCTTGCGCGTCGACCTCTCCCCGCAAGCGGGGAGAGGTGAAAACCGGCTCGCATTACGAATCCGTCTCGCCCGGCTCGTACAGCGCCTCGCGGCCGATGCGGTCGAGGCAGATCTCGGCCGTCCACGGCAGCATCAGCGAGCCGCAGCGGCTGTCGCGATAGATGCGCTCCAAGCTGAGGTTCTTCAGCATGGCCTGGCCGCCGCACGTGCGGATGGCCTTGGCGGCCATCGCGTTGGCGTTCTCCATCACCGTGAACTGGGCCGCGTAGGCGCGCAGCACTTGGCTCTTGGAGGGATCGGCGCGCGCCTCGCTGACAGCCTGGAACCACAGCGCCTTGGTCTGCTCCAGCATGATGCGCATCTCGGCCACCGCGATCTGCTTGGTCGGGTACATGCGCCGCTTGACGGGCGGCGTGCCCGGCAGCTCGCCACGCAGGTAGGCGACCGTGAAGTCGTAGGCCGCCTGCGCCAGCCCCATGTAGGTCGGCGACAGGGTGAGGAACATGTGCGGCCAGGAGGTGGCGGCGCGGAAGTAGACGCCGCGCGGCATCAGCATCTCGTCCTCGGGCACGAACACGTCTTTGAGCAGCAGCGTGCGCGAGACGGTAGCGCGCATGCCGAGCGGGTCCCAATCGCCCACCACCGACACGCCCTGGGCCTTGGCGGGAATGGCGAGGTAAAGCGTGTTGCGGCGGCTGGCGGCATCGCCCTCGGCGCGCTCGGTGCACAGGATACCGTAGTAGTCGGCCGCGCCCGAGAGCGAGGCGAAGATTTTCTTGCCGCTGACGAGGAAGCCGCCATCGACGGGCTTGGCCTCGGTGCCGAACGCGGCGGCGCCGGCAGCCGCTGCGCCGCCTTCCGAGAACGGCTGCGAGTAGATGGCGCCGTCGCCGACGATGCGCTTGTAGTGCATGCTGCGCCGGCGGTTGTGCTCGGCGCGATCCTCCGCGCCCATCTCGAGGTCGTCGGCGAGCGCACCGGTCCACAAGGTGGAGCACACGTGCATGTTCCAGGAGAGTGCGGTGGCGCCACAGTAGCGGCCGAGCTCGGCTGCCGCCAGGCAGTAGGTGCGGAAGCTGGCGCCCGCGCCGCCCTCGGCCTTCGGTACGCAGACGCCGAGCAGACCTTCGCCGGCCATGTCGCGGAAGTTCTCGATCGGGAAGGTGGCCTCGCGGTCGTGCTGGGCGGCGCGCGGAGCGAGCACACGTGCACCGAACCGCCGCGCTTTGTCGATCAGCGCCGCCTCGTCGGGCGCGAGCCGGAAAGCGGCGGGGTCGAAGATCGGGGCGTCGCCGTCGAGGTCGCGTGGGTTCATGGGAGGCTCAGGTTGCAGGCGTCAGCGCCTGGCGAAGGAAGTCGAGGATGGCTGCATCGAAAGCGGCGGGCGTCTCCAGGTTCGGCAGGTGGCCCGCACCCGCAAGGCTCGCGAAATGCGCGCCCGGAATGCGCGCGGCCATGCGCTCCAACACCTTGGCCGGTGCCGTCTGATCGGCCTCGCCGGCGAGGCATAGCACTGGCACGCGAATGCCCGCGAGGCTGGCGCGCTCGTCGAAGGTGACGAGGCAGCGCACGGCCGCGCGATAGGTCTGAGGCGGCACCGCGCTCATCACCTTGATGGCGTACGCCCGCCCGGCGGGCTCGGCCGCGGGGCCGATCATGCGTGCAACGAGGCCTGGCGCCAGGTCGGCCATGGTCTTGCCGGCGTCGAGGGGGCCGATGCGGTCGGCCACGAACTTCTTCTGGAACTCGCCGTCCGCGTTGCCGAAGGCGGGGCTGGTGCAGGCGAGCACCGCTGCCCGGTAGCCGTCCGGACGACGGCGCAGCATGGTTTGCGCCACCATGCCGCCCATGGAGTGCCCGACCAGCACCGGCCGCTCCAGGTTGCGTTCGGCGATCGTCCGCTCCACGTCGGCGGCGAGGCCCTCGAAGTCCAACGCGTCTACCGGGTCGCGCCCGCCATAGCCCGGCAGATCGACGGCCACCGGCGCGAACCCCGCCGCGGCAAAGCTTTGCATCTCACCCGCCCAGATGCGGGCCGAGCCGCCGATGCCGTGGATCAGGACAACTGCCGTAGGTGGACGTGCGTGTGCCGGCATGCGGGAGCTCGTTCGCAGGGACCGACGCCGATACTAGGCCAGCGCGACCAACTCAAGAAGTGGTCGCGCGGACATGGGATCACGCTTCAGGCGCAGCACAGCGTAGAGGGCCGGAACTCGCTCGTGAACTGCACGCCAAAGTGGCGCCCGTCGCGCCAGGCGATGCGGCACTCCACCTCCGTGCGGTCGGGGCAGAGGTAGAGGCGTATGGTATCGGGCAGCTGCTCGGAGACCCTGGGCGGGACGCTGGGTTCGATCTCCAACCGGGCGCCGCCCTGCGAGAGATCCCGCACCGCGCAGCTCCAGGGTGCGCTCTCGTTCTCGCTGGAAACCAAGGCGGCTGCCGCCAGCACCAGCACACGCGCGTCCTCGCGCGGACCCGGCTCGCTCGCACCGTCCGCCCCGGCCAGCGACCGCGCCGGCGCCGCCTGCAATCTGTGCCGCGTCTGCACGCACCACTCCTTTGCGGCGTCACGCCTGCGCGGCGCCGCGCTTTGAGACCGAATTAGTCTAGCGCATCGCGCTTAACGCCCGGTTCACTGGTTGTAGATGGCGCCTGCAAACGAAACGGCCGCCTGGAAGACCCAGGCGGCCGCAAGACAAGTCAGGCGCCGGCTGAACGCCGGTGCCGGCTAGTTCGTCAACTGCACGGCGGAGAGCTTCCAGCCCTCGGCCATGTCGCGATGGTCGCGGCGGAAGGTCCAGACCTCGGTGACCTCGCTCGGCACCGTGCGGCTGCCGGAGACGACCTCGCCGCTGTCGCGCTTGACGGTCACGTCGATCATCGAGAACCGCACCGCGACGGTGGCGTAATCGGTGCCTTCCTCCTGCCAAGCCTCCGACAGGTCGCCCTGCAGCAGCTTCACGTTGGAGGTCTCGTAGCGAATGCCGTCGCGCTTGGCGTCGGCCAGGTCGCGGCCGAAGTAGGACAGCATCTCCGGCGTGGTCCGATCACCCAGCGCATTGATGTCCTCGCGCGCGTAGGCAGTCTGGATCTCGCCGAGCAGCCTCTCGAACGCATCGAAGTCGGCCTGGCCGATGGTCAGCTCGCCACCCGACGGCGCGCCGCCGCCGATGCCGCCCAGGCCCTGCCGGTAGTTGTTGAGCGTATCGCGCAACGAGCCCGAGCCGCCGCGGCTGGAAGCGCCCGCGAGCGCCGGCTGCTGGTTGCGATTGCGGAAGTAGCTCATGATCAGGAACACCACGCCGGCTATCAGCGCGACCTGCAGCATGAGACCGAGGAAGGAGGCGATGCCACTGAGCCCGCCGAACAGGCCCGAGCCGGACAGCAGCCCGAACAGGCCCGCGCCCAGCAAGCCGCCCAGCAGCAGGCCGCCAAAGCCGCCGCCGAAGCGCGAGGCCATCGGCCCAGGTGCCGCCGCCGGCGATTTCATGCCGGACGTGGCAGTGCCGGGCTGCGTCGTCGTCCGCTCGAACGGCTTGGCCGCATTCGGCGCCGTCTGAGTCGTGGGCGGCGTGTTGAACGTGCGGTTGCCGCGGCTGCCACCGCTGCTGACCCTGGCGTCAGCCACGCTGACCATGAAGGCCAGAGTAGCGGCAAGCGCCAAGGTGACACTGGTCAGGCGCAGAAATGACATGCGAGCCTCTTTGGATTGGTGGACCCCAGGCACTATATGGGCAGCGCTGACGAGTTTGTCACGTCCCCGTGTACGGTGCGTCGCAGCAATCTTTTTGCTGGGCATAACGGTGTCTTGTACCTTGGCCCGTCCAATAACGGTTGTGCGGCCAAGAAAGGCCGCTTTGTGAAGGTTCAGCGACTAAGAAAGCCCGTTTGCCTCGACGTAGCCTTCGCCGCAGATATGCCTAAGGGAAACTACGGATAAGGACGGTTGCACACCCAAGGAGACGAAATCGATGCACGAACAGATCAAGGAAGGGTTCGAAGTGTTCCTGGCCGACGGCCAGCACGCGTTCGGCGCGGTCCGCGAGGTGGCGCCGAACGGCCGGCCCGAGCTTGTGGTCTATGTCGAGAACGCGGGTGACTTCTACGTGCCGTTCGCGGCGGTGCAGGCCGTGCACTCGCAGAAGGTGATTTTGTCCCCCAACAAGCTGGACGCCCGTCTGCGCCGCGCTATCGGCCATGCACACGACTCGGAAGACCCCAACATCTGACGCGGGCCACGCCGGCGCAGGCGCTCGAGTGGAGTGACGGCCACAATTCTGGCCCCTATCGCTCGCCAAACTGGGCGCTTCCCCCAAATGTCATGGATGAACGGTGAATGGTGACATGAGCCTTGCAAGCCATAGTGACAGCGTGGCGGAAGCCGGTGGCTCGCTTCCAGCCTTTGTCGAACGGGCGAAAGAAGATGCGCTGTGCCGTGCTGCGCTGGCGCGCATCGGCTACAGCAAGGTCAAGGCCACCTACACGCGGCAACAGCGCTCATCAGCCAAGGACGCCGATCGGCTGCTGGGGCTTGGGGGCAACCTGGCACCGCCCATGGACCTGGTGCGCGATTGGCTACAGACGGAACGAAAGCGGATTCTCGCGCGCGTCCGCTGGACATTCCTCGGGGCGATGCTGGGGACGATCATCGCAGGCTTGGCCTTCGCCGCCGCGCTTTCCGCTTTCGGCTAGCTAGAATGGCCGCCGCCCCCGCGCAACAGCTCGCCGACGAGGTCGCCCCATGTGCCGTAACATCAAGACCCTGCACAACTTCGAGCCACCCGCCTCCGACGATGAAATCCGCGCTTCGTCCCTGCAGTTCGTTCGCAAGCTGAGCGGCTTTGCTAGGCCCTCCAAGGCCAATGAGCACGCTTTCAACCTGGCGGTCGATCAGGTGACGCAGGCCGCCCGCACGCTGCTCGCCTCGCTCACGACCAACGCTGCGCCCCGCGATAGGGAGGTCGAGGCACTCAAAGCCAAGGCCCGGAGCGCGAACCGCTTCCGGTCCGCCCCCCAGTCCACCTAGCGGCCCTTGCGGAGCCGGCAGGTCTCTACCGGCGGAAGCCCCCGGTGCGGCCCCAATCCTCCATGGCACGCCACCACTCGGGCGACCCGGTAGGATAGGCCTCGGGGCGCGGAACTCCCTGCACCCATTGGCAGCGGCGCTTGCCCCGGTACCACGCGCAGTAGAACACGGCCTTGTCGACGAACGATCCGGCGCGCGCCTCAGCG
This sequence comes from uncultured Alphaproteobacteria bacterium, assembly GCA_963832445.1. Lineage (GTDB taxonomy): Bacteria > Pseudomonadota > Alphaproteobacteria > Rhizobiales > Hyphomicrobiaceae > AWTP1-13. The sequence continues at coordinate 74,425 of CAWHUM010000001.1, forward strand.
GCAAGGGGGCCACCAGCCGCAGGGGCAGGGCCCGCCTGGACAGCGACAGGCTGCACAGCCAGGAGCATCGCACCAGCTAGGGCAGGCATCAGCAGTTTCATCGCGCTCCCTCCAGGTTGGTTTGCGGCAATCTATAGCCCAAGGGTGAGGAAAAGTGGGCATCGAATGGATAGCGACAAGAGATGAGGCCTGCGGGCAACGCCCGCAGGCCTCATGACAGTCGCAGTTGCCGACCGTTAGTTGATGCTGTGGGTGCGGTCGTACTCCTGCCAGAACTTCTTCGCGTCGAAGGCACTGGCGGGGGCAGTCGCGACGCCGGCCACAACCGACAGCGCAACAAGAGCGGTAACGAGGGTCTTCATGATCATCTCCAGCATTCTTTTGATCTTTGATGCTACGGAGCCGCTTGGGCTCGCAAGGAGAAATAGGAAGCGCCGTCTTGGCCGGAAGTGGGCCTCACCCACGTGTGATGAACGGTGATCGCAAGCAGGTGGGACTGCGGCATCAACCCATCAAGCGTGGCAGGAACAGCGAAAGCGACGGGAACGCCACCAGCAGCGCGAGCCAGATAATGTCGGCGATCACGAAGGGCATCGCCCCCTTGTAGATGTTCACCAGCCCGATGTCGGGCACCATGTTGTTCATGATGAAGACGATGATACCGACCGGGGGAGCAATCAGCCCGATCTGCACGGTGACGACCACGAGCACGCCGAACCAGACCGGGTCGAAGCCGAGGCCGGTGACGATCGGAAACACGATCGGGATCGTCAGCAGGATGATGGCCAACTCGTCAACGAACATGCCGACGATGATGTAGAAGGCCAGGATTACGATCACGATCCCTAGTCGGCCCCACCGGCAGGGAGGTCAGGAGGTCGCTCAACTGCTGCGACATCTGGGTGACCGCCAGGAAGTACTGGAACAGGAAGGCGGCGATGATAATGAAGAAGATCGCCGCCGAGGTGCGCAGCGCCTCCACCAGCGAGGCCACAACGCCCTGCCAGGACAATCGCCGCCGCACAAAGCCGATGATCAGCGAACCAACCGCCCCCAGGCCAGCGGCCTCGGTGATGGTGACAAGCCCGCCATAGATGCCGCCGATGACAAGGCCGAACAACAACAGCGTCGCCCACACGTCCCTGAGGCTCTCCCAGCGCTCGTGCCGGTCGGCGCGCGCGGCCGCGCGGCATCCATTCCTTGCGCACACGGTAAAGGATCAGGACCGTAATGCAGTAGAGCGCGATGGCGATCAGACCGGGCAAGATGCCGGCGATGAATAGAGCCTCGAGCGGGGTGTCGGTCAGGATCGAGTAGAGAATGAACATGACCGACGGCGGGATCATAATACCGAGGGTTCCGCCCGCGGCCACCACGCCGGCGGAAAGGCCGGCGTCGTACCCCACGCGCCGCATCTCGGGCAGCGCTACCTGCGTCATGGTGGCGGCGCTGGCGACGGAGGAGCCGTTGATGGCCGCAAATCCACCGCAGGCCAGGATGGTGGCAATCGCCGTCCCACCGGGCAGGTGGCCCACCCGGGCATTGGCGGCCCGAAACAGCTCGCGGCTCATTCCGGATGCACTGACCAGCGCGCCCATTAGGATGAACATGGGAATGACGCTGAAGTTGAAGTTGGTGACGGTGCGGATCGGCGAATCGATCAGGATTCCGAGCGCTGGCCCCGGGCCGACCAGGTAGGCGAAGCCGGCAACCGCAACCGAGCCGAGGCTCACCGCAATCGGCACCCGGATCAGCATCAGCACGAGCACCGCGATGCAGCCGAGGAGGGCAACGATGGTCTGCTCGGACATGACCGCTGTTTCCTAGGGCCGCTTGCGGACGACTTGCCACCAGCGGATGGCGGCGGTGGCGACTGCGGCCAGAATACCGAGCGAGGCCAGCGTGTAGCCGGTCCAGACCGGGATGCGCAGCTCGGCCGAGATCTCTCCCGCCTTCAGGATGTCGTACACCTTGAAGGTGATGGCGTATCCGAACAGCGCCATGAACAGGAAGTTGATGGTGTAGGCGGTCACGTCGAGCACGCGCTTGGCCCGCGTGCCGACCATCTCATAGAGAATATCGACGGTAATCTGCCGGTCAGCGTAAGTGGCGGTGGCGATGCCCCAGCAGATGGCGATGCCCTGCAGAGTCTGGCCGACGATGAAACCGTCGGGAATGTGACTGTTGAAGCCGTAGCGAAGCGTTGCCTCGCCTACGGTGATGAGAGCGAGAATGCCGATGAAGTAGCCCGCGGTCTTCTCGACGATAGTGACGAAGGAATTCACGCGTAACAGGTCTCTGGCGGGCGAGGATTGTGCCCGCCAGATCGAACTGGCGGGCACGCGGGCTCGGCAGGGCCGAGCTAGAGGAAGGCGCCTTCCTTGCGCAGCTCGTCCTGCAGCTCCTTCAGCACCTGGTCAGGATTGTAGCCGGCTTGTTTCACGGCCGCCGCCCACGCCTCGTAGATCGGCTTGGCGGCATCGCGCCAGAGCTTCACCTCGTCGGGCGTGGCTTTGGTCAGCTTGCGATCGGTCTTGCGGATCTCCGCCTCGCGCTTGGTCCCGTCCTCGTACCAGTGCTTGTAGACGAGCCGCGACCACTCGGGCGTGCACAGCGAATCCACGGCCTTCTTCTGCGCGTCCGACAGGCCGTTGTAGAACGTGCGGCTGATGCCGTGAGTGAAGTTGGACACGTAGAGCGGGATATCCAGCGTGTAGGTCGTCACCTCGCCGAACCGGAACGCGGGGTGGTTGAGCCCGTCCCACGGCACGGTGATCGCCTCGGTGATGCCGCGCTTCAGCGTCTCGTGCGCCTCCATGATCGGGACCTGGACCGAGTTGCCACCCATCGAGGTGATGTAGGTCGCGATCGTCTGGTTGGCGGTGCGCACCTTCACACCTTTGACGTCGGCCGGGACCCTGATCTCCTTCTTGGAGTGGATGGTGGCCTTCTCGTGCGAGAAGACGTGGCAGACGTAGTGGTCGGGCATCTCCTTCTCGGCATACTTCTTGTACCAGCGGTGCGTTGCCGCTGCGCCCTTCCAGCTGTCGGTGCTCATGAAGGGCAGGTCGGCGGCGGCAATGATGGGGAAGCGGCCGGGCGTATAGCCAGGATTGATGAGGCCGAAGTCGGCCACACCGCGCTTCACCATGTCATAGTGATCCTGGCCGGATCCGAGCTGGCTCGAGGGGAACAGCGTGACCTTGATGGTGCCGTTGGTGGCCTTTTCCAGCGCAGCTCCCCAGTCCTTGTAACCGGGTGTCAGCGGATGGCTCGGCGGCACCCAGTAGCTGAGCTTGAGATTGAACGTCTTGTCTTGTGCATGTGCGCCGGGAGCGCAAAGCGCGAGCGCTCCGGCGAGCAATAGGGTTGCATGCTTCATGGCTTATCCTCCCGACGTCTCCTCCGTGCCTGGCCTGCTTCGTGGCGGCCGCCTCGGCACCATGTCGTTTAGCGGATGCACAGGGCCCGGTCACTTCCCTGCGGCTGCTCCGGCGGGCTGAGCGTTGCACTTTTGCGGGCGTTCGTCGAGGCCGGAAGCGCGCTCCCAGCCTCATCCCACGAAGGGTGGGGCAGCGCTCGATGGGGGCGGTTCCCCGCTGATGCGAGCCCCTTTACGCTCATGGAGGTAGATTAGTCGCGCGGCACCAGGCGGCCGCCGTGCAGCTGGGTGCCAATCGGCGAACACCTTCACGATGCGGTCGAACAAGCGGGGCGGCAGGAAGCCGTACGCGTAGCTGCCGCCACGCCGCTTGCGCAGATCATAGCCCGGCCACTCGAACTCGTTGCCCTCCGAGACCAGCACCCACGACGGATCATCGTCGAGCCCCAAATGGCGTTTGACCGGTTGCGGTAGCTCGACACCCTCACCGGCGGCAGTGGGGCGAACGTGGGTGATCGGCAGCACGGTCACTACGGTCGGCTCACCCTCGCCGCCGGCGACGCACAAGACGATCACGCTTGGACGATCCTTGCGGCCTTCCTCCTGCCCGGCCCTGTGCTCATGATGCCAAAGATAGGCGTAGTTTATGACGAGACCCGGCTCTGGCGCGGGGATCGCCATGTTCAGCCGCGGCTTCGGCCGAGCAATGCGTTCAGCTTCTTGTGGCGGGGATGCATGCGCGTCTTGCGGATCGCCTTGACCTTCTCGGCGGAAAGCTCGGCCGTGGCGAAGCTGAGGCGCCGCGCCTTGTATCGTAGGAAATCCTCGTATTCGTCTGCAGCGATGAAATAGCCCGCGATCTTGCCGTGGCTGGATACAGGCACCGCCGCCTTCTGAGCTTTCAGCTTGTATTCACCGAAGTTGCGCGCGAACTCTGATGCGGCGACGGGTTCCGTAGGCTTGGTGTCGGTCGTGTCGGTCATAGTGCACCTCTTGGCACGGGTTGTGCCACAAATGCGCAACTATCGCAACTTACGTAACTTACAGAACTAGCTACCGGCCTTCGGCATAGCCCAGATCCCGTTACCGCGCGACCTGCCCATTTCCGCTGAGCGCAGGCTGGACTAGTGTTCCGGCACAAACAGCCGATAACCGTTCGGGAGAGAGCGCAATGACCAAGTCAGCAGGGCGGATTCTGACTACCCATGTCGGCAGCCTGGTGCGTCCCGATGATTTGCTGGCATTCTTGCGCAAGCAGCAGGACGGCGAGCCCTACGATGCGGCCGCTTTCGAGGACTGCCTCAAGCGCTCGGTTGCCATGGTCGTGCGCAAGCAGGCCGAGGCCGGCATCGACATCGTCAGCGACGGCGAGTACGGCAAGACCATCAGCTGGTCACGCTACATCCTGGACAGGCTGTGCGGGCTTCGAGGAGCGCCACGACACCTCGCCGGGCTTCCGCAGGGCGGTCGCGGGCAAGGATCGCCAGGACTTCGCCGAGTTCTACGAGGAGTACGAAAGCGCCTACGGCTTCGTCGGCATGGGCAAGGCGTTCAAGACCGGCACGTGGGTGGTGACCGGGCCGATCACGTACACCGGCCAAGCGGCGATCCGCCGCGACATCGAGGACCTCAAGCAGGCCATCGCCGGCGTCGGCGTCGTCAACGCGCTTCCTGCCGGTGGTGGCGCCGGCGAGCGTGGTGCCCGCGCGCACCGACGAGCACTACAAGTCGGAGGAAGAGGCGCTGTTCGCCATCGCCGAGGCGTTGCGCGAGGAGTACAAGGCGATCGTCGATGCCGGGCTCATCTGCCAGATCGACGATGCGTTCCTGGCCAGCACCTACGACGTGATGGTGCCGCCGAAGTCGCTTGCCGACTACCGCAAGTGGGCGGAGGTGCGCGTGGAAGCGCTCAACCACGCCTTGCAGGGCGTGCCCGAGGAGCGCACGCGCTATCACCTGTGCTGGGGCAGCTGGAACGGCCCGCACACCAACGACGTGGCGATCAAGGACATCATCGACCTGGTGCTGCGGGTGAAGGTCGGCGGCTATTCGCTCGAAATGGCCAATCCGCGACACGCGCACGAATGGCGGGTGTGGGAGACGGTGAAGCTGCCCGAGGGCAAGACGCTGCTGCCGGGTGTTGTCAGCCACGCGACCAACGTGGTGGAGCATCCAGAGCTGGTGGCCGAGCGCCTCGTGCGCCTGGCGAAGCTGGTCGGCCGCGACAACGTGATCGCCAGCACCGACTGCGGCTTCGCGCAGGGGCCGTTCGCACGGCGGGTGCATCCTTCGATCATGTGGGCGAAGCTCGCCTCGCTCGCGGAGGGCGCCCGCTTGGCTTCGCGCGAGCTATGGGGGAAGGCGGCCGCCTGAATGGCTTGAAGGGCCAGGTTTGGGAACATCGGCGGCCGGCCCGACCGGGTGCGGTCGGCGGCAGCGGGTCAGTAGCCCTCGGCAATGCCTTCGCCGCGGCACAACTCGGCGATCGCGCGCTCGCCGCGCTGGCCATCCGGCACTATGCGGACCTTCTCTTCGGCGGAATAGCGGTTGCGCCTCACCCGGCGGATGCCCTTGACGACCTGTTCCGACGACAACTCGTCGGAGTTCCCTTCCTCAAGCCGCTAATTCTGCCGCACGCGCGCTGATGTCGGAACACATTTTACATGTAACATGCCTACGTCTATGGCAGACGCGGTCAACTGCCTGTAGAGTAGTCAATTGCCCGAGATCAATGCTGTTCGCCCGAGATCCAAGCCCTCTAGCCGCGGCGCCAAGCCAGACTTGGCGAGAAAGAGATCACCGGGAGAGAGAAACTACACGATGGGCGTGGTTCGACCAATCAGTACGCCACGACGCATTACCGATGTCGTGCACGCGCAATTGCGCGATGCCGTACTCAACCGGGAATTGCGCGCCGGCGAGCCCTTGAGCGTGCCGAGCCTGGCGCGCCGCCTGAATGTGTCGCGCAGCCCCGTGCGAGAGGCCGTCTTGCAGCTCGTCGCGGACGGACTTGCCACCAACGAGCCGCGCAAAGGTGCGGTGGTCAGCATCGTCAACGATGCCGAGCTTCTCGTGCTTCACGACATTCGCGAGGTACTCGAGGGGCTGGCGGCGCGTCTTGCGGCCTCACGCATGACCGATGCCATTCATGCGCGCATGAAGGCGGCCCTCGCGCGCCAGCGGGAAGGCGCCCGGCGCAAGGATGCGAAGGTGTACACGGCAACCGACCTCGATTTTCACAGTGCACTCTACGATGCGGCAGCGGTGCCCCGGCTGCGCCGCCTACTCGAGGGCCTGACCGATCAAATGAGGCTTTCGGTCAGCCTTTCGCTGGTCGATCCCGACCACCAGAAGCTCGGACTGAAGGAGCATGAGGCTGTGCTCGATGCTCTGGCCAAGGGGGAGGAGGCGAGCGCCGAAGAGCTGATGCGCCAGCACGTCCGCAAATCGCGCGATCGCCTTGACGCGACCCTGCAAAAGCTGGCCCAGGGTCAGGGCAGCCCGCGCGAGTCGAACGGCAGGGCGAAGAGCCGTTCGGGCACCAAATTGGCCACCAGGGAAGGCGCTGACAAATAAGGGCGAAGTGGTTCAGCTCCCCACCCGAATGCGGTGGTCTGCTCATGGACGGACCAGCTGCTCCCCGACCGTTTCCAGCCAACATGAGATCGGTGCTGAGACGCTGGTAGACGTTGCCCGGGAGAGATACCGGTGACCGAGGCGTTGACAGTCGGTGGCGCCACGATGACCTGTGCCTAGGCCTCTCGTCCGGCCGCAGGCTGTGTGCTGCTCATGCGCTCGAGTGCCGGCCGATGAGCCCGAAGACGAGCGCCGATAGCGCCAACGACGCCCGAGACCTGCCCGACCGTCCGCATGAGCTCCACCGGGTCATTCGATCTCGGCGCGACGGTCTGCATGCCGAAGAAGAACGCGAGGGCTGCCACCAACAGCACGAGGCCGACAATCACCACGCGCCAGTTCTTCTTTCGCACCACGCTCTCCCATCCGGAAGTTGGAATCTGCAATGCGGATCTGCACAGCGGACCTCTAGCCCGGCGCCCTGTATGGGGGAAATGTGAAAGGGGCGTGTTGGAGCGCGCACCGCCCCAGGATGGGTGGGCTTTCGCCCACGCCGGTGGAGCCGGACGATAGAAGCGCCCAAGAGCCTGGCCGACGTCGAAACGGCTTCGCCCATTGGCTTTCCGTGGCGCTCTGGGCTAATAAAGTCCGTGCCCTCGTCGGGTTCACGGGGGGCTCCAACCGGCCGAACAGGCGTCGGTGTTCCTGGAGGGAACGCTGGTGAATGCAGTAACGGGAGGGAGGTCGCGTCGGGAGCCCCTCCTCGATGTGCGTAATCTCTGCGTGGCATTTCACGACGGCGAGGCCTGGGGCGAAGTGCTCAAGGACGTCTCGTTCGCGGTCGAGCCGGGAGAGGTGGTCGGCATCGTAGGCGAGAGCGGCTGCGGCAAGTCGCTCACCGCGCTTTCGATCCTTGGCCTCTTGCCCCGTCGCGGCGTGAGGCTGACGGGCGAGATGCTTTTCGAGGGTCGCGATCTTGCCAAGCTCTCCGAGCGCGCCATGCGCGACGTCCGCGGGCGCCGCATCAGCATGGTGTTCCAGGAGCCGATGAGCGCGCTCGACCCGGTCTTCACGGTCGGCACCCAGATCCTCGAAACCGTTCGCAGCCATTTCAAGGTCGGGCGAGGCGAGGGGCTCGAGCGCACCGTCGAGGCGCTCGCGGCCGTCGGCATCGCCTCGCCGCGTCAGGTGGCCGCCATGTACCCGTCGAGCCTGTCGGGCGGCATGCGCCAGCGGGTCATGATCGCCATGGCGCTCGTATGCGAGCCGCGGCTGCTCGTGGCCGACGAGCCGACAACCGCGCTCGACGTGACCATCCAGGCGCAGATCATGGACCTGCTGCTCGATCTCGGCCAGCGCACCGGCACCGCGATCCTGTTCATCACGCACAACCTCGGCCTCGTTGCGGAAAGCTGCCGGCGCATGCTGACCATGTATGCCGGCCAGGTCGTCGAGGACGGGCCGGTGCGCGACATTCTCGCCCGCCCTAGTCATCCCTACACCGCCGGGCTGCTCGGCTCGATTCCGCAAGCTGGTCGGCGCAAGAGCGCGCTGCCGTCCATACCCGGACGCGTGCCGTCCGCATACGAGATGCCACCAGGCTGCCGATTTGCGCCGCGTTGCGCCCATGTCGAGCCGCCTTGCCTCAAACCGCAGGAGCTGGTGCCAAGTGACGATGCCCGCCATGTGCGTTGCCGTCGCTCCGGCGAACTCGCGCTGCCCGGAGCCGCATCATGAGCGGCCCCAGCGAGACCATCCTGACGGTCGATCGGCTCGACGTGACTTTCAGGGGGCGCCGCAGGCACCAGAAGGTCAGGGCGGTGGTGGACGTCAGCTTTGCCGTCCGCCAAGGCGAGACGTTCGGGGTGATCGGCGAGTCGGGCTCGGGCAAGTCGACGGTGGGGCGTGCGATCGTCTGCCTCGTACGGCCCAGCGCGGGCCGCATCCTGCACTTTGGCCAGGATCCGTTTCAACTGAGCCCAAGCGAGTTGCGCCGGCACCGCCGCTCGTTCCAGATCGTGTTCCAGGACCCCAATGCAGCCCTCGATCCGCGCATGACAATCCTCGACAGCGTGCGCGAGCCCCTCGACATTGCCGGCATCGGCAGAGCGTCCGAGCGGCGCGCGACGGCGCTGGCGATGCTCGACCGCGTCGCGCTGTCCGAGGAGCTTGCCCTGCGCTACCCGCACGAGATTTCCGGCGGCCAGAAGCAGCGCGCCAACATCGCGCGTGCGCTCGTGCTCAGGCCTCGCCTCATCGTCTGCGACGAAGTCGTGGCGGCTCTCGACGTCTCCATCCAGGCCGACATGCTCAACCTGTTCGCGGATTTGCAGCGCGAGTTCGGCCTCACCTACGTATTCATCAGCCATGACCTGCGCGTCGTGGCCCATATCAGCGATCGCGTTGCCGTAATGTATGCCGGCAAGCTCGTGGAGCTGGCCTCGGCCGAGTCGCTGATGGACCGACCGCTCCACCCTTACACCCAGGCGCTGCTGTCGGCCGAGCCGGAGCCGCGCGTGTCGAATGCAGGCGACAGGAGGCGAATCGTCCTGAAGGGCGAGATCCCGAGCCCGCTCGCGCCTCCCCCGGGGTGCCGTTTCCATACCCGTTGCCCGATCGCCCAAGCGGAATGCGCCTGGCGCGAGCCGGAGTGGCGGGAATTCGAGCCGGGACGCTTCGTGGCGTGCCACTATGCCGGCACGCGACTTTCGGCGAGCGAGAGATCGGCGCGGGAAGCGTTGGACGACGCGTCGCTCCGCGCGGATCCGGTGGCGTGACGAACCCAAGAAACTCTAGAGCAGGAGGAGGAAACAATGAGCGATCTAGACCAGCTGCTGAGGGCGGGCCTCGACCGGCGCCAATTGATCAAGGGCGCGGCGGCGGGTGCGGGTGCGCTCGCCCTGCCGGGGGCCGTTCTTGCGCAGACAGCGCCGCGCAGGGGCGGCACGCTGCGTCTGGCGATGCCCTACAATCCTGCCGCCGTCGATCCCATGACGGGGCGCAACCTGCCCGACTTCAACGTGCTCTACGCCGTATTCGACGCGCTCATCGACTTTGAGCCGCGCTCGCTGGAGCTCAAGCCTGGCCTCGCCAAGTCCTGGGCGTTCAGCGACCCCAAGACGCTGGTGCTGGAGCTCGCGGAGAACATCAGCTTCCACGACGGCACGCCCTTCAACGCGGAGGCCGTCAAATTCAACCTCGATCGATACAAGAGCGACCCGCGCTCGAACGTGAAGGCGGATATCGCATCGGTCGATAGCGTCGAAATAACCGGCAAGAGCCAAGTGACGCTGAAGCTCAACCGGCCGAACGCGGGACTGCCCGCCATCCTGACCAACCGCATCGGCCTCATGGTCTCGCCGAAGTCCGTGCAGGACAAGGGCGGCAACATCGACCGCGCCCCCGTCGGCACCGGCCCGTTCAAGTTCGTGAGCTGGCAGGACAACGACAGCTTCGTGCTGGTGCGCAATGAAGCCTACTGGAAGCCGGGGCTGCCCCACCTCGACGGCATCAGCATCAAGATCATCAACGAGCTCAACACCGCAGTGCGGGCCGTAGTTGCGGGCGAAGCCGATATCGCCATCAATCTTCAGGCACCCCAGAAGGTCATTGCCGACCGGACGCCCAGCGTGGTCGGGATCGCCGCGCCGTCGCTCGTCCTATACGGCGCCTTTCTGAACTATGGGCGCCCACCGCTCGACGACGTGCGTGTGCGCCAGGCGCTCAACTACGCCATCAACCGCGACGAGATCAACAAGATCGCAGCCGCCGGCCTCGGCCAAGTCTCCTGCGCCATCCTTCCCAAGGAGCACTGGGCCTGCGATCCGGCAACGCAGAACCTCTACACGCACGACCCCGACAAGGCCAAGAAGCTGCTTGCGGAGGCGGGCCATCCCAACGGGCTGGAGATCGAGAGCTACGGCTGGGCCGATCAGCTCGCCATGCAGCGCCAGGAGATCATCATCTCGCAGCTCGCCAAGGCCGGCATCCGCCTCAAGTTGACGGCGCTTGCGCCGCAGCAGGCGATGCAGGCGTACACGATCGAGAAGAAGGGGCATATGATGATCACCCCCAGCTCGTCGTTTCCGGACCCCAGCCAGGCCTACGAGGCGCTGTTCGGCAAATCGGCCTTGCGCAACGCCAGCGGCATCGAGCTGCCCGGCTTCCGCGAGCTCCTCGACGCCACCATGGCTGCCCAGGACCAGCCGACCCGCAAGGCAGCGTTCTACAAGCTGCAGCGCTTCGTCTTGGAGCAAGCCTTGCAGCTCGTGCAGTACATCTCGCCGTCCGTCGCCGTGGCCAACAAGAAGGTGATGAACTACCAGGACAGCCTGGTGGCGACGCCGAAGTTCACCGAGGTTTGGCTCGCGGCATGAGGAATGTGCGCTGAATGGTGAGGCGATGCGCTTCGACATCCTGATCGGCAGGCGGCTGTGGCAGCTCCTGCCGATCGTCATTTTCGCAACGTTTGTGGTGTTCTCGCTGCTGCAGCTCGTCCCGGGCGATCCGGCGGTGACGCTTGCCGGGGACTACGCGTCGAAGGAGCGAATCGAGGAGATCCGCAAGCTCTACGGCTTCGATCGTCCGCTCATCGTCCAGTACGGTGTTTGGCTTTGGCACGCCGTCAGGGGCGACTTGGGCGTCTCGCTGCTGTCGAGTGCGCCTGTCCTCGACCTCATCCTGCAGCGCATGCCCAATACGATACTCATCGCCATCTACGCGCTGGTGATTGCTGCGTCGATTGGCATCTCGCTCGGCGTGCTGGCTGCCACCCGGGCTGGATCGCGCATCGACGCCTTGGTGACGAGCGTTGCATCGCTGGGCGTCGCGTTGCCGAGCTTCTGGCTCGCCATCCTGCTCGTGGCGACGCTGTCGCTGGACCTGCACCTCCTCCCCGCGACCGGCGCGCGGTCATTTACGGCGGATCCCAGCGGCGCCATCAGGCACGCCACCTTGCCGGCCATCGCGCTCGCGACCGGCGTGATCGCCGAGCTTACCCGCCAGGTGCGCAGCGCACTCATCGAGGTTCTCGGCTCGCAGTACGTGCGCACGCTGCGCGCCAAGGGCCTGGGGCCGATGGCAATCCTGTGGAAGCACGGACTTCGCAATATCAGCGTGACGCTGCTCACGCTGATCGGTCTGCAGGTGAACCGCCTGTTCTCGGGCGCAGTCGTGATCGAAGCCGTTTTCGCTATTCCCGGAGCCGGCAGCCTCGTCGCCTACTCGGCCCTGAACAAGGATTTCCCAGTCGTGCAGGGCGTTGTGCTCGTGTTCGTGATCATCGTCATTCTCATCAACCTCACGGTCGACATCCTGAACGCGCTGCTCGATCCAAGGGTGGCGGAAGAATGAGTAGCGAAAGCCTCATCGCGGCGCCGCGCGCGGTGACGCCCGGGCGCAGTCTCTGGCGCACAATTCGCCGCGACCTGCGAGCGGTGCTGAGCCTCGGCTATCTCGCTCTCCTCCTCATCGTGTCGATCTTCGCAGCCAAGATCGCGCCGTATTCGCCGATCGAGCAGAATGTCGCGGAATTGCTCATGCCGCCGAGCGCGGCCCACTGGCTCGGCACCGACGATCTGGGCCGCGACGTTTTGAGCAGGCTTATCTGGGGTGCGCCAAACTCGCTCTATGCGTCGGGACTTGCCGTGAGCGTGGCGATTGCGATCGGCGTGCCGGTCGGCCTTGTCATCGGCTTCGTGGGCGGCTGGCTCGACGAGGTGGCGAGCCGCTTCATCGATGCGCTTCTGTCGTTCCCGCCCATCGTGCTGGCCATTGCGGTCACCGGTGTGCTCGGCATCGGGCTAACCAACGCCATGCTGTCGGTCGGCATCGTCTTCGCGCCGGTGCTCGCCCGCATCGTCCGGGCGCAGACGCTGGTGGTCAAGCAGGCTCTTTATGTCGACGCCGCGCGCGCCTTCGGGGCTTCGACACCGCAGATCATCGTTCGCCACATCCTGCCGAACGCCATTCAACCGGTCATCGTGCAGGTCACCCTCATGCTGGCCATCGCGCTGCTGGCCGAGGCGAGCTTGAGCTTCCTGGCGCTCGGGGTGCAGCCGCCGCAGGCAAGCTGGGGCGGGATGCTGGCGCGGGCCTACAACTACATCGAGATCGCGCCGGCCCAGATGTACACACCCGGGCTCGCCATTCTTTTCACGGCGCTGGCGTTCAATGCGCTGGGCGAATCGATGCGGGTCGCCCTCGACCCGACCATGAAACGCCGGTAGGCGGACCGCGTTCGCTGAGACTGAGGATCGTGCCTTGCAGCGAGCTTCCCGAGCGAACCCCGGGGAAAAACAAGCGCTTTGTGGCGCAAAGCCTTGGGCCAAGCTGGTGCGGTCGAGAGGACTCGAACCTCCACGCCTTGCGGCGCTAACCCCTCAAGCTAGTGCGTCTACCAATTCCGCCACGACCGCATACTCGGCCCGCTCCTGTAGCAAACCGGGCCCGGGCAAACAAGCCGCTGTCCCCTTCAGCGCCCAACCAGGCTTTTGTCAGGGATTCCCGCGCTTGATCGGCGGCCGCGCGCTCGCCACATTGCCGGCAGGTGGCGCCAATGCCCGGCACCGCCAGGGTGCCGCCATCGGCACCGGAAGATCGCAGGAAGACGCAATGGAGCCGGCATTCGGCCCGCCTATCGCATGGAAGGTGACCCGGCAGCCGGTCGCCTACGAGGCGGCGTGTGCCGCCATGGCCGAGCGCGTGCAGCAGATAGCGGCCGGCACTGCGTCGGAGCTCGTCTGGCTGCTCGAGCACCCCCCGCTCTACACCGCCGGCACCAGCGCCAAGGACGAGGACCTCATCAAGCCCGCCCGCCTGCCGGTGCACCGCACGGGGCGCGGCGGCCAGCTCACCTATCACGGGCCCGGGCAGCGCGTGGCCTATGTGATGCTCGACGTGAAGCGGCGGTTCGGCGATGTACGCGCCTATGTCGCGGCGCTCGAGGGGTGGATCATCGACGCGCTGGCCGAACTCGGCGTTGCGGGCGAGCGCAGGCAAGGCCGGGTGGGAGTATGGGTGCACCGGCCGGAGCGTGGTGCAGAGGCCTACGACAAGATCGCCGCCATCGGGGTCAGGCTCTCGCGCTGGGTGAGTTGGCACGGCATCAGCATCAACGTCGCGCCCGATCTTGCGCACTATGCTGGCATCGTGCCATGCGGCGTCCGCGACGGCGGGGTCACCAGCCTTGCCGACCTTGGCCTCCCCGTGACACTCGATGCGGTGGACCACCAGCTGCGCTCAGCCTTCGAGCGCCGCTTTGCGCCGACCGTTGAGGAAACTGCAGGCGATGAGACAAGGGAGCCAGGGGCCCAGCGCACCGTTGCGGCACCCTAGAAACCAAGAGCGCGCCGCCACCCGGTTGCCCGGGCGGCCGCGCGCCAGGTTGGAACGACCCCGCTTAGCCCCTATTGCCAGGCTTTTTGGCCGGCGCTGGAGGCGGCGGGGGCCCGGCCGAAGCGTCGGGCCCCTCATAGTAGACCGTGCCGTCCTCGATCGCGACGACGTCGCTCGCCGCAAGGCGATACTCGTCGTCTGCGCTGTCGTTGATGCGAATGGTGCAACCTTTGAGGCAGATATCCGTTAACGTTTGCAACGGCTTCAGCACATGATCGGCCTTGGCTTCGCCCTCGATGACCGTCACCGTGTAGTCGCGCTCGTCGCGATTGGTGATCGACACCGCGTGGGCTGCGGTGGCGCTCGACAGGAGCAAGATCACACACATCGCACGCGCCGTACGCATCATCGTAGCCGAACTCAAAGGATGCACCCTGCCGTTAGCTACTTCTTTTTCTTCTTGGCAGTTTTCTTCGCGGTCTTCTTCGCGGCCTTCTTCTTCGCCTTCATCGCTATAGTCCTTCCAGTAAGTCACCCGAATCGTGTCCGGGCGGTGTCAATGTGAAAATTTTTGGGCGAGTTTACAAACGGATTTTTCCGCTGACGCCTATCGGCATTTTCGATAGATACTTTTTTAGCGTCGTCAACGAGTAGAAGAGTCGAGATGGACATCATTCTCGCGCGCACGTTCCTGATGGTGGCTGAGACCGGTAGCTTCATCGATGCCGCGCGCAAGATGAACGTCACCCAATCGACGGTGAGCGCGCGCATCAAGGGGCTCGAGGACATGTTCGGGCGCACCTTGTTCAACCGATCGAAGGACGGCGCGGCGCTGACCGGTGCCGGCGAGCAGTTCCAGAAGCATGCGCTGGCGCTGGTGCGGGTGTGGCAGCACGCGCAGCTCGAGGTTGGCCTCGCCGGCCAGCACCGCGACCACCTGGCGGTCGGCGCGCCGGCCACGCTGTGGGACGGGTTTCTCCTCAAGTGGATCTCATGGCTGCGCGGCAACGTGCCCGACATCGCCATCTCCGCAAGCGCCAGCCTGCCGGCGGTCATGATCCAGCGCCTGCTCGAAGGGACGTTCGACCTGGCGGTCATGTACGAGCCCGGGCAGCCGCCGGGCTTCACCATCGAGCACCTGTTCGACGAGGAATTCGTGCTGGTGACGAGCGCGCCCGGGCGCAGGCGCCACCACACCGACTACGTGTTCGTCGACTGGGGGCCGGCCTTTCAGGCCGACCACATGGCGGCCTATCCGGAGCTGAACAAGACCGGCGTGAACCTCGATCTGGGATCGATGGGGATCGACTATCTGCTCGCCAACGAGGCCTCGGGCTATTTTCCCCGCCGGCTCGTCAAGCATCACGTGACTCGCCGCCGGCTGCGCATCCCGGCGCGGTCGCGCTCGTTCTCCTCCGCCGTCTACATGGTCTATCCTGAGACCCGCGACGAGGAGGCCTACGAGCCGATCCTCGATGGCCTGCGGCAGGCCGCGCGGCGGCTGATCTGAATGGGCTCCGCTACTGTTTTCCGGTTCGCCAAACCGAGGTATAAGAAAACATGGGCAAAGCAATGAAGAAGCGGGATGACGGCAAGCGATATGTGTGGCGTGACGCCAGCACAGGGCGCATTCGCGACGTCATCGTGGCTGACCCCCCAGTCAAACCGAAAGGAGTGAGCGTCGGCAAGATCCGGGAGGCCGTCAGGAAGTCGGGTGGCGGCAGCGCGGCTGTGCGCAAGCGCAAGTGACTTCTCGGAGACGCCTCAACGTCTTCGTGAATGTTCCGTTCGGCTCCGCCTATGAGCCACTGTTCGAAGCGCTCGTTTTCACGATCTTTGCGTGCGGCTACCGCGTTCGTTGTGCTCTTGAGGATTCCGACAGCGGCGACATCAGGTTGGACAAGCTCATCGAGCTGATCCGCGAGTGCCCACGGTCGATCCATGACCTGTCTCGGACCGAGCCCGGCGACAACGATCTGCCTCGCTTCAACATGCCATTCGAGCTAGGTCTCGCCCTCGGCGCAAAGAGGTTTGGCCGCCGGCCGCGAGATCGCATCAAGATTATGGTCGGCGAGCGTTACAAGCTGCCGGCCTACTTGTCGGACCTCGGTGGCAATGACCCCGATGCCCATGAAGGACAACCCGAGAAGGTCATTCGCATCGTCCGGAATTACCTCCAGCACACGCCCACAGGCGGCGTGTTCGCCGGCCCCGCGAAGCTTGCCGCGGACTTCGCGACGTTCAAGGCTCGGTTGCCCGCGATTGCCCAAGGAATCGACTTTCAACCGGAAGAAGTCAGCGGCTACACTGATTATCCGACCTTCGCCTGGAGCGTCACAAGATTTCTGACAGAGCCGGACAAGGCGGATGGCTAGGCTCAGGCGATCGCGCTCTGCGTGACTGTACCGCCGTGACTGTCACGATCGCTCCGTCGGTAGAATGCTGAAGCCATCGGGCTTCTCGGCTTCCTCCTCAACAATGCTGATTGCCGTGACCTGGGCCGCCGGCGGGCCCTGGCGACAGCGTTCGATCATGTCCGCCACCTTGTCCGCCGCGCCGCTGAACACGGCTTCGACCGAGCCGTCGCGGCGGTTGCGCACCCACCCCGAGAGCGCCAGCCGGCCCGCCGTCCGCTCCACCCAGTAGCGGTAGCCGACGCCCTGCACCTGCCCCTCGATGCGGACCCTAACGCTGCGCGCTGGCTCACCGCCCTGGCCCATGGCTCCTCATCAGTATCAGTAGCCGAGCGCCATCCCGTCCTTGCGCCAATCGGAGGCCCCGGTCAGCACGCCCCGCGCGCGGTTGATCATCACGATCTGGGCGCCGCCCCAGGGCATGGTGCGCGTGCCGACATCGTGGCCAAGCTCTTTGAGGCCAGCGACGACATCCGGCGGCACCGCCTCCTCGACCAGCACGCGGTCGCCGTCGAAGAACACGCGCGGGGCATCGATGGCCTCCTGCGGGTCCATGCCATAGTGGAACATGTTGGTCATGATGTAGACATGGCCCATGGGCTGGAAGTGCGCGCCCATCACGCCGAAGGCCATCAGCGGGTGGCCGCCTTTGGTCACCATGGCCGGCACCAGCGTGTGCAGCGGCCGCTTGCCCGGCGCGATGCAGTTGGGATGGGCGGGATCGCAGACGAAGCCCTTGCCGCGGTTGTGCAGCACGACCCCCGTTTTGGCGGTGACGATGCCCGACCCGAAGTCGTCGTAGAGCGAGTTGATGAACGAGACGGCCATGCCCTGCTCGTCGACAACAGCGAAATAGACCGTGTCGGAGCCCGGCGGCTGCGGCAGAGGGCCCAGATCGTCGCGCCGCCGGCGGCGGTCGACGCGGGAAGCGAGGTCGGCGATGACGGCATCGGACAGCATGTGCTCGACCGGCACCTTGGCCATTTCGGGGTCGGCGACGAAGGCGTCGCGCATGGCAAAGGCGAGCCGCGCCGCCTCGAGCTGGACATGGTAGCGCTCGACCGAGACCGGGTCCTTCGGCAGGCCGGTGTGCTCCAGCATCTT
Organism: uncultured Alphaproteobacteria bacterium; assembly: GCA_963832445.1. GTDB lineage: Bacteria > Pseudomonadota > Alphaproteobacteria > Rhizobiales > Hyphomicrobiaceae > AWTP1-13. The sequence goes on from CAWHUM010000001.1 coordinate 92,236, forward strand.
GAGCAGCATCAGCGCGACGATGCCCTGGTTGCTGGGCGGCAGCTCGTGCAGTTCCACGCCGGCATAGGACACCGAGATGGGCGACACATAGCTCGAGCGCTGGGCGGCGAAGTCTGCAACCGTGTGCAGCCCGCCCAGCGCATTGAGCTCCGCCACGATGTCCTTAGCTACCTCGCCGGCGTAGAAGCCGTCGCGGCCCTCGCGGGCGATGGCCTTAAGCGTCCGTGCCAGCGCCGGGAACTGCATCACCTCGCCCGCCCTCGGCACGGCGCCTGCCTTGAACAGATGCTGCCTGGCGCCGGGGTGGCTGGAGATGCGCGGCTCGTGCAGCGCCCAATCGGCAGCAACCCGCGGGGCAACGACGAAACCGCGCTCGGCGAGATCGATCGCGGGTTGCAGCAGCCGGGCGAGCGCCATGGTGCCGTGATCGGCGAGCAGCCGGCACCAGCCGTCGACGGCGCCGGGCACGGTGACGGCATGAGGGCTGGTGGGCTCGATGCGGGGGAGGCGAGCCTTCGCCAGCCATTCGGCAGTAGCGCCCGCGGGAGCACGGCCTGCCGCATTGAGACCGATCAGCTGGCGCTCCCCCGGCTTGGCAACCAGAGCGAAGCAATCGCCGCCGACGCCGGTCATCTGCGGCTCGACCACGGCGAGGATGGCGGCAGTCGCAATCGCCGCGTCGACCGCATTGCCCCCCTCCTTCAGCACCTCGATGGCCCTCAGACTGGCCATTGGGTGCGACGTGGCGCACATGGCCCGGCGGGAGTAGACGAGCGAACGCCCGGGAAAGTGAAAGTTGCGCATGAAAACCGAGGACTCCGATGGGCTTAGTCAGGGCCACGCACTGCCACGAAGGTGGATGAAACGATGAAAAGCACGGCTCGCGCAACTACGAGCTAAAATGAGCAACACCAGCCCGGCTTTGTTGCGGCCCTGGCAAGCGCAGGGTCGACACTCACGGTCCTGATCGAGTACCTTTGCGACTCGAATTGACGAGCGGAGAGCGGGCTATGCGCACACTCCTGGCCACCCTGGCGATCGGGCTGTCGACGACGCTGTTTGCAGGTAGTGCCCAAGCAGGGGGCTTCTTTGACTTCTACTTGCCCTGCGGCAACTGCAATCAGGGGGTGGAAAGGGCGACACCCTACACTTTCAAATACTACTACCACAGGGTTCCCTGGACGCCGCGGTGGGACTACAACGCCGCCTACTACAATCCCTCGCCCTACGACACCGTGCTCAAGCGCGGATACCGCTACCGTAACAGGTAGGTTGGGTTGGGTTGGGTTAGGGCGCTAGCCCGTAGACCAATACTTTCCCTGAATGATGGATCTTGGGTTACGCGCGGATAAGCGTCGAAATTCCGTTTCAGCCGCCGTGCTAACCCAAGCTACACCTGCTTCAGGGGTCAGACCCGCAGGGTCTGACCCCTTGTCAGGCGAACTCCACTATCACCGCGTCCACCGCCAGGCTGTCGCCGGCCTTGGCCTTGATCGCCTTCACGACCACGTCGCGCTCGGCGCGCAGGATGTTCTCCATCTTCATGGCCTCCACCACGCACAGCGCCTCGCCGGCCTTCACTTCCTGGCCCTCGGTCACGTAGATCGCCTTGACGAGACCCGGCATGGGGCAGAGCAGCAGCTTGGAGGTGTCGGCGGCGACCTTCTCCGGCATCAGCACCGCCAGCGCCGCCTCCCGCTCGGTGTAGACGTAGGTTCGGGCCTGCACGCCGCGGTAGGTCAGATCGTAGCCGTTGAGGACGGGCCGCACCTGCACCGCCACGCGGCGCTTGCCCACATGCCCCCGCCACAGCGGGTTGCCTGGCCACCAGTCGGCGTCGACATCGAGCGTGGTGCGGCGGATGCCTTTGGCGTCGACCAGGGTGACATTGGCCGGGCTGCCAAGCGTGCCCTCCACCCGGGCCGCAACCAGGGCTCCGCCAACATTGGCGACGCGCCGGGCGGCGAAGCGCACCGGCGGCCCTGCCATCTGGTGCGTGATCTCGCGGCGGCGAACGTTGGTCAGGTGGTCGATGCCAACGGCGACAGCTGCCAGGATGTCCAGGTCCTCGCCCTTGGGCACGCGCGGCTTGAACCCGCCCTTGTATTCCTCGGCGATGAAGCCCGTCGAGAGGCGCCCCTCGCGCCAGCGCGGGTGCTGCATCAGGGCGGCCAGGAAGGGAATGTTGTGCTCCACCCCGTCGATGACGAAGGCATCGAGCGCGTCGCCCTGCAAATCGATGGCCGCCTCTCGGCTCGGTGCATGCGTGACGAGCTTGGCGATCATCGGATCGTAGAACATTGAGATCTCGGCGCCCTCGAACACGCCGGTATCGTTGCGCACCGTGCCACCGTCCGCGGTGGCTTCGGCCGGCGGCCGGTAGCGGGTGAGCCGACCGATCGAGGGCAGGAAGTTGCGGAAGGGGTCCTCGGCGTAAATGCGGGTCTCTACCGCCCAGCCTTTGAGCCTCACGTCCTCCTGCTTGATCTTCAGCTTCTCGCCGGCGGCGACACGGATCATCTGCTCGACGAGGTCGATGCCGGCGACGAGCTCGGTGACCGGGTGCTCGACCTGCAGCCGGGTGTTCATCTCCAGGAAGAAGAAGCTCTTGTCCTGGCCGGCCACAAACTCCACCGTGCCGGCGCTGTCGTAGCCCACGGCCTTGGCGAGCGCGACAGCCTGCTCGCCCATGGCCTTGCGCGTCTTGGCGTCCAGCAGCGGGGAGGGCGCTTCCTCCACCACCTTCTGGTTGCGGCGCTGGATCGAGCATTCGCGCTCGCCCAGGTAGACGACGTGGCCGTGCTTGTCGCCCAGCACCTGGATCTCGATGTGGCGGGGGTTCTCGATGAACTTCTCGATGAACACGCGGTCGTCGCCGAAGCTCGACTTGGCCTCCGAGCGGGCGAGCGCGAAGCCTTCCTCGGTCTCCTTCGCCGAATAGGCGATGCGCATGCCCTTGCCGCCACCGCCGGCCGAGGCCTTGATCATGACAGGGTAGCCGACCTCGGCGGCGATCCTGACCGCGTGCTTGGCGTCGGCGATCTCGCCCAGGAAGCCCGGCACGGTCGAGACCTTGGCCTTGGCGGCCGCCTTCTTGCTCTCGATCTTGTCGCCCATGGCGGCGATGGCGCCCGGGTTGGGGCCGATGAAGACGATGCCGGCCTTCTCGAGCGCTACCGGAAACGCCTCGCGCTCGGAGAGGAAGCCGTAGCCAGGATGCACCGCCTCGGCGCCCGTCTGGCGGGCGGCCTCCACGATCTTGTCGATGAGCAGGTAGGACTGGGCGGCCGGCGGCGGGCCGATGGGGACGGCCTCATCGGCCATCTCCACGTGCAGCGCGTCGCGGTCGGCTTCCGAGTAGACGGCGACGGTCTTGATGCCCAGCTTGCGCGCCGTCTTGATGATGCGGCAGGCGATCTCGCCGCGGTTGGCAATCAGGATCTTCTTGAACATGCGGCGCAAGTCGGCAGGGCAGGGGGCAGCCCTGGCGCGGAGCGCGAGGACCTGACCCTCGTTCCTAGGCTGCCGCCGCAGCCTTGTCCACCAACGCCTGCAGGCTTGGATGAATCGATGGGCTTTCCGCCTTCAAAAACATCAGCAGAGCGCGTTCGTTGGGCGTCAGCGGCTCGTGGCGGTTGATGCAGCGGCCCAGCCATTCGGCCTCGGGCATGGTTACCGCCTCGTTGGTGACGATCTCGATCTTCTGCTGGGTGAGGCGGGCAATCGCGCGCTCCTCGGCAGACTGCTCCCGGTAGATGCCGAACAGGCCCTTGAAGCCCCCGGTCGACAGCATGCCGGAGGCCATCTTGTCGAGCGAGAGGTCGCCGCGGCGGTCGAGCCAGGCATCGCGCTCCAGCGCCACCTGGCGTGGCGGCGTGGCGTAGCCGGAAGCGACCATGACGCAGTTGGCGATGGCCTTGACGAACAGGTCGCCCCAGGCCGGATGGTTGTCTGCGCCCGCCGTGGCGGCATCGATGTCGAACAGGATCTCGGCCTCGGGCTGGGTGACGGCGATGTTGCCGTCGCCGCCGAAGGCGTAGAGGATGCGGCGCAGCAGGTCGACGTCGGCCTCGCTGACCACGCCGGGCTCGAGCAGCTTGCCCGAGCGCAGAGGGCCGGTGCCGTTGACGACAGCGTCCTTGACCTGTTCGAGGGCGAAGCGCACCAGGCTCTGGGGTGCCCAGCGCGCCCTGTCGAGCACGCTGACGAGCAGCTCCATCTCGGTCTTGGATTCGATGTGCCCGTCCGTGGAGATGCGCTCGATCAGCCATCGGGCGTTGTCGGCGGTCAGGTAGCCCTCGGGCTTGGCCTGGTCGACGATGTAATCGGTGATGGCCTCGACGAAGCAGTCGGCCCAGGCCGGGTCCTGAACGGGGCAGGCATCGTTCAGAGCAAAGAGAATGTCGGCTTCTTCGGCGGTGATGCGGCCATCGTCATAGTAGCTTCGCCGCAGCTTGAGAACGTCCGCATCCTTGATGCTGCCGCGCGCCTTGATTTCCGCAACCGACACCGCGCTCAAAACGCTCATGACCGTCCTGCCCCAGAAGCTCCCGGGCAGGCTAGGGTCTCACGGTTACCATCTCGCTAACGGGTGTTGCGGGATCGCCCGTGTGTGGTGGAGATGCTGCACTAGTGTGGCCCGGCGTTGCTCGGCGGCCACCACCAAAGCCAGGTCGCCCTGCAGCGCGCGGGCCGTCGCCAGCCCGCCCCGATCCTCGCCACCGAGCAGCAAGCTTCAGGCGCAACTGTTCGCTAGCACCCGGATGGCTCGACAGCCGTGGCAAGCGCTTGCCGATGGGGCCTGGTCAATGCACCATTGGCAGGTCCTACACCGGAGGTCGTCCCATGGTCGTGGTACTCAATGAACAATCCGAGACGGAGTGCAAAAGCGCGCGCGCCGATGGCGAGCAGTTGTGGCTCGATGCGGGAGAGTTTCAGTCGGCGACGGGCTGGGCGCTGAAGCCGGAAGGGTTCTGTCACGGCGACACCTGCGTGCCCGTGCCGCCGGCCCGGGCCCACGAGTTCATAGCCGGCGGCGCGGTCAACGCGGCCGCGTTCTGGGGCCGCATGGGCAAGCCGGTCGTGCACGACGCCGCCGGCGAGGTCTGGGTGCTGGGGACCAATGCTGCGGAGCGCAGCACATCGCTGCAATCGCTGGAGGCGCCCGACTTCAGCCTGCCCGACCTCGACGGGCGCACGCACACGCTCTCGCAGCACCGCGGCAAGAAGGTGCTGCTGGCAACGTGGGCCTCCTGGTGAGGCTGCAGAGCTGACTTGCCCGTGTGGCAGTCCCTGTATGCAGAGCTCAAGGACAGCGGGTTCGTCGTGGTGGCCGTTGCCATGGACGTGGCCGACGCCGCCCGCCCGTGGATCGAGGTAGCCAAGGCGGACTACCCCTGCCTGATCGACAGCAACCACCACGTCGCCGATCTCTACAATATGGTCAACGTGCCCCAGGCGGTGTGGATCGACGAGGCGGGGCGCATCGCGCGGCCGCCGGAGAATGCGGGCTCCTCCGATGCGTTCCGCAACATGGACCGCGTCACCAAGAAGATGACGCCCGAGCAGCTGAAGGAGCGGGAGCGCACCAAGTCGACCTACGTGGCTGCCGTGCGCGATTGGGTGTCGAAGGGCTCGGCGAGCGAGTTCGTCTACGACGCCGCGCAGGCTCGCGCGCGGTTGCGCCTGCCGGACACCGCGATCGCGCAGGCGCATGCGCATTTCCGGCTGGCCCAGTACCTCCTGCGGCAAGGCAGGCGCGACGAGGCGGCGGCGCATTTCGCGCAAGCCAGCCGGCTTCACCCGGACTCCTGGACCATCTGGCGCCAGGCCGCCGAGAAGGATGCCACGGGGCTCGCGGCCGGGCCCGAGTTCTGGGCGCGTGTCGATGCGCTGGGCGCCCGCCCGTATCATCGCCCGATCGACATGAAGGGGCTGTGAGCCACGTAGCGGCTGGTCGACGCGACGGTGCCGGCTGCTTAAAGCACGACGAGGTGCCGTGCTTCGGCGCCGCGCACGGCCTTCAGCGGCAGCCCGCGATCGAAGGTCACCAGCCGGCCGCCGTGCTTGACTGCAAGGCCCATGAGATAAACGTCAGTGATCTGGTTGGGGCCGAGGATGAAGCTTCGGTCGAACAATTGATCGTCCGCTATCGAAACATCATCCGGCCAGAATTCGTGGTCGGCTTGCGAGAGCTGTGCCCCGAGCATCGAGATGGCCGTCGTCAGAGCAATCGGCCGTTGATAGCCTGGTTTCGAGATGATCCGCGCAAGGCCGTTTTGGGTGAGCGGACAGGTGGCCCAGCCTTGCGACTTGTGCGTCAGCCGCCAGCCTTGCGCCGGCTGGTGGTGGATGTGTCCGGGGTCAAAAAGGGCAAGCAGTACGTTGACGTCGAACAGCGCCCGCACGCCTACTTGCCCTTCCCGGGATCGTCCCTGCTCAGGCCCGCATCCTCGAGGTCGGCCTCCTCGATCAGCCGGTCGACCTGTTCCTTGGTGACGACCACGCCTTCCCGGTTCGTCAGCACGTACCAGCCGTCCTTGAGGACGAACGGAGGGCTGGCCTCCTCGCCAAAACCCGCAGGCGCGCCCGGCTGAGTAAGACCCTTGCGGGCAAGCTCGGACAGCACCTGCCCCGCCGTCTTGCCTTCGGCACGGCCAAGCTCCTTGGCCGCCTGCAGGATGTCGTCATCGATGTCGAGCGTGGTGCGCATGCATCAGATGCTAGCGCATCAGATGCGGTGATGCAAGAGATTGGGTCTGGCGGCATCACGCGCTTGGAAGCGTCGAGCACCTCGATTGAGATGAGATTGCCCTCCAGGTCGTAGTCGAGGATGATCCCCGGCTTGTCCTCGTCGCTTTCCGAGACAGCAACCCCCTCCCTCAGGATCAGCTTCAGGGTGTCGGTATCCCGATCGTATTTGGCTTTCACGGTAGTGCACTCCAGTACTTTCCAACCTTGCTCGTTCGGTACGCAGTCACGACTGCCGCGCGGCTCGCGATCCACATCTACGAAAACCCTGATCAAATACATCTTACCTTCTTGTGCAACGGCTTGCAGAACATCGCGGCCGGGACGCACTGGAAGCCTCTGTTCCGGAGCCGCAAGCACCGCTGCGACCGTGGCAAGATCGATGCCGCCGGCTATCTCCTCTTCGGCGTGCCGGCTCAGGACCCAATGTTCAATGGGCTCTGCCATTCCACCACCCCCTAAAGCGGAATATTGTCGTGCTTCTTCCAGGGGTTCTCGACCGTCTTGTTGCGCAGCATGTTGAGCGCGCGGCAGATGCGGCGGCGGGTGTTGCGCGGCAGGATGACCTCGTCGATGTAGCCGCGCTCGGCGGCGATGAACGGGTTGGCGAAGCGGTCCTGGTACTCCTTGATGCGGGCGGCGATCTTCTCGGGGTCGCCGAGGTCGGCGCGATAGAGGATCTCGGCCGCACCCTTGGGGCCCATCACGGCGATCTCGGCCGTGGGCCAGGCGTAGTTGACGTCGCCGCGGATGTGCTTGGAGCTCATCACGTCGTAGGCGCCGCCGTAGGCCTTGCGCGTGATGACGGTCACCTTCGGCACGGTGGCCTCGGAGAAGGCGAACAGCAGCTTGGCGCCGTGCTTGATGAGGCCGCCGTACTCCTGCGCGGTGCCCGGCAGGAAGCCCGGCACGTCGACGAAGGTGAGGATCGGGATCTCGAAGCAGTCGCAGAAGCGCACGAAGCGGGCGGCCTTGCGCGAGGCGTCCGAGTCGAGCACGCCGGCCAGCACCATGGGCTGGTTGGCGATGATGCCGACCGTGCGGCCCTCCATGCGGGCAAAGCCGGTGACGATGTTGCGGGCGTAGGCGTCCTGGATCTCGAAGAAGTCGCCCTCGTCGACGACCTTCAGGATCAGCTCCTTGATGTCGTAGGGCTTGTTGGGGTTGTCGGGGATCAGCGTGTCGAGCGAAGCCTCGTCGCGGTCGGGGCTGTCCTTGGTCGGCAGCTCCGGCACGCCCGACTTGTTGTTGGAGGGGAGGAAATCCATCAGCCGGCGCATCTGCAGCAGGGTCTCGACGTCGTTCTCGTAGGCGCGGTCGGCGATGGACGACTTGGTGGTGTGCACGCGGGCGCCGCCCAGCTCCTCGGCCGTGACGGTCTCGTTGGTGACGGTCTTCACCACGTCGGGGCCGGTGACGAACATGTAGCTCGTGTCCTTCACCATGAAGATGAAGTCGGTCATGGCGGGCGAGTAGACGTCGCCGCCGGCGCACGGCCCCATGATGACCGAGATCTGCGGGATGACGCCGGAGGCCAGCACGTTGCGCAGGAACACCTCGCCGTAGCCGCCGAGCGCCGCCACGCCCTCCTGGATGCGCGCGCCGCCGGCGTCGAACAGGCCGATGATGGGGGCGCGGTTCTGCAGCGCCATGTCCTGGATCTTGGTGATCTTCTTGGCGTGCGCCTCGGAGAGCGAGCCGCCGAACACGGTGAAGTCCTTGGCGAACACGTAGACCACGCGGCCGTTGATGGTGCCCCAGCCGGTGACGACGCCGTCGCCGGGGATCTTGGTCTTCTCCATGCCGAAGTCGGTGCAGCGGTGCTCGACGTACATGTCGAACTCCTCGAAGGAGCTCTCGTCCATGAGCAGCTCGATGCGCTCGCGGGCGGTGAGCTTGCCGCGCTTGTGCTGGGCGTCGATGCGCGCCTGCCCGCCGCCGAGGCGCGCCTCCGCCCGCCGCCGCTCCAGCTCCTCCAGGACTTCTTTCATGGGTGTGCCCCGATTCGAGTTCCCTCGCGCCTGAGCGGCATAGCATGGGCGTGGTGCACTGCAAAACGCCCGGCGGGCCAAGGGTTATCGGGTCAGGCCGGCGGCGGCGCGGCGAGCAGCCGGCGCATGGACCACAGGCCGAAGATCGGCCCGGGCACGAGTAGCCAGAACAGATACTGCGCCGGGATGGCTGCCACGGCCTGGTTCAGCACCTGGATGCTGACGATCGACACGGCAAAGCCGATCGAGTTGCCGATGGTGAGCGCCGAGCCCACCTTGTCGGCCGGCGCGTACTGCGCATTGAGGGTGGAGAACTGCGGCGAGTCGCCCGCCACCACCACGCCCCACAGCAGCAGGAAGCCGACGAACGCCAAGGGGGCAGCGTAGAACAGCAGCGGCGACAGCAGGCAGCACATGCCCGACGCCGCAAGCTGGAAAGAGGCAACCCGCGCGCTGCCCAGCCGCAGGGACAGAAGTCCGCCGCCAATACAGCCGACGGCGCCGGCGGCGATGATGGCGAAAGTCAGCACCGACACGTTGGGCAGTGCGCCCCCCGACCCGGCGGCGGCCGCGTGGGCCGCGAGGATCACCGGCACGAAGGCCCAGAAGGCGTAGAGCTCCCACATATGGCCGAAATAGCCGAAGACGGAGGCGCGGAAGCCCTTGGCCTTGAAGATGGTCGCCAGCGATCGGGGATCGAACCTGGCCCCTGCCCTGAGATGCGGCCCGTCCGGCACGAACACGTACATCAGGAGGCCGCCGGCCGCGGCAATGGCCGACACGCTCAGCATCACCGTCTGCCACGGCAGTGCCTGGCCCAGCCCCTTGATGAGATGCGGCAGCGCCGTGCCGACCACCAGGGCACCGACCAGGAACCCCAATGCCCTGCCGAGGTCGTGCTGGTACCAGCCCGAGGCGATCTTCAGCCCGATGGGATAGATGCCGGCCAGGAAGAAACCCACGGCGAAGCGCGCGGCGAGCAGCAGCGCGATGTCGCCGTCGAGGAAGTACACGACGGCATTGACCCCCGCGCCGAGCAGTGAGCAGACGAGAAACGTGGCCCGCGGCGAATAGCGGTCCGAGATGGCGAGCAGCGCGAACACCAGCGTGCCCGCGATGAACCCGAGCTGCACGGCCGATGCCATGTGTCCGACCATGCTGTCGGGCAGGCCCATGCGGGCCTGCAGGTCGGGCAGCACCGCATTGCCGGCGAACCACAGCGAGATGCCGGCAAGCTGCGATAGCACGATGACAGGAAGGATGCGGCGGGGTCGCTCAGCCATGACGCTGGTATACGTCCCACCGCTGGGTCCGCTCAAGGCGCGCAGCAGTCAACCAGGGCGCTTGGGTATTTGCTTGTGGCGTGCCCTGGTTCAATCCCTCACCACCACTTCGGCGCGTACCACCCGTACGCGGCCCCAGCGACGATGAGCAACAGCACAACAATAATGACAACGTTCCTCATGACAATTCCCTCGGCTTGCTCCGCACGAGGCAAGAAATACCACGCCTAGCAGGGTCTCGTCTCAGCGACGCCGAGCGCCTGCCGGTCGGCTCTGCAAAATTGAGCTACCTGAGCAGCGCCAGCATGCGACTGGCGGCGGCCATTTCAGCCCAGCGGCGCTCGCGGAGCGCCCTCGCCTCGGCGTCCTCGCCCCGCTTGCCGATCTGGAAGTCCTCGTCGACGTGCGCCAGCGCCCAGGCCGCTTCGGCGGCAGCGCACGAACCACCTCTGGCATGATCTGTTGGCTTCGTGCAAGAAACTCTGCTCAGCACGCGTGCCGACTGCCGACCGCTTTCGCGCGGGCCGGGAAAGTTGGCGCGATGAGGATCGCAAGATCGGGGGATCGCAGCCTTGGCCCAGAGCACGACTGAACGAGCCGATCAGACGCGCAACGCCGCCCTGCGGTTCGGCAGCGCGCGCGATACGCTGCGCAGCGAGGACATCCCCCTGGTGACCGGACAAGGGCGGTTCACCGACGATCTCGTGGTGGCCGGACAGGCGCACGCGGCCTTCGTGCGCGCGGCCGTCGCACACGCCGGCATCCGCTCGGTCGAGACGGGCGCGGCAAGCCGCATGCCTGGCGTCGTCGCCGTGATCACGGGGCGGGACCTCGCAACCGAAGGCATTGGCGCCATCGCGCCGGTCGCCATTTTCAACGGCCGCGATGGCCGGCCGATGTTCACCACCCGCATGCCCGTGCTGGCCGTGGAGCGGGTGCGCTTCGTCGGCGAGCCGATCGCAGCCGTGGTTGCCGAGACCCTGGCGCAGGCGCTGGACGCGGCCGAGAAGGTGGAGGTGGATTACGACCATCTCCCCGCTGTGGCCGACGTCGCCGGCGCCATGGCCGCCGGTGCGCCGCTGGTGTGGCCTGAAGCTCCCGGCAACATCGCGCTCGACTGGGAGGACGGCGATGCGGCCGCCGTCGAAGCGGCGTTTGCGCGTGCCGCCCACATCGAGCGTGTGCGTCTTTTCGATACCCGCCTCGCGGTTGCCGCCATGGAGCCGCGCGCCGCCATCGCCAGCTTCGATGCGCAAACCGAGCGCTACACGCTGATCGCCCCCACCCAGGGCGTGGCTATCGTGCGCAAAGTCCTGGCCGAAAACGTGCTCAAGCTGCCGGCCGAGAAGATCCGCGTCCTCACCCACGACGTCGGCGGCGGCTTCGGCATGAAGACGCAGGCCTACGCCGAGTATGCCGCGCTGCTCTGCGCCGCGCGCCGTACGGGGCGGCCGGTGCGCTGGTGCGCGTCTCGGCTCGAGAGCTTTCTCACCGATACCGCCGCCCGCGACGGCCTGCTGGAAGGCGAGCTGGCCCTTGACGCCGACGGCCGCTTCCTGGCCCTGCGCGCGCGCACCTTTGTCGGCATCGGCGCCTACGCCACCAACTACGTGGCGATCATCACGACGCGGAATACCAGCAACTGCCTGTCCAGCGTGTATGCCATCCCCGCCATCCACTTCGCCAACAAGATGGTGCTCACCAACGCCACGCCGCTCGGGCCCTATCGCGGCGCCGGCAGGCCGGAAGCGATCTATCTCGTGGAACGCCTGATCGACGCCGCCGCGCGCTCCATGGGCATCGACCGCGTGGAGCTGCGGCGGCGCAACCTGATCCCGCCCTCCGCCATGCCCTACAAGACCGCGGTTGGGCCGATCTACGACAGCGGCGATTTCGCCACCATCCTCGACCGGGCGCTCGCTGATGCCGACTGGGCCAATTTCCCGACGCGCCGGGCGGCCTCCGAGGCTGCCGGAAAGCTGCGCGGCATCGGCATCTGCTGCTTCCTGGAGGTTGCCGGCGGCATCCTCGACGAGACCGTGGACCTGCGATTCGAGGCGGACGGCCGGGTGGCGCTACGCACCGGCGTGCAGGCGATGGGGCAGGGGCATCTGTCGACCTTCGTGCCGCTGGTGGCCCAGCGGCTCGGCATCGACCCGGCCGCCGTGCGGCTGATCCAAGGCGACAGCGACGAGGTGCCGGCCGGCACGCCGAGCGTCGCCTCGAGGTCGATCATGATGGCGGGCAGCGCCACCGCACTCGCCTGCGACCAGGCCATCGACAAGGGCCGCCGCGGCGCCGCCCTCCTGTTCCAGGCCGACCCTGGCAGCATCGAGTTCAGCGACGGCGTGTTCCGGGTGGCCGGCACCGACCGCACCATGCCGCTGCTCGAGCTGGCGCAGCGCCTGCGCTCAGCCGACCTGCCGCAGGAGCTGGCCGGCGGGCTCGACACGGTCGCCAAGTTCGTCTCGCCGCAGATGAGCTTCCCCAACGGCTGCCACATCTGCGAGGTGGAGATCGACCCGGACACAGGCGCCGTCACCGTTGCCGGCTACACGGCAGTCGACGACGTCGGCAACATCCTGAACGAGACCATCGTGCGCGGGCAGATCCACGGCGGCGTGGCGCAGGGCCTGGGGCAGGTACTGGGCGAGCGCATCGTCCACAGCCAGGACGGCCAGCTGCTCACCGCGTCCTTCATGGACTACGCCATGCCGCGCGCCGACGACTTTCCGGCCATGTCGGTGCACCACCACGCCGTGCCCTGCGCCACCAACCCGCTGGGCGTCAAGGGCGCCGGCGAATCGGGCGTCGCCGGCTCCCTGCCGTCGGGCGTCAGCGCCGTGCTGGATGCGCTCGCCAGCCGCGGCGTCACCAGTCTCGACCTGCCGATGACGGCGCAACGTATCTGGACCGCATTGCAGCGGGCCAATGCGGCCCAATCGCTGCGGTAGGCGCTCGAACTTGGAACGACCGATTTGGGTCACATTTCACCGTGCCACGGGCGAGCGTCCGGCGGCAGGGCACCGAAGGCGGGCGAGAGGGCCCTGGCCCGAGAGCCCTGGCCCGAGAGTCCTTGCCCAAGCGCCCTGGCGGATGCGTCGTGTGGTCCAGGAAACTCTGCTCAGGCAAGCAGCGCCAGCATCCGGCTCGCCGCCTGCATCTCGGCCCGGCGGCGCTGCCGGCGCGCCTTGGCCTCGCTATCCTCGCCCCATTGGCCGATCTGGAAGTCCTCGTCCACGTGCGCGGCCGCCCATGCGGCCTCGGTTGTCACGCGACCGTGCGCGTGCGCGAGCGCCAGTAGCGCAGACCCCATGAGCGTGGTCATCACGTGCACGGCGGCCAGCGCGAAGGCGTCGCGCTCCTCGAGCGCGGCCCCGATTGCGGCCGCAACCTCGGCCGGTTGCGCCAAGGGCATGACCCCGGTTGCGACATTGAGGGGCGCGCCGAGCGCGTCGCGCGCCCATGCCAGTATCGGGTCCCATGCTGCCGCCTGTTGCGCAACCAGTTGCGCCGGTTGCTCCGCGCGATAGCAAACGAGATCGCTGCCGGCATACTTGGCGACGTCCGCGCGCACCTCCGCTTGCCGCGCAGCGACGCCGTCGATTGCCGAGTTGGCGAGCCGCGTGAGCGGCATGGTCGCGGGATCGACGCGCTCGCGCTGCGCATCCCACTCGGCGGCGATGGCTTTCGCCAACGCGAGGGTGGGTAGCTGCAGGTAGCGCTTTGCCGGAGTGCGGATCGGTTTGCCGTCGAGCGCGACCCGGTAGTGCGCCCGCCGTTCCCCCGCTGACGACAACGGAGCCGGCACTACCGCAACCGCTTTGTAGAAGCGCTTCGGCAAGCTTCGACCGCCGTTGCCACCGTTGTTGCTGGCGTTGGTCATTCGCCGGCCACCTGCTCGGCGAGCCGCTTGTCGATGGCGGCAAGCAACCCATCGCAACTGGCAACCACCGTGTGCGCTCCCGTTTGCCTCAACCGATCCCCCGCGTGATAGCCCCAGCCGACGCCAATGGCGCCGACGCGGGCAGCCCGCGCCATCTCGATGTCGTAGGTGGAATCGCCCACCATCACGGTCGATTCGGGCTCCGCGCCGGTCTCCGCCATGGCCCGCAAGATCATGGAAGGATGCGGCTTGGAGGGGTGGTCGTCGGCGGTCTGGATGGTTACGAAATACCCGCCCCAGCCCTCGCGCTCGAGGATGCGGGCAACGCCCCGCCGGGACTTGCCCGTGGCGATGCCGAGCAGAAGATCGCCCCGCCTGCCCAAGATGGCCACCGCCTCGCCGATGCCGGCAAACAGCGGATCGTGGAGGCCCGCGAGCTGCCGCTTGCCCGGAAAATCCGAGCGGTAAAGCTCGGCCAGCTCGGCCTGCACGCTGAGCGGCTGCTGCCCGGCCAGCACGGCGAAGGACTGCGGCAGCGACAGCCCGATCACGCCCAGGATTTCAGCTCGGCTCGGCGTCTGGAGGCCGAGGGTGGAGAAGGCATGCTGCATGGCCGCGCAGATCGCGTTCTGGCTGTCGACCAAGGTGCCGTCGCAATCGAAAATGACGAGTTTCATGGGGCGCGGTTATAGCACCGCGCGGCGTACCGTTGCGCTGGAGATTGTCTCCGTAAAGTGGGGCCGGGGCGGGCGGCTTTGGGGCAGCTGGTCGAGACGGCAGGGCGCCGTCTTCAATGACGATGGCCCCTATGTCGATGCGCGTGGCAACCTGCGGCAAAATTGGCTGGCTGCGGCAGACCGGTCCGGTTCGATGTGGTACGACTGACGCCAAGAAAATAGAAATACTCTTGCCATCGGCATCAACCCAGGTTTCTGCAGCGCATGACGTCCTATTGGTCGAGATCGTTCGATGTACTGCGAGGCTTCAGGGCGCTACTGGAAAGTGCTCGCTCCATATCTTTCTCACAGTATTCGGAAGATACCCTGATCTACCCATTGATACCGCAGAAGAGCGGCTTTTAGTCGACATCGGCGCATACCATCCCTGGCGCAACTCCAACACCTACAAGCTGTATCTGCGCGGCTGGAGCGGGCTGACGATCGAGCCCAACCCCGACATTGCGCCGCTTTTCAGGCGGGTAAGGCCGCGCGATATTCACCTGACGATGGGTGTCGCGGCGCAGGCAGGAGAGCTGGAGTATTTCCGGTTCGAAGAACCCAAGCTCAACAGCTTCCGCAGCGAGCAGCAACACTGGATGGGCCAGGCTCCCACGTCGACAATTCGGATAGAATGCCGGCCGACCCAGGAAATCATCGACAGCCATGCTGCAGGTCGTCCCATAGACCTGATGTCGATCGATTGCGAGGGCATGGATCTTGTCGCGCTGGAAACGCTGAACTGGGACAAGAACAGGCCGTGCGCGGTGATAGTCGAGGATCTCGAACAGTTTATCCTCAACAACGAGAACACGCGGCAAAGTACAATTCGCAGCTTCCTTGCAGCGCGCCAGTATGCACTCGTCTCCCAGGGTGTTTTCAGTTTCATCTATGTCGACGCGACCGCCTTTGGCGCCAAGCGCGATACCGGCTTCTGCCTGGATCGCACTCAGTTCGCCGTGGTCAAACGCGATGCTGCGCGGCAAGAGGCGACATAGATCGGGCTTGCGCGGATCGCGCTTGCCAGAGCCGGGTTGGCCGGTCCGCGCGCCGCATCGGCCGGTCGGCTCGCTACACACATCGAGCCCGTCCGTCAGCTAGCGTCAGCCGCGAAACGCTTGGCATCGAGCCCGAGCATGTCCCACGTCCGCGCCATGTGCTCGGGCAGCGGCGCCGTAACATCGATCGCCGGCTTGCCCGCCACGGGATGCGGAATTACCAGCCGCCGGGCGTGCAGATGCAGCTTCATGTCTATGCCGCTGTCGGCCAGCACCTTGTCGCCCTCGTATTTATTGTCGCCGACGATGGGGTGGCCGATCAGCGCCATGTGCGCGCGCAGCTGGTGCTGGCGTCCCGTGACGGGCTTCAGGGAGACCCAGGCCGCCTTGTGCGCCACACGGTCGATCACCGAATAATGCGTGGTGGCATGCATGGCCTTGTCCTGCTCGCCGGGCAGCGCTTTGCGCACGCGATCCTCCCCGTCCGGACCCGCCGCCTTCACCAGCGCCGCCTCGACCTTTCCTTGCGGCGGCTTCGGCACGCCTTTCACCAGCGCCCAGTAGGTCTTGGCCGCCGAGCGCGTCTGAAAGATGCGCCCGAGCCTGGCGGCGGCATCGCGCGTCTTGGCGATGAGCAGCACGCCGCTGGTGTCGCGGTCGAGCCGGTGCACCAGCCGCGGTCGCTCGCCGCCGAAGCGGTCGGCCATGCCGGCGAGCATCCCGTCGATGTGCCGCTTGGTTCCGGTGCCGCCTTGCACCGCGAGCCCGAACGGCTTGTTGATGACCAGCACGAAATCGTCCTCGAACAGGATCGCCCGCTCGACGAGATCGCGGTCCCCCTTGGAGAGGCCGAGCGGGGGAGTGAGCGACGGCTTCGCCGGATGCTTGGGGGCGGCTGGCGCACGACCGCCGGCACGCGCACCTGCTGGCCGGCTTCCAGCCGCGCGTTGGCCTGCACGCGCTTGCCGTCGACCCGCACCTGGCCCGATCGCAGCAGCTTCTGCAGGTAGGTGTAGCCGACCTCGGGGAAATGCAGGCGGAACCAGCGGTCGAGGCGCATGCCCGCCTCGCTGTCGGCGATCTTGAGGGTCTCTACGCTCATGCCAGGCAGGGTGAAGCGTGAAAGCGGGCAGCGGTCAACTGCCTCACCCCCTTTCCGCGTGAGCATTTTCGACTATCTTTCTCGCATACGATGGGGATGGAGTTCCCCGAAACCGCCCGCGAGGGCTGATGACTCCTACCGCGAGATCAGCGGTGGGAGTCCGTGTCCGGAGCCGCCGCAGGGCGGCTTTTTCATGCCCGTTCTCGCTCGACGTGAGCCGGAGGCGTCCGCGCCTCCGAGCGGAGAACGTGCGCATGGACAACGTCTGGCTTGCGTCGGCGCTGTGGATCGGGCTTGCGCTGCTGGCCTCGATCATCTCGATCCGCGTCGCGATGTCGGTCGCGCTGGTCGAGATCATGGTCGGGGCCGTCGCCGGCAATGCCATCGGGCTCGACATCACGCCCTGGGTGAACTTTCCTCGCCGGCTTCGGCGCGATCATGCTGACGTTCCTCGCCGGCACCGAGATCGACAGCGACGTCATCCGCAGAAGCTCGGGCCCAGCGTCGGCATCGGCGTGGTGAGCTTTGCCGCGCCCTATGTCGGGCGTGCTGCTGTGGGCCCACTACGTCGAGGGCTGGACCTGGCCGCAGGCGCAGATCGCGGGCATCTCGCTTGTCCACCACGTCGGTCGCCGTCGTCTACGCGGTGATGGTCGAGACCGGCTTCAACAAGACCGAGCTCGGCAAGATCATCCTCGCCGCCTGCTTCATCACCGACCTCGGCACGGTGCTGGCGCTCGGCATCGTGTTCGCGCACTTCGACGCCTGGCTCGCGCTGTTCGGCGCGGCCACCGCCGTGGCGCTCTGGCTGCTGCCGAGGTTCGCGCCCTGGTTCTTCGACAAGGTCGGGCACCGCGTCAGCGAGCCGGAGACCAAGTTCGTCTCCCTCGTTCTGCTGGCGCTCGGCGGCCTGTCGCAGATCGCCGGCAGCGAGGCGGTGCTGCCCGCCTATCTCGTCGGCATGGCGCTGGCGCCTGCGTTCATGAAGGACCCGGAGCTGCCGCACCGCATGCGCATCATCGCCTTCACGATCCTGACGCCGTTCTACTTCCTCAAGGCCGGCTCGCTCGTGAGCTTCGCCACGCTCACTTCTGCGGCCGGCCTGATCCTCGTGTTCCTGGCGCTCAAGATGGTCACCAAGTTCGTCGGCATCCTGCCGCTCGACGCGCTTCTACGAGTTCGACGGGCGCGAGGGGATGTACACGACGCTCCTCATGTCGACGGGCCTGACCTTCGGCACCATCTCGGCGCTGTTCGGCCTGACCAACAAGATCATCGACCAGCAGCAGTACACGATCCTGGTCACGGCCGTGATCGGCAGCGCGGTGGTGCCGACGCTGATCGCCCAGAAGTGGTTCATGCCGACGTTCAAGCCGATGGAGCGCGATGCCGGCAAGCCCAAGGAGGCATCCAATGTTTAGGAAGATCGTCATCGCCAATGACGGCTCGGAAGGAGCCGGCACGCGCTCTGTCGGCGGCGATCAAGCTCGCCAAGACAGCACGACGCCGAGCTGCACATGATCTCGGTCGAGGAGCTGCCGCAGTTTCCCGCCTCGGTCGACGAGGTGGTCGAGGAGAAGGCCGAGGCCAATCATTTCTTCGCAGGCGTGATCGCGCGCGCCAAGGGGCAGGCGCAAGCTGGGGAAGCCGTGACCGCGCACGTCGTCACCGGCCATGCGGTGACGACGATTGTGGAGTTCGTGGAGCGCGAACGCGCCGACTTGCTCGTGATCGGCTACATGGGCCATTCGGCGCTGTACAATCGCGTCATCGGCAGCACGACCGACCGGCTCGTCGAGCTTGCGCCTTGCGCGGTGCTGGTGGTGAAATGACGGGTCCGGAAGAGCGCGCCAGGAGAAGCGGCAATCGAGGCGGGCGACCGGCAGGGTTTGGCGGGGCAACGCGGAAATGGAGAAGGCATGCAGAGCTATCTCTGGATCGCAATTGGCGGCGCGCTCGGAAGCGTGGCGCGCTACTGGTGCTCAGTCGCGGCCGCCGGCTCATCGGCGAGACCTTTCCCTGGGGTACGTTGATCGTCAATGTGGTCGGTTCGCTCATCATCGGTTTCTTCGCAACCATCACCGGGCCGGACGGGCGGCTGCTGGTCGGCACCATTCCGCGCCAGTTCGTCATGATCGGCATCTGCGGTGGCTACACGACCTTCTCCTCGTTCAGCATCCAGACACTCAACCTGTTGACGATGGGGAGTGGCTCTACGCCGGCGCCGAACATCGTCGCGTCGGTTGTTCCGTGCCTCCTCGCCGTTTGGATCGGGCACGTCGCCGCCGACCAATTCAACGCCTTGAAATGGGTGTGACCATGCAAGTCCCGCGGACGCCGTTCTCCTGCGCATCTTCTTCGGCGAGGACGAGAAGTCGGGGCACCTGCCGCTCTACGAAGCGATCGTGCTCAAGGCCGCGAGATGCACCTGGCCGGGGCCACCGTTTTGCGCGGGCCCATGGGCTTCGGCATTCGAGCCGTATCCACACCGTCGAAGATTCTGCGTCTGTCCGAGGACCTGCCGATCGTCGATCGAGATCGTGGATGCGGAGGAGAAGATCAATGCGTTCGTCGCTGTGCTCGACGGCATGATCGGCAGCGGGTTGGTGACGCTGGAGAAGGTCAAGGTGCTCCAGTACGGCAACGGCGCCAGGCCGCGCTGCCCCGACTCGCCGCTCAAGCACAGCCACATGTCCGAGGTCTACGCCTTAAACACCAAGGACACGGTGTTGAGCGACCAGCTCTACGTTCGTGACGGCGAAGTAGCGCTGCCCAGCCACGGTTGCTTATCCCCGTGTACGGAGGCGCGGTAAAGATCCGCCATCCATCACGAGTGCGCCGGCGGGCCGCAGGGGAATCGTAGCAACGTTATCTTTGGGGCTTGGGGTGGGTTAGGCCATCGCCGTATCCCGACACGTTGGAGATCAATCCCCCGCTTCGCCCGCAGCTTGCGCCCAATGCTCCAGCCGCTTCTTCAGCTCCGCCTCGAAGCCGCGGCCGGCGGGATCGTAGAACTGCTGGCGCGCCATGCCGTCGGGGAAGTAGTTCTGGCCGGAGAAGGCTTCCGGCGCGCCGTGGTCGTAGTCGTAGCCGGCGCCGTAGCCCTCCTGCTTCATGAGCTTGGTCGGCGCGTTGAGGATGTGCTTGGGCGGCGCCAGGCTGCCGCCCTCCTTGGCCGCGCGCATCGCCGCCCCGAACGCCGTGTAGGCGGCGTTGGATTTGGGCGCGGTGGCGAGATAGACGACGGTCTGCGCCAGCGCCAGCTCGCCCTCGGGCGAGCCCAGGAAGTCGTACACGTCCTTGGCGGCCAGCGCCTGCACCACCGCCTGCGGGTCGGCCAGCCCGATGTCCTCGATCGCCATGCGCACCAGGCGGCGCGCGATGTAGAGCCGGTCCTCGCCGCCGTCGAGCATGCGCGCGAGCCAGTAGAGCGAGGCGTCGGGGTCGGAGCCGCGCACCGACTTGTGCAGCGCGCTGATCAGGTTGTAGTGGCCGTCGCGCGACTTGTCGTAGAGCGGCGCGCGGCGCTGCACGAGCTTGGTCAGGGCCTCGCGGCCGATCGCGGCAGCGCCGGCGGCGACCGAGCCCGAACACCTCCTCGGCCATGTTGAGCACGGTGCGGCCGTCGCCGTCGGCCATGGCGATCAGCGTCTGCGCGCGCCTCCGCGTCGAGCGGCAGCGGGCGGCCCTCCTCGGCCTCGGCGCGCGCGAGCAGCTCCTCCAGCGCCGCCTCGTCGAGGCGGTGGAACACCAGCACCAGCGCGCGCGACAGCAGCGCGCCGTTGAGCTCGAAGGAGGGGTTCTCGGTGGTGGCGCCGACCAGCGTGATGGTGCCGTCCTCCATGTGCGGCAGGAAGCCGTCCTGCTGGGCGCGGTTGAAGCGGTGGATCTCGTCGATGAAGAGCAGCGTGCCCTTGCCGGTCTCGCGCCGGCTCTTGGCGCGGTCGAAGGCCTTGCGCAGGTCCTGCACGCCCGAGAAGATGGCGGAGAGCTGCTCGAAGGCGAGGTTGGTCTCGTCGGCCAGCAGCCGCGCCACCGTGGTCTTGCCGGAGCCCGGCGGCCCCCACAGGATCATGCTCTGCAGGCGCCCGCTCTTCAGCATGCGCGTCAGCGTGCCGTCGGGCCCGACCAGGTGGTCCTGGCCGACCACCTCGGCGAGCTTCTTCGGCCGCAGCCGGTCGGCGAGCGGGCGCGGCGCCTCCTCCTCCAGCCCCGCGGCCTGGAACAGGTTGGTCATGGCGCAATCATAGTCGCGATCGGCGGCCGCGAGGCGACCGCCGCGTGCGCCCGTCGGCGCGGAGCACCGGACGTCCCCAGGCTTTCGGCGCCTACCCCGCCAGCTGCAGCTGCAGGAGCCGGCCGCCGCGCCGCACGACGACCAGCCAGCCGCGCTGGCGCTCGCGCAGCGCGCCCTCGAGCTGGCCACCGTCGCGAATCCGATCGCGCCCTACCTGCACCACGACGTCGCCCGGCCGGAAGCCGAGCCTGGCCGCGGTCGAACCGCGCCGCACGACAGGAGAACGACGCCCTCCTGCGTCCTCGACGCCCAGGTCGTCGGCGACGCCCGGCACGAATGTTGGCCACGCGTGGCGCCGTCGAAGGGATGCGCGCCCGCCAGATCGCGCACGTCGTCCCGGTCGGCCGGCGGCGCGGCGCGCAGCGCCACCTCCACGTTCGCTGCGCCGGCCCTTGCGCACGACGTCGATGCTGCGCGCGGTTGCCGATGCCGCGCGTGGTCAGCCGGTAGAGCACGGCGCGCGCGTCGTCCACCTCGTGCCCGTCCACGGCGACGATCACGTCGCCGGCCTGCAGGCCCGCCTCGGCCGCGGGGCTCTTGTCGTAGAGGCGCACGACCAGCGCGCCGGCGACCCGGCCGAGCTTGAGCTCCTCGGCCAGCTCGCGCGTCACGGCGTCGAGCTTGGCGCCGAGCCACGGCCGCTCCAGCTTGCGTCCCGTCGACGGCGCTGTCGACCACCAGCTTGACGAGGTTGGAGGGGATGGCGAAGCCGATGCCGTGCGAGCCGCCCGAGCTCGAGAAGATCGCCGTGTTGATGCCGACCACGCGGCCGGCCATGTCGACGAGCGCGCCGCCGGAGTTGCCGGGATTGATGGCGGCGTCCGTCTGGATGAACACCTGCGCGTCCGAGCGCGTGACCCGCGTGCGCCCGAGCGCGGAGATGATGCCGCTCGTCACGGTCTGGCCGACGCCGAAGGGATTGCCGATGGCGAGCACCATGTCGCCCACCTCGATGGCGTCGGAGTCGGCGAACTCCAGGTAGCGGAAAGCGCCCGTCGCCGCCCTCGATGCGCAGCACCGCGATGTCGGACTTCTCGTCCTGCAGCAGGACCTTGGCGTTGAACTCGCGCCGGTCGGCCAGCACCAGCCGGATCTCGGCCTTGCGCCGGCGACCTTGAGCACGTGCGCGTTGGTGACGACGATGCCGTTCGGGGCTGACGATCACGCCCGAGCCCAGCGAGTTCTGCGTGCGCTCCTGCGGCATGCCGAAGCGCTCGCCGAAGAAGCGGCGGAACTCGTCCGCGTAGCGGCGACGGCCCTGCGGCCGCCCGCGCACATAGACGTTGACGACGGCGGGCGCGGCCTTCTTGACGATCGGCGCGAAGGAATACTGCGCCGCCTCGCGCGACGGGGCGGCACGTCCGCTGCGCCGCGGCCGGCAGCGGCCAGCATGCCGCCAGCCAGGGCAGCCATCGCCAGCGGCCGCCGCCAGCACGCTCGCCCGAGCTCATGCATTCACCGCCTCGTCCTCTTGCCAGCATGCTTCCGCCGCCGCGGCAACGGCATCGATTATAGGCCAGCGCGGCGTGCGCTAGAAGGCGACTGCCGTACCTGGGCCGCAGCCATTGCCGCGCCCAATCGCCGCGTCAGCATTCCAGGGCATGCGCCGCACGGCATCGCGGCCGGGAGCCAGGCAAATGACCGACATTCATCAATCCACCAGCAGCCTACGAGGACTGGCTGCGCCGGCAGCTCGGCGGCGACCTGGTCGAGGCGGACCTGGAGCGCAAGCACGACGAAGATGCGCGACAGCGCCTTCGCCTTCCTGCGCGCCACCTACTGGCGCTGGGCCGAGACCGTGCTCGATGTCTGCCCCGATGCCGCCGATGCGCCGCAGGTGCTCGCGGTCGGCGACATCCACCTGGAGAATTTCGGCACCTGGCGCGACGCCGACGGCCGGCTGGTCTGGGGCGTCAACGATTTCGACGAAGCCGCCGAGATGCCCTACGTGCTCGATCTGATCCGCCTGGCCACCAGCGCGCTGGTGCGCCGGCCAGGGCAGTGCGGCCGACGCCGAGGCCATCTGCGCAGCGATCCTCGCGGATACCGCGCGGGCTGCGGCACCCGCAGCCCGTCGTCCTCGACCGCGACTTGCGATGGCTGCGCGAGCTCGTCGTCGTCTCCGAGAAGCAGCGGCGCCAAGTTCTGGAAGAAGATCGAGGCCAGCGCCGCAGCGAGGCGGCGCCGCCGCGCTACCGCAAGGCGCTGGCCGCCGCCATGCCCGAGCCGGCCTTGCCATGCAGACCGCGCGCCGCGACGGCAGGCGTCGGCAGTCTCGGCCGGCCGCGCTGGGTCGGCCGCGCCGACTGGCGCGGTGCCCCGGTCGTGCGCGAGGCCAAGGCGCTGCTGCCGTCGGCCTGGAACCGGGCGCACGGCCGACGACGCAAGCGCCCATCCGCTGCGGCGAGATCGCCAACGGCCGCTACCGGCGCCGTCGATCCCGTGGTTCCGCATCGACGACGGCATCGTGGTGCGCCGCCTGTCGCCCAACAACCGCAAGATCGAGGCCGAGACGACGAGGCAGACGCGCTGCTTCGCCGAAGCCAGATGCTGGAGACCATGGGGCTCGAGCTTGCCAGCGTGCACCTCGGCACCGCTGGCGACATCGCGGCGCTATCGCCAGCGCGACCTCGCCCGCGCGCAAGAGGCGGTTGGCTGCGCGGCGAGGGCCGAGCACCATGGCCAGCCGCCGTCCAGCGCGAGCAGCGTGGAATGCGGCGTCGGTACGTAGAGGCAGCCGAGCCGCAGGCCTCAGGCGGTTCGGCCTGCTGCTCCTTCATCGCCTCGGAGCGCGCGCGGTCCTCGACGCCCTTCACGCTCTCGTCGCGGTCGACCAGCTCGATGACCGCGACCGGCGCCGAGTCGCCGTAGCGATAGCCGGCCTTCACGACGCGCGTGTAGCCGCCGGCGCGATCCTTGTAGCGGGGGCCCAGCGTGTCGAACAGCTTCTTGACCATGGCCTCGTCGCGCATGCGCGAGGCGGCGAGGCGGCGCGAGTTCAAGTCGCCGCGCTTGGCAAGCGTGATGTACTTGTCCATCACGCGCTTCAAGTCCTTGGCCTTGGCCAGCGTGGTGATGATCTGCTCGTGCCGGATGAGCGACGCCGCCATGTTGGAGAACATGGCCTGGCGGTGGCCCGGGGCGCGGCTGAAGCGCCGCCCCAGTCTGCGGTGTTGCATGTCAGTTCCCTTTCGTTGTCATCGGCGAGGTTCTATGGCCTCGCGTTGGTAGCCGGGAGTAGGGAATAGGGAGTGGTGGGAGGTAGTCGATCCGTACTCCCTATTCCTCACTCCCTACTCCCTCATCTCAATACTGATCCTCAAAGCGCTTCGCCAGGTCCTCGATGTTCTCCGGCGGCCAGTTCGGCACCTCCATGCCGAGGTGCAGACCCATGCTGGCCAGCACCTCCTTGATCTCGTTCAGCGACTTGCGCCCGAAGTTCGGCGTGCGCAGCATTTCCGCTTCCGTCTTCTGGATCAGGTCGCCGATGTAGACGATGTTGTCGTTCTTCAGACAGTTGGCCGAGCGCACGGAAAGCTCGAGCTCGTCCACCTTCTTGAGCAGCGCCGCGTTGAAGGCGAGCTCGGGCCGTGCCTCGGGCTCGACCGCCTTGGTTGGCTCCTCGAAGTTGATGAACACGGCAAGCTGGTCCTGCAGGATGCGCGCGGCGAGCGCCACGGCGTCCTCGGCGGTGACGGAGCCGTCGGTCTCCACCGTCATGGTCAGCTTGTCGTAGTCGAGGATCTGGCCCTCGCGCGTGTTTTCGACCTTGTAGGAGACCTTCTTCACCGGGCTGTAGAGGCTGTCCACCGGGATCAGGCCGATCGGCGCATCGTCGGGGCGATTGCGCTCGGCCGGCACGTAGCCTTTGCCCATCGCGCAGGTGAACTCCATGCGGATATTGGCGCCCTGGTCCAGCGTGCAGATCACGTGGTCGGGATTGAGGATCTCCACCTCCGAGCTCGCCTCGATGTCGGAGGCCTTGACCTGCCCGGGCCCCTCCTTCTTCAGCACCATGCGCTTGACGCCGTCCGAGTGCACGCGCAGCGCGATCTCCTTGATGTTGAGGATCATGTTGGTCACGTCCTCGCGCACGCCTGGGATCGACGAGAACTCGTGCAGCACGCCATCGATGTGCACCGTGGTGATGGCGGCGCCTTGCAGCGAGGAGAGCAGCACGCGCCTGAGCGCATTGCCGAGCGTCATGCCGAAGCCGCGCTCGAGCGGCTCCGCCACGATGGTTGCGATCCTGTCCTTCTGGCGTCCTTGCTGGATGCCGAGCTTGTTCGGCTTGATCAGATCTTGCCAGTTCTTGTGCAGTACGTTTGCCACGTTAGGCCTCGTGATTAGTAACCATTCGCCGGCAACTGCCGGCCCTTGCCGCTAAGCGATCATTCGGAGCTCGCCGGCCCCGCCGCTCTACACGCGGCGGCGCTTGCGCGGCCGGCAGCCGTTGTGCGGGATGGCTGTGACGTCGCGGATCTGAGTGATCTGGAAACCGATCGCCTGCAGCGCGCGCAACGCCGACTCGCGACCCGAGCCCGGACCCATCACTTCGACCTCCAGCACCTTCATGCCATGCTCCATCGCCTTCTTGCCGGCATCCTCGGCGGCCATCTGTGCCGCGTACGGGGTCGACTTGCGCGAGCCCTTGAAGCCCATGGTGCCGGAGGACGACCAGGCGAT
Source organism: uncultured Alphaproteobacteria bacterium (assembly GCA_963832445.1). GTDB lineage: Bacteria > Pseudomonadota > Alphaproteobacteria > Rhizobiales > Hyphomicrobiaceae > AWTP1-13. The sequence goes on from CAWHUM010000001.1 coordinate 117,945, forward strand.
GGTGTTGCCCTGCGCGTCCGTGATGGTGATCATGGTGTTGTTGAAGGACGCGCTGACGTGCGCCACGCCTGAGGTGATGTTCTTGCGCTCGCGGCGGCGTGGTTTGCCGCGCGTTACTTGCTGCGCTGGTTCCTTGGCCATTTTCTTGAGTGCTCCAGGGATGAACTGGGGCTGAGCAGTGGGTACGGTCGCTGTTGCAGCCCGAGGCGGTGAAACCGACAGATGTGTTGAGATCAGGTCGTCTTCTTCTTCCCGGCGATCGGCTTGGCCTTGCCCTTGCGGGTGCGCGCATTGGTATGCGTGCGCTGGCCCCTCACGGGGAGGCCGCGCCGATGGCGCAGACCACGGTAGCAGCCGAGATCCATCAGCCGCTTGATGTTCATCGCCACGTCGCGGCGCAGGTCGCCCTCCACCACGTAGTCGCGATCGATGGCTTCGCGGATCTGCAGCACCTCCGCGTCGGACAGCTCGTGCACCCGGCGCTTCTCGGGGATCCCGACCTTGGTGCAGATGTCCTGGGCTAGCCTCGGTCCGATGCCATGGATGTACTGGAGCGCGATCACTACGCGCTTCTGTGTAGGAATGTTGACACCTGCGATACGAGCCACATTCATCTCCTCGAGCCGGCGCTTTCGCCCGCCGCTGGCCGCCCGCCGATGCGGCCTCGCGCCAAAACCGGAATGCGCACGAAAATCGGCTCCGGCAGAATATCCGCCAGACCCGATCGCTGCATTTTTGTCAGATCGATGGCGCGCTTTGTAGCTGACGCCGCCGGACCCGTCAACAGGGCAAAACAACTTTTCACGTCAGTCACTTGATCTCGTCGAGAACTGCCTCGATAGCCTCCCCCACCGCTTCCATCGTCCCCATGCCGTCGACGGTTTTCAGGATGCCCTTGCAGAAGTAGTAGCCGATCAGGGGGGACGTCTCGCGGTAGTACACCATCAGGCGATTGCTGATCGTTTCGGCGTTGTCGTCCGGCCGGCGCTTGAACTCCGTGCTCTGGCAGACGTCACAGATGCCCTTCACCTTCGGGGTCTTGAAGCGGTCGTGATAGCCCTCTCCGCACTTGGCGCAGGTGAAGCGTCCCGCGAGGCGCTCGACCAGCTTGGCGTCGTCCACCCTCAGCTCGATAACAGCGTCCAATTTCCGCTTCTTGTCGGCAAGCATCCGGTCGAAGGCCGCAGCCTGCATCAGGTTGCGCGGGAAGCCGTCGAGGATCACGCCGTTCCTGCAGTCCGGCTGATCGATGCGGTCGGAGATGATGCTGACCACGACATCGTCCGGCACCAGGTTGCCGGCATCCATGATGGCCTTGGCGCGCTTGCCGACCTCGGTGCCGGCTTGCACGGCCGCCCGCAGCATTTCGCCGGTGGAAAGCTGAACGAGGTCGCGCCGCGCGGCCAGCTGCTGAGCTTGCGTACCCTTGCCCGCCCCCGGGGGCCCCAGCAGGATCAAGTCCGTCATATTCGTCGCGTCGCCCCCCTGAGCTTGGCCTTCTTGATGAGCCCTTCGTATTGATGCGCGAGCAGGTGGCTCTGGATCTGCGCCACCGTGTCCATGGTCACACTGACCGCGATCAGCAGCGATGTACCGCCAAAGTAGAGCGTTCCCGCCGCGTAGGAGGTCAGGAGTTCGGGCAGCACGCAGACCGCGGAAAGATAGATCGCGCCTACCACCGTGATGCGGGTCAGCACGTAGTCGATGTACTCCGCCGTCTTCGCGCCGGGCCTGATGCCGGGCAGGAAGCCCCCGTACTTGCGCAGGTTGTCAGCCGTCTCCTGCGGGTTGAGCACGATCGAGGTGTAGAAGAAGGCGAAGAACACGATCAGCGCCACATACACGGCAAGATAGAGGGGCTGCCCGCGTCCCAGCGCCGCCACGATCGTGTTCAGCCAATCCGGTCCGCTCTGCGCGAAGCTCGCAACCGTGATCGGCAGCAGCAGCAGCGAGGAGGCGAAGATCGGCGGGATGACACCCGAGGCGTTGAGCTTGAGCGGCAGATGCGAGGCATCGCCCTGGAACATGCGATTGCCCATCTGGCGTTTGGGATACTGCACTAGCAGTCGCCGCTGCGCGCGCTCGATGAAGACGATTGCCGCAACCACGGCCAGCATCAGCACCATCAGCGCGATGAGCAACGGCCATGCCAGCACACCCTGACGCGAAAGCTCGAGGGTGCCGACGATTGCCGAGGGCAGCCCGGCCACGATCCCGGCCATGATGATGAGAGAGGTACCGTTGCCGACCCCGCGCGCCGTGATCTGCTCACCGAGCCACATCAGGAACACGGTGCCGCCCACCAGCGTTGCCACCGTCGTCACGCGGAAGAACAGGCCCGGCTCCAACACCACCGGGCCCGACGTGCTGCGCTGGCCCTCGAGGCCATAGGCGATGCCGAACGCCTGGAACGCGGCCAGCGCCACGGTGAGATAGCGGGTATACTGGTTGAGCTGCTTGCGCCCCTGCTCGCCCTCCTTCTTCAGCGCCTCCAGCGTGGGCACAACGCTCTGCATCAGCTGCATGATGATGGAGGCGGAGATGTAGGGCATGATGTTGAGCGCGAAGATCGCCATGCGCTCGATCGCACCGCCGGCAAACATGTTGATCATGCCGAGGATGCCGGACGACTGCGCCCTGAATGCCTCGGCAAAGGCAACCGGATTGATGCCGGGGATTGGGATGTAGGTGCCGAGGCGGTAGACCAGCAGCGCCGCCAGCGTGAACCAGATACGCTTCTTCAGCTCTTCGGCCTTGGCGAAGGCGCCGAAGTTGAGATTGGCGGCCAATTGTTCGGCTGCGGAAACCATTGCAGAACTCCCTGGGCCCCCGGGGCGGCCGACGTTACACTATCCGCACGCTTTTCGAGCTCCACCAAAGATGGGCCGCCAAGAGCCTGCAAACAAGCGCCGCACCCGGCTAGGTCAGCTCTCCGCGGCTGACGTCAGGCGCCGCTTACTCCTCGCTCGCTGCCGCCTTGGGCTTGCCGGTTGCGGCCTTCTTGGCGGCAGACTTCTTGCGCTTTGCCTCGTCGGCGGCCAGCACCTTCTTCTCGATCAGCGTCAGTAAGCCGCCGGCCTTCTCGACCGCCGCCTTGGCCGACGCGGTGGCGTGATTGACGGTGAGCTTGAGGGAGACCTTCAGCTCGCCCTCTCCCAGCAGCCGAACGCCGTCCAGCGGCCGCCGCGCCAGCCCCGCCGCGACCAAAGCTGCCACGTCGATGGGCTCTTTCGCGTTGAGCCGCCCGGCGTCGACGGCCTCCTGTAGCCGCCCGACGTTGATCTCGTTCCAATCCTTGCGGTTGCGCTTGTTGAAGCCGCGCTTGGGCAGGCGCCGATGCAGCGGCATCTGCCCGCCCTCGAAGCCGCCGATGCGCACGCCGGACCGCGCCGTCTGGCCCTTGCCGCCCCGACCGGCCTGCTTGCCCATGCCCGAGCCGATACCGCGGCCGACACGCACGCGGAACTTGCGCGACCCTGGATTGTCTTTGAGCTCGTTGAGCCGCATCGATGTGTGCTCCTGGTGCCTCAGGCCTTGTCCACCACGCGAACGAGGTGTCTGATCTTGCTGATCATGCCACGCACGGCCGGGGTGTCCTCGAGCGTGCGCCGGCGACGCATCTTGTTGAGCCCGAGCCCGATCAGCGTCTGCTGCTGGATCGCGGGCCGCCGGTTGGGGCTGGCGATCTGCTCCACCGTGATGGTCTTGCCCGTCTTGCCGCCGGGAGCCTTGCGCGCCGGCTTGCGTTCGCTCGTCTTGTCCGCCATGGCACTCACACTCACGCCGTCTCGGCCAGATCCTGGTCGCCCGCGGCGCCGTCACGCCGGCGCGCCACGATCTCGCTCACCTTCTTACCGCGCCGCGCCGCGACCGCGCGCGGGTTCTCCTGCGCCTTCAGGGCATCGAATGTGGCGCGCACCATATTGTAAGGATTGGTGCTGCCAAGCGACTTCGCTACCACGTCCTGCACGCCCAGCATTTCGCACACCGCACGCGTCGGCCCGCCGGCGATGACGCCGGTGCCGGGCGGGGCGGAGCGCAGCACCACCCGGCCTGCCCCGTGCTTGCCCTCGGAGTCGTGATGCAGCGTACGACCCTCGCGCAGCGGCACCCGCATCAGGCTGCGGCGTGCCTCTTCGGTCGCCTTACGGATGGCTTCGGGCACCTCGCGCGCCTTGCCGTGGCCGAAGCCCACCCGGCCCTTCTGATCGCCGACGATCACCAGCGCGGCAAAGCCGAAACGTTTGCCGCCCTTCACCACCTTGGCGACGCGATTGATGTGTACCAGCTTGTCTTTGAACTCGCTGTCGCGCTCTTCGCGATCGCGGGTCCGGTCTCTGTGAGGACGAGCCACCTTGCGTGCCTTTCCGTTCTAGAAGCTCAAGCCGCCTTCGCGGGCCCCGTCGGCCAGCGCCTTGATCCGGCCGTGATACCTGTAGCCGCCGCGGTCGAACACGACGGCCTTGATGCCGGCCTGGGTCGCCCGCTCCGCCAACAGCTTGCCGACGGCGCTCGCCGCTGCCTTGTCGGCACCGGTCTTGAGCTTGCCCTTCATGTCCTTGTCCAGGCTGGACGCCGCCGCAACCGTATGTCCGCGGGCGTCATCGATCACCTGCGCGTAGATGTGCCGGGACGTGCGGTGCACCGACAAGCGCGGGCGCCCGCTGGAGTTGCTGGCGAGCTCGCGGCGAACGCGCAGCTTGCGGCGATCGAACTGGTTCAGTTTGCGCAGCATGGTGCCCGCCTCACTTCTTCTTGCCTTCCTTGCGGTAGACGTATTCGCCCTGGTAGCGCACACCCTTGCCCTGATAGGGCTCCGGTGGGCGCGAGGCACGAATCTCGGCCGCCAGCTGCCCAACCTTTTGCTTGTCTGTGCCCGACACGGTGACAAGCTCCTGCTTGGCGCCGCCGACCTTCACATCCACGCCCACCGGCACTTTGTGCAGCACGTCGTGGCTGAACCCCACCTGCAGCTGCAGGATGTCCTTGCCCTTCATGGCCGCACGGAAGCCCACGCCGTGGATTTCCAGCGTCTGCGAGTAACCCTTGGTGACGCCCTCGATCAGGTTGACGATCTGCGTGCGCGCCATCCCCCACATCGCGCGCGCCATCTTGGTTTCTTCGGCAAGAGCCACCTCGACGCCCGCATTGGTCTTGGCGACCTTGATCTGATCGGGACAAGTGAAGGACAGCTCGCCCTTCGGCCCCTTCATCGTCACCTTTTGTCCCGCCACGGTTGCCGTGACGCCCGACGGGACTGCTACCGGTTTCTTGCCTATCCGCGACATGAGTTTGTGGTCCCTGGTCTACCGTCGGCCGCTTTAGAACACGTTGCACAGGATCTCGCCGCCCACGTTCTCTTCGCGCGCGCGGGAGTCCGACATTACGCCCTTGGGCGTAGACAGGATGGCGACGCCCAAACCGTTGGCGACGGTCTTGAGATCGCGCACCGCCGAGTAGACGCGCCGGCCTGGCGTGGAGACGCGCGTAATCTCGCGAATGGCAGGTTGGCCGTTGGAGTACTTGAGCTCGATCTCGAGCTCGGCCAGCCCGCCCTTGTGCTCCACACGCGTATAGCCGCGAATGTAGCCCTCCGACATCAGTACGTCGAGCACGCGCACGCGCAGGTTGGACGCGGGCGTCGTCACCTTGGGGCGACGGCGCATCTGCGCATTGCGAATGCGTGTCAGCAGATCGCCAAGCGGATCGTTCATGAGGCGAGTTCCCCTACCAGCTCGACTTCGTCATGCCGGGGATCATCCCCTGGCTTGCCAGCTCGCGCAGCATGTTTCGGCACAGCTTGAGCTTGCGGTAATAGCCGCGAGCGCGGCCCGTCAGCTCGCACCGGTTGCGCACGCGCGAGGGCGCCGAGTTGCGCGGCAGCTGCGCAAGCTTGAGACGTGCCGCAAAGCGCTCCTCGCTGGGCTTGTTCAGATCGCTCGCGATGCCTTTCAGCTTCTTGCGCTTGGCCGCATATTGCGCCACCAGCTTCTTGCGGCGGTTGTTCTTGTTGACCGAACTCTTCTTGGCCATGCAGTTCCTCCAACGCCTGTGCGTTCACGCTTGGCGGAATGGGAAATTGAAGCCGCGCAGCAGAGCGCGCGCTTCATCGTCGGATTTGGCGGTCGTGCACACGATCACGTCCATGCCCCAGACCTCGTCGACCTGGTCGTAGTCGATCTCGGGAAACACGATGTGCTCCCTGAGCCCCATCGCGAAATTGCCACGGCCGTCGAAGCTCTTCGGGTTGAGGCCGCGAAAATCCTTGACGCGCGGCAGCGCGATCGTGACCAGCCGATCCACGAACTCGTACATGCGGTCGCCACGCAAGGTCACCTTGGCGCCGATCGCCATGTCGTCGCGCACCTTGTAGGTGGCGATCGACTTCCTTGCGCGCGTGATCACCGCGCGCTGGCCGGCGATCATGCCCAAGTCCTTCGCCGCCGAGTCCACTTTCTTGCGATCGTTTACGGCCTCGCCCACCCCCATGTTGAGGACGATCTTGTCGATGCGCGGGATCTGCATGACGTTCTTGTAGCCGAACTGCTTCGTCATCTCCTCGCGCACGACCTTCTCGTAGTGCGTTTTCATGCGCGGGCGATAATCCTTCGGCCGTGGCGCTGGCGGTGCCGCAGCCTTTTCGCCCTTGGGCGCACCCTTGCCGTCCCGGCCTTTGCCCTTGCCGGCGCCATCCTTGGGGGCCTTGGCGGCAGCTTCGGGCTTGCCGCCCTGGTCGGGCTTGGCCGACTTGGCAGGCTTGTCCGAAGCCGCTTTTTCCGGCTTGCCGGGCTTTGCTGGCTTATCGTCTGCCGACATGACTACTTGTTCTCCCGGATCTCTTCGCCCGAGCGCTTGGCGACGCGCACCTTGCGACCGTCGGCAAGAACCTTGAAGCCGACACGCGAGGGCTTGCCGTCGCTCGGATCCTCGATCGCCAGATTGGAGAGGTGGATCGATCCCTCCTTGGAGATGATCCCGCCTTCCTGCGTCGCGCTCTGGCGCTGGTGCCGTCGCACGGTATTGACGCCCCGCACCAGCGCACGGCCTTCCTTGGGCATGACCTGGAACACTTCACCCTTCTTGCCTTTGTCGCGGCCGCTCAACACGATCACGCGATCGCCCTTCCTGATCTTGGCCATCACAGGACCTCCGGGGCGAGGCTGACGATCTTCATGTGGTTGCGCGCTCTCAATTCACGCGTAACGGGGCCGAAGATGCGGGTGCCGATCGGCTCGCCTTGCGCATTGATGAGCACCGCGGCGTTGCGATCGAAGCGGATGAGCGACCCGTCCGGGCGGCGCAGGCCCTTGGCGGTACGCACCACCACGGCCTTCATGACCTCGCCCTTCTTCACGCGGCCGCGCGGAATCGCCTCCTTCACAGTCACGACGATGGTGTCCCCGACAGTGGCATATCGGCGCTTGGAGCCGCCCAGCACCTTGATGCACTGCAGGCGTCGCGCACCGGAGTTGTCGGCCACGTCGAGATTGGTCTCCATCTGAATCATAGGCCAGTTCCTTACCCCGCACTCATCTTGTCGTCCGCTGGATCGTCACCTCGCGACCTGAAGGCCTCACGCCTTCCGGTCCTTCAGCACCACCCAGCGCTTGTTCTTGGAGATGGGCTTGCTCTCCTCGATCCACACGATGTCGCCCACCTTGAAGGTGTCGTCCTCGTCGTGGGCATGAAACTTCTTCGACCGCCGCACGGTCTTCTTCAGCAACGGGTGGGTGTAGCGCCGCTCCACCTGCACCACCACGGTCTTGGTGTTCTTGTCGGAGACCACGACGCCCTGCATTACGCGTTTCGGCATGTTCGCACCCTCAAGCCTTGTCTTTGATCTCGCCCCGGCGCCGTTGGCCCTGCACCGTCTTGATGCGGGCAACGTCACGGCGCGCCTCGCGCACACGGGAGGTATTCTCGAGCTGCCCGGTGGCGCGCTGGAAGCGCAGGTTGAACTGCTCCTTCTTCAGCTTGGCGATCTGCTCGTCGAGCTGATCCGGCGTCATTGCTCTAACGTCATTTGCCTTCATGGCGCCACCCGCTCCTAGGCCTGCCGCTTCACGATGCGCGTCTTGATCGGCAGCTTGGCCGCGCCCAGCTCGAGCGCCTCGCGGGCCGTCGCCTCCGTGACGCCGTCGAGCTCGAACATGATGCGGCCGGGCTTGACGCGGGCGACCCACAGCTCGGGCGAGCCCTTGCCGGACCCCATGCGCACCTCGGCCGGTTTCTTCGTCACCGGCACGTCGGGGAAAACGCGGATCCACACCCTGCCGGCGCGCTTCATGCCGCGGGTGATGGCGCGGCGGGCAGCCTCGATCTGACGCGCGGTCAGGCGCTCGGGCTCGACAGCTTTGAGCCCGAACGAGCCGAAATTCAGGTCTGTGCCGCCCTTGGCTTTGCCATGGATGCGGCCCTTGTGGGCCTTGCGGAACTTGGTGCGGGTGGGTTGTAGCATCTCAATTCACCTTCAAGTCTTCGCCGCCTCGGCAGTGCGCTCGCCGCCACCCCAGCCGTCGCCACGGTCGCCGCCGCGCCGCCGGCCGCCGCCGCCACCCTCTTGCGCCTCGATGGCGCGCTTCTCGGCCGCCATCGGGTCGTGATCCATGATCTCACCTTTGAAGATCCAAACCTTGACGCCGATGATGCCGTAGGCGGTTTTGGCCAGGCCGTAGCCGAAATCGATGTCGGCGCGCAGCGTGTGCAACGGCACGCGCCCCTCGCGATACCACTCCATGCGCGCAATTTCCGCGCCGCCGAGGCGGCCCGAGCAGTTGATGCGAATGCCGAGCGCGCCGAGCCGCAGTGCCGACTGCACCGATCGCTTCATGGCGCGCCGGAATGCGACCCGGCGCTCCAGCTGCTGCGCGATGGTTTCCGCCACCAGCGTGGCGTCGATCTCGGGCTTGCGCACCTCGAGAATGTTGAGGTGCACCTCCGACGCCGTGAGTTTGGCAAGCTCGCCGCGCAGCTTCTCGATGTCGGCGCCCTTCTTGCCGATCAGCACGCCGGGCCGCGCGGTGTACACGGTGACGCGGCATTTCTTGTGCGGCCGCTCGATCACGACCTTCGAGATGCCGCCGGCGCGGCGCTGCTTCATGATATGATCGCGGATCTTCATATCCTCGTGCAGCAGCTTGCCGTACTCGCCGCGGCTGGCAAACCAGCGGCTGTCCCAGGTGCGGTTGATGCCGACCCGCAGCCCGACCGGATTGACCTTGTGACCCATTACGCGCCTTCCTTTGCCGCCTTGGCCTGCTCGTCCGCCTTGCCTTTGCGCGAGGCCTTCGGCTTCTCTTCCGCCTCCTGTGCAACCTCCTTCACCACCACGGTGAGTTGCGAGAAGGGCTTCTCAATGGGGCTCATGCGGCCACGGCCGCGGGCGTGAAAGCGGCGCATAGCGAAGTTCTTGCCCACATGCGCCTGCGTCACCACCAGGTCGTTGACGTCGAGCCCGTGGTTGTTCTCCGCGTTCGCCACCGCCGACATCACGCACTTCTTCACGTCCCGGGCGATGCGCTTCCTCGAAAACTCGAGATCCGCGAGCGCCGTATCGATCTTCTTGCCGCGGATCAGCTGCGCGACCAGGTTGAGCTTCTGCGGCGACACCCGCAGGTTCCTCGCTACGGCTTGTGCCTCGGTCTCGCCCAGCGCGCGCTCTCGTTTCGGCTTGCCCATGTCACTTAGCCTTCAATTTGCCGCTCTCACGCCACCGCCGCCGGCTTCGCCTTCACGGCTTTCTTGTCGCCGCTGTGCGAATGGAAAGTCCGCGTCGGCGAGAACTCGCCGAACTTGTGACCGATCATGTCCTCGGTCACGTTGACGGGCACGAACTTCTGGCCGTTGTAGACGCCGAAGGTCAGCCCGACGAACTGCGGCAGGATGGTGGAGCGCCGGCTCCACGTCTTGATGATGTCGTTGCGGCCGGCGCCACGCGCCTTCTCCGCCTTCTTGAGAAGGTAGCCGTCCACGAACGGACCTTTCCAGACTGAGCGTGACATGTGCGGGGGCCCCTACTTGGCTTTGCTGCGGGGACGGATGATGAACTGATCCGTCGCCTTGTTCTTGCGTGTCTTGGCGCCCTTGGTCGGCTTGCCCCAGGGGGTCGCCCAGTGCTTGCCGCCTTTGGTGCGGCCGCCGTTGGGATGGTCGATGGGGTTCATGGCGATCGAGCGCACCGTGGGGCGCGTGCCCTTCCAGCGCGTCCTGCCCGCCTTGCCGACGAACTCGTTCAAGTGATCCGGGTTGGACACGGCCCCGACCGTGGCCATGCACTCTGCGCGCACGCGCCGCGTCTCGCCGGAGTTGAGCCGGAGGATCGCCCAGCCGGCGTCGCGGCCGACGAGCTGGGCGTAGGCCCCCGCCGACCGCGCGATCTTGCCCCCGCCGCCGGCCTGGATCTCGATGTTGTGCACGATGGTGCCGATCGGCAGCGACGCCAGCTGCATCGCATTGCCGGGCTTCACGTCCGCCTTGACGCCGGAGACGACGCTGTCCCCCACCGCCAGGCGCTGTGGCGCCAAGATGTAGGAGAGACTTCCGTCTTGATACTTGAGGAGCGCGATGAAGGCGGTCCGGTTGGGGTCGTACTCCAGCCGCTCGACCCTGGCCGAGATGTCGTGCTTGGTGCGCCGAAAGTCGACGCGCCGGTAGGCCTGCTTGTGGCCGCCGCCGATGTGCCGCGTGGTGATGCGGCCGTAGTTGTTGCGCCCGCCGGACTTGGTCTTGCCCTCGGTCAGCATCTTGATCGGAGCGCCCTTCCACAGGTGGCCGCGATCCACCAGCACCAGCTGGCGCAGCCCCGGGGTGGTCGGACGGTATGTCTTCAAGGCCATGGCCGCCGCTCCTTACAGCCCCGTGGTGACATCGATGCTGTGGCCCTCTTCGAGGGTCACGATCGCGCGCTTGCTGTCGCTCAGGCGCGCCCGGATATTCTTGAACACCTTCATCTTGCCCTTGCGGACCTGCGTGTTGACGGCGCGCACCTTCACGTTGAACAGCTTCTCGACCGCCGCCTTTATCTCGTCCTTGTTGGCATCGCGCGCCACCTTGAATACGACCTGGTTGTGCTCGGAAACCAGTGTCGACTTTTCGGTGATGGCTGGCGCGCGGATCACGTCGTGCGGGTCACGCTTCTTGCTCATTTGAACCGCGCCTCCAGCGCCTCCACTGCGGCCTTGGTCAGCACCAGGCTCTTGCGGCGCAGAATGTCGTAGACGTTGATGCCCTGCACGGGCAGCACGTCGATGTTGGGGATGTTGCGAGCCGCCCTGGCGAAGCCCGGCTCGATCTCGGCGCCATCGATGATCAGCGCGTTGGTGAGCTCGAGCTTGCCGAACCGCTCCTTCAGGCCCTTGGTCTTGCCGTCGGCGGCAACCGCCTTGTCGAGAACGACGATCTCACCCGCCTTGGCCTTGGCCGAGAGTGCGTGCCTGAGTGCCAGCGCGCGCACCTTCTTGGGCAGGTCGATGGCGTGGCTGCGCGGCTTGGGGCCGAACGCCTTGCCGCCGCCGCGGAACTGCGGCACGCCCTTGTCACCGTGCCGGGCGCCGCCGGTGCCCTTCTGCTTGTACATCTTCTTGCCGGTGGTGGTGACCTCCGAGCGGTCCTGCACGTGGTGCGTACCGGCCATGCGCTTCAGCATCTGATAGCGCACCATGCGCTGGATGAGGTCGGTGCGCGGCTCGAGCCCGAAGATGGTGTCGCTGAGCTCCACCTCGCCGGCCGAGCCGGCATCCAGCGTCTTGACCGCGGCCCTCATGATTGCTGCCCCGCACTTGTCTGCTGCGAACCGGCCGCGGTAGCACTGCCGGCCTTGCGGAACGAGCCGGGCTTGGGCGCGCTCTCGGGGAGCGCCCGCTTTACCGCATCGCGCACCAGCACCCAGTTGCCCTTGTTGCCGGGCACGGCGCCGCGCACAAGGATCAGCCCCTTGTCCTTGTCGGTCCCGACCACCTCGAGGTTCTGGGTCGTGACCTGCACGTTGCCCATGTGTCCCGCCATCTTCTTGCCCTTGAAGACCTTGCCGGGATCCTGGCGCTGGCCGGTCGAGCCGTGGCTGCGGTGGGTGACCGACACGCCGTGGGTGGCGCGCAGACCGGCGAAATTCCAACGCTTCATTGCGCCCTGGAAGCCCTTGCCCTGGTTGGTGCCGGTGACGTCCACGTGCTGGCCTTTGACGAAATGGTCGGCGGTGATCTCCGCGCCCACCTCGATCAGGTTCTCCGGGCTCACCCGGAACTCGGCCACCTTGCGCTTGGGCTCCACTTTGGCGACGGCGAAGTTCTCCCGCTCCGCGCGCGTCACCCGGCTCGCTTTGCGCGTGCCGGCGCCGAGCTGTAGCGCGGTGTAGCCGTTCTTCTCGTCGGTGCGGTGGGCAAGAACCTGCACGTTGGCGAGCTTGAGTACCGTGACCGGCACGTGCTCGCCCGCCTCCGTGAAGACCCGGGTCATTCCCACCTTTTGCGCGATCACTCCGGAGCGCATGCTTCGCGATCCTTCCTTAGAGCTTGATCTCGACGTCGACGCCGGCCGCCAGATCGAGCTTCATCAGCGCATCGACCGTCTGCGGCGTGGGATCGACGATGTCGAGCAGGCGCTTGTGCGTGCGCATCTCGAACTGCTCGCGGCTCTTCTTGTCGATGTGGGGTGAGCGGTTGACTGTGAAACGCTCGATCCGCGTCGGCAGCGGGATCGGTCCGCGCACCTCAGCGCCGGTCCGCTTGGCCGTATTGACGATCTCGCGCGTGGACGCGTCCAGCACGCGATGATCGAAGGCCTTGAGCCGGATTCTTATGTTTTGACTTTGCATGGCAGTCGCGTAACCCCGCAAAACGAAGGAGCGCCCTTTTTCCTGGGGCGCCCCGTTGGAACACCTACTCGATGATTGCAGTGACGACGCCGGCACCGACCGTGCGCCCGCCCTCGCGGATGGCAAAGCGAAGCTTCTCCTCCATCGCGATCGGCGTGATCAGCTCGATCGTCACCGCAACGTTGTCACCGGGCATCACCATCTCCGTACCCTCGGGCAGAGACACCACTCCCGTAACGTCGGTCGTGCGGAAGTAGAACTGCGGACGGTAGTTGGTGAAGAACGGCGTGTGCCGCCCACCCTCCTCCTTCGTCAAAATGTAGGCCTCGGCCTTGAACTTCTTGTGCGGCTTGATCGAGCCAGGCTTGCACAGTACCTGCCCGCGCTCCACCGCGTCCTTGTCGATGCCCCGCAACAGGCAGCCGACGTTGTCGCCGGCCTCGCCCGAATCCAGAAGCTTGCGGAACATCTCGACGCCCGTCACCACAGACTTCTGCGTGTCCTTCAGGCCGACGATCTCAACCTCCTCGCCCACCTTCACCCGCCCGCGCTCGATGCGGCCCGTAACAACCGTGCCCCGGCCCGAGATCGAGAAAACGTCCTCGATCGGCATCAGGAACGGCAGGTCCTTGGGACGCTCCGGCAGCGGGATGTAGGTGTCGATCGCCTCGAACAGCTTCAGGATCGCCTCGTCGGCAAGCGGGCCCTTCTCCCCGTTCAGGGCCTGGATCGCAGCACCCCTAATCACCGGCACGTCGTCGCCCGGGAACTGGTACTTCGACAGCAACTCCCGAACCTCCATCTCCACCAGGTCCAGCAGCTCGGGGTCGTCCACCACATCGCACTTGTTCAGGAACACCACGATGTAGGGGACCCCCACCTGCCGCGCCAGCAGGATGTGCTCGCGCGTCTGCGGCATCGGACCGTCGACTGCCGACACAACCAGGATGGCGCCGTCCATCTGCGCCGCACCCGTGATCATGTTCTTCACGTAGTCGGCATGCCCAGGGCAGTCCACGTGCGCGTAGTGCCGCTTCTCCGTCGCATACTCCACATGGGAAGTCGCAATCGTCAAAATCTTCGTCGGATCGCGCCGCCCCTGGCTCTCGGACGCTTTAGCCACCTGGTCGTAGGAGATCGCAGTCTGCGTCCAGCCCTTGTCCGCAGATACCTTCGTCAGTGCAGCCGTCAAGGTCGTCTTGCCATGATCGACGTGACCAATCGTGCCTACGTTGCAGTGCGGCTTCGTCCGCTCGAATTTCGCCTTCGCCATGCGGCTTCTCCTGTCTTCTCACTTCCGCGGTGGCCGGACGCACCGGCCCGGCAAAACCACGCTCTCGGTTATGCGTATTTGGCCTTGACCTCGTCGGCCACGTTGCGCGGAACCTCCGCGTAATGCGCGAACTGCATGGTATATATGGCGCGGCCCTGGCTCATGGACCGCAGCTGACTGACGTAGCCGAACATGTTGGCGAGCGGGACATTGGCCCGCACCACGGTCGCGTTGCCGCGCATCTCCTGGCTGCGGATCTGGCCGCGGCGGCTGTTGATGTCGCCGATCACGCTGCCCACGAAATCGCCGGGGGTCACCACTTCCACGTCCATGATGGGCTCGAGCAGCTTGACGCCGGCCTTGTTGCAGGCTTCGCGCATGCACTGACGCGCGGCGATCTCGAAGGCGATCGCCGAGGAGTCCACCTCGTGATAGGCGCCATCGAACAGCGTCACCTTCATGTCGACCATCGGGAAGCCGATGAGAACGCCGGAATCCCAAACGGACCGGATGCCCTTCTCGACGCCCGGGATGTATTCCTTGGGCACGACGCCGCCGATGATCTCGCTCTCGAACTCGTTGCCCTGGCCAGGCTCGTTGGGCTCCAGGCGCAGCTTCACGCGCGCGAACTGACCAGTGCCGCCGGTCTGCTTCTTGTGCGTGTAATCCTGCTCGACGGAACGCGCCAACGTCTCGCGATACGCCACCTGGGGCGCGCCAACCGTCACCTCCACCTTGTGGGTGCGTTTCAGGATGTCGACCTTGATCTCCAGGTGCAACTCGCCCATGCCCTTGATGATGGTCTGGCCGCTTTCGGGGTCTGTCGCCACCCGGAACGAGGGATCCTCGGTCACCAGCTTCTGCAGCGCGATGCCCATCTTCTCCTGGTCGCTCTTGGACCTTGGCTCGATGGACTGCTCGATGACGGGGCTTGGAAACTCCATCTTCTCGAGCAGCACCGGCTTGTTGGGATCGGACAGCGTCTCGCCGGTGCGTGTGTCCTTGAGGCCGGCGAGCGCGATGATGTCCCCCGCATAAGCTTCGCTGATCTGCTCGCGGTCGTCCGCGTGCATCAGATACATGCGCCCGACCCGCTCCTTCTTGTCGCGGGTAGTATTGGCGAGCGCCATCCCGCTCTCCACCCGGCCCGAGTAGACGCGGCAGAAAGTGATGGTGCCGACGTGCGGGTCGTCCATGATCTTGAAGGCGAGCATGGATAGCGGCTCGGAGTCGAGCGGCTTGCGGATGGTCGGCTCGCCGGTTTTGACGTCGATGGCCTCGAACAACTCGCGGTCGGCTGGCGAGGGCAGAAAGTCCACGACGGCATCGAGCAGCGGCTGCACGCCCTTGTTCTTGAAGGCCGAGCCGCACAGCATGGGGTAGAACTTGCGCGTAACGGTCGCCTTGCGGATCAGCCGTTTCAGCGTGTCGAGATCGGGCTCCTTGCCGTCCAGATAAGCGCCCATGGCCTCGTCATCGAGCTCCACGGCGGCTTCGATCATGGCGGCGCGGTATTCGGCGGCTTTGCCAGCGAGATCGGCCGGGATGTCGGTCTCCTGGAACTTCGCGCCCTTGTCGTCCCCGTCCCAGACGAACGCCTTCATCTTCAGGAGATCGACCACGCCTTTGAAGCTGGCCTCGGCGCCGATCGGGAGCTGCAAAGGCACCGGCCTGGCGCCGAGCTTCACCTTGATGTCGTCGACGCACTGATAGAAGTCGGCGCCCGTCTTATCCATCTTGTTGGCGAAGATGATGCGGGGAACGTCGTACTTGTCGCCCTGCCGCCAGACCGTTTCGGTCTGCGGCTCCACGCCCTGGTTGCCGTCGAGCACGCACACCGCGCCGTCGAGAACGCGCAGCGAGCGCTCGACCTCGATCGTAAAGTCCACGTGGCCTGGTGTATCGATGATGTTGAGGCGCTTGCCCTGCCAGAAGCACGTGGTCGCAGCCGACGTGATGGTGATGCCGCGCTCCTGCTCCTGCTCCATGAAGTCCATGGTTGCGGCACCGTCGTGCACCTCGCCGATCTTGTAGGTCTTGCCCGTGTAGTAGAGGATCCGCTCAGTAGTAGTGGTCTTGCCGGCATCGATGTGGGCCATGATGCCGAAGTTGCGGTAGTCCTCGATTTTGTGCGTTCGCGCCATGGCTCTGGGTTCCGATCACCAGCGGTAGTGGGAGAAGGCCCGATTGGCCTCTGCCATCTTGTGGGTGTCCTCCCGCTTCTTCACCGCGGTTCCGCGATTGTTGGCGGCATCGAGCAACTCGCCCGAAAGACGCTCCTCCATGGTGTTCTCATTGCGGCCGCGCGCGGCCGTGATCAGCCAGCGAATGGCCAGCGCCTGGCGCCGCTCGGTGCGCACCTCGACCGGCACCTGATAGGTGGCGCCGCCGACACGCCGCGAACGAACTTCCACCGCCGGCATGACGTTCTCGAGAGCCTGGTGGAACATCTGGATCGGATTCGACTTGGCCTTGCTCTGCAGCCTGTCGAGAGCGCCATAGACGATGCGCTCGGCGATCGATTTCTTGCCCTGCCGCATGATCGAATTCATGAACTTCGATACGACAAGATCGTTGAACTTGGGGTCTGGATTGACCTCGCGTTTCTCAGCTCTGTGCCGGCGCGACATCTCTTCTCTTCCTTGGCCAGTCTTCGTCGAGTTGGTTGCTGTCTATTCTTGCGCGAAGTACAACGCAAAACGACCCGCTATTTGGGTCGTTTTGCTCCGTACTTGGAGCGCCGCTGCTTCCTGTCCGCCACGCCTTGCGTATCGAGCACGCCGCGAATGATGTGATAGCGCACGCCCGGGAGGTCTTTGACGCGACCGCCACGGATCATGACCACCGAATGCTCCTGCAGATTGTGACCCTCGCCCGGGATGTACCCGATCACCTCGAAGCCGTTGGTCAAGCGCACCTTTGCGACTTTGCGCAGCGCGGAATTGGGCTTCTTCGGCGTCGTTGTATAGACGCGCGTGCACACCCCGCGCTTCTGCGGGCACGACTGCATGTGCCGCGCCTTCTCGCGGTAGACTTTCTGCACCCGCGGCTTGCGGGTCAGCTGCTGTATCGTCGGCATGCGCCGTTTCCACCTGCCAGGGCACGTGAAGCAAGGCGCCCCACGCGGCCACGAACCATCGCCGAGGGCGCATAGGGCGCGCTCGGCCGAACATCCAGAGGATCCTTCCAGCCCGCTTTCGCGGAACCGTGGATCTTGGCCCGAAAATGTCCTCTGCTTGTAGACGGCAGCGTTTAGGCCAAGGCTCAAATCGACGCCAAGCCGGTGAAGCCTACCACCTGCCGTGAGAGTGGGCGGGTTATATACGAGGGCGACTCACGCGGTCAACACCTGGCAAAAAATTATTTCAGTCCCACTCGCTGGGCGGCATGTGCCAGCGAGTGGGACTGTATACGGCGCTATTGGAGCGCTCGGCCTACTCGGCAGCAGCCTCTGTAGGACGGCGGCGGCGGCGCTCCGGCGCGCGGATACCGACGGCGGCGTCAGTCGGCGCCTCGAGCGCCCTCTGAGCGTCGAAGCGAGCCTTTTCCTTGGCGATGAGTTCATCGCGCCGTGCTGCCTCTTTGCGGAGGCGGCGCAACATGCCGCCCGTGCCGGCCGGGATCAGCCGGCCGACGATGACGTTCTCCTTCAGGCCTTCGAGCGTGTCGGCCTTGCCGTTGACGGCGGCATCGGTCAGCACGCGCGTGGTCTCCTGGAACGAGGCGGCCGAGATGAAGCTCTTCGTCTGCAACGAAGCCTTGGTAATGCCCAGCAGAACGGGCTTGCCCGTTGCCGGACGCTTGCCCGCCTTTTCGATTGCGGCGTTGAGTTCGTCGAAGTCGATCCTGTCGAGTTGTTCGCCCTTCAACAAGTCGGTCTCGCCGGCATCTTCCACCTCGACCTTCTGCAGCATCTGGCGAACGATCACCTCGATGTGCTTGTCGTTGATGGTCACGCCTTGCAGGCGATACACGTCCTGGATCTCGTTGATCAGGTAGTTGGCCAGCTCCTCCACACCCTTGATGGCCAGGATGTCGTGCGGCGCCGGGTGGCCGTCGTAGACGAAGTCACCCTTCTCGATACGATCGCCGTGCTGCACCGCCAGGCTCTTGCCGCGCGGGATCAGGTACTCCTTCGGCTCGGCCGCTTCGTCATCGGGCTTGATGGTGATGCGCTGCTTGTTCTTGTAGTCCTTGCCGAACTCCACGGTACCGGAGATCTCCGCGATGATGGCGTTGTCCTTAGGCCGGCGCGCCTCGAACAATTCTGCCACCCTGGGCAAGCCGCCGGTGATGTCGCCCGTCTTGGCGCTGGACAGCGGAATGCGCGCGAGCACATCCCCCGCCTTCACCTTGGCGTGCGGCTCCACCGATAGGATGGCATCGACCGGCAACAGGTACTTTGCATCGACGCCGCGCGACACCCTGACCGGCTTGCCGCCCTTGGACTCCTTGATGACGATCGACGGCTTCAGGTCCGACCCTCTCGGGCTGGCGCGCCAATCGACGATGACGCGATTGGTCGTGCCCTTCATCTCGTCGGTCTGCTCCTTCACCGAGACGCCATCGACGAGGTCGGCGAAATCCGCCACGCCGTCGACCTCCGTCAGGATCGGCCGCATGTAGGGGTCCCATTGGGCGAGACGCGTGCCGCGCTTGACCTCATCGCCATCGTCGACGTGCATGCGGGCGCCGTAGACGATCTTGTGGGTCGCCAGCTCCTTACCCGACTTGTCGACAATGATGAGCGTCATGTTGCGGGTCATGGATATCAGCCGGCCCTGGCTGTCCTTGCCGATGCTGCGGTTCTTGATCTTCACCGTGCCGTTGAAGTTGGACTCGATGTAGGACTGGTCAACCGTCTGCGCGACGCCGCCCATGTGGAATGTGCGCATGGTGAGCTGGGTGCCCGGCTCGCCAATCGACTGGGCAGCGATGACGCCAACCGCCTCACCGATGTTGACCGGCGTGCCGCGGGCCAGATCGCGGCCGTAGCACTTGGCGCAGACGCCGTTGGTAGTCTCGCAAGTCAACACCGAGCGGATGCGCACTTCCTGGATCTGGGCAGCCTCGATGCGATCGATCTCGACCTCACCAATCAGCTCGCCCGACTTGATGATGGCACCCTTGGTAGCCGGATCCGTCACGTCCTCTGCGGCCGTGCGGCCGAGTATGCGCTGCCCAAGCGATACGATCACCTGGCCGGCATCGACCACCGCCTGCACGTTGATGCCGGCGTCGGTGCCACAGTCTTCCTCAGTGATGATGCAGTCCTGCGCCACATCGACCAGGCGGCGCGTCAGGTAACCCGAGTTCGCCGTCTTGAGCGCGGTGTCGGCAAGACCCTTACGCGCGCCGTGCGTCGAGTTGAAGTACTCGAGAACCGTCAGTCCCTCCTTGAAGTTGGAGATGATCGGCGTCTCGATGATCTCACCGGACGGCTTGGTCATCAGACCGCGCATGCCGGCCAGCTGCCGCATCTGCTTTTCCGAGCCGCGCGCCCCCGAATGGGCCATCATGTACACGGAGTTGATAGGCTTGGTGCGCCCATTCGGTTCCCGTTGCACTGCCGAGATGCGATCCATCATCTCCTTGGCGATCTGGTCCGTGCACTTCGACCAGGCGTCCACCACTTTATTGTACTTCTCGAGCTGGGTGATGAAGCCGTCGTTGTACTGCTGCTCGTACTCGCGCACGAGTTCGTTGGTCTGCTCCAGGATCTTCGCCTTCGTCTCGGGGATTAACATGTCGTCCTTGCCGAACGAAATGCCGGCCTTGAACGCGTGATAGAACCCGAGTCCCATGATGCGATCGCAGAATATGACAGTCTCCTTCTGACCGCAGTCGCGGTAGACCGCGTCGATCATGCCGGAGATGTTCTTCTTGGTGAGCAGCTGGTTGACGAGGGCGAACTTCACCCCCGGACGCTTGGGCAACACTTCGCCCAGCAGCATGCGGCCAGGGGTGGTGTCGTGCACTTCGATCACCTCGTTGCCCTGGCTGTCGACGCTGCGGTAGCGGCCCTTCACCTTCGCATGCAGAGTGACAAGACCGCTGGCCAAAGCATGCTGCACCTCGGAGACGGAGCCGAACATCATGCCTTCCCCCGGCTCCTTCTCGCGCATGATCGAGAGGTAGTAGAGGCCGAGCACGATGTCCTGGCTCGGCACGATGATCGGCGACCCATTGGCGGGGTGCAGGATGTTGTTGGTCGACATCATCAGCACGCGGGCTTCGAGCTGGGCCTCCAGCGACAGGGGCACGTGCACGGCCATCTGGTCGCCGTCGAAGTCGGCGTTGAACGCGGCGCAGACGAGCGGGTGCAGCTGGATGGCCTTGCCCTCGATCAGCGTCGGCTCGAAGGCCTGGATGCCGAGGCGATGCAGGGTCGGCGCGCGGTTGAGCAGCACCGGGTGCTCGCGAATGACCTCGTCGAGCACGTCCCAGACCTCGCCCTTCTCCTTCTCCACGAGCTTCTTGGCCTGCTTGACGGTTGCCGCCTGGCCCATCGCCTGCAGCCGCGCGTAGATGAACGGCTTGAACAGCTCGAGCGCCATCTTCTTCGGCAGGCCGCACTGGTGCAGCTTCAGCTCAGGCCCCACCACGATCACCGAGCGGCCGGAGTAGTCGACGCGCTTGCCGAGCAGGTTCTGGCGGAACCGGCCCTGCTTGCCTTTCAACATGTCGGCGAGCGACTTGAGCGGCCGCTTATTGGCGCCGGTGATGACGCGGCCGCGCCGGCCGTTGTCGAACAGCGCGTCGACCGACTCCTGCAGCATCCGCTTCTCGTTGCGGATGATGATGTCGGGGGCGCGCAGCTCCATCAACCGCTTCAGGCGGTTGTTACGGTTGATGACGCGGCGGTAGAGGTCGTTCAGGTCGGACGTGGCAAAGCGGCCGCCGTCGAGCGGCACGAGGGGCCGCAGCTCCGGCGGGATGACCGGAACGACGGTCAGGATCATCCACTCCGGCCGGTTGCCGGAGTTGATGAAGGCCTCGATGACCTTGAGGCGCTTGGCGAGCTTCTTGGGCTTGAGCTCGGTGGTGGCCTCGGCGATCTCCTGGCGCAGCTGGTCGCGGATCTTGCGCAGGTCCATGCCCGTGAGCAGTTCGCGGATGGCCTCAGCGCCGATGCCGGCCGTGAAAGCGTCCTGGCCGTACTGCTCAACCGCCTGGTTGTACTGCTCCTCGGTCAGCAGCTGCTTCTCGTTGAGCGCAGTGGTGCCCTGCTCGGTGACGATGTAGTTCTCGAAGTAGAGAACGCGCTCCAGATCCTTCAGCGTCATGTCGAGCAGCAGGCCGATGCGGCTCGGCAGCGACTTCAGGAACCAGATGTGGGCGACCGGCGCGGCCAGCTGGATGTGCCCCATGCGCTCGCGGCGCACCTTGGCGAGCGTCACCTCGACGCCGCACTTCTCGCAGATCAGGCCCTTGTACTTCATGCGCTTGTACTTGCCGCACAAGCACTCGTAGTCCTTGATCGGGCCGAAGATGCGTGCGCAGAACAGCCCGTCGCGCTCGGGCTTGAAGGTGCGGTAGTTGATGGTCTCCGGCTTCTTGATCTCACCGAAAGACCAGGAGGAGATGTCCTCCGGGCTCGCAATCGAGATGCGAATCTGGTCGAAGGTAGGGACCTGCACCTGCTGCTTGAAGAGGTTGGTGATCTCGTTCATCGCTCACTCTCTCTGAGGGCTGAACGACCGGCTTAGGTCGCAGCCTGCGGCATTCTCATTCCAGTCGCGCACGCACGCCTTCGCCGGGGCGAAGGCGCGCGCCTGTCATTCGGCAGCAGCCTGCGGCAGCGCCGGCCTCTCTTCGGGCGTCGGCTCGGCCGGCGGCGGCACCACCTCCGAGTTGACGAGTTCGACATTGAGCCCCAACGCCCGCATTTCCTTGACCAGCACGTTGAAGCTTTCGGGGATGCCGGCCTCGAAGGCATCGTCGCCGCGCACGATGGCCTCGTAGACCTTGGTGCGGCCGGCAACGTCGTCGGACTTGACGGTCAGCATCTCCTGCAGCGTGTAGGCGGCGCCGTAGGCCTCGAGCGCCCACACCTCCATCTCGCCGAACCGCTGACCGCCGAACTGCGCCTTGCCGCCCAGCGGCTGCTGGGTGACGAGGCTGTAGGGGCCGATCGAGCGGGCGTGGATCTTGTCGTCCACCAGGTGGTGCAGCTTCAGCAGATACTTGTAGCCGACCGTCACCTTGCGATCGAACGGCTCGCCAGTGCGGCCATCGTGGAGCATCACCTGGCCCGTGGTATCGAAGCCGGCCTTCTTGAGCAGCTCGACGATCTCGGGCTCGCGCGCGCCGTCGAACACCGGCGTCGCCACCGGTACGCCGTCCTTGATCTTCTCGGCCAGCATGACCAGCTCGTTGTCGTTGAACTTGCTGACGCCGTTGCCGGGCCCGTAGATATCCTCCACTGCATCGCGCAAACCCTTGGCCTGACCGCTCTCATGGAAAGCGTGCAGCGCATCATCGATAATGCGACCGAGACCCCGGCAGGCCCACCCAAGATGCGTCTCGAGAATCTGACCGACGTTCATACGGCTCGGCACGCCCAGCGGATTGAGCACCACGTCGACGTGGGTGCCGTCATCCAGATAGGGCATATCCTCGATCGGCACGATCATCGACACGACGCCCTTGTTGCCGTGGCGGCCGGCCATCTTGTCGCCGGGCTGGATCTTGCGCTTAACGGCAACGAAGACCTTGACCATCTTCATGACGCCCGGAGGCAGCTCGTCGCCGCGCTGCAGCTTGTCCACCTTGTCGACGAAGCGGCGCTCCAGGCTCTTCTTGGCGTCCTCGTACTGCTTGCCGATGGCCTCGACCTCCGCCATGGCAGCCTCGTCGGTCAGGCCGATCTCCCACCACTGGCTGCGCGGCACATCGGACAGGATTTCCTCGTTTACAGTTGTACCCTTGCGGGCATTCTTGGGACCCTTGGCGGCCTCCTTGCCCAGGAGCGCGACCTTCAAGCGCGCATAGACGTTCCGATCGAGGATCTGCAGCTCGTCGTCGCGGTCCTTGGCGAGGCGCTCGATCTCCTCGCGCTCGATCGCCATGGCGCGCTCGTCCTTTTCGACGCCATGCCGGTTGAAGACGCGCACCTCGACGACGGTGCCGTTGACGCCGGGCGGCAGACGCAGCGAGGTATCGCGCACGTCGGACGCCTTTTCGCCGAAGATGGCGCGCAGTAGCTTCTCCTCAGGCGTCATTGGGCTCTCGCCCTTGGGCGTGATCTTGCCGACCAGGATGTCGCCGGGGTTCACCTCCGCGCCGATGTAGACGATGCCGGCCTCATCGAGGTTCTTGAGCGCCTCCTCCGAGACGTTGGGAATGTCGCGCGTGATCTCCTCGGGGCCCAACTTGGTGTCGCGGGCCATCACCTCGAACTCCTCGATGTGAATCGAGGTAAATACGTCGTCGAACACGACGCGCTCGGAGAGGAGGATGGAGTCCTCGAAATTGTAGCCCATCCACGGCATGAACGCGACGAGCACGTTCTTGCCTAGCGCCAGGTCGCCGAGGTCCGTCGAGGGGCCGTCGGCGATGATGTCGCCCGCCTTCACCTGGTCACCGACCGTCACCAGCGGCCGCTGGTTGATGCAGGTGTTCTGATTTGAGCGCTGGAACTTCCTCAAGCGGAAGATGTCGACGCCCGGCTTGGAAGGGTCGGCCTCCTCGGTGGCGCGGATGACGATGCGAGTGGAGTCCACCTGGTCGACAACGCCGGTACGGCGTGCGGCGATGGCAGCGCCCGAATCGCGCGCGACCACCTCCTCCATGCCAGTGCCGACCAGCGGCGCCTCGGCCTTGATGAGCGGCACAGCCTGACGCTGCATGTTGGAGCCCATCAGCGCGCGGTTGGCGTCGTCGTTCTCCAGGAACGGGATGAGAGCGGCGGCAACCGACACGAGCTGCTTGGGCGAAACGTCGATGTAGTCGACCTTGTCGGGGGAGACCAGCAGCACGTCACCCTGGTAGCGGCAGGTGATGAGATCGCCGGTCAGCTTGCCCTTGGGGTCGATCTCGGCGTTGGCCTGCGCCACGTGATAGCGCGCCTCCTCCATGGCGGAGAGGTAGACCACCTCGTCGGTCACCTTGCCCTTCTCCACCTTGCGGTACGGGCTCTCGATGAAGCCGTACTTGTTGACGCGCGCAAAGGTGGCCAGCGAGTTGATGAGCCCGATGTTGGGACCTTCCGGCGTCTCGATCGGGCAGATGCGGCCATAGTGGGTAGGGTGCACGTCGCGCACCTCGAAGCCGGCCCGCTCCCGGGTGAGACCGCCCGGTCCCAGCGCCGAGAGCCGCCGCTTGTGCGTGATTTCGCTCAGCGGGTTGGTCTGGTCCATGAACTGCGAGAGTTGCGAGGAGCCGAAGAACTCGCGCACGGCGGCAGCCGCCGGCTTGGCGTTGATCAGATCCTGCGGCATGACCGTGTCGATATCGACGGAGCTCATGCGCTCCTTGATGGCTCGCTCCATGCGCAGGAGGCCCAGCCGATACTGGTTCTCCATCAGCTCGCCGACCGACCGCACCCGGCGGTTGCCGAGGTTGTCGATGTCGTCGATCTCGCCCTTGCCATCACGCAGGTCGACAAGCGTCCTGATCACGGCAATGATGTCCTCGGGGCGCAGCGTGCGCACGGTGTCCTCGGCCTTCAGGTCGAGGCGCATGTTCATCTTGACGCGACCGACGGCCGAGAGGTCGTAGCGCTCAGGATCGAAGAACAGACCGTTGAAAAGCGCCAGGGCGGCTTCAAGCGTCGGCGGTTCTCCCGGGCGCATCACCCGGTAGATGTCCATCAGCGCCTCTTCCTGGTTGGCGTTCTTGTCGATGTGCAGCGTGTTGCGGATGAAGGCACCGATCGTGACGTGATCGATATCGAGGATCGGGAACTCCTTGACCTTCGTCTGCTTGAGCTTTTCCAGCAGCTTGGCGTCGAGTTCGTCGCCCGCCTCGCCGAAGATCTCGCCCGTCTGCATGTTGACGATGTCTTCGGCGAGATACTTGCCGGCAAGATCTGCGGCGCTGAACAGCACCTCCTTCAGGCCCTCCTCTGCCAGCTCGCGCGCCCGCTTGGCGGTGATCTTCTCGCCCGCCTTGACGACCACCTCGCCCGACTTGGCATCGACGAGATCGGCATGGGGTGTCATGCCGCGCATCTTCTCGGGGGTGAACGGAACCTTCCAGCCGAGCTTGGTCTCCTTGACCCGGATCGACTTGTAGAAAGTCGACAGGATGGTCTCGTCGTCGAGGCCCAGCGCATAGAGCAGCGTCGTCACCGGCAGCTTGCGGCGCCGGTCGATGCGGACATAGACGATGTCCTTGGCGTCGAACTCGAAATCGAGCCACGAGCCGCGATAGGGAATGATGCGGGCGGCGAACAAGAGCTTGCCTGAGGCATGCGTCTTGCCGCGGTCGTGATCGAAGAACACACCCGGCGAGCGGTGCATCTGGCTGACGATCACCCGCTCGGTGCCGTTGATGACGAAGGTGCCGTTCAAGGTCATGAACGGCATGTCGCCCATGTAGACGTCCTGCTCTTTGACGTCTTTGACGGAGCGGGCGCCCGTCTCCTCGTTCACATCGAACACGATGAGGCGCAGCTTCACCTTGAGCGGGGCGGCGTAGGTCATGTCGCGCTGCTGGCACTCGTCGACGTCGTACTTGGGCGGCTCGAACTCGTAGCGCTCGAAGTCGAGTGTCGCCCGGCCCGAGAAATCGGATATCGGGAACACCGACTTGAACACCGCCTGCAACCCCTGATCCGGCCGGCCGCCGGGCGGCTCCTTGACCATCAGGAAGTCATCGTAGGAGCTCTTCTGCACCTCGATGAGGTTGGGCATCTCGGCAACTTCGGCAATCGAGCCGAACTGCTTGCGGATGCGCTTGCGGCCGCTGTAGGTTTCAGCCATTTCGAGTTCCTTGTCCTTCGTGGCGAAGGGAAGCTTAGCTTGTCAGCTGCGGGGACGCCGGCACTCCGCAGCTCGCGTTCAACTGTCGTATCGCTCGGCCCGTTGCAGGGATCCGTTGATCGACCCGGCTGCGGGACGCATGGCGCACGTCCCGCAGCCGGCCGTTGGGTGGGCCTTACTTGATCTCGACAACCGCGCCCTGGTCCTCGAGCTGCTTCTTGATCTTGGCAGCCTCTTCCTTGGTGACGCCTTCCTTGATGGTCTTGCCGCCCGCCTCGACCAACTCCTTGGCTTCCTTGATGCCGAGGCCCGAGATCAGCGTGCGGACTTCCTTGATCACGTTCAGCTTCTTGTCGCCGCCGGACTTGAGGATGACGGTGAATTCCGTCTGCTCCTCGGCCGCGGGCGCTGCTGCGCCGGCTGCCGGGGCTGCGGCAACCGCAACCGGGGCCGCGGCCGACACGCCCCAGCCATCCTCCATCATCTTTGACAGCTGGGACAGCTCGAGAACGGTCAGCTTATTGAGCTGATCCATGATGCCTGCGAGATTTGACATGACTTCAACTTCCTTCGTTTGATCGTTTGCGTTGCGCGGGCGCGGTCGCGCCCCAATCGTTTCCAGCTTCGGTTCAGGCGCTCTTTTCCAGTTGCGCCACGCGGGCTGCGAGCGCACGCGCCACCTTGGCGCCCGGCTCCTTGACCAGACGCGCCATCCGGGTCGCGGGTGCTTGCACCAGGCCGATGATCTTCGCCCGCAGTTCGTCGAGCGAAGGCAGGTCGGCGAGCGCCTTGACCCCGCTGCTGTCGAGCCGCGTCCTACCCATCGCACCGCCAAGGATGATGAGCTTGTCATTCTCCTTTGCGTACTTGACCGACACCCGAGCCGCACTGACCGGGTCATCCGAGTAGGCGATGCAGGTCTGACCGCTGAGGAGATCGGAGACCGTCTCGACCTCGGTGTCCTTCAGGGCTAGCCTAGCCAGCTTGTTCTTAGCGACCTTGACCGCTCCACCCGCGTCCTTCATGCGCTTGCGGAAGTCGGTCATCTGGGCGACTGTCATGCCCTTGTAATGGGCGACGACGATTACGCCGCTGCCCTTCCACTCCTCGTTGAGCGTCGTCACGAGCTGACGTTTTTGAGCTCTATCCACGTTGCTCACTCCATCTTGCGACCAGCGCCACAACATCGGGCACTTTCGGTCGCGGGTTGCACCTTGCCGCCGGTTCAAGCGGCGCGATTTAGGAACCCGTCCTTCCTTCGCGCGCTGGCGCAAAGGTGCAGAACCCAAGAGGCTCAAACCGGAGCGACACTGTCGCTACCCGTTTCGTCTCCCGTCTCATGCAGGCCCTTTACCAAGGCTTAGGCCGGATAGCTCCGGCACCGGCAATCTCGGACAGGCGTTGGGAATGGGAGCGAAAGACTCGCTGTCCAGCCCAATTGATCCGGACGCGAAGTCCGGAAGGTCTCAAGCGCTTAGATGCCTTGCCTCCTTTCACGCCGGACCGGCGCCGGTTAAACTCGATAGATCGACCTTGACGCCCACGCCTTGCGTGGAACTCAGCGAGACCTTGTTCAGATAGTTGCCCTTGGCGCCCGCCGGCTTGGCCTTCACCACGGCATCGACAAACGCCTTGATGTTCTCGACGAGCTGTTTCTCCGAAAAGCTCGCCTTGCCGACGCCGGCCTGCACTATGCCTGCCTTCTCGACACGAAACTCGACGGCGCCGCCCTTGGCACCCCTTACCGCCGACGCCACGTCCATGGTGACCGTGCCGACGCGCGGGTTGGGCATCAGACCGCGCGGGCCCAGCACCTTGCCGAGCCGCCCCACCAGGCCCATCATGTCGGGTGTGGCGATGCACCTGTCGAAGTTGATATTGCCGCCCTGCACCTGCTCGACCAGGTCCTCGGCGCCCACCACGTCGGCGCCCGCAGATTTGGCCTCCTCGGCCTTCGCGCCCCGCGCAAAGACCGCCACCCGCAACGTCCGGCCCGAACCGTTCGGCAGGTTGCACACCCCGCGCACCATCTGATCGGCGTGCTTGGGATCGATGCCGAGGTTCATGGCGATCTCGACGGTCTCGTCGAACTTGGCCTTGGCGCGCGACTTGACGAAGTTCACGGCCTCGGTGACCGCGTAGGCCTTCTCGGGGTCGACGCCCGTGCGCGCTGCCTTCATGCGCTTGCCGATCTTGCCCATGTCCTCACTCCACCACCTGAATGCCCATGGACCGCGCGGTCCCGGCAATGGTCTTGACCGCGGCGTCCATGCTGTCGGTGTTGAGATCCTTCATCTTCTGCTTGGCGACCTCGCGCACCTGCGCCATCGTGACAGTGCCCACGCTCGACCGACCGGGCTCTTTGGAGCCGCTGCCGATCTGGGCGATCTTCTTGATCAGGTAGGACGCCGGCGGCGTCCGCATCTCGAAGCTGAACGAACGGTCCGAGAACACCGTGATCTTCACCGGGATCGGAGCGCCCGCCTCGAGGTCCTTGGTCTTGGCATTGAACTGCTTGCAGAACTCCATGATGTTGAGGCCGCGCTGACCCAGGGCCGGGCCGATAGGCGGCGATGGATTCGCCTGGCCTGCAGGCACCTGCAGATTGATATAGCCGTCGATCTTCTTCGCCATTACCTACCCTCTCACCCAGGCGCGCCGCGGCTCTCGCCCGCGTCAGCCCACCTTCTCGACCTGACCAAACTCCAGCTCGACCGGCGTCGGCCGGCCAAAGATCAACACACCGACCTTGATGCGCGAGCGGCCCTCGTCGACTTCCTCGACCTGCCCTTCGAACGAAGCAAATGGACCATCCGCCACTCGAACCTTCTCGCCGATTTCGAAGGTGATCATCGGCTTGGGCCGCTCAACACCCTCCTTCACCTGGTAGAGGATGCGCTTGGCCTCATCCTCACTGATCGGCGTTGCCTTGTTGTCTGCTCCAAGAAACCCCGTCACCTTCGGCGTATTCTTGATCAGAAGATACGCAGCGTCGGTCATCGCCATCTTGACCAGGACGTAGCCGGGAAAGAACTTGCGCTCCGCCTGCACCTTGCGCCCGCGCCGCACCTCGACGATGTCCTCGGTCGGGACGAGCACCTCCTCGAAAAGGTCCGACAGCCCCGCAGCCTTGGCGCGGTCCTTGATCGCTTCCGCCACCTTGCGCTCGAAGTTCGAGTAGGCGTGCACGATGTACCAGCGCTTCTCCATCGTTGAGTCTTTCGGCCTAGATGCTGTTGTCGTCACGAGCTAACCGGGGATCCGCGAGCCCGCCCTGAGGATCAATGAAACGGTGTAACCGATGATCTGATCGGCGATCAGGAAGAATATCGACGTGAGCGCGACCATGACGATAACCATGGCCGTCGTGATCCAGACCTCTTTCCAGGTCGGCCACGTCACCTTCGACACTTCCTGACGCACCTCTTGGATGAACGTCAGGGGATTTTTCATCTGCCCATGCACCTCCGGCCGACAAACGCCCGGCCGCCCGCTACTTATTCTTCCCTCTACGTCTTTGCGCCGCCTCTAACCCTCGCGAGGGAGGCCGCACGGACAAGGCGGCAGCAGCAACTGGCAGGGGCGGAGGGTCTCGAACCCCCAGCCTTCGGTTTTGGAGACCGACGCTCTACCAATTGAGCTACACCCCTTGAGTCCGGGCCGACCCGCGCGGGACGGCTTACATAACGCAGTTCGCCGCCCTTGTCACATTTTTTTCTTGACAAGGATCGGGATTAGGGGTTGGCGGCCGATACATCCCCTAACCCGCCCTTTTTCAAGCATTTTCCAAGCCTTGCCGTCGGCCACTAACCAACTCGGGATACCCACCTACTCGATGATTGCAGTGACGACGCCGGCACCGACCGTGCGCCCGCCCTCGCGGATGGCAAAGCGAAGCTTCTCCTCCATCGCGATCGGCGTGATCAGCTCGATCGTCACCGCAACGTTGTCACCGGGCATCACCATCTCCGTACCCTCGGGCAGAGACACCACTCCCGTAACGTCGGTCGTGCGGAAGTAGAACTGCGGACGGTAGTTGGTGAAGAACGGCGTGTGCCGCCCACCCTCCTCCTTCGTCAAAATGTAGGCCTCGGCCTTGAACTTCTTGTGCGGCTTGATCGAGCCAGGCTTGCACAGTACCTGCCCGCGCTCCACCGCGTCCTTGTCGATGCCCCGCAACAGGCAGCCGACGTTGTCGCCGGCCTCGCCCGAATCCAGAAGCTTGCGGAACATCTCGACGCCCGTCACCACAGACTTCTGCGTGTCCTTCAGGCCGACGATCTCAACCTCCTCGCCCACCTTCACCCGCCCGCGCTCGATGCGGCCCGTAACAACCGTGCCCCGGCCCGAGATCGAGAAAACGTCCTCGATCGGCATCAGGAACGGCAGGTCCTTGGGACGCTCCGGCAGCGGGATGTAGGTGTCGATCGCCTCGAACAGCTTCAGGATCGCCTCGTCGGCAAGCGGGCCCTTCTCCCCGTCCAGGGCCTGGATCGCAGCACCCCTAATCACCGGCACGTCGTCGCCCGGGAACTGGTACTTCGACAGCAACTCCCGAACCTCCATCTCCACCAGGTCCAGCAGCTCGGGGTCGTCCACCACATCGCACTTGTTCAGGAACACCACGATGTAGGGGACCCCCACCTGCCGCGCCAGCAGGATGTGCTCGCGCGTCTGCGGCATCGGACCGTCGACTGCCGACACAACCAGGATGGCGCCGTCCATCTGCGCCGCACCCGTGATCATGTTCTTCACGTAGTCGGCATGCCCAGGGCAGTCCACGTGCGCGTAGTGCCGCTTCTCCGTCGCATACTCCACATGGGAAGTCGCAATCGTCAAAATCTTCGTCGGATCGCGCCGCCCCTGGCTCTCGGACGCTTTAGCCACCTGGTCGTAGGAGATCGCAGTCTGCGTCCAGCCCTTGTCCGCAGATACCTTCGTCAGTGCAGCCGTCAAGGTCGTCTTGCCATGATCGACGTGACCAATCGTGCCTACGTTGCAGTGCGGCTTCGTCCGCTCGAATTTCGCCTTCGCCATCGCCGGTCCTTACTACTTGCTAGCGGTTGGTCTAAGTTCAGCGGGACTGCTTGCCCGCGGGATTCGCTCTTCCTCGCTTGCACACTACCCTTCGAGGAGGGCATGGAGCGGGTGAAGGGAATCGAACCCTCGTCATCAGCTTGGAAGGCTGTTGCTCTACCATTGAGCTACACCCGCGTGTCACGCACAGTTGCAGCCATCGACGCAGGGGCCGCGCTCGCCCATCTGACGCTGCCCGAGTTCTCGCGGAAGGGTACCATCTTTTCCCTTTGCACCTTCTGCGATCGCACCAGGAGGCCTCACGGCCATTGTCCCTGGTTGGTGGAGGGGGTTGGATTCGAACCAACGTAGGCGAAGCCAACGGATTTACAGTCCGTCCCCTTTAGCCACTCGGGCACCCCTCCCAAAGCAGGGGTCCAGCCCCCGAGCCCAAACGAAATCGCCCCGCCGTCGCCAGCAGGGGCAATTCCAGGCCTATATGGTGGTCGCAACGCATGGTGTCAACCACAAAGCGGCGGCCATGATGCGGTGGCCAGTGGTCTGGCCTTGAGCCAACCCGGCCGATCTGGAACACCGACCAACGAGCCACAGAAGCGACCCGGATGCGCAACAAATACCGACCAAAAACAAGGCACGAGGCCCGCCATGCCAATGCGGACGAACCGCCGCTGATCTTCGGCATCCATGCCGTGGAGGCGGCGCTCGCCAACCCTCGCCGCGAGGTGCGCAAGCTCTACCTCACCGACAACGCGGAGCGCCGTCTGCGCCAAGCTCTGGGTGGGCGGCAGATCATGCACGAGCGCGTGCTGCCCAAAGACCTCGACCGCCGCCTCGGACCTGACACGGTGCACCAGGGCGCCCTGCTCGAGACCGCTCCGCTGACGGAGCCGACCTTGGAAGCGCTGGCAGAGCAAGGTGCGGGCCGGCCACTCCTCGTGCTGGACCAAGTCACCGACCCGCACAACGTTGGCGCGATCCTCCGCTCGGCGGCAGTGTTCGGCGCTGCCGGGCTAGTGATGACGCGGCGGCACAGCCCTCCGCTGGCGGGCGCGCTGGCGAAGTCGGCCTCGGGCGCTCTCGAGCATGTGCCGGTCGCGTTGGTGCAGAACCTTGCGCGTGCGCTGGCCGAACTTAAGGAGCTATCAGCCACCATCATTGGGCTTGATGGCGATGCCACAGAATCAATCGAAGCACTCGTCTGGCCTGATCGCCCAGTCCTGGTGCTTGGTGCGGAAGGCCGGGGGCTGCGCGAGCTGACGCGCCAGAGCTGCGATCGGCTCTGCCGCATTACCACTGGCGGCCCCCTTGCGAGCCTAAACGTGTCCAATGCGGCCGCCGTGGCGCTGCACCTAGCAGCCATGCGCCGGCTGGGGCTTTGATGGAGCGGGAAACGAAAGAGGCGCCGCGCGAGCCCGCGGCGCCTGAAACGTCGACCGGTTCTGCCGGCCGTCTGGCGATCAGTCGCAGATCGTCGGCCGCCAACAGCGATACTCACCACCGCGGCAGATGCGCTCGCCGTAGCTATTGAACCAGCAGCTGCGCCCGACGTAGTCGCACTGCCTCGGGCCGCGATAGCAGCCGGGGCCGTAGTCATAGTAGCGCGGGCCGGCGTAGGCCCCCGCGATGCCAAGGCCAAGGATGGTGCCGATCGCAAGGCCTGCAGCAACGCCACCGCCACGGCGGTGGGCCTCGGCGGGCTGGATGGTGGCAGCGACGATGCCGAGCATGAGCATCAGCGCCGCCGCCGACTGCGCAAACTTCTTTAGCATGGTGATCTCCCCATAGCGGCCGCCGCCGCGGCGGCCGTCATGTCGATGCATTTCAAATGAGGCTTCCGCCCCCCAGCGTCCGATTAGACGCCTACAGCACATGAATGTGGCCTTAACGCGGACCACCGGAGCAGCGTTCCCTTACTCACAGAGAAAGCAGGCTCATGGCAGTCGGAGCCAACCTAGTCGCCATTGTGCTCTGGTCTGGGATAACCCCAGGCCGGATAGTAGCGATACCGGGGACCATAATACTGAGCGCGATAGCGATAGCGCATCTCTGCACGCGGCACCCAATAGCTCGAGGCATAGTAGGGATAGTATCTAGGCTGCCAGTAGTACCAGGAGCGGGGATCGTAGCGGTAGACTTTGCCTTTGGCGTCGAGCGGAGAATAGCGACCATACCCGTCCGGGTTCTCGCGTCCACCGGCGGCGACCTGGCCGCTCGTGAGTGCGGCCATCGCGACCAAGACCGCCAATAGAGCCAAGCGGGCGCTCGCACGCATATGTGTCTCCTCGCAGTCGCCTGATCCAATGGGCTCTCGCGACGAAAGCCTGGACCCACTAACGAACAGTTAAAGCACAGAGGCAGCTGCCAGCGATATGGCAGTCAAACCACATGGGTGAGCCGAACAGCCAAGGTCGCTGTCGGGCTAGTGTGACGAGGCAGGCTCCAAGGAACGCGACCGAGGAGCCGCGGCCCTGTGCTGAGGACGATAGGTGCGCCAGATGAGATAACCGAAGGTCGCAGACGCGGCCAGAAAGGCCACAACGGCCATCTTCAGGCCATCGCCTAGCCGATGCGTGAAACTCGTTGCAACCACTCCTGCGCCGATGCCGATCGAGGCCGCGAAGAACAGCGCCGTCAGGATCTCTATCGTGAGGTGAAACATTCTGCGCACGGCATCGCTCCTTGGGTCAGGCTGCACGCCACACACAGCTGGCGAAGCTTATGTGATTCGCTGACCGGGCGGAAAGTGCAACAACACCCGCGGCCGGCCATTCGCACCGCTACCAGTGGCGGTAGCGATAGCAGCACGGATAGACCCAGTAATAGGTCGGGCTGCGGTACTGGTTCACCGGATAGCCGGCCACAACGTACTCATTGTGGAGCCAGCGAGTGTAGGCGGCGCGCTTGCGCCAATGCCAATGGTGACCCGCATGATGGCGGCGTCCAAATGCTGGCCTATCAAGGTCCGCCACATGGATAGTTGTACTAGCCGGGGCACCGGGCGACGGTGGGCGATCAAGCGCCAGGGCAGGAGCCGCCCATACTGCCAGCGTCACCGCCAGGGCTAACGGGAAAGCGCGAAAACGGCGCATGCAAATCCTCCGAGGCACAACAGGTCCGCCATTATCCAATAGAGACGAGCGGGGGGCGATGAGGGCTTCGAGCTAGGGTAAAGGTGCGTTGCAGCTCCACTGCGCTTGTCCAAGCACGATCGGCTTGACTGGGCAAAAGTGCCGGACTATCGCCACCCGGTGGCCTGCGCGTGCCGGCTTAGCTCAGCGGTAGAGCAGCGGTTTTGTAAGCATCTTGGGAGCCCTGTTCTTAAATGGATTTTGGCGTTCTGGGCTCACCGTGGGCTCACGGGTTGGTATGTTTTTCTGTGTGACGCAGTGCAAGATGGTCTTACTTTCAAGACTTGCTTGCTCGTGCGAATCACTGACTTATACCTTTGCGAAAAACGCAAGAAGAAGGCCCAGCGGGGAGCCACCCCCGCCAGGCCCTTGTCTAGACGCATCGCCGAGCCTCACGCATGCCTGCCCTCGGCCACATGGCGACGGAGGGCACACTAGGTTAATTCGAAGGCATCGTCATCTTGTAGGTGTCAATCCGTCTACCTAAGCATCCGTCTTGTGCCGGTCTCCACAACGAAAGCCCCGCCGAAGCGGGGCTTTTTGCTATTTGGGAATGTGAGTGTGGCCACGCTCCATGAGAACGGCTGCGTAGGAGCTGGAGACGTCTGCGTGACTGAGGATCGCGATCTTCATGCGACGAATGTAGCGGTGAAGTGGGCTGATGGGGAGATAGGACGTGCTGGCTTCGATCCAGCATTTCCCCCTTGGGGTAGGTTACCTGCCTCGCGGCTTCCACTTCGTCCGATGGTGCACGATCCTCCCCCATCAACTCGCTTCGGTTCGGATACCTTGCAAGCAATATCAGTCGTGGATGATGTCTTTGGGGTTATCTCCTAATGCGCTTTGAAGGCACTCAGTGCAGGTGACTTGAACTATTGGATACAAGGTGGGTCGGAAATCCACTCCGATATGTTTTTCCATATGCCCTCATGCTAGCGCGCCCGCGTTATTCCGCAAGCTGATGGTGTGGACAATTCTGGGCTCACTCTGAAGTGACCAAGACGAGCGCTTGGACGTATCAGCAGGTGCTGCTATGACGAGGTCGAAGAGGCGGAAGTTTGAGGCGGAGCAGCGGTTTGGTTGATGTTTGCTCGCTTTAGTGCCTGATTTTGCCGGCTTAGCTCAGCGGTAGAGCAGCGGTTT
>CAWHUM010000002.1:0-61930 GCA_963832445.1 uncultured Alphaproteobacteria bacterium
GTCAAAAGTTCGCGTCCCGGTGCCTCGCGGCGCACGGCGGATGATCCTCCGAAAGCTGCCGAACTTGCGGCATCGCGAGAACGGTAAGTCCGTGCCAGCACCTGCCGTTCGGCAGCTGTGTGCACACACTTTTGCCGCGAATTGTTCACATGGTTCCCGTGGTGCGCCGTCAAGGAAATCAGCATGACCGGGCGTTGAACCGGCTGCTTGCGAAGCAAAACCCGGAGGGAAGCTTCCAAAGTCCACTGTGCATCGTCGACGAAAAGCTGTTCACGCGCGGAGAGAAGCTGGCGACGCTGAACCGCTGGCGAGATCTTATCATTCACGAACTAGACGCGTCGGGCCTTGGTCAGAAAGCCCGTTTCCTCCGTGAAATAGAGGAAGCCAGACATCGCCTGAGCACCTAGGAGGTGCCCCGCGCAGGATCATAGTAGCGGGCATTGAGGTAGTCGAGCGACGTGGCGGTGACGATCAGCGTGAGCATGGCGGTTCTGGTGTGATCTCGTGCACCAGCTCGGCACGCTACGGCTACACCGGCTGTTGCAGATTTCGCGGTCCAAAACTGATCCTCGTTCTCCCAATCATGTGAGATGACTGGGATGGCATCGTTGTCAGAGTTTGAGGTTACAGATTGCCGATCCGGGGACGGCGACGGCGGTTTGCGGGCGACCCCCTTGTTGCATCTCAAGCCGGAGGCAGCGATGGATGATCGCGTCGCGAAATTGTTCGCCGGGCATATGGGTGTGTCCGCTGTTCTTGCCAACATCCTGATCGAGAAGAAACTTGTTAGCCGCGAGGAGGCCATTTGTCGTCTCCGCCAGGCCCATGATGCAGCAACGGAGTGTTCTGGCGGCATCGAAGTTGCGCAGGCTCTCGCAGCGATGATCAGCTACCTGGATGACAGGCAAGAACGCATTGAAGAGCGGCAAGGAGGCACCGCATCAGCGTTGTCGATTTCGCGTTCTGCATTCGTCACGCGTTCTCGCGATGAGGCCCGGAAGCCTCCGCGGTTGGGGCTCAAGGATCGAGACGCACCGACCGTCAATGCCCTGTGTGATCGCTTCCTAGCCGAGCACGTCGCAAAAAAACGGCCGATCACTCAGGTCGACTATCGCAGCATCATCAGCATGTACATACGGCCTGAGTTGAGTAGCGTGAAAGTCGCGGCCGTCAGCTTCGGCGACGTCGAAGCCTTGCACCAGAAAGTCACGCGGCACGCGCCGTACCGGGCGAACCGCTGCGTCGCCGTCCTATCCAAGATGATGGCGCTGGCGGTCGGTTGGGGCTGGCGCACTGACAACCCTTGCCGCGGCGTGGAGCTCAACCAGAAAGTGCGGCGCACCCGATATTTCACCACCGCTGAGCTGGACTGCCTCACGGCAGCACTCGCAGCATACCCTGACCGCGACGCTGCGGACGCCATTCGGCTGCTGCTGCTGACCCGGGCCCGACGCCTTGAGGCACTTTCGATGCGCTGGGCCAATCTCGACTTGGCGTCAGGCGCGTGGACAAAGCAAAAGCTGCTTCACAGAGCCCGGCTATCGACGCCGGCCCGGGAGCTGCTGGCCGGGATCCGTGGACGCTCGCCTGCGGATGCGGTGTTTGTGTTCCCAGGCCGCGGCACGGTTGGGCATCGGCGCGAGCTGCAAGAAGCGTGGCGTTCCATCAGCAAGGCGGCCGGCATTGTTGGCGCGCAGCTCCACGATCTGCGGGACTCACTCGCGTTGATCCTTGCGTCAGGGGAGGCATCGCCGCTGATCGGGGACCTGCTTGGGCACCCACGGCCCAGCACGACGCCGAACCCCCGGCGCTCTGCTTCCAAAAGAGGGGAGATGCAGGAGAGGCCGAGCGCTTCTGACAATTCGCCGTCTGTTCTACCCACGGCCCCGGGACCACCGCGGAAAGCCCGTTTGCCGGAGTGAGCCTTTCTCTCATGCGCGACGGTCGGATAGGGTCAAAATGCGACTCTGACGGCGGCTGCGATGGAGTCCGCTTACCCCTTGTATGGGGCTTGAGGAGTCAAGCAGTTTGTTCGAGGTACATCATCTTTTCTTGAGTTCAGTTTCTTTGCTCGATCTGGAGTTCCGTTTCTTCGCCCCGACCCGCTCGATCGACACGCCGGCGCGCGCAGTGGGCGGTCAAGGATGGTGCGCTGCGCCAAGTTTGCGGCAGGCCCCACCGTTCCATTCCTTGACGGCTCCCAGCACGACGGCAGACTTGGTGTAGTCGGGATGACGATCTGAGGGGAACTCGCTTTCGGGCGCGGATCAATCGCGCCACAACCTTGTATCCGGTGGGTTCAAGAACCCGAACCATGATGCAGCCATGCGCATCGGTAGCGAAGCTCCGAAGCGGCGGACCCAATCTCAACTACGGCGTCAAAGCCATGGGGTAAGGCGGGACTCCGCCACCTCGAACCGTCATCGGCTATCTGTCACAAGCATGCCGACAGGGCCGAAACTGTCAGGTGCGTTCGCGACCTCCGTTCATTGTGCCGGACGCAGAAGAACGCGATCTGGCACCACGCCTTCCCGCACCAGCCGCCAAAAGGCGATGAGAAGCTTGCGCGCCAGGGCCACGATCATGGTCTTGCGCGTGCCAGGCGCATTCTCGGTGCGGGCTCGAAACCACTGCGCCAAGCCGCTGTCTTTCTGGAACATGAGAAATCGCCACGCCAATTGGATCATGCCACTTCGCACTCGAGCATTGCCGGATCGGGCGAGCCCCTTCTCCCGGCGTTTTCGTCCGCTCTCATCGGGCGAGCCCGTGAGGCCCGCATAACGCGCCACCGCTCGTCTGTCGCGCAAGTTTCGCGAAAGCACCTCCTGCACCAGCATGTCGGCCGTCTCGATACCAACCCCAATCACGCGGGCCAGCAGGCGCACCATGGCATTTGCTCCATCGCTGGGCGCTTGCTTGAGACACTCCAGTCGCGCATGTTCGATCTGCTGGATCTGATCCCGAACGAGCCGCCGTCGGTCCATGTCGCGACGCAACTCAGCCAAAGTGTTGCGTGGTATGGGTTCGCCCTCGGCCGTGCGCAAGCCTTCGAGGCGGTCGGCGGCCTTCTTCAGCTTGGGATTGAACCCGCGGATGCCGAGCCGGGTCAACGTTGCCTTCATTCGGTTGACGATCCGGCTTTGCTCTCCCACGAGGCCCTGGCGCTCGCGGTTAGGTCGCTTGGCATCTTCGTCGGCGAGTGTCGGAATCGCGACCATCTTGCAGTGATCGCGCTCGCCCCGCAGCCAGCCGAGAAAGGCGCGCTTGAGAAGCCCGGTGTCGAGCCGATCGGTCTTTGCCCGCCGATGCTCGCGCGACACCGCCACACTGGACGGGTGGATGACGTGGGCTTCAATACCGCGGGCCCTGAGCCAGCGCGCCAGCCAGAAGCCGTCCCGACCGGCCTCGAATGCGACCGCGATGCGTTCGATCTTGCGTCCTGCTTTCCTCGCTTCCTCCCGCCAGCGATGCAGCAACTTCAGTAATGCGCTCTCGTCGGCATCGAGCTTCTTCAACGGTTGGCGCTCGACGCCCGGCACAATACCGGCAACGAGCCATTTCGTTAGGCTCATTTCGATTACGGCGATCAGCGTGCTGTCCCCTTTTAGGACGGTGAGGGATCGGCTCAGGTCGGTTGGTCTGGACATCCGGTGCTCCATCGCTTCACATCAGCGCCGATGGATGCAATCTCCTCGCCGCCCGCCCCATAGCATCTCAATTCCGGACATGTGCGACCTCCACTCGAAAGGTCTCACATGTGCCAAGAACGGTCATGCGATCCAGGGTCACACCCAGGCTGCTGAAGCTGAGCCAGCCACGAAGGCAGCACTCGCGTCGCTCTCACCGCATACGCTCGATCCGTATCGGTAATCCGTCGCGCGGCTTCGGGATCGGCCACATCTGCCAGCGCGGCACATAGCCGTCAGCAAGTCCCACTTTTGTCGTCGTCAGCAGATGATAGAAAAAGCTCTTCGCCTGCATATAGGCGAAATGCAGGCCCAGACACATATGGGCGCCGCCGCCAAAGGGCACCCAGGCATACTTGTGGCGCGCGCGGACAGCCTCGTCGGTAAAGCGCAGTGGATCGAACCTGAGCGGCTCCGGCCAGATTTCCGGCATGCGGTGTGTGAAGATGGTGCTGATGGCAACACGCGTGCCAGCCGGGATGTCGTGGCCTTTGAAGTGGAAGTCGCGCACGGCGGCGCGTGGTATCCCGGGCACCGGCGGATTGATGCGCATGGCTTCCTTGAAGGCCATCTCGAGGAGTGCCAGCTCGCCCAGCCGTTTGTAGGGAAGAGGTGCACCGGGCGGAAGACCGAGCCCGTGCATCTCTGCCCGCAGCTTGTCCTGCCACTGCGGGTCCTTACCCAGCAGGTAGACGAGCGACGTCACCGATGAGGTCAGCGTGTCATGCGCTGCCATCATCAGGAAGCTCATGTGATCGGCGATCTCCTGCTCCGTGAGCAGCGATCCATCCTCTTTGGTCGCACGGCAAAGCTCGGAGAACAGGTCCGTCCCCTGCCCGGCGCGGCGTCTCGGGATCTCCTGACAGAAGAAAGCAACGATCGCATCGCGCCCCTTGACACCCTTCCACATTTGCGTGCCGGGAACGGGTGTGCGCACTACGCCGACGATAGCAGCGACCATATCGACGAACGCCCGGTTGACACCATTGGCCTGTGGTCCGAGCTCGATGCCGAGGAAGGAGGTCGCAGCCAGATCGAGCGTCAGCTGCTTGATGGCAGGGTAGAACACAAGGTCGGTGGTGCCGCCTTGTCCTGAGCCCGCCAGGTGCCATTCCGCGATCCGCCGCGAGATCCCGTGGTTCAACGCGCCGAGATAGGCCTTCATCGGCGCCGGCTTGAAGGCAACGCCCAGCGCCTTGCGATGCAGGCGGTGTTCGTCGAAATCCATCAGCATCAGCCCGCGCGGGAACAGGCGGTGGAGTAGGAAGCCCCAGCCGTCGGCTGAGGAGAAGTCCTTATTGCGATCGAACAACACGAGCTCGTTGGCTTCCGGCCCCAGCATGGCGACGCTGCTGACCCCAAACAGGTGGTCGCGATAGACGGGGCCGTGCTTGCTGTGCATGGCCTGGATATGGCGGACGGGATCCTTGAGCGCAGCGAAGGTGTTGCCGACGATCGGCCAGCCATCCTCGCCGGGAAGATGTGCGAGTGGGGGGCGCCGTGCCTTTGTGAGCGGGACTGACGTCGACCCGCAGTCCATCGGCATCGTCATGGTTTGCCTCCGTACGCGAGCTTTGGTCCGCATGCTATCAGATCTTGAGCAGGGCGTCGTCCACGCCTCGGCCTCCGAGCGTCCGCTGCACCCCAGCGGAAAGTCCCGGCTCGCGGCCGAACGGTGAGGTTGTTAATCCGGGGAGCGCCGGCCCGCGGCGATTTAAGCTGCCCGTGACTGTCGGCCGGCTCTGGATAGCCAACGACAGGCTCGGGGCAGAGATCGTCGAATTGGCCGCCTAAAGCGAGTGGTTGCTGAAGCCGCAAGGGCCAATCGCGCGACAGCGCTTACGCCGAGCCACAAGCTTGCCTCCGACATCCTCAAGATGCCGCGCTTCAGGTCGCTATTCGTGAGGAAAATGGTGTGACGAGCATTGCTGTGCTAGCGTTGTGCCGATCGGCACCGCGCCAAATGCATGGGCTGCGGTTTTTAGCAGCTTGGCAGCCTCGTAACCTCTCTCAGCCCCATTTCGTTGCAGAGCTTGCGTGAGCGCTCGAGCACGACTTGCGCTTCACGGTTTTGCCCTAACGTGAAGCGTGCCTCTGCCAATCCGCTCAGACAATGGGCTAACTCAGGCCGCATGCCGAACTCTAAAGCAATATCGCTGCCAAGACCATATTTGGCCTCAGCTGCCTGCGCGTCGCGCGTGGAACTGCGCAGGTAGTAATCCCCAAGCAACCGCAGCCCCGCCGCTTCGACAGCGCGGAATTTGTGCTTGCGCGCGAGCTCAAGCGCACCGTTCGCCTGCTTCAGTACATGCGCGTATTGGCCCGCAAAGGCATTGGTAAGCCCGAGATAGGCCGTCGACCATGCTTCCGCATAAGCAAAGTTTGCCTTGCGCGAAAATTCAAGGGCTCGTTCCAGGTGCTTGATCCCCTCGGCCTGACGACCGGACAGCGCATACGTGTATCCCAACGTTGTTCCAAGAATTGGAAGCAGGGAATAGACCTGATTGGCGTTGCACACGCCCCACGCGTGTTCGAGAGCAATCAAAGCTTTGGAGACGTCGCCCTGGTGTGACGCGACAAATCCCGCATACCAATAAGCCAGTGCCACATCGTATGGACGTCGCCCCTCGTCAGCAATCTCGCATGCTTCCTTGCAGATGAGGGCCGCCTTTGCGAAATCGCCTAGGTACGCCGCAGACGCGCCGAGCATCCCCAGCCAGAGAACAGAAGTTGTTCCAGTGGTAATGATCCTTTCGTGCCGCAGCGCTCCCTTGGCCCAACCTAAGTTGCTCTCCAGCAAATCGACTGCTTGCCTGAAATCCCCCCGCCACATGTGCGCCTGTCCGATGTAGACCGTAGCCGCCAGACTGACGCTGTGGTTGCCGATACTCCCCGCTATGTTGCGGGCGCGAACTCCGCATTGAATGCTGGCATCCAGGTCGCCGCGAAAATTCAAAGTCAGGGCCTTCGCGACGTTCACCTGCGCCAGACGCAGCAAATCACCGATCGACTCTGCAAGACCCTCGGCTTCAAGCAAATATCGATCGAGTTGGTCATAGTCACCTGTAGCGCCAAAAATCGCGCGCATCATCAGCCGAATGTCGATCCCGAGCTTGACGCTCTCCGGGGTGCTTGGCTGCTTTTCCAGGATCGCGATCGCCTGTTCGAAGGGTATACAGGCGGCGGTGTAGGCAGACCTCTCAAGTGCCTTGCTTCCAGCCTGTCGCAGATAATTGATCGCTTTTGTCCAGAGCGCGCCGTGGACGGCATGATGCGCCAGCTGGTCGATATGCTCCTCAAGTCGCTCGCGATACTGATCCTCGATTGCTGAAACCAGGCGCGCGTGCAGCGCCTGACGCGTGCTGTACAGGAGGCTGCTGTATGCCACATCATGAGTCAGCGCGTGGCGGAAAACAAATCGTTCCGACGATGCTGTGTGGTCTTGATAGACGAAGTCTGCACGTTCCAAATCCGCCAGCAATCCAACCAGGCCCTCCCGCGGGAGATGGGTAATAGCTTGCAGCAGAACTGGCGGGATCTCGACGCCGACGACGGACGCCGCCTGGAGAAGGGCCTTGTGTTGCGGTGCAAGGCGATCGATGCGAGCGGCTATCACCTCCTGAACCGTCGGCGGTATCTTTAGAGCCTTGGGCCCTTCGTCGAGTTTCGACAGGAGGCCGTTATCCGAAAAGCTACCGATTTCGACCACGCTGCGGACGGTCTCTTCGATGAAAAGCGGGGTGCCCTCGGTGCGACTGATAATGAGGCTTCGCAGCGGCTCTAGCTTTGGATTGTCGCCCAGGAGTGCGCGGACAAAGACACCTGCGGTATTGGCATCGAGGGTGTCTATGGTCACAACACGATGGCGGGCATCCTTTTCCGGCAAGTGCTGGTAGCCGCGCCGGCAGGTCATCAACAGAAGTATCGGTCCCTCGACATCGCTCTCGAAAAGGTCCCGGAGCAGGCTCTGGCTGCCGTCATCAACCCACTGCATGTCCTCCACAAAGAGAAGAGTCGGCCCTGTGGCGGCGGCAAGCAGAATGATGCGCTTCAGTGCGCCAACGATTTGACGGCGCCGTTCAGACGCCTCCAGTCTCTTCCAATCGGTATCGTCGAATGGCAGGTCCAACAGTGAGTAAATTGCTGGGAGCGACGGTACTAGAGAAGTCATCGGGCGTCTGTACCCTCTTACAGACGCGATCCTTGGCCGTCGCCGACGAGTCCGTTTCGGTTATTTGAAACCACGCGCGCAACAAAGACCCGATGACCAGGTATGCCGTGTTCTTTCTGTAGGCAGCAGCGGAGGCTCTCAAGACCGTCCAGCTGCGGAGCTCGGCGATACCGAGAAATTCGTGCACAATCCGTGACTTTCCGACGCCCGGGTCGCCCACCACGGTTAATGCCTGAAACCGGCCCTCATTGGCACCCTGCAGCAGTTCCCGCAGGTTTGCCATTTCCTCCGCGCGATTAATGAACGGCGTCAGGCCGCGCGCAGAGCTTACATCCCAACGTGTTCGAGCATTCGTCAAACCGACTATCTCGAAGACCTCCCGCGGTTCTCTGAAGCCTTTGATCGATTGTGGACCGAGCGAGCTCGCCCTGATCAAGCCCTCGGTCTGCTGGGCCACTTCGTGGGTGCAGTAGATCGCCCCCGGTCCGGCCATTTGCTCCATCCGAGCGGCCAAATGCACCGAAGCGCCGACGGCGTCGTAGTCGAAGGAAAGATCATTGTTGACGGCGCGAACGACAACCTCTCCACAATGCAACCCTACACGAATAGCAAGCTGCTCGCTCGATAGGCTCCGAACGGCAGCCTGCATGTCGAGGGCTGCGTACACTGCGCGGGCGGCATTGTCCTCCTGTGCAATCGGTGCTCCGAAGAGCGCCATGATGCCATCGCCGTGAATGCGATTGACCGTTCCATCATAGCGATGGACAGCATCGATCATACGGCGCAGCGGCTGGCCCAGGAGCGCCTCAGCCGCTTCCGGATCGAGTCCTTCGATCAGGCCCGTTGAGCCCTTGATATCGGCAAACAGAACAGTGACCTGCCTTCGCTCGCCCGCGATGTTGGTGCGCGAGGCCAAAATGCGCTGGGCAAGATGTGCGGGAAGCCTAGGTGCAGTGATGCCCCCGGACTCGAACCCTAACAACGGCTGCTTGCCGAGTTCGATGCCGCACGCACTGCAAAACCGGCTGCCATCGGGCATGCGCGCGCCACAATGTGTGCATTGTGAGTGGCCAAGCGTGCCGCAGGCTTTGCAAGCGCCCTCGGCGGTCAAATCGCCCCCGCAAGCAACACACTTCGCGGCCTTGCTCATGGCGTTACCATTGAGATCGGAAGACGAGTTAACCGGAAGTCCATTGGTTGATCAAGTTCTGCTCAAGGATTAAGCTGATACCTCAAGACTTCGAGCCAATGCGCTAATGGCTGGGAACCTCGCGGCCCTGCGAGCTGCTTCTGGACAGGCAGTCAGCGGGTCGGTGGTGCAGGAGGATATTGAAATGGCCTTCACGCTGAAGCCAGGGGCTTCCGTCACAGTAACCAACTTGAATGCGCTCTTCGACGCCGCACACATTGAAGAACTCGCTACAACTTCGAGCGACAGTTTGGTGACAACTACCGGCTTGGACTTCTCGCAACTTTGATACCTGGCATATCGAACAGCGAGGCTCGCGCATGGCGGCGAATGTGTTCTTCGGTCTTGCCGCCTCTCATGCAAAGTGTGTTGCGCGACACCATCCATGCAGCCCTTACGGACCCTAGTGGCCCCATTCCTATCGAGCTCGTCTATGGTTCGACGGAGGGAAATTGGGAGGTCCGCATCGCTTCCTATGGCGCTAGGGCTAAAACCAAACCAGA
The DNA here is from genome assembly GCA_963832445.1 of uncultured Alphaproteobacteria bacterium. Lineage (GTDB taxonomy): Bacteria > Pseudomonadota > Alphaproteobacteria > Rhizobiales > Hyphomicrobiaceae > AWTP1-13. The sequence goes on from CAWHUM010000002.1 coordinate 9,550, forward strand.
AAAGATCGTCATAACTATGAGCGGTATCCCGGCGCCCTTCGCCGGCGGCGAACCGCCGAAGGAAGCGCGGCCGAAAAAAGGCAAGTAGCTCTCGAGCGACTCCCGCGCTGAACCGGCAGCACGTCTGTTGAGTAGGTTAGCATACACGCGATACCTCAACAGCGAGTGCGCTGCCTAATGTTGAACTAGCTTAATTGCATGCGACGTGGGTTGCGAACGGACAACAGCTCTGCGCTACAGGCGGAAGCGAGCTAGCCGGCACCTGTCGATCCATGGCGCTCGCGCCAGAGCGGCTGTCCTGAAGGTCTTGATTGGGTCGATGGTGTCAAAAAAGTCGGCTGCGAGAGCGGTGGGGTGGCAACCTGGTTGATCTGGCAAGATCCTGGGGCTGATCAGGCTTGCCTCGCCCGTGCGGGCCTCGGCCTCAACGCACGCTACCGACTGACGCCACGCAACTCACGCGGAGGCCGGTTGTGGTGGCGGCCGGATGATGCGGAGGGCCAGCGTCTTCAGGTTCTGCACGATCGCGGCGAGATGGAACTCGTCTCGGGCGCCTGACAGACCGCGAAGGCGCATGCGCTCGAAGCGGTGATGGGTCTTCAGGTGTGCAAAGCGCATCTCGACCCGTTTTCTCAGATCGCGCGACTTGAGGAACGCCTTGGTCTTCATCTTGCGCCGCGCCACGTCGCGGGCGTCCTCGTCGAGATCACGCACGATCCGGCGTGATGACATGCCCGGGCAGCACTTGGCTTTGAGCGGGCACGCGCGACAGTCGGGCACTGCGGCGAGATAGCGGATGCCGTTGTCGGCTGCGACGCGGCCCGTGGTCGTCAGCGTCTTGCCTGCCGGGCAGATATAGAGGTTACGCCGCTTGTCGAAGGTGAAGTCGAAGCGCGAGAAGGTGCCGTCCTTGCGCTTGCTCATGTCCCACACCGGTATGTGCGGCGTGATCGCCTTCTCCTTCACCAGCCAGCCGAGGAAGCGGCCGGTGCCGTAGGCCGTGTCGGCGATCAGCCGCTTCGGCTTGAGATCGAACGTCTCTTCGGTGCGGTCGATCATCACACGCGTCGCGGCGACCTCGTCGAAGGTGCGCGCAGGCGTAGCCTCGACATCGACGATCACGGCATGCTCGACGTCGATCAGATAGTTGAGGCCGTAGCCGAACTGCACCCGCTTGTTGGCCTTCGCGGTCCAGGCCGACGCTGGATCTGACGGCGAGATCACCTTCGGCGCCTTTCGGTCCGGCGGCTGGCGCTCAGCTTGCTCTCGAGGCTCGCCGTCATCGGCTCCGCCCCCATCCGTGCCGCTGTCGTTGTCGCTTTCGGCTTGCGCTAGTCTCTTGGCTTCAGCATCAAGTGCACCGAGATACTCGGCGACCGCGCGCTTCTGCTTCTGCGCGTCAGTCCAGTTGATCTCGCCGGGTGGCACGCCGTGATAGCGGCTGGCATTGGCCTCCAACACGCTGGCGTCGACGGCAAAGCCCTCGCCCTTGACCAGCCCCATCGCCATCGCCGCCCACACCATGCGCTCGAAGATGTGGCGCAGCAGGTCGCTGTCGCGGAACCGGCCCAGGCGGTTCTCGGAGAATGTCGAATGGTGCGGAACCTCGTCGTCGAGGTCGAGCTTGCAAAACCACCGATACGCCAAGTGCAGCTCGACTTCCTGACAGAGCTTGCGTTCCGAGCGGATGCCATAGCAGTAGCCAACGATGAGCATCCGGATCATCAACTCTGGATCGATCGAAGGACGACCGATGTCGCTGTAATAGGGCTCGAGCTCCTTGTGTAGGTCGGCGAGTGCCACCGTCACGAACACGTTCATCCGGCGCAGCAGGTGGTTCTCGGGGATGCGATCTTCGAGCCGGAACTCGTAGAACAGGCGGCCCTGATCGCGCCGCTGCCGCCCCATCATCGCCCCGCCCTCCGCCGCCGCTGATCAATCAGCCACCGGAATCACGGTTCGCAGGCCTTCTCAAGCCACTTTTTCGACAGCATCGGTCAGACTCGGAAGAACCGCATCTGTCGCAGGCACGTCAGCTTCACCCCCGCAAGCCGACCAAACTGGTCACCCGGCTGAACGTCGAGTTCGTGCCAATAGCGGCAATGAATTGTGGGCATCGGCGCTCTATGACATGCCGACCAAGCGTACAAGTAGTCTAGCTGTCCGTTTCGTGAGTTCGTCGTCGTCCGTGCGATCAAACAACCAGACAAAGACGACCGCGGTATACAGGACATTAAGGCCTGCTACCAAGCACAAGGGGGCCGCTGGATGGACACGCCCAACGCACGCGAACATCACCCGCGACGTTCGTTGCATTCTAGAAAGGGCCTGAAACGGGTGGAGGATATCAAACAGCATCACTTTGCGAACGAAGGGCTTGAGGTGGCGATTCTGGTTCAGCCGCGTGATGATTACCGTAGACATGCTTGGCGCCGGAGCGCTCAGGAACGGCAACTTCATACTGGCATCTGAAACCTCGCTGATGAACCAGATGGCGTCACGCGACCCCCGGGGGAATATCTGCTGCCACTTTGCCACGTCATCGAACGCCGCTTCGGACGCGGCCGACAGGGCAGCCTCTCCCCAGCCCCACAACGGTACGCGCTCGATCAGCGCGCGCGCCAAGGCCACCTTGTCTGGATCCCTTGCGATCCTGTCCCAGAGCACTGCAGTCTACCTTAAACCGATCATCAGCAATGAGCCGCGCACCGTGCGCTCTGTCAGCCGCTCGCCCGGTGTTGAGTCCACGAGCCAGATGATAACGCATAGCGAGTACGCCAGCGCGACCAGCCAAGCGTCGAGGCCACGGCCCAGCCGCGCGCTCCACCTCAGCCGTCGGTAGCAGCGCCACATGAAGTGCGCCGTTCTCCGGGTTCTCGCCAGAGTATCGATTGGGTGCCGGACATCGGACCAAGCCAAGCTGGCCACCGCTGGTTTGAGTGCCGCGTTCTGCGAGAAGCGCGACAGAAAAATGTCAGCCATCGAGGGATTTGCAATGTTCCTGAACCGCCGCAGCATCCTAAGGTCTGCCAGATTGGTAAGCTCGCGCCCAAGACTTCGCGCACCGTCGGGCCACCGCCTCTTTCGCTCGTTGTCTGAGATGTCCAGCTCCGCGCAAAGCCGGTCCAATAGTGCGTCGCTCCAACCGCTTGTGGCGGCACGGCTGGCGAATTCCAGTACGATGCAACCTCGTTGTCCATCCACGCTGATGCCTACCACGCGCGGCTGCTCTGGCAACAAACAGTGCGGACCGAAGAATAGCAGAGAAAGTGAGCGTAGATGATGGGCGCGGGCGCCGCATCCCGACAGCGCCACCCTCGTTCCCAGCGTGCGTGATTGAGTCTTCTTGGGGTCACAAGCGGTAGTCGCAACAGCGGACATGCCGTCAGCTTTGCCCTCGACAACCGACCATCGCGTTCCGTCCGCGAACGGCCAGATTGGAGCGAAATTTACACCTTGCGCTCCACACTCGAACCACCATAGAAGACGCCACTCGCGTGGAGCGTTATTCAGGAGCGAAAGAAAATGCGGATCGGCTATGCGCGGGTGTCGTCCGTGCAGCAGAATTTGGATCGCCAGCTCGGGGCATTGCGCGCGCAGCGCTGCGAGAAGATTTTCACCGAGAAGGCGTCGGGCAAGAGCCTGAAGGGTCGGCCGCAGCTCGAGCGTGCCATCGACGAGCTCGGCACCGGCGACGTGCTGGTGCTTGCCGAGTGGGATCGAGCCACGCGCTCGATGATGGACGGCATCCACATCATGCAGCGCGTTCACGCCCGCGGCGCGGCCGTGAAGGTGCTGGACAAGCCACACCTCGACCTGACCACGCCCATCGGCAGGGGCTTCCTAGCCTTCTTGTCAGCCCTGGCGGAGGACGAGCGCGAGCGCATCCATAAGCGGGCTGCCGAGGGGCGCAAGGCGGCCGTCGCGAAGGGTGTGCGCTTGGGTCGGAAGCCGAAGCTCTCGGCGCACCAACGGCAAATCGCCTGCCAGCGCATGCAGGCCGGGGAGAGCGCGCGGGCGATCGCCAAGGAATGGGGTGTCGCACATAGTACGGTCGCCCGTGCTGCCTGGTGACGCTTGCGGCTTGTCTAGCAGCAGAGCCGGAGCACCGCTCGCTAACATCGTTGGTCAAGATCCTGTCGGTGAAGCACATTGAAGCGAACGTCGAGGCGAAGCAGCAGCACGATCTCCGTGCGAGCCCAGAACGCGATAGCGCGCCAAATCCTTGGTGCGAAAACAGCCATGGCTCAGGTCTGCCTCTTCGGCTTCTTCGCCGCCTTCTTGGCCTTGGCGCCGGGGGCTTTCGCGACCCTTGCGAGCGCGCGCCGAAAGATCGCTTTGCTTTCAGACGCGCCCAGTTCCCTCGCGGCTTCGAAACCCGCGGATCGATGGCAGGCTCTACGGCCATGACGAGCCCGGCGTGCGGCTGGTCGAGATCGTCAACCCTGTCCGTCCGTACGTTTCGCTGGCGGGTCCGGTGACGTGCGAGCCGTTCTGGCTGGCCTTCCGCTTCCGCCCGGTCCGCACCACCACGCTGGGCGGCGTCTACACCATCCGCGACGTCTTCGATATCGACGTGTTCACCAAGCTGCTGGCGCCGGTGCCGGTGCGCGAGCCCGAGCTGGTGTAGGAGGCCGCTGCCGCGTTCGACGTTGGCGCAGGACGCTCTGAGCGATCGCCCACATGGGCCCCCAGGTGCCAGCCGACGCTCGCGCCCATCCTGGGGTATCGCCGACCTGCTCCAGCTCAATAGGCCCGCGTCCCTGCGCGCCGTCGGCATGACGGTCCCGGCGTATCCCGGGCGCAGTCCATGCTCAATCGGGCTGGTGTCCACGCACACCACCTTCTGACCAACGTGCAGCACGACACAATCCTTCGCTTCTTGCCTTGAATGGGCTGGTGGCGATAGTGGCCGATCGCGGCACGATTGCGGCGCTCACGCACGATCGGGCGGCGGCGCTTCCTGGCCAGCGGGTCGCCGCCCCAGCCAATAGCGCGCCGAGAACCTCACGTCCTCACTCAAGTCGTGGTTGCCCTCGGCCAGCCAACCGAGATAGTCCTCCGGCGCGGCGTCGAACCGCTCGCCCCGGTGCATGCCGAAGCGCAGATATGTCAGCAGTGCAGGCTCGTAGCTCCAATGCACGAGCTGCGGCCATGTCGCGTGCTTGGTGAGCTCGAAGAACACGGCCGCTGTGACAATGGCGTCCGAGAGCGCCCGGTGCGGCATCAGTTTCGCGCGATCGACACCGAGCGGATTGATGAAGCCGAACTGGTAGCGGAGCGCCTGATTCCCGTGCGACGGCAGATCCGGCCAGACCCGCAGCGCGCATTTGTAGGTGCAGACCCAGGTGACGTCGCCCATGTACTTCTCGACGAACGAGCGCTCGAAGGCGCAGTTGTGGGCGATGTAGGCGTCGGCTCCCTTGAACTGATCGATAGCGTCGGCGAGCGTCGGCGCGTCCACCAGGTCCGCATCGACCAGGTGATGCACGGCGCTGGCAGGCGCCGGCACGGGAACGCCGGGGTTCACCAGTGTCTGTTTGAAGTTAGTGATGGTGTTGTCGCGCTGCAGATCGACCGAGGCGATCTCGACGATGGCGTCCCGTGCCGGATCGGTGCCGGTGGTCTCAATGTCGATGCAACGTAGGGTCACTGGGCTCGGCGTCTCTCTGCGATCATAGCCGACGAAACTAAACCAGTGTCGAACTGATCTCTATCGGTTCCAATATCGCCGCGTCATCGTTCTCCGGCTTGTTCACCCGCGTCGAGATCGGCCACATGCGCATCAGCTCGCTGGGAAACGGCACCAACAGGTCGCGCGGGTCGGGCTCGATGTTGGCAAGCCAGCGTTCGTAAGCGTGAGGCGGCACGATAACGGGCATGCGGTCGTGGATGTAGGCTACCAGCTCGTTGGCCGCTGTGGTGATGATCGCGAAGGTCCGCATCCACTCCTCGGTGCCCGGCACCTTCCAATTCTCCCAGATGCCGGCAAGCGCAAAGGGCTCCCCCGATTTCATGGCGATGGCGTAGGGCTGCTTCGCCTTCGCGCCTTTGATCGCGCGCCACTCGAAGAAGTTCTCCACGGGCAGCAGACAGCGACGGCGCTGATAGGCGTCCCGGAAGCTCGGGAGCGAAGCGACCGTCTCGCCCTTGGCGTTGATCGACTTGCGGCCACCAGTCCGATCTTTCACCCAGTAAGGAATGAGGCCCCAGGTCATCCGGTCACGCTGGTTCGCGCCCGTCTTGGGATGCCGGCGGATGATCCAGAAGTCTTGGCTCGGCGCACCGTTGTAGCGCACCCAATCCTTGGGGTCCTTGACGCGGGCGTCGTAACCATCACCCGTGATGGTGACAAAGCCCGGCAGCTCGCCGCTGCGCTGTGTTACGCGCCCACACATGCTGCTTTACTTGGTGCCTCGGGGCAGCTTTGGGTACTTCGGTGGCCTCGTCGCTGGCGTCATCAGCTCGCCGTCGAAATGCATCGCAAATAGCTCCGCATCACTGCGCTCTTTGAAGCAGTAGACGATCAAGTCGCGATCATCGCGGCGAAAACTTTGGTGCCGCGGGCACAGTGACAGGCCATTGCAGAACCGATGCAGGATGGTGTGCTGTCTGCCTCGCACAAACTCAGCTGAAAGCGCGACCTGGTGCGGCCACTCGCGGTCGATGCCAGCGCTAGTCAGCTCGCCCTTTCGGTAGACCATGCGTGGCCGACCTCGCGAACAATGAGACGGATGTCGGCGTGGGATCGCCAGGCCTTGAATCTCATGACAGCGACATAGAGAACGAACCAAGAACATTGTCAATAGATGCGTCAAACACTGCAGGAAAAACCGGGTGAAGTCGCCGTTGGCTCAGTATGCAGTGCCCTTGCATCCCCCGTCAGGGCGCTGGCAGCGATGGGCCTTAAAACCTTGTCCCTCGAGTGGCCCATGCGCGACGCCCCAGCGTAGGGCTGGGGCGAATTCTAGGGCGGAAACCTGGCCAGGCGGCTTAACCGAGGCGACGGTTGGCCGCCTCGTTCTTTGCCGTCGCGCCCTAATTGCCTGCATGGTTTCCACTGCGCCGTACTGTGACTTGTGCCGACGCCGCAACGTCATCGCCTTTCGTATCGAGCCGGAGGAGGCTTGGCGCGCTGTGGTGCTCAATCGTTGGCGTACGCTGTGTCCGTCATGCTTCGACGTTGAAGCGGAGAAGGCAAAGGTGCGCTACAGCTTCACCGACCTGGAAGGGCAGAGTTGGTCTGATCGCCCACCGCCACGCAATCCGCACAAGCGGAAGCGCTAGAAGTCTGTTCGTCCATTTAGAGCGTAGTGCCCTGGAGCACAGCCTAGTGCGCCGCGGCGTCGTACATCCTCCCCAGCGACAGATGAGTGTCATCGGCATCGCTGGTTCAATAGGAGGAATACCATGAAGACGATCCTGTCCACCCTGGTTGCGCTTTCGGTTCTGGCCGGCGTCGCCGCCACCTCCGCCCAGGCCGCGTCCTTCGGCTCGACCGCGTACTGGATCGAGCGCGACACCAACGCCAACTAAGCAACTTGGAATGATGAAAGCTGGCGCTCCTTTTTGTGGGGGGCGCCGCTTCTCTCTTGTTTCGCCGGCAACGGCTGCTCGCAGGGCTTCGCCATCTACATGAGGCCCGGTGAATTCTCCGCCGAGCATGCCCAGATGTTGCCGATGCCGCGTCCCTCCCCATTCATCACCCCTGCCCAGCCCACTCTCCGCGACCGCCCACCGAAGGACCGTGGTTGGGTGCACGAGGTGACGTGCGCGACATTATGCCGGTAAGGCCAAGCTCAAGGAAACGGAAGGCTCCGCTTGACGTTTTTCTTCAAAATGGAGCAACCAATGGAACACAAGCTGAGCCACGATGAGCTGTCATTCATCCTTGAGCGGGTTGAAGCCCGCATCAAAGACCAACGCAATCGCGTGGCATCACTCGACACGGCTGATCCGCAACTCCCAGGTCTGCACGCTGTACTTCGCACCCTCTGCTGCCTATCTCGCCGTCTCCGAGTGCAACGCTCGCAGATCAACCTAACTACTCATTCCACTAATGAAATCTCCGCCGAGCATGCCTAGATGTAGCTGGTGCCGCGTCCCTCGCCCTCTATCATTGCCGCCCAGCCCACGCTCCGCGAGCGCCCGCCGAAGGGCGATGGCTGGCGCACGAGGTGAAATTCGACGGCTACCGCGTCCAACTGCACAAGGCCGGCGATGACGTGGTGATCTTCTCTCGCAACGGTGCCGACTTCACGGCGCGGTGGCCGGCAATCGCCTACGCACTGCAGCATCTGCCAGCCAAGAGCGCGATCATTGATGCGGAGGTGGTGGCCTGCAACGCCAAGGGCATGCCGGACTTCGCTGCGCTGCACGGTCGCACGGCCAAGCCGGAGGACTTCTGCGCCTGGGCCTTCGATCTGCTCGAACTCAACGGCGTCGGCATGCGCGAGCGTCCGCTCGACGGCGCGGCGGCACGGCAAGCGAAGCGGAAGCGGTGACCGCGACGAAACTACTTGATGGTGTAGCGGGCGCTGATCGAATTGCCGTGATGATCCTTGCCGGTTATGACCACAACAGCCCCCTTCTCGATTGGCGCATCTAGCTTGCCCACCAGCTTCTTCCCCTGCTGATCGACAAGGTTGACGGAAGTGGTCTTGCCGCCGTGCTGGATCACGGCGCGAACTTTGGTGCCGCTGGTATCGTGCGACTTGCCGTGGTCGATCAGATAGACCGTCACCTCCGTTGGGCTCAGGACCAGCTCAGTCTGGTGGCCGCCCTTGCCGGCGACAAGGCCGCCGTTCGGCCCGGCCTGCTGAGCGACGGCATAGGATAGACTGAGCACTAAAGCGAGAAACGCGAGTGCGCGTGGCATTCCGTTTCCTTTCGTCACAAGTCAATTCCGAGGCGCATCGGCAGTTCCGTCATGGCCTTCTGCCGAGATCGATATCCGCCCCGAATAACTCCAACTGGGCCATCGCCTCAAGACGACGGCGCAACCTCGCCTCCTGCTTCGGATCCGGGCCGACCAATCCGCCGATAGGAGAGGCGCTTGCCCTCGATGCCGCGCAAGGCGCGGTGGGTGTGGCGGGCATCGTCAACGCCGAGCGCGCGGTGATGGTCACACCGGGAACTCGCCGCTGCACTGCGTTACGCGTCCGGAGACACGCCCCGTCGCCGAAATTGAACCTATGCCCCTGCGACCCTTTTGCGCTCCACGGAGGCAAGCTCAACGACGACGGACTTCGGTATCCAGTAGTCCAGCGGTGACGAGCCCTCTCGGCTCGAGCCCTTCCGACCATCCTTCTGCCGCACCTTCACACCACGCAGCTTTCTGAAGTGATGTGCTACGGCCGGCCAAGGCTCGGGCGACAAGCCAAATTCCCTGAGGAACCGACCCCTGTAAAGCTTTTCGAGGAGTGATCTGCGCACCCAGTGGCCAGCTATGTCCGTCTCCTGGAGCCACTCCAGGAGGCTGAGTGCGTGCTCCTTTGCGTCAAGCGGTGGGCAGCGGTCTGGTGGCAAGTCGACCAGGGTGTCGCCTATGCGCACGATATCGAAGGGCTCGCCCTCGCCGTCGAGAGCTCCATTCGGTGTCCCTTCGTCGCTTCCGTCTTGTTGCCGGTGGTGATGCCCATTTGGGGCACCATGCTGAAAGCCATTGCTGAGCCTGTTCTGAAGCCCTTCTTGATGGCCATGCTCGGCACCATTTCCGTCTCCATCACGGGCTCCGTCCTGAACCCCATCGTGAGTTTTGTTCGGTGGTTCAGCCTCAACCCCCAGCAGGCGCGCAATGCGTGCTTTGAGGCGAGTTCCTCGGACAGCCTGTTGCGGGTTGGATTGCAGCGCCATTCGCGGCTGGTCCAGTTGTTTGGAGGACGCGATGCCACAGACGACGCCTCGCCTCAATCGCATGACCAGATGCGGGTGCGCAAGCGAGAGGTGGTGGCTGACGGCCGTGCGGCCATACATACAACTCGACTGCGACCATCGCGTGCTTGGGTGGCCACGGTAAGCCCACAGTGGCGCGGTGAGTGGCGCTATCAAAACTTGGCACCGGACGGCCCGACCATCGTTGCACCAGCGTTCTCCCACTATCGCCACCACCTTTTTCCGCTCCGGCTGCCTGCAGCAAGGCCTGGGCCGGGGCCTACTCGCTGAGCGGGGCTGGGAGTCGCAACTGCACTAGAGAAATGGCAGACAGTTCGGCGAGGATGTCGTCGAAGAGTTTGTCGCTGGGCCAGGCCGGCGGAGCGTGTATCTCATCGGCGCAGGAGCCCATGCGATGCCAAATGGCGTTCACGCTTGCCTCTGACAACTCGATGTTGAGCCTCTTCAGCGCCTCCGAGACAATCGAGCATGCGCTTTCAGTCCCGGTCGCAACGTTCCGTGTGGGAAGTAGACTGTAATGTCGAGTGGTCGCCTTCACTACTGCCGCGATACTATGATCGCGTCGCCTACTTGTTTTGTGTGGCCGACCGCGCTTGACCTTGAACCGCTTGCCCGCCCTGGCAACACCGACGACATATCGTGCAAGGCGCGATGGCATCCCACGACGGCGTCGTCGCGCTCAAGCAGCGGACCGCAAATTCGATCGCGCTTTCGATCAAGCTAGCGGGATGCTCAATCTTGTGATTGCCGGTTCGATTTCCTCGCGTCACTGCACCTCCCGCGCGGCGGGAATCCGGACATCGAGTCGCGGTTCCACACTTCTCGACGCCACGCGCTTCGGATCGCCTTGGTGCGCTGCTAAGGGAGCGGCCGTGTCGACCTGGTAGCGTCGTAATGTGTCGATTAGCTCAAGTCGTCTTCGCGTTTGCCAAATGGCACCTACGTTCGCTTCCGACATGTGAATGCCGACGCGTTCAAGCGCTTGTTTAACAACCGAGCAGCCGGATTCCCCAGTCGTCTTTGCTGGGTTGCGTGTTGGACGCAGGCGATACCGATCGGCCATCGCGTCAACGGCTGCCGAAATCGCAATGTCGCGGATTAGATTGTCTAACGGATGTTGGCCACGTTTAGCGGGCGCAGGTCCGGCCCTGGCTGGAACCGACAACATACTCTTGAAGCCATAGTGGTAGCGGATCTCCGATTGAGGTCAGGATCGCAGCCATATTGCATAGCAAGGTGTGAGCCGGTTGCCATCCGCATCTTGCTAATGAGATCAGAACGTCACGATTGCTCGGTCTGAAATGGCACCAAGCCAGCGCGACTTCAGGGTCCCAACGCTTGTAATCATATCTACGAAAACTCCACCACAACCAGAAGGTCGCATCCTCGACCGCCGTTTCCATTTGGAACGGCGTCATAGTGCGCGCCTTACCAGGGAGTCGATGTGCTCAGCCCACTTCTCAGCCGCTTCTCGCTTCTCGTCGTCGTAGGTGTGCCGCTGGTAGATGCCCACTACCCCGGCGCGCGAGCCGGCGACGTGCCCTAGTAGCGCCTCAACAACCTGCAGCCTGATGCCCAGTCGCTCCATCCCGGTGGCCACGGTTCGCCTCAAGTCGTGAATACGCCACGGAGCAAGGTTGACATCGTCGGCGTCCTCACCGCGCTCCTGGGCGAGCTTCCTGGCTCCCTCCAGCATCACCTGGTTGAGGCTCTCCTTGGCGTGCGACCAGCCGGACACGGGCGTGGTGCCCGTGGTGGTGAAGACGAAATCGCTGCCGGCGACACGGGGCAGGCGAGCGATCAGCTTCTGGGCTGTGAGCGAAAGCGGAATCGTGTGTGGTTCGCCGTTCTTGGTGCGCTCGCCTTCAAGGCGGAGTACGTTGCGCGTTCTATCGATCTCCCGCCGTCGCAGGGCTCCAATCTCCTCCCTACGCGCGGCGGTCAGGATCAACAACTGTATCGCCGAGCCCATCGGCCAGCCGATCTGCTCTGATCCTTCCCACGCGAGCCTGAGTTCGTCGTCGGTGAGCACCCGATTGCGGCGGATCTCCTCGCCCGGCTTTGGCAGGTCTGTCATCGGGTTTACCGGGATCACCCCGCGCCCGACCGACCAGCGGAACAGCCGGTGCAGGTGCGCGTGGGCACGACGGGCAAGCGTAGCGGCGCCGCGATCGGCGATGGCATCGATCAGGTCGAGAATCTGGCGGCGGTTGATCTCGGAGATCCGCAGATGGCCCCAGACTGGCAGAACGTCCCTTCTCAGGATGCGCTCGACCTCGTCACGGGAGCGGTTTTCGGCTTGGTCGCGCTTGAGCCAATCAGCCGCCACGCTGGCAAAATCATCAGCGGCGGCTGCAACAGGACCTGCGGCCGGCTCCAGACCGTTGGTTAGCCTCTTGCGCGCTTCCCGCCATGCGTCGCGAGCTTGCGCCAACTCGAGCGCCGGCCACGGCCCAAGCGTGAGGCGTTTCTGTTTGCCCTGCCAGCGGTAGAAGTAGACCCAGGAGCGGCTGCCGCCGTAGGAGACACGGAGGGCAAGCCCTGGATATCCGGCGTCGAAGTGGTCAACCTGGCCGACATGGGGCGGCCTGATTCGGCCGACCCCTGCAGCTGTAAGATGGCGCCGTGCCATTGTGATGCCGCCCGCCTAAGGTAACGTGAGGTAACAAAAGCGCTGGTATGCAGCGTTACCTGTCGTTAGGGCGTGTTAGGCGGCAACGGCCATATCTGCAAGCGCCACAACGAGAAATCCACAGGAGACGTTCTGATTGGTTGGAGGATGTGAGGCCTTGGCCGGTGACTCTTAATCAGCGGGCCGAAGGTTCGAGTCCTTCTACACCCACCACTCGCTCCAAGAAGCACATGCTCCAAGACACTTCGGCTTACGAAGTCTCCGGCTCTTGGGGGCGCTTCTCGCCGGCTTGCAGCTCGTCGATCAGGTCCTGCAGGCGCTCGGGCAGGGGTTCGCGCTCGATATCGTTGAACAATTCTCTCAAGACGCTGCCTATGCGGGCCTGCAGGGAACGGTCCAACGTCGCGCCTTTCTGACGCGGGCGCTGACGCTGAGGGGGTTGCTGCATCGTCGAAGCGTTTTCTTTTGCGGTCTTCTGCGGTGGCTCGGCCGCCGCCACGCCGTCCGCCGGCTTGGCTTCGGCCGCGTGCTCTGGTTGCCCGGTGGCAGGGGCAATTTCCTGCCGACGTTCGCGGTCGGTCCTCTTTGTCCCCATCCTCCCGCCCTGTCTTTGGCTCGTTCAGCCACAACGCGATGCGGCGAAAGTTGTTCCCGCCTCGTGGAACCGGCCGGCTCCGGTGGCGTTTACAAGCTTAGCGAATGGCAGGGTGGAGGGAAGTCCTTTGACCGTCGCCGAGGCGATTTCCGCAAACTTGCCTTACTTGCGGCGGTTTGCCCGTGCCTGCACGGGCAGCCAACAGAGCGGAGACGCCTACGTTGCCGCCTTGGTGGAAGCCATCGTCGCCGATCCGGGCCTGCTCGAGAGTGGCACCCCGACGCGCATCGACATCTACCGCCTCTTCCTGAAGCTCCTCAATTCCGTGCCCATCAACGGCCGCAGCCCACGCCAGCCGAGACTCGACGAGGCCGCCCGCAATCTCGACGTGCTGACCCCCAGGGCGCGCCAGGCTTTCCTGCTGATCGCGATGGAGGGGTTCAAGCCGCAGGATGCGGCCGAGGTTCTCGATGTGCGGCCGACAGAGTTCGAGGACCTGATCGGCGAGGCGGGACGGGAAATCGCGCGCCAGATCGCAACCGACGTGGTGATCGTCGAGGACGAGCCGATCATTGCCTTGGATCTGGAACACCTCGTCACGGATCTGGGCCACCGCGTGGTCGGAGTGGCACGCACCGAAAAGCAGGCCCTGGCCACCGTCATGCGCACTGCGCCCGGCCTCATCCTGGCCGATGTGCAGTTGGCCGACGGCAGCTCCGGCCTCTCGGCCGTCAACACGATCCTGGAAAGCTTCTCCGTTCCCGTGGTCTTCATCACGGCCTATCCCGAAAGGCTGCTCACCGGCACGCGTCCGGAGCCGACCTTCCTGATCGCCAAGCCGTTCCGCAGCGACAGCGTCAAGGCCGTCATCAGCCAGGCGCTGTTCTTCGATGTGCGCGGCCGGCCGCTGCGGGCCAACCTCGCCACCGCCTGAGTCCGTGTGCGGGGAAGGCCTGCGGGGTCGCGACCAATCGGCCAACGGACGAGCGCAAATCCGAGCAGCAAGCGTCTGAGGCTCATGCACGCGCGCGACACTCTCAAGACAAACCCTGAAGTCAGCCGCTCCTGGGCCCCTTAGGGGTATCGAAAGCTTGAGCTTGTCCTTGCTCCCACGACTGCTCACGCAATTGTGAAGGGCGCCGACCCGCTATTCCGCGGTGCGTCAGGTGCGATTTCGACCCCTACTCGGCGGTTGCTCGGCCCCTTGCGTTGACCCTGCGATTTCATGCACTTATGAATTTGACTGTAGTGCCAAGCACGGGGTGCATGCCGCACTGCACTGGCGTCACGGGGAACGGCGAGGTTCGCGTCGCCGCATCGGGGGAAAGCTTGAAGGCAGCATTGGTGTTTCTGCTTACGTGCTTTGCCACGAGCACGGCGGCGGTGTCTGGGGAAGCGTTCTTCAAGTGGCTCCGCCTGGAAGGCAATCCAGTGCGCTGGCAGGTGTCGCAGGCCAGCGCGGCTCCGGTCCTTCGCTACCGGGTGATTGCCGATGGCGCGGAGTTCGCCGGCGCCCGCAATTGCAGGCGGATGACCTCGCCCGATGGCTTGCTGGCGAACTCCGGAATCGAGCACGCAGCCTTCCGGCACGAATTGTCGGCGGCATTCGCGATGTGGCAGCAAGTGGCCAACATCAGCTTCCGCGAAGCCAAGGCGGGTGAAGCAGCCGACATCGTGATCGGCGCGCAGGCGGAGCCCGAGGGCTGGGCCTTTGCCGACGTGTTCTACGACGTAGCGGCGAGCGACCGGGTCAAGCCCATCTCCAGGGCGCTGATCTGTCTCAATCCGACCAAGCGCTGGAAGATCGGCTTCGACGGCGACCTGAAGACCTACGACTTGCGCTACACGCTGGCGCACGAGGTCGGGCACGCCATCGGTCTCGATCACCCCGACGGCGGGGCGCAGATCATGGGCCATCGCTACCTCGAGGAGTTTCGCGAGCTGCAGCCTGGCGACATAGCCGGAGCCGTTCGCCTGTACGGCCAGCGGCAGGCCCCCGCGGAAAACGTGGCGGCTGCTCCACCCGCGGCGGCAACCACTGTTGGCCGAGACGTTCGCCCAGCGTCCGCGCTCGGCAGCACGCGCGCGCTCGAGGCCAGCGGCCCCTAAGGCCTCACCACCGACTGCGACCGCAGAGTTCAGGCTTGCCGGTCGGCACGATCGCGCGGGCGCGTGGATCGCGTCAGGAACCGTTGGGCTCGCTGCGACGTTAATTGGGCATAGGACGAGCTTTCCTCCCTCCCTCGTCCGCCATGCCGCGGATCCCCCGTCCCCGGCACGCATAGAGAGCGGCATGTCCCCCCGTGCCGCTCTCTCCATTTATGCGCGGCCCACGCCCGCGCCGAGGCGAGGCAGTAGGGCCGGGTCAGTCTCCCGTCCGTTTGCGCGCGCGGGAGCCTTTGGCGGCGGCCTCGATCTGCTCCTTGGTAATGAGCGGGGCTTTGCGGTCGACGGGCCGCGCCGGCGGCTCGGTGCTGGTCGCGTGACCCGGCGTCGGCGCATCGCTTGCCGGAAAGGTCATATCGATCGCGGCGTCGACCTTTTCCTCGCGGCGCTTTCGCTCATGACGGCCGTGGGCTGGCTGCGGCTTGCGCCGCTGTGTCTGCTGCATTGGATTTGTGCTCCGTTGTCGCCGCGTGTCCTCTGAAGACGGGTGCGGAAGGGCTTCTGGCCTCAACGCGAGGCGTGGAACGCAGTTCCGGGCGGGAGGTGGGATCCCCGCGGTGTTGGTGTTGCAGGGGGCTACCCTCCAGGCTCAGGACTCGTCAGCCACGGCAGCAGCAGGACCGCGCCTGCAATCACGGCCAACAGCAACGATGCGAGGAGCACGGAAACCATGACGCTGGGGCCGGTGCCTTGCCGGGTCCGCACGGTCTCACGGCTTGGTTCGTCGACTGGTTTGTCGCCTTGCATTGGCAGCATCTCCGCTCACTGTTCGTCCTGCTGGTCCCGGGCGCTCCAACCGGTATGCGTCAGGCCCTTCTGACGAGGCCGGCCACCAGCGAAATGACGAAGAGGACGATGAAGACCCAGAACAGCAGCCGGGCTGCGTCCATTGCGAAACCTGCAACGCCGCCGAATCCGACGGCCGCCGCAACGAGTGCGACGACAAGGAACACGAGCGCGTAGTGCAACAGATTGCCCATGACAGGTCTCCTCTGGCATCGTCGAGCAGCCCACTTGGGGCGGCCGGCGGGGACCAATGAAAACGCACGTCGATTGTCTCGGTTCCGCCGCAGGCAGCCTGCCCGGCCGATGAACCGCGCGCTGCTGATCATTTTCTGCGGCCTGCTGCTGATGGTGAGCGCGTTCTCGTGCGACGTTACGCTGCCGGCGTTCTGGTCCATGCAGGCCGACCTGGCCGTGCCCATCGACTGGGTGCAGGCGGTGGTGCCGGTGTTCCTGATCTTCCAGGCCATCGGGCAGATGCTCTTCGGCCCGGTATCCGACCGCTTCGGCCGCCGGCCGATCATCCTGGCCGGGCTGCTGCTCTATCTGGCAGGCGCGGCCATTGCCGGGCTGGCGCACAGCATCGGCATGGTGCACGCCGGGCGGGCGGCACAGGGCTTCGGCAGCGCCTGCGGAATTGTCGTCGCGCGAGCGGTGCTGCGCGATGTCAGCCACGGCACGGCGCTAGCGCAGTCGATGGCGCTGGCAATGGCCGTGTTCTCGCTCGGGCCGATCTTTGCCCCGCTACTGGGCTACGGCCTGGTGGTGCTGGCCGGGTGGCGCGGCGTGTTCGCGGCGATGGCCATCTTCGGCGGCCTGCTGCTGGCGTGGGCGCATCTCTGGTTCAAGGAGACCCACGCTTTTCCCGACGCCCACGCGCTGCGTCCCGACCGGCTGCTGCAATCGCTCCGCCGCATCCTCGGCAATCGGCAGTCGCGCCACTTTCTCATTGTCTCCGCAGCGACGCAGTTCGGCATCATATCCTTCGTCGCCAACGGCCCGCGCTTCTTCAAGCAGGCGTTCGGCATCGAGGGCTTGCAGTTCGCGCTGCTGTTTGCCTGCACCGGCCTCGGCATCGTGCTGGGACAGGTTGCCAACACCTGGCTGATGCACCGGTTCGGCGTGCTGGCGACCACGCGGCTCGCCGCTTCCATTCTGGCTGCCGTCACAGCGGTGATTGTCGTGTTGCAGCTGGCGGATGCCATGCCGAGTGCGGTGTTTGCCGCCATGATGTTCCTGTTCAACACGTCCTTCCTGGTGGTGATCGCCAACTGTGCCAGCCTGGTGATCGATCCGCACCGCGAGATTGCCGGGTTTGCCTCCTCGGCCTACGGGTTCTTCACGCAGATCACGGCCTCCGTGCTGGCCATCCTGAGCGTGCCGCTGTTCGGCGGCGAGCTGCTGGCGTGGAGCCTCACCCTGCTGGTGGTGACAGCGTGCGTGCTCGTCTTGGTCGTGGCCTACAGGACGCCGCAGGCCCAGTGGGAGCCGTAGATCGCGCATTCATACGGCACCGGTTAACCCTACAACACGGGCAGGGGCTCGACGTCCGTACGGGACTCGGCGAAACTCGCCTGGCGTCCAGTCGGACGCATAGGGAGGATGTTCCCATGAACTTGAACACACAGCAGATCGTCACGATGGCTATCGTCGGCATCGTCGCGGGTTGGCTCGCGAGCCTCGTGGTCGGCGGCGGCGGGGTCTTGCGCTATCTCATTACCGGCGTGCTGGGCGCATTCGTCGGCGGGTGGCTGTTCGCGAGCGCAGGGTGGAAGCTCAATCTCGGCAACGAGCTGGTCGAGCAGATCGTCGTGTCCGCCGTCGGCGCCATCATCCTGGTGCTGCTGGCGCGCCTGGTCTCTTGAGGCGCTAAAGCCTCGTCGAGCAGCTGGCCGAAGAAGCGTGTCGACGCGCCTGATGCGGTGGGCGGGGTGAAGCACCGCTTGCGGCTCCGGCCCGCTGGAGCTTAGTCGCCTCGGCGCGCGCGGCGAAAGTGGAAGGCCGCCGCATGGCGTTGCGCTGCGCGAGCCGACAGGCGTCCCCCGTCGAGGCCGATCGGGCGTCGTGGGCCAACGGGCGCCGGCGCAGCAATCAAACGCAAATGCCCCGCGATCCCGAGTGGGATGCGGGGCAAGATCGAGGGCAATCCAGGATTTTCGGTGCTCAGACGGCCGGCTTCATTGCCTTCGCCGCAGCAGCCTGCACCTGCTCGAGCACGTGCTGAGTAGCGCGTGTGGAAAGATCGAAGAACTCCTTCGTTTGCTCGGATGCTTGCGCTGCAAGCTTCTGGAAGAACTCGGCGTGCAGCTTCACGGCTTCTGGGAGCGTTTGTGCTTTGGCAATTGCATGCGCGGCGGCGAACGAGGCTTCGATATTCGCGGTGAAATTCTGCGCCAGCTTCTCGTTGAGCATTTTGGTGCTTCCCCAAGCGGTCTCGGCCACTTCTGTCAGGACCTTTGCGTTCTCGTGCGCGGTCGCAGCGCTCTTGGCGTAGAATTCGTGCGTCTTGGCCACGCCCTGTTGAGCGATGGCTTGTACATTCTCCGGAAGCCGGGCGTCTTTGAGGAATTGCTCTGCCTGCCTGAAGGCCTGGGTTCCGAGCTGATGCGTCATAGTGGTGATCCTTTGAGCGGCGGGGGAGGCGTCATGCGCCACGACATACATAAGGGCAGGCGTTGTGCATTGCAATATGAATTTGTGCGGCGCCACATCACGGCGTTGTGAACGCCAACAAACCGGTGGTCCAGCCACCGGAACCGCGCGCAGACTTGAACGACGAGTGATCAGGAGGCGCCGAACACGCGGGCGAAGATCTGATCCACGTGCTTGGTGTGGTAGCCGAGGTCGAACAGCGCCTCGAGGTCTTTGGCGCCGAGCGCCTTGGAGACCTCCGGGTCCGCTTTGAGCAGCGCCAGAAAGTCGCCGCCCTCGGACCACACGCGCATCGCGTTGCGCTGGACCAGGGCGTAGGCGTCCTCGCGCGCAATGCCCTTCTCGACCAGCGCGAGCAGCACCCGCTGCGAGTGGACGAGCCCGCCGAGGCGGTCGAGGTTCTTCTTCATGTTCTCGGGGTAGACGACCAGGTTCTCCACCACGCCCGCCATGCGATTGAGCGCGAAGTCGAGCGTGACCGTGGCGTCGGGGCCGATCATGCGCTCGGCGGAGGAGTGCGAGATGTCGCGCTCGTGCCAGAGCGCCACATTCTCCAGCGCCGGAATGCAATAGGCCCGCACCATGCGTGCCAGGCCGGTGATGTTCTCGCTCAGGACGGGATTGCGCTTGTGCGGCATGGACGAGGAGCCTTTCTGCCCCTCGGAGAAGTATTCCTCGGCCTCCAGCACCTCCGTGCGCTGCAGGTGGCGGATCTCGGTGGCCAGCCGCTCCAGCGACGAGGCAGTGACCGCTAGCGTCACGAAGTACATGGCGTGCCGGTCGCGCGGGATCACCTGGGTGGAAACCGGCTCGGGCGCGAGGCCCATCTTCTCCGCCACGTACGCCTCGACCCGCGGGTCGACGTTGGCGAACGTGCCGACCGCGCCCGAGATGGCACAGGTCGCCACCTCTGCGCGCGCGCGGGTCAGGCGCTCCCTGGCGCGTGTGAACTCGGCGTACGCGTAGGCGAGCTTCAGCCCGAAGGTGGTGGGCTCGGCGTGGACGCCGTGGCTGCGGCCGACGGTGGGGGTGAGCTTGTGCTCGAAGGCGCGCTTCTTGATCGCCGCCAGCAGTTTGTCCAGATCGGCCAGCAGCAGGTCGGCTGCCCGCACCAGCTGTACGTTGAAGCAGGTGTCGAGGACGTCGGACGAGGTGAGCCCCATGTGCACGAAGCGGGCTTCAGGCCCGATGTGCTCGGCCAGATGCGTGAGGAAGGCGATGACGTCGTGCTTGACCTCGCGCTCGATGGCGTCGATGCGGGCCACATCGAAGGTAGCTTTCGAACCCTTCTCCCAGATGGTTTTGGCCGCTTCTTTGGGGACCAGGCCCAGCTGGGCCATGGCGGAGGCCGCGTGCGCTTCGATCTCGAACCAGATGCGAAAGCGGGTCTCGGGGGCCCAGATCTGCGCCATCTGAGGCCGGGTGTAGCGGGGAATCATCCTGCCCTCGCTTGCCGTTGAAGATGTCGCCTAGCACGCGCCGGGCCTGCCGCAAACCCCCTGTCGGCCATGCCTGCTGGACGATCACTCTCCCGGGCTTTGCACAGCCGCATGGCACGCATCTACGTGTCGCGGCTGCTTCGGTCGGGTGCAATCGCTATATGCAAGCTGCGGAAGTTTTTTTGGGGGAGCGGCGGGGTAGGCCCCGAGGCACATCGATGGCGGGAACTGACGCAATTGTGCTGGGCGCCGGCATGGCCGGCGTGTCGGCGGCCCTGCATTTGCAGCAGCGGGGCCGCTCCGTTGCGCTCGTCGACCGGCGCGAGCCAGGCGAGGAGACGAGCTACGGCAATGCCGGCATCATCCAGCGCGAAGGCGTTGTCCCCTACCCGTTCCCACGCGACCCCGTGCTGATCGCCAAGTACGCCCTCAACCTGCTGCCCGAGGCGCACCTGCACTGGAGCGCTCTGCCCTGGATCGCGCCCTGGCTCTACCGCTACTGGCGGGCGTCCACGCCACAGGCCATCGCTGCCACCGCGCGCGGCGCCCGCCCGCTGGTGGAGCGCTGCATCATCGAGCACGAGGCGCTGATGGGCGAGGCCGGCATCCTCGGCATGATCCGCCGCACCGGCTACCTGCGCATCTACCGCACGGCCGAGGGCATGGACAAGGCGTTCGCGAAGGAGCAGGCGGACAAGAAAGCCTACGGCGTCAATTTCCAGCCGCTCAATCGCAGGAGGGTGGCCGAGCTCGAGCCCCACATCTCTGATGCGATTGCCGGCGGCATGCTGATGCCCGACCCCGTCAGCGTCGGCGATCCGGGCGGCGTGGTGAAGGCCTACGCTGGCCTATTCGAGACGCGCGGCGGGCGCTTCCTGCGTGGCGATGCGCTGACGCTGCAAGCCTCGGGCGGCGGCTGGACCGTGCAGACGTCCACCGGGCCGCTGACGGCCTCCGCTGCCGTGATCGCGCTGGGTCCCTGGTCCAGCGACGTGTTCCGGCAGTTCGGCTATCGCTTTCCGCTGGGGGTCAAGCGCGGCTACCACCAGCACTTCCGACCCGAGGGCAACGCCACGCTGAGCAGGCCCGTGCTCGACGTTGAGCGCGGCTATGTGCTGGCGCCCATGATGCAGGGCATCCGCATCACCACGGGTGTGGAGTTCGGCAAGCGCGATGCGCCCCCCACCCCGGTGCAGATCGCGCGCGCGGCACCCGCGGCACGGGAGGTGTTTCCGCTCGGGGGGCCGATCGACGCGGCACCGTGGCTTGGACGGCGGCCCTGCCTGCCGGACATGCTGCCGATCGTCGGCCCCGCGCCGCGCCATCGTGGCCTGTGGTTCGACTTCGGCCACCACCATCTGGGCTTCACGTTGGGGCCCGTCACCGGCCGCCTGCTAGCCGAGATGATGACGGGGGAGACGCCCTTCACCGATCCGGCCCCCTATCGCGCCGAGCGTTTCTAGCTACGCGCGCCCAGCCACTCATCCAGGGCCAGCTCGACGTCAACAGCGGTCTGCACGTGGACGGCTTGCATGCCGCAGGCGCGGGCACCGGCGACGTTGTCGACGATGTCGTCGAAGAACAGCACCCGCTCGGGCGCCACGCCCATGTCGGCCACGACCGTCCTGAAGGCCGCCGCGTCGGGCTTGCGGGCGCCAATTTCGTTCGACGCGTAGATCTTGCGAAAGGGTGCGAGCAACTCGGCGAAATGTTCCGACCAGTACGCCTGGTGCGCGGCATTGGTGTTGGAGAAGGCATAGAGCGGCAGCCTGCCCTCGACGCGCGACAGGGCGCGGCGGATGCCCGGCATTTCGCCGATGAAGATCGCATTCCAGCCGTCGGCGAACTGCTGGTCGGTCAGGTCGATCTCCAGTGCGTGGCGCAGGTGAGCGAAGAACGCCGCATCGGTAATCTCTCCGCGCTCGTGGCAGCGGAAAGCTTCGCTGCCCGCAACGCGCGCGGCCAGACGCTCGTCGATGCGTCCAACCGGAACTCCGGCCAGCTCCGCCCATCGCGCGTTCACGCGCTGCGTATCGAGCTCGATGATCACGCGGCCAAGATCGAACAACAGCGCGTCGACGGTGTGGGCTCGGTCGGCTTGGAGCATGTCGAAACTGTCAGGGTTTGCGGCCGGCGTCACGACCTGTGCAGGTCGCGCAGCAAGATTGGCCGCTGCTGATGCTTGCAGGCCGACTGCGGCCCGTACCAAATGCCGCCGCCGTCGACGCAGGCCTTCACCATTCGCTCGCGCCGGAACTGCCAATCCATCAGAATGGCTAGTCCCACGAGCGTCAGGACGGCGACGATCAGCCGGGAGCGCGACATGTTTCATCCGTCAGGCGCAAAGCGGTCGCGCCAGGCGGGCAGCGCGCCTGCAAACGGCAGGGCCGTCGCCTCGTAGACCCCGCGCGCAATGGCCCGCGCCAGGCAGTTGGCCGCGACCGCGCCCAGGTTCATGGGTCCCAGCACCGGGTCGGGGAGAACCCGGTGCCCGGTCGACACCGCGAGCACCAGGTCGCCATCGAGCGGGGTGTGCACTGGATAGATGGCGCGCGCCATGCCGGTGTGGGCCATCACCGCCAAGCGCTTGGCCTGCGCCTTCGTGAGGACCGCGTCCGTTGCCACGACGGCGAGTGTGGTGCTGACGTGCGCCGTGGCCTTGGTCACCGGCTCCAGGGCCCGGGCCGGTAGCGACGAGGGGAAGCCGCGCCCTCCAAACTCGCCCTCGCGTTCGAACGGGGCCGCCCAGAACCACGGACCTTCGCCGACCATGGCGCTGCCTGCGGCATTGACGGCCACCAATGCACCGACCGTGCATCCTTCGCACTGCGCTGATGCCGATCCCAGGCCGCCCTTGAGATTGACCGTGGTGGCGCCGAGGCCCGCGCCTGTGCTGCCGAGGCCGAACTCGCTACCGGCTTCGGCGGCAGCCTGGTAGCCGAGCTCGCGATATGGCGGAAAGCGTCCCCAGTCCTTGTTGCCGCCGTTGAGCAGGTCGAACAGTATGGCGCCTGGTACGATCGGCACGCGCGCGGTGCGGACCACAAAGCCGCGTCCCTGGTCGCGCAGCCACGCCTGCACGCCGGAAGCAGCGTCCAGACCGAACGCGGAGCCGCCGGCAAGCGCGATGGCATCGATGCCTTGTACCGTCTGCTCGGGGTCGAGAAGGGCACTCTCGCGCGTGCCGGGCCCGCCGCCTCGCACATCGATGGAGGCGACCGCAGGCCGCTCGAACACCACCGCTGTCACGCCGGACGCCAGGCGGGCATCCTGGGCGTTGCCGACAAGCACGCCGGGCACATCGGTAATGAGGTTGCGTCGCAAGCTCGAGCCGGTCCCTGTTTCCTCGCCCCTGACTGGGCGCCAGCACAAGAAATGGCGCGAGGGACGCCTCGGGTCAACGGGCGGAAGCGGCCTTGCACCGCTGTGTGTCGAGCACGGTCGCTGGCTCGCAAGCACGCCGCCCGGCGCCTAGCGTCGCTACTTGAGCTGGTAGAAGATGTTGGGGTCTTTGCCCGCTATGCTCAAGCCACGATCCTTGGCCGGCCTGTTTTGCTCGATGATCGTGCGGACGTCGTTGAGTACCTGAGAGTTGTCCATCAGGTAGAAATGACCGTACGCTCGGTTCACCTGCGAGGCCGCGCTGGCATCGATCGTATCCATGCCTTTGTAGGTGAAGACGCCGTCGTCCGTCTCCCCAAGACGCCGGAACCCGTGCACGATCTTGGATACCTTGAGCGCCACGTCAGACGAGGACGCGTAGATGGTTGTGCGTGTGCCTTGCATCTCGGCGAGCTTTGGAGCTATGACCGTGCGGAACAGCTCGGCGTTGATATCGGGCGCTGCCAGCAGCACCTCGCGAACGTGCCCGGTGGGCTTGCGCTGATCCACCCGTGCCTTCAGGGCATTGCTGACAATGCGGTTACCCATGCTGTGGGCGATAATGTAGATATCGGTAGCCGGCGGCAGCGAGAGGTCGTCCAGCAGCTTCTCGAACACTGGCGCCGACAACTCGGCGGTCTCTTCGTCCTGCCAGTAGGAGAGAAGCGTAGCACCCGAGGGCCAGCTGTAGAAGAACGGCACGCCGGGGAACTTGAGATCGTAAGCGAGCTGCGCCGTGCGCATCGCTGCTTCCGGAAAGCCCAAATAGTAGCCGTGAACGAACAGCAGGATCGATTTGTTGCCGGTGGCCTCGAGCCTCTCCTGCATTTCGCGGCGCACGCCGTCTTTGTCCATCGGCACCACCGACTTCACCACGAAATGCTTGGCCGGATCGGGTTCGCGCTGCACCTTCCAAAGCTTGGGCAGCTCGAGACGTCCGGTCTTGTGCGTAAGAGGGATGGTTACGACCGCCCTGCCGTAGTGCAGCGACCACTCGCGCCCCGTTCCATAAACCTTCAGCGGCTCGCTACTCGCCGTCTGATTGCGGTTGGTGGCGTAGTAGGTGGTGACCTCGATCACGTCCGCCTTTTTTGCGGCGGGGCTGCGCGCGACCACCGCCGGCTCAGCTGACAGCTGCGCCTTGGCACGTGCACACTCGATTTGGAGCACCATCTTCAACAGGTCTTCCTGGCTGCCGCGCAGCGTCGTCTCCGCGGCCTTGCGGGCTTCGCCCTTGGAGGCATCCTTGATGGCGGCAATTTTCTCCCGCGCTTGGGCAACTTCGCGCTCGAGCCGCTGTTTGCGCTTCAGCAGCTCGGGCAGCGCCTCGTTGGCGGCGGCCCGGCACGGCTCCGGCACAGCGAAGGGGTGGGGCTGCTGAGCCCGCGCGGCGCCCGCAGCGAGCGCCAGTGCGGCAACCAAGCCCAGAAACGAACGGTACATCGACTCCTCTCGAAGGCACAGACGCTTAAGCAGCTACAGTCCCGTTCCCACACCAACACCAAGGTTCGGTGGGAGATTGGTGCCAGGCTGGCGTCCAGCAGCCGGTCGCTTGCCCAGCGGTGCAAGCGACGGCGACCCGGCCGCCGGTACGAAATAGAAGACCTCGTTGAGGGCCGCCTCCTCCCAGGGTACTTGCGCTGCCTTGGTCTCGGCTATCACCGACTTGCGCACGCGGATCATCAGCTCCTGGATCGACAGCCCCTTGGTGGCCATGTGCGTCAGCAGAGCCTTGGTGAACGGGCTGTTCCGCCCGGCGCCGTCGGAAGCGACGTTGTCGAGTTGCGTCGAGTAGGCCCGGAACACGCCTGCCGAATAGGGGCTCGGCTTCACATCCAAGGCGCCGGTGCCGCGCATGATGCGCGCTGTTCTGCTTTGGGTCAGCGATGCTGTCCTCAGCGTGAGTCCCAGTCCGGGTGTGGCCAGGTTTGTCCGGCACGCATCGAGAAAGACGAGGCCGATCTTGGCGTCTTCGAGCGGGGCAAGCATCGCGGCCATGCTGACGAGGTTGCGGTTCAAAGCATCCGCGGTCAGCTTGCCTTCTGCGTCGAGGTCGAGGACTGCCGGCATGTCCACCGGCAGCAGAAAGCTTTCGTTGTTCACGGTAACACCGTGGCCCGCATAAAAGACGAGTGCGATGTGGTTGCGAGTGAGCTTGCCTTTGAACTGATGCAGAAGCTCAGTCATTTTGGCATGGGTTGCGTCAACGCCCAGGAGCACCTCGAATTGGAGGCTTTTCAGCTTGGCAGCGATGTCGGTGGCGTCGTTGGTCGGGTTAACGAGAGCGGAGATGTTCGAATAGGCGGAGTTGCCGACCACCAGTGCCAAACGTTTGGGTTCGGCTGCCGTTGCCGGTTGAAGGCCGCCTATCGCAGCCAGGGCAAGTACCAGCCAAAGTGCGAAGCAAACGCGCCGTAGCAAGAATGTCATAGCAATCCTCCCGCAACCCACCCCATCAGGTCGAGGACACCAACAAACGCAATTGCCAGTAAGCGGCCCTTGCGAAAGGACCGCGACGACCCTTTTAGAATGGCATGCTCGGCCAAGGCCATCAATGCCCTGGGGCTCCGATGCCTTTCCGCGGTCGCTCCGATCAAGAAAGACGGCTCTGGCTGCATTGGAGCGGCAATCTTCGGCTCCCCCAAGTCCAGGCGTGGCCGTCCAACAACAGTACGTGACAAGAATGTCGGCCTAAGCTCTCGGCGGCTATGGGTGCTCTGACTTAGCGGCTAGCCTGCGGACAGTTGGTCTCCGGCAGGGCGTGTTGCGTAGTGAAAGCGTTGTTCTCACTTGGCGTTTGCCATCCTGTGGCCCGGTTGTCCGGTGCTATCGGGGGTACGCTGCTGCTGCTGTTCTCCGCGGCCCCAGCCCTCGCCCAAAGCTCGGTGGGCGTGAACATGAACGCGGCGACCGGCCGTTCGGCCGAGGACGCCATCGCGCAGAACCAGAAGGAGTTGCTCAACAGCGAAGGCGTGGGCAGCGGTTCCGGCAAGGGAGGCACTGCCGGGGGGCTGGGTGGATTTTCTGCATTCCCTACCGGCAAGCTGCGGACGTCCGAACATGACGGCGTGGGGCCGCCGGCGCCCGACCGGTATGCTTTCACCACCAACGAGGCTTCGGCGTTCGGCAACCTGGTTGTGGCCATTCCGGGGACCGTACTCGGCGGGCAGATGAAGCTCAGCGGCTTCGTCGGCAACAACTGGCTGAAGCTCGATCTGAAGTCGAACGCCAGTGCTGCTCTCAACCCCGATCAGTTTGCGACGGGACGCAACAAGTCTCTGTTCGCCGGTGCCAGCGTCCTCTGGGCCAAGCAGAACACTTACGCGCTGGCGACCCTTGTCGGCATGTGGGGTGAGACTAGACTGGTCGATGGCGGCGTCGACAACAACCCCTCGATCGACCGCTACAGCTTCGACACGTCTGGTTTCATCGGTACGGCGACTGCGGGCCACGTGTTCGACCTGGCCGGGCCGTCCGGGCCCAAGTTCGATCTGCGCGGCAGCATTGGCTACACAGACCACCGGGGCGACTGGTTCAACGCCAACGACAATCACAAGCAGAAGTATACGTTCTCCACCTGGACCGGCACCGGCATGGTGACGCTGTTCTCCAACGTCGTGACGCAGAACGGGGGGCTGCTGCGGCCCTACGTCAGCGGCTACGTCCGCCAGGAGTTCGGCTACAAGAACCATCTTTCGGTTATCGAGCCCGCGGGAACCTTCGTCAGCGTCGATTCCGACCAGGCGCATACCTACGGCGGACTGGATGTCGGCATGACCTATGCCCTCGGCAGCATGACGGTGGGCGCTGCGGTCTACACGGAATTCTCGGGCGACGAGCGCACCTTGGGCGGCCGTCTGGGCGCCAGCTGGCAGCTGGGCGGCCCCAAGCAGGCGGCCAATCTTGCGCCGACGCCGCTGCCGGCGGCCATCTGGAGAGGCTTCTATCTCGGCGCCAACGCCGGCTTCTCGTGGTCGGATGTCGACCTGACGAACCGCGGGCCGGACGAACTCTTCGCGCCGGTGGGCGGATCCACCACCGTGTCGGGACGAGGGCCGATCGGCGGCGCGCAAGTCGGCTACAACTGGCAGCTCGGCGGCGTTGTGGTGGGCCTGGAGGGCAGCTGGAGCCTGCCGATGCTCAAGGACGAACAGGTCGGGCCGTTTCCCAGCAAGAACGACGGCGATCACTGGAGCGCCGAGATCTCGCAGATTTACGCGATTAGCGGGCGGCTGGGTTTGGCGAATGGGCTGTGGATGGCATACGTGAAGGGCGGCTTTGCCATGGCCAAGGTCGAGAGCAACTTGGTCAGGCCGGCGGACCCGTCGTATTTCACCTCGCAGTCCGACAATTGGCACGAGGGCTGGACCGTCGGCGGCGGCCTGGAATACATCATCGCCCGCAACTGGACCGTCGGCGTGCAGTACGACTTCTACCGCTTCGGGAGCAAGGACGTGTCGGCGGTCCGGACCGGCGACGGGGTGGTCGACAACTGGACGGTGCAGCCGGAGTCCGTGCAAAGCGTTACGGCGCGGATGAACTTCAAGTTCAATTGAGCGGTTGGCAGGAAATTCCCGGCCGTCCCGCGTGATTGGAAAACGAAAGAGGCGGCCAAAAGGCCGCCTCTTTGCGTTTGCGGGTGTGAGCGACCGACGCTCATTCGACCTCGAAGTATGAGACCTTGCCGTCAGCGCCCTTCTTCCACTCGTAGAGCACGTAGCGGTCTTTCTTCTTGCCGGCCACGACGTAGCCCTGGGTGGAGACGTCGCCCTTCTTGTCGTAGGTGATGTCGCCGAGCACGGTCTTGAACGCGGCGCCCGAGTACATCACTGCCGCAACCTTCTTGGGCTCGATCGACTTTGCCTGCTCGGCCGCCTGCTTGATGATCTGCACCGCTGCGTAGCTGTAGAGCGTATAGGCTTGCGGCTCGAACCCCTTCTTGCGGAAGGTTTCGACGATGGCCTTGTTGGCCGGGTTGTTGCGCGGGTCGGGCGAGAAGGTCATCAAGGTGCCCACGGCGCCGGGGCCGGCGATCACCGCGAACTCGTCATCGGTGATGCCGTCGCCGCCCATCAGCGGCGCCTTGATGCCTTGGTCACGCATCTGCCGCAGCAGCAGGCCGCCGGTGTCATGCAGCCCGCCCCAATAGATGAGGTCGGGATTGGCCGCCCTGAGCTTGGAGACGAGGGCGGAGAAGTCCTTGTCGTCCTTGTTCACGCCGTCCCAGAAGACCTCTTTGAGGCCCTTGGCGTTCATGGCCTTGCGCGTCTCCTCGGCCAGCCCCTGACCATAGGTCGTCTTGTCGTGGACGAAGGCAACACGCTTGCCTTTGAACTTCTGCGCGATGATGCCGCCGGCGATGCCGCCCTGCTGGTCGTCACGCCCGCAGGTGCGGAACATCAGGAGACTGGCATGGGTGCGCTTGTCATCGCCGCAGGACTTGAGCTTGCGGTCGGTGACGCACGGATTGGTTGCGGCCGGCGTGATGGCGACCATGCCGTTCTCGGTGTAGACCAGCGAACTCGGGATGGTGACGCCCGAATTGAAGTGGCCGACGACGAACTTGACGCCATCGCCGATGAACTTGTTGGCAACCGACACGCCTTCCTTCGGGTCGGCACGATCGTCGCCGACGCTCAGCACGATCTTTTGGCCGAGGATGCCGCCAGCGGCGTTGATGTCGGCAACAGCCTGCTCCACCCCGTTCTTCAGCTGCGCGCCGAAGGCGGCGCTGCCGCCCGTGATCGGTCCGGCGACACCTATTTTTACTTGGGCCGACGCGCTATTCGCGCCGAGCGCGAACGGCGCTGCGACTGCCACCGCCAGCAGGAACTCCCGTCTCATGACTAACTCCCTTCTAGCATCCAACCCCAAAGAGATGCCCGCGATCGGGCAGCGCACGCACCATCGGCGATGATTGAACGAAAGTTGGAGGAAGTCACGTCCAATCGGGAAGTATCTGGGAAACAATGGCTTGGCGCGTCGCGACTGCCGAAGCTCGTTGCATCAGATCCAGCACCACTTGCCGCCCCCGGGGGGGTCTTCATTCGGTCCGCGATCATTGTCGGTGCAGCCCGACATGGGCCCACGGCACCGTCTCCCGAGCCCTGCCGGATCCTGGTTCGGACCTCGGTCATTGTCGGTGCATCCAGGGCCCTGCTGCGCCCCCACTCGGGCGGGGCCGCCCACGACGGTCGCGGCGGCCGCCCCGAGACCCAATCCAAGCCCCAGAAGCGAACGGCGGGTAACGCTGCGCCGGGAAGAAATGTCCGCATCGGTGAGCTTCAATGGCTTTTCCGGAGTCTTCCCACGCATCTGCAATTCTCCACGGCCGACCGGCGCAAACAGCTCTCCTCTAGCCTACCCTGCGCCAGCCCAACAACCCGTTGCGGCGGAACAGCCAGTGATATTGTTGGGCCATCTGGTGCGCGCGCAACAGTCGAAAGCCCAGCGAGGCAGTCAGCAGAACCACTGCAAAATCCACGAGATAGTTCTGCAGCGACAGCAGTGGCTCATGAAAGAGCGCGTAGTGGAAGAAGCGCACGGTGGCAGCGATCGGCACCATGTAGAGGGGGATGTGCCAATAGGGGCGCCAGGTCTGCGCCACCGCTCGACCCGACATGAATGCCGCCGCCCCGCCCAGGACGACGGTAACGAGCAGGAACACCCAGCCGTTGCCGGTGTCGTAAAGCCAGCTAGGCATCCTGGCCCCTCAATGCCGTCCCCCTTCGAGATAGGCGGCCCTGATCTCGGGACGGGCCAGCAGCTCCTGGCCGGTGCCGCACATGGTGATGAGGCCGTTGACCATCACGTAGGCGCGGTGCGCGAGCTTGAGAGCATGGAAGGCGTTCTGCTCGACCAGCAGGATGGAGATGCCCTGGCGGTTCAATTCGCGGATGACATCGAAGATGCGTTTCACCACCAGTGGCGCGAGCCCAAGCGAGGGCTCATCGAGCAGCAGCAGTTGTGGGCGGCCCATGAGCGCGCGGCCGATCGCTAGCATCTGCTGCTCGCCGCCCGACAGCGTGCCGCCGCGCTGATCGAGGCGTTGCCTGAGGAAGGGAAACAGGGTGCAGACTCTCTCCAGGTCTTCATCGAAGTGGCTGGCGTCGGCGACCTGCGCGCCCATCTGCAAATTCTCGCGCACCGTCATGCGGGAGAAGATGCGCCGTCCCTCGGGCGACTGGGCGATGCGCAGCCTGGCGATCTGATGCGTCGGCAGCTTGGTGATGTCGCGGCCGCAATAGGTTACCCGGCCCTCCTGCGCGCGGGGGTTGCCGAAAATCGTCATGATGAGCGTGGACTTGCCGGCGCCGTTGGCGCCGATCAGCGTGACGATCTCGCCCGCATGGACGTCGAGATCGACGCCCTTGAGAGCCATGATATGGCCATAGAAGCTCTTGACGCCGTGCACGGAGAGCAGCGGCTCGCTCATCGCGCGATCTCCGCTTCCACCGCTTCCACCTCCTGGTCCTCGACACCGAGGTAGGCGGCGACGACCTTCGGGTCGTTGCGCACGAAGTCCGGCGGACCATCCGAGATCTTCTCCCCGTAGTCCAGCACGACAACGTGGTCGGAAATCTCCATGACGACGGACATGTCGTGCTCGATGAGCAGGATGGAGGCATGCTCGGACCTGATCGCAACAAGCAATTCCTTGAGGTCGCCCGACTCGCGCGGATTGAGGCCAGCCGCCGGCTCGTCGAGGCACAGGAGCTGCGGCTCGGTGCACATGGCGCGCGCGATCTCGAGGCGGCGCTGGGCGCCGTAGGGCAGGTCGCCCGCCGGGTCGTCGGCGCGGTCCATCAGCGCCACCTTGTCGAGCCAGTACTTGGCGCGCTCGACGGCCGCCGCCTCCGCGGCGCGGTATCCCGGCGCGCCGACGAGCCCCAGTACCGTCCAGCCGGAGGCGCGCATGAGCGCGTTGTGCTGGGCCACGATCAGGTTCTCCAGCACGGTCATGCCGGGGAACAGGCGGATGTTCTGGAAGGTGCGCGCGACCTTGGCGCGACGGGCGATCTGGAAATCGCGCATGCGCTCCAGCAGGAACAGGCCGGCCCCCGCCGTTGCGCGCCATCCCCGGCCTGACGCAGTCAGCGTGTCGACCTCCGCGGCTGAGCGTTCGCCCAGGCTCAGCACCATGCGTCCGGCGGTCGGTTTGTAGAATCCGGTCACGCAGTTGAACACCGTCGTCTTGCCTGCGCCATTGGGACCGATGATGGCCGTGATGTCGCCGCGGTTGGCGGAGAAGGACAAATCGTTGATGGCAACGAGGCCGCCGAAGCGCATGGTCAGATGCTCGACCGTGAGCAAGGGGGCAGGCGGCGCAGCCATCAGCCGTGACCCTCCCTGACGAGGTCGCCGCGCACGACGCGCCTGTGGCGCAAGAAGATAGAGGGGACGCGCGTGGAGATCACCCCGCGCGGTCGCCAGATCATCACCAGCACCATGGCGAGGCCGAACAGCAGCATGCGGTAGTGCGTCGGCTCGAAGTCGCGACCGAATATCTCCTTCATCCAATCGAGCTCGCGCAGCAGCTCCGTGCCGCCGATCAGCACTACCGCGGCAATCGCGACGCCCAGCTGGCTGCCGAGCCCTCCCAGAACAACGATACTGAGGATCAGCGCGCTCTCCATGAAAGTGAAGCTCTCGGGCGTGACGAAGCCCTGGCCGCGCGAGGTGACGTAGAACGCGCCGGCGAGCCCTCCGAACATGGCGCCGAGCGCAAAAGCGGTGAGCTTGGTGTTGGTGGTGTTGATGCCGAGCGAGCGGCAGGCGGTCTCGTCCTCGCGCAGCGCTTCCCAGGCGCGGCCCACCGGCAGGCGGCGCAGTCGCAACGTCACCCAGTTGGTGAGGGCAGCGAGCGCCAGGATCACGTAGAACAGGAAAATGGTGCGGTGAACGGTGGCAAATTCCAGCCCGAAGAACGCGGCGAACCCTTCATCGCTGTCTTCGAACGGCAGGCCGAAGAAGGTGGGGCGCGGCACGCCGGAGATGCCGGCGTAGCCACGGGTCAGGTCGACCCAGTTGATGGCGACCAGGCGAATGATCTCGCCGAAGGCCAGGGTGACGATGGCAAGGTAGTCGCCGCGCAAGCGGAGCACCGGAAACCCGAGCAGCATGCCCCAGAACGCTGCCAGGATGCCGGCGATCGGCAGACATACCCAGAAGCCCAGGTCATAGTGCGTCGCCAGCAGCGCGAAAGCATATGCGCCGATCGCATAAAACGCCACGTAGCCTAGATCGAGCAGGCCAGCGAGGCCGACCACGATGTTGAGGCCCCAGCCCAGCATCACGTAGATCAGGATCTGGATGGCGAAATTGTCGATCCACTTGATGGCGCCCGTGCGCCCGGCGAGGAGGATGACCACAAAGGGATAGGCCACGAGCAGCGCCGCGCCGATGATGGTGAGCACGCGGGTCAGCTGCGAGTCATGTTCGGTCTCGGCCGCCGCCCGGTGAAGCCGTGGTGCGGGTCGCGAGGGCGCGAGCAGATAGGCGAGCCGGGCCCCGAAGGCCAGCGCAACGGCGATCGCGACGTATCCCCAGCGCTGGCCAAGCACCAGCTCGTTGCTCATGTTCTGATCGGTGCGCAGCGCCAGGATAGGGAACGACAGCCCGAGCGCCAGCAGGCCGGTTCCCGAAGCGTCCAGCAGCGCGCCGGCTATCCGGCCAGCGCCAACGGTTGGAGCATCGGCGCTCGGCGCGACCATCGCTTCACACCTTCTCTACTTCGGGCCTTCCGAGCAGTCCGGAGGGCAAGAACACCAGCACGATGACGAGAATTGAGAAGGTCGCCACATCCTTGTAGTCGTTGGAAAAGTAGGCCGACCACATCGTTTCGATGAGGCCGATCAGCAGACCTCCGAGCACGGCCCCGGGCAGCGAGCCGATGCCGCCGAGCACTGCCGCAGTGAAGGCCTTCACACCCGGGACGAAGCCATCGTTGAAGTGCACGACGCCGTAGTAGATCATGAACAGCAGGCCCGCGACGGCAGCCAGCGCCGCGCCCATCACGAACGTCAGCGAGATGGTGCGGTCGACATCGACGCCGACCAGGGCCGCCATCTTGCGGTCCTGCTCGCAGGCGCGTTGCGCCCGGCCGATCGCCGTCATCTGCACCACGTACCAGAACGCGGCCAGCAGCAGGGCAGTGACCGTGACGATCAGGATCTGCTTGTAGGAGAGGGAGACCGTGTAGCCGGAGGCCTCGCCGAACGTGAAGACGCCGTTCAGGATCTCCGGCACCGGCTTGTTGCGCGGCCCCTGCGTCACCTGCACCAGGTTCGACAGGAAGATCGACATGCCGATGGCGGAGATGAGCGGGGCCAGCCGGAACGAGCCGCGCAGAGGCCTGTAGGCCAGCCGCTCGATCGCCCACGCCCACAGGGATGTCAACAGCATCGCCGCGATCAGGACGATGAACAGCGCCACCGCGAGCGGGCCGATACCGAGAAGCTGAGTGAGCGCCAGCAGGACGATCAGTGCGATGAAGGCGGAAAGCATGAATACGTCGCCGTGGGCGAAGTTCACCATGCCGATGATGCCGAACACCATCGTGTAGCCGATGGCGATGAGCCCGTAGATCGAGCCCAGCGTGATACCGTTGATGAGCTGCTGGATGAAATATTCCACGGCCGGCCGTCTCTGCTCCCCCCGAGTCAAGCTTCGCAGGCTAGCAGTGCGGCGGAGGCGCTACAACGCGAAGGCGACGCCGCATCTGCAGCATTCAACGGCAAAATGCCCATGCGCTAGGCGCGGCTAGGAGAGCAGACGCCGCAGCTCACGCCTCAGATGCGGCAGCATTTCCGCCTCGAACCATGGATTGGTCGACAGCCAGGCGTTGTTGCGCCAGGAGGGGTGGGGCAGGGCGACGCGCCGGGGTGTGGCGTCGGCCTGCAACTGCCGCCGCCATTCCGCGACGATTGCGGTCATGCTGCCCTTGCCCTCCTCTGGCATGTGCCAGTGCTGAGCATGGCTGCCGACAGCCAGGATCAGCTGGAGCTGGGGCATGAGGGCAAACAGGCGCGCGTGCCAGGCTCGTGCGCACTCGCGTCGTGGCGGCAGGTCACCGCCCGCCGCATCGTGACCCGGGAAGCAGAACCCCATGGGCACGATCGCCACCCGGCGCTGATCGTAGAACTCGTCCGCAGAAAATCCGAGCCACGCCCTGAGCCGGTCTCCCGAAGGGTCCGTGAACGGCGTGCCGGAGGCCTGCACGCGCACGCCCGGCGCCTGGCTGCTGATGCAGATGCGCGCGGTAGCACTCGGCCGCAGCACGGGATTGGGCTCTTGTGGGAGCGGTGGTCCGTCGGGCGCGTCGCGGCAGATGCGGCACGCGCGCACCTCCCGCACCAGGCGTGCGAGTTCGGCTCCTGCACTCTTGCTCATACGTCGAGGACCAGACCATCCTCGGCCAGGATCACGCGCGGGTCGGCCACCTCGGCGCGGCGGGCCAGCATGGGCTCGGCCATGTGCGTGATCAGGATACGCTTGGCGCCGATGCGGTTGAGCTGGGGCTGAATGATCTTCCAACTCATATGGAATCGCGGGGCGCCATCGAAGTGATAGCACTCCATGATGTAGAGGTCAGCGCCTTGCCCGGCGGGCACCAGGCTCTCGACCCATTCGGTGTCGCCGGTGAAGCTCAGCACCTTGCCGTCGACCTCGAAACGCAGCGCATAGGGCGGTGCGCCGGAGGGGTGGCGCACCTCGAACGGAGTCACGCGCACCCCACACACGTCCAGCGGCGCCTCGCGCGTGTACTCGATGAACTTGAGGTCGTATCGGCGTGCCACGCCGGTGGAGCCCGGAAACAGCGCTTCGGCCGCAGTCTTGAAGCGGGCCTCGATGCCTTCAGGTCCGGCGACCGTTAAAGGCACGGTGCGCTTGGCAACGTGCTGGGCATGGACCAGCCACCACACGAGCCCAGGATAGTGGTCGCCATGCAGGTGGGAGATGAAGATCGTACCGATGGAGTTCGTATCAATGCCGGCCCGGTTGAGTCCGATCAATGCGGTTGCCCCGCAATCGATGAGAAACGACGTGCTCGAAGTGGCAACGTGGTAGCAGGTCTGCAGCCGGCCGCCGGAGCCGAAAGCGTCGCCACAGCCGACAACGGTGAGCTTCATACTCTGCCCCTGCGCCTAATCGGGCGCCTTCAAGCCTTCGCACTTGGCCGCGCCGACACCGCCTGGTGCCAGCGCTCGAGATTCTTCAATTCGGCCGGTCGCTGAATGCGCGCCGGCCGCATGAAATCCACCCCCACCAATGCCGTGATATCGGCGACAGAGAATTGGTCGCCTGCGATGAATTCGCGGCCCGCCAGCTCCTCATCCATGTACTGGAGCACTTCCAAAACCCTGGGCTTGTTGGCCTCGCCCCAGGCCGCCACCTGCGGCACCTCCAGGTGGGCCATGGCAGGATGCAGATGACGGAATGCCTGGGCCACGCACATGAGCAGATTCAGCTCCATCCGTCGGGCCCACATCTCCACGAAAGCCCGTTCCCGTGCGCCCTCCCCGAACAAAGCCGGTTTGGGCTGGATTTCCTCGAAATAGCGGCAGATAGCCATGGTCTCGGCGATGGCGGTGCCGTCGTCCAGGATCAGAACGGGAACACGCTGGAAGCGGTTGAGCTTGGTGAATTCAGGGGTTTTCAGCGCGCCCTTCATCAGGTCCAGCTCCTCGAATGGAACCGTGACGCCCTTCTCGGCAAGGAAAATGCGCACACGTCTCGGGTTCGGCGCAGTCTGCGTTTGAAGGATTTTCACCATGTTGAACCGCTTGAAGGGTTGGCGATTGGTAAAGGACGGCTGTTGGCAGCGCAAGCTGAGCTAAGTTCGAACCCCTTGCATGTGAAAGCTGACACGATTTGGCTGTTCGTTGTTACAACTTGCTGGCGTTAAACCCGAATTTAGGAATTTGCATCGAAATTAACCCATGCCGCTGCCCCGCAGCGTGCCGCACAGCACACGATACCCAGCCGATGGCCGAGCCTCAACAGCACTCCACGGACGAGGACGCCGCCACCCTCGGTCCTGTGCCGCGCGCCCGGGCCAAGGATCCGCGAACCACGGCACAGGCGCAGCTGCGCGAGATACGTACGCGGCTCTCGCAAGGATCAACCATCAAGCCCGAATTCGAGTACGAGCTGCTCGCCATGTTCGCGCGCAACGAGCTTTCCGCGCGCGTCACCCTGCCGTTGCTCGCGGTGATTTTCTCGCTGGCCTCCATGTTCTGGGCTCCGGTCGTGCAGGCCTCGGCGTGGCTGGCGATGGTCATCTCGGTCAAGTTTTTCATGATCGCTGCCTGTCGCCGCTTCCTGTCGTTGCCGCGCGTGGAGGTCAACGTCGGCTACTGGCGACGCATGTTCGTGTGGCTAGAGCTCGCCAACGGTTGTGCCTGGGGTGGCATCGCGGTGGTTGGGCTGGGCGCCGCCGACGCCGCCAGCCATGTGTTCATGCTGGCATCGCTGATCGTGCTGTTGGCGATCCGCATGACGTTCTCTTCGGCCGTCATGCCGGTGCTCTACGCCGGCACGATACCGATGACACTCGCCATCGTCGCCCGCCTCCTGCTGCAGGCGCACCCCTTCTATCTCGCCATGGCGGCGATGGCGATTGGGCTTCACGTGTACTTCGTGTTCCTTGCCAAGGGTCTCAACTCCACGGCGCTCACCATGCTCGAGTTTCGAGCGGAGAAAGATGCTCTGATTGCCGAGATCGAGGAGGAAAAGGCCATTTCCGACGAGGCCAGACGGCGCGCGGAGTCAGCCAACGTCGCCAAGTCGCGCTTTCTTGCCACCATGAGCCACGAGCTGCGCACCCCTCTCAACGCCATCCTCGGCTTCTCGGAGGTGATGAAGAGCGAGCTGCTCGGGCGCATGGAGAATGACAACTACCGGGAATATGCCGGCAACATCCACGACAGCGGCCGTCACCTGCTTCAGCTCATCAACGAAATTCTCGATCTGTCACGCATCGAGGCGGGCCGTTACGAGCTGCACGAGGAGCCGGTACGCCTTGCCGACGTTGTGGAGGAATGCCTCCGACTGCTGACCTTGCGCGCCCAGAGCAAGGGGCTGCATGTGGCATTCGAGCTCGACAAGGAGCTCGGCCAGCTGTGGGCAGACGAGCGCGCCATCCGCCAAATCTGTCTCAACCTGATCACCAACGCGTTGAAGTTCACGCCGCGCGGCGGCAGCATCACCATCACCATCGCCAGCACCGCCGAGGGGGGCCAAACGCTGATCGTCAAGGACACGGGCCCCGGCATACCCAAGGAGGAGATCCCCAAGGTCATGCAGGCCTTCGGCCAGGGTTCCCTGGCGCACCAGACGGCGGAGGGCGGGACCGGCCTGGGGCTGCCAATCGTGCAGAATCTGGTGACCCTGCACGGCGGCTCCTTCGAGCTGCGCTCCGAGCTGCGCAAGGGCACCGAGGCCGTAGTGGTCCTGCCGCCGAGCCGGGTGCTGCGGTCCATGCCACCGCTGCAGCCCCTGGGCCAGGAGCGCCACCGCCGCCCCGCGGAGCGCGCGCGCCACACCCGCGAGCCACAATGGCGCCAGCGGGCAAGCGAAGCGATCGCCGAATCTGCAAGCGGCTCAAGGTAGTACTGCGCGACGCATTGTCCGCGCGCCACCTGTTCCCTACATTTTTGTTCGCGTGTCGGCACTTACCAGCATTGTCCCCGGCTTTTTGCTCGGCTCCATGGAAACGCCATGCATCAATGTTTGCGTGATCGACGCCAGCACGGGGCTGTGCGCCGGGTGCGGGCGGTCGCTCGATGAGATAGCGCGCTGGTCGGCAATGACCGATGACGAGCGGCGGCGTATCATGGCGGTGTTGGCGGGAAGGCGCCGGCGCGCCGAAGCGGAAAGGTGAGCCATGGGAGCCTGGATAGCCCTATTGCTCTTGGTGATCGCGGGGTTGGCGCTGCTGCTGCGGGCGGATGCCGGCTCGATAGCGGGCTTTGATCCTTCAGATTTCGCTGTCGTCGTTGCCGGCATAGCGCTGCTCATCTTTGTGGCCTCCGCGTTGGCCGGTAGCTATCGCGGGCGGGGCGGGCAGGCGGTGCGTGACCTGCTCACCTGGGTGCTGGTCGCGTTTGTGCTGGTCGGCGGCTACAGCTACCGCGAGGAGATTCTAGGCCTTGGCCATCGGGTGGCGGGCGAGTTGCTGCCGCCGGGGACCATTCTGCGCGGCGAGACCCAGGTGGTGGGCGAGGCGGTGCGCATCCGCAAGCGGCCGGACGGACACTTCATGGTTAAGACCGAAGCCAATGGGATCACGCTGCACATGCTGGTGGATACGGGTGCGTCGACCGTCGTCCTGAAGCCTGCCGACGCCCAGCGGCTGGGCATCGACATCGACCGGCTGCGCTACGCGGTGCCCGTGCAGACAGCGAACGGTACCACCTACGCGGCAAGTGTGCGCTTGCGCAACCTGACGGTCGGCAACATCAGTCTCGACAACGTCGACGCGCTGGTGGCACGGCCGGGTGCCCTCAAGGACAATTTGCTCGGTATGAGTTTCTTAAGCCGGCTGCGCTCTTATGAGTTTACCAGCGACTATCTGACTTTGCGCAGCTGAGGCCATCATGCCCGGTGCCCCAGCGGCGCGGCCGGGATGTGTACAATGGCGTTGTCATCCGGAGCGCGGCAAGCCGCCACCATGGCGGCGGGGTGGGCGGCAGCCGCCGCTGCTGTTGCCGTGGGCATCATATATTTCGGCGAGATTCGGGCTGTCACCGGGCTCGCGCAGATTGAGCGACCCGCACGCGCCGGTGACCAGTCGCGACCGGGCCAGGGCGAGCCCTACGTTGCTCAGACCTCTCGCGGGCGCGTCGTCGAGCTCAAGGCTGGCCCATTCGGGCATTTCCACACCCGCGCTGAAATCAATGGGCGGCCGATCAGCGTGATGGTCGATAGCGGAGCCTCGATGGTCGCGCTGACCTACGAGGACGCGCGCGCCGCCGGCTTCAATGTGCGTGACAGCGACTTCACGCACCGGGTCAACACCGCCAACGGCATGGCGCGCGTGGCACCCGTCACCATCGACCGGGTGAGCATCGGCGATATCACGGTGCGCAACGTGCCGGGCGCGGTGTTGGAGGCCGGCAAGCTCGAGACAACCCTGCTTGGCATGTCGTTTCTGAGCCGGCTGCAGCGCGTCGATATGCGCAGCGGCATGCTTGTGCTGCAGGAATAGGCCAGTCTTCGCGGCCAGTCTTCGTCGCATTGACCCTGACGGGCGTTTTTGCCACACAGCGCACTCGGTGCGCATTGCGTTCAGCAGTGTGCCGATGAGCCTAGCCGCACAGCACCCTCAGGAGCAGGCAATATGCTGCCCAAGCCGCGCGCCGACTTGAAGCCAAACACGCCCGAATTCGAGCGGCTGCCCCTCGTCAAGCCGACCGGCTTTCGCGAGTACGACGCGCGCTGGCTGTTCCCTCAAGAGATCAACCTGATGGGGCTCAATGCCATCGGTCTCGGCATCGCCACTCTCGCAGGCCGCCATGGCGTAAAGAAGCGCTTCGTCGTCGGCCACGACTACCGCTCTTATTCGGCTTCCGTGAAGCAGGCCGTCATGATGGGCCTGATAGCGGGTGGCGCCGAAGTGCACGACATCGGCCTTGCCATGTCGCCCATGGCCTACTTTGCCCAATTTGCCCTTGATGTGGAGGGTGTGGCCATGGTCACCGCCAGCCACAACGACAACGGCTGGACGGGCATCAAGATGGGTTTTCAGCGGCCGCTGACGTTCGGCCCTGAACTGATGGCGGAGCTGAAGGACGTCGTGCTCTCCGGTTCGCTCAAAGAGGCGCCGGGCGGGCGCTACGTGTTCGTGCCCGACGTCGCCGAGCGCTACATGGTCGCGCTCACGGAGCGGCCCAAGCTCAAGCGCAGATTGAAAGTGGTGGCGGCTTGCGGCAACGGCACTGCGGGCGCGTTTGCGCCGCGCGTGCTCGAGGCCGTCGGCTGCGAGGTGGTGCCGCTCGACTGCGAGCTCGACTACACCTTCCCGCGCTACAACCCCAACCCCGAAGACATGAAGATGCTGCACGCCATGAGCGAAGCAGTGACGGAGCACAAGGCCGACGCCGGCTTCGGCTTCGATGGCGACGGCGACCGCTGCGGTGTGGTCGACAACGAGGGGCACGAGATTTTCGCCGACAAGGTCGGCGTGATGCTGGCGCGCGATCTCTCTGCGCAGCATCCGGGCGCCGTATTCGTCGCCGACGTCAAATCGACGGGACTTTTCATCACCGATCCCGTGCTCCAGCGCAACGGCGCGAAGACGCTCTACTGGAAGACCGGCCACTCATACATGAAGCGCTACACGCATGAGCAAAAGGCGCTGGTGGGCTTCGAGAAGTCTGGCCACTTCTTCTTCCAGCCGCCGCTCGGCAAGGGCTACGACGACGGCCTGGTGGCGGCGATCGCCGTGTGCGACATGCTCGACCGCAACCCGGGCAAGACGCTGGCCGATCTCAAGAACGCGCTGCCCAAGACCTGGGGCTCGCCCAGCATGTCGCCCCACTGCGCGGACGAGGCCAAATACGGCATCGTCGACAAGATCACCGCGCAGTACCAGGAAGCCGCGGCCACGGGTGGAAAGGTCGCCGGGCAGAAGATCCGCGACCTCGTCACCGTCAACGGCGTGCGCGTGGTGCTGGAGGACGGCACCTGGGGCCTGGTGCGCGCCTCCTCCAACAAGCCCGAGCTCGTCATCGTGGTGGAGAGCCCGACGGCGGAGGCCAACATGCGCGCCATCTTCGCCGACATCGACGGGCGGCTCGCCAAGTTCGCCGAGGTGGGCGAATACAACCAGAAGATCTGAGCGGCCGAGCGCTGCATAGTTCGGCGCGAACTCCCTCGCAGCCGGTGGGTCCCATGTCCCTCGCCGAGTTCATCGCCACGCATGTGCCCGCGCTGGAGCGCGACGAGGTGCGCAACAACCTCGTCCTGGGCGTGCTGGACAGGGCTGCGAAGTCTGGGACGCAGATCCAGACGTGGACGCTCGGCGAGCCCGGCGCCTGTGCCATCAAGTGGCCGGGACGCCCGATCATTCTGGGCGACGTCACGCGGGATCAGTGCCGTGCGCTGGCCGAAGCCACGCGCGACATGGAGGGGGCTGGCGCGGTCGGCCTGGAGCAGCGGCCGCTGTGGTTCATCGAGCGGGCGCGGGAGCTGGGCGTGACGTTCAACGAGCCGGTGCCGCAGCGCATCCACGCCCTGCGTTCACCACCAATGGTGCCGGCTGTGCCGGGCTCGGCGCGCGTAGTGATAGCCGAGGACGGGCCGCTGCTGGCCGACTGGCTGCAAGCCTTCGAGCGTGAGGCCGTTCCGGACGATCCGCCGGCACCGCGTGCGGCGCTTGAAAAGGCGGCTGGCGAGGGCCGGCACCTGTTCTGGAGCGTCGATGGCGTGCCGGCGTCGGTGGCCGGCGTCGCGCGTCGCCTGCGCACTGTCGCTGCTATCGCACCGGTCTACACGCCGCCCCATCTGCGCGGCCGCGGCTTTGGCGCCGCTGTCACGGCGGCGCTGGCGGGCAGGCTGCTGGCCGAGGGCAAGGCCGCGGTCTGCCTCTACACGGACCTCAGGAATGCCGCGTCGAACCGCTGCTACGCCAAGATCGGCTTCACCGGGGTGTGCGACGCCTACGTCTATCATCGCAAACCGGCAGCTCCGACCCCGCCCGCTGCCGCAAGCTGAGCCAGTCCGGCATTCTCCTTTGCCGGCTTGCCGGGCTATGTTTCATGTCGCGTCGCGCCAACGAGGGGCTGTGCCTGAGGGTTGGAATGAACGAAGACCTGCAATACGCCGTGCTGCACGAGTTCGTGGCGCCGGCCAAGCGCAACTTGTCCAGGGGGAGCTGGGACTACCTCATGGGCGGAGCCGAGACCGAGACCACGCTGGAGCGCAACCGGCTGGCACTCGACTCGATCGCGTTCCGCCCGCGCGTGCTGCGCAATGTCGAGCATGTCAGCACTGCCGGAAAGGTGATGGGCCAGGCGTTGCGCCTGCCGGTCATGCTGGCACCCATCGGGTCGCTGCAGGACTTCGCGCCGGGCGGCGGTGTGACACCCACGTTGGCCGCGGCCAAGTTCGGTGCCCTACATATGTTGAGCTCGGCATGCGCCCCTGGGCTCGAGGCGGTGGCCCAAAGCGTCGAGTATCCCAAAATCTATCAGCTGTATGTGCGCGGCGACGCGGCGTGGGTGGAAGACCACATCGCGCGTGCCATCGCCAACAAGTACATTGCGCTGTGCCTCACGGTGGACCTCGACTACTACGGCCGCCGCGAGCGCGATCTCGCCAAGCGCTACCTCACCACCTCCCGACGCAGCAACCCGAAAGACCATTTCCAGGCCCGCTTCGCCTGGGAGGACGTCGCCCGCCTCAAGGCCAAGTTCAAGATCCCGTTCATCCTGAAAGGCATCGCCACGGCCGAGGATGCCCGCATCGCGCTGGAGAATGGCATCGAGGGCATCTATGTGTCGAACCACGGCGGCCGCCAGCTTGACCACGGCAAGGGGTCCATGCAGGTGCTGCCCGAAGTCGTGGAGGCCGTCGCCGGTCGAGCGGAGATCATCGTCGACGGCGGCTTCATGCGCGGCGCCGATATCGTCAAGGCGATCGCGCTAGGCGCCAGCGCGGTGGGGCTCGGGCGCCTGCAGGGCCTGGCGCTCGGCGCAGCCGGCGAGGCCGGCGTGGTGCGCATGCTGGAGCTGCTGCAGGACGAGGCGACGCGCTGCCTGGGTCTGCTGGGCGTGACGTCGTTCGCCGATCTCACTCCCAGCTACGTCGCGAACGTCCAGCCGCTCGGCCGCTTGTGGCTCGACAGCGCCTTTCCCTTGCTCAAGGAGGGCTACTGAGCGACAGCGACTGCATCTGCCGAGTCCGAGCAACCTCTCCTCCAGGAGCCGCAATGCCGTATGGCGAGATACTGAAGCAGCCGTTCCCTTACTCGCTGCCGAAAGAGAAGATCAGGATCCTCCTCCTCGAAGGCATCTCCGACACGGCCGTCGACGCCCTCAAGGCTGCCGGATACACCCAGATCGACCAGCGGCCGAAAGCTCTTGCCGGCGCGGAGTTGCGCGCGGCGCTCGAGGGGGTGCGCCTGCTCGGTATCCGCTCGCGCACTCAGGTCACCGCCGAGGCGATCGAAGGCATCAGGTCGCTGGTGGCGATAGGCTGCTTCTCGGTCGGCACCAACCAGGTCGACCTGGCCGCCTGCCGCACCATGGGCATCCCGGTCTTCAACGCGCCATTCTCCAACACGCGCTCGGTCGCGGAGCTGACCATCGCCGAGATTGTCATGCTTATGCGGCGTATCTTCCCCAAGTCGGTGGCGGCGCACGCAGGCGGCTGGGACAAGAGTGCGGCGGGCTCCAACGAGGTGCGCGGCAAGACGCTCGGCATTGTCGGCTACGGCAATATCGGCACCCAATTGGCGGTGCTGGCCGAGGCCATCGGCATGCGGGTGATCTATTACGATCACACCGACAAGCTGCGGCACGGCAACGTCGAGCCCGCCAACAGCCTCGATGAGCTGTTGGCCAAGGCCGACGTGGTGAGCTTGCATGTGCCGGAGACGAGCGCCACCCAGGGGATGATCGGGGCGGGTGAGATCGCGAAGATGAAACCGGGCGCGATCCTCATCAACAACGCGCGTGGCACGATCGTCGATCTGGGTGCACTTGCCGCTGCTTTGCGAACGGAGAAACTGTCTGGTGCGGCAATCGACGTGTTCCCCTCCGAGCCGTCCTCCAATGCCGAGAAGTTCGCCAGTCCGCTGCAGGGGCTCGACAATGTGATCCTGACGCCGCACGTGGGGGGATCGACCGAGGAGGCGCAAGAGCGCATCGGCGCCGAGGTGGCGCGCAAGTTCATCGAATACTCGGACGTGGGCTCGACGACGGGGGCCGTCAACTTTCCGCAGGTGCAGTTGTCGCCGCGTCCGGGAGGCACCCGCTTCATTCAGGTGCAGCGCAACCTGCCGGGCGAGCTCGGGCGCCTCAATGAGGTGTTCGCGCGCCGCAAGGTCAACATCGCCGCCCAGCACTACGAGACGGCTGGAGACCTCGGCTATGTCGTGCTCGATGCGGACGGCTCGGTCCCCGACGCCGAGGACATCGTGAAGGAGATCCGCGCGCTCGCCGGCACCATTCGCGCGCGCATGCTGTATCGGCGGAGCTAACCCCTCACCCCCCGATCATCGCCACCAGCGTGTCCAGCCGGTCGGCCTCGGCAGCAGGCTTGTCCCAGCGGATGCGGTGGATGCGTGGGAAGCGCATGGCCACGCCCGACTTGTGGCGCGTCGATCGCTGCACGGCGTCGAAGGCCAC
Source organism: uncultured Alphaproteobacteria bacterium (assembly GCA_963832445.1). Classification (GTDB taxonomy): domain Bacteria; phylum Pseudomonadota; class Alphaproteobacteria; order Rhizobiales; family Hyphomicrobiaceae; genus AWTP1-13. Next base: position 54,445 of record CAWHUM010000002.1, read on the forward strand.
CTCGAACACCAGCTCGGGCGCCACCGCGCGCACCGGCCCGAAGCTCTCGGTCGTGTGGTTGCGCACCCAGCGGTCGATCTGCAGCAGCTCCTCGTCGGTGAAGCCGAAGTAGGCCTTGCCCACCGGCACCAGCTCCTCTGAGCCGTCCCCGTTGGTGCGCCAGGTGCCGAAGGTGTAGTCCGAGTAGTAGGACGAGCGCTTGCCGGAGCCGCGCTGGGCATACATCAACACGCAGTCGAGCGTCAGCGGCGCGCGCTTCCACTTGTACCACTCGCCCTTGGGTCGGCCGGCGATGTAGGGGCTGGCGCGCCGCTTCAGCATGATACCCTCGACGCCGGTGGCGCGCGTCTCGGACCATAGCCGGTGCAGTGCGTCCTTGTCGGCTGCATCGATCAGCGGCGACAGGTCCGTGCGCGGCGGGCGGGCTATCGTGAACAACGCCTCGAGCCGCGCGCGCCGCTCCACGAAGGGGAGGCCGCGCAAGTCCTCGTCTTCGATGAAAAGCGCATCGTAGAGGCGCACGTGCGCCGGAAACTCGACGAGCTGCTTCTTGCTCACCCCCTTGCGGTTGAGCCGCTGCTGCAGGTCATTGAACGGGGCAACCCCGCCGCTGCGCACCACCAGCAGCTCGCCATCCAGCACCGCATGGAAGTGCAAGCCGTTCACCACGTCGGGAAAGCTCTCGCCGATATCGTCCCCGGTGCGGGAATAGAGCCGCGCAGCTTCGCGAGTCGCCACGATCTGCACGCGAATGCCGTCCCACTTCCACTCGGCCGAGAACTCGGCGAGATCGAGCGCTGCCCAGTCGCTGTCCTCAAGAGCGTGCGATAGCATCAGCGGGCGGAAGACCGGCGCGCTCGATACGTCCGGCCGCGGCCCGCGGCCCTCCAGCCAGGCAAACAGCGGCGCATAGGGCGGGGCCAGGCTGTGCCAGACCTCCTCGATGTCGTCGACTTTGAACCCGGCCATGTCGGCCACCGCTGTCTTGGCAAGCCGCGCCGACACGCCCACGCGCAAAGCTCCGGTGAGGAGCTTGAGCAGCGCCCACCGCCCCGTGGGGTCGAGGGCATCGAGCCAGGTTTCGAGCCGCGGGCCGAGGTCGTTGCGGCCGATGAGGGCCAGCTCGGCCACGATGTCGGAAAGGCGTGGGGATCCCCTCTCCCCGCCTGCGGGGAGAGGGCTAGGGTGAGGGGCAGCCACATCCTGGGTCAGAGCAAGCATCTGCCCCTCACCCCCACCCTCTCCCCGCAAGGACGGGGAGAGGGAGTCCCACACCAGGGCGATCGTTTCCGCCGTGTCGCCGACGTAGTCGCGCGACATGGCGAACAGCTCCGGGTCCATGCGGCGCGCCATCATGTCCATCAGCGTGCGCCTGAGCGGGAAGGAGAACGGCAGCCCGTCGGTCAGCGCCGCCAGCGCCCAGCCGCGGTCGGGATCGGGTGCGCTGCGGAAGTACTCCGCCATCAGCCGCAGCTTGGCGTTGCGGCCGGGCGTATAGGTGAGGAGGTCGAGAAGGTCGGCGAAGGCTTTCATTCGCCCTCGTCTTCGAAGCCGACGAGCGCCAGCGCCCGACCGCGCTTGCCCATAAGCCCGATCTGGTGCACCAGCGCATCCTCGCGCCCGTGCGTGACCCACACTTCCTCCGCGCCGGTCTCGGCGATGGTTTGAATCAGCTCGGGCCAGTCGCAATGATCGGAGATGACCAGGGGCAGCTCCACGCCCGCCTGCCGGGCGCGCGCACGCACGCGCATCCAACCCGAGGCGTAAGCCGTGACCGGATCGTTGAGCCGCCGCGACCAGCGGTCCTTGAGCGCCGAAGGCGGGCACAGCACGAACTCGCCCGCGAGCTTGTCTGGCGCGTCGCTGACGAGCGCCAGCGGCCCGAGGTCGACGCCCAGCGCGGCGTAGAGGTCGCACATCGCCTGCAGCGCGCCGTGCAGCCAGATGGGCCGATCGTAGCCGGCCTGCCGCAGCAGTGCGATCACGCGTTGCGTCTTGCCGAGGCTGTAGGCGCCGATCACGTGCGTGCGGTCGGCGAAGGCGGCAAGCGAAGCGAGCAGCTTGCCGATCTCGCGGTCGTCCGGTTCATGCCGGAACACCGGCAGGCCGAAGGTGGCCTCGGTGACGAAGAGATCGCAGCGCACAAGCTCGAACGGAGCAGCCGTGGGGTCGCGACGGCGCTTGTAGTCGCCCGAGATCACGGCCCGGGCGCCGCGGTGATCGAGCACCACCTGCGCACTGCCCAGGATATGCCCCGCCGGCGCCAGCCTGACGCCGACCCCGCCCACCTCGATCGCTTCGCCGTAGGCAAGTTCCTGAAAGCTGCCAGCGCAGCCGGGCCCGAGCCGCGCCTGCATGGCGGCGACGGTCTCGCGCGTGGCCAGCACCGCGCCGTGACCGGGGCGCGCGTGATCGGAGTGTGCGTGGGTGATCACGGCCCGCGCCACGGCGCGCGACGGATCGATGTGGAAGCCGCCGGGCACGCAGCAAAGCCCGAACGAGTTGGGTCTGAGCCAGCTTTCGAACGCGTCAGAAGGTGCCATGAAAGAGGGAACTCGAGGCCGAAGAGCAATTCTCACAGAGAATATGGGCATCCGCCCGCGAATTTGGCGGCGCGCCCGGCGGCACCACCGGTCCTAGTCGGCCTTGGGCGCTTGGGCTTTCAGGGCTTCCCGCTCGGCGGTGCGGGCGATGTGGAAGCGCTGGAAATTGCGGTCCTGCTCGTACAGCTTGCGCCGCACCCATACGAACAGGTCGTAGAAGGTGTCCGGGCCGAACCCCAGCGGCAGCCGCTCGGTAGCTTCCAGCGCGCGGCCCCATTGCCCCTCGAGGCCTTTAAGGTCATCCTTGAAGAACACCACGGTGGGCGTGAAGATCACGCCCCACCGCTCGGCCAGCGCTTTTTCGGTCATGCGCGCGCCGTCGAAGTCAGTCACCTCGCGCGCGCCCCACAGGTTGAGCTGGGTGATGCGGAAATTCTCGCGCACGTAATCGTTGATGTACTTGCGCGACAGCACGTCCAGGTGCATGCGCCTGCAGTAGATGCAACCTTGCTGCTCGAAGATCACGGCAAAGCGCAAGCCCGCGGCCTTGGCCTCGTTGAAATCCTCCTTGAGATCGAGGAAGGAGACGTTGAACCAGGCCTGGCGGTAGTGGCCCTCGTCCTCGATCGGAGCGACGCGCGGCGCATCGGGTCCGACAGGCGGCGGCAAGTCGTCGGCTCTCGCCTGCCAGAAGCCGGTCAGCACCAGCGCCAGCAGGATCGCCGGGGCTCGCCGCCGACGGTTCATGGTCGATCGCGTCGTCATAGGGCCACTCTATCGCAAATGGCGCCACGGCAAATCCCGCCTCCGTTAAGTGTGATCGCGCTTAACGGCTACTCGGCTGCTACCAGCACCGGCGCAGGTGTTCCCTCGGTGATCGCCACCGCATGAGCCAGCACCTCGATGCCGGCCCCCTCGCGCGGGGCCTGCTCAGCAATATGCCGGCGGAAGGCGCGGGCCCGCGGCCGGCCGTGGTAGAGGCCCAGAATGTGGCGGGCGATGTTGTTGAGCCGCCCGCCGGCTTCGAGGTGCCGCCTAGCGTAGGGGACCAGCGCTTCGATCACCGCTCGCCGCGAGGGCGTCTCGGCCTCGGCGCCGAAGAAACGGTGGTCAGTCTCGGCCAGCAGATACGGGTTCTGGTACGCCGCCCGGCCCAGCGCCACGCCGTCGACATGGGCCAAGTGCGCCTCAGCCGCATTCAGGCTGGTGATGCCGCCGTTGAGGATGACCGTGAGCTCCGGGTGCGCCGCCTTCAGCCGATAGACGCGGCCGTAGTCGAGCGGCGGGATCTCGCGGTTCTCTTTGGGCGACAGCCCCTGCAGCCATGCCTTGCGCGCGTGCACGACGAAGGTACGGCAGCCAGCGTCGGCAACGGCCGAGACGAAGCGCTCGAGATCTCCCTCGCTGTCCTGATCGTCGATGCCGATGCGGCATTTGACCGTGACTGGCACGCGCACGGTCGCCCGCATCGCCGCGACCGAGCGAGCCACCAGCTCCGGCTCGGCCATCAGGCAGGCGCCGAAGCGGCCCTCCTGCACCCGGTCGGAAGGGCACCCGACGTTGAGGTTGATCTCGTCGTAGCCGAAACCTTCGCCGATCGCCGCGGCTTCTGCGAGCTTTGCCGGGTCCGAGCCGCCGAGCTGCAGCGCCACCGGGTGCTCCGCGGGGCTGAACCCCAGCAGCATATCGCGTTTGCCGTGCAGCACCGCTTCCGCCGTCACCATCTCGGTATAGAGCAGCGCATGCGCCGACAGCAGACGGTGGAAGAACCGGCAATGCCGGTCCGTCCAATCCATCATAGGGGCCACGACGAATTTATGTTGTTGATTTTCTTTCATTTTTCGAGCACTATCAAAGGGTAAAGAAGGAACGACCACCCTCGCGTGTACACTCGGATTCACGCTTTGTCTCGGGTCTTCACGCGCTCACTGTACACGTTTTGTATACGCTAGGACGTGAGCGGACGACATGGCGAGCTTCGTGCAACTGCCCTCCGGGAACTGGCGCGCCGTCGTAAGGCGCAAGGCACGTTACGTGGCGGAGACCTTCCGCCGCAAGTGCGACGCCGACAGCTGGGCCCTCGAGATGGAGCGGCGGATCGATCAGGGTCAAGAGGTGGTTCGCGCCGCGCGTCCGAGTGGCCTTCGCACCCTCGCAGACCTGATCGACCTGCATATCGATGACATGCGCGAGGTTCGCAAGCCGCTCCGGCGTTCGAAAGCCTACACCCTCAAGCTGCTCCGCCACAAACTCGGCACCGCCCCCTTCGACCGGCTCGGTCGAGACATGCTCGTTGACTACGGCCGCCGGCGCGCAAAGGAGGGTGCCGGCCCCGTCACCGTGTCAGCCGAGCTTTCGTACATCAACACGATCGTGACCCATGCGGCAGCGGTGCACGGCATTGTCATCTCGAAAGAGCCGATCGAATTGGCGCGTATCGCCTTGCGACGGCTCGGGCTCGTCGGCAAAGGCCGAGAAAGAGATCGCCGGCCAACGCAGGCCGAGCTCGACGCGCTCATTGCGTATCTCGACGGCAACCCGCGTCAGGTAATTCCGGTTGGGCGAATTATCCGCTTCGCGGTTGCCACCGCCATGCGTCAATCCGAAATCGCCTCCATCGTCTGGCCCGACGTCGATGATCGCCTGCATACCGTTGTGGTTCGCGACCGTAAGGATCCAAGGAACAAGGACGGCAATCACCAACGAGTGCCGCTGATCGCGCTGACTGGCTATGACGCCTGGGGCATTCTCCAGGAACAGCGCCGGGCGACCAATAGTGTCGATCGGGTGTTCCCCTATGAAGGAAAATCAGTCGGGACAGCGTTTCGCCGAGCATGCCGAGAGCTCAGCATTGGCGATCTCCACTTCCATGACCTCAGGCATGAAGCCACGAGCCGGCTGTTCGAGGCGGGGCTCAGCATCGAGAAGGTCGCCTTGGTGACCGGCCACCGAGACTGGAAAATGCTACGCCGCTACACGCACCTGAGACCCGAGATGGCCTTTCCGGTCTCGTCTTCTGGCTCATAGCCTCCCGGTCGCTGGTTCAAATCCAACCCCCGCAACCAATCTTTTCAATGACTTAGCTAACCTCGTGTTAGCCTAATTCGCTTCTGGGTAGCGCCCGGGTAGCAAATTCCCCGGGCGTTCTCACGCTCAATGACGCTCCGGCAAGTTGAGGTTTGTCCCGACTGCGACCTTCTTCCATCGTTCGGGACGTCGGGGCGTTGCAGCCCCCTCCGGCGCAGGAGGACGACCCGTACGAACACCTTGGTGCCCATAGCAACTGGATCCGGCACCATCGGTAGCCGGGGTCGTGACAGTTCTCTCGTGGTCAATGATCGGGCTGTCGAGCCCTGACGAATGACCACCCCAACTTCGGCAGCTCATGGGGGTATTACTGACCTACCACGTCTGTCGCGAGAGTTGCCGTTCTTGGCCCAACTGTATGGACCGGCGTGCGTCGCAAGGTGAATCTGCTGAGCGGCAGTGACTGGTCTTGCTCTTCTGTATCCGGCCCTTGTGTGGAGCAGTTCGCTCCTGGCCATCATGGATATCCGCGCGCGTCCGATCTCATTCTCAGATCGGCCTTCGACGGCCAGTTGGGTCACCAGATCACGGACGCGACGGCGAGACCGTACTCCATCTCCTCAAATCCAACTCGCAGACCTCGGCGGGTGTCTCCTTCTACCAAGCTACTCAAGGGTCAACTGAAGTCATCCCTTCGGAGCCACCGTCGCTTGCTCGCTTGACCAGGCGAGCGGCGGTGGCGGAGAGGGAGGGGGCGTCATCCCTTTGGTGAACCAGAGCGAGCTCATCAGGCCGCTCCTGCGCTGACGCGGGCCTCGTATGTTCGATCCTGTGCAAGCACACTCCAGGCGATGCGGGCGAGCTTGTTGGCCAGAGCGGTGGCCAATACATTGTGGTGCAGCCGTTGAGCCGCTGCTGCGAGCCAGGGTCCAAAACTGTGCTTCATCCAATTCCTCGGCCACACCAGGACAACGCGGGCCGCCTGCAGGAAGAGCATGCGCAGGTAGCGATTGCCACGCTTGGTGATGCGCCCGAGGATCGTTCGATCGCCGGTGGACATCTGTTTCGGGACCAGGCCAAGCCAGGCAGCAAAATCGCGCCCGCGAGTGAAGGCAGTTCCATTGCCGATCGCCGCGACCACAGCACTCGAGATGATCGGGCCAATGCCGGGGATCGTCATCAGATGCCGACAGGCCTCGGTGTTCTTGGATAGCGCTTCGATTTCACTGGTCACGGCCTCTATCCGTTCATCGAGGCGACGCCAGTCCTGAGCCAGGTCCTCCAGGATGCGAAGCATCCGCGGCGACAACACATCTGCCCGCTGGGCAAGGATGTCCGGCAATGCATGGCGCAGCCAATGCAGGCGCTGGCGCACGGTGATGCCGTGCTCCAGAAGAAAGCAGCGAATTTGATTGATGACCGCGGTCCGCTGTCCAACCAGGCGGTGGCGCACGCGATGCAACGCTTGAAGATCGAGCTGCTCGTCCGTCTTCGCCGGGACACATCGCGTCGTTGGCCGCTGCACGGCTTCAGCGATCGCGTGCGCATCGCGGAAGTCATTCTTGTGGCTCTGCCGGAACGGCTTGGCCTAGACCGGCGGCACCTGCCTCACGTCGTGACCGAGCGCGAGTAGCTCCCAGGTCACGTAGTGCGTTCCCATGCCTGCCTCTATGCCGATCAGGCATGGCGGCACATTCGCGAGCCGGACCACAATCCTGTCCCGCGCAACCTTCTCGCGAAGAACAATCGCCCCTCGCGCATCGAGGCCAATCAGGTACAGCGTATTCTTGCCGGGATCGATGCCAATGGTGACGGCGGTAGCGTTCGATTTGCGGGACATGGCGTGGTGCTCCTTGCTGGATTGCCCCACCAGCATGCTCGCTGGCAGGGCGGGAGCACGGCCGGTCCATCCCATT
>CAWHUM010000003.1:0-46237 GCA_963832445.1 uncultured Alphaproteobacteria bacterium
CCGACTTCATCAGTTGGATTATTTTGGCTGTCTCCTGGCGACCTGCGAGAGCGCCAGGAAAGCACCGGTCATGCCGCGCGGGAATGCAAAAACGACAATGATCAGCAAGGCGCCGAACATCATGGACCGCCCAACGCTCCACGGCGTCGCCAACTCATCGAGGAGGACGAAGGCGAAGGCGCCGAGCACGGGTCCGAGGAAATGCCGCGAGCCCCCCAAGACCACAGCCAAGATCAGCTTCGCGGAGAAGAGCCAGTGCAGTTGGTCGGGCGTGATCTGGCGCGCGAGCTGTCCGTAAAGGCCGCCGGCAAGCCCCGCGAAGGCGCCGGAAATGATGAATGCGAGCCAGCGATACTGCCAGACCGGAATGCCGATGCAGGCCGCACGCATTTCATTGTCGCGGATTGCCCGTAGGGCTTGCCCGAACGGAGACGCGCCGATCCTCCACAGCACGAGGGCCGAGAGGAGGAACGCCAGCGCGATGATGCGATAGAAGACGGCGATGAACTCAGCCGCGGGGATCTCGGCTCCAAGGATGGTGAGCCGCGGAATATACATCGAGCCTTCGCCCAGAAGGTAGAGAGCCCATCCCACACCACCCATCAGCTGAAACACCGCCCCGTCGATGACGAGCGAGTACACAACCATGGAGAAGGAGAGCGTCAGCATCGTAAAGAAGATCTTGGTGGAACGGGCGCACAGGAGGCCGATGACCAAGGCGAAGAGGGTCGCGGAGAGAATGCCCGATGTCAGATAAGCCTCGAACGAATTGATGGGCGTGAAGCGGTAGAGGAAGGCACCGGTGTAGGCTGACACGCCGAAATAGGTCGCGTGGCCGAAGGAGAGCGATCCCGCCGTTCCGTAAAGAAGGTTCACGGCCAGGCAGGCAATGGCGAACACGAGCATATGCGAGAGGATGAACAGTGGGTAGGCTGGCAGCACGAGCGGCATCAAGAGGAGAACGAGACCGGCGGTTGCGGCAAGCAGCAGCGCAGGCCACCATCCCTCCAGCCCGCCGCTGACGTCAAAAAACTGCAAGCCGCGGATGGGAGCGTTCTTCGTACTCACGACGGGGGGTGCCGCATGCGTGCAATGTGCACCCGCGCTACTTCGTCGAGGCATCGGGCGTTTCGGGCGCCGTGGCATCGCGGAAGTCGTTGGCCCGACAGGCACGACACATCGTCGCTTACGCCACGCCTCAACTTCTGCCGCCTTTTGCACGTGACCATTTCAGGGGCTCTGTTGTTTGAGAGTAATCGAGCCGACAAGGCGTGCGAGGGCACTGACGCAGATCAATGGCAGTCCGGACGGCAGGATCGGGTCACACTCGACCGGTCCGGCTGCGCCGAGCTCCCGGCAGGTCTGGGGCGACCTGCCAGCGCCCATTGGCGCCCAGCACTATGGGAAAGTAGCGAATGGGCTTCGATGCACTTCGGCATTCATCACGTTGCCGTTGACGGCTATGAGCGCCGATAGGGTGTAGCGCCCCGGCGGCAGGCGGCCCTTCAGGTCGACCTGGAAACTGGCATCGGCGCCAAGCTGCGCGGCTCCGGCGAGAGCGACGCGCCCGTCCGCGTCGGTCACCACGTAGCGGCATTCCGGCGCGGCGCGTTTCAGGACCGTGGCGGGAACGGACTTCAGGGGGGTGCGCACCACGCGATAGCTGCGCTGGAACTTCTCGATAACCTCAATGTCGCCGGAGAGGATCAGGCGCTCGCCGCTCCATTCCGCTTGCGTGATAAACCCACGGCGCGGAATGGCGTAGGCGTCGTAGGAGCCTACGCCCAGCGGATAGGTGAGGTCGCGAAATGCTTCCAGCGTCACGCTCTGCGGCGTCCAGCCCTTGAGCTTGTAGGGCCCGTTGGTCACCAGGAAATGGCTGTTGGTCTTGTAGAACGCGGCCAGCGCCCCCCACCGCCGGCGCGCCTCCTCCTCGGTGACGTGGGCCAGCAGGGCCTGCGGCCGGAAAGCCTCGCGCTCGAGCTGCGGCAGCAGCGATGCCAGCTTGGCGTTCATCTCGCCTGAGCGGACGAGATCGAGCCACGGGACACCGCGCCGCGTCGCCTCGGCCTGCGAGAATGCGGCCCAGCCGCGCGTCACCGCCTCCTCCATCAGCGCCAGCACGTGCCAGGGCAGCGTGCTCCAGGGCGGCGCCACCACCGCGTTCCATTCGGCATCGTCGGCGGCGATATCGAGAAAGACCTCGATGGTGAAAACCTCGCGCACGAAATTGACGTCGCCGACACGGAAGGACTTGGAGCCGGTGTCGACGCCGGCCGCGCGCACCGCAACGAGGTGCCGGCGCAGGGGCGCGGTGGCGGCATCGATGAACGGATCGTAGTGAGCGTCCCCGCCTACTCCTCGGGCGCTCCAACGGTAGCCGAACACGTAGGCGTAGAGCAGGTCCGCCGCGCTCGTCTTCGTGGAGTCGTGAAAGGCCGAGCCGAGCACCTTGTAGGTGAGCTTCACCCTGGCGCTCCTGTCCGCCTCCGACGACGCAAGACGGCTGTCCTGCTGACGGAAGTGCACCGCGTCGGGTGGAACCGCGATCGCCTCGCTCGCCACGGCAGAAGGTTCCGTGGCTGCCCGGCTCTCCACGATCGGCTCGGCGGTGATGGACAGGCCGATGAAGGTGTAGAGCACCATCAGTGCGGTCAGCGGCACTTGCGTGGCCAGCGCCACGCGGTGCGGCTCGAACACGCCGAGCGCCCGCACGTGAGCAAGGTACACCGCCGTCACGTGGCCGGTGACGATGGCCGCGACGGCCGCATACCAGGCAAGGCCCGCGCCGGCGACGGCGATGTCGACGCGATAGCCGGCTGTGCCGAACAGGTCCCAGCCGGTGCCGAACGGGTCGGAGATGAGCGGGATGATGTATTGCCCCTGCACCAGCAGGAACACCAGGTAGTGCGCCACGTGATAGCCGATGGCGATCGGGACCAGCGTCAGGGCGAAGCTGCGCGCGATCTCGAGCGGCGCGAGGCGGCCCGACGCCACCCAGCTCATGACCGCGCATATGCCGAGATAGGCGCCGAGGAACAGCCCCCAGAAGGCGGCGAGGCCGATGGTCTTGATCACCATGCCGCTGGTTTCGCCCGATCCAGGCAGGCGGGATTGCAGCGCGCCTTCCAGCTCCGCCCATTCGCCGGTGCCGATCAGCCCGTCATAGAGCACGGTCGCCAGCAGCAGCAGCACGAAGGCCATCATCGACGTCGACACCGGGCGGTCGTCGAGGAGCCCGGCGCCGGGCGGCCGCAGCAGCAGTCGTCCGTCCCTGGCCTCGGTCGGCGCAAAGCGGGCGAAGGTGCCGAACACCAGCGAGAATACCTCGCCGTGCTGCAGCCAGGCATCACGGCCGAACACGAGCATGCCGGCCCAGGTCAGCGCCGAATAGGCAATCGCCAGCCAGGCGATGTGCGCCGGCACCGCCGCGTTGGGATAGACGAGCTCGGTCCAGCAAAAGGCCAGGAGGAGAATGCAGGCCGGCCAGACCCCCAGCACTTGCGGGTAGGGCCGCCGCCGGCCTAGCCCGCTGCCTCCGCCGAGGCGGCGGTATAGCCAGTCGGCCGCATCGAACGCGGTGCGCCAGGGATTGACGAGCGCCCAGATGTCGCCTGCGAACGCCGCGACGTAGGCGAGGCCCACCCACCAGATGATCCACACCAGGGTGGGCGCGATGTTGCGGTAGGGGTTGGAGTTGCCGAACAGCCCGGCGAGGATCGTGACGACGAACAGGCCCAGCACGGCAAGCCGGAGCGCCCAGACCACAGCGGGATGCGCGACCATCCGCCCGACCGGGTTGTCGAGCACATCGATTGGGGTGTAGGCGCGGGGCGTACTCCCGCGGCGCACGAACACCCCGAACACGACGAACGAGAGCGCAACCGCCGAAGCCGCGCCAAACAGATAGAGCGACAGCGGCAGCGGCAGCTCGTAGCGCTGGCCGAAACCGTGCGCGCTCGCGGGCGTGATGCCGCCCATTGCTGCCGACGCCGCTGCCAGTACGGCAGCGGCCCTCGGCGCGCCGACCCTAGCGCGGACGGACCTCGATGCGGACAAGCGGAGCCTCACCATGCGAGTGGCCGCCCTTGGCGTTCGGCCTATGCTCCTCGACCGGGAACCTTCCCGTCGCGCGGGCCTTGAAGGCCATTTCCGCAACCGCACCCGGCTCCACCTTCATCTCGATATCGTAGCCGTGCAGATGCAGCATGATCGGCCGGTCGGTGGTCCAGCGCAGCCTGACGGCGTCGCCCTGCTTGACGCGGATCAGGCGCATGTTCTGCGCCACTTTTCCCTTCTCGATCTTGAGATCGAAGGTAACCTCCGCGCCTTGCGCGTGAACGAGAGGCACTGAGGCTGGCCAGAGGAGGGACAGGGCCAGCAGCACCTTCAGCCCTGACGACATGCGAGGCATAACATAACTCCCTCGATCTATCGGCGCGGCGTCTGCTCCACCTCAGAGATGCGGTTGAGCATCCAGGTCGCCTCGTAGGGCGAGGGTATCGCGGCCGCGTCGCCAACAGCGAACCACATCAGCCGCCCGAAGTCGTCGGTGAAGCCGCCGATGGGGTTCCACGCCGCAGCCGGCGGTTGGCCGATGCCGAGCTGCAGCCAGCCGTTCCAGGGGAAGTCTTTGAGCTTTACGGTGCGCAGGAAGATGGGCGAGTGGAGACCTTCGAGGGCGTCGAAGCCGATGTTCTCGATGCCGGCCGAAAACTCGGCGTTGAAGTATTCGCGCTTCACGGTGTAGCCGACAACGAGGGCGCGGCACCCCGCCGTGAGCGATCCGACCAGGTCCCGTTCCAGGTTGATGCGCGCGACTACACCATCGATCTCCCCCGCCTGCAAGCGCTCGAGATCGGCGTCCACACGCTGTTTGCGCTCGGGCTCGGAGATCGAACCGGCCAGCAGGCGGTGGGCGTGAAACCAGCCCGAACGCGTCCAGCGCGGTCCTAGCCATCCGTTCATGGCGACGGTTGTGGAAGATACGAGATCGCTGGCGCTAACCTCTGCGACGGCGGCGTCCCAGTCCGCGCCGTCGGCGCGCCACTCGGGTCGGATCAGGCTTTGCGCCAGGGCGCCGTCGGCCCGCACCTTGAGGCCGTGTAGCACGGAAGGCGAGGCGTCGGCGCCTCCGCCGGAAAATCGCGCAATCGCGGCCTCCGCCAGGTCGGCATGATGCAGGTAGTCGCCGTGGAAGGGCGTCACCGGGTAAGGATGGACGATGATCCCGCTGCCGCTCGCTCTCGCTGCCATGTCGCGTACGATGGCTCCCGCCGCTGCACACGATGCCGCCTCGTCCTTGGCAAGCGGCGAATGCGGGTTGAGCCGGACCACGACGAAGGCCCCCAGCGACTCCACGGAACCGATAGTGTCTGCGGGCGCCGCGGCGAACGCCGGCGCACTCCCCACGTAGGCATGCAGTTTGCCCGCGCGCATAAGATCGGCCGCACGCTGCGGCGCCAACGCGGCGATCTCGATCTCGTGCGGGTAGTAAGAGGGATATACCGGCTGCTCGTGGCCGCTTCTGGCCATCGCCGCGACAAGCATTGCGGCGCCACCAAGAATGATTGCCCAATGCGGCTTCATCGCCAGCTCCAACCCAACGTGCGCCTCACCCGCGCAGCGCCCGCATCACCTTCTCGTTGGCCAGAGCTTCCTTCGGGGGGCCCTGAAAGATGATCTCGCCACGGTCAATGGCGTAAAGCCGGTCACCGATGCGGGTGGCTGCAGCGAGGTGGGATTCTGCCATCAGGATGGAGACGCCCAGCGCCTTGATCTTCATGACTGCCTCGGTGAAGCGGCTGACAACGACTGGCGCTAGACCCTCGAACGCCTCGTCCAGCAGCAGCAGCGTAGGCGACAGCATCATGGCGCGGGCAACGGCCACCATCTTGCGCTGACCACCGCTCAGGTGCAGGCCGCGGCGGGTGAGCAGGTTCTTGACCTCCGGGAACACGGCGAACGCCTGCTCCTCCGGATCGGCGCGCGGCCCGCCGCGCCTCTTCGCCACCTCATCACCCAGCCAGCGGCTGATCATGAGGTTCTCGCCCACTGACAGGTCCGGGAACACCCCGCAGTCCTCGGGCGAGTAGCCGATGCCGCGCTTGGCGCGCTCATGCGACCGCAACGAGTTAAGGCTCTCGCCATCGAAGATAATCTCGCCGGCCCGCACGGGCAGCAAGCCCATGATGCTGTCGATTGTCGTCGTCTTACCGGCGCCGTTGCGGCCAACCAGGCAGACCACTTCGTTGGCGCCGACATTGAGCGATACCCCGTGCAGGATGTGCGCCGGGCCGCGATAGGTGTCGATCGACTTGACCTCGAGCAAGGGTCAGTCCTTTCGTGTGAACGCATCGGGATCAGAGGAGCCGAGCAGGACCATGGCGACCTGCTCGTTGTTCCTGATCTCGTCGGGAGTACCCTGAGCCAAAATGGCGCCCTGGGCCATGACGACGATCCGGTCGGAATACTTGAACACCACATCCATGTCGTGCTCGACGATTACGGCGGTGATGCCCTCGCCCCGCACAACGGAGGCGATTGTATCCATGATCTGGGCCTTGTCGCGGGTGCTGACACCGCTGGTCGGCTCGTCCAGGAACAACAGCTTGGGCTTGAGTGCGTAGGCAAGGGCCACGTCCAGCAGCTTGCGCTCGCCTTGCGCGAGATCGCGTGCGTTGTCATCGCGCTTGGCGGCGAGACCGAACTGACCGAGGATGCCGTCGGCCTCGTGATTGACTTCCTGGTCGAGGTGGGCAAGCGAGCCCAAACGCGCGGTCTTTCCCTGGCGGGAAAAGATCGCCAGCGCCACGTTGTCGAACGTGGTGAGGTCATCGAAAACGTTGACCAGCTGGAAGCTGCGGGCGATGCCGGCCTTCACACGCTCCGTCGTGGACATCCGCGAAATGTCTTCTCCACGGAAAATGATCTTGCCCGACTCGGCTGGCAGCAGCGCGCTGATGACGTTGATCAGCGAAGTCTTGCCGGCGCCGTTCGGGCCAACCAGGGAAACGAACTCGCGCTCCTCGATGCTAAGGTTGACGTTGTCGACGGCGCGCGTCTCGCCAAAGTATCGCTTGAGGTCGATGGTCTGGAGGAGGGCCATGTCAGCGCCTCCCCAGTCGGGTCGCCAAGCGTCCGATGGTGCCGACAATGCCGGTCGGCAGGACCAGCACCATCACAACGAGCACGCAGCCCAATACCAGCTGCCAGTATTGCGAACTCGCGACGGCGTAGACCTTGAGATAGTTGAATGCTATCGCCCCGACGATCGGCCCGGTGAAGGTCCGAAATCCCCCGAGCACGGTCATGAACACGATCTCGCCCGAGAACGGCCAGTAGAGAATCTCAGGGGTGGTGAGCCCGTTGAGCGGTACCCACAGGGCGCCTGCGAGGCCCGCGAAGGAGCCGGATATGACGAACGCGATCCAACGATAGCGCCGCACCCGGATGCCGACGAAGCTGGCGCGGGTCTCGTTGTCGCGGATCGCCTGCAGCGCCTTGCCGAACGGCGAATGCACGATCACCCACATGATCGCCACAGCGAGCATGAACAGCACCAGCACGTAGTAGTAGTAGGAGTAGACGAACCTCGAGTACGCGCCCGCCCCCCGGAAGTCGATGAGGCCGCCGAGCAACGTGATGGCGCTGCGCGGCACACGGATGCCGTCGGTGCCGCCGGTCACCCAGAAGAACTTGAAGGCAAGGCTCCACAGCACCTGCGAAAGGGCGAGCGTCAGGATGCCGAAGAAGATGCGAGTGTGGCGCACGCACACGTAGCCGAACAGGGCCGACATCACGAGCGTGCTCAGGACGCCCCCCAGGATGCACAGCTCCATGGAGTGGACGTGCAGGTCGCGCACGACGAACGCCACGGTGTAGGCGCCGACGCCGAAATAGGCGGAATGACCGAACGACAGAAGGCCGGTGTAGCCGAGCAGCAGATTGAAGCCGAGCGCGGCGATGGCAAAGGTGAACCCGTAGATGAGGAGCTCGGTCTGGTAGAGGCCGACGAACATCGGCAGCAGCGCCAGCGCGACGAGCACAGGAACCGCCACACCAAGCACCAGACTGAGGGACGGGCCCGTGCGAGCACCCGGCATGGTCATGCCCTCCCGAACAGCCCGGTCGGGCGTATGAGCAGAACCGCGGCCGCAATCAGGTAGAGCACGGCCAACTCGACCTCGGGGAAGAACTGGATGCCCGCGGTGCGCACGAAACTGACGATCAGGGCGCCGACCAGTGCGCCTTCCAGGCTGCCGAGGCCGCCGATGACGATGACGACGAACGCCAGAATGAGCGCGTCGACGCCCATGCCGAGCACGGCGGCCTGGGCCGGAACGACCACCGCGCCGCCGAGCCCCGCCATGAAGCAGCCGATGGCGAAGGCCTGCACATAGACGCGCCCGACGTTGATACCGAGCGCGGAGGCCATGCGCCGGTCCTGCGAGGTGGCGCGCAGGATGATGCCGAAGCGCGTGCGATAGATGAACCACCAAAGGCCGATGGCGGCCATCAGTCCGAGGCCGATGACGATCAGATTGTAGGACGGGTAGAGCAGCCCGCCGATGCGAATGCTACCCATGCTGTCCATGATGGAGCCGGCGCTGAGCGGCGTGCCGCCGAACAGCAGCTTCATGACGTCCTCGAGGATCATCAGCAGCCCGAACGTGATGAGCAGAACGTATTCCTCCGGCCGGCGATAGAGCGGCCGCAGCAGCGTCGGCTCGATCACCGCGCCGAGGGCCGCGACCGCGAACGCTCCGATCGGAATCAGCAGCAGCTGTCCGGCCAGCACGAGATTGCCACCGGCGGTTGCGCCGAACACGCTGCCGACCGCCCAGGCCGTGACATAGGCGCCGAGGGCATAGAGCGTGCCGTGCGCGAGGTTGACGATGCGCATGACGCCGTAGATGAGGCTGAGCCCCGCGGCGATGAGGAAGAGAACGGCTGCGTAGAAAATGGAATTCAGGACTTGAACTACCAGGATTTCCATTCTCTCTCCGCCTTCGGCATGGGTGCCAAGCCTACGCGCACCGTGGTCATCGACACCATGTTCCTCCGCTCAGCCCGGGGAGCCCCGGGGGCCGACACGGACGTGCAACATCCTGGCCGACGGTTGCAGGGCGTTGCCATCCAGGAAGACGGCGAGGATGACCGTGTACTGACCTGGCGGCAGCTGCTCGGGCAGATCGATGGCGAATTGGCCGTCCTCCCTCCAATGCATCTTGTCGACCTTGAGTACCTTGCCGTCGGCATCATTGATCAGAAGATAGCGCGAGACCACGAGAAGCGGATAGGTCCCCCGCATGGTCGTATGCTCCAGCGGCTCCTTCACGTCCCGATATCCTCGGCCCCCCTTCAGCGTCATCTCGGCGCTGGCGCGGACGGTGACGCTGCCGCCATTGTGCGTCAACGCCTCGATCACGGCTCTTGGGGGGTGGACGAAGCGGTCGAACGTGCCGAACCCCAGGGGATAGGTCATCTCGCGCACGGCCTCCAGCACAACCGACGTGGGGGTCCACGACTTCAGCCGGTAGGGTCCGTTGGCGACGAGGAAATGGCCGCTCTTCTCCGCAAAGGCCCTGAGCGATCGCCAACGCGCCTTGGCCTCGTCGGCGGTCACAAGGTCTCGCAGCGGCGCGGGCCGATAGCCCTCCCGCTCGAAGCGCGCAACCAACTCCTGCAGCTTCTTCCTGAGCACCTGGTCACGAACGAGATCCAGCCAGGGCACCCTGCGCCTCTTGGCCTCCTCGGCCGAGAAGGCGGCGTAGCCGCGCACCACCGCCTCTTCCATCAGCGCCAGCAGATGCCAGGGCACCGTGCTCCATGGCGGAGCGAGGGCCGCTACCTGCCGCTCGTCCCCTGGGGCGCCGTTGAGATAGACCTCAAGCACCGGCGTCTTCACGACGATTTCCATGCCCTCCGCGATCGCGTGCTTGGTCTCGTCCACGCGCACGACCTTGAGCCCGACCAGCCGCTCCTGCATGGCGGCCAGCACGGCCTCGAGATGCGGCTCGTGGGCCTTGTCGCCGCGGTCCGGTTTCGCGCCCCAGCGATAGGTGAAGGCGAGCGGATAGAGGAGGTCGGCCACGCCCTGCTCGGTGCCATCCTCGAACGGCGAGGCAACCACCTCGTAGGTTACTTTCGCCGAGGCGAAGGTCCAGTCGCCGACGCGATCGAGCGCTCCGCTCCCGGGCTGCGGACGCAGCGCATCGTGCGGCACCTTGATGCCGCCGGATCGGCCCTCAACCTTGGCGAGTTCCGACTGCACGCGGTTGGGCATCCAGCTGGCGTTGAACGGAAACGCAATCATGGCGGGGTCGCCCACGGCCGACCACATCAGCCGGCCCGTGGCGTCAGTGAAGCCCGCCACAGGGTTCCACGCAGAATCGGAGGGATCGGGCACGCCAAGGTGCAGCTTGCCGTTCCACGGATAGTCCTTGAGCTTTACTGTGCGTAGGAAGATCGGGGAGTTGAAGCCGCTGATCGCGTCGAAGGCGATGTTCTCGACACCTGGCGGATACGCCTCGTTGAAATATTCCTCCCTCGGCGCGTAGCCGGCCACCACCCGCCTGCAGCCGTCGGTGAGCGTGGCCACCAGCCCCCGTTCCAGATCGACTCGCTCGGCTAGGCCACCCCGCAGCTCGCCGTGGACCAGGCGCTCGAAGGCCTCGTCCGCTGCCCGGCGGTGCGCGGAGTCCAATCCGGCTGCCAGGAGGCGATGCGCATGAAACCAACCCTCCTTGACCCAGGGCGGCCCCGACCAGCCGTTGGGCGGCAAGCTCGCGGCGGAGACGAGATCGTCGACCGGGACAACCTCGAGCGTGACCTCGGCGCGCTCGGCCACCTGCCCCAGCCGAGCCCGCACGATCGTGTCGGCGATCCGGCCCTTGGCGCCGACCTTTGCGGGCGCGGG
The DNA here is from genome assembly GCA_963832445.1 of uncultured Alphaproteobacteria bacterium. Classification (GTDB taxonomy): domain Bacteria; phylum Pseudomonadota; class Alphaproteobacteria; order Rhizobiales; family Hyphomicrobiaceae; genus AWTP1-13. The sequence continues at coordinate 10,922 of CAWHUM010000003.1, forward strand.
CGCCGTCGGTGTGACGCCGATGGCGCCTGTTGCCGCCTCGACCCGGTCCAGGTGGTGCAGGTAGTCGGCGTGATAGGGCGTCACGGGATAGGGGTGGAAAACGAAGCCGGCCGCCTTTTCCTCCCTGAGCACGGCCAGGATGCCGCGGGCGGCAGCGCAACGGTCAGCGGCGGAAGCGAAGCGCGTCGAGGCGGTATCGAAGGTGAGGACCAGAAACGATCCGAGAGACCTCACCGACTTCACGTGCTCGGGCGCCGGCCGGGCGAACTTCGGGGCTCCACCGACGTAGGCGTGCAATGTCTGGTCGGCGAGGCCGAGGGCGGCAGCTTCCGGCGCGACTACGTCTATGCGGATCTCGTCGGGATAGTAGGACGGGTAGTGGCCCACCGAATGACCGGCGCCACCTTGCCCACCCACGACGGCAAGAGCGACGGCCAACGCAATGCGCGCCGCGCGACCGGGATAGAACCATGTCCGGCCCGCCCACATGCGCCATTCTTCCGTATTCGTCGGTCGGGGGCCAACGGAAGGGCCGTGTCCCCGCAAAACACGGCCGCTCCCCTCGATCAGCGCTGCGCTCAGCTCAGCCAGGTCGTCTTCAGCCAGTTGGCGGCCGCCGTCGACTCGTTGTGCGTCGTGCCGGGCTTCGGCCAATTCGGCGGCGCAGTGATGTCCCGGATGGGGATTGTGATGATCGAGTTCGGATCCCAGACCGGGAAGTCATACCTGGGATCGTTCTTCGTCATGCCGATGACGGCGTCCTTGTAGCCCTGGTGGTTGTCGGGCCGGATGTAGACGTACCCCGCCGGAGAATTGATCCCCATGCCTTCGAGCATGGCGATGATGGCGTCGTCGTCCGGCCAGCCGCCGGCCAGCAGATTGGCCTTCTCGACGGCGGCCTTGAGCAGATAGAGCGAGGTGTAGGCGCCGTCCGACTCGAAGCTCGGATACTCGTTCCAGCGCTTGAAGTAACGTTCGACGAACGAGTCGTTGATCGGCCAGCGTCCCTTGGCCGGGAACGTGAAGAAGTAGTTGGCATGGCATCCGGCCAGCACGCCCTCCGGGTGGTCCTTGCCGATGGCGTGCGGCTGTCCGCCGAAGGCAAGTGTGGTGGCGACCTTCATCCGGTCGAACAGACCATAGCGCAGGGCCTGCTTGTAGAACGCCACGTAGTCGCCGCCCCACACGCCGCAGATCAGGACGTCAGGGTTGTCGGATATCAGCTTGGTGATGTGAGGGGTGAAATCGGTGGTGCCCAGCTTCGGCCATGCCTCGGAGACCGACACGGCGCCCGGAACCAGCTTCTGGTACGCCAGCATGAAATGCTCGTGCACGTTACGGCCGTAGCTGTAGTCCGGCTGGATCGAGGCGACGCGCTTTGCCTGTGGCCAGGCCTTCGCTGCACCGACCGCCGACGTGACGCCGTCCGCCGACTGGATGTTCGTCACCCGGAACACGTACTTGGGATTGGGCACGGCCTTGTCGAACAGGAAATCGGTGCAGCCGTCGTTGAACATCGTCAGTAGCCCGAGCTCCTCGGCGACGGGGCCAAGCGCCGGCGTGTTGCCACTGGAGATGATGCCGGTGAAGAGGTCGATGCTCTCGGAGAGCTTCATGCGGCGGAGCTCCCTGACGTTGGCGTCAGTGCCCGCAGCCTCGTCGGCAAAGATGGTCTCGATCTTGCGCTTGCCCAGGAGCCCGCCTTCGGCGTTGATCTCCTCGGCCGCCAGAATGTGACCCTTGCGGCCAGGCTCGCCCAGCAGATTGGCGGGTCCGGTCAGGAAGGTGATGTGGCCGGTCTTGTAGGGCCTGTCGGGAACGTTGCCTTTGACCTTGGGAGCCGCGTGCGCGGTCCGCGGTCCCGCGAAGTACGTGCCGGACAGTGCCGATGCCGCGACAGCTGCACCCGCCGTGATCCCAAGGCCATTGAGGAACGTTCTACGGTCTACCGACTTTTTCATTTGGAAACCTCCCTTGTCACCCAACCCAGGCAAGATTGGTGTTGGCCTGTCGGTGAAGGCAAAGCTTAGCACTCCAACGCCGCTCGGGCCATCCTCAACCTGAACGAGACAAATGCCGGCGGCTGCCACCGCGTGGGCCGCCAAGGGGGTTCCGTGAAGGCCTCGTTTACGAGGGCGCTTAGAGGATGTGCCGTGCAGGGCTCTTGGCAGTGCTTCATTGACAAACCGCCGGCCGCAGGCGGCTGGGTGAGCGTAGCCCAGCAGGTCAGATGAAGCGTGTCAGCGAAGGCGTCGTTTTGCGACTTCACCGGGTGCCAAAATCGGATCAAGAATTGGCCTGTTTGACGTGTCGTCAGCGCGGCAGAAGTCGATCAAAAAACGGACGGAATCGCTGCACCGCAGGGAACGGGCAGTTCATGCCATCTTCTTCCGACGGCACGAAGTCCTTGAGGGTGGACCAGAAGCGTCTTCTGGCCACCGCAGGAATTACCCTCAGGGCGCAATATTGAGCGCGGGTGCGCCGCGATGCTAGCGTCTGCGCAACGGCAAGACCGTCGCAATACGTGGAGGGATCCGTGGCCGGCAGTAACTTTGGGCAGGGAACACCGGTCGTCGCATTGGCCATGGGCGACCCTGCCGGCATCAGCCCTGAACTCACGGCCAAGCTGCTGGCGCTCGACGAGGTGCGAGCCGCCGCCACCCTTCTCGTCGTTGCCGACTATCGCGTGCTCGAGGACGGTGCCCGGGTGGCAGGAGTGGCACTTGACGTCGAGATCATCGGCGCCGAGGCGCCGCTTCCGGAGAGTCGCACCAGACCTGTGCTCGTCGACCTGGGCCACCTCGACCCCGCCACCATCAAGCGCGGCGAGGTTGCCCGTGCCGGCGGTCTCTTCGCCAAGGAGAACTTCTTGTCTGCCTTGGCGCTGGCCATGGCGGGCGCGGCAGATGCAGTGGTCTTCACACCCTTCAACAAGGGCGCCATGAAGCTCGCCGTGCCGGCCTACGACGACGAGATCTCCTTCGTCGCCAACGCCATCGGCTTCAAGGGCGAGGCGCGCGAGTTCAACGTGCTCGACGGCCTGTGGAACGCGCGCGTCACGAGCCACGTGCCGCTCGCGGCCGTGCCGGGCCTGCTCTCCGTGCCGGCGATCGTCAGGGGGCTCGAGCTGACCCACGCCGCCATGGCAGCCGCAGGCTTCTCGCCGCCCCGCATAGCCGTAGCTGCGCTCAACCCGCACGCCGGAGACAACGGCAACTTCGGCCGCGAGGAGATCGACATCATCGCCCCGGCCGTGGCCGAAGCGAAAGCGAGGGGTATCGCCTGCAACGGCCCCTACCCCGCCGACACGGTGTTCGTGCGCGCCCGCGCGGGCCAGTTTGACGCGGTGCTGACCATGTTCCACGACCAGGGCCAGATCGCCATGAAGCTGATCGGCTTCGACCAGGGGGTGACGCTACTCGGCGGCTTCCCGGTGCCCATCACCACGCCCGCGCACGGCACGGCCTACGACATCGCCGGCAAGGGCATCGCCAACATCGGTGCCAGCCGCAACGCCATCCTGCTCGCCGCGCGCATGGGCCGCGAGGCGGCGAAGGCAGGGCCGAGGCCTCGCATCAGCCTGGCCGGCGCCCGCGCCGCGCTGGGGCTCGCTGCCGCTCCCCAGGCAGCCTGACGATGGCCGATCCGAGCGCCGACGCATTGGCTCATTCGCTGCCCATCGTCGATGCGCACCATCATGTCTGGGACTTGGCTCTGAAAGCCAATCCCTGGCTTGCGGGTGCGCCGCTGGCCTCCTTCCGATACGGCGACTATGCCGCGCTCCGGCGTTCCTATCTGCCGGCCGACTACCGCCGCGACACGACCCGGTTCAATGTGGTCAAGACGGTCTACGTCGAAGCCGAGTGGGATGAGCGCGACCCCATCGGCGAAACGCGCTGGGTGCACGAGACGGCCGCGCGCGAGGGCTTGCCCCACGCCATGGTGGCGCAAGCCTGGCTCGACCGGATCGATGCGGCGCAGGTGCTGGCCGAGCAGGCCGCGTTCCCGCTGGTCAGGAGCGTACGCCACAAGCCGAGGTCGGCGGCACGGCCCCAGGACGCGAAGCGCGGCGCGCTGGGCTCGATGGACTGCCCGAAGTGGCGGGAGGGCTTCGCGTTGCTCGCCAGTCACGGGCTTCACTTCGACCTGCAGACGCCCTGGTGGCACCTCGATGCCGCAGCCGAGCTGGCGCGGGATTTTCCAGCCACCACCATCATCCTCAACCACACCGGTCTGCCGGCCGACCGCAGCACCGAGGGTCTCGCCGGCTGGCGCCGTGCCATGGGGTTGCTGGCGCGCGAGGCCAATGTGGTGGTGAAGATTTCAGGTCTTGGCGTGCCAGGGGAGCGCTGGACGGCGGAGCTTCAGGGGCCGGTGGTACGCGACGCCATCGCCATGTTCGGCACCGAGCGGGCGATGTTCGCTTCCAACTATCCGGTCGACTCGCTGGTCGCCACGTTCGACGAAATCTACGGCAGCTTCCTGGAAATCACGCGCGACCTGCCGGAAATCGCGCGCCGCCGGCTCTTCCACGACAACGCGGTGCGCATTTATCGCCTGTGAGGAAACACCATGAGCAAGCCCGCAGTAGGCCCCGTCGTTGGCATGATCGGCCTCGGCCTTATGGGCCATGCAATAGCCAGGCGGCTGACCGAGACCGGCCATGCCGTCGCCGGTTACGACATCGTTGCCGAGAAGGTGGCGGTTGCCGCAAAGCTTGGCGTACAAGCTTGCGGATCGCCAGCCGCGGTCGCCCGCACCAGCGATATCGTGCTCGTGTCGGTGACTACCACCGCGGCGGTCGAGGAGGCGGTACTCGGGAAGGACGGCATCGCCTCGGCGGCCGGTCGGCTCGATGGCAAGGTCCTGGTCGACCATTCGACCACCGAGATCGAAGCGACGAAGCGCGTCGCCATCGGCCTGGCGGCGGCCACGGGCATGGCCTTTGTCGATGCGCCGGTGTCGGGCGGCCCTGCGGCAGCCATGAGCGGCACGCTCGCCATCATGGCAGGTGGCGAGGCCTCGGCCATTGCACGCATACGCCCCGTCATGGAGCAGCTCGGCCTGCTGACGCACCTGGGCCCGGTTGGCGCGGGCCAGGCCACCAAGCTCGTCAACCAGGCGCTGGTGCTGACCAACTACTGCGTGATCGCCGAGGCGTTGCGCTTGGCCGAGGCTTATGGCGTCGACGCCAAGGTCATTCCTGCGGCGCTGGCGCCGGGACACGCCGGCTCCAACCTGCTGCCCGTGCTGTTCGAACGGATGATCGCACGCGACTTCACTCCGCGCGGCTATGCGCGCCAGGTGCTCAAGGACCTGGAGATGCTGAACCAGGCCGCGAGCGAGCGCCACGTCGCAATGCCGATGGCAGGTCAGGCGCTCAGCCTCTACCGGCAACTGATCGCACAGGGAAAGAGCGAGCTCGATGCCGCGGCCATCTTGACTCTCTATCCGCAGCCCGGCGGCCGACGCTAGGCCATAGCGCTAACCTGTGACGTGGCGCGCCCGCGTGATGGCATGGGGTTCAGCGGATAGTTCAACTTCCGAGTTGGGGTGAGACTCGGGAGATCGGCACCGAACGCTTTGACGGCAAGCCTCATCACAAGGCCCGGTCAGGCGGGCCGTGTTTCCTGGCGCAAGGTCCAGCCGGACACCACCCACCAAACGCCGTGCAGCACGAGATCGATGCCGACGGCCAGACCGAAAACCCACAAGCCGCTAAGTGGCCATTTGAGGAAGATCACGAGGCCGCCAAGAATGCCGACGATTCCCGAAGCGAACAGCAACCAGCCGAATCGCTGCCAGTGTCTGATGGCCAGGAACAGGCGCACGACACCGGACGCCACTAGCGCCGCTGCAAATGCCAATGTCAGAACGACGGATGCTGCCAGAGGATCGGCAACGAGTACCCCGCCACCGATTGCATAGAGCGCTCCGATGAGCAGTCTCCAGAGAGCGCCGCTCCAATGCTGAGCCCAAAACGCCTGCACGATCTCGAACAAGCCAGCCGCCAAAAGCGCGATGCCGAAGACGATTGCGCTGACCACCGTCGCAGCGATGGCATTCCGCAAGACGAACAAGCCCGCAAGGATGAGCACGATGCCGAGCAGCATGCTCTGCCACCAGCTCGTCGTCCATGCCCCCAGGTCCCGGGCCGAATGTGTGTGCGCCATGGCCGCTCCGCAGTTTGTACGTTGAGACGCAAGATGCGTCTGCCTGGGCCACCCTGTCGGACCGCGCAAAGCAGCGGTATAGGAGTAATGCCCGAGACGGAGAGGGGAAGAGTCCCGTTGGTCGCCCAGTGCGCGAGTCGTTCGGCTCGAATTGCTTTCAGGCTTGTCCCTGCTTTTGGGTCGGGGTTCCACCCGATATGACCACGAATCGCAGCGCCCTACCGTAGCGCCCCAAGCAGAGAATCTCGCGAGATGAGTCATCAAGATCTGATGGCGCATAGAGCGGGCACACATTGCCGGTCGCGGCGCAAGCAAGGACCGGGAGACGGGAGCACGGAATTCCATGCCTTTCGGCTTTTGGCTTGTGAATAGTCCGATCGAGCGTTGCTGAGACTAGGGTAAGGCGCAGTGAACGCTCCTTCCGCCCGCGCTCGCCGCTCTGGCGAAAACCTCGTGCTGATCGACCTTGCCCTGCAAGGTGGCGGGTCTCACGGAGCGTTCACGTGGGGCGTCTTGGACCGCCTGCTCGAGGAACCCTGGCTCCGCATCGATGCCATTTCCGGCACGTCGGCCGGCGCAATGAACGCCGCGGTGCTCGCTGACGGTTGGACCAAGGGCGGGGCGTCCGCTGCACGCGCAGCCTTGGATACCTATTGGGAAAGGGTCGCCGCAGCCGCGGCGTTCAGCCCGCTGCAGCGCACGCCGCTCGACCGTCTGCTCGGGCGCTGGACGCTCGATACCTCCCCTGTCTTCGTCGCCTTCGATCTCATGTCGCGCGTCTTCTCGCCCTATGACCTCAATCCGCGCGGATACAACCCACTGACGGCTATCCTCGACGAATGCATCGACTTTGAGCGCCTGGTGCAGTCGCCCATCAAGCTGTTCGTCACGGCAACCAATGTGCATACCGGCCGCGGTCGCATCTTCCGCAACGCGGAGCTGACACCCGACGTTCTGCTGGCTTCGGCCTGTCTGCCGACGATGTTCCAGGCTGTCGAGATCGATGGAGAGCCCTACTGGGATGGCGGCTTTGCCGGCAATCCGACCATCACGCCGCTCGTGCGTGAGAGCGCGGCCCAGGACACGATACTCATACAGATCAACCCGCGCGAGCGGCCCGGCACTCCGCGATCCGCGGCCGAGATCCTCAATCGCTTGAACGAGGTATCCTTCAACGCCGCCTTGATGAAGGAGCTGCGCATGATCGCGCTGATGCGCCAGATGGTCGATCCCGGGTCGGGCGAGGGCGCCCGATGGGCGGCCATGCGGACACATCGCATCATGACCGAGATGATGTCCGAGCTCGGCTATTCCTCGAAGCTTAACGGGGAGTGGGAGTTCCTTTGCATGCTGCGGGCAGAGGGGCGGCGGGCGGCCAGTGCTTTCCTCGAGGCCCACGCCAACGACCTCGGTCAGCGTGCGACCGCCGATTTGGACGTGCTGCTGGCTGAGTGCTGAGCGATGGGCCTTCTCGGCATCCTCGTCGCCCTCGGACTGCTGATGTGGCTCGCCTTTCGCGGCTGGAGTGTGCCGCTCAGGCTCCTATCGCCTCAATAGACATTGATCCTATGTCTGCTTCACGGGCAGGTGCCGACATCGCCCCGCGCCGGATCGAAGACATGTGCCAGAACCAGACCTTCGATCAGTATTTGTGCCCGCCCCCGCGGGGCGCACCGGACTTGCCACGGGGCGGGCCAGAGCCTGCTTCGCTGAAGCTCTTCATCTGCACCAGCCGATCACGCAGGGGCCCCTCGATCTTCAGGCGCACGGCCCAATCGCCGAGCATCTCGAGCGACAACCGCGCCTGATATTCGCCGGGCGTGCCCGTGGCCTTCGCGGTGACCGGCCGCACGTTGTGGGCCATCGGCATCGACGGCATGTCGGCGCCAACGATAACCTCCGCCTGTTCCAGCGGCTCGGAAGTTTGGGCGTTCCTCAGCTTGATGATGCAGTCGTAAACCAGCGTCTTGGCCGTGGCCTTGCAGTCGATGACGGCGCTGGCGCGATCGGCGGCCAGCGCGGGCGCTGCGCCGAGGGCCGCGATCGCCCCCATGACAATCACAACCTTTTGCATGGCTGGTTGCCTCCGCGTCTCGATTCAATGAGCAACACAAGCGCGTTGAGGCCCGTCGAACAGCTCGGCTGGCGGCGCCTCCTTCACCTTGCGTCCCTGGTCGAGCAGAGTGGCCAGCGGGCAAAGCGCGGCGAGAACGTACGGCTTGTGCTCGGCGATGATCGCCGCCCGTCCCGGCAGCACGGTCTGCGCCAACAGGCCGATCATTTCATCCGTTTCCTGCGGGCTGAGGCCGCTGGTCGGCTCGTCCATGAGCAGGAGTTTCGGCGCGCGCGCCAGCGCTCTCGCGATCTCGAGGCGGCGCTGCTCGGCGAGCGAAAGCTCGGCTGCCAGCACGTTGCGGCGCGCGTTGAGGCCGGTCAGCTCCAGCGCCTGCTCGACACTTTCCGCCGTGCCGGCCTCGTCGACGCGCGCGACATTGTCGCCAACCGTCATGGTGGGGAACAGGCGAACTGTCTGGAACGTGCGGGCGATGCCGGCACGCGCGATGTCGTGCACGGTGGCGGCAGTGACGTCGCGAGCGAGGAACAGGATGCGCCCGGCGCTTGCACGCACGATGCCGGTGATGGCGTTGAACAGCGTGGTCTTGCCGCAACCGTTCGCCCCCACCAGGCCCAGCACCTGGCTCGGCTCCAGCCGCAGGTCAACACCGGTGAGAGCCTCAACGCCGCCGAAGCGAACGCTCAAGCCTTCGAGCTGCAACAGCATCGAGCAACCCTTTGAAGCGCAACGCAAGCCAATGCACGGCACCCTCGTCCAGCAGGCCGCGCGGTCGCACAATCAGCAGCAGCGCCACCAACCCGCCGAACACGATCATGCGGTACCCGGCGAACAGGCGCGAGGATTCCAGCACGCCGATGTCGATCAGCACGCCCACCACCGGCCCCAGCGCCGTGCCGAGGCCACCGATCAGCCCGTAGGCCAGGCTGTGCACGCCCAGCATGATGTTGAAGTTGCCGGGTTCCACGTAGGTGAGGAGATGCGCGTAGAGCCCGCCGCCGAGTCCCGCAAGCGCGCCCGCCGCCGTTGCCGCGAGCATCCGCACGCGCACCACGCATAGCCCCTGCAACTCGGCCAGCAGTGGGTCGCTTCCCGCCTGGCGCAGCGCGCGACCGAAGCGGGAGCGCTCCAGCGCAAAGAACGCGGCCAGCACCAGCGCCAGCAGCAGGAAGATACCTGTCATGTATTGCAGGGGGGTGATGCCGTTCTCGAACAGGTAACGGATGTCGCCGAACCCGTCGGTGCCGTTGGGGCCTACCAGCGCACCGCCGATCTCGACCTGCCAGGTGAACAGCTCGAAGACGATGCGCACCATCTCGGCGAACGCCAAAGTCGCCATGGCGAAGTGGAAGCCGCTCAGGCGCAAAGTGGCGCCGCCCACCGCAGCGGCGCCAACGGCCCCGGCGATGGCCCCGAGGCCCAGAGCAGGGGCCAGAGGCCACTGCAGCATCGCCGTGGCCATGCCGGCGGCATAGGCACCCATGGCGAAGAACGCCTGCTGCCCGAAAGAGACCTCGCCCGCCAGCAGCAGCACGTAGGCCGACAACGCCACGAACGAAACGATGCCGATATTGGAGAGGACGCCGACGAGGAAGTCGTCCATGGCGATCACACCCGCCGCTGCACCGCTGCCGCCTCGCCCAAGCGGCGCCCGCCCATCAAGCCGCCCGGCCACAGCGCCAGCGCCGCGAACAGAACGCCCCAGGCGACCAGGTCGCGCCCCTGCGGTCCGAACAGCCCCTGCGTGTGCGCCTCGATGACGCCAAGCGCCAGCCCGCCGAGGATGGCGCCGGGCACGGAGCCCAGTCCCCCCAGCATCATGGCGATCAGCCCCTTGGTAGTCGCCCACATGCCGAACATAGGCGTGATCTGGTGGTCGGTCGCGGCGATCAGGAAACCTGCCACCCCGCCGATGGCGGAGGCCAGCACGAAGGCCAGCATCAACACGCGCGTCACCGGTACGCCGACGATCTCGGCCGCTCGCCGGTGATCGATGACGGTGCGCACCCCGAGACCGAAGCGCGTGTGATGCAACGCCCAGTAGAGCAGAGCGGCTGAGCCCCCGGCCACCACCAGCATCAGGAGATGCTCGGGGCGGAACAGGAAGGGTCCTACGGTGATGGGCGCTCCCTGCACAAGCGAGGGAAACGCGTTGAGGTGCCGCGGCAGCAGCAGTGTGGCCGCCTCTTCGAGCTGCATCCAAACGGCGAAACTGGAAATCATCGAGGCGATGGCGGCACTGTCGCCGAACGGGCGGAAGCACAGCCGCTCCACGTAGAGCCCGGCCAGAGCGGCCCCGGCGATGACGATCAGGGCCACCGGCAGCGCGCCCACGCCCAGCCGGGCGAATGCATATGCGCCGAAATAGGCACCGGCCATGATGGTGGGGCCATAGGCTAGGTTGAGGCGGCGCATGGTGCCGAAAATTAGCGTGAACCCCAGGGCCAGTAGCGCGTACGACGACCCCACCATAACCCCGTCCAGCGTGCTCTGGATGAAATCGATCATGGGCCTTATGCGCTCGCGCGCCGGGTGCCGAGGTACGCGCGCTGCACCACCTCGTCCTCAGCGAGCTTGCCGGGCTCGCCCGAGAACGTCACGCGCCCCTGCTCCATCAGGTAGAAGTGGTGGGCCACCTGCAGCGCCATGTGCGCGTTCTGCTCCACCAGGAAGATGGTGACGCCGTCGCGGTTCAGCTCGCCGACGATGCGGAACACCTCCTCCACCACCATCGGCGCCAGCCCCAGCGACGGTTCGTCCATCAGCAGAATGCGCGGCCGCGACATGAGGGCCCGCGCCACGGCCAGCATCTGCTGCTCGCCACCCGACAGCGTTCCGGCGAGCTGCTCGTGCCGCTCCTTCAGGCGCGGAAAGCGTTGGTACATGCCCTCAATGTCATCGGCGATGCCACCAGCGTCGCGGCGCTGGAACGCGCCCGCCTCCAGGTTCTCCTTGACGCTCATCTGCGGGAATACAAGCCGATTCTCCGGCACCAGCGCGAGCCCGCGGGCGACGATCCTGGCGCTGGCAAGGCCCGCGATTTCGGTACCGTCCAGCTTGATCGAACCGCGCCTGGGCTTGAGTATGCCGGCGATGGTGAGCATCAGCGTGGTCTTGCCGGCGCCATTGGGCCCGAGCAGACAGGTGATGCGCCCCTTCGCGGCCGAGAGCGAGACGCCCCTCAGCGCCTCGATCTTGCCGTACGCCGTAGCGATGTCCGCGACCTCCAGCACGCCTTGACCTCACGCCGCCTTGCCGAGATACGCCTCACGCACCTTAGGGTGCGCCTGGACCTCGGCCGGGCGGCCTTCCGCGATCTTCTGTCCGAAGTTGAGCACGGCGATGCGGTCGGCCACCGCCATGATCAGCTCCATGTGGTGCTCGATCAGCAGCACGGTAACGCCCCCGTCGCGGATGGCCCGGATGCGCTGGTCGAGCTCCTCGATCTCCTCCGCGTTCATGCCGGCCGCCGGCTCGTCGAGCAGCAGCAGCTTGGGCTCGGCCGCAAGCGCGCGGGCGAGCTCCAGCCGGCGCTGTTCGCCGAACGACAGGTTGGCGGCGAGATCGTCGCGCTTGTGGGAGAGCCCGGAGAACTCCAACAGCTTGCCGATGCGCTCCCGATCCTCCTTGAAACCGTTTAGCCAGCGCGGCACCACGGGTTGCGACTTTCTCTGCCGGTGGCGGTTCTCCGCCACCCACAGGTTCTGCCACACAGCGAGCTGACCAAAGAGGCGGATGTTCTGGAACGTGCGCGCCACGCCGATCGACACCAGCGCGTGGCTCGGCTGCCCCGTCACGTCCTGCCCATCGACGACGACGCGGCCCGCGGTCGGCTGGTAGAAACCGGCGATCACGTTGACGATGGTGCTCTTGCCGGAACCGTTGGGGCCGATCAGGCCGAAGATCTCGCCCTTTGCCACCTTGAAGCTGACGCCGTCGACGGCCTTCACACCGCCGAAGTGCTTGCAGAGGTTGTCGAGCTCAAGCACCGAACGCCCCCCTCCATCGCTCGATCCGGCGCCGCAGAGCCGCCCGCGCACCGGTCAGCGCCGCGCCGCTCGCCACCTGGCCGAGCAGTTGCCGCCAACCCCCAGGATCGCGCACCAGCGCGTGCCAGCGGCGCAAGGCGGTGCTGGTATGGGCATCGAGCAGCCCGCCGGGGCGCAGGTTCATGGCCAGCACGATCAGGGCTCCGAACAGCAGGTTGCGCCAGTCGCCCAGGAACCGAAGGCCCTCGACCAGGAAGCCTTGGATGAAGAGCACGGCCGCCAGCGTGCCGAGCACGTTGGAGAGGCCGCCCAGGATCGGGTAGGCGATGGCGAAGGTGGCGACCATGATGTTAAAGTTGCCCTGCTCGATGTGGGTCGTGTAGTGGGCATAGATCCCGCCGGCGAGGCCCGCAATGAACCCGCCTGCCGTCATGGCCGACACCTTCACCGCAGTGAGGTTGATGCCGCAGCTCTGGGCGGCAATCTCGTCCTCGCCCACGGCTCGCAACACGGCCCCGGCGCGCGAGCGGTCCATCCACCACAGCGCCAGCATCACCGTGCCCACGATCAGCCAGATGAACACCATCACCTGCAACGTGGTCCAGCCGTTCTCCGGGAAGTAGCGGATCTGGCGGAAGCCCTCGCCGCCGAGCGGGCCAACTCGTATGTCGCCCATGGCGATCTGGTAGTCGAAGTTGAAGAAGAACAGGCGGACCGCCTCGCCGAACGCCAGGGTGGCCACCACCAGCATGAGGCCGCGCACTCTGAGAGCGGGGAAACCGACCAGGCAGGCGACGAGCGCCGCCACCGAGCCGCCGGCCAGCAGCGCCGGCACCAGCGCCCACTTGGCAAGCACGGTCAGCATGGCCGCGACGTAGGCGCCGACCGCCATGAAGCCGGCCTGCGCCAGGCTCACCTGTCCGGTCAGCAACATCACGTAGGCCGAGAGCCCGAGCAGGGTGTGCACGCCGATGATCTGCAGGAGGCCGAGATAGAAATCCATCGCGTGCTATCGCTGCCCCTCAGGTGCCGGCTGGGTCACGACCCAGGATGCCGCCAGGACGGAACACCAGGAACACGAACAGCAGCAGCATGACGTAGATGTCGCGCTCGGTGACGCCGCGCATGTACTGGAACACGTTTTCCGCCGCGCCCACCAGCAGGCCGGCGATGATGGCGCCGGGAATGCTGCCCAGCCCGCCGATCACCGTCACGATCAGCCCCTTCACCGTGAGCGGCGCCACGAGCAGCGGCGAGAGCATGCCCACCGCAGAGCCGATCAGCGCCCCGGCGACGCCACCCAGCGCGCCGGTGGTGGTGAAGGTCGCGGCATTGACTTGGCCGAGGCTCATTCCGCACAGCTGGGCTGCCACCGGCTGCTGTGAGACGGCCCGTGTCGCCAGCCCCAGCCGCGTGCGGTAGAGCAGGTGCAGCAGGGCACCCATGGCCGCCACGGCAACCAGGAAGCACACAAGCAGGTCGGCGCGCAGGCTGAACTCGCCCATGCGCACCATGCCGCGCACGAGGGTCGGATAGTTGACCGGCATGCCCGCGGTGGCGTGAACCACAATCTCGTCGATCAGCAGCAACATGCCGACCGTCGACATCAGCGTGGCGAGCGGATGGGACAGCGGAATGAACTTGAAGCAGAGGTAGTAGACGACGAGCCCAAGAACCGCCCCGCCCACGCAGGCGAGCGGGATCACCAGCCAGGGATGCAGCGCCCCGAGCCTTAGAAGAACCACGCCAACGTAGGCACCTGCCAACGAGGCCGCAGCATAGGCCATGTTGATCTTGTGCATCACGCCGAACACCAGCGTGAAGCCGATGCCGATCAGCGCGTAGATGGCGCCGAACAGCAGGCCGTCGGCCAGCGTCTGGATTACGTCGAGCATGGCCCCTGCAAACCTCGGTGCGATGCCGGCAGCCGCGACCGGCCGCCGGCGTCGCTCAGGCTGCGATCACAGCTTCGGCGTGTGCAGGACTTCCCACTTGCCGGCCCTGGCGTGCACGAACAGGTAGGGCTTCACCGCCTCTCGGTCCGACGTGCGCTTGGAGATGCCGAGCAGTCCCTGCGTCTCCGCTAGCTTGGCGAGCCCGATGCGGACCTTCTCGCGGTCCTCCTTGATGGTATCGGGCTTGGCCATCACCTTCTGCTCCTCGATGATCTGCTTGAGGATGAAGACGTTCTCCCAGGCCGCGCCGGAGTGCAGGTCGAGACTGCCATTGAACTTGGCCACCGCCGCGGACGCAGCCTGCGCCTGTGCGTTCACGGGCGCGAAGCTGGTCGGGATGATGATCGCCTCAGCCTCGCCGGCGCAGCCCTGCAGCGTCTCCAGAACTCGAGGACGAGGTGAGGCCCACCAGCAGCTTGGGCTTCACGCCCTGCCGCTCCATTTCCTTCAGCATGCCGCAGGTCGTGAACGGATGTGCGGCGATGGCGACGATGTCGGCGCCGGCCTTTTTGGCCTCGCGCGCCTGGTTGGAGAAGTTGGTGTCGTTGAGTAGCCACTTCGACTCACCCAGCACCTGGAAGCCTTCCTTGGCTGCCACTTCCTTCATCACGACGTACCAAGACGCGCGCGAGTGGGCGAAATCCTCTTCGACGCCGCCGTAGATGGTCTTGAGATCGGGCTTGGTCGCCTTGATCCACTTGAACAGCGTGCCGTACATCTCCGCCTCGTTGGGTACGTTGCGGAATGCCCACTCCGAAATCTTGGCGAGCCCGATCTTGATCGCCACGTCGGTGAACACCGGGAACTGCAGGCCCGAATCGCTGGCGTCGCCTACCTTCTTCTGCAGGATGCCGAACAGCGGTTCAGCCACATTGGAGCATGTCGGGCCGATGGCCACTATCGCATTGCCTGAGGCAATGCGGCGGATCACCGAGATGCCCTCCTCGGCCGTGCAGCGGTCGTCGAGGAACTCGACCACGATCTTGCCTTTGGCGCCGTCGCCGAGCTTGACGCCGCCGGCCTTGTTGATCTGATCGGCCGCGGCCTCGAGCGCCGCCTTGCTGTTGATGCCAAACGAGCGCACTACGCCGGTCATGGCGCCGAAGCCGGTGATTTTGACCTCGCGCTCCTGCGCGGTCGCAACGCCGGGGGCGGCAACCCAAGCGATCCCAAGCGCCGCCGCGGCGGCCAACGTTCTTGCTACTGACATCGGGGGTCCTCCTCCTTTGCGTTTCCTCGGGGTGCGGCCGCTTCTCTGGATGCGGAAGCTCAGCTTTGGCCGCTTGTTCTTGGTCTTTCGTCTATGCTTCACCACCCGCCCCGAAAAGGCAAGGCGATTAGCAGTATTCAGCAAATCACCCCGCCCGCGTCTCGCGCCGCTCCGACGCCACCCGGGTGCCGTCGTCAACGTCCTTCAGCAGCCGGCGCATGATCTTGCCCGAGCCGGTGATCGGCACGTTGGCCACGAACTGCACCGCCCTCGGCAGCTTGTACGCCGCGAGATGCTGACGGCAGTGCTCCACCAGTTCCTTGCCAGAGGCCGAGGTGCCGGGTTTCAGCATCACGTAGGCCTTGGCCAGCTCGCCCTTGACCTCGTCAGCCACACCGCACACGGCTGCAAGCGCAACCGAGGGGTGCATGCAGAGCACTCGCTCCAGCTCGGCGGGATAGACGTTGTAGCCGGCGGTCAGGATCATGTCCTTCTTGCGGTCGACGATGGTGTAGTAGCCGTCCGCATCGACGGTGGCGATATCGCCCGTGTGCATCCAGCCATCCGAGCGGACAGTCTTGCGCGTGTCTTCCTCGTTGCCGGCGTAGCCGTCCATCACCAGCGGACCCTTGATCATCAGCTCGCCCCGCTCGCCCGCTGGCATCTCCTTGTCCGCATCATCCACGGCCACGATCCTGCAGTACATGCCGGGCATAGGCAGGCCGATGGTGCCCGGCTTGTTGTCGCCCCAGTACGGGTTGAAGGTGGCGGCGCCGGCGAGCTCGGTCATGCCCCACAGCTCCAGCACCGGCGCCTTGGTACGCTCGGTGAACTCGACCGACTTGGCCACCGGCAAGGTTTGGCCGCCCACCGTGCAGCGTGTGAGCGAGGACAGATCGTAGCTGCCGAACTTCGGGTGCGCCAGGAGGTAATAATATGCGGTCGGCACGCAGTCGAACATGGTGGCGCGGTGTTTCTGGATCGCCTCCAGCACGCCCTCCTCGGAGAAGCGCGGCAGCAGTACCAGCGTCGCCCCCGCGAGCATGGCGGCGTTGAACACGCAGCTGCCGTAGACATGGGGGTTGGGCAGCGGGCTCACGATCACGTCGGCGCTCGTGCGCGAATGCATCAGCGCCGTGCCCTTGGCGGTCGCCACGACCGAGCGCACGCTCTGCACCGCACCCTTGGGATGGCCAGTGGTGCCAGAGGTGTAGCAGATGGCGCCGGTGTCCTTAGGTCCGCGCGGCCGCGGCGCGAACGCGGCCTTGCCGTCGCCGAGCCAGCGGTCGAAGGGCGTGGCCCCGGTCGGCACCTTGTCGCCCCAGATCACCACCTGCGACAGGCCGGTGTCGCCCTTCATGTCCATGAGCGGGCCGGCCTTGTCCTCTGACGCAACCACCGCTCGGGCGCCGCAGTCCTTGACGATGTACTTCACTTCCTCCGGAGTGAGCAGCGTGTTGACGGGGTTCACCACCGCACCGGTCTTGGCGATGGCGTAGTAGGCCACCATCCACTGCCAGGAGTTGGGCCCGTACAGCGTGACCGTGTCACCCGGCGCGATGCCGGCCGCGGCGAGGCCATTCGCGAAGGCGTTCGATTGCGCTTCGAGCGTGTTGAACGAGAAGCTGCGGCCATCGATGACGAGCGCGGTCTTGTCGCCGTACCTGCGCGCCGCTTCAGGCAGGAGTACTCCCAGCGTCTGCACCATAGACTGCTTCCTCCTGCTCGGGCGTCCAGGGTTGCGTGTCGTGCCCTTGTTTGCCTGGCCTGCGGCCGGCCCCTCAGTGGGCACACCCTACCATCGTCGCGCAGCGGAATCGAGAATGTGCGGAATGCGGATCAGCAACCTCGCCCGCCCAACCCTTGGCGCGAGCGCCGCTGATCCCGTAGTAATACCGGCTGGCCAGAGCACGGGAGGCTCGCAAGTGACGTCGAACGGCGCCGCGTTTCCGCATCTAGCGCAACCGATCCGTGTCGGCGCCATGACTTTGCGCAACCGCACCGTCATGGGCTCGATGCACACCGGGCTGGAAGGCCACCAGACCGAGGCGGCCTTTGACCAACTCGCCCGCTTCTACGCCGAACGCGCCCGCGGCGGCGTCGGCCTGATCGTCACCGGCGGCTTTGCGCCCAACGAGGCCGGCCGCCTCAAGGACGAGCCCGCCACCATGGAAACCGCCGCTCACGTCGAGCTGCACCGCCGGATCGCGGATGCGGTGCACGCCGAAGGCGGCGCCATCGTCCTGCAGGTGCTGCACGCCGGCCGTTACGGCTATCACGACAAGGTCGTTGCCCCCTCGCCGATCCGCTCCCCGATCAACAAGCATGCCCCTGCCGAGCTGTCGCTCGCTGAGATCGAGCAGACTATCGCCGACTACGTCACCGCCTGCCGCCTGGCGCGCGACGCCGGCTACGACGGCGTCGAGGTGATGGGCTCGGAAGGCTACCTGATCAGCCAGTTCCTGGCACCGCGTACCAACCACCGCACCGACCGCTGGGGCGGCTCGCTCGAGCACCGCGCGCGATTCCCCCTCGCCGTCGTCGCCGGCATCCGCTCCGCCCTGGGCTCGGACTTCCTGATCGACTACCGCCATTCCGTTCTCGATCTCGTCGAAGGCGGCCTGTCGTGGGACGAGACAGTGTGGGTCGCGCAACAGGTCGTGCGCGCGGGTGCCGATATCCTCAGCACCGGCTTCGGCTGGCACGAGGCCAAGGTGCCGACCATTGCCGGCGTCGTGCCGCACGCGGCGTTTGCCGAGCACATCCGCCGGCTCAAGGCGGCGGTGTCTGTGCCGGTTACCGCCAGCAACCGCATCAATTCGCCCCAAATCGCCAACCGGCTCATAGCGTCGGGCGCATGCGACCTCGTCTCCATGGCCCGTCCGCTGCTCGCCGACGCCGCCTTTGCCAACAAGGCGATCACCGGCAACGGCAAGCGCATCACGGTGTGCATTGCCTGCAACCAGGCCTGCCTCGACCACTATTTCGAGAACCGGCCGATCAGTTGCCTCGTGAACCCGCGTGCCGCGCGCGAGGCGGAGTTCAAGCCCCTCCCCATCGCGCGCAAGAAGCGCATCGCGGTGGTCGGCGCCGGCGTCGCCGGCCTCGTCTGCGCCATCGAGGCAGCGCGGCGCGGACACGAGGTGGTCGTGTTCGAGGCAGCCACGCAGATCGGCGGCCAAATGAACCTGGCCGCGCGCATACCCGGCAAGGCCGACTACATGGACGTCGTGCGCGCCTATGGGGCACAGCTCGAAGAGCTGGGTGTGCACGTGCTCGCCGGGCAGCGGGCAACCTCGCAGCAACTGATGGCCGAAAACCTCGACGAGATCGTTGTTGCCACCGGCGTGCAGCCGCGCGGCCTGGACCTTCCCGGCGCAAACGATCCCCGCGTCATCTCTTACGACAAGGCGCTATCGGGCCAAGCACACCTCGGCGCGCGTGTCGCCATCCTCGGCGCGGGCGGCATCGGCCACGACCTCGCCCTCTATTTGGCCCACCCGGACCATGCTGAAGCCACCGATCCCGCCCGCTTCGCCCGTCGCTGGGGCCTAAACGCTGCCCCCAGCCCCAAACCCGCCCGTCGCCAGGTGACACTAATCAAGCGCTCCCCTGGCCCGTTCGGGCGTGGGCTCGGCAAGAGTACGGGTTGGATCCTGCGACAGGAGCTACGAGACCTCGGCGTGCAACAGGTGGCCGGCGCGACCTATCGCAAGATCGACGAAGCAGGTCTGCATGTCACCATCGAGGACCAACAGCGCTGCATCGCCTTCGACACCCTCGTGGTTTGTGCTGGCCAGGTTCCCGACCGCTCCCTCGCCGACGAGTTCATCGCGGCTGGCCACTGTGTCCACGTGATCGGTGGTGCCAGGCTTGCAGTCGAGCTGGATGCCAAAAGAGCCATCGAGGAGGGAACAGCGCTGGGCTGTGCGATTTGAGCGGGCCAGAACCGAGTCGTGCCGACGGACGAACTCCATCCGAAGTCTGCAATGTCGAGGGCCGATTTCCCGGGTCGTGACGATATTGGCGCCGGGCCCATTGCGCGGCTGGCCTGCCGCTCGTGCGCGGCATCCTTTAGGGATGCTCCGATCTCTGGCTAGCTCACCATCCCCTGCGCAGGGCCGCAATCCGGAACGTTGTCGGACCGCACATTGTGCACCAGCGCCACAAGCTCATTGTGGCGAGAAATGCCAAGCTTCTGGTAAGCGCGTTGGCGATAGGTGATGACGCTGGTCCTACGGATGTTCAGGTCAAGCGCGGTCCCTTCGATGCTCTTGCCTGCGACGGCGCGTGAGCAGACTTGACGCTCTCGCCTGCTGAGCCCGCCAGGCAAAAATGTCAGGAGTCGTTCGATGGTCTCGAGATTCAAGTGTCGCGGGATGGGCGTGGCCCCCCGGTAAAGCGTTTCGTGCTGGAAGGCGGTCTGAAGGATCAGGCCGGCAAGGGCCGTGAATTGCGTCATCTCGAACGGCGAGAACGTGTGCTTCCTCGGTCCGCGAAAGATGCTGAGCTGATACAGGTCCGACCCAAGTCTGGAAAAGAAGCTCAGTCGTTCCTGCACGCGGGTGGCTTCAAAGCACTGGCGATATTGCCGGTCCTGTATGTCGCCGATATCGATCTTGGTCAGGCACTTGGCCGAAGGATGCTGGCGCTTCAGTGCGGTCCATGACGGGTCGACGCTGTGACAACGCGCGACGAACTTGCTGCAGTTCTCCTTGGCAGCGATGGCATATGCTCGGCTCGCCGTCGCGACACAGCTCATTGAGCGGTTCGCGCGATACTGAAACAGCGCCCAGTGCTCGGCATCCAGCACTTGCTCGAAGAGCTCGAAACATGCCTTGCTGTAGCTCTCGGTCCCGATCGCGTCGATTACCTGCCCAAACACATCCGCGCGAAGGGTGATCCGCTCATCCGAGTGCGCTGGTGAGATGACAATCATTTGTGCAGCGTCCTCCCGCCTGTCGCGCTTTGTCTCCCTCGGTGGTAGGAGAGCGCTGAGCCCCGCCAGTCGGCAAGTTCAGCGTGGACAAGCTTTTTTTCAGGCTACGCCATTCTTCGGCAGGAGTTCAAGTCTTGCTGGGTATGCACCCCCCGGCACCGGCATCGGGCTCAGCACCCGCCGCTGGGGAATGCACGTGGGCTGCAATCGGCCAGGCGGGAGCCGCGCGCCAGCGCTGCCCATTGATCAAGGGGAGCTTTCGGAAGTGAGCGATGCCAGTGTCTGCGCGGCGGCACGATGGCCAGCGAGAAGACGGGGCACACGCGCCGGATCGGTCCGGCCAAAACCGCATTCGGCCGCAACGCCAAAATTGCTCACGACGCGCCGGGCCGCGGCAATTCTGGCCTGGTCGCCCGCCGCGTCGTCGTGCTGAAGCAAACCCAGATAGAGCTGCGTCCCGGGCGGCTGCACCCATGCGCGCAACGGGGCAAAGAAGGCGTCACCCGCGTTCTTCGGTACCGGGATATGGATGAAGTCCACCCGCCGCTTCACGAAAGCGCCTATGCCGTTCATCAGCTCGACGAGTACCTGGGCGTCGCGCAAGACTATCAACGGCTGATCCCCGGGCGAGCCGTAGCAAAGATGGAAACCAAGTTCGACATCTTCGGGGACCGCGGCCGCCAAGCGGCCGAACTGGCGGAATGTCGCTTCCTTGTAGTCCGGGTCGCGTTCCGGGAAATAGTTCTCGAACAACAGCACTTCCTGGCACACGTCGAACTGGATTGACAATTCCGCGTGTGGGATGCTCGACACGATGTTGCCGAGGGCCGCCAATAGCGCACGCTCATAGCAACGCAGATACTTCTCGCGCCCGTTCGGACTGACATACATGAGACCGGTTGCCATCGGTGTGGGCAAGGCGAATTGGAATCGCATGCCCTGCGGGATCGTGCCGTCCTCTCGCAAGCGTCTGAACGTGCCGAAGGAGCTTAGGGCGGCCCGATCGTAGCCGGTGTCGAATACGACATCCTCCGGGTCCACACCGGGCTTCAACCGAACGCGCTTGATCATCCGAAGGACCGTTCCGTCGGATTGATTGACAGGCAGCGGCGGCTGGGTGGCGTCGATCTCGATAGCGGGATGCTGTTCCAACATCGTCTGCTGGAATCGGATCCACTTCGCACGCTCGCCCGTCTCCCCGTCGGGGACACGCCTCAGGAACGCGCCGACTTCGCCGCTCAACCGCCGAAACACCTCCTCCTCGCTCTCCAGCGGAATGCTTCCAACGAAGTGGAGCAGGTCGCGAGTAGAACTCATGGATGCACCTCGGTCGTGTCGGCGATTGTCCAGCTCACGGAAGGAAGGTCACACAAAGGCAGACTATCGCCCAGAAAAGCATGTACTCGATGCCGGGATGTTGCCATCGCCACGTGAGGCCATGCACTTGCGTGATCGCATAGGCCGCGACGACGAGGATCGTCGCGGCGATCAGAGCTCCAATCCAGCGGTAGAGCCCGGAAATCAGTGCGAGGGCCGCGACCAGCTCCAGCAGCGCCGTCAGCACGACGAAGAACGGGGCGGGCCGCAAGCCGACCTTGTGGAAGAGCTGAGATGCGCGCTCGATATTGCTGAGCTTTGCAATTGTGTGCGGCAGCAAGAATGCCCCGCAGACAATGCTGATGGCGGTCTTGGCGTCGAGCGGAATGCCGGCAGACAGAAACGGCACCTGATCTATCTTCTTCCATCGAACGAACTGGCAGCCTCGGCGCGGTAGCTGTCGTCGAGAACCCGTTGCGCGCCAGCCGCGAGGGCGTCGTCGGCGAGACCGGCTTTGCGCATCAGTTCGATCGACTTGGCGAACGCCGGCGCTGGGATCGAAAGATCGCGCGAGAACACGTCCTTGCTCCGCATGTACTGGAGCGCACGCTGTGCGTAGTGGCCTTCGGCTTGGGTTACCTGCGCCGTCAGTGCGACCAGCGCCGCATCATTGGCGGGGTCGTACACCCAGCGTGTCGCCTCGATGAGACAGCGCAGGAACCGAACCACTTCCACGCGATGCGCCTGCGCCCATGTCTGGGCGACGACCATGGCGGTGAAGACTATCTCGGGGATGTAGTCGCTCACCTCGCCGAGGTTCGCATAGCCCGCGTCTTCTGCGACGAAGTTGAGGGGAATGAGCTGAACCGCCGCGTCGATCGTTCCCTCCTGGAGCGCCTTCCAGCGCGCGGGGTGGACACCAACGACTGCGAACTCGTAGTCGCCAGGATAGTTCAACCCGTGCTTGCGCAGCACTTCCATGGTGTAGAGCGCCGTCCCCTCGGTGAGGGACGACGTGCCGAGCTTGGCACCCTTCAGGTCCTCGATGCGACGGAACCGGGGATTGGCGATCAGCGACAGCGGCAAGCGATTCACGTTGCCGGCAATGATCCTCAAGTTGCCGCCGCCGACGCAATCGCGAATGGCGCCCTCAGGAGGCGTGATCGCCAAGTCCGCCTCGCCGACGCGCACCGCTGCAGTGGCCTTGTCGACCGTGCCCAAACGTTTGACTTCGACATTCAGGCCATTGCTGGCGAACAACCCCTGCTGTTGCGCAGCAAATACGGGAAGCCAATTGAACCCGGCGGCCCCCGCACCGAGGCGAAGAGTTACCGGGCCCGCACCGTCTGCGTTCTTTGGCGCCAACTCCGTCATCGACTGCCTCACTTCGACACGCGACCAGCACACGTCCAGCTTTTTTCCCAGCCCCTGTATGAAGGCCGTTCAAGTCGAGGTCTGTCCTCACAGCTTCGGACATCCAAACGCGCAGCCGTTGTCGGCAACCCTTAGGACATACGCGCGTGCAGTCAACCGGCTATTTCTTTGCAGTTCGCCAGCCCAACGAACCAGGTCCGCGTCCGCAAAGGCGCCATTCCGGAGGTGACCGATGACCCCACGCAACAACCCCCCCTTTCGCGCCGATCATGTGGGCAGCTTGCTTCGGCCCGTGGCGGTGCTCGAGGCGCGAAGACAATTCGAGGCCAAGCGCATCTCGGCCGAGGAATTGCGCGGCATTGAGGATGATGCCGTACGCTACGTGGTCAAGCGACAGGAGGAGGTAGGGCTCCGATGCGTTACGGACGGCGAGCTGCGCCGGGGCAGCTGGCACATGGATTTTCTATGCCGAATTGGCGGCGTGATCGCAGCAGGCACCCAGCTCAGACCGTTCCGCAACGAGGCCGGCGAAGTGCGCAACGAGATCCTGGTCCCCAAGGTGGTGGGTCGACTGCATCTGGCTCGCCCGGTTTTTGGTGACGACTTCGTATTCCTGAAAGCGGCGACCACAGCGGTACCTAAGCTCAGCATTCCCTCGCCGAGCATGCTCGATGCTCTTGGCGATACCCTGGACGGCAACGGCATCTACGCGGACCGCCACGACTTTCTGGGCGATCTGATCAAGGTTTATGCGGATCAGATACACCTGCTCGAGAAGCTCGGTTGCACCTATCTTCAGATCGACGACACGATGTTTGCGATGCTGGGCGACCCGACTTATCGCGACAAGATTCGCTCCACCAGCGATGATCCCGACACACGCCACCTCACCTACATACGGCTGATCAACGAGGCCATAGCCGGCAGGTCTCCGGCCATGACGGTGTGCGTGCATACCTGTCGCGGCAATCACCGCTCGGGCTGGATCGCGTCGGGCGGCTACGACGCCGTCGCCGAGACGGTTTTCAACGAGCTGAAGGTGGATGGCATGTTCCTCGAGTATGACGACGAGCGCTCCGGAACGTTCGAGCCGCTGCGCTTCGTACCGAAGGGTAAGATGATCGTGCTCGGTCTCGTCACAAGCAAGAGGGGACGTTTGGAGAAGAAGGACGACCTGAAGCGCCGTATCGATCAGGCCGCAAGATACGTCGACCTGGACCAGCTTTGCCTGTCGCCGCAATGCGGCTTTGCCTCGACGCTCCAGGGTAATGTTCTGACGGAAGACGAACAGTTCGCCAAGCTGCGCCTGGTCGTCGAAACAGCCCGCGAAGTGTGGGGCTCAGCGTAGTGCGCCAGGCGCACCGATTGTCCTAATGCATCAGGACAGACGGCCACAGGCAGCCCAGCTAATAAGGACGTCCGTCAACATGGGTCTGCCAGCAATCTCGTTGGGCGTGAAACAGCGGGACGCCCCCGGCGACGCGTAGCGCTCGGCGAAACGGCGCGGTCTCGTCTCCCACGACAGTGCAGTTGGACGCAGATCGCAAACATTGCCAGGGGAGAAAAGTGATGCACAGACGCAAGTTCATGGCGGGTAGCGCCGCTGCTGCGGCGGCCGTCTCGCTGCCGCGCATCCACGCGCAAGCACAATCCGCACCAGAGAAGATCCGTATCGGCTATGCGATCTCGCTGTCGGGGCCTTTGGGGCCGGGCGCGGAATCGACGGCGGTTTCGCAGTACAAGCTCTGGCAGAAACGCACCAACGACACTGGCGGCATCCTGCTGAAGAAGTTTGGCAAGAAAGTCCCAATCGAGCTGATCGAGTACGACGATCGTGGTCAACCCGATGAACTGCTCAAGTTGACCGAACGACTGATCGAAAGGGACAGGGTTGATCTCATCCTTAGTCCGTACGCCACGCACATGAACCTAGCTGCCGCTCCGATTCTCAACAAATACGAGTATCCGACCATCATGACGACGGCAGGATCGGCTCAGCTCTATCAGCTTGCACAGAAGTGGCCGTACGCGTTCTGGTCGCTTGCGCAACCGAGTGAAGCGACATCGCCGCTAGCGGCGATGTGCGCGGCGCTCAAGCGGGAGGGCAAGATCAAGGGCCGCGTCGCTACCGTGCATGTCGGTGTGCAGAGCGGAACGGAGCTTCACGCGGCCTTCGTGGAGGCCGCAAAGAAAGAGGGCCTCGAAATTGTCCTCAGCAAAAGCTACCCGTTCGGCGCCTCGGACCTTCTGCCACTGATGCGCGAGGTCATGTCGACCAATCCCGACGCCTTCATGGCGTTCAGCTATCCGCCTGACACAATCATGCTGACCGAGCAGGCGCAGACCTTGGGCTTCAATCCGCCGATCATGTACCTGGCGATCGGCACGGCGTTTCCAATCTTCAAGGCCAAGTTCGGAAACAACGTCAATGGAGTGATGATGTACGACGGCCTGGATACGGGCGCGCCTGGGTTGGATGACTACTACAAGGCGCATCGCGCAATGTTCAATCGCGAATCCCAGATCCATGCGGTTGGCGTCTATGCATGCCTGCAAGTCACCCAGCAGGCGATAGAGGCAGCCGGCGAGCTCGATCGCAAGAAGATCCGCGACGAAATCGCGAAAGGGCCGTTCCAAACGGTTTGGGGCGAGATCCAATTCGTGAATCAACGCAACGCCAATCCCTGGGCGGTCGGCCAGTGGCAAAACGGCGAGGTGGTTGGGCTCCATCCCGCCGGTAAGCGGGGGGCGAAGCCGTTGCTCTTTCCGAAGCCGCCTTGGACGGCAAGGTGAGTTGCCACGCTGCCGGATACCACAATCGCCCCAGCCGGCGCCGACACGCACGAGCTCAACGACAGGGAGCCCACGACCTAGGTGCGCCAACGAACCGCCTTCTGAGGCGAGAGAACGAGGGAGGACTTCATGGACTTGGCGTTGAGCTTGCCCACGAAGGCGCGATCGTGGGAGGTGGTGAAGCGCGCTGAGGAACTGGGGTTCACCCATGCCTGGTTCTACGACACAGAGCTTTTGAATGCCGAGGTCTTCGTAGCGATGGGCGCCGCGGCGATGAAGACCTCGCGGATCAAGCTTTGCGCTGGCGTCCTGATCCCGTCCAATCGGATTGCGCCGGTTGCCGCGAGCGGGCTGGCTGCACTGAACGCGCTCGCTCCCGGCCGGATCGTTTTTGGTGCATCAACGGGCTTTACCGCCCGCCGGACGTTGGGCTTGGGACCCGTCACGCTTGCGCGGCTCGAGGATTACGTAAGGGTCGTGGAGGGGCTGCTCAGAGGCGAAGCGGTCGACTGGTCTGAAGAGGGCGGCACGCACAAGATACGATTCCTCAATCCCGACCTCGACCTGATCAACATCAAGGACCCGATTCCTACCTTTATTTCGGCCTTTGGCCCGAAGGCACGGCAGCTGACGGCCAAGCTGGGCGCCGGTTGGATTGGAAGCGCGAGCTACCCCGAGCGCGAAAAAGCCGACCTCGCCGATATGCGGGCGGCTTGGCAGAAGCATGGCCGCGATATCAAAGACCTCTGCGCCGCCGCCGGAACGGGCGGCTGCGTGCTGGATGAGGGAGAGCCAGCGGACAGTCCGCGGGCGAAAGCGCAGGCCGGCCCGTACGCGGCCATTGCATTCCACAATCTCGTCGAGCAGGACCAATTTGGCTCAGTATTCCCGGTCGGACCGCATTTCCCGTTCCAGGCACAGCTCGATGCCTACCGCAAGGCCTACGAGAAGTATCAGCCGGCCGATGCGCGCTACCTCAGCAACCATCGGGGCCATCTCATGTTCGTGCGGCCGGAAGAGACCCACATCACTGCCGACGTTATACGCGGGCTCACCATGACGGGCACGAAGGCGGAACTGGTCGAGCGTGTCAGAGGACTAAAGCAGCTCGGCTACAACCAAATTCAATTCCACACGGTTCCCGGCCAGGAGGATGACATGCTGCAGCGGTGGGCCGACGTGATGGCCAAGGTATAGCCAGTCGAAGCGGGGACGGACGATCTCAAGCCGCGCTTGGCGCTAACAAGCGCATGGGAGGACTGACATGAAGGTGCGCCGTGTTGTCACCGGCCATTCAGCGGGCAAGTCCATTCTTGCTTCGGACGGGCCGTCGCGCAAACGCCGAGATTTCGCAAGTGTGCCGGGGATGTCGTCGGACCTACTGTGGTCGACCCCGGCCACCCCGGTGGTTCCCAGCACTGGCCCTGATGCCGTTTCCGCGGGCACTACCTACCTGCCGCAAGTGGGGGAGACCCGGCTGATGGTTGTGTCCTTTCCACCCGATTCAGTCATGATGGCAAGCAGCTTCGACCCCGCCGCGGCCGGGCGCGAATACATGGAGCACATCCCCGACCTCGCGGCCAGATTTGAACAGGACAATCCGGGGATGCATACGACCGATTCAGTCGACTATGGGATCGTTCTGGAAGGCGAGGTTTGGCTGGAGCTCGACGACGGAAAGCAGGTTCACCTCGAGGCACATGACGTGGTCGTTCAGAATGGCACGCGTCATGCCTGGCGCAACAAGGGCGACAAACCGGTTAAGATCGCTTTCGTGCTCATCGGTGCGCGACGCAGCGCGTGACCAGCAGCCGGAGGTGATCGATGGTTGAGCCGATCATTCGCGTCAAGGACATCGCCTGGATCCGCCTCAGATCGCCGGACCTCGACCTTGCGGAGGAATACCTGCGCGATTTCGGGCTGCACCGGACTGAGCGCACGGCCAAGGCGCTCTACATGCGCGCCAGCGACCCCGTGCATCACATCCACATCACCGAGCAGGGCGAGCCCAAGGTGGAGCGCATCGCCTTCTGGGCGAGATCCGAGGAGGACCTGCACAAGCTGTCACGCGAGGCCCAAGGCGCCTCGCCGGTCGAGGCGTTGGACGAGCCGGGCGGCGGCAAGCGCGTTCGGCTGAACGAGCACAACGGCATGGGCATCGAAGTGGTTTGGGGCGTCGCAAGCGTGCCGGCCCTCCCGGTCCAAACCAATACCCTGAATTTCGGACACTCCAAGCACGCCCGCGCGGGCGAACTGTTGCGCTTGCCGCTTCGGCCGTCGCAGGTGAAGCGCATCGGCCACGCCGTCATCAGCACGCCCGACGTGGAGGGGTCGGTCGCCTGGGCGCACCGGCATCTCGGCATCGTCCGCTCCGACGACGTGCACGTGGAGGACGATCCCAACACGCTGCTGGCGAGCTTCAACCGCATCGACGACGGCGACGAGTATGTGGATCACCATGTCCTGATGTTCGGGCGTCACACGACGTGGGGCCTCAACCACGTCTCCTTCGAGGTGCAGGACATCGACGATCTCGCCATCGGCCACGACTGGCTCAAGCAGCGGTTTCCTGACCGCCACCTCTGGGGGCTGGGCCGGCACACCCTGGGGAGCCAGATCTTCGACTACTGGAAGGACCCATGGGGGCGCCTGCACGAGCACTGGACGGATTCAGATGCACTGAATAGTGCGAACCCGTATCGCCTGCACCCGAGAAGCCAAGGTCTGCGGTCGCAATGGGGGCCGCAGGCGCCCCAGGAATTCCGCGACGCTGCCAGCAGGTAGGCCGCCGGCGACCTGCGGCTATTCGTCGACGACAGGGTTCCTGAGCACCCCGATCTTCTCGATCTCGACCTCGACGGTGTCTCCCGCCTTGAGGAACTGCGGCGGCTTTCTGCTCCAGCCCACGCCCGCGGGCGTTCCGGTCACCAGCACGTCGCCAGGTACCAGGTCGAAGATGGTCGAGCAGTAGTTGATGATAGTCGGAATCTTGAAAATGAGGTGCCTGGTATTGGAAGACTGCTCGGTCTTGCCGTTGATGCGCAGCTCCAGCTTCAGATTCTCCGGATTTGGGATCTCGTCTGCCGTCACCATCCAAGGTCCGAAGGGACCCGTGCCGACGAAATTCTTGCCGGCCGCGATCTGCTTGGCGTGGAACTGCCACTCGCGCACGCTGACGTCGTTGTAGCAAGAGTAGCCCGCGATGTGGCTGAGCGCGTCCCTTTCGGGAATATGGCGGCCGCCTTTGCCGATGATGACGGCGAGTTCGGCTTCCCAGTCGAGCTCGTGCGAGACCTTGGGGCGCACGATGGGCTCGCCATGCCCTACCTGCGATCGCCACACACGCAGGAAGATCGGCGGGAACTTGCTGAGCTCGCGCTGCATGCCTGCGGCCACGACCTCCTGGTGGTGGTCCATGTAGTTGCGCACCAGGCAGATGATTTTCTCAGGTCTTGGAATGACGGGCAGAAAGCGAATTTCGGAGAGCTTGTGCTGGGGTCCCCCGCTTTTCACGAGTTCGCCCCGCCTGGCGTAGTCGGGGCTTGCAATGAAGTCTTGCAGTCCGGCGTACTTGCCCCCGAGTGCGTTGCCGAGATCGATGACGCCATCACCGGCAACGGCACCCCACGAACTCTTTTCCGCCGTGCGAGAACGACAACAGTTTCATGGCTTACCTTTTTGGTTGTCCGGGCCGTGCGCGTCGGGCGAGGCGCTTATGTTCGCTGCGCAGCGATGGACTCTAACTCAACCGCGCCGGGCCGAACGTCCTAAGCATTTCGGACAATAGACGCATGTCCCTTGGCGACCCCTCTCAGCCGGCTATCGGGAACTGCAAATATTGCGGCCCCCGAAGTCGCTGACGCGATGGCCGCCTCCCTCACTACTGAGCGTCGAACCGCTTGATGCCGACATCGCTCACAAGTTTGGTCCACCGGGCAATATCGGCCGCCACGCGCTCCTTGAAACCTTGAGGCGTGCTCGAAAGGGGCGCGCTGCCGAGAACCCGGAGCCTCTCGATCGTCTGCGGCTCCTTGAGCATGGTGACGGTCGCCGCGCTGAGCCGCTCCACCACCTCGCCAGACAAGTTCGCCGGCCCAGCCAAGCCGAAGTATGAGGTGACCTCATAGCCGGGAATGGTCTCGCCGATGGTCGGTACATCGGGCAGGGCAAAGAACCGCGTCGGGCCGGTGGTAGCGATGGCGCGGAGCTTGCCATCCTTCAACAGCTCCAGCAGGGTCGGCGGCGGCTCGAACCCCAGCTCAATATGCTTGCCGAGCAGCATGGTCGGCACCGCCGTACCGCCTTTGGATGGAAGGTGCTTGAGCTTGATGTTCGCCATCGCAGCGAAGAGCTCAGCCGACAGGTGCTGGCCCGTGCCGACGCCGGACGTTGCGTAGATCACCGGCTCCGGTGAGGACTTAGCGGCCGCGATCAGCTCGGGCACGGTCTTCACGGGGTGCTCTGGATAGGTCGCCACCACAAAGGGAATCTGTGTCACCAGGCCGATGAACGTGAAGTCATTGATAGATTGATAGGGCAGCTGCTCGTGCAGGGCAGCGGCGGCGGCATGCCCGCCAGGGAGCATGAAGAGCGTATAGCCGTCGGCCGGCGCCCGGGCGATGTAGCCGGCCGCAACCCGCCCGCCTGCCCCTGGCTTCGGCTCGACGATCACAGTCTGCCCGAGGTGCGCCGACAGGCGGTCTGCCACGACCCGCGCCGTCACGTCAGCATTGCCGCCAGCGCCGAAGCCGTGCACCAGCGAGATCGGCCGCTCCGGCCAAGCGGCATCGGCTATGTGCGGGAAGATGACCGCGGCGAGAAGTCCGGCGAAGGCAATCCGCTTCAACAGTGACAGGCTCATGCTCCCTCCACTGCGCCCCCACCTGACGCCCTCTCTTGCAATGCCAGTCGCGTTGTCGACTTAGGCTCCCGCTTCCCAACTGTCCGAATAGGCATTCGGCTGATCGTCTTGGAGAACGCTAATCGAGAACTCTGCTGATTGGCAAGGTCGACTATGATCAGTCAATCCGTGGATTGGGCTTGCGCCGGTCGCGCCAGTTACGCAATCGTCACGTGTCGTCTCACTCGCACCCATAGAGCAACGGAGCTATCGATTGAAGATTGTCCTACTGCGCAAGCCCGGCGGCCCCGATGTGCTCGATGTGTGCGAGGCCCCGGTCCCGGAACCCGGCGCGAACGATGTCTTGATCAAGGCCGAGGCCTTCGGCGTGGGGCAGCCCGATGCGCTCATCCGCAAGGGGGTCTACCACTGGATGCCCCCGCTTCCCGCCAATCCGGGCAATGATCTCGTCGGGCGCATCGCAGGCATGGGCGCGAGCGTTTCCAGTCTCGCCTTGGGCCAGAAGGTGCTCTTGAGCGCTCGCGATCTGCCTCAACGCGGCGGCTGCTACGCTGAGTTCATTGCGGTCCCCGCAGATGCCGTGCATGCATTGCCGGAGGACGTCGACGTCGAGCAGGCCGCAGCGCTGGCCAACTACCAGGTCGCCTATGCTCTGCTGCACGAGACGGCTGGTCCGAGCGCTCCCAGGAGCGTCCTCGTCGTTGGCGCCGCCGGTGGTGTGGGTAGCGCCCTGGTGCAGCTTGCCAAGGTTGCTGGCATGACGGTCATTGGCACGGTGAGCAGTGCAGAGAAGGCGGCGTTCGCGCGTGCGCAGGGTGCCGATCATGTCATCAACTACAAGGAGCGGTCCGTACCGGAGACAACGCTGGAGCTGACGAGCGGCAAGGGAGTCGATCTCGTCCTCGATCACGTTGGAGGATCATCGTTCACGGAGCACCTATCGGCGCTCGCCACCTGGGGCATGCTGGTATCGTACAATGCCTTCACCGCATTGCCTGAGAAGGATCTGTTGAGCGCAATGCGCGCGCATGTCGACAAGAACCCGGCTGTGCGGTGTTTCTCTTTTCACTCCTACGACCATGATGCGAACGGGCGTCGCCGACTGATGCGAACCGTGATCGAGCTGCTGGCCAAGGGTGCGATTCGGCCGGCCGTAGGCGCTCGATTCAGCCTCTCGGAGGTTCGCCAGGCGCATGCGCTCCTCGACACGGGGAGCGTGCTAGGGAAGATCGTGATGCACCCTTAGAACAATTGTCAGGCCTGCCGTCACGACGGCATGACCAAACTCGGCGATTCCGAAATCACCGAGCAGGGCGTCATGAGCCTGTCCGGCCACCGCACGCCGCCAGGCCCACGCCTCTACATCAAGCGCACTGAGCAGCAGCGGCTCATGGCCGCCCGTCGTCGTCGGGCATTCGTCGAAGCGCTCGAAGCGAACAGAAGGAGGCCCAGGAGTTCGAAATGACTCCAATCGGCCGCGTCGAAATGATCGGCCCCAACAGCGTCTACGCTCTTGATCTGCAATGGCGATCCCGGCAGGGCTCGAACCTGCGACCCCCTGCTTAGAAGGCAGGTGCTCTATCCAGCTGAGCTACGGGACCTTACCAATGATTTCCGGTAGTTAGCGGCCTGACAATCGTTCATTCCGAAACGCGTGCAGGGGGCTCATTCCCGAAAATCGCACCCTTTTCTGTTCTGGTTCACTAGTCGAGTCAACCCAAGCACGGCGCTTCTTTGCGGCAGCCAAGCGCTGCTTTGCCGTTCACTTCACGTAGAGCCTCGCTGCCGTGGGCGTCTTGTGCCCGGACAGCGACTTCACGCCTTGCTCGGTCAGCTCGGCGTCGCCCAACTCTGTCAATCCAACGTGGCGGCATGCGGCTAGCGTGAGATCATTCGGAAGCCCCTCAGCCCTTGCGGCGAGGTGCACTGGCTTCCGCGCTTCGCGCAACGAGAGGAGCTTTGCAGGCGCGCCCTTGGTATTGGGCTGCATCAAGACAATCGGCACGCCCAGGCGGGGCAACGCCCCCGATCTGCTCGTGCCGGGGACAGGACCGCATGGGCCGGCATCCGAAACCCTCACAGCAGCTGAAACTACTGTAAGTTGGTAGCAAGCGCGCTTGATTGCCATGTAGTCATACGGTTCATCGAGAGGAACTCCTCCGCCATTCCAACCATGAACGAGTGACGCCCATCATCATGCCCGTGAATGCAAAACCTACGGTCGCCGCGCCCGATGATGATCCGTATCTCTGGCTTGAGGAGATCGACGGCGTGCGTGCGGTGGCCTGGGTCGACAAAGAAAACAGCGCGACCCTGGCAAAGTTCGGCACAGCCAGCTTTGCTAGGGACCGGGACGCACTTGCGCTCATCCTAGACCGGCCGGACAACATCCCGTTCGTCACCCGTCGCGGACCGCACCTCTACAATATCTGGAAGGATGCCACGAACCCGCGGGGCCTCTGGCGGAGAACCACTCTCGACAGCTTCCGCACGGAGCAGCCCAGCTGGGAGATCATCCTGGATGTCGACGCGCTTGCGGCCGAGGAAAAAGAGGATTGGGTGTGGCACGGCGCGTCAACGCTGCCGGGCGCCCATGATTTGGCAATTCTCACGCTGTCACGCGGCGGCAGCGATGCAGCCGTACTACGCGAGTTCGACATCTCCGCAAGAGCTTTCGTGAGCGGTGGATTTCATCTGCCCGAAGCGAAGAGCGGCGTTTGCTGGTTGGACAGGGACACACTGGTGCTGTTCAGCGCCCATGGCGAGGGCATGGCCACCAGGTCGGGCTATCCCAGAACCGTCCGGCTGTGGCGGCGAGGATCGGATGTCGGACTAGCACCGATTCTGCTTGAGTCGACACCGGAAAGCTTGGGGGTGTGGGCCTCAGTCGACCGCGCGCGCGCAGCGGACGTGATCTGGTTTGTCGAAAAGCCGGGCTTCTTCGATATCATCCTCTGGCTCGGCGACCGCAGCGGTCCCAAGGTCAGACTCGATCTGCCGACCGACGTGTCTTTGGAGAGCCATCGTGATTGGCTGGCGGTGAAGCGCCGCACCGAATGGACGATCGGTGGCAAGACCTATGCGCCCGACACGCTGCTCGGCATCTCGCTGGTCGCGTTCCTGGAGGGGTCCCGCGATTTCACCGTCCTGTTCCAGCCGGGCGAGCGGCGGGCACTTCAGCATTTCTTTTGGAATGACGGACAACTAATCGTCTCGTTGCTCGATGAATTGAAGCCCGTATTCGAGGTTCTTGCCCCGTCAGCAGATGGTTGGGCGCGAACGGAACTGTCGGGGCTGCCTGAGATCGGTGTGGTCAACGTCTGGCGCTTCGACACGGAGGAAGCGGAGGGAAACGGCGATCTCCTCGCCAACGCACAGGACCCGATCTCGCCGGCGACAATGACGCTGATCGAACGGGGAAAAGCCCCCGCCGTGCTAAAGCAGGCGCCGCAGACGTTCGTGGCCGACGGGCTGACAGTTACGCGGCACGAAGCGATCTCGATCGACGGCGAGCGCATCCCCTACGTCCAGGTAGGTCCACCCTGCGAAACTGGAGACGCACCGGTGCACATGACCGGCTACGGCGGCTTTGGTGTTTCGCAACTACCCTATTACAACTCTGCTATCGGCAAGCTCTGGCTCGAGCGGGGCGGCACGAGCGTGACGGCTAACATTCGGGGCGGTGGCGAGTTCGGCACGCGTTGGCACGACGCTGGGCGCCTGGCGCGCAAGCCCGTGTCGCATGACGATTTCGCTGCAGTTGCTGCAGACCTCGTGCGCCGCGGAGTGTCTCGCCCATCGCGCATAGCGGCCGAAGGCGGGTCCAACGGTGGAATTTTAATAGCCAATATGCTTACCCCGCTACCCTGAGCGCTTCGGGGCGTTGTTCTGCACGATTCCGCTAACCGACATGCGCCGGTATAGCAAGCTGCTCGCCGGTCCTAGCTGGATCGACGAGTACGGCGATCCGGACAAGGCCGAGCACTGGGCATTTCTGCAGACCTATTCCGCCTATCACCTCGCCGTACCGGGCGCCTCTTATCCGCCGATCCTACTTGCTACGACGCGCAAAGACGATCGCGTCGCATCCCGGACACGCGCGCAAGATGGCCGCGAAGCTGCAAGCCATCGGGATATGAGGCCTACTTGTATGAGCTCCAGGCAGGGGGCCACGGCTATGGCAAGGACAACAAGGAACGCGCGGCGTTGACGGCCTTGGGCTATGAGTCTACCTGAGAGCGAAGATTGGATGGCTTTTCGACGGCGATTGAGGCCGCGCGCGGGCGCGATCACAACGAGCTATACGGCTCAGCACTATTTCGTGGGCGGTACTGGTTCGTAACGTGAGTACGAGCACAAGATGCTGCCGAACTCTCGCAAACGGAAGGACGGAGCGCTACTTCGAGAAACCGTTCATTCAAGAAAGAGCGACCGGCTTTCTCCCGACCTGTCGATGCGCCCTGATAAGAAGCACCCGCAGGTCTCGATCAGAAGAATATTCTCCATATTGGCCGTAGTTTCGGAGAAATGAGATTTCTTTTTTGTCAGAGTTCAATTTTCGCATGATTCTATGCGCTATGCTGAGCCGCCGATCGACATCTGGATCATGCCCATGAACTTCCAGCAGTTGC
>CAWHUM010000004.1:0-110782 GCA_963832445.1 uncultured Alphaproteobacteria bacterium
CGACTTTGACAGGCAGGCCCAGGGCCGCCGCCTCGGTGGCGGTCAGCGCGTAGTCGTGGGTCCAGTGTCCGCCGGCGAGCTTGGCGGCCAGCGCCTCGGCGGCCGCCTGCTCCATGCGCGGGGTGAGCAGCTCGACGGCGCCCCGCTTGACCTGCGCCAGGGCCTTCTCGCTGACGTCGGCCAGCACCAGGGTGAGGTCGAACACTTCGCTGATCGGCTTGGAATTGCGCGCCTTGACGATGCTGGCCGCGGGGAAGCCCGCGATCTGCGGGTCGATGGGCCCCAGCACCGAGAACTCGCCGAGCACGATCTCGTCGGCTGCCAGAGCTATCAGCGTGCCGCCCGACATGGCGTAGACCGGAACATAGACCGTGACCTTGGCCGGGTGCGCCTCGACCGCGCGGGCGATCTGCATCGCCGCCAGCACCAGGCCGCCGGGCGTGTGCAGCACCAGATCGATGGGAACGTCGGCCGGGGTCTCCTTGATCGCGGCGATGATGGTCTGGGCGTCCTCGAGGTCGATGTGGCGGGCGACCGAGAAGCCGAACAGGCTGCGCTTCTCCTGGCGATGGATCATGGTGATCACGCGCGTGCCGTGCGCGACCTCCACCGCCCGGATCGCTTGTGCGCGCCGCACCGCATACCAGCGCCCCATCAGCAGAGGCTGCAGGGCCATGATTGCGAAGAGGACAAAGATCAGTGTCGAAAAGTCGAACTTCATGCGCGAGGCTCCTTTGCCGCTGCATTTGCGCAAGCGGGCAACGGCATTTAGCGCCCGTTACGCCGAAACCGGCATCCCGGTTTCCACCAATCGCACGAGGTAGGAAATACCGATCGGCAGGGCCGCGTCGTTGAAGTTGAAGCCCGGCGTGTGCAAACCGGGGCCCGGCCCGTTGCCGAGCAGGATGTAGGCGCCGGGGCGCTGCTTTAGCATGTGCGCGAAGTCCTCCGCCCCCATGGCGGGGGGCACGTTGTCGTGAACCTTGCCGTCGCCCACGATCTCGCGCGCGACCCCTGTTGCGAGCCTGGTTTTGTCGGGGTCGTTCACGGTGACGGGAACGGCGCGTTCATAGGTTACCGTGGCGCTTGCGCCAAAGGCGGATGCCGTTGTCTGCGCCAGTTTGGTGAGCTGCGCCTCGACGGTGTCGCGCACGTGCTCGCTGAGCGTGCGCACGGTGCCGGTCAGTGTTGCGTGCTCGGGAATGATGTTGAAAGCCTCGCCGGCGTGCACCATGCAAGTGGACACCACAACCGCATCGAGAGGGTTTATCGCGCGCGAGGCAATCGATTGCAGCGCCGTGATCGTGTGCGCGGCAACCAGCACGGGGTCGATGCTCGTGTGCGGGGCCATGGCGTGCGCGCCTTTGCCGGCGATGTGGATCGTGAAGCGGTCGGCGGCGGCGAGCAGCGCGCCCGGCCGGATGCCGAAGGTGCCGAGGTCGGCCCCGGGCCAGGTATGGATCCCGTAGAGCTCCTGGATGCGGAAGCGGTCGAGCAGGCCGTCTTCCAGCATCGCCACGCCGCCCGTCAGGCCCTCCTCGTTCGGCTGGAACACGAGGCATACCGTGCCGTCGAAGTTGCGCGTCTCGCACAGGTACTTGGCGGCCCCTAGCAGCATGGACGTGTGTCCGTCGTGGCCGCAGGCGTGCATCTTGCCGGCGGTCCGCGACGCATAGGGCTCGCCGGTCGCCTCGTGGATCGGCAGCGCATCCATGTCGGCGCGCAGGCCCATGACCTTGCCCGATGCGCTCTTGCGCCCCTTGATGAGGCCCACCACTCCGGTCTTGCCGATGCCGGGCACCACCTCGTCGCAGCCAAACGCTTCGAGCTTTTCCGCCACGATGCCGGCTGTTCGATGCACCTCAAAGCCGATTTCGGGATGCTGATGGAAGTCCTGGCGCCAGGCGGCGACCTCGTCCTGCATAGCGGCAATGCGGTTGATCACCGGCATGGTGGCCTCCCTCTCAGCTGTCCCGCTCCACCCTAACCAATGCAGCCGCAACCTGAAATGGCCGAGATCGGAGCCTTGGATGACCAACCCTGCGGCACCTCGGGCGCCGCCACAGCGGCTCTCCTCTGGGCTTAATGATTACTTTGCTTTGTGCATCGCCTTCGCCGCGTCTTCTCTTACAGTTGGGCGCAACGTTGAGGTTTAATCTCGCACAAATCCATGGCGGAATATCTGGCATTACTGGCGGCGTTGGCGGTCTTCGTGGTTGTCCAAGGGGTCTTCCTTTGGTCGGCGGCGGCGCGCCAGCGCGAGGCTGCGCGCCGGCAGTGGGAGGCCGAGCTGCGCACCAGGGGCGCCTGAAAGCCGCTGCCAAGATCGATCCTGCGCTCGGCCTGAGCTTATTGCAGCCCTGACAGCGCACGCATACGCACCCTCCACCCCTTGCCTCGAGGCGCCCCGGCGTGCCGAAATGCGCGCCAAGAAACCCATGGGGGAAGCGCGGTGGAGACCTTCGACTACGTCATCGTCGGGGCGGGTTCGGCCGGCAGCGTGCTCGCCAACCGGCTGAGCGAGGACGGCACGGCGACCGTGCTGGTGCTGGAGGCCGGCCCCAGCGACTGGCACCCCTTCATCCATATTCCTGCCGGTTTCATCAAGACCTACCACGACCCGCGCGTGAACTGGCTCTACAGGATGGAGCCGAGCGAGTGGACCGGCGGCCGATGCATCCCCGCGCCGCGCGGCAAGACGCTCGGCGGCTCCAGCTCCATCAACGGCCACATCTACAATCGCGGCCAGCGCATGGACTTCGATACCTGGGCGCAACTCGGCAATCGCGGCTGGGGCTACGCCGATGTGCTCCCCTACTTCAAGCGCATGGAGCGCCGCCTCGGCGATGGCGACACCACCTACCGCGGCCGCAAAGGCAACCTCACGGTCACCGACATCGACTGGCGCCACCCGCTCTGCGAGGCCTTCATCGAGGGCGCCGCCACCCTCGGCATCCCCCGCAACCCTGACTACAACGGCGCCATCCAGGAAGGCATCGCCTACGCCCAACGCACCATCGAGAACGGCCGCCGCGTCAGCGCCGCGGGCGCGTTTCTGCGCCCTGCCATGCGCCGCCCCAACCTGGACGTCATCACCCATGCGCACACCACCGAGATCATGCTGGAAGGCCGCCGCGCGGTCGGCATCCGCTACCGCAATGGTGGGCGTCATGGCGAGCTGAAGGAGGTGCGCGCCGCGCCGCGAGGTCATCCTCTCCGCCGGCTCCTACAACTCGCCGCAGCTCCTGCAGCTCTCCGGCATTGGCCCCCCGCAGCTGCTGCAGTCGCTCGGCATCCCGGTGAAGCACGGGCTCGCCGGCGTCGGCGAGAACCTGCGCGATCACTACGCCCCGCGCTTCACCGCACGTGTGAAGAACATCGAGACCATCAACGAGATGGTGCGTGGGGTTCGCCTCGCCGCCGAGGTCGCGAAATGGCTGCTCACGCGCAAGGGCGTGCTGGCGCTCAGTCCCACCCACGTCTACTGCTTCTGGCGCTCGGAGCCCACCGTCGCCAACTCCGACCTGCAGCTCACGTTCACGCCGGCAAGCTACGAGGAGGGCGTGCAAGGTCAGCTCGAGCGCGAGCCCGGCATGACGGTCGCCTCCTGGCAGCAGCGCCCCACCAGCCGCGGCTACGTGCGCGTCCGTTCGGCCGACCCGTTCGATCCGCCGATGATCCAGCCCAACTACCTCGCCGAGGAGAGCGACCGCCGCATTCTGCTCGCTGGCATGAAGCTCGCGCGCCGCCTGCTCAAGACCAAACCGCTCGAGCCCTACTACGCCTACGAGGATTTTCCCGGCGACAAGGTTCAGAACGACGATGAGCTGCTGGGCGCCGCGAAGCAGAGGGGGACCACGACTTTCCATCCCTCCGGCACGTGCCGCATGGGGCCTGATGCCGACCCGCTCGCCGTCGTCGACGATCAGCTGCGGGTCCGCGGGCTGGAGGGCCTGCGCGTGGTCGACGCCTCCATCATGCCGACCATGCTCTCCGCCAACCTCAACGCGGCGACGCTGATGCTGGCCGACAAGGCCTCCGACCTGATCCGCGGCCGTGCTCCGCCCGAACCGATCATGGTGGGCGGCTGAAGGCAGCGGCGAGCCCGTTTGTCTAGGCTTGCCAGTCGCAACGTGCCGTTGCAGCTTGGCAGGCCGAAATCTTCCGCCCTAACGCATCGAGCCAAAGCCATGCCCGACGGATCGACTGTCAGCGAGATCGCAGCCATTCGCGACCTGCCTCCCGTCGAACGGGCGGCGGCCATCATGCCTGCCATCTATATCCAGACCATTCATCGTCCCGACGTCGATTGGCAGACCGATCTCGCCCCGTCCTGGTCGGTGCTGGACGAGCGTGCCAAGGCCTTCAACCTGGCCATTCTGGAGACATGGACCCGGCACCCGGACCTGCTCGAGCTGTGGACCGAGACGGTGCGGGGGATGGGGGCTGCGGCGAGGCCGCCGGGCAATGCCCTTGTCGCCCAGCCCCGCTTAGAGGCACCTCGACAGGGCACTGCGCTTACCAGCCCGGAAGCCAGGGGTGGTGCCTAGGCCGGACGCGCGGAAGATCGCTGGGAGGCGGTGCCGCGACGGGCGCCGGGGGTGGTACCGCGACGGGTGCGGGAGGACCGGGATAGTAACCCCCGATCGGTAGATACGCCCAGCCGTTGCCGGTCCATGTCGCGCCGGTGCTGTGGTCGTAGACGTATTTCGGTGCCGGCGCGTAGTAGCCATAGGGCGGTCCGCAATCGCGTGGGCCCAGCCACACCGGCAGTCCGATGCCGATCTCGCTACCGCCGAAGCTGAGAGACAGCGCCAGGGCCAGATCGGCAGCACTCGGGCAGGGCATGGGCACCTCGGGGCAGACGTTGAGAATTGCTCCGCCAGTCTGCCAGTGCCTTCGTTAACGACCTCTTAGTAATTCGCGGCGGTGATGCTGCAACGCTAGGCATGGTTCCTCCGAACTGCAGCGTTGAAAACGCGGCGAGCCGGTTTGCGAGGCCGGTGTGCACATTGCATAAGGTACTCGTGCACGCCGATTCCCAAGGTTCGCTGCCGTATTCGGGTGTGTCGGCGCCCCTGGCGGCCGCGCGCGAGATTCTGCGCCGCACCTTCGGCCATGGTGAGTTTCGCGGTCTGCAGGCGGGCGTGATCGGCGAGGTGCTGGCGGGACGCAGCGCGCTGGCGGTTCTTCCCACCGGCGGCGGCAAGAGCCTGTGCTATCAGATCCCGGCGCTCATCCGGCCCGGTTTGGGGCTCGTCATCTCGCCCCTGATCGCCCTGATGGCGGACCAGGTCGCTGCCTTGCAGCAGTCGGGTGTGGCTGCCGAGCGACTGGATTCGTCCACCGACTCGGAAGCCCGCGGCAGCGTCTGGCGACGCATCGATGCCGGTGCGCTGAGCCTGCTCTACCTCTCGCCCGAAGGCCTGATGCAGTCCTGGATGCTCGAGCGCCTGTCGCGACTGCCGCTGGCGCTTATCGCCATTGACGAGGCCCACTGTGTCAGCCAGTGGGGGCACGACTTCCGCCCCGAATACCGCATGCTGGGGCGGCTCGCGGAGATCTTCCCCACCGTGCCGCGCCTCGCGGTAACCGCCACCGCCGATGCTCGCACACGTGAGG
Organism: uncultured Alphaproteobacteria bacterium; assembly: GCA_963832445.1. Lineage (GTDB taxonomy): Bacteria > Pseudomonadota > Alphaproteobacteria > Rhizobiales > Hyphomicrobiaceae > AWTP1-13. Next base: position 5,623 of record CAWHUM010000004.1, read on the forward strand.
ACATCCGCGCCGAGCTGCATTTGAAAGACGCGCGCGAGTTCGTCGCCAGCTTCGCTCGGCCCGAGCTCGCTCTCTCCGCGGAGCGCAAGCGCGGGCAGGGTCACGCCCGTGTGCTGGAGCTGGTGGCGGAGCGGCCGAGCCGCTCCGGCGTCATCTATGCGGGCTCGCGCGACGGCGTCGACCAGCTGGCGCAGAAGCTTGCCGCTGCGAGCGTGCCGGCGCTCGCCTACCATGCCGGTCTCGACAAGAGCCTGCGCGCCGCGCGGCTGGAGCAATTCCTCGAAGCGGACGCGGCCGTGATGGTGGCTACCATCGCCTTCGGCATGGGCGTGGACAAGCCCGACGTGCGCTATGTCATCCACGCCGACCCGCCGGCGGCTATCGAGTCCTACTGGCAGGAGGTCGGCCGCGCGGGTCGCGACGGCGAGCCGGCCGAGGGCATCACGCTCTACTCGGCCTCCGACCTCGCCTGGGCCATGCGCCGCATAGATAGCCGTGAGGTCGACGACAGCGTGAAGTCCGTGCAGATGCGCAAGCTGCGCCAGTTCTACGCCATGCTCGACGGTACCGGCTGCCGCCCCGCCGCGGTGCGCCGCTACTTCGGCGAGGCGAGCGTCACCGCCTGCGGCGTGTGCGACCTCTGCCTCGCTCCGCCCGAGGCCATCGACGTGACCGAGGCCGCGCAGAAGGCGCTGTCGGCCGTGCACCGCCTCGGCGGCCGCTTCGGCCGCGGCCGCGTCGTCGACCACCTGCTCGGCAAGACCAAGGAGCCGTTCGCCTCCGAGACCGCCCTCTCCACCTGGGGCATCGGCCGCGAGTTCACCGCCACGGGTTGGCGCGACCTGCTCGACCAACTGCTGTTCGAGGGTCTGCTGCGCGAGGATCCCAATGACGGCCGCCCGCTGGTCGGCCTGGGCGAAGGCGACGACGTGCGCGCCGTCTACCGTGGCGAGCGTCGCGTCGCCATGCGCAAGGTGCCGGCCGTCGCCGATAGCGATGCCGGTGGTCGCCGCGCCCGCAAGCGCCGTGGCGGAGATGGTTTGGCGGTCGACCCCGCCGACGCTCCCCTGTTCGAGGCCCTGCGCGCCTGGCGTCGCGAGCGAGCCGCCGAGCAGCATGTGCCGCCCTACGTCATCTTCCACGACGCCACGCTTGCCGATATCGCCCGCCGCCGCCCGGCCGACGCCGACGCGCTCAAGACTGTCAGCGGCGTCGGCCAGAGCAAGCTCAGCCGCTACGGCGCCGACGTGCTCCGCCTGGTCCGCGCGCATTGAGGTGCGCATGCCCCGCTCACTCCACTCTATGGCACGCTCCGCTTCACCGCCCCAGCCGGCGACGACGCTGCCCAGAATATAGGTGAGAGCGCAGGAGGGGCTCAGCGCCAAGGCGGCCTCGAATGCAGTAAACGCGCCGGCGCGATCGTGTCCATCCATGCCGACGGAAAAGCCGGCCAGCGTCAGGGCGCGCGCATCGTCCTGACCAAAGGTCATGGCGGCCTCGGCGTGACGAAGGGAGGCCGTCCGGTTCTCTTCCTTCAAGCCGGCCCGCAGGAAAAGACAATGATGGCACATGGCCGCGTTGGCGTGCGCCAGAGCATACGTCGGCAGCACGGCAAGCGACTTTTCCAGAAGCACCAGCGCGCGCGCAACCCGCTCCGGCATACCTGAGTCAACATCGGGTTGTGCCTTGAGCAGAAGTTCGTACGCGTCGAGGCTGTCGGGGCGCTTGCGTTTGACGCGCTCGACCTCTGCGCGCTGCAGTCCGGGCTCCATCGCAGCGACAACCGCGCAGGCGATCTCATCTTGCAGCGCGAAAACGTCATCGAGTTTGCGGTCGTAGCGTTCCGCCCAGACGTGCGCGCCGTTCCTCGCGTCAACGAGCTGACAGTTGATGCGGACGCGATCGGCAACCTTGCGCACGCTTCCCTCAAGGAGGTAGCGCACGCTGAGTTCCCCGCCCACCTGCCGCGGGGCCACTGTCCGCCCCTTGTACGAAAATGTCGTGCCGCGCCCGATCACGAACAGCCATTTGATACGCGATAGGCCGGTGATGATGTCGTCGACCATGCCGTCGGTAAAATGTGCTTGCTCCGGGTCGTCGCCGACGTTGACGAACGGAAGCACCGCCACAGACGGCTTGGCAGGCAGCTCGAGAGCCGGCGCAGACTCCGGGCCGTCAGGTCCGCAGGTTACGACCGGCGGGCCGATGTACCGGTAGCCCCGCCGCGGGAGCGTCTCGATCCAGCCAGCGCCACCTGCTTCTTCCAAAGCTTTGCGGACCGCTGCAATTTGCACCGTCAGGTTGCTGTCTTCTACTGCCAGTCCGGCCCAGGCCGCCTCGAACAGAGCCTCCTTGGCAACCGGCCGCTTTGCCTGCTCAACGAGCAACTGAAGCAGAGCGACGGCGCGATGGCCAATTGCGACTGGCTCTGACCCTCGCATCAGCAGACCGAGCGTCGCATCGAGACGAAATGGGCCGAACTCGTAGATCATTGGCGTCGCTTCGAGAATTCCTATTCGGAAGCTTTTCGCAACAATTTCGCAGGCCTTTCAGGACTTGTCGAGCCGACGCGACGCAAGCTGACCACCGCTCCTCGATGACGGAGCTGCCAAGCAAGCTAAGGAGTTGCGCCATGTCGACCAGCGCAGTGATCCACAAGCCGAGCGACTTCACGGGTGTCAAGCTCGCCGGCCAGCCGATGGCCTTCCTGGTGACGGGAAAGCACACGAAGCACACCAGCATGTTCGACTGGACGATCCCGGCGCGGTTCTCCACCGGCCGCCATGTGCACCGTGTACAGGAGGAGACGTTTTACGTCATCGAAGGCGAATGCGAATGGCAGATCGGCGACGAAACCGTTCGCGCGTTGCCCGGTACATTCGTGTTCATCCCGCCCGGCGTGTCGCACAACATCGCCAATGCCACGGATAGGCCCGCGCGGGTAATCATGTCTATCTCGCCGCCGGGGCACGAGCACTATTTCGAGGAGCTTGCCGAATTGGTCTCGCGATCAGGACCGCCGAATGCCCAAGCAATCGGTGAGCTTCGCCGCCGCTACGATACTGAGCAACTCTCAGCGCTTGAGACCCGCAAGTAACGAATGAGTTTCCGGAGGTGGCGCGCTTCATGAGTCAGCGCAGCCGCGGAACTTGCTCGGCGAGCTGATCAGCAACGTCTCCTTGGGGTCAGATTTCTCCCTGACGCCACGCGCCACCGGCTGTAACGGTCCGAAAGCGGACGTTGGCGGAGCCAGCGGAAGCGGCCGCCGCCGAATGCCCCCGCCATCCCAACTCCATTCGTGCGCCTCACTGCCCCACCCGCGTCGACCCCAACAGCTCACCCGCTACGGCGCCGACGTGCTCCGCCTGGTGCGCGCGCATTGAGGTGCTAGTGTCCTGATCGCGAAATTCGTCTCCCTGTGCGGCAAACTCGGTACGAATTTCGCGATCTGAAGGACACCAGGAAAATCACGATGCTAGTGTGATTCAGATCGAGAAGTCCGCTCTCGACCCCAGCCCGGCGCGATGTGGGCGGACTTCTCGATCATCACACTAGCGGCGGTTTCCCCGCCTTGCCTGTTTGGCTGCCCCCGAGTTCGAGCCGGAACCCGCGGTTCTCCTTGATCGTCTTCAGCACGATGTCGGAGCGCACTTGATGCACGTGCGGATGCGGCAGCAGGCGCTTGTGCACGAACTCGGCCAGCTCATCGAGCGAACGCACGCGCAGGTGCAGCAGATAGTCGGCGTCGCCCGCCACCGAGTGCGCCGCCAGCACCTCGCCCAGTCCCTCGAGGAAGTGCGCGAAGTCATCCGCCGTGGTGTCGGAGTGCTTGGACAGCGTCACGCGTGTGAAGGCGTCGATGCCGTAGCCGAGCTTGCGGGCGTCCAGATCGGCGCGATAGCCGCGGATGTAACCCGCCGCCTCCAGCGCCGCCCGGCGCCGCGAGCACTGCGAGGGCGAAAGCCGGATGCGCTCTGCGAGCTCCGCATTGGAAAGCGATGCGGTTTCCTGCAGCAGCGCCAGCAGCCTGAGATCGATGAGGTCGAGGCTCATTTTCGTGCGCCTATAGCCTTATCCATGCGCTAACCGTGCGCATTATCTCCCATATTGCGCTCGGATGCACATACTTTGCGCGAATCTCGCGCGAATATGCCCGATCGCAGCATTAGGAGCGCCTACCACATGGGTCCTTTCCCGCACGACGCCCCGCCTGCCACGATTTCCGCCGCAAATCCCGCCGGCACCGACGGCTTCGAGTTCGTCGAGTTCGCCCACCCCGATCCGAAGAAGCTGGCCGACCTGTTCACCCGCATGGGGTACACGGCGGTTGCCCGCCACAAGACCAAGAACATCACGGTCTATCGGCAGGGCGACATCAACTACGTGCTCAACGCCGAGCCTGGCTCGTTCGCCTCGCGCTTCGTCGCCGAGCACGGGCCCTGCGCGCCATCCATGGCTTGGCGCGTCGTGCATGCTCGCCACGCCTTCGACCGTGCGGTGAAGCTCGGCGCTGAGCCCTACACCGGCAACGACAAGACGCTCGAGGTCCCCGCCATCAAAGGCATTGGCGGCTCGCTCATCTACTTCGTCGACAAGTATGGCGCGATGGGCTCGCCCTACGATCGCGAGTTCGAGTGGCTCGGCGAGCGCGATCCGAGGCCCGAGGGCGTCGGCTTCTACTACCTCGACCACCTCACCCACAACGTCTACCGCGGCAATATGGACAAGTGGTTCGACTTCTACGCGCGGCTCTTCAACTTCCGCCAGATTCGCTTCTTCGACATCGAGGGCAAGCTGACGGGGCTCCACTCGCGGGCTCTCACTTCGCCCTGCGGCCGCATCCGCATTCCCATCAACGAGTTGGCCGACGATCACAGTCAGATCGAGGAGTATCTCAAGAGCTACAAGGGCGAGGGCATCCAGCACATCGCCGTCGCTACCGAGAACATCTATGGCGCCACCGATGCACTGGCTGAGAACGGCGTCGCCTTCATGCCCGGCCCGCCCGACACCTACTACGCGCAGAGTTTTTCGCGCGTGCCCGGCCACAGCGAGCCCATCCCCCGCATGAAGCGCCACGGCATCCTGATCGACGGCGAGGGCGTGGTCGACGGCCGCGAGACCAAGGTCCTGCTGCAGGTATTCTCCAAGACCGTGATCGGCCCGATCTTCTTCGAGTTCATCCAGAGGAAGGGCGACGACGGCTTCGGCGAGGGCAACTTCCGCGCGCTCTTCGAGTTGATCGAGCAGGACCAGATCCGCCGCGGCGTGCTGCAGCCCCAGGCGGCGGGGTAGCCCCGCCCGGCATTCCCTCAGGCTGCCGCCGCGCGCACAACGATTCGCGCGCCGGCCAGCAGCAGCAGATAGAGCGTGGCGAAGGGCAGGAACAGCAGCAGAAGAAGGGGCCATAGGTTGGCGCCGGCCGCGAACGCCGCTGCGGCATGCAGCACCAGCGGCACGGTGGCGATCAGCGGAACAAGGGCGGCCAGGCGCCAGCCCCTGTCGAACAGCCACACTGTCAGCGGCTGCAATACGAAGTATGCGAGCACGCCAAGCGCCAGCAGAGGGACCAGGATCGCACCGCTCCCGCTGGCGTCCCGGTTCGCCCGCTGATTTTCAACAGCCTGATTCACCATCGCCTGCTGCGCCTGGTGCAGTCGCGTCGCCCATTCCACGGGTTGCCGCCGGGCGATGCCCGGGCTCCAGCCGATCAGCGCGGCGACGCTGGCGGTGGCAATCGGCTTCCAATCGGCCCCCATTGCGGCAACCGTGATTTCGTCGATCGCCACGGGCTGGCGATAGGCGATCCAAACGATCGCCTCGCCTTCGCCGGCCGGATAGATCGGTGCCACATTGTACATGGCACCGGCAGTGACGTTCTTGCCCTGCGCGCGGCCCTTCATTTGGAACCGCAGCGGCCGGTCACTCTTGTAGCCGAGCCGTACATGCAAGCCATCGCCGATGGCGAGATCGGTCCCGGCCACCGGGTCCCTCTGCATGATCCAGAAATCCACCGCGGGCTGCTGCGCGTGGGCAGCCGCCGCACCGAGCATGCTCAGGGCCAGCAAGGCAATGCGAATGGCGGCGCCCATGCGGCTTCCTTCGGGGCTCCCTCCGATCAAGGCTCGCGCATGATGACCGAGCCCTGCGAACAAACTCTTGTCGCGCGGTCCTGAACGTTGCTGGCCGGGCGGCTCGACCGCCTTAACCTTGCCGTCTCGTAAAGGCCCGCCCTGGCCTGCTGAGGCCGCAAGCGGAGTGGAAATAGGGTCGGACCCTGCGGGTCCGCCCCGTGAAGCCTGCTTTGCCAGATGAGCTCAACGCTGCGCGGGCGTGGCCGCTGGCGCCAGCGCGCCTTTGCTGAACGCCTCGCCGAGGCCTCGCGCCATCGTCACGAACTCGCTCGGCATCATCACGATGGTGGTGGTGTTCTGCTCGGCGCCGACCTCGGTTATCATTTGCATGCGGCGCAGCTCCAGGCCGGCCGGGCACTCCATGATCAGCATGGCGGCGGCCTTGAGCTGCGCGGCGGCCTCGAGCTCGGCCTCGGCCTTGATGATGCGCGCCCGCTTCTCGCGTAGCGCCTCGGCTTCTTGCGCCATGGCGCGCTGCATCGACTGCGGGATCACCACGTCCTTCATCTCCACCATCTGCACCTGAATGCCCCAGGGTGCGGTGGCGCGGTCGATATTGACGCGCAGCTCCTCGCTGAGCTTGTCCTTCTCCTTCAGCAGGTCATCGAGTGAGTGCCGGCCGAGCAGGTTGCGCAGCAGCGTGAGCGCCACCTGCGTCACCGCCTCGTGCACGTTCTGCACCTCGACTACCGACTTGGCCGAATCCACCACGCGATACCAGACGACGGCGTCGACCCTCACCGGCACGTTGTCCTTGGTGATCGCCTCCTGCTCCTCCACGTCGGCCGTTACCACGCGCAGGTCGATGAGGATCTGACGCTCGATCAGCGGGATGAGAAAATACAAGCCCGGCCCACGAGACCGGCAAATACGGCCGAGCCGGAACACAACCGCGCGCTGATACTCGTTGGCGACGCGGACGCTTGCGAGAAGGAGAACGAAGGCTATGGCGATTGCCGCAACACCGGCGGCAGCAGTAAATGGATTGCCCATGGCGGGCCTCCTTTGGGAAGCAATACCCCAGCAACCAAGCAATTGGGTGGTCGCCGGTCCGCCAGCACTGCGCCTTGCGCATACGACGCATGTGGCCGTCCCGATTGACGGGTCAAACTCGGCAGACTTTGCCCGGCCCGCCCTGATCGGCTAGCCTGCATGAAACTGCCGGAGGAGGCGCGCCATGCAAGCCCTGCAGGTCAAGAAGCTCGACCACGTCAACATCCACACCGCCAACGTGGACCGCATGGTGGAATGGTACGACCGCGTGCTCGGCATGCGCGCCGGTGACCGCCCGCCCTTTCCGTTCCCGGGCGCCTGGCTCTACTGCGGTGGCGAGCCCACCGTTCACCTCGTAGGCGTCGACAAGCAGCCGCAAACCAGCGGCCTGCGGCTCGAGCATTTCGCCTTCTCCGCGACCGGGCTCAAGGATTTCCTGGAGCGCCTGCACACGCACAACGTGCGCTACGACGCGCGCAAAGTGCCGCGTTCCGATGGCGTGCAGATCAATGTCTGGGATCCGGACGGCAACCACATTCACATCGACTTCTCGGGCGCCGAGACGGCCGGCGTCGACTTCAAAGAGGTGGATGCCACCGCCATGGCCCGCTAGGCGGGGCCAACGGGCCGGCGCGCCGTCGACCGCGTCGCTGACACAACTGCCGGGGGGACGATGCTCACACCCGTGCGGAAGGCTGGCCTGGCAAGCACGAACGCTCAGCGTGTGCGCGCATGCTGACAGCGCTGCGCCGCGCGAGCGTTGTTCTGCGATCGAGCGCCAATCGCCTCGTGCTGGAGCGCGATCCGCTGCTGCTGCAGGGCCGCGAGCGGCGCTGGCAATGGTACTGGGCGATAGTTGGAATGCTGGTGGCCGTCCTTCTCTTCTTTGCGCTCACCATGGCGGTCGTAGCATTCGAGACGCTGGCCCAGCAACGCAGGTGGATAGTCGGCGGCTTCCCGCAAAGCGTATTCCCGATCGATCCCGCCCGGCCGATTACCTACGTCGATCTGGTGCTTGCCTCCCTGCCGTTTCTGCTCGTGCCGTTGATCGTTCTCCCGGTCGTGCACGGTGTGTCGTGGCGGCGGGCCTTCTCCTATCGCGTGGGCTTTCAGTGGCCACAGTTCTTCAATGCTGCGATCGCGCTCATGATCGTCGCCGTCCTGGGGGTGGCGCTGAGCTACCTCCTGGAGCCCAAGCAGTTCGAGTTTCCTGCGCTCAACCGCGCTGTTCCGTTCTGGGCCGCGCTCGCGATCGGCGTGATCCTCGTGCAATCTCTCGGCGAGGAGGTGTTGTTCCGCGGATATCTGCTGCGGGTATGGGGCGCAGTGCTGCCGTACCGGCTTCCGGTCATCGCCGCCGTGATCTCGCTTTTCGTGGCGGGGCATTTGGGAAACGAGGACATCAAGAGGGATTTGTTGGTCAACGTGATCTATTTCGTGGCCATTGAGGCGATCTCGTACGCGCTGCTCTTCCGGACGCAGAATTTGGCTGCCTCGGCTGGCTTGCACTGGATGAACAACGTGGCGGCCCTGCTTGCGCCGACGGTGCCGGGCCAGCCCACGGCGCTTGCGCTCGCGATCTACACCGACCCGGTCTATGTGGCGGGCGGTAGCCGTCTGTTCGACCCCGCCACCCATGCCGGAGGTCTTGCCGGGGTCGTCATCTTGCTGGTCCTGCTGCTCTCGCCGCGCTCGCCGTTCTATCTGCCGCGGCCGTCTGTTGGCGACCAGGCTTCGGCGCCGGCAGGAGCTTGATGCACCGAGGCATGGTCGCAGAACCAGCCTAGACCGACATGGGCCCGCGCCGGGCCATGTCGCTTGCAACCGTCGTCTCGGTAAGCTGCACCCCGATCTCGGCGAGCGCCGCGCGATGGCGTTCCGGCGCCGTCTGCATCAGCTTGTCGGCGAACCTTGTCGCCTTCGCAAGCGCGGGCGTGGCGAGCGTTCGGTCGACCCAGGCGCAGGCCTTCGGCCAGCGAGCCTTGTCGGGCTCGAACTCGCGCCCAGCGCAAATTGCTGAACGGAATGGCCACGGCGATGTCGCCCATCGATACCTCGGCCGCGAGGAAGCCGCCGCTCGGCGCAATCGTTTCGAGATAGTCCATTACGCCCGGAAGTAGCTCAGTGACCGCTTTGGCGATCTTCTCCTTGTCACGCGGCTTCTGGAAGATGAACGGCAGGATGACCGCTTCGTAGAACACCCGCCAGATGAAGACATCGCCCATGCGCGTGTCGGCGAACTCTTCCAGCCAGCGCGCCTGGGCGCGCAGCGCGTAGTCGGCGGGCAGGATGCGCGGGGTGGGATAGCGATCTTCCAGGTATTCGCAGATCACCGTGCTGTCGCAGAGCGACACCTTGTCGTCGATGAACACCGGGATACGCCGAAGTGGCGAAAGCTCGCTGAACAAATCGTCGCCGAAAAACGGCACAATCGGATCCAGCCGATAGGGCACGCCCTTCATCTCGCACACGGCCAGCACCTTGCGCACGTAGGGCGAGACGGGTCCGCCGATAATGGTTGCTGTCTGTGCGCTCATGACACCACCTCCCCGCGCCGCGCTCGAGGGGGCACTATATACGCCGGTCATACGGAGCGCCCGCCCCCGTGTGCCGCAGCTTTCCGCCGGGCCGACCCTGCCGTCTTGTGGCGCATTGCGCTTGACTTGGGCGCCCCGCGGCGTAGGTTCCGCGCCGCTCGCAAATCCCTGCGGGCCCGAACCCGACAGAGGCTGCCATGGGAGCGCTCCCAGCCCGATTTTTTGCCGACAGCGTCAACCGCATCTCGCCATCCCAGACCATCGCGATGGCGACGAAAGCGCGTGAGCTGAAAGCACAGGGCCGGAACGTGATCTCGCTGTCGGCCGGCGAGCCCGATTTCGACACGCCCGACAACATCAAGGAAGCGGCGATCAAGGCCTTGCACGAGGGCAAGACCAAGTACACCGACGTCGACGGCATCCCCGAGCTGAAGGCCGCCATCGCCGCCAAGTTCAAGCGCGAGAACGGCCTCGACTACAAGACTTCGCAGGTGTCGGTCGGCACCGGCGGCAAGCAGGTGCTCTACAACGCGCTGCTGTGCACGCTCAATCCCGGCGACGAGGTGGTGATCCCGGCGCCGTGCTGGGTGTCGTATGTCGACATCGTGCTGCTGGGCGGCGGCAAGCCCGTATTCGCCCCCTGCCGCATCGAGGACGGATACCAGCTGAAGCCCGAAGTGCTAGAGGCGGCGATCACGCCCAAGACCAAGTGGTTCCTGTTCAACGCGCCATGTAACCCGAGCGGGGCCGCATACTCCAAGGCCGAGCTGAAGGCGCTCACCGACGTGCTGATGCAGCCGAAGAACGCCATGTCTGGGTGCTCACCGACGACATGTACGAGCACCTGCTCTATGACGACCACGTGTTCTACACGCCCGTACAGGTCGAGCCCGGCCTCTACGAGCGCACGCTCACCATGAACGGCTTCTCCAAGACCTACTGCATGACGGGCTGGCGGCTCGGCTACGGCGCCGGGCCGGAGCCGCTCATCAAGACCATGTGCAAGCTGCAGTCGCAGTCGACCTCCAACCCGTCCTCCATCACGCAGTGGGCGGCGGTGGAGGCGCTGAACGGCCCGCAGGACTTCATCGAGCGCAACAAGGCCGCGTTCAAGGAGCGGCGCGACCTCGTGGTGTCGATGCTGAACCAGGCCAAGGGCATCAAGTGCCCGAAGCCCGAGGGCGCATTCTACGTCTATCCCTCCTGCGAGGGCCTGATCGGCAAGACCAGCGCCGGCGGCAAGAAGATCGGCACGGACGAAGACTTCGTGCTGACGCTGCTGGAGGAGGAAGGCGTGGCCTGCGTACAGGGTGCGGCGTTCGCCATGAGCCCGTACTTCCGCATCTCCTATGCCACCTCAAACGCCGAGCTGGAGGACGCCTGCGGCCGCATCCAGCGCTTCTGCGGCAACATGCGCTAGTTCCCTCTCCCCGTAAGGGCGGGGAGAGGGAGCTCGGTTCCCATGCTCTTCCTCCTCAAGATCGCCGTCACGCCCCTGCTCGTGGCTGCCGTGTCGCTGGCGGCACGGTGGTGGGGCCCGACCATCGGCGGCATCCTGTTGGGCCTGCCGTGGTTCACGGGCCCCGACACTGTTCGTCCTGGTCCAGGACAAGAGCATCGACTTCGCCGTCACCGCCTGCATCGGCATCGAGTTCGGGGTCGTGTGCGTGGCAGCGTTCATCCTGGCCTACGGCCTCGTCTCGCAATTCGCGCACTGGCCGCTGTGCCTGGCGATTGCCGTGGCCGCATTCGTCGGGAGTGCGTGGACGATACAACATATTGCCGTGCTGCCGGCGCTGACGCGAAGCCTTGCTGTTTCTCCGCTCTGGGCGGCAGCAGCCGTCGCTGCGCTGGCGCTCGCGATCAGTTACACGCTGCTGCCGCGCCCGCGCGAGCCGGCGCTGCTGCAAGCGCTGCCGTGGTGGGATATCCCGATGCGCATGGTCGCCACCGGTGCGTTGGTGACCGGCCTGTTGCTCACCGCCGACGCGCTGGGTCCCCAGCTCTCGGGTATCCTGGCGTCCTATCCCGTGATCCTCAGCGTGGTCGGCACCTTCACCCACTACCGGTGGGGCCGCGAGGCGGTTTGGCGCATGTTGCGGGCAGTGACCCTGTCGTTGTTCTCGTTCGCAATCTTCTTCCTCGTCGTGGGCCTCGCGCTGCCTGCCGCTGGCCTCGTCGCGTCGTACGTGCTCGCAGCACTCGCCGCGCTCGCAATCACGGCCGTGCTCATCGCCTTGAACCGGGTGCGCGGTTAGACATTCGCCACCAGCCAGATAAGCTCGGCGCACGCGCCGTCAATGGCCAAGTGGAGGTGCTGCCATGAATGCATCGGCGTCCGCGACCTACACGGTCGAGGCCTACAACCTCTCGCACGCCTCCGAGAACAAGATCCACGACGACACCGTGGCGCAGAAGCTGGGTTTCTCCGGTGGCCTCGTCCCGGGCGTGGAGGTCTACGCCTACGCCTGCCATCCTGCCGTGCGGCGCTGGGGCCGGGCCTGGCTCGAGAGCGGTCGGATCGAGTGCCGCTTCCTGAAGCCCGTCTATGACGGCCGCCTGGCGGTCGTGTCGGCGGCGGAAAGCGGACATGGCCTCGATCTGCGCGTGGAGAGCGAGGGCTCAGTCTGTGCCACTGGCCGTGCATCGCTGCCGCAAGCCGCAGGCCAGCCGCCGGCGACCGATGCCTACGAGGTCCGCACGCCGCCGGCCGAGCGACCGCCCGCTGACGAGACCAGCCTTGCCCCAGGCACGTCGCTCGGCATCACGCCGTTCGCCGTCACCGCCGACGCCGCTGCACAATATTTGCGCGATGTGCGCGAAGCCGATCCGATCTATGGCCGTGAGGGTTTGCTTCATCCCGGCCAGCTGCTGCGGCTCGCCAACCTGGTGCTGCGCGAGAATGTCGTGCTGCAGCCGTGGGTCCACACCGGCAGCAAGGTCACCAATTTTGCCACAGCTCGCATCGGTGACGAGCTCTCCGCCCGCGGCCGCGTTGCGGCCAACTACGAGCGCAAAGGGCACCGCCTGGTCGACCTCGACATGATCCTTATCGCCAATGGCGGCACGGTTCTGGCGCACGTGCTGCACACTGCGGTGTATCGCCTGCGTCAGCTCGCGGAACCTGCCTAAGCAGCGATCATTCTGCCTCGCAGGAGCCACCACAGCATTGTCCGTGCTCACGAAAAAGGGAACTGGGGGCGCATTTTCGTCATTGCCGCGTCCGCCCGGGCTAACCAAATGTAGGGTTGTGCGTCCGGCCTCGCGGCGGCCGATTGAGAGGAGCCAGGCAATGTCCCGAAACAAGGTCCAGCAGCGTTTCACCGACCTCAAGCCGATGAAGGTCGCTCTCTCCGAGAACGTCCGCACGGACAGCATCGTCGATCTCAACCGCGCGCTCGCCGACACGATCGTGCTGCGCGACCTCTACAAGAAGCACCACTGGCAGGTGGAGGGCATCCATTTCCGCGAGCTGCATCTGCTCTATGACGAGCACCAGGGCCAACAGGCCGAGCTGATCGACGACATTGCCGAGCGCATCATGCAGCTCGGCGGCGTCAGCATCGCCATGGGCGCCGACGCGGCGGAGGAAAGCGAGATTCCGCGTCCCCCACGCGACCGCGAGGCCCCATCGGCGCAGCTCGAGCGCCTGCAGGCCGCGCACGAGATCGTCCTGAGCTTCGCGCGTCAAGCCGCGCGCCGCGCCTCCGAGCGCGGGGACGATGGCACCAACGACCTGCTCGTCAGCGATCTCATTCGGCTGAACGAGAAGCAGGCCTGGTTCATCACCGAGCACCTCGCGGCCACCAAGGCCGATTAGGGCCGGGCGCCCCGGCGCTACCGCCCAACGAACCTCGGCACGCGGCGCTCGTTCACGGCGTCGACGCCTTCCTTGAAGTCGGCGGTCTGGCGCAGCCGCGTCTGCTCCTGCGAGCTCGCTTGTCGGTCGCGGCGCGCACGCGGTCGGCGAGGCCGGCGCGCAGCGTGGCGCGGGTCGCCAGCACGCCCAGCGGCGAGCACTCGGCGATCTCGGCGGCGAGCTTCTGCGCGGCGGAGCGCACCTCGGCCTGCGGCACCAGCACGTCGGCGAGGCCCATGCGGAAGGCCTCGTCGCCGGGAATGCGGCGGCTGGTGTAGAACATCAGCGCCGCCTTCGACGGGCCGATCAGGGCGGGCAGCGTGTGGGTCAGCCCGAAGCCCGGATGGAAGCCGAGCCGGGTGAAGTTGGCGCAGAAGCGCGCCTCCGGGCAGGTGACGCGCAGGTCCGGCACCAGCGCCAGGCCGAGGCCGCCGCCGACCGCCGCGCCGTGGATGGCGCCGACGATCGGCTTGGCGGTGCGGAACAGGCGCACCGCCTCGATGTAGAGGTGGCCCGCCTGGCCGGTCTCGGATTTCTTCACCAGCACGTCCTGCACGTCGGCGCCGTCGCCGAGCTTGGCGCCGGCGCAGAACGCGGTGCCCTGCGCCGCCAGCACGATGGCGCGGCAGGCCGGGTCCTTGTCGAGGGCCTCGCAGGCGTCGGCGATCTGGCGGATCAGCTCGATGTCGAAGAAGTTGTGCGGCGGCCGGCGGATCTCGATGGTCGCCACCATGTCCGCGAGATCGACGCCGATATCCTTGAACGGGCCCATGTGCAGTTCCTCCAGGTCAGGCCCCATTCGTCACATTACGCTGCCACGTTGTGAAGCCGGAAATTGCCTCAGGCGCGGGTAGGCCCACTCAATGGTTCTTGCCGTCGAGCTCGCGCGCCCATTTGTTGGCCCAGGCATTGAGCGGCAGGAAGGTCTCGAGCAGTTCCCGGCCTTGCGGGGTCAGGGCATAGCCGTCCTCGCCATGCGTGACGAGCCGGGCCTCACGCAATTCCTTGAGCCGCACGTTGAGGAGACTCGGGTTGGTCTCGGCGGCCGCCTGCAACGCCCGGAACGTGAGGTGCTCCTCGCGCAGTTCCCACAGGATGCGCAGCGCCATGCGGCGGCCGAGCAGGTCGAGCAGGGCCATGATGGGTCGGCCGGTCGTCGAGCCGCGCACGCGCTTGTTGGGTCTGGGTGTGGGCACGCTATTATTTCCGTAGCGAAGGAGGAGGCCGTGTGCTAAGGAAAACATAGCATAGGAGATCGCCCATGTCCGCATCCGCCCGCATCGCCGCCGCCGACCCGCCCTACGCACCCGAGGTCCAGGCCCGTTTCGATGCGCTGATGCCACCGGGCGTCGCGCCGCTGGTGTTGTTTCGCACGCTGGCCCGCGACCTGCGCCTGTTCCAGCGCTTCATGGCCGGCGGGCTGCTCGACCGTGGCCATCTCACCCTGCGCCAGCGCGAGGTCGTCGTCCACCGGGTCACCGCGCGCTGCGGCTCGGAGTACGAATGGGGCGTGCATGCCGCGTTCTTCGCCAAGCGCGCCGCGCTCGACGCCGCACAGCTCCGCTCCATCGTGCACGGGGGCGCGGACGACGCCTGCTGGGGTGCCGAGGACCGCCTGCTGATCCGCTTCGCGGACGCACTACACGCGCGCTGCAATATCGATGATGCGCTGTGGGCCGAACTGCGCGCCATCTTCAGCGAGGAGGCGATGCTGGAGCTGCTGCTGCTCGCCGGCTTCTATCGCACGGTGTCGTATTTGACGAACGCGCTGCGCCTGCCGCTCGAGCCCTTTGCGCAGCGCTTTCCGGCGTGATTTCCCTCTCCCCGTTGGCGGGGAGAAGGAATAGTGCCTCAGCTGTTGGGCGGCGGGCCAGCCTTGCCCCACAGCTGCTCCAGCCGCTGCACCCGGCCGCAGCTGTACTTGTAGAACTGATAGCGGTTGGCGTTCTTCTTGTAGTAGTCCTGATGGTAGTCCTCGGCCGCGTAGAACGGGCCGGCGGCGGTGATCTCAGTAACAATCGGCTGCTTGAAGCGCCCCGAGGCCTGCAGCGCCGCCTTGGAGGTCTCGGCCGCCTTCTTCTGCGCCGCGTCGTGATAGAAGATGCCGCTGCGGTATTGGCTGCCCTTGTCGCAGAACTGCCCGCTCGCATCGAGCGGGTCCACGTTCTTCCAGAACCAGTCGACCAGCTGCTCGTAGGTCACCCTGCTCGGATCGTAGGTGACCTGCACGGCCTCGGTATGCCCAGTCGTTGCCGGCCGACACTTGCTCGTAGGTCGGATTGGCGACCTTGCCGCCGATGTAGCCCGAGACGACGGTGCTCACGCCCGGCACCTTCTCGAATGCCTCCTCCACGCACCAGAAGCATCCCGCGGCGAAGGTGGCAATCGCGGTCTTGCCGTCGGCTTTGGGCGCCGGCGTCGATTGGGCGAACGCCGCCGAGATGGCGAGAAGTAGCGTCAGCGGAGCAAGCCACCGCAGATGGCGCGGGAGTTCGTGCATGGTCCAACCCTTCGCTATCCCCGCCCGGCCACAGCGTATAGGCGATTTCGCCTGGCCGGGCGACCCATATGGGCCTCGCGGACCTTCAACAGTGTGTCAGCCTGGAAGGGCCTAGGCCGTCGCTGCCAGCCGGCGGGGCCGGCGATCCTCGATGAGCGCAAAGACAGCTGTCACGGCCATGAACCCAACCGCGGCCAGGAAGATCCCGCGCGGGGCGCCGCTGTCCATCAGCCAGCCGAACAGCAGCGGGCCGAAGATGCCGCCGATGTTGAAGCCGGTGGAGACGATGCCGAACACGCGCCCCGCGGCGCCGGGCGGGGCGGCCTTGCGCACCAGCATGTCGCGCGAGGGCTGAATGATGCCGAACAGGAAACCGGCAAGCCCCATGCCCGCGACAAGCACCGGCCCCGGCAGGGTCAACAGTGCGATGGCGAGCGCGATGCCGGCTGTCAGGGCAAAACCCGCGGCCGCCACGTAGCCGTGCCGCAGAGTCTTGTCGGCGAGCACACCGCCGAGCAGCACGCCCACCGCGGAGGCTGCCAGGTAGGCGGTCAGCGCGGCGGTGGCGGTGGCGAGCGAGATGCCGTGGCTGGCGATCAGCGCGACGATCGAGAAGCTGTACATGGCGCTGTGCGACAGCGCGAGCAAAGTGAAGAATCCGGTGAGGGCGATGACGGTTGGCGTGAGCACGCTAGCCGTGTCGGCGGCCGCGCCGGCCGGGCTCGCGTTGCGGGTGGTGCCGCCAATGCGCTGCAGGTCCGGGATGAGAAACATCACGGCAGCGATCGCCCAGGCGCAAAGGCCGGCGCAGATGAGCGACCAGTTGAGCCCGGCCACGGCTGCAAGGCCAAGGAGCAGCGGCGGCGCAATGGCGCCACCGACGAAGCCCGCGAAGGTGTGGACGGAGAAGGCGCGGCCGATGCGGTTTTCCGAGATGCCGTTGGTGAGGATGGCATAGTCGGCCGGGTGATAGACGCAGTTGGCAAGGCCGGCCAACACAGCCGCCACGATCAACCAGGCATAGGTATTCACGAGCCCGATCGACAGGAACGCCAGGCCGCCGAGCAGGAGCCCGCCGACCAGGACGCGTTTGGGCCCGGCGCGGTCCACCAGAAAGCCCATCGGCGCCTGGGTCAGGCCGCTCACGATGTTGAAGGTGGTGAGCGCGAGGCCCAGCTCGAAGAAGCCGACGCCCATCTCATCCTTGAGCAGCGGCAGAAGCACCGGCAGCGTCATGATGTGCAGGTGGCTGATGAGATGCGCGCCGGACACCACGGCGAGCGTCTGCAGCTCGCTCGTCGCGGTGGGGGCCATGGTCTCGGCGGTGTTCGCAGCCATGCAAGGGTCCGAAGCGCTGGAGTTGGCGGTGGCATGCCTATCACGGCGGGGTATCGCCGCCATATGCGATTTCACGAGAGCTGACCCCCGATGTCATCCCGGACCTTTCGCTACGGCGAAAAAGCCGGGGCGGGCGGGTTCACCCCTCGATCGGAACCGGCCGGTCCACCACGATGGCGTCCGTGCCCATGCGGCAGCGCAGTGCGATCGCCTCGACACCGGCGGCCCGCGCCGCGTCGAAGGCAGCGCCATAGGTGGGATCGATGTCGCGGGCAAACGCCAGCCGTCGCGCCTCGCCGCGCTGGATCAGGAACACCATCACCGCGCGGTGCCCCTCCCGCACCATGTCGCTCATCTCGGCCAAATGCTTGACGCCGCGCGCCGTCACCGAGTCGGGGAACTCGGCCAGGCCGTGCCGGCGCGACAGGTGCACGTTCTTGATCTCGACGTAGCACAGGCCCTTGCTGGCGCACTCGAGCAGCAGGTCGATGCGGCTGTTCTTGCCGTACTTCACCTCGCGCCTGAGGCCCGCATAGCCGGCCAGATGTTTGATGCGCTTGGCCTCCAGCGCCTCGGCAACGAGCTTGTTGGGCAGGCCCGTGTTGATGCCGACTAGCAGCGGGCCCTTGCCGAGGTCGGCCTCCACCAGCTCCCAGGTGAAGCGGTACTTGCGAGTGGGGCTGTCGCTCTCCGACAGCCAGACGATCGAGCCCGGTGCTGTCAGTCCGAGCATCGAACCGGTGTTTGGGCAGGTCGCGGTGATGAGCCGGCCGTCGTCAAGTCTGACGTCGGCCAGGAAGCGCTTGTAGCGCTGCACGAGCGCGCCGCGGACCAGAGGGGAGGGGAAGCGCATGGTGCGGCAAGGTATTCCGGCTGGCGTTCGCGGGGCAAGGCGGTATGCTGGCGGGTCGCGAGGGTTTGGCGTTTGCAGGCAGAGGAATGGGCGAGCGGCATAACTCTGTCCTGGTCTATCGCGACCGTATCGCGCCGCGGTCCGAAGCGCAGTTCCTGAGGCGGCAGTATGTCGGCTTTCGGCGCCTTACACCGGTTTGGATTGGATGCCGCACGGACGACGGCCTCGCTGAGCTCGGCGTGCAGCCGCTCATTCTCGGCCGGCCCGGCGTGCTCGGGGCCTGGGATCGGCTGCGCTTCAAGCAGCTCGGCATCCTGCCTCCGGAGCCCGATCTGAACGCCCTGCGTGCTTCGGTCGTCCACGCGCAATTCGGGCGCGGCGGCGCGCTGGCGCTGCCGATTGCTCGCGCCCTGGGCCTGCCGCTGGTCGTCACCTTCCACGGCGGTGACGCGACCAAGAACAAGCACTACTCTCCAAGTTTGGTGCCGACCATCTTCCAGCGCCGCCTTGCCGACTTGCAGCGCGAGGCCGTTTTGTTCCTGTGCGTGTCACAGTTCATAAAGGACCGTCTGGCCGCCCGCGGCTTTCCGGCCGACAAGCTGCGGGTCATGCGGCTCGGCGTGGAGATCGAGCCGCAGGCCTCCCCGCGTGTGCCGGCCGATCCTCCCGAGATTCTGTGCGTGGGCCGTTTTGTCGAGAAGAAGGGCATCGCCCACTTGGTCGAAGCAGCCCGCACGCTCTGGGACCGGGGCAGCCGGGCGCGCATCGTCCTGATCGGCGATGGACCGCTCAGGGCCTCCCTCGAGGCACAGGCGGCCGATCTGCCCAACGTCGTGTTCACCGGCTGGCAGCCCGCGCCCGAGGTGCGCCGCCGGCTCCGGGCTGCCACGGCGCTGTGCGTGCCGAGCGTGGTGTCGCAGGACGGCGATACCGACGGCTTGCCGACCGTGATTTTGGAAGCTATGGCCGATGGCGTTCCGGTCATCGGTTCGCGCCAGGCCGGGATCGCCGAGGCGGTGGAGGATCGCACCACCGGCTTGCTCGTGTCACCGGGCTCGCCGTCGGCGCTGGCCGAAGCCATCGAGGCGATACTCTGCCGGCCGGACTGGTGCCAGGCGCTCGGCGTCGCGTCGCGGCGCGCCGTCGAGCAGCGGTTCAATGCCGCGACCCAGTCCCGCCTGCTCGAGGATAAGTTGGTCGAGGTGTCGCAAACGAGCGCAATGAGCGTAAACACATGAGCACTGACGGCCAGGCCGCCGGCGCCGACGCCGGTCTCGTCACTGCGGCGCTGTGCGTGATCGGCGATGAGATCCTGTCCGGTCGCACCAAGGACAAGAACATCGGCTACATCGCCGATCACCTCACGGCCATCGGCATCCAGTTGAAAGAGGTGCGCATCGTCCCCGACGAGGAGGCGGAGATCGTCGCCGCCGTCAACGCGCTGCGCGCCCGCTACACCTATCTCTTCACCACCGGCGGCATCGGCCCCACGCACGACGACATCACGGCCGACTCCGTTGCCAGGGCGTTCGGGGTCGGCATCGATGTCGACGAGCGCGCGCTGGCGCCGATGAAGGCCTACTTCGAGCGGCGCGGCGTGGAGCTGACGCCGGCCAGGCTGCGCATGGCACGCATTCCATTCGGCGCCGAACTCGTCGAGAACAGTGTGTCGATCGCGCCGGGGTTCATGCTGGGCAACGTCATCGTGATGGCCGGCATTCCGGCGATCATGCAGGTGATGCTGGATGCCGCCACCAAGTATCTCAAGACGGGCAAGAAGATGCTATCGGCGGCACTCGACCTGCACCGCCCGGAGGGGGAGATCGCCGGCATGTTCGGCGACCTGCAGAAGCGCTATCCCGACGTGCCGATGGGCAGCTATCCCTTCATGCGCGATGGCAAGCCCGGCACTCAGCTGGTGCTGCGCTCCACCGATGCCGCGCGCCTGGCGGAAGCGGAGAACGAGCTCAAGACGCTGCTTGTGGCGCGCGGCTGGCTGTAAGTCCTGGGACTACGGTGCGCAACTAGGCGGGCTGCGGGGTCTCAGCGGGCGTATTGTCGCCAATGCCCGACGGCGGCGTGCTGCCGGCTTCCAGGCTATCTGCAGGCTCGGTGTTGAGATCGAACACCAGATCGAGCGTATCGAGGAAGGTGGCGACCAGATCCAGCAATGTGCCGAGCCTGATGCGGCTGGCGATCTGGTAGTCTTCGCTTACCGCAAGTCGGGTCAAGCCTTCGAGCCCGGCTGCGTCCGATGCCAGCAGTCCGCGCGTGCGCAGGAACGTCAGCGCGGCATCGGCCGAGTTGAAATCGCGCGCGTCGGTATCGCCCAGTTCGGCGGCGGCATCCACCAGCGGTGCGGTGCCGGCCACGAACAGCGCGACGAGCGGCTTCAGCCGGCCCTCGCTGCGCTTCACCTCTTCGGCCCGTTTGCGCGCCTGCAGCAGGCGCGCGATCATGGCGTATTCCAGCGTACGCGTGCTGGTCAGGAAGTCGTTGAGGTCGCGGTTCTGGCGCATCCAGGTGCGCAGCGGCGATTTGCCGGCAAGCGTATCGAGCGCCAGCGTCTCGGTCAGCAGGTCCTCGCCCATTGCCAGGGCCGCGTCGAGGTGGTCCCTCAGCAGATAAATGCTCGGGTTGCGCACTGTCTCGATCGCCGCCATGGCCGTGGTCCTTTTGTTTCGGGCGAACGACCCAACACTGATTCGTTAGGCGAAGGCATGGTGCGATCGCTACTTTTCAACCAGCAAGCTGCCGAACGCCGGCATCGCGCAGTCGCCCGCGGCGGCTTCCTCACCCTGGCAAAGGCAGAAGGGGGTCTCAGGCGGCCCGGCGCCCACTCGTCAGACGGGTGAGCACGCTCTGCGCCTCGGCCTCGCTGGTGTAGGAGCCGATCACATCGCGCGGGCCGGAGCTCGGTGCGCCGTTGGCAGCCAGCGGCAGGCGGGTGATGACGAACTGCCCCGACGGGTAGCGTACCAGTTCGTAATTCGAAAGTTCCATGACCACCCCCTAAGAGATCCGAAACCGCGAATTCCTTGCACCTTGCGGGCATCACATAATTGTCATGCGAACCCGCGTCAATGACTCGTTGGGCGAAACTGAATTGGCTTTCACAAGTGTGTCCTTCCGCGCGAGAAAAGGGCGTGGGGGGTATCGCAAATCTGGGAAACGATGGCCATGCGCAAAGTTTGGATCGAGGCGGCCTTGAACGGGCCCTGGAGCCGCAAGCGCCAGCCCGGCATTCCCGACACGGTCGACGCCATAGTGGCCGAGGGAATTGCGTGTGCAGCGGCGGGGGCCTGCATCATTCATGTGCACGCTTATGACGGCGGCGGGCCGCAGACGTTCGACTGGCAGGTCTACGCGCGCATCATCTCTGGGATTCGCGCCAAGGTTGACGTGCCGGTGTATCCCTCGATTCCCTCCGCCGGCATCGGCGTCGGTCCGCTGCCCGGGGAGGCGGCGCAGCGATTCGCGCACGTGGAGGCGCTGGCGGCGCGCGGGCTGCTGGAGTTCGCGGTGATCGATCCGGGCAGCGTCAACTTCACCGAGCTGGCGATCGGGCCCGCCACGCCGCCGGCGCCGACCTACCTCAATCCGGAAGCGCACGTGCGCCATGCCCTGGCATTCGCGGCGCGCTATGGCTTCCACCCGGCCTACGCGATCTACGAGCCGGGCTTCACGCGGGCGGGCGCGGCGCTGGCGCGTGCAGCCAAGGCCAAGACGCCGATCTACCGCTTCATGTTCTCCGAGACGTTCGCCTACGGCTTCCCGCCCAAGCCCTATGCTCTCGCCGCGCACCTGGCGCTGCTCGATGAGGAGGCCCCCGGCGCCCCGTGGATGATCGCGGGGCTCGGCGTCGACATCCGCCCGCTGATCCCTGAGGCGGTGCGGCGCGGCGGGCATGTGCGCGTGGGGCTGGAGGATGCGCCATTCGGCTCATCCATGACCAACCGCGCGTGGGTGGAGGCAGCCGTCAACCTCGTCCGCGCCGCCGGCGCCGAGCCTGCCACGGTCGCCGAGATGCGCTCCGCGCTGGCGGCTGCCTGATCATTCCGCGGTGAGGCCGGCCGCCTTGATGATCGGCCACCATTTGTCGATCTCAGCCTTGTGGAAGGCGGCCAGCCCCTCGGGCCGCTGCTGCTCGCGCGAGGCGACGTCGAGGCCGAGTTGCGCGAACCGCGCCTTGATGGCGGGGTCCGCCAGCGTCTCGACCATCGCGGCGTTCAACTTGGCGATCACGTCGGCGGGCATGCCCTTGGGGCCGAAGAAGCCGAACCAGCCCGACATGTAGAGCCCAGGAACGCCGCTTTCGTCGGAGGTGGGGATGTCCGGGATTGCCGGCGAGCGCTTGGGCGACAGATTGGCCAGTGCCTTCACCGTGCCGCCCTGGATCTGCGGCAGGGCGACGGCCGCCTGCACCACCAGCAGGTCGACCTGGCCGGCGAGCAGGTCGGTCATGGCAGGGCCGGCGCCACGGTAGGGCACGTACTGGAACTCGGTCTTGGTTGCCTGCTGCAGCAGGATGCCGGTGACCTTGGCCGCCGCGTTCTGGTTGACGAACAGGCCCTTGCCCGGGTTGGCCTTCATCCAGGCGACGAGGCCCTTGAGGTCGCTCGCCTCCAGCGCCTTCTTGCCGATCATCAGCTGCGGATTGACCGAGATCAGCCCGATCGGCGCGAAGTCTTTCTCGAGATCGTAGGCGAGCTTGTAGATGATGCTGCCGACATGGGTGTCCCACTGGCCGATGTCGATGGTGTAGCCGTCGGGTGCGGCGCGTGCGACGCGGCCCACTGCCGTGCTGCCGCCGGCGCCGCCGACGTTCTCGATGATGACGGGCTGGCCGAGGATCGGCTGCATCTTCTCGGCCATGATGCGCGCCACCGTATCGGTGGAGCCGCCCGGCGGGAACGGCACGATCAGCGTGATGGTGCGGGAGGGATAGGTTTGCGCCTGCACCGCCGCCACGGCGGCGAACACGCACAGTGTCACGGCAAACGCCGCCAGCAGCAGCCGTCTCACAGCGCAACCTCCCCAGTGTTTGTTATCGGTGCTTGGGAAGGATAGTAGTCGACCGCCCTCCATTCGTCATCCCGGCGCCGTTCGCAGGCGAAGCTGCGAACGGGACTAGGCCGGGACCCGGTCCACCGCACCACAGTTGGCGCTCCCAAAAAAGCAAAGTCCCCGCCGCTTTGCGGCAGGGACTTAGGTTCAGGCGCGATTCTTTGGCTTAGCTGCACCCGCTCGTCCCACCACACGTGTCGCACTTGAGGCAGGTGCCGTTGCGCAGGAGCGTGAAGTTCCCGCACTCGCGGCAGCTCTCGCCCTCGTAGCCCTTCACCCGCGCCTCCGCCCTGAGATCCGCCTCGATGTTCTCCTTGGCGATGCGCGACTTGGCGCGGGCGTCGAGCTGATCCTTCAGCTGGCGTGCCAGCTCGCTCACCGAGGCGTCCATCTTCGCCTTGGCCAGCTCGGTGGTCTGCTCTTGCTGCAGGGCGGTCAGCGCGGCGACTGCTGTCTCCATCCGCACCTTGGGCGGCTGGAACGCCGTCTCGACTTCCTGCTGCAGCGAGGCAACCGGGCCAACGGGCTCGATCTGCGCCGCCACCGCGACGCTGCTGGTCGAGCGCATAGCGAACACGCGGCTCTCCTGGCCGCGCAGCAGGCCGCGCGAGAGGTAGCGGGCCGCCGGCGGCGGTGCGGTGGGTTGCTCCTCCAGCTGCTCGTCCGTCGATCCGAGGCCGGTGTTGGCGACTTCGCTCAGGTCCACGTGGGCCAGGTCGTTGCGGCCCAGGTACGACACCGCCAACTCGCGGAAGATGTAGTCGAGGATCGAGGTGGCGTTCTTGATGGTGTCGTTGCCCTGCACCAGGCCCGCCGGCTCGAAGCGCGTGAACGTGAACGCGTCTACGTATTCCTCCAGCGGCACGCCGTACTGCAGGCCGAGCGAGATGGCGATGGCGAAGTTGTTCATCAGGCTGCGGAAGGCGGCGCCTTCCTTGTGCATGTCGATGAAGATCTCGCCCAGCCGCCCGTCCTCGTACTCGCCGGTGTGGAGATACACCTTGTGGCCGCCGACGGTGGCCTTCTGCGTGTAGCTCTTGCGCCGGTTGGGCAGCTTCTCGCGCTCGCGCGCCCGCTCCACCACACGCTCGACGATGCGTTCCACGATGCGCTCGGCAGCGACCGCGGCGCGCGCCGCCATGGGCTTGTCGGCGGTGAGCTGTTCGGCGACCTCTTCCGCCTCCTCCGCGTCGTCCGCCAGCAGCTGGGCATTGAGGGGCTGGGAGAGCTTTGAGCCGTCGCGGTAGAGGGCGTTGGCCTTGAGTGCGAGCCGCCAGGACAGCCTGTAGGCCTGCTTGCAGTCCTCCACCGTCGCTTCGTTCGGCATGTTGATGGTCTTGGAGATGGCGCCCGAGATGAACGGCTGGCTCGCCGCCATCATGCGGATGTGGCTCTCCACCGACAGGTAGCGCCGGCCCTTGCGCCCGCAGGGGCTGGCGCAATCGAACACGGGCAGGTGCTCCTCGAAGATGTGTGGCGCGCCTTCGAGTGTCATGGCCCCGCAGGCGTGCTCGTTGGCGGCCTCGATGTCGCTCTTCGAGAAGCCCAGGTGCGCGAGCAGGTCGAAGCCCGGCGCATTGAGCGTCTCTGCCGGGATCTTGAGCGCCTGGGTCAGGAACTCTTCGCCCAGCGTCCAGCGGTTGAACACGAACGAGATGTCAAAGGCGGTCTTGAGCGCGCCGTCCAGCTTGCGCAGGACCTCGTCGGTGAAGCCCTTGGCCCTTAGCGTGGTGTGGTTGATGGCGGGGGCCTGAGCCAGCGTGCCGTGGCCCACCGCATAGGCCTCCATCTCGGCGATCTCGGCCTCTCCGTAGCCAAGCGTCCGCAGTGCCTCCGGCACGGACTGGTTGATGATCTTGAAGTAGCCGCCGCCGGCGAGCTTCTTGAACTTCACGAGTGCGAAGTCAGGCTCGATGCCGGTGGTGTCGCAATCCATCACTAGGCCGATGGTTCCTGTCGGCGCGATCACCGTTGACTGCGCGTTGCGGTAGCCGTGCTCCTGGCCGAGCGCGATGGCGTTGTCCCAGGCACGCCGCGCAGCCACGATCAGGCGATCGTCGGGGCAGGAGGCGGCGTCGAGCGGCACCGGGGCAGTGGCGACCTTCTCGTAGCCGTCCTTGTGGCCGTAGGCGGCTCGGCGATGGTTGCGGATGACACGCAGCATGTCTTGAGCGTTGGGCTCGTAGCCTGGGAAGGAGCCGAGCTCGCGTGCCATCTCGGCCGAGGTCGCATAGGCAACGCCCGTCATGATGGCGGACAGCGCGCCGCAGATGGCGCGGCCCTCGGGGCTGTCATAGGGGATGCCGGACGCCATCAGGCAGCCGCCGATGTTGGCAAAGCCGAGCCCCAAGGTGCGGTAGCGGTAGGACAGCTCCGCGATCTTCTTGGACGGGAACTGAGCCATCAGCACCGAAACCTCGAGCGCGATGGTCCACAGCCGGCAGGCATGCTCGAAGGCTTCCACATCGAAGCGCTTGTCGGCATCGCGGAACATCATCAGGTTCAGCGAGGCGAGGTTGCACGCCGTGTCGTCG
Source organism: uncultured Alphaproteobacteria bacterium (assembly GCA_963832445.1). Taxonomy (GTDB): domain Bacteria; phylum Pseudomonadota; class Alphaproteobacteria; order Rhizobiales; family Hyphomicrobiaceae; genus AWTP1-13. The sequence continues at coordinate 31,438 of CAWHUM010000004.1, forward strand.
AGGAACATGTACTCCGAGCAGGGGTTCGACGCCCGGATCGGCCCAGACTTCGGGCAGGTGTGCCAGTCGTTGATGGTGGTGTGGAACTGGATGCCGGGGTCGGCCGAGGCCCAGGCGGCGTGGCCGATCCTTTCCCACAGGTCGCTGGCCTTGATCGTCTTGACCGTCTTACCCGTGAGGCGCGCGGTCAGCCTCCAGTCCTGGTCCTGCTCCACCGCATCGAGGAACTCGTCCGTCACCCGGACCGAGTTGTTGGAGTTCTGGCCCGACACCGTGAGATACGCCTCGCTGTCCCAGTCGGTGTCGTAGACGGAGAACTCGATCTCCTTGTAGCCCTGGCGTGCGAACTGGATGATGCGGCGGATGTAGTTGTCCGGCACCAGGTCGCGGCGGGCCTCCTTGATCGCCCGCTTGAGCGCGGGGTTCTTGACCGCATCGAAGCAGGCCTCGCCCTCGGCCTCGCAGTTGACGCAGGCCTTCATGATGGCCTTCAAGCGCTTCTGGCAAATCTTGGAGCCGGTCACCAGGGCGGCGACCTTCTGCTCCTCCTTCACCTTCCAGTCGATGTAGGCCTCGATGTCGGGGTGATCGACGTCGACCACTACCATCTTGGCGGCCCGGCGCGTCGTGCCGCCCGACTTGATGGCACCGGCCGCGCGATCGCCGATCCTGAGGAAGCTCATGAGGCCCGACGACTTGCCGCCGCCAGATAGCCTCTCGTTCTCGGCGCGCAGCTTGGAAAAGTTGGAGCCGGTGCCCGAGCCGTACTTGAACAGGCGCGCCTCACGCACCCACAAATCCATGATCCCGTTCTCGTTGACGAGATCGTCCTCGATCGACTGGATGAAGCAGGCGTGCGGTTGGGGGTGCTCGTAGGCGGAGGTGGAGGCGGTCAGCTCGCCGGTCTCGTGATCGACGTAGTAGTGGCCCTGGCCGGGACCGTCGATGCCGTAGGCCCAATGCAGGCCCGTGTTGAACCATTGCGGGCTGTTGGGCGCGCCGAACTGCATCGCCAGCATGTAGCGGTGCTCGTCAAAGAAGGCGCGGGCATCCTCCTCGGCCGTGAAATAGCCGCCCTTCCAGCCCCAGTAGGTCCAGGTGCCGGCCAGGCGATCGAACACCTGGCGGGCGTCGGCCTCGCCGACCAGGCGCTCGCGCTCGGGCAGCTCGGCAAGGCGGCGCTCGTCGGCCGTCGACCGCCACAACCACGAGGGAACCTGGGTCTCCTCGGCGCGCTTGAGACGAGCCGGCACGCCGGCTTTGCGGAAATATTTCTGCGCCAGGATGTCGGCGGCGACCTGGCTCCAATGCTCGGGGACTGCGAAATTTTCCAGGCGGAAGACGATCGAGCCGTCGGGGTTCTTGATCTCAGAGGTCGCGCGGCGGAACGGGATCTTCTCGTAGGGTGATTTCCCCGCTGTCGTGAATCGCCGCTTGATTTGCATTGGATCAACCCCCGGTTTGCTGCCGCTCATGCGACGCACACGCAACTCGTGCTTCCGCACACGCAACATCCGCCGCAAAACGCCCTCGGGGCCTTCGGCCGGTACCAACAAACGCGAGGTTGAGACACAGTTACACGAGCGCGACAGAGCTCTTCATTCCCTGTCTCGCGTCAGCGCCAGCCGATCCCCTCAAGTCCAATCCGCGGCGGCGCGGTTTTTGGTTAGAAGAGCGCTTGGGCCGGTCGGCCAGCGCCCATGGGAGGCACACTATGACGATTCGAAGGCATCGTCATCTTGTAGGTGCCAGCCTAGCGACCCACTAGATGTAGATGATTCCAGGATAACCTGGGCGCAACGTGTGGGGGAATCAGCGCCAAACCCGCTTGGTTGCTGGACACGGCGCGCTCAGAGTATTTCGCGCGCCGCGCGGCCCTTGTGAACTGCCCCAGACACCCTCAACAGGCGATAGCGCTGTATGTTTGCGTTCATGGCCGGATGTGGCTTTTCTGCAGCGTCGGCGGGCATCATGGACTTGGGGCCGGGCCGGTGCGATAAGCGCGGAAATCGGGGCCAGCCCCGGACACAGGCGGCAAAAACATAGCATGGGCATCTTCAGCGAGATCTTCAGCTGGTGGGGCGGCAACAGCTGGTCCAACCGCCTCTACACGGCGCTCCGTGGCAAGCTGGTCGGCACCGACGCACAGGGCAACCGCTACTACGTGCAGAACAAGGGCATCGGCCCGCTGGGCGTGCCCCGTCGCTGGGTGATCTACAAGGACCTTGCCGAGGCCTCGCAGGTGCCGCCGGAGTGGCACGGCTGGATGCACTACACAGTCGACACGCCGCCCACTGAAGAGACCTACAAGCCGCGGCCGTGGGAGAAGGAACACCGCATGAACATGACCGGTACCCCGCAAGCGTACCGGCCGCCGGGCAGCATTCTGGCGAGCGGCAAGCGGCCGCATGCGACTGGAGACTACAAACCCTGGCGGCCGTCTGCGGGGGAGGCCAAGCCTGGGCGGTGAAGGCAGGTTCAGGCGTCACGGTGACGCCACGTTCTTCGCGCGTCGTGCTACCAGCCTGGCGCGTTTGCGGATTGGCGAAGTCTGCGCAATGGCAACTGCAACAGCTCAACGCCGACCTTTCCTGAGCAAGATACGCAGGGCCCGCTTGCCCCTGCTGGCCGCGCTGCTCGGTTTGCTCGACGTTCCGGCGCATGCGCAGCGCATCGACAACGCCATGGCTGTCTTTGCCGCCCTCGACAAGGTGACGGCTGCCGTGAAGCAGCTCACCGTCGGCCTCAATCAGACCGGCGAGTTCCGCACGCTCAGGATCACCCCGCGCGCCTGCTATACCCGCGCGCCGACCGAGCCGCCGCGCACCTCCACGTTCGTCGAGATCGACGAGATCATGTTCGACGGCAAGGAGAAGCGTATCTTCTCCGGCTGGATGTTTGCCGAGAGCCCCGGTCTCAACCCGCTGCTGCACCCGGTGTTCGACGTGTGGCTGACATCGTGCACGCAGCCGCAGCAGCAGCGGCCCCCGCCGGTGGCGAAGGCCCCGCCCCAGCAGCCTGGCACCGGTCCTGCGCCGAGTACCGCCCCGTCGCTGTTTCCGCCGCCCGACGATCAGCCACGCCGCCGGCGCGTTCCGCGCTGATCAGCGCCGCGCAGCAAAGGTCGCGAGCACCTGCTCCGGGCTGGCGTCGACCGGCAGAGCGGAGAAATTGGCCTCGCGCGCGAGCGCCTTCTCGAGCAGCACATGGAATTCGGTGCGCTCGATCTCGACGGTGCCGAACTGTCGCAAATGGTCGGTGACGAACTGCGTGTCGAGCAGCGCGAAGCCGCCGTGGATCAGGCGCGCGCACAGATAGACCAGCGCCACCTTGCTTGCATCCCGCTCGAGCGAGAACATGCTCTCGCCGAAGAACGCGCCGTTGAGCGCCACCCCGTAAAGGCCGCCGACCAGCCTGCCATGCGACCATGCTTCGACCGTGTGGCAGTAGCCCGACACGAACAGGTCCCGATACAGCGCACGGATCTTGGGGTTGATCCACGTGGTGCGCCGGCCGGGCCGCGAGGCCGCGCAGCCGGAAATGACGCCCTCGAAATCCGTGTCGACCCTGATCTCGAAGGCTTGCTGGCGGATGGTGCGCGCCAGTCGGCGCGGCACGTGTACGTTGTCGAGCTGGAGAATGCCGCGCTGCTGCGGCTCGATCCAATAGAGTGCCGGGTCGTCAGCGCTCTCGGCCATCGGAAAGATGCCGCACGCGTAGGCCTTGAGCAGCACCTGCGGCGTAATCTCGATGACAATGTCGTCGCGCGAGGTCATGTGTCGCTACTGCCGGCCTAGGGCCGATCTGTCGCTCCTTTCACCGAGGCATGATCGTGCTTGGGCGCCTGCAGGAAGGTCTCGAGCCAGTGGATGTCGTAAAGGCCGTTGGCAATGTCTGGCTCGTTGACGAGGTCGGCGAACAACGGAATGGTTGTCTCGATGCCGTCGATGACGAACTCCGACAGGCAGCGCCTCAGCCGCATCAGTGCCTCGTTGCGGTTCTTGCCATGCACGATCAGCTTGCCGATCAGGCTATCGTAGTAGGGCGGGATGCGGTAGCCCTGGTACACGCCGCTGTCGACGCGCACGCCGAGCCCCCCTGGTGGGTGCCAGTAGGTAATGGTGCCGGGCGAGGGGCGGAAGTGCCTCGGGTTCTCGGCGTTGATGCGGCACTCGATGGCGTGGCCCGAGAACACCACGTCGCTTTGCTGCAATGCCAGAGGCGCGCCCGAGGCGATCCGGATCTGCTCGATGACGAGGTCGAGCCCGGTGATCATCTCGGTCACCGGGTGTTCCACCTGCAGCCGGGTGTTCATCTCGATGAAGAAGAACTTGCCGTCCTCGTAGAGGAACTCCACCGTGCCGGCACCGCGGTACTTGAGCTTGCGCATGGCCGCCGCCACCGTCGCGCCTACCGCCTGGCGTTCCTCGGCGTTGAGGGCGGGGGAGGGCGCTTCCTCCAGAATCTTCTGGTGGCGGCGCTGCAGCGAGCAGTCGCGTTCGCCCAAATGGATCGCGTTGCCCTTGCCGTCGCCGAACACCTGGATCTCGATGTGCCGAGGCTTGGTGAGGTACTTCTCGAGGTAGACGCTGTCGTCGCCGAAGGCGGCCTTGGCTTCAGCGCGCGCCGTCTTGAGGGCGGTGTCGAGGTCCTCGGGCGTGTGCGCGACCTTCATGCCGCGACCGCCCCCGCCCGCCGCGGCCTTCACGAGAACGGGATAGCCCATCTCCTTGGCGATCTTCAGTGCTTCCGCCTCGCTGGCGATGGCTCCCTGTGAGCCCGGCACGGTCGGAATGCCGAGACGCTTGGCCGTCGCCTTGGCCTCGATCTTGTCGCCCATGATCCTGATGTGCTCGGAGGTTGGGCCGATGAAGGTTATGTCGTGACCTTCCAGGATCTCGGCAAAGCGGGCGTTCTCCGACAGGAATCCGTAGCCCGGGTGCACGGCATCGGCCCCGGTGATCTCGCAGGCGGCGACGATGCGCGGAATGTTGAGATAGCTTTCCGCGGCCGGCGGCGGGCCGATGCACACGCTTTCGTCGGCAAGCCGCACGTGCATCGCCTCCGCGTCGGCTGTGGAGTGCACCGCGACTGTGGCAATGCCCATCTCCCTGCAGGCGCGCAGCACTCTGAGCGCGATCTCGCCGCGATTGGCGATCAACACCTTTTCGAACATCGGTGCGAGAGGGCTCCGCAAGCGTTACTCGATGATCGCCAGCGGTTCCCCGAATTCAACGGGTTGGCGATTGCCGACTAGAATGCGGGTTACCGTCCCGGCTTTGGGCGCAGGGATGTGGTTCATGGTTTTCATCGCTTCGATGATGAGAATTGTCTGACCCTGGGCGACGCGCGTGCCGACCTCGACGAAATTGGCGGTGCCGGGCTCCGGTGCGAGATAGGCGGTGCCGACCATGGGGGAGCGCACGCACCCTGGATGCGTCACCGGGTCGTCGGTGAGCGGTTTTGCGGCTGCGGCCGAAGCGACTGCGGCAGCAGCCTGGGCCGCCGGCGGAGCAACGGCCGCTGCGCTAGCGACGTTGGGCCCGCCGCGGGCGACCCGCACCCGAAGGCCGTCGCGGTCGATCTCGATCTCGCTCAACCCGGTCTCATCCAGCAGCTTGGCGAGCTCGCGGATCAGCTCGTGATCGACGCCCGTCTTGCCCTTGTTGTTCGCCATCGATTGAGCCGGCTGTTTCTTGATCGGTTCCGCCCGCATGCGTCACTGGCCGCCTAGCGCTTGGTGGTAGTCGCGTTGCCCGTGGGCTTGGCCACCAGGTCCGCCATGGCTTCGATGGCAAGCTCGTAGCCTTTCGCGCCGAACCCGCAGATCAACCCTTGTGCCGCAGGCGTCACAAACGATGTGTGCCGGAAAGGCTCGCGCTTGAAGATGTTGGAGAGGTGCAGTTCGATTACCGGGCGGCCCGCAGCATTGAGCGCATCGAGAATGGCAACAGACGTGTGCGTATAGGCACCAGCGTTGATCACGATACCATCGGCCCCTTCGCGCGCTTCTTGGATCCAGTCGACGAGCTCGCCCTCCGCGTTCGTCTGGCGGAAGTCCACCGTGAGGCCGAGGGCCTCCGCGCGCACCTCGGTACGGCGGCGGATGTCATCGAGCGTTTCGCTGCCGTAGATGGCCGGCTCGCGAACACCGATCAGGTTCAGATTCGCCCCGTTCAGCACGAATATCGGCTTGGGCATCTGCCGCTGCCTGGAGAGTTGGTGCCAAGTAGAGAAAGCCTTGCGCTTTCTGCCCGCCGGCCGCCCTTAGCAGGTTTCACCCAGCCGCGAAAGGCCCGCAGACTCAGTTTTGCGTAGTTAACCAAATGGCGCGCTCAGGCCCATCCCGCTACTAACAGACCTTGCAGCCTTCCTTGCGGACCTCTGCGACATGCTTCTTGATCTGCTCCAGGAGATTCTCGGGTGCGCCTGGGATCACGCGGTCGCCGACCAGAAAGTGGGGCGTGCCCTGGATGCCCAACTTCATCGCCAACGCGCGGGTCTCGTCGATTTCTTTTTTCACCTCGGGCGATGCCATGTCCTTCCTGAGGCGGGTCATGTCGAGGCCGAGCTTCTCGGCGATGCGCAATGCGGCAGCCTCGTTCGACTGCCCCTGGGCTTCATTCAGGGCGCGATGCATTTCCCAGTACTTGCCCTGCAGCTTGGCGGCGAGGGCAACCTTTGATGCCTCCTCGGAGCCTTTGCTCAGGATCGGGAACTCCTTGAGGATCAGTTTGATCTGCTTGTCCTTGTCGACGAGCTGCGCGACCTCGGCGAATGCCTTCTTGCAGTAGGGGCAGTTGTAGTCGAAGAACTCGATCACCGTAACGTCGCCCTTGGCATTGCCGACCACGGGAGATGCGGCCGGCCTGAAGATCTCGGTGGCGTTCTGCTTGATCGCGGCGGCTGTGCGCTCGGTCTGGAGCTTGTCCATCTTGGCCTCGAGCGCGTTCTGCGCCTCCATCAGCACTTCCGGATTCTTGAGCAGGTAGTCCTTGATGATGGCCTCGATTTCCTGGCGCTGACCCGGGCTGATACTGGCCTCGGCCGCGGCCACCTTGGGCTGCGCAGGCGCGGTCGCCGCCGGAGCGGCCGCGTTTGCGGCGGGAGCCTGGTTCTGCTGCCCGATGGCAAGCGCGGTCCCAACCAGCAGGATGGCGGGAGCAAGCAGCAAGGCCCCCTTCTTCGACGTGAGGGCATCAAGTACTGCGGCGAGCGTCATTCACTGCTCCTGTTGCATCCGTTCCGGGTGGCCACCTGCAATTTTCAGGTCGGTCCCTTGTACTTCGAAATGTCTTCGGCCCGAATCCATTCGGGCGAGCCGCGTTGCAGCTTCGCCATCGCACGATTGGCGAAGTTCTGCGCCTGCTTCACATTGCCTTCTGCGAAGTGGCCCTGAGCCGCGGCAAGGTCAGCCTGCGGATACTGTCCCTTGCGATAGAAACCCGCCGCCAGCTGATGATGCGATCCGGCGTGGGTGGGGTCGGTCAGGATCGCGCGGCGCAACAGCGTCATCGACTCATCGAGCAGTGAGGCATCCTCCGTGGCCAGCATTGCCTGGGCCAGCTCGAACTGTATCAGCGATTCGCTGCCGCCGGAGAGTTGCAGGGCCTTGCGCAATGACGGGATCGCCTCTCGATGCTTGCCACTCAAATAGTAGAAACTGCCCTTGATCTCCCAGAAGAAGGGGTTGTCCGGTTGCTGCTTGATCAGCGCGTCGACCTCACCCATGGCTTGGTCGCAGTGCCCCGAACAGTTGCGCGCGATTGCGCGCGCATAGCGCGCGGGCAAGCTGTTGTCGCTCGCCGGGTAGCGATTGTAGACGGTCTGCGGCCTTTCCAAGTAGCCCGACACCTTTGCGCGCGCCATGTCGTGCCGCAACTGCAGCGCGGGGGAATCCTTCACATTCACGTAGGGGCTGGTGCTTACCAATTCGCGCAGGCGAGCGATTCGGTCGGCGGCCACGGGATGGCTGCGCACGAACGGGTCCTGATGGGCAGCCGAAACGTACTCCTGCTGCGCGAAATTCTCGAACGTCTCGAGCATCCCGCGCCCGGATTGCCGGGTAGCCTCCAGGAACTTGACGCCCGCCTGGTCGGCCGCGGACTCCTGCGAACGCCGCTCGCTCAGCAGCGAGCGCATGATCACCTCGTTTCCGCCCATCATCACTCCGCCACCGAGCCCCGCCACCTCGCGCGAGGTGTCGTTCCCGGCGGTCGCACCGCCGACCATCAAGCCGATGCCGAGGACCGTCAGCAGCAACGCTTTGGTCTGGTCGCGCGCGATGCGGTTGCGTAGCGCCGCCATGTGCCCGCCCGTGATGTGGCCCGTCTCGTGCGCAATCACGCCGATGACCTCGTTGGGGGTCTTGGCCTGCAGGAGGGTGCCGGTGTTCAGGAAGACGTTGAGGCCGTCGACAACGAACGCGTTGAAGCTATCGTGCCGGACGATGCGCATCGTGATATGCGAGCCGAGGCCGGCGGCCTTGAAGATCGGTCGCGAGTAGTCCTTGAGCAGGTTCTCCACCTCGGTGTCGCGGATCAGGGGAATACCCTGCGCGGCAGCCGGCGTCGTCGCAGCGGTGGCGGCCAGCACATAGACGAGGGCCAAGGCGCCGCGCACCCAAGCTCGCCACGCGCCCTGCCCGGCGCGCACGATCAACTGGCGGGCAGCACGCGTGTGGGAACGACGCCCGCCACGACCACCTTGACTGTGCTTCACGCTACGACCCTCGCGTCGGTAGCCTTCGAAGGCAATTTGTCGCGACTTTACCAACGACTAGGATGCTGCCGGCTTGGCCTATGCAACACGCGCGGCCCCGACTATAAGCCCCTGCTCCGGGTGCGCCAACTCACTTCGCTGCGCAGGCAGCCGCACCGGCGCACCCATGGCCGCTGGTTGAGGGTGGCGACTAGGGCGCAACCGTGGCGGTTTGAAGGCTTGCGGGCGAACGGAGAACACCATGTCTGCAGCGGAAACGGACACGGGAGCGGCCGCTCGCGTCTTGCAGGCCTCGCGGCGCAGCGACGTGGCCCCGTTCATCGTCATGGACGTGATGCAGGCGGCCGCCGAGCGGGAAGCCGCGGGTCACAAGGTGATCCACATGGAGGTTGGGCAGCCCGGCACGCCTGCCCCCCGCGCCGCGCTAGCCGCGGCCGCCCGCGCCCTCGAGACCCAAACGCTGGGCTACACCCTCGCCCTAGGTCTGCCGGCGCTGCGCGAGCGCATCGCCCGCTACTATGCGGAACGGTACGGGATCGCCGTCGAGGCCGAGCGCGTCGTGGTTACCACTGGCTCGTCCGCCGGCTTCGTGCTGGCCTTTCTCGCCTTGTTCGACGCTGGCGCGAAAGTGGCCCTGCCCTCGCCGGGCTACCCCTGCTATCGCCACATCCTCACCGCGCTCGGACAGTCGGCTGCCCTCATCGAGACAGGTGCCCAATCGCGCTGGATGCCGATCGGGACCGACGTCGACGATGCGGTGCGCCGGCATGGCGTGCGCGGCCTTGTTGTGGCAAGCCCGGCCAATCCCACCGGGACCATGCTCGAGCCCACGCGCCTTGCCGAGGTCGCCGCCGCCTGCGCCCGCAACGGCATCTGGCTGGTGTCAGACGAGATCTATCACGGGCTCGCTTACGGCACGCGCGAGGAGACGGCGCTTGCCCACAGCCGCGATGCGGTGGTCATCAACAGCTTCTCGAAATACTTCTCGATGACCGGCTGGCGCATCGGCTGGCTGATTGTGCCGCCATCACTGGTGCGCCCGATCGAGCGCCTGGCGCAGAATCTTTATATCTCGCCGCCTGCGGTGGCACAGGTCGCGGCGTTGGGAGCATTCGACGGCCTCGATGAACTGGAGGCCAACAAGCGGGCCTATGCAGAGAACCGTGCGCTGTTGCTGGATGAGCTGCCCAAGGCCGGCTTGCGGCGCATCGTGCCCGCCGACGGCGCCTTCTACCTCTATGTCGATGTCGGCGACTTCACGACTGACAGCCTCGCCTTCAGCAGGGAGATGCTGGCCGATATCGGTGTCGCCGCGACGCCTGGCGTCGACTTCGATGCCGAGCGGGGCAGCCGCTACGTGCGCTTCTGCTACGCCGGGACCACCGCCGACATGGCCGAGGCAGCACGCCGGATCCGTGGCTGGAGCCGCCTTGCGGGTCGCTCTTGAGATCGCAGTTGCGACCGGTGCCTACTTGCAGGCGCGTGCCGTCGCCGTGCACTCGTAAAGCAGGCCCTTGACCTCGCACTTCTGGCTGACGGCGCCGATCTTCACCGCGTCGCCCAGCTTGGCCTTGGCCGAGTTCTTCATCGCGGCCTCGGCCATGAACGAGGCAAATCCCTCAAGGGCTCCCGTACCCCAGCCGCCGGCCCTGATGCATTGGGCAGCCGTAGCGCTGCCAACGAAGGTGAATGTCGCAGCGGCGATCGCTGCTGCGCGGACGAATCTTCTCATCGCTCCCTCCTGCTCGAACGGAGCCATAGTGGGGCCATGCATCCAGGCGGGCAAGGTCCGATGCGGGCAGCCTGTGCACATTGCAAACGGGTCGGGTCCGACTGCAACGCGCACCCAATTACTGCGGGGATCGCTATTCCCCGGTCAGACGCCGCTGCCACCAGCCTTTCCGCGCGGGCCGCGAGGGCTCCTCCTGCGCGGGCTCGGCATGCACGGGCTCCCGCGGGGTGAGGGGAGAGGTGTCCTCTTGCAGCACAGGGGCATGCTGGGGTGCCTCCGGCTGCTGCGTGGCGGGCGGTTGATGCTCGCGATGGTCAGCTGGTGCCGACCAGGCGCCTTCGCCATTTCTGCCGCTCTCGGCAGCCGCGTGCCGTGGCGCCGGCTGGTGATCGCGGCCCGGCTCGCTCTCGACGGGTTGCAGTTGTTGAGTTGACGCGGGCTCCGTCGGCGGCTCGTAGCCCACAGCATCGTCGGCAGAACCCGACTGCGGCGGCGCGGCCTCGCCGCCGGCGTTGTCGCGGGCAGTGAGATCATCGCGATCACGGCCGTTGCGGTCGCGTCCCTTTCTGCCGCCACGCCGCCCCCGCCGCCGGCGCCGTCCCCGCCGCTCGTCGCGCTCTTCCTCGCCATATGCCTCCGAAGGCTGCTCACCGGCGTCGATGTCGGGCTCGCTCCCCTCAGCGATTGCCTCGGCAGGCTGCTCGTACGGCTGATCGTGAAAATCCTCCGGGGAGCTTTCTGGCGCTTCGCCGTTACCGTTGGACCGTGCGTAACGAGGCCCGTCGCGCTGATCCGCCCCCTCCTCACGGCGCCCGCCGCGACGGCGCCGGCGGCGCGGCCGCCGTCCGTCGCCCTCCGCCTCGGCGGCCGGCTGCGGTTCGCCTTCACCCGGGCTCTCCTCTGGCTGCTGGCCTTCGAAGCCCCACTCCATGTTGACCGCAGTCGGCCGTTCGGCGGACCGCTGCGGCGCCACCGGCGCAGCAGACTTCTCGATCGCGAAATTCGCCCCCTGCATTCGGGCGCTCGCCTCGACCAGGATCGATACGCCGTGCCGGCCTTCCATGTCGGTGATGAACGGGCGCTTGTTGTTGAGGATGTAGAGGGCCACCTCGGCGGTCGTAACCGCGACCAGGGACGAGCGCGAGTCGCGCATCAGCTGGTCCTCGATGGCCCGCAGCACTGCAAGCGCAACCGATTCTGTCGAGCGGACGATGCCGGTGCCCTGGCAATGCGGGCACTGCGACGTCGAGCCCTCCACCACGCCGGTCCTCAGGCGTTGCCGCGACATCTCCAGCAGGCCGAAGTGGCTGATCCGCCCGACCTGGATCCGCGCCCGGTCGTGCCGCAGCGCGTCTTTGAGGCGGCTCTCGACCTTGCGGTTGTTGCGCCGTTCCTCCATGTCGATGAAGTCGATGACGATGAGCCCGGCCAGGTCTCGCAGCTTCAGCTGCCGGGCGATCTCCTCGGCCGCTTCCAGATTGGTCTGCAGCGCCGTCTCCTCGATGGAGAACTCGCGCGTGGCTTTGCCGGAGTTGACGTCGATCGAGACGAGCGCCTCCGTCTGGTTGATGACGAGATATCCGCCCGATCGCAGCGTGACATACGGGCTGAACATGGCGTTGAGCTGGCGCTCGATCTGGTAGCGCGCGAACAGCGGCTCGGAGGCGTCGAACTTGATGACGTTCTTTGCCTGGCTGGGCGAGAGCATGCGCATGAAGTCCTGCGCCTCTTTGTGGGCTGCCTCGCCGGCCACGAGGATCTCGTCGGTGTCCTTGGTGTAGAGGTCGCGGATGGACCGCTTGATGAGGTTGCCCTCCTCGTAGACGAGGCACGGCGCGGTCGACTGCAGGGTCATGTCGCGCACGTTCTCCCACAGCCGCAGCAGGTATTCGAAGTCGCGCTTCAGCTCCTGCTTGGTGCGCGCCGCACCCGCCGTGCGCACGATGAGCCCCATGCCGTCCGGTACCTCGAGCTCGTGGGCGATAGCCTTCAGGCGCTTTCGGTCCTGCGGGTTGGTGATCTTGCGGGAGATGCCGCCGCCGCGGCCCGTGTTTGGCATGAGCACGGTGTAGCGGCCCGCCAGCGAAAGGTAGGTGGTGAGCGCCGCGCCCTTGCTGCCGCGCTCTTCCTTGACGACCTGCACAAGTATGATCTGCCTGCGCTTGATGACTTCCTGGATCTTGTAGGAGCGCATGCGCCGGTGCGGGCGCTCGGGTACTTCCTCCAGCGCGTCCTCGGAACCCACCTGCTCGGGTGATGCGCCGACCATTTCGGGCGCCTCTGCTGGGTCTCCCTGAATCTCCTCGACATGGCCTTGTCCGTTGGCATCGGGCCGCTGCTCGCCGTTGCCGGTCTCAGGCTGGGCTTCGGGCGCCGGCGCGTCAGCCGGGGGCTCCGCCTCGGACGGCGGCATCGGCTCGCTTGCGCGCACGTCGTCCTCGGGAAAGCCCGCGGCGGGCACGGCTGGCCGCTCATCGCCGTTGGGTTCAGCGTCAGGCTCGGGCTGATACTCTTCAGCCCGCCGGGCGCGCGCTTCGGCGCGCGCATCGGCCTCGGCTTCTGCCTCAGCCTCGGCTTCGGCCTCCTCCTGTAGCAGGGCCTGCCGATCGGCGTAGGGTATCTGGTAGTAGTCGGGGTGGATTTCGCTGAAGGCCAGGAAGCCGTGGCGATTGCCGCCGTAGTCCACAAAGGCTGCCTGCAGGGACGGCTCAACGCGCGTCACCTTGGCGAGATAGATATTGCCCCGCAGCGGTTTGCGGGCGGCAGACTCGTAGTCGAACTCCTCTACCCGGCCGTTGCGCAGTACCACGACCCTGGTCTCCTCAGGGTGCGTGGCATCGATAAGCATCTTGCTCTTCTGGTCCATTTCTGACTGTCCCTGGCGCCGAGGCGACGGGCGACGGCCGGCCAGCCCTTCCTGGGGCTGCGCGGCACGGCACCACTTGTTGCTGCGCCAATTGCGTGTTGCGATTTGGGGATCGTGACGGACCGCGGACGCCTTCGCGTCGATAGAACGCAAGGCTTGGCTAGCGCAGCCGGCCAGGCAAAGTCGCAAAGCCTGGGCGCAGACTGAAGCTGGCTGTCAAGCGTCCCGCTAGTTGAATGCAATGCCGTCATGATCCACGTTGATGTTCGGAGCATGCAGCAGAACGCTTCTGCTCCGAGAATGATGCCCGATAGCGGGCAAGCTCCAGCGGACTTGAGCGGTGGTCCGCACACCGACCCCAGCGCCGGTCCTCGGTCGGCGGAGGGCTCAGCCCTTGAGGGCAGGAAAGCGCGTTGCAATGCGCGAAGCCTATAACTAGCCGCCAGCCCCCCCGTTACAGATCAGCGGCAGGCAACCGGCTTCGCTCATGGCATTTCTCCACGCCGCCGCAGCGCGCTTGGCGTACCCAAATCCGCGGAATGCTGTCTTGGCGGCGAGCTGTCCGGCTCCGGGCCTGACTGCACACGTAGAACGGGCACCGCCGGCAAGCGTACGAGGCGGTTTCGCGACTGTTGTATCTATGCCCTCGCTCCCTGCGAAGCAAGCAGGTTTTTGGTGGAGTAAGGGCGAGGCCAGCGGGCCTTGAACTGAATATAGCCTTTGATTCGGCAAACATCCGGTTAAGGTCGCCGCGGGGGAACAACGGAGGTCGGCGGTTCATGACCACGCCCGGTGCGCGAAGGGTGGGTTGGTGCCGGATTATGGCCTGTGTGGCTGCGTTTGCCGTTCCGGTCGCGGCGATGGGCCAGTCGACCGAGATTCGCAAGACTCCGGGTGCGCAGCGCCCGCCGGGACAGACCGAGATCAAGAAGGGTGTGGCCGCACCATTGGAACAGGCGCGGCCAGCCCTCTCCTCGAACGAATGGTCGGCCGAGGTCACCGACCGGGGTGTGGCTGCAACTCAGATCGAAATCGCGGGAAACGACCAACTCACCCGCTTTACGATCGCCTTCACCGCGCCCGTCGCCTATCAGGTTTTCACGCTGCCGAGGCCCTACCGCGTGATCATCGACGCGCCCGACGTTGGCTTTCGCTTGCCGCCGGGAACCGGTCAGCAAGGTAGGGGGCTCATCAAAGCCTTCAGGTACGGGCTGTTCGCTCCTGGCAAGTCGCGCATAGTCATCGACACGACGCGCCCCGTACGCATCGAGAAGCACGCGATGAGCTCCCGCCAGGGCAAAGGCGTGCGCCTCAGCATGGAATTGGTGCCGACCGACGAAGCCAGTTTCCTTGCCAAAGCTACAGCGCCGCCGCGCGAGAAGTTGGCCCGGCCTACGATCGACCTCCAGGCCAACGCGCGCCCTGCGCCCAGCGCCAAGCCCATCATTCTCATCGATCCCGGGCACGGTGGGCTCGATCCAGGCGCGATCAGTGGCGGAGTGCAAGAGAAAGATGTGGTCCTCGCAGTTGCCCACTACCTCCGGCAGCGCCTGGAGGCGACCGGCCGCTATGCTGTCTACATGACGCGCACCAACGACGTGTTCGTCTCCCTCGACCGGCGGCTGGTGATCTCGCTCCAGAAATCGGCAAGCCTGTTCATCTCGATCCACGCCGACAGCGTGGGCGAATCGGACATCGCCGCGGCTGTTCGCGGCGCAGCCGTCTACATGCTCTCGGAGAAGGCCTCCAACCAGCAGGCCCAGCGCCTGGCCGACAAGGAGAACGCTGCCGATACGCTGGCTGGCGCCGAGACGGGCGATGAGGAAGAAACCGAAGTCAATTCCATTCTCAGGGACCTTCTTCGGCGGGAGACCACGAACTTTTCGGCCGACTTCCGGGGCCGGTTGCTCGGTCACCTCAAGCACACCATCGCCCTTTCGCGTGAACCGGCGCGCGCTGCAGGGTTCAAGGTGCTGCGGCAGCTGCAATGTCCGTCGGTGCTGATCGAGCTCGGCTATATGAGCAACGCGCAGGACGCCAAGCTGCTCACATCGCTGGATTGGCAGAAGCAGGTGGCCGGCTCCATAGCGGGTGCCGTGGGCGACTACTTTGCAAAGCATCCGGCCCAGTCGCCTTAACCATTCGCCGCAGGTATTGCGACGGGAGGCGGAGGACAAGGGCCTCATGCCGCCACAATCCGTGCTAATTGTGCGAAAGCTTTCCTGGTGCACTTGCTGCAGCAAGCTCAACGGACTAGACAGCACGAAATGTCGGGGATTTCGTTGCTATGAGACCTGTGCAGATCCTGCCGCCGCCTCCCGCCCGACCCAGGCGTCGGCGCAAGCGGCGGAGCTGGCTCCTCGGCTTCCTCACATTCGTGTTCGCCTCCGGCGTGGTGCTGTTCCTGGCCGCATCTGCGGTTGCCGGATTCTACGTTTGGAGGGCCTCCCGCGACCTGCCCGACTACGAACGGCTAGCCAAGTACGAGCCGCCGGTCATGACGCGCATTCACGCCAACGATGGCACCTTGATGGCCGAGTACGCGCGCGAGCGGCGCATCTTCGTGCCGATCAACGTCGTGCCGAAGATGGTCATTCAAGCGTTCCTGGCAGCCGAGGACAGGCGCTTTTATGAGCACGGCGGCATCGATTTCGCGGGTGTCGCTCGCGCCATCTACAAAAACCTGCAGCACTGGGGCAAGCGGCGGCCCGAAGGCGCTTCCACCATCACCCAGCAGGTGGCCAAGAACTTCCTGCTGTCCAACAAGCAGGATCTGGACCGCAAGTTCAAAGAGGCGCTGCTTGCGATCCGTATCGAGCGGACGTTCCCCAAGGAGAAGATCCTCGAGCTCTATCTCAACGAAATCTACTTGGGGATTGGCTCGTACGGCATCGCCGCTGCCGCGCTCAACTACTTCGGCAAGGAGCTGGCCGACCTTACGCTCGAGGAGGCCGCCTATCTCGCGGCGCTGCCTAAGGCGCCCAACAACTATCATCCCTTCCGCAAGACCAGGGAAGCCACGGAGCGGCGCAACTGGATCCTCGATCAGATGGCGGAGGCCGGCTACGTGCCGGCCGATCAGGCGCGCGCTGCCAAGGCAAAGCCGCTGAAGGTCAGCATCCGTCCGTTCGGCACGCAAATCTACGCGGCGGACTATTTCGCCGAAGAGGTGCGGCGCCGGCTCATCGAAATGTACGGCGAGGACGGTCTCTACGGGCGCATCGAGCGCACCGGCGGTAGCGGAGATGGCGTGAACGGCGGGCTTTCGGTCAGGACCACGCTTGATCCCAACATGCAGAAGATCGGTCGCCGGGTGCTGATCGATGGCCTCGTGTCCTTCGATCGTGAGCGCGGCTGGCGAGGCCCCGTACAGAAGATCGAGACCGGCGGGGACTGGGGAGTGCCGCTGAGCGCCCTCGAAATTCCGACCGACCTCGCGCCTTGGCGGCTCGGGGTGGTTCTACAGGCTGACCGCAGCAAGGCCACCGTGGGTTTGCGCCCAACCCGTGCTCCAGATGGCAGCCTCGTAGCCGAGCGCGAAGCGGTCGAAATCTCCTTCGACGAGGTCAAGTGGGCCAGGGCCCCCAACCGCCCGGCGCCGAAGGCGGTGACGGACGTGCTGAGCCCCGGCGACGTGATCTGGGTGGCTCCGAAGAACCACGCTCAGCCGACCGGGGTCTGGTCGCTTATGCAGATCCCCGAGGTGGGCGGGGGATTGATCGCCATGGACCCGCACACGGGGCGGGTGCATGCGGTGGTCGGTGGCTTCTCGTTCTCGCAAAGCCAGTTCGACAGAGCCTTGCAGGCCAAGCGCCAGCCGGGATCCTCCTACAAGCCGTTCGTCTACGCCACCGCGCTCGATAACGGCTACAAGCCCACCAGCATCGTGCTCGACGCGCCGATCGAGATCGAGCAGGGCGCCGGCAAGGATGTCTGGACGCCTAGGAACTACGACGGCCTGAAGTCCTATGGGCCTTCGACGCTACGGGTCGGCATCGAGAAATCACGCAACCAGATGACCGTGCGGCTGGCTCAGGACATGGGCATGCCGATGATTGTCGAGTATTCCAAGCGCTTCGGCGTGTATGACGACCTGCTGCCGGTGCTCGCCATGTCGCTCGGCGCCGGAGAAACCACGCTGGTCAAGCTGGCGGCCGCCTATTCGACTTTCGCAAACGGCGGCAAGCAGGTGCGGCCGACCCTCATCGATCGCATTCAGGACCGATGGGGCAAGACCATTTGGCGCTACGATGACCGCGCTTGCCCCGGCTGCAACGCTGAGAGCTGGAAGGGGCAGGCGGAGCCGACCCTGCCCGAGGACGATCGCAAACAGATCATCGACCCGCACACCGCCTACCAGATCACATCGATGATGGAGGGCGTAATCCAGCGCGGCACGGGAACGATCATCCGGCAGATTCTTCCTAACGTGCCGATGGCCGGCAAGACCGGAACCACCAACGACGAAAGGGATGCCTGGTTCGTCGGCTACACGCCTGACCTCGTGGTAGGCGTGTTCATCGGCTACGATACGCCGCGTCCCATGGGCAAGGGCCAGACCGGCGGCCACGTCGCCGCCCCTATCTTCGCGCACTTCATGAAGGCGGCGCTCGCCGACAAGCGGGCGGTGCCGTTCCGCATTCCGCCCGGGGTTAAACTGGTGCGCGTTAGCCTGCGAACGGGGCTCAGGGTGCAAGGCGCAGAGCAGGATACGGTGCTCGAGGCATTCAAGCCGACCGAGGAGCCCGACGACGCCTACTCGATCATCGGCTTCACCAACGAGAGCGGCAACTTCATCAATCCCTACGATGCTGCCGATCAGCCGCGCAGTCTCAATCAAGGCCGCAGCGTCTACTGACGCCCAAATCTGCCGAGAGAGTGGCTCGGCATTTACAGGGTCGAGCGGCCTCCCTATATACGCTCGCCATTGTTCAGCCGCCCCAGAAGATCGCAGGAGGCCGCCAATGCGCGCCGAAGCCGAGAAGCTCGCCGATGCCGTCCGCCAGTCGCTGGCGCTGTTGCGGAGGCATCTTTGACTGGGATACCGCCGAGCAGCGGCTAGCCGAGCTCAACAAGCGCGCCGAGGATCCCAAGCTCTGGAATAACCCGCAGTCGGCCCAGAAGGTGATGCGTCAGCGCCAGACCCTCGAGCGGTCGATCGAGGCGCTGCAGAAGCTCGAGCGCGACCTCGACGACGCCGTCACCCTGATCGAGCTCGGCGAATCGGAGAAGGACGAGGCCACTGTGCGCGAGGGCGAGGCTGCCCTCAGGAAGCTCGCCGTCGACGCCCGCCGGCAGGAGGTCGAGGCGCTGCTCTCGGGCGAGGCCGACGGCAACGACACCTACCTCGAGGTGCACGCCGGCGCCGGCGGCACTGAGAGTCAGGACTGGGCGGAGATGCTGGCGCGCATGTACATGCGCTGGGCCGAGGCCCGCGGCTACAAGGTGACGATGGTGGAGGCGAGCGCCGGCGAAGAGGCCGGTCTCAAGTCCGCCACGCTGCTCATCAAGGGAGAGAACGCCTACGGCTGGCTCAAGACCGAATCGGGCGTGCACCGGCTCGTGCGCATCTCGCCCTACGACAGCAACGCGCGCCGCCATACCAGCTTTGCCAGCGTATGGGTCTATCCCGTCGTCGACGACAACATCGAGATCGACATCAAGGAAAGCGAGTGCCGCATCGACACCTACCGCGCCTCGGGCGCCGGCGGCCAGCACGTGAATACGACCAACTCGGCGGTGCGCATCACCCACATCCCCACCAACATCGTGGTGGCGAGCCAGCAGGAGCGCTCGCAGATCAGGAACCGCTCGATTGCGTGGGCGATGCTCAAATCGCGGCTCTACGAGCTGGAGCTGAAGAAGCGCGAGGAGAAGGCCAACGCGGAGGCGGCCGCCAAGACCGACATCGGCTGGGGCCACCAGATCCGCTCCTACGTGCTGCAGCCCTACCAGCTGGTGAAGGACTTGCGCACGGGTACTCAGAGCACCGATCCCAAGAAGGTGCTGGACGGCGACATCGATGAATTCATCGAGGCGTCGCTGGCGCACCGCGTCTCGGGCGGCGCCGGCGAGCCCGTGGAGGACATCGATTAGAGGGTAGTTTGTCCGCGGCGGACTGGATCGGAGCGGGCTGCCGTGATCAAATGCCGGGACCCCGCAAGGCAGGAACCGGTGATGATCGAAGTCCACCATCTCAACAATTCGCGTTCGCAGCGCATCTTGTGGTTGCTCGAAGAGCTGGGTCTTGAGTACGAAATCGTGCGCTACCAGCGCGATCCGGTTACGCGGCTTGCGCCGCCGGCTATCAAGGCGATCCATCCCCTCGGCAAGTCGCCCGTGATCCGCGATGCGGGACTGGTGGTGGCCGAATCCGGCGCGATCGTGGAGTATCTCGTCGGTCGGTACGGCAATGGCCGCTTGGCGCCGAAGGTCGATTTCACCTCACCCGACTACGTCGCCTACGTGCACTGGCTGCATTTCGCGGAAGGCTCGGCGATGTTGCCGCTCCTGCTCAAACTTTATTTGGGGCGCCTGAAGGAAGCTGGAGCACCGCTCGCGCCGCGCGTCGAGAGCGAGATCAAGAACCATTTCGACTACATGAGCGGCGCGCTCGGGACCCGGGACTACTTTGTCGCTAACACCTTCTCGGCGGCCGACATCCAGCTGTCGTTCGTGCTTGACGCCGGTGGCTCGCGCGGACCTTTGAAGGACTATCCCAACCTTGTGCGCCTCCACGAGCGGCTGCGGGCGCGGCCGGCCTACCAGCGCGCGATCGAGCGTGGCGGCCCCTACGAGGTGGGGCGCTGACGGTGCTCAGGCTTGGAGGGCGGCGTGCGTGAGGCGGCTGGCGCGCGTTGCCGTCCCTACCACCCCGCCATCGCTCCCACCGCCGCCACCAGGCCCTGCCGGCATATTGCCTCGGGAACCCAGGCGCACACCACCTCGTGAGAGCCGCGCCAGAGCATGTCGACCGCCACGTAAAGCACGATGGCGAGCCCCACCCAGGTGATCCACGGATGGCGCGCGAGCAGGCGGGCGATGTAGGCCGCAGCCACCGCCATCAGGACCACGGCAATGGCGAGGCCGACCACAAGCACCCAGGCGTGGCCCTTGGCGGCGCCGGCGACGGCGAGCACGTTGTCGAGCGACATGGAAACGTCGGCCACCACGATCTGGGTGATCGCGCTCCAGAAGCCGAGCGTGCCAGCCGCCTGCGCGTCGTTGCCCGACACGGCCTGGGCGCCGACGCCGGCCGGCTTCGGCACGTGCCGGATCTCGCGGTACATCTTCCAGCACACCCACAGCAGCAGGATGCCGCCGGCGAGCGTCAGCCCGACGATGGCGAGCAGCTGCACGGTGACCGCGGCGAAGGCGATGCGCAGCACCACCGCGCCAGCGATGCCCCAGAAGATGACCTTGGCGCGTAGCTCGGGCGCGACCCGGGATGCCGCCAGCCCCACCACGATCGCGTTGTCGCCGGCAAGCACGACGTCGATGATGACGACCTGGGCGAGGGCGACGAGCTCCGAATACAATGCGTCCATCGAGTCTCCGTGCAGAAACGCTGTGGGGTCGCGTCGAGCGGCAGCGTCAGCTCGACGCGGCAGTCATGCCGATCGACAGCTGCTCGATTGCGGACAGCGCTTCCGGCACGTCGGTCAGCATGGTGGCTGCGAAGCCCAGGAACACGAGCAGGCCGGCAAACTCCCATCCCGGATGCCGATCGCGCTCGAGGCGATATCCGCCCAGGTAGAGGCCGCCAGCTGCACCAAAGCCGACGGTGACGAAGAGGATGCTCAGCGCTGGCAGCACCAGTGGCGGAGGCAGGAACAGGGCAGCAGCGAGTGTCGCCGCGGCTAGCAGCGCGGTGACGACCATCCAGCCAAGCAGGCTCGCTGATGGCGGAGAGACGGGGCGCTCGAGGGTGGCCGGGGTGGCGCGGTGCGCAGGCATGGACGTGTCCTCGAAGTTGCAGCGTTGGTTTGCGTCCGATCGGACGCGGCGAGGCGTTCCTCCACACATAATGAGATGGACGGCAGCGGGTATTCGGACTGATCGGGGGGTATTTCTACGGGGCCAGACGCCCAAGGCGGATCGCCTGCCGCACGAGCATGGCCACGCTCGCGGCCTGCATCTTGTCCATGATCTGCATGCGGTAGCTTTCGACCGTGCGCACGCTGATGCCGAGGCGCTCGGCGATCGCCGCGCTCGTGAACCCTTCGACGACGAGGTCCATGACCTCGATCTCGCGGGGCGTCAGGCGCGCCAGGTCCTGGCGCAGATCCGCCAGCGACTGCTCAGCCGAGAGCGTGTCGAACGCGCGCGCGAGACAGCGGTTGATGGCGGCCAGCAGCTGCGCATCGTCTATCGGCTTCTCGATGAAATCCTCCGCACCCGCCTTGATGGCTGCGACCGCCATGGGAACGTCGGCATGACCAGAAATCAGAACCACCGGCAGTGGAACGCCGCGGCGGGAAAGCTCGCGCACCAGCTCGAGGCCGTCCATGCCCGGCATGCGCACATCGGCCACGATGCAGCCCGCCCGGGTGTTGCAGAGCGAGGCGAGGAAGCCGTCTGCCGACGCGTGCGCTTCCACGGTGTAGCCAAGCACTCCGAGCATCTCGCCCAGGGCATGACGCACCGCGTCCTGATCGTCGATGATGAACACTGTGGGCTTGCTCATGCGCGGGGCTCTTGCTGTGCCTGCACGGGCAGCGACAGCCTGAACTCGGTGTAGCTGGGCCTGCTCGAAGCCAGCCAGATGCCTCCGCCGTGGGCCGCGACGATGTTGGCGCAGATGGAGAGGCCAAGGCCGAGGCCCTCGGATTTCGATGACGCCAGCGGCTCGAACAGCGAGCCTGCGGTCGATACGCCGATGCCATTGTCGATGACCGCGATCTCCAGCGCCGAGCCGTCCTCGCTCAAACCGGCACGGACCTGAACACGGCCTTCCACCGGCTTTGCCTCGGCGACGGCATCCATGGCATTGCGCAGAAGATTGAGCACGACTTGCTGCAGCTGGATGCTGTCACCGAAAACGGGCGGCAGGGGCTCGACCACATCGAGATCGATGCGGGTTTGGCGTGCGGCGGCCTCCGGCCGCGCCAGCGCTAGCGCGTCGTTCAGCATCGCGCTCACATCTAGCGTGCTGAAGCGCGGCTGTCCCCGGCGTAAGAACTCGCGCATGCGGCGCACGACGCCACCGGCGTGGTCGATCTGGGCGACGACCACCTTCAGGTTGGTCTCGGCGCGCGCCAGATCGGCGTTGGGCGAGCCGAGGATATGTTGGACCGAGCGGGCAAGCGCGCGCGCAGCCGTCATTGGCTGATTGATCTCATGGGCCAGCGCCGATGCCATGCCGCCCACCAGCGTCATGCGTGCAGCGCGACTTGCCTGAGACTGGCTCTCCTTCAGTCGCTCCTCAGCCTCGCGCGCCGCCATGTCGGCGTGCTGGCGCTCGCTCACCACTGCTCCCACCAGCAATCCTGTCGC
Source organism: uncultured Alphaproteobacteria bacterium (assembly GCA_963832445.1). Classification (GTDB taxonomy): domain Bacteria; phylum Pseudomonadota; class Alphaproteobacteria; order Rhizobiales; family Hyphomicrobiaceae; genus AWTP1-13. The sequence goes on from CAWHUM010000004.1 coordinate 54,252, forward strand.
CGTCAGAACGAACATGACAACCTGAAACTCGGTGAATGTGGCCGCGTCATAGCCGTAGACGTTGAGCATTGCGATCAGCCCGAGCTGGGTTGCGGCAAGAGCGAGGCACGCGCCGTCGATACCATGGCGAACGCCGATACCGACCACGGGCAGGAACAGCAAGGAGATGTACTTGTAGTCGTGGGGACGATCGCTACCCACGATCATCCACAGCGCGAGGCCGGTCGCCAGCACAAAGACGAGCACCTCGACTGCAAGCGCAGGAAGCGCGTTTGGCGAGGGCCACGTCCAGCGCATGAAGCGCAGCAACAGCGGCGTGACCACGGCTATTCCTATGACGTCGCCAACGAACAGCGGTATTACGGATCGGGCAACATTGTCGACGCCCAGTTCCTTGTCGGTGAGCAACAGCGCGCCGAGCAGCACCGCCACCACGGCAGCGCCCGCACAGCCTGCGCCGAGCAATATCAATACGTCGCGCACGCGGTTGAGGCGGACGTCGAGGCGCAGATACTTGCGCGCCAGCCGCCCTGCGGTCGCGTAGCCGGCCGCCACCACCGCTGCGATCGCCAGAACGACCGGCCAGCCCAGGCCCGTTTGCAGCACCACGATCTCGGCAATCACCACCCCCGCAAACAGCACCAGGCTGTAGGCCGCTCCTTTCAGCACGATCATGCCGAATGCCACGCCGAGGCCTGGATTCCAGGGGGTCACGGGCAGGCCCCCATACTCGTGGATGAAGCTCATCCACTCGAGGACGACATAGGCGAGCAGGAGGGAGCCGGCGGCCAGCGCGTTCGGGCCGCCTGGGGTGGTTTTGAACGTGATTGCGCCCACGCCAGTGGCAAGCCGTCTCGAAAGGGCGCTAAAGGTCAGCATCGCCAATCAAGTCGCATCTGGCGGGCGCAGATTCAACAGCCAAGCAGCCCCTGCCGGCGCGGCCCAGCGCCCGGCAAGGTTAAGGCCGTTGTGCTTCCATCCGGGGCGGACCGTTGCACGATGGCTGCAACGCTCGTAGGAACCAGCAAGTCCCGCACTTCTTGGGCAAGGCATCTATTCATGGCAATCGAGACAATGCTGATCGGCGAGGGGCATATCGACAGGAGCCCGCGTTCGACACGGCGGGTCGGCTGGCAAGTCTCCAGCCTGCGCCCTGGGGTCGTTGGTCACCCATGACGTTCGACCCGGCACGAGCAGGAGCCGAGCTGGGCTCGGCACGCGCAGTCCCAGAGCTGCGCGTGCTGGCGACGGCCGGGTTCGAGGACTACGCGCTGCTCGACAGCGGCGACGGCCGCAAGCTCGAGCGGTTCGGGCGCTTCACGGTCGAGCGGCCGGAGCCACAAGCCCTGTGGCGGCCGAAGCTCGAGCCAGCCGCGTGGTCGCGGGCCGACGCCGCTTTCAAGAGCACCGGCGCCGAAGAGGACGCCGAGAGCGGGCGTTGGCGGAGGAACCCTGCTGTACCAGAGGAATGGCCGGTGCGCCTGCTCGGCGTCACCGTGCTGTGCCGGCTCACCTCCTTCCGCCATGTGGGGGTGTTCCCCGAGCAGGTGCCGCATTGGCAATGGATGCTTGCGCGGCTGACCGGCGCGCGCGAGGGGCCGCCCCGGGTGCTCAACCTGTTCGCCTACACGGGGGCGGCCTCGCTGCTCGCGGCCAAGGCCGGGGCCGAGGTGACGCATGTCGACGCGTCCAAGAAGGCGATCGCTTGGGCCAAGCAGAACCAGGCCGCCTCGCAACTCGGCGACGCGCCGATCCGCTGGATTCTCGATGACGCCCGCAAGTTCGTCGCCCGCGAGGTTCGGCGCGGTCGGAGCTATCATGTCATCCTGATCGACCCGCCCAAGTTCGGACGCGGTCCGGAGGGCGAGGTGTGGGACGTGTTCAGCCACCTGGCGCCGCTGCTGCGCGACTGCGCTGCACTATTGGCACCCGGACACGCTGCTTTGGTGCTGACGACCTATGCCATCCGTGCCTCTGCGCTCGTCACCGACGCCTTGGTGCGCGAATGCCTCGCCGGACGCGCTGGGCGGGTCGAAAGCGGCGAGCTTGCCGTCATCGAGGAATTGGGCGGGCGCTTCTTGCCGGCTTCGCTGTTCACGCGGTGGGCGAGCGATGAAGCGAGCGCCTGAGCCGCGGGGCGGCACCCGCGCCGTCACCAGCCTGCAGAACGACCGGGTGAAGCTCATCCGCTCGCTCGAGATGCGCAAGGCGCGGCGCGACACGGGCCTGTTCCTCGCCGAGGGTGCCTCGGTGCTGGTAGCGGCGCGGGACGCGGGCTGGAAGCCCACGATGTTCGTGTTCAAGGCGGGTAGCGCTGCGACCGGGGTGCATGGCGAGCTGCTCGAGTGGGCGCAGGGTGCGGGGGCGGAGTGCCTGGAGGTCTCCGAGGCGGTGCTCGGCAAGATCGCCGCCAAGGACAATCCGCAGACGGTGCTCGGCGTGTTCGAGCAGCGCTGGAGCCCCGTGCCGGCGCCCGAGAAGGTCGCGGGCGATGCATTGTGGGTGGCACTGGAGGGCGTACGCGACCCCGGTAACCTCGGCACCATCGTCCGCACCGTCGACGCCGTTGGTGCCAGCGGCGTCGTGCTCATCGGCAATAGCGTCGATCCCTACGGCCGCGAGGCCGTGCGCGCCACCATGGGCTCGATCTTCACCGTGCCGCTGGTGCGCGTGACGCTGGTGGAGTGCCGGCCCTGGCTGGCGCGGTGGACCGGCGACATCGCCGGCACGCATCTGGCCGCGACCGAGGACTTCCGGGCGCAATCCTATCGCGCGCCGACGCTGCTTCTGATGGGCAGCGAGGGGCCCGGGCTGTCGCAGGGGCTGAGCGACGCCTGCACGCGCCTCGTCAAAATCCCGATGGCCGGCCGCCTCGATTCTCTCAACCTGGCAGTCGCAACCGCGCTCATGCTTTACGAGATCGCCAGGGATCGTCTGCGTTTGTGAGGGGTCGCGTCAGCTCGACTGCTGCGAGCCGTTGGCAGCATGTTGCGCCGCCATCGGATTGTCGGACCGGCGCGATTTGCCCTCGAAGTACGCCCCCTGCTCGATCGCCAGCGTCTTGTGGAACACGTCGCCTTCGACGCGGCTGGCCGATTGGAACGTCACGCTGTTGCCGCGAACTGATCCGTTCACATTGCCTCCGACCACCACCTCGTCGGCGACCAATTCGCCCGTCACGTTGGCCTGGGCGCGGATGACAATGCGCCCCGCGTGCACGTCGCCCTGTACCTCGCCCTCGATCTGCACTTCGCCAGCCGACTCCAAATTGCCGGTGACCAACAGGTCGGGGCCGATCACCGAAGGGGTGCCGCTGCGCGGGCGGGCTGGCGCCGTCCTGGCGGCAAGCGTGGTCGCGCGGCCGCCGTTGGGAAGGGGCGGAGGGGCAGCGGTATCCTTGGTGGACTTCTTGGTGAACATGGACACGCAACTCCAAACTGCAGCTTCTCAGTAGGGGCGTGCGGAGCAGGCATCCGGCAGGCCCGGCTACTCGCGTCAGCCGCCATGATGCGGCCCCGTTGGGGTCTTCTTAGCACACATGATTGTGCCCGCCATAAGGACTGTGGGCAAAGGATTAGCGCCTTCCTTTGGTCGCTTTTTGTCCGCAATCCTGCTTGCCGAGTCGCGCGTCACAGACGCCGTGTTTTACCCCGGGGGAGCAAGATGGGGCGAGCCAACGGCATTGCTCACGCGTGCGTGGCCGGACCGGGAAGAGCCCCCTTGGCAGGGTTGCGCGGATTCGCGCCGGGACATCGACCGATCGAGGGAGCGGTGTGACCAGGACCGGGGCGCCTAGCAGGACAGCTGGCAGGTCGGCCAATCGGGCGCCCACAACCGGAGTGCGCGCCAGACCTCGCGCGTCAGGGCGCTTCGCGCTGTTGTCCCTGTTGGCGAAGGCAGCGGCCGCGGTAATCTTTGCAGTGGTGGTCGCTGCCGGCCTTTTCTACGTGCGCCTGATGCAGGGGCCGATATCGCTCAATTATCTCGTCGGCACATTCGAGAGCGGCATAGCCCGAGAGTTGCCGGACGTAGGTGTGCGCATCCAATCGGTCGCGCTTCGCCTCAGCGATGTCGGTCTGCTGCAGTTCGAGCTCGGCAACGTGCGCGTCACCGATGCCAAGGGCGAACCGCTCATCATGGCGCCGTCGGCAGTCGTATCCCTCAGCCGCAGGGCCTTGCTGCTCGGCCGGATCGCGGTCGAGAGCCTCGATCTCGTGTCGGCGCGGCTAACCGTGTTCTATTCCGAGGATGGCAAGCTGTCGCTGACGTTCTCGCCGTCTTCGCATCCCTCGCAGGTTGGCCAACCGGCGCTGCGTGGCACTGTCGACGCCGCCCAGCCTGCCGCAACCCCGCCGGCGGACAAGGATTGGACGCTTGGCCGCATCGATTTGATCAAGATGCTGTCGGACGCGTCTGCCAGCGCGCGCCGGCGCGAGCATGCCAGCGCCTACCTGCGCGAGGTCGGACTCAGATCGGCGACCGTCGTCGTCGACAACGGCGGCCGCAAGAGCATTTGGCACGTACCGCAGTTCGATCTCGATCTCGATCACCGCCGCACGCGCAGCTCCATCGCCGGTCACGCCAAGATCGAGTCGCTCACCGGGCCGTGGGAGGTGAACTTCCGCACCTTCGAGCACGTGAACTTGAACGTTCTCAATTTCACCGTTTCGGTGCAGAACCTGGTGCCGCGCGGCCTGGCGCGCAGCTTCCCGCATCTGGTCGGGCTCGAGGGGCTGGACCTGCCGGTCTCGGCGGAGGCGAGAATGGAGCTCTCCAGGGCCGGCGAGATTGTCGGCGGCAAGATCGTGATCGACGCCGGCCCCGGGAACGTGGCGCTGCCCTGGTTCTCGGCCACGCCGATGCACATCGACGCGGCGCGTGTGGAGCTGGCCTACAGCAGTGCGGCGCGACGCTTCGACATGGCTCCGTCCGTGCTCACGTGGGGCAGCAGCCGGCTGCAGCTCACTGGCTCTATTGTCCACGCATCGCAGAGCACCGACGGCCCGGGATGGTACTTCGATTTGAAGTCGACCGAAGGTTGGTTGGCTCCCGAGCCGCCGCAGGTGCAGCGGTTGCCGATCGATCAGTTCGCGCTGCGCGGCGTGTTGGCGCCGGAGGTTGGCAAGGTCGCGCTCAGCCAGTTCCTGCTGCGCGCAGGCGGGGCAGAGATCAGCGCGCAGGGCGGCGTGTCGAACGCTGGCGGCAGCACCAAGGGACAGCTCGACGCCAAGATCGGACCGATGACGGCCGCCGTCTTCAAGACGCTGTGGCCCAGGTGGGCTGCGCCCGCCACGCGAATTTGGGTGGCGCAGCGGCTCACTCGCGGGAACGTGCTCGGAGGCACCTTCAAGGTAGTGCACGGTGCCGGGCCTGGCGCAGCGGACTGGGCACCCCTGGGAACCGGGGATCGCATATCTCTTTCGATAGAGGGTGCGGACCTCGAGCTGCAGGTTGCCAAAGGTTGGCCGGCTCTGGAGATGCCGCGCGGCTTGTTGCGCATCGAGGGGCGCTCGTTCGAATTCACCGCGCCAGAGGGAACCATGGCGAGCGCCGATGGCCGCAAGCTCGCCCTCAAAGGCAGCTTTTCGGTCGATCTCGCCGAGCCGTTGCCGCACCACGGAAATCTCGCTCTCAGAGGACAGGGGCCGCTGACATTGGCGCTCGAGTTGCTGGACCACAACGCCCAGCGAGCCCTGCAGGAGAACGGGCTGACCCTGGCGGGCGTCGAGGGCAAGCTCGACGGCAACGTCAATGTCAAGTTCCCGCTTCGACCGCAATTGGCGTTGCGCGATTGCGTGACCGAGGGCCGGCTGCGCATCAGCGATGGCAAGCTGCGCAACGTGCTGGGGTCCTACGACGCCCAGGGGCTCAACCTGACGATCGACCTCAGCGCCAATGCCGCCGACGCAAGGGCGGAGTTCCTGATCAAGGGGGTGCCCGCCAAGGCGACCTGGCAACGCGTGTTTGATGCCCCGGCCGATCGCCAGCCGCCGCTGCGGATCACTGCCACGCTGGATAACAGCGAGCGCACGCAGCTCGGCCTCGACATCAACGACATCGTGCGGGGGTCTGTTGGCGCCGATATCACGGTCGAGCAGGATGCCCGCGGCGAGCGGCACGTCCACTTCAGCGCCGATCTGACGAACGCCGAGCTGTTTCTGGAAAGCCTGGCCTGGTACAAGCCGAGAGGGCGCCCTGCGCTCTTCGAGTTCGACTACGCCAAAGGAGGTGGCGCTCACCCGGTCGAGCTGCGCAACGTGAAGCTGCACGGCGAGAATGTAGCAGTTGCTGGCTGGATGGGTGCCGGCAGCGACTTTCGTGTGAAGGAGTTCCGCTTCCCGCAGTTCTCCCTCAACGTCGTCACCAATTTCGAGGCCCACGGCAAGCTGCGCGCCGACAACGTCTGGGAAGTGCACGCCAAGGGGCCCGTCTACGACGGCAAGGACCTGTTCCAGTCCTTCTTCGACGTCACCTTTGCTCCTGACAAGGGTGCCAAGCAGCGTCCGGGCGTGGACTTGCGCGCTGAGATCGACACAGTGGTCGGGTTCTACGAATCGTCTCTGCGCGGCGTTCGGCTCTCCATGCAGAAGCGCGCCGGCAAAATGACCCAGCTCGACGTGCGCGGCGCCCTTTCTCCCAATAGGCAGTTCGAAGCCGTGTTGCGCCCTGACGGACGGTCGCGGCTGCTGGTTGCCAAGTCGAACGACGCCGGCCAGACCTTCAAGCTGGTTGGGTTCTACCCGCACGCTGTCGGCGGCGATATGAACCTGGAGGTCAATCTCGACGGCCAAGGCGATGCGGAGCGCACAGGGCTTCTGACCGCGCAGCGCTTCTCCGTGCTCGGTGACGCCATCAGCGTTCAGAACCTGCCGGACTCGCCTTCGCGCCGCAACGTGGTGCGCGAGCGCTTCGAGTTCGACACTCTGCGCGCGCCGTTCTCGGTCGGTCACGGTCAGTTCGTTCTGCACAGTGCCGCCATCGAGGGCCCGTTGGTAAGCGCGACCATGCAGGGCAAGCTCGACTTCCGCACGCGCAGGCTAGCGGTCGGCGGCACGTTCACGCCGCTCTCGACCCTCAACAAGATGTTCTCGGAGATTCCGCTGTTCGGCGATCTGTTGACCGGGCCGAAACGCGAAGGCGTGTTCGCCATTAGCTACGCCATGCAAGGGAACCTCGAGAATCCGCAGTTGATCGTCAATCCGCTATCCGCGGTGACGCCCGGCATCACGCGCGAGCTCATGCAGATCGCACCGCAGGACCCGCGGATCGTGCCGCGCAAGCAGCAGCCGGGCAGCAAGACCGGAGGCGGGGTGCGCGCGTCGAGTTCGCCCGTGGCCGCACCAGGCAATGTGCAGGATGGCGCTACCGGCTGGTCATCCGAGACAGATCTGCCGGCCGCCAAGAAGCGCTGATCGCGGCGCAGTGAACATCGTTCCAAGATGACCTGCCCCGATGACCGGCTTGTGATCGGCCTCGAGGGTCGGTCGCGATAGCATGGCTCCTGCCCGCAACCCGCAACGTCGAGCAGGAGAACGATCCCATGGCGTCCATCACCAGAACCGCCAGCGCGCAGTGGCAAGGCACCGGCAAGGAAGGCAAGGGCGCGCTGACGACGCAGAGCGGCGTGCTCTCCACCACGCCCTACGGCTTCAACACGCGCTTCGGCGACACCAAAGGCACCAACCCGGAAGAGCTGCTGGCGGCATCGCATGCGGGCTGCTTCACCATGGCGGTGGCCTTCGCGCTGCAGCAGGCTGGCTACACGGCGACCAACATTGCCACCACCGCTGCGGTCACGATCGAATCCGACAACCCAGGCTTCAAGATCTCCAAGTCGGCGCTGAAGCTGGAGGCTGCCGTCCCCAACATCTCGCGCGAGGAGTTCCAGAAGATCGCCGAAGGCGCCAAGGCGGGTTGTCCCATCTCCAAGGTTCTGAAGGCGGACATTACCCTCGACTGGAAGCTCGCCTGAGCCGGGACGGGCCGCTCGACGCCCATGGTTTGCACAGGCCCGGCACCCCCACGCAGGGAGAAGCTGAGGTGCAACAACGGGATGGAGCGCTGGCCCGATTGATGAACCTTCGATGAATTCCGGCTTCAGAATGCGTTCACCATGCAACTCTTATGGTCGCATCACCCTGAAAACGTATCTTCCCCGGCGTGATCCAAGGGGGCTCGGCACTCAGGGTTGCCGGGCCCTTTTGCTTTTGCATCTCAGGCGAGCCCTTCGCACGCGCGATCCTGTCAGTGTGGCCTGCTTGTCTTGCCCTGTCCGAGCCGATACGGTGCTCGGGAATTCATCCCCACCCTGGAAACGCAAGCGCAACGGAGTATTCCCGTGTCGTTCAAGCTTCCCCCGCTTTCCTATGCCTACGATGCCCTGGCACCGCACATGTCGAAGGAGACGCTGGAGTTCCACCACGACAAGCATCATCAGGCCTATGTCGATAACGGCAACAAGGCCATCGCCGGCACGCCCTACGAGAGCCTGAGCCTGGAGGAAATCTGCAAGAAGGGGTTTGCCGACAAGAACGCGGCCGTCATCAACAACGCCGGTCAGCACTACAACCACATCCACTTCTGGCAGTGGATGAAGAAAGGCGGCGGCGGCAAGAAGCTCCCCGCCAAGCTGCAGGCGATGGTCGACAAGGATCTGGGCGGCTACGACAAGATGCGCACCGATTTCGTGCAGGCCGGTGTCACCCAGTTCGGCTCGGGCTGGGCCTGGCTGGCGGTCAAGGACGGCAAGCTGATGGTTACCAAGACGCCCAACGGCGAGAATCCGCTGATGCATGGCGCAACGCCCATTCTCGGCGTCGACGTATGGGAGCACAGCTATTACATCGACTACCGCAATGCGCGTCCGAAGTACCTGGAGGCGTGGTTCGACAACCTGGTGAACTGGGAATACGTCGAGGCGATGCTGGGCAAGGTCTGAAACCTGGCCTATGGCCCGCGGGCGGCTCCCCGCCTGCCGGCAGCGCCGCTTGCTTCCCTGTCGGGCGTGAGGGAGTCGCGCAGGCACGCGCGCCGGGCGAACCGGCTCTCGAAGCATTGCTGCAAGCGATCGAGTAGCCGCGCCTGTGCACGGTAGTGCGCGGCGATGCATGCGCGGTCGATGTCGCACAGATTGCGCTGCTGGGCGGCAGTCGCCTGCCAGTGCCGCAGGCCCAGATACTGGCCGTAATTCATGCGCCGGGCGAGGGCATCAGCTCGCCTGGCGATCAGTTTGTCGGTGCGTGATAGCTGCGGGTCGGTGCAAATCGCGACTTCGGCGCGGATGAGGCCGCGCGCATTGCAGTCGAAGCTCGCAGAATGAGCCAGGGGCGATGCCCACATCCCCGCGACCCCCAATGCGGCCAAAGCCGCCAGCGCTTTTCGCTTCATCAAAGCCGCACACCCAGTGCCTATCCCCCCGGCCACATTAGGCGCCGGAGGGCCCCGACTTCAACCTCGACGCGGATTGTCATGGCAGTAGTAGGCGGCATCGTGGCGCGCACTTGCGCAACACCAAAACACCGTATAGTTGGGCGCAGTTCACAACTTGCCTCTTTGGGGCGTAGCCAAGCGGTAAGGCAGCGGATTTTGATTCCGCCATGCGGAGGTTCGATCCCTCCCGCCCCAGCCAAGCATGGGATGGTTGCCGCAAGCTTACGCCACGTACGGGGGACGGGGTCGATTGGAGCGCGGCGTATGACTGTGTGGCAGCTGGTATTGCGTTCGTTGGCGGTCTTCTCCCTGGCGCTCAATTTGGCCTGGGGCAGCGCGCAGGCCCAGGCTCCCGCGAAGGATTTCGAGCCGCAGGTCGGGCAGCGCGGCAAGGACGTCATCTGGGTGCCGACGCCGCAGGCTCTCGTCGACCGCATGCTCGACATGGCCAAGGTGACGCCGCAGGACTACGTGGTGGACCTGGGCTCGGGCGACGGCCGCACGGTGATCACGGCCGCCAAGCGCGGCGCCAAGGCGCTAGGCATCGAATACCATCCGGACATGGCTGAGCTGTCGAAGCGCAACGCGGCCAAGGAGGGCGTTAGCGACAGGGCCACCTTCCTCAACGGCGATATCTTCCAAAGCGATTTCTCGCAGGCAACCGTGGTCACCATGTTCCTGCTGTCGAGCCTCAACCTCAAGCTCCGCCCCACTCTGCTCGACATGAAGCCCGGCACCCGCATCGTTTCCAATACGTTCGACATGGGCGACTGGAAGGCCGACCAGATCGAGCATGTCACCGACGGCTGCACCGGATATTGCCGCGCCTACCTGTGGATTGTACCGGCCAAGGTCGAGGGCAGCTGGACGATGGGGCAGGGTGAACTCGTCCTCGAGCAGAAGTACCAGATGATCACGGGCACGCTGAAGACCGGCAACGTCGTGGCCCCGATCACCGACGGCAGGCTCGATGCCGATCAGATCACCTTCCGTGCCGGCGGCACCGAGTACACGGGTTGGGTCAAGGGCAACGCCATGGAAGGCACGGTCAAGGGCGGTGCCGGCGCCAAGTGGCAGGCGACCAAGCGCTGAGAGAGAATTCGCGCTCAGCGCCGCAGTACGCAATGGGCAAAGCCGTAGTCTGCAGATGACGCCGCGCGGCCGTGTTGCCCGCCATTCGCGTTCATGCTCGGCCTATGGGCTCGACCCCGCCCGTCGCCTTATCCCCGCGCCTTCCGGCCCTGGTAGAATTCGCCTCGTCGCGCTTGAGAGGGTGCGGACAGGCACGAGAGTGCCGAGCTCTTTGACATCGTGAGAAACAGCCGTTCGGTGGAGCAATTTCCCCGATCGCCGACGATTGCGATCTTCTAGTCTTCAGCGCTCCCCTCGGCGAAAGCGAACAGGTCGGTGGGGTCGGCGGCCGCCGCCTCGCCTAGGTCGCTCACGCCTACCCCGATCAGGCGGAACGTGCGCCCGTCCGCTTCTTTGTCGATCAGTGCGCCGACGCTTTCGAATATGACCGGCGCACGCTGGGTTGGGTGGGCGAGAGAGCGGCTGCGCGTGAGGATGCGAAAATCGGATGTCTTGAGCTTCAAGACCACACTGCGGCCGGCGAGGCCCTTGCGCGACAGCTGAGCGGCGACGCGTTGGCTGAGCCCGCCCGCCACCTCCCGCAGTTTCTCCGCTGACGCGGTATCCTCGCGAAACGTTGTTTCGGCCGAGATGCTCTTGACGGGCCGCCAGGGGGTGACGCGGCGTTCGTCCTCGCCGTGGGCGTAAAGGGCGAGGCGTTGGCCGAACTTGCCGAACCGCGCGACCAGCTCGGGCTTCGGCAGCGCCTGCAGATCGGCGATGGTCTCCAGTCCGCTAGAACTCCATGCGCTGGGCGGTGACGGCGCCGACGCCGTGGATCTTTCGTACCGAGAGCGGGGCGAGAAAGGTCTTCGCTTCGAGCCGCCCAATGACCGAGAAGCCCCGCGGCTTCTGCAGCTCGGACGCGAGCTTGGCCAGGAACTTGTTGTAGGAGAGGCCAATTGAGACGGTGATGCCGACCTCGCGCTCGACGCGGGCGCCGATCAGCGCCAGTGCCTCGGCTGCTGGCGGCGCCTCGGTCCGGTAGTCGTCGGTCAGATCGAGATAGGCTTCGTCCAGCGAGACCGGCTCGATGACGGAGGTCGCCGCGCCGAAGATGGCTCGAATGTCGTCGCTCACCCGCTTGTACTTGGCCATGTCCGGGGCGATGACGGTGGCCTGCGGACAAAGCTCCAAGGCTTGGAACATGGGCATTGCCGAGCGCGCGCCGAACCTGCGGGCCACATAGCAGGCTGTGACTACAACGCCGCGTCCGCCGGGATGGCCGACAATCACCGGCTCGGCGGCAAGCTCCGGCCGGTCGCGCTTCTCGACGGAGGCATAGAACGCGTCGCAGTCGACGTGCGCGATGCCGAGGCTTTCGATCTCCGCGTGCGCCACGAGCCGCTTGCCTCCGCACCGGGGGCAGGCATCGTCCGCCGCAAGAACGATTTCGCAGCAGTCTCGGCAAAGGCTTGCAGACTCGGATTGCATGGCGGACGCAGCCTGCCACGGGGCGGCGAGTGAGGCCAGATCGGCGGGAGGCGCGCCAAACGCATGATCGGCGGTCGCACAAACTCCACAATCCGACCGTTATCTGCACGTGTGGGGACAATTGTGCTGGTGCGCCCGGCTGTGCGCGTTTGACGGAGGGCGGCATGTCATTGGCAAGGCTATTTTTGTCCGGAGTTCTGATCGCTGGGGGGCTCATTCTCGGGGCTTTCACGCTGCATGGTTACCTCGACCCCGACTGGGCGCAGCGTCGAATGATGGCGGCCGGCGCTGGGCCGAAGCCCAGCGAGCCGCCCGCCATCGATCCGTTGACGGGCCGCAGCCGGTTTGTGGCAGGCCAGGGGAATCAGCCGAGCCCATCGGCCAATCCAGGTTCCAAGACAGCTGCCAAATCGCCCTCACCATCGTCCCCGATCCAGGCTGATGCCAAGACGCCCGCCAAGCCCGCCGCCAAGAAGAAGGTGGCCGAGAAGACCGACAAGGCGGAGAAGTCGGACAAGGCCAAGCGCCCGCAGCAGGCGGCCTCCGTTGGATGGCCGTGGAACCTGTTCAGCAATTAGCTGCCGCAAACAGCACGCTTGTGCTCGTGCGATTGGGCCGCCCGCTCTCCGTCACGGCTTGCCGCCGTTTCTCTCGGCATCGAGCGGCGCGAAGTGTCCGCGCCGCTGCAGCCAAGCCATCAGGGCGAGGGCGGGCAGTGCGGCGAGCGCGGTCGAGGCGAAGAACAGCGGCCAGCCGATGGCAGCGGCAACGAACCCGGTTCCGGAGGAGAGAAACGTCCGCCCCGTGGAGGCCAGCGCCGTCAGCAGCGCATACTGCGTCGCGGTATGCAGGGGATTTCCGCACAGCGCCGACAGGTAGGCCACGAAGATCACCGTGCCGATCGCGCCGGTGAAATTCTCGAGCACGATGGCGACCGTCAGCGCGCCCGCGCTCACCGGCTGGAAGTAGAGCCACACGAACGCGAGGTTGGAGACCATCTGCAGGATGGCGCCGAGCCACAGTGCCCTGGCAAGCGGCAGGGTACGTGCGACCGCACCGCCTGCGAATCCGCCGATCAGCAGCGCCGCGAGCCCCACGCCTTTGACGATCGCCGCATATGTGCCTTTGTCGTAACCAAGCGACAGCACGAAGGGCGCGGTCATGGCGCCGGCGAGCGCGTCGCACAACTTGTAGAGCACCACGAAGATCAGCACGGCGATTGCCGCGTCGCGGGACAGGAAGTCGGCGAAGGCATGCCAGGCCGTGCGAAACACCCGCGTCAGCGCGTCGGCTTTTTCCTCGTGCGCAGACTGCGCGGGGGCGTCAGGCTCGCGGGCGAGCAGCACCGCCAGCAATCCGACGGCCACCAGCCCGGCCGCCACCGCGTAGGCGATGGGCCACACGGCCTCCTTGCCCAGGCCCTGCGTCTCGAGCCAGGCGGTCAGCCCGATCACGCCGGCGCCGGACACCAGCATGCCGATACGGTAGGCGGCGACGTAGCCGGCCATGCCTGCTGCCTGCTCGTCGGTCGGCAGGCTCTCGACCCGGTAGGCGTCGATGACGATATCCTGGGTAGCGGAGGCAAACGCGACCAGCAGGGCTCCCAACCCCACCACCAGCGGCGCGGCGATGGGGTCGCGCGTGCCGAGGAACAGGATCGTCACCATCAGAAGTAGCTGCGAGGCCACCAGCCATCCGCGCCGGCGCCCCAGCCGCTCAGTCAGCCATGGCACGTCCAGCGCATCGACCACCGGGGCCCAGATGAACTTGAGGGTATAGGGCAGGCCCGCCAGCGAGAGCAGCCCGATGGTGCCGAGGTCGACGCCGCGGTCGGCCATCCAGACGCGCAAAGTCTCGCCCGAGAGCGCCAGCGGCAGCCCGGAGGAGAAGCCGAGCAGCAGCACGATCAGGACGCGCGGGCGCAGGTAAACCGCGAGCGCATCCCAAAAGGCGGTGGTGCGGCCGACCGCGGTGTCCTTCATGCGCTGGCTCAATAGTTTCCCGTGGCTTGGTGGGGGCTCGACGGGGCTCCTGTCAACCCGGCGGCCGCGCTATGCTTTGAGGGTTGCCGCTACTGGAGTGCTTCAATGCAGCGCAAGGACTCACCGTCAAAGTCGACGCGTCCGGCGGTTTGGCCGGCGGGATTGGCGGTCCTGTTCCTCTATCTTGGCGCCACCTCGGTTGGGGCGCAGGGCACCACCACTGATGACCTCATACGAGCCGCCTGCGCCTCCAATATGTCCAATGTCGAGCTGATGGACTGCCTTGGGAAATTCGCGGAGAAAGCCGATCGCGACCTGAACACGGTCTGGCAACGTGTGCTGGCCTCGATCGACTCGAGCAAGCTGAAGCCCGCCCAGCGCCTCGACTGGAGACGGAAGCTGACCGCGGCACAGCGCCATTGGGTGCAGTTCAGGCAGGCCGACTGCAGCGAACCGGTGGGCTACGAGTGGTTCGGCGGTACGGGCATGGGAGGTGCGGTCTCGACCTGCATCGCCAAGCACACGCTGGATCGCATCCAGCATCTCGAGACGCGCTACCTGGAGACGAAGTAGCCGTTCACGGATCCGGCTTGGTCCGAGCTACCGCAATGAAAGTGGCGACCCCCGCCGTTTGCGTCTCCGGCCGAAGCGAACGAGCTTGATCGCGGATCAAGCTCGGGGCGCCAAGAGCACAGGGGCCCTTGTCGGTTCGTCAGGACAAGGATCCCGGATAGCCTCGCCTCGGCCGGCGAGGCCGGGCTCGGCTTGCGGGAACGGGGGTGGAAAGACCGCTCCGCGGGGGCGCGTGTGCAAGGCGTGGCTGCGGCGTTTCCAGCTTGTGATCAGGACGATGGCGACACAGCAAAGGGCGTTGCCGGCGAAGCAAGCTGCCAACCACCAATCGGAGCGGTTGATGAGGGCGTAGGCAACTGTCGACAGATTGGCGATCACAAATAGAAACCATGTCATTAGCGAAATGGAGGCGGCACCGTTCTTGTCGGTTGCCGCCTTCAGGAGCTGCGGCACATAGGCGATGATGCGAACGCCGTTGCAGGCGGCAAACAGGCTCAGTGTTATCTCTTCCAAGGTCATGGCAGCCTCTGCAGTCACAAGACAAAACGAATTGGGTGCGTTGATCCACGTGGCATGCCGGCTCAAAGCGCTGCTGGCATGGCTAGGCACCCTCATGGAGGTGCGTTGGGCGGGGCGTCAGTAGCCGAAGCGGCCCATAGCTGCTAATTCTATTGTTTGACCGTTGCATAGCCTTTTGGGCATAGCTGGCCATGCGTTGGTCGGACCGCGTCGGGCGGCGCCTCAAGCTGCGAGACCTCCACATCGTGCTTGCCGTTGCGGAGTCGGGCAGCATGGCGAAGGCGGCTGCCGATCTCGCCATCTCCCAGCCGTCGGTGTCGAAGGCGATCGCCGAGGTCGAGCACGTGCTTGGCTTGCGGCTGTTCGACCGCGGGTCGAAGGGAATAGAGCCCA
The DNA here is from genome assembly GCA_963832445.1 of uncultured Alphaproteobacteria bacterium. Classification (GTDB taxonomy): domain Bacteria; phylum Pseudomonadota; class Alphaproteobacteria; order Rhizobiales; family Hyphomicrobiaceae; genus AWTP1-13. The sequence continues at coordinate 69,713 of CAWHUM010000004.1, forward strand.
CCGCCTATGGTCGCGCCCTGGTGAAATGCGGCGTCGCCGTCTTCGACGAGCTTCGCCAGGGCGTGAAGAAGCTCGAGTTCCTGGTCGATCCCACGGCGGGAGAGTTGCGCATCGGCTGCAACGAGACGCTCGCCGCAGGTTTTGTGTCCGCGATCATCGAGCGTCTTTCGCGCCAGTATCCCAGGGTCGCGGTGCATGTCGTGCCCGCAAACCGCGACGCTCTGCTCGGCCGCGAGCTGCCTCAGCGCACCGTCGATCTCGTGGTGGCGCCCGTGTCGGGGCTAACGCTGGGAGACGACCTGCAGGTTATACGCCTGTTCGAGGACCGCTTTGTCGTGGTGGTGGGGGCTCAAAAGAAGATCGAGCGCCGCAAGCCGGCATTGTCCGATCTTCTCGGCGAGCGATGGGTCCTGCCGCCGCTCGACAGCCTACCCGGATCGATGATCGCCGGTGCATTTCGCGCCAAGGGCTTGGAGCCGCCGCAGGCCCACGTCGTCTCATTCTCCGTGCCGCTGCACCAGCATCTGCTGGCGAGGGGCTTCGTCACGATGCTGCCGCTGTCGATGCTGCATTTCGGCAAGCACTTGTCCATGAAGCCGCTGTCTGTTGCGACCGCCGGCACGAGCTATTCGATCGGCATCGTCGCATTGAAGAGGCGAACCCTGGCCCCCTTCGCGCAGGTTTTCATCGACACCGCGCTCGAGATGGCGAAGCCGTTGAAGAAACCTGACTAGTGGTTGGAAGGCGATGCAGGGGTTGGTCCGCTTCGGGCCAAACTAGCTGATCGTTTTTCTCGCTGATGCTGCAATCCTACACCAGACCTTGGTAGTACGGCTATTCCGCAGCCACCACGATGGGCGCACTGCTCAGGCCGAGCTGGCGCTTGGCCAGCTCGCGCAGGGCATCGATCGGCTTGCGCTGGCCTTCGGCCTCGAAGTGCCAGAAGGTCCAGCCGTTGCAAGCCGTCTTACCCTGCAGCTCCGCGCCCAGGCGGTGGATCGATCCCTGTCGGCCTTCCACCGCCAGTGTGCCGTCGGCCTTAACCTCGGCACGGATGCGCCCGCGCTCGTCGGTCAGCGCCGCTCCGGGCTCCAGGATGCCGAGCTCGATGATGGTGCCGAACGGCACCCGCGGCTCGCCGCGCTTGCCCTTGGAAACCTCGAGCGATGACGGCGGCAGCGGGCGTACTCTGGCGATGCGCTCGCGCGCTGCGGTGGCATAGTCGGGATCGCGCTCGACGCCGAGCCAGCGCCGCCCGAGCCGCTTGGCCACCGCGCCCGTCGTGCCGGTGCCGAAGAAGGGATCGAGCACGACATCGCCCGGGTTGGTGGTGGCGAGCAGCAGACGGTGCAGCAGGGCTTCCGGCTTCTGCGTGGGGTGCGCCTTGCGGCCGTCGCCGTCCTTGAGCCGCTCCGGGCCCGAGCAGATCGGGAACAGCCAGTCGGAGCGCATCTGCAAGTCGTCGTTGAGCGCCTTCATGGCCTCGTAGTTGAAGGTGACGCGCGACTTTTGCTCGCGGCCCGCCCAGATCAGCGTCTCGTGCGCATTGGTGAAGCGCTTGCCCCGGAAGTTGGGCATGGGGTTGGTCTTGCGCCAGACGATGTCGTTCTGGATCCAGAAGCCCAGGTCCTGCAGCGCGGAGCCGAGGCGGAAGATGTTGTGGTAGGAGCCGATCACCCAGATGGCGCCGTTGGGCTTCAAGATGCGGCGGCACTCGTCAAGCCAGGCGCGCGAGAAGCGGTCGTAGTCGGCGAAGCTTGAGAACTTGTCCCAATCGTCGTCGACGCCGTCGACCACGGTATTGTTGGGCCGCAGCAAATCGCGCTCGAGCTGGAGATTGTAGGGCGGGTCGGCGAAGACGAGATCGATACTCTCGCCGGGAAGCTTGCGCAGTTCCTCCAGGCAATCGCCGACGAGCACGCGATTGGTGGCAGCCGCCGCAGCGGCGGGGTGACGCAGAACCATGGGTACGCAACTCTCGATACGGACACGCACGACCGCAACGGCGGTCTGCGCGACACTAGCATGCGCCAGTGGAATTGAGTTGCGCAGCGAACCCTATAGTGGGTTTCACGCCGGCGACGCCCGAACCGCACTCTGCTGCGTCGCCGGCAAAGCAAGACCGCCGAGGCTGAGCTGCGGCTGAGCCGGCGGACCTGGTAGTTGTCGTAGGTCGCTTCGCACACCTGATGCCACGAATACTGCTCGTTGCGGAACGCGCTCATAGAGTTGTCGAGCCGTTTGAACATCGCGTTCTTGCCGGCGATCTCCGTGAACAGCTCGTTGGTTGCCCTGTAGCAGGCATCGAGAATGTCGACGGAGAACGGCGCAGCCGGGCGCCCGCTGCCACCGATATAGTAGTGGGAGGCGGTGTTGCCGGGCCCGCCGCCAATCCAACGTCGCCTGCTTTCAGGAACTGTCCGCGTTTCATGGGGTTCCCCCGGTTGCTCGGCCTTTGTCGGCCTTGTGGCTCAATGGCAACTGCGGCAACGCTGCACCGCCGTTGCGTATGCCAGCGCTTTTTTTGTGCGAGCGCGACACGCGGCCGCGCTTTGCGGCCACGACAATGCCGCCCACGTTAGCGATGATGTCTCAGGTGATGGTCGGCGCAGGCGCAACGCAAGATGCCCCTCGCCGCGGAGTTAAACGGGAGTGACGCGATGAACGTGTCGAAGTCGGGTCTGTTCGTGTCCGGTCTGGCGGTTGTGGGCGTTGCCGGCGCCATCGCGCTTGGCTACGCCGCTCCGCACCTTAGCAAGACGTTTCTCGCGAGCCGCGGCGACCATAACGCGCTTGTGGAGACGGCCCCGCCCGATGGCATTCAACTGGTTGCCGACAAGCAGGACGGCAGAGCGCCGGCCACCGCTCCGGGCACCAAGGTTGATGCTGGCCGCAACGTGCACGTGCAAGCGCCGCACACCATCGTCAATGTCGGCAAGGACAGCGGCAAGGTGGCCGTCACGGCTCCCCACACCGACGTAAAGGTCGACCCCGACAAGGGGCGGGTGCAGGTGCGCGCGCCCTACGTCAATCTCGACATCCGCTGGTAGCCTCGTGCGCCGCTGAGCGAAACAGGCGCCGGTTGGCGACGAACATGGCGAGTGTCACGACCTGCAGGCCGAGAAAGGCTGCGAACGCGGCTTGGTAGGAGCGCAGGTCGAAGCCGCCGGAGGCCTGTGGCGGGAACAGCGCGATGATGGCGCCTATTCCGTACTGGATGCCGAACGCGGCCAGGAAGATGAGCAGGTTCATGGCCGTGTTGGCGCGCCCGGACAGCTCGGCGCCGAAGCGCGCCGATAGCCACGGGTAGGCCAGGATGGCCACTTGTCCGCTCATGCCGAAGATCAGCCAGAAGACGAGGCCGAAGCTCGTGATCTCCAGCACGATGCCGAGCTGAGCGACCAGGAACAGCACGAGAAAGCCCGTCATCACCGCCAGCTCGCTCGCGCCGCGGCGGATGAACCAGTCGGCGATGGCGCCGCTACCCAGGATGCCGGCCAGGAACGCCACGCCCATGGCGAACAGGTAGTTGGCAACGCCTGTCCGGTCGAGGCCGGCGACATCGCGTAGCCACTGGCCCGCCCACAGCGTCTGGATGGCGATGTGGGTGCCTGCCGTGGTCGCGAGCAACGGCGCAATCGCTAGGAAGGCCTTGTCGCTGTAGATGCGGGCGACCTGGCGCCCCTGCTCGCGCAGCGAGGTTGGGGCCGAGGGCTCGCCGGGGTCGGGCACGAGAACGAGGATCAACAGTGCGACGCCGGCCGTCACCGCGGCAAGCGCGACGAAGACCATGCGCCAGCCGATGGCTTGCGCCGCCAGCTGCGTGGGCGCCGTAGCCAATAGCAGCCCAAGGGCCCCGAACGACATCACGCAGGCGTTGGCCAGCGCCCGCCGCGGCCCCGGCACCCAGATCACCACGGCCTTGAACCCGCTCATCAGGCCGCCCGCGAAGCCGAGGCCGATGAGCGCGCGGGCAGCGGTGAGCGTTAGCGTATCGCGGCCGGCTGCAAACAGCAGGCAGCCGAGCGCTGCCACGCCCAGCAATATGGCCTGGACGCGACGCGGGCCGTAGCGGTCGAGCAGAAGCCCAAGCGGAAGCTGAAACAGCGCGAATGCGGCCAGGTATGCCGCCGTCAGGAAGCCTAGCTCGGCTGGGCCCAGTCCCACGTCGGCCACCAGGTCGGGCGCCACCACGGCATTCACCGCGCGCAACAGATAGGTGAGGAGATAGCCGAGCGCGAAGGGAGTAAGCACCCGCAGCGCGAAAGCGCCGGAGGCTGGTCCGGTTCCTGAACTCGGCGGTTGTGGCAAGACGGGTGACCTTGTTCGGCGGCGATGATGCAGACTCAGAACGAACTGCCCGGCTCCTTGAGGAACGCGATTTCCTCCGGCGTCGAGGCGCGCCCGAGCGCAGCATTGCGATGCGGGAAACGACCGAAGCGGTCGATGATCGCCTTGTGCGCCTCAGCCCACTTGGTGAGCTCGGGATCGCCCAGCGTGGCCATCAGGGCGACGCAGCGCTCTTGCGCCTCGCGATCCTCCGCGTGCTCGAAGGGCAGATACAGAAACACGCGCTCGTCCTTCGTGAGGCCGGCATCAATGCCCTTGGCGATGGCGCCCAGTGCCACCCAACGGGCCTGAGCGTCGGTGGCGAAGGCGCGCGCCTTGTCGCGGAACATGTTGCGCGACATTTGATCGAGCACGATGACGGCGGCGAGCGCGGTGCGCGAGTCGGCGAACAGCGCCTCACTGGTATCGGCCGCCAACACCTCATGCAGGGCGAGGAAGCGCCGCCGGATGCTCGCATCGAACGCCGGGTCCTTCTTGAACCATTGCTCCGGCTTGGCCTCCTCGAACCAGAATTTCAACACATCGCCGACCCAATCACCCGAAATGATCATCGCCGCTCCAAGTATCGCTGCCGCACCTGCCTAGCCTACCCGCAAGCCACCACAATATGGCAGGCGGGGGCCGCAGTAAGGGGCCCGCACCTTGCATATGGAACCGCGGATTATCGCCAATGGTTGACATAATTCCACCACGGCTGGATGCTGCCATAGCTACCTCAACCACGGCCAATTCACACACCTCCGGGGGCCTACATGTTCACGCGTAACTCTTCGGCCGAGCCCAAGCCGCTCGAGCCTCTGAAGTCCAATGCAAGCACCGCTCTCAACATGCCGCAACAACAGCGGCGGTCCGGACCGACCGATTCTGGCAACAAGTCGGTGATCAGCAACGACCTCAAGATCATCGGCCAGGGCCTCAAGATCATCAGCCAGGGCACCCTACAGGTCGATGGTGAGGTGGAAGGCGACGTGGCCGGCAGCGAAGTCATCATCGGTGAGCAGGGCAAGGTCACCGGCACCGTCGCCGCCGAGCGGGTGATCGTGCGCGGCAAGATCTCCGGCGTCATTCGCGGCATGACTGTCGCGCTGCAGTCTTCGGCCCGAGTAGAGGGCGACATACATCATATCTCGCTCGCCATCGAGCAGGGTGCGGAGTTCGACGGCCGCTGCCGTCGCCCCACCGATCCGTCGGAGCTCAAGCTCGACCTCGAGGGCGCCGCCAACGGTCAGGTCAGGAACTGACCGCCGGCCGATGCAACTCGGGCCGTGACGGCGCGGGGCGGCAACTCGCCGCTTCCGGGGGTTGGTGCGGCCGTGGTATATTGAGATTCGGAACGCAACAAACGGGAAGGAGGTGATCCAATGATCAGTGGGATCTCGAAGTTGGCGATGGCGCTGCTCGATCGTGCTGATGTTGGAGCAACCTCCAGCGATAGCTGAACGAGCCGGGGGTTGACTTAGGCCCATCTTGTCGGGTCGTCTCTCTGGCCAATCGTCACCGAGCTCACGGGGGGCCGCCTTAGGCGGCCCCTTTTGCTTTGGTGAGGCAGAACTGCCACGCATGTGGCTCTGGCGAAGTATCCGCAACCTGGGATAAGCATGAGCGGCGGGTAGCGGGGACTGGGGAGCGAGGGGAGCCATGGTGGGTGCTCGCGTGTTCGTTGCGCTTTCGTTTCTGCTATTGGGCGTCTCGTTCGTCGCCTCGACCGCCCTGCTGATCTACGAGTTCTGGGACCTCGACTGGTTCACCATGGTGGTGGCGCACAGCTACCTGTTCTTCTTCTTTCCGATCCTCGGCGTTCTGGCGCTCTTCGCCTTCTACCTCCCTTCGGTCGTCTTCACGCACCTCTACTGGAACCATCTGAGTTTCGGGAAGCTGCGCTTTCTGCTCGGCCTGGCGGTAGTGGTCGCGGCGTCGCTCTATTTCACCTGGTACCTGCAGAAGGACCCGCGCTCGGTCTGGGAGGCCTCGCCCGAGGCGCTGCTGGCGGACAAGAGGGAGGCGCCCGGCGGGCGGGTCACTATTTTGGGCGCGCTCGGCGATCTACGGGAGAAGGCGCAGACCCGCACCTGGCTCTCGAGCTTCGCCCGCAATTGTGCGGCCGATCCCTTGCTGGAAGAGCCGGAGGAAATGACCAAGAAGCGCTATTGCTTCCCGGCGCAGACCCAGCTCACGGGCGCGGCGTGCTGCAAGGTGCAGGCGCAGTTCGCGCAGGCGGTCAAGCGATTGGAGCAGAACCCCGACACCCGCTCGCTTTCGGCGACACTCGATGCCCTTGTGTTCCTGCCTCTCAAGGTCTTCTTCGTGCTTATCATCGTTGCCATCGGCGCCTTGCTGGCCGTATGGCGCAGCCGCATCGACCTGCACTACGCGGAGCTTGTGCCCCGGCTCGAGCGCGGCGTCATCATCGGCGCGTTCGCCATGCTGTTCTGGCCGGCCATGGACTACGGCTACCAGCAGACGGCCGACGTCTTGTTCGGGCGCATGGGCTCTGTGCCGATCCGCCTGAGCCTGGTGATCGCCCCCTGGGTGCTGCTGCTTTTGTTCTACTTCTTGCGCCGCCTCGGCGAGCGGGCCGAGCTCGTCGGCCAGGTCTCGGGCGTGGTGGTGGCGGGTGTTGCGCTGCTGCGCCTGGAGCAGCTCAACGACTGGGTGGGCAAGCTGTTCGGCATCGGCACCGATGTCTGGGTGCTGGTCGTGCAGGCACTGCTGGCCGTGGCCGGGCTCATCGCCCTTATCGTATTCCGGCGAGCGGGCAAGTATCCGCAGTCGACCGTGCCTGCGGCCTAGCACCGGCCGGTGTGCTGGGCGCGTCGTGGCTTGCACTGGACGCTTGCCAGCGCGCAAAAAAGATGGGCAATAGGGCCGCTGCGCAGGTCGGGGAATCCCCATGCTTACAATGTACGATGCCACCGACGGTGCGTTGGTCAAGCGTGAGGGCGTGGCCGAGATCAGCCTTGGCACGGTATGGATCGATCTCCTCAATCCCAGCAAGGACGAGGATCTGTTGGTCGAGAAGGGCCTCGGCATCGCCGTGCCAACGCGCGAGGAAATGGCCGAGATCGAGGCGTCGAGCCGCCTCTATCAGGAGGGCGGCGCCCACTACATGACCGCGCTCGTGCTGCATCAGCCCGATGCGCCAAACGAGCCGGCAAAGGCCACGCCGGTCACCTTCGTTCTCTCCGGCCACCGGCTCGTCACCGTGCGCTACGCCGAGCCGCGCGCGCTCAAGATCTTCCTTACCCGCGTACAGAAAAAGGACGCGGCCTGCCCGAGCGGCGTGGCGGTTATGGTTGGCCTGCTCGAGGCGATCATCGACCGTGAGGCGGATCGCGTGGAGCGCATCCAGGGCGAGGTCGACAGTCTGTCGCAGACCATCTTCGGGGTGAAGGGGGGCGAGCGCACGCGGTCGCTGCGGTTCGACGTCAACATCAGGGCGATCGGCCGCGAGGGAGAGCTGACGTCGCGCTCGCGGGAATCGCTGCTTACGCTCGGCCGCCTGTTGACATACCTGGGTCACAGCATGAACGAGCGCGGCGACGACAAGGCGCTCAAGGCTCGCGTCAAGACCGCCAATCGCGACGTGCAATCGCTCGCCGACCACATCGGCTATCTTTCGACCAAGATCACGTTCCTGCTGGATGCCACGCTCGGCATGATCAACAACGAGCAGAACACCATCATCAAGATCTTCTCGGTGCTGGCGGTCGCGTTGATGCCGCCGACGCTGGTCGGCACCATCTACGGCATGAATTTCGAGCACATGCCCGAGCTCAAGTGGCTGTTCGGCTATCCCTTTGCCCTGGGGCTGATGGTCGTTTCGGCCGTGATCCCGTGGCTCTACTTCAAGCGCAAGGGCTGGCTCTGAGTTTTCAGCGGCCGCCCGCAGGCTTTCGTCCGGCTTTGCGATGGGGCGCATTGCTGATGCGCCACTCCTTGGCAAAGCTCACGAAGGCGGTTAGCGCCGGCGGCGCCTGCCGGCGAGGCGCCGGGCGCCCTCGACGAGAAACTCTCGCCCGCTGCACTAGCGTCGCTGGCAAACGTGGTGCCGATCGGAGCGGCAGCCGGCGCGCGCTATCCAGCCGCCCAGCTCGCGCATATGGACAGCGAGAAGGGGCGGGCGCACCGCTGACGCGACGGCTACGCAGCGGCCACGTACCAGCCGAGCGCCAGGGCGCCGCAGACGGACAGCGTCGTCAGCACGCCCCGGTGCAGCACGAACAGCAGCAGCATCGCCAGCGCGGAGAGCAGCAGGGCTGGCACGGATATTGAGGCTAGTTCGGGCACGTGCAGCCGCAGGAGCCCAAGGTGCTGCTCGCTCACGCGCGCGAACAGCACGTGCAGCGCGAACCACACGGTGAGGTTCAGGATCACGCCCACCACCGCGGCCGTCACCGCGGCGAGCGCCGACTTCAGTCGCGGCTCGGCATTGAGCCGCTCGATGTAGGGCGCGCCGGCGAAGATCCACAGGAAGCACGGCGCGAAGGTCGCCCACAGCGTGACCAGCGCGCCGAGCAGCCCCATTGCCCATGCATTGCCGCCGCCGTGCCGGTGGGCCGCCAGGAAGCCGACGAACTCGGTGACAAGGATGAGCGGCCCCGGCGTGGTCTCGGCGAGACCCAGGCCGTCGAGCATCTCGCCGGCGCTCAGCCAGCGGTAGGACTGCACCACGTCCTGCGCCATGTAGGCCAGCACCGCATAGGCGCCGCCGAACGTCACCACGGCGAGCTTGGAGAAGAACCAGGCGATCTGCGAGAGCACGTGCGACGGGCCGAAAGCGCGGCGAGTCGCTGCAAGCGGAACGATCCAGATGGCGAGCCAGACGGCGACGGTCGCGAGCGTTGCGCGAGGGCTTGACCCGGTGTTCCTTGGCTCGATGCGGCTGGCGCACGTGCGCTGCCACCAGCACGCAGGAACCCCACCACAGCGGCCGCCAGCACGATCAGCGGAAACGGCACCGCAAGGAAGAAGATCGCCACGAACGCGGCGCCGGCGATCAGCCCATTCCACGTTGCCCTTGAGCGAGCGCCTGGCGATCCTGAGCAGCGCCTCGACGACGATGGCAAGCACGGCCGCCTTGATGCCGACGAACAGCGCCTCCGCGAGCGGCAGCCTGCCGAACGCCGCGTACAGCATCGACAGGGCGAGCACCACCAGCGCGCCGGGCAGCACGAACAGCAGCCCGGCCGCCAGCCCGCCCTTCAGCCCATGCAGCCGCCAGCCGACGTAGGTGGCGAGCTGCATGGCCTCGGGGCCAGGCAGCAGCATGCAGAAGTTGAGCGCGTTGAGATAGCGCGGCTCGTCTATCCACTTGCGCTCGTCCACCAGCACGCGGTGCATGAGCGCGATCTGCCCGGCGGGGCCGCCGAACGAGATCACGCCGATCTTGGCCCAGACCTTCAGCGCTTCGCCGAAGGTCGGGGCTCCCACTCCGTCGATGGCGGCCGGCCGGCTATCGAGGTGCCTGTCACGATCTTCCCCTCAGGCGGAAGGCTTGGCCGACGGCCAGTTGTGCGTCTCCTCGCTGGCGTCGCGGCACCAGCGGAAGAAGGCATCATAGAGAGGCATGCGCCGCCTCGAGCTGCGCGAGGTCGTCGCGGTACATGCGCGAGAAGCCGAGCGATGCCGCGAGCAGGCCGTCCGCCTGCGGCGCCAGATCCGGCCGGGCAGTATCGGCACCGCGCACAATGGTTGCGAGACGCAGCAGCGGCTCGGTCTCCAGGCCGAACTCGGCGAGCATGGTGTCGAAGGTGCACCTTTCGCCGCGATGGCTCCAGAACACGCCATCGACATCGAACGGCGTGGCAGCGAACCGGTCGGCCACGGGAAGCACCTCCGACGGCGTCACGAACAGGAAGACGGCGCTAGGGTCGACGAAGCGCCGAATGAGCCACGGACAGGCGATGCGGTCGACCTTGGGCCGCGCACGGGTAACCCAGACGGTTCGACCCTTCTCGTCGTGGGCAGGAAGCTTTGCAGTGCGCACGAGCGGCTGGCTCGCCGCCTTCCAGGCCTCGAACCCGCCTTCCAGCGACTGTGCGTCTAGCCCATCGTGGCGGAGCCAGGCCGCGACGCCTTGGCTGAGCTTCAGGCCTTTCTGACACGTGACGATGACAGTCCGGCCCCGGTAGTCGCTGGCCCACGAGGCCGTAGTGCGATAGTCGCGGCGGCGCGAACCTGGGAGCAGTCGGGGATCGGCGGCGTAGTCCTCGTCGATGCGCAAATCGACGATGGCCGGCGCATTGGGCACGCCGATCAGGCGGGAAAGCTGCTGGGTGGTGATCTCGGTAATAGACGACATGGGCGTCCTCCTCTGGGTCAGAGGTTGCGGACGCGATATTTGGGCTGTCGCCTCACGGGGTAATCGCGAATGACCCCTTGGCCCTAGGGTTCAGCCAAATGGGGACGCATGTCAACCCTGATTGCGCTACGCGATCCAGAGCCCATGCTGCTTGTGCCACTGCTCGATCGACTGCTTCGGGTAGAGGTCGAAGGTCAGGTCGTTCTTGCCGATCCGGGGCTTCACCCAGCTTGGCTTGTAGCGCAGCATCAGATGCGTGCGGACGGGCGGCACCGGCAGCTCCGTGTCGATGATCGAGGCGAAAGGGTGCAAGAGGCCGGGCCAGGTGGGGTCGTACAGCCAGAGCGCGCTTGCGCACTTCTTGCAGAAATTGCGCTCGCCCGTGCTGACCTCGCAATTGCCACCATCCTCGTCTGAGATGTTTGCCCGATAGACAGCGATGGCCTTTCGCCCCTTCACTTCCAGCGTGTCGGCGACGGCCGAGAGGTTGATGGCATAGCCGCCACCGCCTGCCGTCTTGCGGCAGATGCTGCAGTAGCAGAGCTGATAGGGACAGGGAGCGTGCGAGCTGACTGAGAAGTTGACGGCCCCGCATCGGCAGGAACCCTGGAGCGTGATCGGCATCGCGTTGTCCTCCGCAATGGCTCTCCGTGAGCGAACGATAGGCCTGGGCGCGTGCACCTGCAAATCGGCTTCTCGCGCATGGTGTGGTGCTCGCTCTGCCTGGCATGGGCGGTAGGCACTTTGCCAGAGTGCTGCTGCGGACGACCTCTACTTCCAAACAAGGGACGGCCTGCGCCGAGCCATCGTCAATCCCGCGCGCCACGGTCCGGCGCCGACGGTCATCGTGCTGCACGGCGCCGTCACCACGGCCAATCTGACCGCAAGCTGGTCGGGCTTTGCCGAGGCTGCGGCGGGCCACGGCTTCGCCGCCGTCTTCCCGCAAGGCGTCTTCACGGTGTGGAACGATGGCCGCAAGGACGGGATCGCCAAGGCCGACGACGTGGGCTTCCTGCGCCCCCTCGTGGGCCGGCTGATCGAGCGCGGCGTTGCCGATCCGCGGCGGATCTATCTGGCCGGCATTTCCAACGGCGGCATGATGACGTTGCGCATGCTGTGCGAGCATCCAGAGCTGTTCGCCGGCGCGGGCACGGTCGTTGCCAGCATGCCGGCCCTGATCGGCGCCACCTGCCGGCTCAACAAGCCCATGCCGGTGGTGATGTTCAACGGCACCGCCGACCCGGTGGTGCCCTACCGCGGCGGCCAGGTGGGCCTTACGGGCAACTACGGCGAGGTGTGGCCGGCCGAGCGTACGGCGGCGTTCCTCGCGTGGGCCAATGGCTGTGCCCGCCACGTCGAACGCGCGCTCGGCGGCAATGACAGCGCTGCGATCAGGGTGACGCGGCTCGACTGGTCGGCGTGCCGCTCGGGCCAGCCGGTGGTGCTCTACCGGGTGGAGGGCGGCGGCCACCAGGTGTTCGGCAGCACCAACATTGTGCCGCTGATCCTCGGCCCCGGCACCAGCCAGGTGTCCGCGCCCGAGGCGATCATCGCGGTGTTCGCGAAGGCGCGGCCGTGAGGGCATCTCACGTCTCGGGCAGGCCGGCCTTGCGCAAACCCTCGAGGTAGAGGTCGTACATCCACTCGTGGCGGAAGCTCGATAGCCGCGAGCGGGCGAGGGAGGAGTTCGGCTGGTGCTTCAGCACCAGGGCGATCTCGGCCTTCGCCTCCTTGATGCGGCCGAGATGGGCGAGCGCAGCCGCCACGTGCCGGCGGGCGATGTTGGCGCCTGCGGCCTCCCCGACGGCCCGCCGTCCCCAGGCGATGCACTCCTCGAAGCGGCGCGCGAAGAAGTGCGCGACGCACATGCCCGTGAAGGTCAGCGCCTTGGGGTCCTGCGGGTTCATGCGCCATCCCAACTCGAAATGCTCCAGCGCCTTCTCGCTCTCGCCGCAGTTGACATAGGCGACGCCGGCGCGGATGCGCACGAACACCGAGTTGGGGTGCAGCGCGAGCGCGCGGTCCGCAAGCTGCAGGCCCTCCTCGAAGCGGCGCCCGACCAGAACATACGTGAGCGCCGCGCAGGCGAGGCAGGTGCTGTTCTCCGGTCCTGCGGCAAGCGCGCGGCGCGCCATCTCCAGCGATTCCTCCAGCCCCCGCATGAGGTTCTCGTGCCAGCCGTTGACCGTGCGCGTGGCAATGATGTCGGCGAGCATGCCCAGCGCATCGGGATAGGTCGGATCGACCTCGACGGCCTTGCGCAGCAGCGCCTCGGCGCGCTTGGCGCTGTCCTCGGTCTGGTCGTGGATCTCCGGCAGCGCGCGCAGGAAGAAGTCGTAGGCCTGCAGGCTCTCCGTGGGCTTTGCCAGCGCACGCCGGATCTCGAGCGCGCGCAGACTTGGCGCGATGGCATGCACGACCTTCTGGGTGATCTCGTCCTGCAGGGCGAAGATGTCGCTCAAGTCTCGCTCGTAGCGCTCGGCCCAGATGTGGGCGCCGGTCTCGGCCTCGATCAGCTGGGCGGTGACGCGCACCCGGTTGGCGGCTTTGCGCACGCTGCCCTCCACCACATAGCGCACGCCGAGCTCGCGGCCGATCTGTTTCACGTCCACCGCGCGCCCCCGGTAGGCGAAGCTCGAGTTGCGCGCGATCACGAACAGCCAGGACTCGCGCGAGAGCAGCGTGAGGATGTCCTCGACGATGCCGTCGGCGAAGTAGTCCTGCTCGGGGTCGCTGCTCATGTTGGCGAATGCCAGCACGGCGATCGACGGCCGGTCGGGAAGCGGCAGGGCAGGTTGCGACACTGCCGGTTGTACCGGCGGTGGCGCGGCCGCAACGGTTGGGGAAGGCTGCACCGGTTGGGGCGGCGCCGCCTTGGCGCTACGCAGCTCGGCAACGAGGGCTTTGGTTGCCGCGTCAGGCTCGGTGCTGAGCTCGCGCTTGAGAAGGACGGCCAGGCCCTCGTAGTGCTTCAGGGCCTCGGCTTTGCGACCCGTGGCTGCCAGCGCCTGCACGATCAGCCGATGCGCATCCTCGCGCATGTTGTTGAGCGCTACCGCGCGCTGGGCAGCCTTCAAGGCGGGTTCGGCGCGGCCTGCGGCCAGCTCCTGCTGGGCGAGATCGACGAGTGCGCCCAGTGCTAGATCGTGCAACCTCTGCCGCTCCACCGTCAGCCATTCGCTCCACTCTTCCTCGGTGACGGCCACGTCGTCGATGAACCGGCCGCGGTAGAGGTCAGCTGCCTCGCTCAGGGCGTCCCGGCTGCCTTCGCGGATCAAGGCCTCGAACCTCGTGACATCGCAATTGATCGCGCCGGCGCCGAGCGACACGACTTCGCCGTCGCTCTGCAGGGCCTCGGTACCGAGCACCTTGCGCAGCCGGAACAGGGCCTGGCGCAGGTTCTGCTTGGCCTGGGCGTCGAAATGCGAGCCCCACAGCAGGGCGGACAGGCGCTCTCGCGACTGCGGCTCAGATGCCATGCAGGCGAGGTAGGCAAGCAGGCCGGCGAGCTTCTTGTTGGGAAGATCAACCGGACCGTCGGGCCCCTCGAGCTGAACCCGGCCGAGCAACGAAAGGCTGAATTTGGCGCCTGGCAAGCGGTCGATCTTCCGTGGGTCGATGGCGGTCGGGGCCCCAGTGGCATGCCATTCTGCATTTTTGACGGCAGATCCGACAAGAGTAACGCCGATGTAACGGGGGTCTAACGTCTGCGCCCACGGGGGGCGGGTTCAATCCTGGTCATGCGGGGACGCAAGCCACCTTCGGCTTCCCGGCCTCGCCAGCCCAGGATTGGAGACCCATCATGCCCCGCAACACAACCCTTGCAGCCCTCTTTCTCGTCAATGTCGGCAGCCTGCTGGCAACACCCGCGGCAGCCCAGAATGCCGGCTGCACCGGCGATTTCAACTGCAGCGAGCCCCGTGTCGTCGCCACTTGGCCCCTTGAGCCGTTGAAGGCCGTCCGCAAGGTGACCGCCCCTGCGCAGTAGGCCCCGCGACGTGTCAATCGCATGAACCTGACGAGGACCGACGCCATGATGACCATGGATCAGCATCTCTCCAGTACGAAAGCTTCGGGCGCCGACGAGCCCTTTGTCCTCGCGTCTTTGTGGTCTGGCGTCGGTCAGTGGCTGCGAACGTGCGCTCACTACTACGAGGCTGCGGCGACCTATGAAGATCTGGCTCGGCTGTCCAATGCCGAGCTCAAGCGCCGCGGGCTCAGCCGCGACACGCTCGCTCGCGACGTCTGTTCGCTGTGCGAGCGCCGGGAATGAGCGGGGAAGTCGAGCCCCAAGTGCTGTACGGCACAACGCACCGTCGCAGCCGTCTCTATGATCAGGGATGTTCGCGCATTCAGTTCTGGCGGGTAACCGCCAGCTGACCGCCGCTGCGACCAACGCGCCGCAGCTCGAGCAGGGCTACACACCGTAAGCCCCTCAGAGAATCGAGATAAATCATGAGCAGGCGCGTCGCGGCAGCGACGCGCCTTTTCGCGCTCAGCGGAACAGCAGCAGCACCAGCGGCGGCGCTGCGAGGAAACTCCCGTACAGGCCGTAGACGTCGAGCGTGTAGCGCACGTGCGCCCACGCCTTCGCCTCCAAGGATGCCCTGTCCTTGGCGCGCGCCATCAGATAGTCCACGCGCGTGTGATTGTAGGGGCAGCTCCGCACCACCTCGTTGTAGCGCCGGCGGAAGTCCTGGACGGTGCCGGCGTCGTTGGTCTGCAGCAGGCGCAGTTCCTGCTGCAGATCGTTCACCGCCAACGCGCAGACCTGCATGTGATGCGCCTTGATCTTGTAGTCGTTCATGGAATCGATCAGTGCCAGCACCAAGGTGCAGATCGAGGACATGATCGAGACCAGCGTGATGAGCTGGTTGGTGGGAGCTTCCAGGTTTGCGGCATAGATCGTCTGCCAAATCGAGAGGCCGACGAAATAGAGCGACACCGTCGACAGGACGAACACGGAAACCAGCTGCTTGCGCTCGAGCCGCTCGGCTGCATTGAAGCGCGCTGCCTTTACCATGCGCATAGTGCGCAGAAGCTGATCCGCCGCGCTGCCGGGCTCGCCTCGACCGTTGGGGAGACGCCGCATGGCGACCGCCTGCTCGATCGACGAGACCAGTCGGGGAGAAAGGCGGCGCTGGGGTTCGGGTTCGGACATTGATGCGCGGGGTCTGCTGGCCGGCAGCTAGCCCGATTCGTATGCCGATCGCAGGATTGGCGTGCTGCTCGGTCAGCAAGGCTGTGGAGCGGATTGCTGAGGCTGGGGCTCCGTCTCGCCTGCACCCCGCGTCGCGGCTCAGCGGGCAGCGCCTCAGTTCAGTGCATGCGATAATCGCCGGCGATGAGCTTGACCTCGGCGGGGCGCAGCAGCTTTTTGTGCGCTACGGTCACCCGGTAGAGCCGGCCTTCGAGATTGAGCGTCCAGAAGTCCAGGAAGTGCTTCAATCGGGGGAAGCGCGGGTGCTCGTCGTATTCCTGCCAGATGAAGCTTTGTATCAGCGAGGGGTGGTCCGGGAGCCGATACAAAATCTCGGCGGTCGTCAGACTGTAGCCGGCCAGCTGGGCACTGAAGTCGCGATCAGTCATTGCAGTCTTCAATTTAGTCATCGTTAGTCACCTCGCTCCGATGACGCGAGGCACGTTGATGAAGGCTAGTTGAGATTCGTCCGACTGTGGTTGCATAGTTCCCACAACCTCTTCCTGCTCATGTGGCCCCTGAGCGACCCGATGCGAAGACGCGGGGCCCGGATTGCCTGCGATCTACAACCAAGCAACTCGTGGGCCAGTTCCAGCGCCGCTGCAACACAGCGAGCAGGCGAAAAGTGGTAGCTAGGTAAAGGGCCTAGATCGCATCGGCCGGGCAATCTGGCACTCTCGTCTTGACACTGCTAACAGCCCTTCCTAATACCTGGCTCGCGCAGCGGCGGATCGCGGAGCGATGGAGCCCGCCGGAGCTGTGCAAGGCGGTCGCGCTCCGATCTGCGCCGTCCGGGTAGTTGGCAAAGTCGTTCAGTACAGTGAGGTAGAGGCCATGAAGTTTCGCCCTCTGCACGACCGGGTCGTCGTGCAACGCATTGAGGAAGACACCAGAACCGCCGTCGGCGGGATCATCATCCCGGACACGGCCAAGGAAAAGCCGATGCAAGGCGAGATCATCGCCGTAGGTCCTGGAGCCCGCGACGAGAGCGGCAAGCTCGTGCCGCTGGACGTCAAGAAGGGTGATCGCGTGCTGTTCGGCAAGTGGTCCGGGACGGAAGTGAAGATCGATGGCCAGGATCTGCTCATCATGAAAGAGAGCGACATCCTCGGCATCATCGAGGGAAAAGCATCGGTGCGCGCCGCGGCTTAGTCGCGGCCCTTTCCGCCGCTATCCTCGGGCTCTTTCCGAGGATCAGCTTCTCAACGCACGCCGAGGCCCGCGGATGGGGAAACAGATACGCAGGCGGCCGAAGCGGCTAGGGCCCTTCGGCTTTGTCCGGATCGATCTACTGAAGCGATAACTGCAAGGGCCTCAGGCCCATACCTTGGAGTAGCCAGCTATGGCAGCCAAAGACGTCAAGTTCTCACAGGACGCCCGCGAGCGCATGCTGCGCGGCGTCGACATTCTCGCCAATGCCGTCAAGATCACGCTAGGCCCCAAGGGCCGCAACGTGGTGCTCGAGAAGTCGTTCGGCGCCCCCCGCGTCACCAAGGACGGTGTCACCGTCGCCAAGGAGATCGAGCTGGAGGACAAGTTCGAGAACATGGGCGCGCAGATGGTGCGCGAGGTCGCCTCTAAGACCTCCGATGTTGCCGGCGACGGCACCACCACTGCCACCGTTCTCGCCCAGGCCATTGTCAAGGAGGGCGCCAAGTCGGTGGCCGCGGGTTCCAATCCGATGGATTTGAAGCGCGGCGTCGACAAGGCCGTGGCGGCGGTGATCGAGGAGCTCAAGAAGCAGTCGAAGAAGGTCACCTCCAATGACGAGATCGCGCAGGTGGGCACCATCTCGGCCAACGGCGACCGGGAGATCGGCAAGATCATCGCCGAGGCCATGAAGAAGGTCGGCAACGAGGGCGTTATCACGGTCGAGGAGGCCAAGAGCCTGGAGACTGAGCTCGACGTGGTCGAGGGCATGCAGTTCGACCGCGGCTACATCTCGCCCTACTTCATCACCAACGCCGACAAGATGCTGGCCGAGCTCGAGAGCCCCTACATCCTCATCAACGAGAAGAAGCTCTCCACCCTCCAGCCGTTGCTGCCGCTGCTCGAGGCGGTGGTGCAGGCGGCCCGGCCGCTGCTCATTATCGCCGAGGAAGTCGAGGGCGAGGCGCTCGCCACCCTCGTCGTCAACAAGCTGCGCGGTGGCCTCAAGGTCGCGGCCGTTAAGGCGCCGGGCTTCGGCGACCGCCGCAAAGCCATGCTCGAGGACATCGCCGTCCTCAGCGGCGGCCAGCTGATCAGCGAGGACCTCGGCATCAAGCTCGAGAACGTGACGCTCAACATGCTCGGGCGCGCCAAGAAGGTGTCGATTGACAAGGACAATACGACCATCGTCGACGGCGCCGGCAAGAAGACCGACATCGAGGGGCGGATCAAGCAGATCAAGGCGCAGATCGAGGAGACGACCTCCGACTACGACAAAGAGAAGCTGCAGGAGCGGCTGGCGAAGCTGGCCGGCGGCGTGGCGGTGATCAAGGTCGGCGGCTCCACCGAGGTCGAGGTGAAGGAGCGCAAGGACCGCGTCGATGATGCCCTGCATGCGACCCGAGCGGCCGTCGAGGAGGGCATCGTGCCCGGCGGCGGCGTGGCGCTTCTGAGGGCGGCCGCCGTGCTGGAAAACATGCGCGGCGGCAACGACGACCAGAAGATCGGCATCGGCATCGTGCGCAAGGCCCTGCAGGTGCCAGCCCGGCAGATCGTGCTGAACGCGGGCGAGGACGGGTCGATCGTGGTCGGCAAGATCCTCGATAATGCCAAGTACGCGTTCGGCTACAACGCGCAGACGGGCGAGTACGGCGACCTCGTCGCCGACGGCGTGATCGACCCCACCAAGGTGGTGCGCTGCGCCCTGCAGGATGCCTCCTCGATCGCAGGCCTGCTCATCACCACCGAGGCGATGGTGGCCGAGCGTCCCAAGGAGGCAGCGCCCCCGATGCCCGGCGGTGGCATGGGCGGCATGGGTGGCATGGGCGGCATGGACTTCTAGCGCCCAGCACCTGTAGCTCTCGAAGCGTCGACCATGGGGGCCGGAACCATTGTCCGGCCCTCTTTTCTTGCCGGGTCTTCATGCGGCCGGGGTGCGATGAGAGCCGCTCGCCGCTGCATGGCCAGCGGATAGCAGCTGCCAGTCTCCGTGCTATGGTGGCCGCTCCAGGCGGACAGCGCAGGCAGCAGGAGCGTCGCGGGCATGCCCGGGAGTGCAGGTTCATCGTCGCCGGGCAGCCCGATCGAACGCGTCGCCCACATTGCCGAGCTGATCGAGCGATCGGCCGCCGCCAACGAGGCGCTTGGTCGGCTCGTTCCCGAGGTGGTGGATGAACTGCACGGCCAGCGCCTGCTTCGTTTGCTGCTGCCGCGTGTCTATGGCGGGGAGGAAGTCGATCCAGTCACTTGGTTTCGCGTCATGGAGGCGCTGGCCAAGTTCGATGCGAGCACGGCCTGGTGTGTGGGCCAGATCAA
Organism: uncultured Alphaproteobacteria bacterium; assembly: GCA_963832445.1. GTDB lineage: Bacteria > Pseudomonadota > Alphaproteobacteria > Rhizobiales > Hyphomicrobiaceae > AWTP1-13. The sequence goes on from CAWHUM010000004.1 coordinate 89,029, forward strand.
CGGTTGCGCCTTGTCCGCCAGCGCGCTGGAGCCGGAAGTGGCGCAGCGGATCTGGGGCGGGCCGCGCGCCGCCTTGAGCTGGGGCCCGCCCATCAAATCGCGGGCCGACGAGGTCGACGGTGGCCATAGGCTGAGCGGGGAATGGACGCTGTCGAGCGGCAGTCGGCATGCCACCTGGCTCGGCCTGATGGCGCAGGTCTTCGATTCCACCGGTGCGCCGGTGGCTGCGACCGCCGGTCTCAACACGCGCATCTTCCTGGTCCCGGCCGCAGAAGCGCAATGGATCGACAACTGGAACTCCATCGGCCTCAAGGCCACCAACAGCGGCGGCTTCAGGTTCAAGGACCAGTTCGTTCCCGACGGCTACTCCATCGGCCGGGACTACATCAGCGAGGTGCGGCTTGCAGGTCCGCTCTACAAGTTTCCGCTCAACAGCCTCTTCGCCTTCGGCTTCTCGGCCGTGGCGCTGGGCGTGGCGCGGGCCATGCTCGACGCCGTGATCGCTCTCGCCAAAGAGAAGCGGCCGTGGCTCGCCAGACAGTCGCTCCTGGAGAGCCACCTGGTGCACTTCCAGATCGGCGAGGCGGAGGCGCGGTTGCGATCGGCCCGCGGCTACGTCGACGGGACGGCGGATCGCGTCTGGCAAGGCGTCGTGTCGGCGGGCGAGCTGACTGTGTCGCAGCGCATGGATATCCGCATGGCGGCGACCTTTGCCATCCACGAAGCCGCGGCGGTGGCCGATGTTGCGTGGCAGATCGCCGGCGCCAACGCCATTTTCACCTCCGGTCCGTTCGAGCGGCGCCTGCGCGATCTGCGCACCGTGATGCAGCAGGCTCAGGGCCGCAAATCGCATCTGCAGGACACCGGCGCCTACCTGCTGGGCCTGGAGCCCAACTTCGCCTATGCGTGAGGACGAGGCGCTACTTTCCCGGCCCGGTCATTGCTTTGCCTTCGGTTGTCGGGATGGCCGTGGAAGTAGCCGCGTCATTGACGCCTCGTGCCGCTCGGTGCATACACCCCGCGCAGGCGCCTATGTTTGGCGCTGTTGCGCGCAGCGGACGTGTGTCGGCTGGCCAAGCGCCAAGGTGACGGGCCCGTAGCTCAGCGGTAGAGCATCTGACTTTTAATCAACCGCCCTGACTTACGCTTTCTTATGATCTTTCAACGCGTTGATGCCGACGACCCGCGCCTGTGATGGGGAAATTGATGGGAGTCGCTGCAGCGCTTCACGCAGTTCGTCATCGTCGACGTGCGCATATCGCTGCGTTGTCCCGAGATCGCCATGGCCCAAGGAGCGTTGCACAATCTCGAGTGCGGCGCCGGTCTGCCGCAGCCAAGTCGCATGGCAGTGCCGAAGGTCGTGCCAGCAGAAGTCGTTGATGCCAGTCTCCACCAGCGCGGCCTCGAAATGGCGGCGCTTGTTGCGGCCGTCGAACACGTAGGGGCCCGTGCGCTCTACCCTGCTCAAGACATCGAGAGCCTGCGGCGACAGCCACACCTTGTGCTCGTCGCCTCCCTTGGCAATGACGATCGCGTGCCCGCGGTCGAGGTGCACGCTGTCCCAGGTCAGGCCGAATGTCTCTGCCTCGCGGCAGCCTGTGTAAACGCTCCACTCGACAGCCAGAGCGATGTGGAGAGGCAGCGCCTCGATCAGCCGGCGCACCTCATCCAGCGTCAGGAAACGCACGCGCTTGGCCTCTGGGTTCATGAACTCTGCCCAGTCGACCTCGTGGGTCCGCTGCTTCCACCTTTTCTTCGCGCGCCGGTGCATTGCGCGCCACACCGCTAGGGCCCGGTTGATGGCGTAGTCGCCGCCGCCCTCGGTGACGCGGTCCTGAACGAAGTCGTTCACCGTGGCGTCGTCGACGTCTTCAATCAGGGTCTGCGGGTCGACGCGCGCCAGGATGACCTTGATGTAGCGCTCGGTCTCTGCGGCCCACGCCGGCGCTAGCTTGCGGTGGTGCTCCGTCCAGTATTTGCCGAAGCCCTGGCTGATGGTGAGGGAGAGGACGCGGGACTGCTGGGCGAGCTTGGCCTGCTCCTCGGCCTTGATGCGGCGCGCCGCGACGATCGCTTCTCTCTCGGATGTCTTTCGAGTGCTTCGAAGAAATCGATGTCGGTCGATCTCGAACTCCGTGTACCAGAACGGCGAGCCGGCGCGGCGGAAGACGTACACTTGCTGGCCTCCACATAGCGCTTCACGTCTGCCCGATCGTATAACGGCTTCCGCCCGATGCGCACCACCCTAATGGGAAGGCGGCGGACGGTGCGGGTCGAGACGTGCAGCAGCTTTGCCAACTCGACACGCGTCAGGAGATCCAGGTCAGCATGGGCCATGTCCCACATTATCGTCGGGCTTGACCGTAGGCAAGTGGGGCTTGACGTGCTACCTTGAGCCTGTAGTGGCGTGCTCCACCTTGACGCCCAAGAAAATGGGCCGGTCGGCCTTGCCGACCTCGCGCGCTTGGAAGTCGTCGTTGTCGAACCTGATCACGAACGGCGGCTCGAGCCGCTTGGCGCCGCCGCCTGGTCTGAAGCGGCCGAGCACCACCTCGCCGCCGCCCAGGACCCACAACGTGACGTCACCCGGCTGCGGCTGTTGGTCAGGATCGATCGTCACGACGACGTTGTTGTTGTCGGCGAAGATGCCGCGGTCTGGCGGCACCAACGCGAACGCGCTTTTGCCCACCGCTGATGCTGTGAGGTGTCGCCCCTCGACATCCTCCAGAGCGAGCTTGCCGCGCGCGTAGGCGACGATCTGATCGGCGTTGAGCTTCGGTACGGCCCTGCCTTGCGGCGCCACGATGCGCACGTTGCCGCCAGGGTTTGCGATGCCGGTTGCAAGGTACTCGAACGAAACGCCGAGGAACTGCGCCACCTTGATGAGATCGGCGACTGTGATCGTGCTGCGGCCGAGTTCGTGATGGCTGACGAGCTGCTTCGACGCACCGAGGTGGTCGGCGAGCTGCTGCTGAGTGACACGGGCATCGATGCGCGCGTTGCGCAGGCGCTTGCCCAATTCCTTCATGCCGTCGCGCATCGCTGGTCCCGCCTGGCGAGTTGGGCGAGACTCGCACGAGTTCAGGGATTTGCATATCTGCGCCGGCGCGAATCGTTGCGAGTTGGTCACAGGGTAGAACGGTTTCTGCTCGCCGCTGTAAGGTCAGCGTTGACGGAAATCGGAACGCACTCCATCTCTCATGGTCTAGGCGCACTTTACCGGACAATTGGTGACATGGACCAGCAAGCACAGGAAGTGGACCTGAAGACCTTGGATACACCTAAGCTCGCCGCTAGTCGTCTCAAGGTGTGCGAGCGAACTCTGCAACGCTGGGCAGTGAGGGGCAAGATCAGGCACCTGAAAACACCCGCTGGGCATTGGCGTTACGACGTTGATGCATTCCTAGCCGAGCACCTGAAATGATTTGAGCCGCCAACCCTGCCAGGGGCGGCGGCTCTCCCGAATTTCTGGTCTCTCATCGGGGCTGTGTCCAGCAGCCCCTCAACTCAACCTGTCCAAACCGTATGGAGTTTGTGATGCATGAAGTACCAAATTCTGCGTCGGGAGTCAAGCCCGACGAGACTAAGCGGCAACAAACGCCCGTGTGGAACTGGACCGGCGCCGTCGTGGCAGCCGATGTCCGGCCGCTCACCAAGCTCGTTTGCCTGAACATTGCCCGCTACCTGTCGGACGCCGGCAAGGGATGGCGCATCACGGCGAAGGAGATGATGCGCGACACCGGTCTCTGCAATCAGGCGCTCTCTCAACACCTCAAGAATGCCCGGGTGGCCGGCCTCCTCGAGATCACGCGTCACCACAACAGCAAGGGACACCGAACCGGCACGACGTACACGCCGCGCTTCCCTGAGAACGTCACGCTGGCAACCGAGCCCGCCGAGCTGCCGCCATCCCTAGATGTGACAGACACATCTGGGGGCCTAGATGTGACTCGCACACGTGTGAGAGGCACACGACAAGAAGCTCTCCACCGGCAGAACGTTAACCAGAGAAGGAAGGGTAGGTACGGTAATTACAAGAAGGGGAGACCCACCTCTTCCCCTGGCTCACGGCAACCCTCTCCGCACGGGAGGACCGTGCAATGAACACCCTCCGCCCGTACCAAGTCGACATGCTCGCCGCGCTGCGCGTTTCTGTCGGCGTGCACCGCAAGCGCTCCCCTGTCCTGTACGCCCCCACCGGCGCTGGCAAGACAGTTCTGGCGATCGCCATCACTCATGGTGTGGTCGCCAAGGCGCTCAAGGACGGCCGCAAGCCGAAGATCTGCTTCTGCACCCCGTATGCCAATTCCCTCGTCAATCAGACCTTAGCCCGCTTCCTTGAGCAGGGGCTGCCTGACCTTGGCATCGTTCAAGGAGGCCGAGCCAGCAATTCCAGCGCTTCGGTGCAGATTTGCTCGAGCGACACGGTGTTGCGCCGCGCCGCCAAGGGCCTCCTCGACCACATGCCCATCGCCGACATCGTCTTCTTCGACGAGTGCCATCTCCGGTCGAAGCTGTACGAGCAGTGGATCAACCACCCGCGCTGGCGCAAGACGGTGTTCATCGGTCTGTCGGCGACGCCGTGGGCACGAGGCATGGGCAAAGTCTTCGACGACCTAGTCGTGACCACCAGCACGGCGGCGCTGACTGCCCTCGGTGTCCTAGTGCCTCTCGTCGCCTTCGCGCCGAGCCATCCCAACCTGAAAGGCGTGAGGATCGTCGGCGGCGACTTCCACGAAGGCCAGCTCAGCGAGCGCATGCGCAAGCCAAAGCTGATCGCCGACGCCGCGACGTCGTGGCTGCAGCACGGCGAGGGCAGGCCAACGATCGTCTATGCGGTCGACTGTGCTCACGCGCGTGCGCTCCACAAGCAGTTTCTCGCTGTCGGCATCCCCACCGAGTATTGCGACGCCGACACTCCGGCCGAGGAGCGCGAGGCACTCCTCGACCGCATGCAGCGCGGCGAGTTGAAGGTCGTGGTCAACGTGAACACGCTGATCATGGGACTGGATCGTCCGTTCATCAGCTGCATCAGTAATTGCCGTCCGACGCGCAGCGAAATGAGGTTTGTCCAGATGATCGGCCGGGGCCTGCGCACGTCTCCGGAAACCGGCAAGGTCGACTGTTTGCTGTTGGATCACTCGGACACCTGCCTGACCCTCGGGTTGCCGAGCGAGATCCACCACGACAAGCTCGACGACGGTGTCTCGGGGCCGGCGTCGTCGAAGCGCAAGAAGCGGCCGGAGGCGTTGCCCAAGGAGTGCCCGAAGTGCACGTACCTGAAGCCGCCGCGCACGCCGGTCTGCCCCAAGTGTGGCTTTGAGCCCAAACGTCAGACCAACATCCAGCACGGCGAAGGTGAGCTGGCGCCGCTGAGCGGCAAGGCGAAGGTGTGGGACCGCGCCACCAAGCAGCGCTGGTACTCGGAGTTGAGGTCCATACAGGTCGAGCGCGGCCGTCAGGACGGCTGGGTCAGCCACAAGTTCCGAGAAAAGTTTGGCGTGTGGCCCCGCGACCTGTCGGATGAGCCGGTTCAGGCCAGTGCGGAAGTCAGGAGCTGGGTGCGATCCCGCGATATCGCTTACGCCAAGAGCAAGCAGCGCCGGTCTGAGGAGGCCCACCCATGACACCGCGCGTGTTCAAGGCCAGCGCTGAGCGCCTCCTCGAGAATGGCTATTCGCCTGTGCCTCTGTGGCCGGGCACGGGCCACCCCGCTGTCAAGCATTTGGCTCCACTGCGTGAAGACCCGTTGTCGATGAAGGATGTCGCGGGCTTCGCACGTCGCCACAGCGATCTGGGCCTGGCTGTTGTCGGAAAGTGGAACGGCCTGGTGCCGGTTGACGTCGACACCACAGACCCCGAGGTCATCGACGCCATCGTTGATGCCTTGCCGAAGCCGAACGTCGCAAGGGTAGGCAGCAAGGGCTGGGTAGCGTTTTACTTCGATCCCACGGGCAAGATCAGGGGTCGCAACTTCACATCGCCGGAGCTGGGCCCGCTCGTGGAGGTGAAGGTGAACGGGATGGTTACAATCCCGCCTTCGCGGCACGTCAAGACCGGGCTTCCTTACGAGTGGAGCATGCCAGCGAACCTCTTTGGTAGGTGCGCTGGTGAGCTTGTGCACATCGCCGAGGCTCACTTCGATCGCCTGGGTGCGAATCTGAGCCGTTGGCTGCGAAAGCCGCGGGTGTACGTGCCGGCACAGCCTCCGACCGAAACGCGCGTCAGCGACCGCCGTATGGCTGCCTGTGCGCGCGCCATTTTGCAGCGCCAGGTCAGCGTGCTTGCCGCCATGCAGCCGGAGAGCGGACGCAACCGCGCGCTCTACGATGCGATGTGTGTGCTCGGGAAGTTCATCCACCACGGTGCCATCAGCGAGGCCGAGGTGCGGAATGAGCTCATGAAGTGCTGCGTCGCCAACGGATTGGTGCGCGATACCAATGCGAGGCAGTGCCTACAAACCATTGCCAGCGGTCTCAAGAAGTCCGCGAACGATCCGCGGCCAGTCCTGCGGGACCGTCCTAAGGCTGCGCAGAGGGTATAGCGTGACTAGCCTATGACACGCCAACTGCAATAGGAGTCTATCAATGAAGCGCAAATCTGAACGGCAACGTAGGCGCAAACCGCTTGGCCCGGATGCGCAAGCCGAGAAGCCGAACCCGGCGCACGGGTCGAGCAAGACCGTGTCGCGCGCGCTTGAGGGTCAGCAGTTACCCTTGTCGAAAGCACAGCGAGCTGTGCTGCGCGAGCGCAATGAGCGTGCCTTCGCTACATTCTGGAAGGTCGCCGATGCGGTGCACAAGCCCAGCATGACAACCTGGCAACACGCCAATGCAGTGACGGCTGAAATCAGGCGACGCCAAGCGGCCGGCGACCCTGTGTTCGAGGTTGACGCCAGGGGCAATGGGGCTGAGGCGCGAGGGTGGATCGCCGTGAGCTTGGGTAGCAACTTCCAGGGCGATCGGGGCCAACGCCGGCTTACGCCGAAGCAAGAGCGCTTTGCCCACGGCTATGTCGCACTGGGCTCAGCTGCAGAGGCCTACCGCCGCGCGTACGATGCTGGCGGCATGTTGCCAACATCGGTGCACGAAGCGGCGTCACGGCTCCTGCGCGACCGCAAGGTCGCTGCAAGGATTCGCGAAGTTCAAAAGCGGACCGCGACCGACTACGGCGTGACGCGCATGCAATTGCTGCTCGAGTTGGATGAGGCTTTTGCTGTCGCCAAGGCTGGCGGCAAGGCCTCTGCGATGATCGCGGCAGTGATGGCGAAGGCTCGGCTGTGCGGGCTCGACGACACCCCGCCGCCCTCGGATCCAAGCCGCGAGTGGTTTCCAGCTCTGTGCGAGTCGGCCCTATGACATGTATGCTATGGCACTGCAGAGGTCTGATAAGTATACAGCCGCTTCAGTCTCCGAGAGGCTAGGTCGTGAACTCATAAAAGGCTGAGCCGCTACAGCGAGTTGATCAGGCTTGGGGTGACACGCCTGGGGCGCCCCTGCAGGGTAACGTCGGGAAGACCCCGATAGCGGACGAACTCGCTGCACCGCGGGCGGACCGGCAATGAACCAGCTTCTCGCGTGGACAGGAAGTGCCGACTCCACGATCACCAGCGAGGCCGCTGATGCGCGCACGGAGGGAAGGAGAAGCCGCTCCTCCAAATCGCGAAATGTTCGTTGTTCGGCGGCGTCTAGTTTCATCAGGGCGATCTACCACGGGCTTACGACTTCCGAATAGGTTGTCCGTAGTTGGGGTCTCACATGTGCCAGAAGCCGAACAAGATGCTAACTGATTATCCTAGTGTTGTGCTTTCCAGGCCAGCTGGTCCGGGATCGCCGCCAAACTCGCACCGGCCCTCCTCTCAGGCTACCTAACAGTGTCACCCAAAGTGGGGATGCGAAAGGTTGCATTTGGTCCGCTAAGTTGAACTGTAGCCCCTATTGCTCTGGAGACATCTCTGGCAACGGCGAACGGGTGGTTGCGAGGCCGCGAACGCCGAGCACAGATTTGAGGGGTGTACGCCGCGTTGCGCCAATGGCCATCCCGAGATTTTGTCTGCACGTGTGGCCACGAAGGGGCGGAGAATCCTTGGTAACGTCGATGTTTGGGTCCCCGATTTTAGCCATCAACATTGATTGCGGGTTGGGGGTAAACCCTGATTGTGCGCATTTCCATTTCATGCATGAACCATGGCTACGCTAACAGGGGGCGCGAAGGGTGGTTCATCCAATTCTGTGGCGTCGCACGAAGAATGCGCGTGAAGTACAAACCGAGAGCATTCCTCCCCAAGGGCAGCAAATAAGCGCCCCTCCCGCGGCAGCGAGCCACGAACTACTAGGACACACTTCCCGTCCAGGGAAACGCGCGGTTGGGGTCTTCATCGCGGGTGGTGTCGCCATTTTTTTGGCAGAATGGCTGGGGCTGGCCCTTCGACCTCAAGTGGGAGTCATCTTCTTCTGCCCGGGTGCGGGCGTCGCCGTCGGCGCGTTGATCCTGTTCGGACCGAATGCCCGCATGCCAATTGTTACCTCCGTGGCAATTGCAACTGCTGCCTCCAGCATCATTTTTGGCAAGAGCCCTTGGGTGGCCGTCGCTTTCGGCCTTGTCAACGCGGGTCAAGCCCTCCTCACGACTTGGCTGATCGAGCGTTGGTTTGGTGAAGACTTAAAGCTGGAGAATGTGCCCCAGGTGCTGGGATTCTTAGTGGCAAGCGCGATTGGGGTGGCTATAGGCGCTACCGGTGCAGCTGCTGCCAAAACTTTTGCTGAGCCAATCGCTTTTTTATACGCATGGCAGCTTTGGTTTGCGCCGTGCATGTTGGGGACGCTGACGATCGCGCCGCTGCTAATAGGTCTAAGTGACCTTCCACGCGAGCTGCCACCACGTCGCGAGTTGATCGAGGGCACGGTAGCATTTGTGATTTTGGCCCTATTGAGCGTTCTCCTGATTTTCCTGCCTCAGGCACCTCGGGATTCGGCCCTCGCCCTGTCCCCTGTCTTGGTCGTCCTTCTGTGGCTCGCGGTTCGGTGTCGACCGGTGTTCGCTGCCGCTGCGGCGTCCGTCCTCGGGGTCACCATCATCTGGTCGACAGCCTCCCAAACCGGGCACTTTGGAGACGCAAGTATTCCCCTCGGGGACCGCATCCTCGCTGCGCAAACCTATGTGTTGGCAGGCTCATTGTTGGCCCTAATCCTTGCGGCATTGTTTGCGGAGAGACGCTTGCGTGAAGCTTTGCTCAAGGCTGGCAACGAGCAACTGCGCACTCAGAAGGAGACCTTTCGCAGGATGCTTGGGTCTTTACCCGCGGCCATCTACACCACCGACAAGGGCGGCTGCATCACATACTGCAATCAGGCGGCTGTTGACCTGTGGGGGACACGCCCCGAGCTAGGCAAAGACAGGTGGTCCGATCTTTGGCGCCTGTGTTACCCCGACGGTACCCCGGTGCCGCTCGATGACCGTCCGACACAGGTCGTGCTCAATGAAGGCCGAGCGGTTCGAGGCCGGGAGGCCCTCCTGGAACGGCCAAACGGCTCGCTCGTTCCAATCATGCCCTGTCCCGCGCCTCTGTTCGACGAGCAGGGCAGGGTTATCGGCGTCGTGAACATGCAAATTGATCTCACCGAACGCAAGCAAGCGGAGGACGTCGTCAAGGAGAGCGAAAGCCGTTTGGCGGATGCGTTGGCGGCCGGCGAGGTGATCGCCTTCGAATGGGATGCCGCCACGCGCCAATCGCGGCGCAGCGCCAACGCTGCTACTATCCTTGGAAGTGCGGAAGGCGCTTTGCAGTTTGACGACTTCTTCCGACACGTGCATCCCGACGACCGGCCGCGTTTCAAAGCCTGCGTGCGTGCGCTCTGCCCCCACAACCCTGCCTATGCGCTTAGCTTTCGCTTTCGCAGCCCGGACGGCCGGCAACTATGGCTGGAGGAGACGGCGAAGGGACAGTTCAATGCCGCGGGACAGGTCCTGTACATCAAGGGTCTGACGCGAGACATCTCCGATCGCAAGGAGGCCGAGAAGGCCCTTGAGGAGCGCAACGTGCAGCTGTCGCTGGCGGGAAAGGCGGCCCTTGTCGGCAGCTTCGCCGTGGATTTCGAAACGGAGGAGGTGCAGTTCTCCGAGGGCTTCGCAACCATTCATGGCCTGGCCGAGGGGACCGGCCGCACAACGCGCAGCAAATGGGTGGCCGGGGTTCATCCCGAGGACCTCCAACACTTCGACGAGGCGTGCAGCCGCGCCGTCCGCGAGCAACGGGGGGAATTCGGCGTCGAGTATCGCATTACCCGCTCCACCGGTGAGGTACGATGGATCGAGGGGCGCTGTTTCGTTTCATACGGCAGCGACGGCCGCCCGGAGCGGTTGGTGGGCGTTGACATCGATGTCACTGCGCGCAGGCGAGCCGAGGAACACCAACGCATGCTGGTTGCAGAACTCGACCATCGCGTGAAGAACGTTCTTGCCACCGTGAGCGCCGTCGCATCGCAGACACAGGACGCGAGCCTTTCAGCTGCGGATTTTGCGGCCAAGCTCGCCGGCCGCATCCAATCCATGGCAGCAACGCATGAACTGCTCAGCGGTAAACAATGGAGAGGCATATCGGTGCGAGAGCTTGCGCGCCGCGAACTTGCGCCCTACATGGCCACGAACAATACAGCCCTCGATGGTCCTGCGTTGATGCTGAGCCCGGACGCCGGTCAGAAGGTTTCAATGGTGCTGCATGAGTTGACGACCAACGCTGTCAAGCACGGGGCGCTTTCTACAAATGGGCGAATTTCCGTCCGGTGGAATCGAACGCGTAATGGTGCGGATGCTAGGATTTGCATCGAGTGGCGGGAAACCGGCGGACCCACTGTCGAGACCCCACGAAGGTCCAGTTATGGAACGGAGGTCATTCGCAATCTTATCCCTTATGAACTGGGCGGCACGGTTGACCTTGTATTTGCTTCCGAGGGAGTCCGGTGCGACCTCAACATTCCTCTCACGGAGGCGAGTGGCAGCAATTTGATTGGACGCGCCACACTGTGTCGCGAGGCCGCAACACGGTAGATCAGGGTCAAAACGCGACTCTCGAAAGTTGCAGCATCCTAGTCCGCTCAACCCCCGACTCCGGACATTGCTGACCTCCGTGCAGTCCTAGTAGCTGTGGCCACGAGCGTTTTTCAGGCGGAGCTCGCCGGGAACCTCGTTCTTGATGCTCTTGGCTGCACGTTTGGCCTGTGGGCAACTGGGATTGCGTCGCTGCAACTCGAGGCCCGCCGCGGGGTCAAGGTCCTCGAAACGCTGGGATACACGTTCGCCATCAATGAGTGGAAGGCACCGGCCGGCGCCCCAGTATCCTTGGTGGCCGAAGCCGACCGGATGCATGCGCTGCTGGTTCATCGCGCCGACGCGCGGGGGGCACCACCATGAGCATCGACAGCTCGTGGCGACGATCAATCACGAGCGCATGCCGGTGCTGCTCACGCGCGACGAGGAATTCGAGACCTGGCTCAGCGGATCATCCGAAGAAGCCTTCGCGCTGGCCCGCCAATACCCGCCCGAGCGGATGTGCATTGTGCAGGAGGGTTTTGAAAAGAAGGACCTGCTCCGAGCTGCAGCGTGAACAGCGCCTTGCGTCAGGGCCGGCGAGCCTGGACATGCCACGTCAGCTTTGCCCTCGACAACCGACCTATCGCATTGGGTCCGCGAACGGCAGAAAAGTGCCGATTTTGTTGTAAAAGTCGGTCAGGGCGTGTGCAAGGTCCAGTGCACCGTTCACGGAATAGACTTTTGATCCTGATTGTGACCGCGTTGGGAATCGCGTTCCTCTACACTGCCGCCGGTAGGAATCATATTTGGTGCGTTGTCTGAGCGCCGCCGCTCCAAAAGCCCCTCCAGGACTTTTGCAACATGGGATAATTCCGGGATCAAGCCACCCATGGGGCTTGGGAATCAGCTCTCCAGGATTGGACGAGGTCAACCTCATGTGACCTCGCATGGATGGAGGGCAGCAATGGAGCACTATGTCGGACTGGACGTATCGCTGAAAGAGACGGCGATTTGCGTCGTGGATCGGAGTGGGAGAATCGTGAGCGAGGGGACGGTTGCCTCCGATCCGGAGGCGATTGCCACCTTCGTGATGTCGAAGGCGCCGGGCGCTGTTCGCATCGGCCTCGAGACCGGACCCACAGCCACGTGGCTGTGGACCGAGCTCAAACGTCTCGGGCTTCCTATCGTTTGCATTGACGCACGACATGCCAAAGCAGTGCTCAAGATGCAGATCAACAAGAGTGATCGCAAGGACGCGATCGGCATCGCGCGCATCATGCAGACCGGCTGGTTCAAGGAGGTGCGCGTCAAGAGCTTCGATAGCCATGCGATGAAAGCACTGCTGGCGAGCCGAGCCTTGTTGGTCAAGATCAAGCGCGATCTCGAGAACCAGATCCGCGGTCTCTTAAAGAACCTTGGCCTCGTCATCGGTCGGGCGACATTCAACGTCTTTGCCGTGCGTGCCGAGGCGCTCATCGCCGACCGGCCCCAGCTGTCTGCCGCGGTCGAACCTCTCATCAAGGCACGCAAGGCTGTCGAGCAAGAGATCGGCGATCTCGACCGCAAGGTCATGAAGCTGGCGCGCCATGACCCACAGGTGCGCGCCTTCATGACAGTGCCGGGTATCGGTCCGATCACCGCGCTGTGCTTCCGCGCCATCATCGATGATCCAACCCGCTTCAAACGCTCGAGAAGCGTCGGTGCCTATGTCGGATTGACGACCAGGCGGCATGCTTCGGGCGAGATCGACTGGAGCGGTCGCATCTCCAAGTGCGGTGACGCCATGCTGCGCAGCTACCTGTTCGAAGCGGCCGGTGTTCTGCTGACGCGCGTGCCGAAATGGTCGGCGCTGAAAGCGTGGGGCATGCGGCTTGCCAAACGCAACGGGCTCAAAAAAGCCAAGGTCGCGGTTGCACGCAAACTCGCCGTGATCCTGCACCGCATGTGGGTCGATGGCACTCAGTTCAACTGGTCCGCGAAGGAGAAGGCGGCATAGGCACGACGGCTATCAGGTTCCTGCTGCGAAGCGGGAAATGATGTCCCTGCCGGGACGGGAGATGGCGAGGTCGACAGATTTTATGCGTGCGCTCCAACGGGCGACCGCGACTGTCAACATTGATCCGCCAGCCTCATCTCAACCCATCATGCGGGGGGCCAGACCCCCACCGCGGAGAGAACAGTGGGCCTGGCAAGGACGATCGCGGAGAGCTTGACGCCCATCCCGGAATTAGAGAACGGGCGACCGCGACTGTCAACATTGATCCGCCAGCCTCATCTCAACCCATCATGCGGGGGGCCAGACCCCCACCGCGGAGAGAACAGTGGGCCTGGCAAGGACGATCGCGGAGAGCTTGACGCCCATCCCGGAATTAGAGAACAAAATCTGCCAGTTCCGGACTCACGCACCGCAATAAATGCGCTCCTTGCAGAAGAGGTCCTCGCAGCCAAGGGACATCAGAACCCGTGGTAATGCCGGCGCGAACGATAGGGCAGCTAGGGCGTTCCCCGCTGGCTTATCAGGCCTTTTCCCAATGCCAACAGTCGGCCAGCGGAGCCTATTCCTCTTGCAGCTGTACGGTTTATGCAAATGTGGCGGTGCATTGCAGGAAGGGTGTGTGCTGCATGCATCGCGACATTCTGCGTGTAACAATGGGACGATCTTGAAGCGTACCAACGTTCAGTTGACCATCCGCAATCAAGCCGCGTCGGTGGCGAATACACCGATCCATATTCTTGTCGTCGAAGATGAAGCCGCCGTCCGTGGCATCTTGCGCGAAGGCCTTGAAGCTGAGGGCTTCATGGTGTCGGAAGCCAGAGACGAGGCGGGCCTCATCCGCAGTCTCGAAGCCGAACCCGTCCACCTCATCACGCTCGATCTCGGTCTAGGCCAGGAGGACGGCCTCGAGCTGGCACGTCAGATCAGAGCCAAGCGCAATATCCCGATCGTCATGATCACGGGAAGAAGCGCACCGGTCGACCGACTGGCAGGTCTCGAGCACGGCGCGGACGACTACATCTCGAAGCCTTTCCATATCCGGGAAGTCGTGCTGCGCGTTCATAGTGTTCTGCGGCGCTACGAGCTCGAAGAAAGTGTACCCAAACCACGCGCAGCCCAGCGATACGCATTCGGTTCCTGCATTCTGGATTCGGCAAAACGCGAGGTGAGGAAGGTCGATGGTGCACTGATCGATCTTACCGACAGCGAGTTCTTGCTCATGGAGATATTCGTTAGGCATCCGGCGCGGGTGCTCTCTCGCGACGAGATGTTGCAGATGCTGAGAGGCCGGGACTGGTCGCCCCTCGATCGGACGATAGATGGGCATGTGGCCCGACTGCGGCGCAAGATCGAGCCACCAGGCGAAGCGCCGACGTTCATTAAGAGTGTGCGCGGCGTCGGTTACGTGTTCACAGGCGAAATCAAGTCGGCCTGAGCCGGTTCAGTGTCGACTATCTCGCGTAGGCTGCGCGCTAGCTCTGCTAGAGCATAAGGCTTGGCAAGCACTCTTATGTGGCAATCGCGTCGGGGCCATTGCGCCGAGGCTCGCTGTAACCCGACGTTAGCGAGACCTTCATGCGGCGCTTGGCCTGCAGCCTAGTGCAAGCGCGAGGCCCGAAATCGAGGCATTATCGACACGGCCTTGGACGCGCCCGCTCTGAATCAGAATATCAAGAGGTGCCGCATGGCTGTGGCCACGGCGTGGGTGCGATTGCACGCCCCCAGCTTTCTCTGCGCCTTCTTGAAATGGCTACACACAGTTTCCCTGCCTAGGCCGAGCGCACGGGCAATTTCCTCGGTCGTTCTGCCATCCGATGCAATTTTCAACACCGATAGCTCTCTTGGCGTCAAGTTGGCGCGAGAAACCGTGCGCTTGACATTTCCCGCCCTAAATTTCTCCCCGTGGACGGGTACGATCATGGCATCGACTGAGTTCAAGGCAAACCTCCATCCCGCTCGGCAAGCAATGCTGCCGGACCAAGTGTTCGAATGGGAATTAATCGGCTGGTGCAACGTTGGCAAACCGAGTTTTGTACAGATTTGTACAGTAACCGAATGCGGTTCTTGGATTGGATGGGCGCCTAAACGGCATCTCGATGTCGATCGGCAAAGGCTTCGCAGTTACTGGATCATCCGCCCCAGTAGATAGCATGCTGCCCCATTAACCTGCGCAAGCACATGCAGCATAGGTCGGCTCGGCTATCGCGAGAGGGTCAGCCGACAAGTGCCTCGCGGAGTGCGCAAGCTAGTTGTTCCCGAGTATAAGGCTTCCCAAGCACTTTGATCTTTCGCGCGGCCTCGCTCGCCGCGAGCGGCATATCGCTGTATCCGGAGGTCAGCAACACCTTGACCTCGGGTTTCATCGACCGAACCCGCTCCGCAACATCGTAGCCGGTCATGCCGCCAGGCATGACGATGTCGCTGAACACAAGGGCAATGGGCTCTCCGGACTCAAGCAATGTGATCGCCGCGGGTCCGGTCTTCGCTTCGAGAACAGCGTAGCCGAGAGATTCAAGGCGGTTCGCGGTCCCCTCCCGAACCTTGTCGTTGTCCTCCACCAGCAGGATGAGCTCGCCATCACCCAAGGGAGCCTCCTTGGGAGAGGGTGCCGCACGGCTCACAATCGGCCCAGGCTCGGCCTTGGGGAAATACAGATGAACGGATGTGCCCTCGCCCTCGGTGCTATCAATCGCGACGAAGCCGCCTGACTGTCGGACTGTGCTATGGATCGTAGCGAGGCCTAACCCCGTGCCCTTATCGGGCTCCTTGGTCGAGAAGAACGGCTCCATTGCCCGCTTGAGTACCTCCGGGCTCATGCCATGCCCCGTGTCGCTGACGGTGAGCATCACGTACTCGCCGGGCCGGGCACTAGCGATGCGGCCTGCGACGTCGGCATCAAGTGTGACGTGGCGTGTCTCGATCGTAAGCCTGCCGCCATTTGACATCGCATCCCGCGCGTTGATCGCAAGGTTGAGGATGGCATTATCGACATCGCCGGGATTGGCCGAGGTCTGACACGGGTCGGGCGACAACCTCACAGAGACCGTAATCTGCTCGCCGAGCGTTCGCCGCAGCAGCTCAATCGTGCCCGTAACGCGATCATTGAGATCCAGTCGCTCCAGTCCGACCTCGCGCCGGCTCGAAAGGATGAGCAGCCTGCGGGTGAGGTTGGCACCCATCTGGATCGCATCCATCGCGTCTTGGATCGCCTTGCGGATCTTCTCTTCAGCACTGCGAACTGTGACCATGTCCAAACTGGACGAGATGGCGGCCAGCACATTGTTGAAGTCGTGCGCGATGCCTCCAGCAAGCTGGCCGATTGCTTCCATGCGCTGCGATTGCGCCAGAGCCGCCTGCGCCTCCTCGCGCAGCGCCATCTCATGCTCGAGTTTGGAGAGGGCCCCCATGAGCGCCTGGTTCGCGTTGGTCCGCTCGAGGGTCGCGCGGTGGAGCGTGTCCTGCAGGTCCAAGATCTCCGGCGGTCCCGTCTCAATCGGCTTACCGGGGGCTACGGTGACACGTCGGCGAACGCCAGGCGCAGCTGATCGATCGGCCGAGTGATCTGCCGGGCCAGGCTCCAGGCGAGCAGGAGGCTCGCGGCAGAAAGGCCGGCGCCTAGCATGACCGCCCAGCGCACGGTGTGCCAAACCGCCGCCTGCAGCTCCGCCTTCTTGACCGCGACCTCCACACTCCAGTTACTTTTCGATGGCTGCGCATTGGCCGCTATGAGAGGATCCCCCTCAATGGAGGGGTACTCGAACAACCCCGGTTGCTCTTTGATGGCGCGGTGCCCTTCAGAGGCGAGTTGGCCGACCGGGGCGCTTGGAACGCGGGCGATGAATCGACCTTCGCCATCTATGATGGAGGCAACCCAGTTCCTCGGGATGCCCTGGACATTAAGGAGGCGCAGGAATTCTTGATGCTTCATGACGATAGCGAGCCCGCGAAAGGGCAGGTCGTCCTTGAAGATGGGAACCTCGATATTGGCAATCCATTCCTGCGTGAGCGGACCTTTCAAGAGGTCGGTTATCACGATCGAACGCGTTAAGAATGCGCGACGCTGGGCCGCGATCGCAAGCGGATTGCGCCGTGGCAGGGCCTGCCCCGGCTGGGCGAAAGGGTTCAGGAGTTGCTGGCCATCTGCATCAGCGACCAGTGCCCCGGTCCCTCCCCCGGTCGGGAACGCGCGGCGCGACTCAGCCTCGAATGCATCGAGATGGTCGTCGAGCAACGCCGGTGAGCGAGACAACGCTTCCGCCAGCGCCACGTACTTGCCCAGCTCGGCATCGACGCCCGCCGCGATTGATCGGGCGGCATAGAGAAGGCTCGTGCGTTGGACCTCGTCGGCCCGGTTAACGAGACCCCAAATGACCCCGAGGATGACGAGGTTGAGCGGCAGAGCCAAACCGAGCACGAGCAGGATGAGACGAGCGGAGATGCTCAAACGGTTGAACGCAGCACTGGATTGTAGACCGGCGAGACATTTCGCCAGCCGAGCGGAAATCACACCTCGTGCAGATTCCGAAGCGCCACGGAAAACTCTGCGAGAATGTTGCGGCGCAGGTGCCAGCAGGTTGAAGGCTCCTTCACTTTGTCCTCGGACAGCGCGCGGCCCAGATGCCACGTAAACCGAACGGAAAACACGGGACAAACCCAAAAAAAGACTTGCTGGGGCCAGCGACGCATTAAGGCGACCGACGAGCGTTGATCTCCGTCAAACGGGCAGCACCAACGGCAACAAGACAAGGCCCGTTCGTTTCACCATTCTCTAGAGCGAGCGCAATAAGCTTGGTCGCGGCAAGCCCCGCGGTGTAGGGCTCGATCTCGGCGATCGCGACCAGGGGAGCGTCCGCGATCAGCTCGAGGATGACGTGCTGTTCATCGGTAGGTCGAAAGCGCATGCCAATTCTGCCCGCGTTATTCGTGAGAAGGGTCGCGCGCACTCTCTGAGAGCATGCACCCCCAGATGGCTTGCGCGCGACGAAGTCCGCATGGCCGTGCCCTGACTGCGAAGCCGGGCGAAGCTCATCGCTAAAGGTCTCGTCCTGACCGATATGCGCCGGGCGGCCCTGTGTGCAACACAGCCTCATTCGCTGCTTGCCCGATAAATGGCGGCTTCGGGAGGGTCTTGTATCCCCAGTTTGGGGGTGGCCTCGGCGTCAGTGGACAGCAGTTGCTAACAACTCTCCGTCGACTAGCTGGCGCCACCATGAGTTCTTGATGGTGTCAGCACGAGAAGCGAACGCCGCATTGCAACACGCGCACGTGGCCCAGGACCGCTGTGGGTCATCATCGGTCCTCACGACCACGTCCGCTGACCGTCAGTTGATCCCCCGATTCCGGACGAAGCGCTGCAGCGCGGAAGTAGTCAGTTCCGTGCCAATAGCTGCCGTCGGTAGTGCGGGCACCCATGATCTACGGCAGTCACTCGGCACTGCCGTCCCCGATGATGGTGTAGGGCGCCCAGAACAGGGGGTGGGCATAGGTGAAGAGGACTTTGCCGTCCTGGTCCTTCATGCCTCCCTCATCAAGCACCGCCAGCATGGCCTGCTGCAAGGCCTGGCTGCGCGACAGTTTCGGATCTGCGGCTTGCCGGCGGAAGATGTCCGTCACGAGGTCGCGTGCCGATGCCGAATGTACGGCCCAGTTCGTCACCAGAAGAGCCCGACTGCCCGCATAGAAAAAGGCACGACCCAAACCTGATACCGCCTCGGCCCCGGCCCCAGCAGCGGCGCCAGTGTTGCACGCGGACAGCACGACCCAATCTGCGTTGAGTTCTGAGGGCCAATATCTCTTCCACCGTTAGCAAGCCGTCGCCATCGACGTCGGCCACCTCGGGGGCCGTCAAGGCTAAAGCGGGCTGGGTCAGCCCGTCGAGGTCGCCAGGCACTAGGCCGTGCGTGGCGAAGGCCACGATACGGAACTTGGCCAGGTCCAAGCCCTTGACCGTCTTTTCGTTCGCTTCCTTGCCGAGCTTGAGGACTTTGCTGGGATCGGCCTGCAGGGCAAGCGCGATCGAGGTCAGTTCGTCGCCCGTATCCGGCAGGCGCGGCAGCGCGCCGAGCTTGGCGTTGCGCACCTTGCCGAGCTGAGGCGATGCTCTCAGACTGATGCGCAGGCCGCGCGTGTCCGCGGCGACGGCGGTCGGAACGGGCGGCGAGGCCTCTTTGGCCTGCTCAGTGCTGAAGATCGGATCGCCGAAGCCGATGAAAACCTCGCGCTTGATCTTCGGCGCAGCAATGGCCCGCAGGGTGCGCAGGGCGGATGCGGACGGCATCGAAACCACGGCATGCGTGCGTATGAGCCATGGAATTGAGCGGTATTCGGCAAAGGTGGCAGCATCCGCCTTCGGCTCGGCAGGTTCGGTCGGGAGCAGACCGAGAGGAAAGAGTCCAAGGGCACCGTTGGTCACGACGATAAGGCTTTTGGCCGGCCGCCATCCCGCTTCGACCGGCTGCAGCAAGAGGCGATAGAGCTCGTGCGCGCTGGCGACATCAAAGGCGGGAATGTCCCCGACGGTGGCTGCATCGTGCTCGAAAGCGATGCGAAGCTTTTTGATCCTGTCGTCAATCTGTGCGCCCGTGAGAGGGATCACGGCGAACGCGATCGGCCCGGTCTTCGGCACAGCCCACACGAAGCTGCTGCGCTGGCCGAGATAGAACGAGACCAGCGCCTCCTCCGGCTTGAGCACTGAGCGAATGTCGTCAGCCGTCGCTGGCAACGGGCGCAACAGACTGGCGTACTCGGGAAAGCGCTTGTCAATTTCAGCCTTGGCGGTTCGCCTCTTGGCGCGCAATCTGTCCAGGTCCTGTTGTAGAACCTTGAGCGCGGTTGCATCTCGCTGCTCGGTTGGTTGCGCCAGAACACTTGCGATCAGGGTGGCTTGCGCCACAATCTGCTTTTGCAGATCCTGCTCCTCGCGGGCGAGTTCGGCGAGCGCCGGCGTGCGCACGGCGGCGCGGGCCGCAGCGGCGTACAAAGCACCGCTCACCGATCGGCTGCGAATGGCATCGGCAACACGCAAGCTCTCTTCGGCTCGGTCGGGAGCGGTCGACCGCGCCAGCAGGGTGATGTAACTCTCAAAGACTGTCTGCAGCCGGCGATCGCGATTTAGGGTCACCGTGGCGTCCTCACCGTCGGCCTCAACCGTCGTGGCGGCGAGCAGGACTGGCATGGCCGCCCGGAACTCGGCAAGCGCCTCAGCGTCCTTATTTTGCAAGCCAAGGCCAATGGCGATCATGGCTCGACTTAGATAAGTGCCGTAGTGCTTCTCGCCTTTGGTGCTCTTGTCCCACTCGTAGCGCTCGCGGGCCAGGGCTAAGCCGCGTTCCACGTCCTCGCTGAAGTAATGCGTCAGCACGCGATGCCAGGTCGATCGAAACAGTACGCTGCGTACGCGCGGCCAACCCTTGGTGAGGTCATCTATCTCGGCAAAGGCCCCCTTCGCTTCCTGGTACCTGCCATCATAAAAGAGTGTTTCGGCCAACCGATTCAGCACGACGACATAGTTCGGACTATCCAACGGGAAGCCAATTGTCTTGTAGATATCGATGGCCTGGCGGCACAGCGTTTCCGCTTCCTGGTAGCGGCCAAGTTCGTTCAGGGTGGCGGCGAACATCACCATCATAAAGGGGGGGTCGGAGTGGTATTTGCCGAAGGCCTTTAGGCGGTTGAGCAACGCGGTGCGCATGTCGATCTCGCCTTCTGCGAGCCTGCCCAGTGTTGCTTTCGTCCCACCTTCAAAGAAAAGCATGTAGTCGATGACCAGGTCCCAGTTCGACTGCAGCGTACGGATGGGCCACGATTTCGACTTCAGCATTGCGTCGCGATAGAGGTTCTTGGCATTGCGCCAACTCATCTCCGCCTCGGCATAGCGGCCACGCGCCGCGTAGACGCGCGCTTTTGCTTCTTCAGTGTCGGCCTGCCATTTGGTCAGGTACAGCGCCGCCACTGGCCAGGTGCGGGCTGTTTCGAGTAATCGCTCGTTACGCTTGGCATACTCTTCTGCGCGGTTGATCTCCCCAAGGTAGACCAGATTAGTGACCATCCTCAGATTGATGGTGAAGGCGCGCGCCTGCTGTTTGCTGCTCGCTGAGTACACATTCAGCTTCTGCGCCATCTTCTCCAGAACGGCGATGGCCTTCCGGTATTCGCCCAAATGGCGCCATTGGATCTCTGTGTAGATGTCGATCTGGATGCCGTCCTTGACGTAGTCATCGACATAAGAAGCGGCTTTCTCACAGTCCGCCACCGCATCAAAAAGCCGGCCCAGCGCTTCTCGAGCCTCGGCACGCTTGTAGTAGAACTCCCGCAGCACTGCGCGACTGGCCGTGGTAGGCGCATTGGCTTCGGCGATGGCTTCGGTTTGTGCGCGCTTCGCAGGATCGGGCTTCTCTTTCTCCAGGAACGCGACGATGTCGGCGACGGATGGTGAAGATACGAGCGGGGTTTTTTGCTCTGGCGTCTGGGCCCGCGCGGCCATCGCTCCCTGCAAGATTGCCGCGGCGGAAGCGAACGAGATCAAGCAAATCCGGAAATTTCTGAAAGGTATCATGTGGGCCCCCCCCGCCGGGTAACACTATTATTCTACGACGAATGAAGTGGCCGAGAAATAGCAAATGCTCGGCGGCACCCAAGAATGGCACCGGCAATCAGGCTCGCGACTGCAACAAAATCTGCGAGACCTGATGAGCACCGATGCCACGTCTCATATGGGTCAAAATGCGACTT
>CAWHUM010000005.1:0-70758 GCA_963832445.1 uncultured Alphaproteobacteria bacterium
ATGCTCCAGGGCGGGCTCGTACGCGGCGAGCAGGCCATCCATGCGTCGCTTGGCGACGACCAGCAGCCGTTGGAGCTTGTCGTCCCCCGGCACGTATTCGCCCTTGAGCCAGCGAAACACTGTTCGGACGTCAACCCTGAGGTCTCGCGCCAGGGGGCGTTTCCAACGCTGTCGGCCATACAGAGCAACCCCCAGTAGCACGACGTGCTCCAGGGTGTTTCCCGGGCGCACCTGATCCCCCGCTATGGCTCTGAGCCGGTCTCGCCTCGCTCAGCTTCTGATGCCGCCCGCTCTGCGTGGTATTGCTGGACCAGCGCGGACTCGAAGTGGCTGTTGTTGCAGTAGGCGGCCCTGCGCACCAGGAAGCCTAAGCTACGCCCGCAGTAGCCGCACTTCGCTCCCGGAATTGAGTTCGCGTATTGGCCATGTCGGCTTCGTCGGTCTTCAAACTGGGTCGGCGCCGTCGTAGCGCGCTACCGATATACCCCTAACTCCTGACGTCCGCACGGACCGCCGCAATGTCCGTTAAGTGCCAGAAGCTGCCGTGCTGACGGCGCTTGCCTCTAGTCCGCTTAACCCTCGACGCAATCCGACCCGCAAGCACCCGCACGGCTGGGACGTCAATGTCTACAAGAGCCGCAACCTCATCGAGCGCATGTTCTGCAGGCGCAAGGACTATCGCCGCGTGGCCAAGCCTAGCGGCGGAACAAGAATGGCTGGAGCCTGGGGCGGCGGCAACGATTCGTCGCCCGATGCAAAGTTATTGAAGTTCGTTGGGAGCGCGCCGGCTAGTCGGGCGATGCCTTCGGGAGATTTGATCTTGGGCGCAACCGGGCCCTTCGGATCGCGCTTTTTCGGTCCGGCATCGAACGTGCCCGCGCGCGGGCCCAGCACGTCCTTGAAGCGGCCTTTGGTCCCCGGCCCCACGATCGTTGGGTTCGTCGCCGCGGCGCAATTGTAGGTCTTTCCGTCTGGATTGGCGGGACAGCAGATCCAATCGCCGCAATAATTGCCGTCTCCCGGGCGGATCAAAAGGTCGGTCGGGTTCGGGCATTCGTGCCGCCATCCCGTCCCCGGAAGTCTTGTTGCATTGGTCTATGACGATGGCCGGCTTGGCGGCCTCCGCCGGAAGCACCAGCGGGTCGATCGCGAGCAGACTTGCGAACGCGACCAGACTTGCGAACGCGACCCCAGCCCCAGACACGGTGCTCAACCCGAAACGCAACTGAGCGCGAACGTCCCTCATGGTGCCCACCTCTATAGCCTTGAGTATGGAAAGAATAATACCTTGGGTAGGGAAAGAATACACGACTTGGGCGTCCGCCGCCACGATCACCGCTTCAGAAAATGATGGTGGAAGAACGCCCCGGTCGCCGAGTGGTAGGTGTCACCTCCCTCGGTGCCGTCGAGTAGCTTCTCGGTCTCAGCGGTCGGCGTGCCGTCGGTCGCGATCTTGGTGACATCGTCGAATGTGACGGCCCACAGCCGGGAGCGGCCGACCTGCGTGAGGTTCGTCCTGCTTGCCGTGTACGGTGCCGTCGGCCACGAAGTTGTTGCGGTCCGTAGTGACGAAATAGAAGACGTTCGGGTTCCGGCAGGTTCCGGCGCCACTCCGGCCGCAGGAGGAGCCGCTGTTGGGTGCGCGGCAAGGGCAACGCGCATGCCTTCGCCCTTGCCGACGATCGACTTGGCGATAGCCGCTCTGGGTCAAAACGCGACTCTCGGCGGCTAGTGCGGTCAAATCCGCTCACCCCTCTACTCCGGACATTCTGACGGCCGTAGTTGAGGCCTCACATGTGCCAGCTGCAGACATTCGGGGGAATGCATCCCTATGGGCGCCCGCGCGGGTCGACCCGCACATCAGTGCCGTTCAAGGCGAGGTACTCGATCTCGCTCCACGATACGCCGATGTCCCTGAGGTCGCGGTCTGGCAGGGCGTACAAAGCGGCGCGTAGCCTTGCGCGCTTGCGGCGCTGTTGAAGGGCACTCCAGCACCTCTTGATGAAGGCGGAGAAACGCGGGGCCGGGTCGGCGGTCTCAACGAACTCCAGCTGTTCTGTGAATCGTGGTCATCGCGGCACCTCTTGACGGCGAAGATGTCATGTGAGCCGAGGATGCCGAGGCGCGGGCCGGAGCGCTTAACCTGGCGGCTCACATTTTCCTAACGGCTGCCTGATTTTTTGCCTTCCAGCGCGTGCTACAGTGGCTCCGGATGGATTGATCCCGGTCAGGGAACGGCAGCTTGCGGTATCTCTTCGAGGACTGCGTGCTCGACACCGACCGGCGTGAGCTGCGTCGCGGGACGGAGGCGGTTGCCGTTGCGCCGCAGGTGTTCGACCTGCTCGACTACCTGATCCGCAACCGTGAACGCGTCGTCAGCAAGGACGACCTGATCGCCGCCATCTGGGACGGTCGCATCGTCTCGGATGCCGCGCTGACCACCCGCATCAACGTCGCCCGCAGCGCGATCGGCGACAGCGGCGAGGAGCAGCGCCTGATCAAGACGCTGCCGCGCAAGGGCTTCCGTTTCGTGGGCGCGGTGCGGGAAGAAGCAGGGGCCGTCAGGCGCGACTGCCGCCGACGGAGCCCCCGTCGAACCGGCAAGATCCGCTCTGACCCTTCCGGACAAGCCCTCGATCGCCGTTCTGCCGTTCACCAACCTGAGCGGCGAGATCGGAGCAGGAGTACTTCGCCGACGGCATCGTCGGGAGACATCATCACCGAGCTGTCGCGGTTCTCCGAGCTGTTCGTCATCGCCCGCAATTCCAGCTTCCAGTACAAGGGCAAGGCGGTCGACGTCCGCCAGGTCGGGCGCGAGCTCGGCGTGCGCTATGTGCTGGAGGGCAGCGTGCGGCGCGGCGGCGATCGCATGCGCATCTCCGCCCAGCTGATCGACGCTGCGACGGGCGTCCATCGCTGGGCAGAGCGCTACGACCGCAAGCTCGAGGACGTCTTCGCCGTCCAGGACGAGGTTGTGCGCACCATCGTCGCGATCCTCGCCGCGCATGTCAGGAAGGCCGAGACCGAACGCGCGCACGCCAAGCCGCCCAACAGCTGGCAGGCGTATGACTACTACCTGCAGGCGGCCGATGCCCTTCTCTCTTTCAACACATCGTTCGATGTGGAGGATCCGTTGAGAGTCCGTTGACCCCCCAATTCCGGACGATGGTAGGTCTGCTGGATCTGCCAACATGGGACCGGGCGCCTTGGCCACCAGGATGGCTTTGGCAATGGGTTCAAAATCGGCGCGGAAGTGGACCGAACTCTTGTTCACCAGGATCTTCATTCGCTCCGGCTCTACGCCAGCCCCGAACCCGCAACGTCAGCAACATCAATTGAATACGCCGAATACCGCAACGACCGCTGGCACTACTCACTCGCGGTCCCGGCCGACATGATCGTGAGCGAACACGAGCGTGAAGGCGGCGGACACACCGTCCAATTCATGGACGCGGCTGGAGACAAGGAGCTGATAATTTCCGCGTGGCCCTACACGCAACTTGATCTCACGCTCGGTCGCATAACCGCCGGAATGCTCGCGAACGATCGCCATCACCGCGTCGCGGGAGATTTGCGGGAGTTGGTCCAGACTTGCTGTGTACGGCTGAGCAGAGATTGCAACGGGCGCTCCGCCAACCTATTGAGATTTCACATTTTCATTTACGGACTTCGGTCTCTGACTCCGTTAGTCTAGGTTCGAATCCTAGTCCCCCAGCCAGCTCTGCCGGATTCTCATGCGCATTTCTCTGTGCAACGAAGTCATTCGAGCGTTGCCCATCGAGGACCAGTTCGAGTT
The DNA here is from genome assembly GCA_963832445.1 of uncultured Alphaproteobacteria bacterium. Classification (GTDB taxonomy): domain Bacteria; phylum Pseudomonadota; class Alphaproteobacteria; order Rhizobiales; family Hyphomicrobiaceae; genus AWTP1-13. The sequence continues at coordinate 3,797 of CAWHUM010000005.1, forward strand.
CGCTCGTCAGGTCGGTTACGACGGTCTGGAGATCGCACCCTTCACCCTTGGTGAAGAGCCGCACCGGCTGCCGGCTGCCCAGCGAGCGCAGGTGCGCAACGCTGCGCGTGCCGCGGGCATGGCAGTCACCAGCCTGCATTACCTGATGTTGGCGCCGAAGGCGCTGTCGATCACCTCGAGCGATGCTGCCCAGCGCGGCCGCACGGTCGATGTCATGCGCCGTCTGTGCGACCTCGCCGCGGATCTCGGCGCTGGGCTTCTGGTGCACGGCTCGCCGGCCCAGCGCCAGCTCGAGCCGGGCAAGGAAGCCGAGGGCAGGCAATACGCGACCGAATGCTTTGCCGCCGCGGCCGAGGCTGCCGGCAAGGCTGGCGTGATCTATTGCGTCGAGCCGCTCGCTCCCCCCGAAGACCTGTTGGTGAACTCGGTGCAGGCGGCGGCCGCGATAGTGCGTGCCATCGGCTCGCCGTCGATCAAAACCATGGTCGACTGCTCGGCGGCGGGCCGCGCCGAGCGGCAGAGCATTCCCGAGCTGCTCGAGCAGTGGCTGCCCACGGGCCTCATTGCCCACATCCATCTCAACGATCCCAACCGCCGCGGCCCTGGCGAGGGCAGCCTCGCGTTCGGGCCAATTTTGCGCGCGCTGAGGCGTGGGGGCTACCAGGGCATGGCAGCCATCGAACCCTTTATCTACGAGCCCGATGGCCCCGCCTGCGCCGCTCGCGCCATCGGCTACGTGCGCGGGCTGCTGGAGCAGATGGCGCCTGCGCCCTGAGCCCGCGCCGCCGGCCACGCCGCCATTCCAGGCGCCCCACTACTGCACTGGGCGCGACCGCCAAAGGCTGCGCACCGCGTTGCGGGAGGCCTGATTGACCGCCGGGATCGACCAGAGAATGGAAAGAATGGTGATAGCGGACAGGATCATGCAGACCGGGCGCGTGAAAAACGGTGCGATGCTGCCTCCCGACAGAACCAGCCCGCGCGTTAGATTCTTCTCCAGCAGGTCGCCCAGCACCAGCCCCAGGATCAACGGCGCCATGGGGAATTTGAGCTCGCGCAGCACGAAGCCGGCCAGGCCGAAGAACAGCATGACGTAGATGTCGAACACGCGCGAGGTGATGGCATAGGCGCCGACCACGCACAGCACGAACACCACCGGCATCAGCCGCTCGCGCGGCACCAAAAGGATCCACAGCAGCGGCCGCACTAAGGTCAAACCGAACAGCAGCTTGCTCATGTCGGCGATCACCAACATCGCCACGATCTGGTAGAAGAACTCCGGCGTCTGCAGCATCAGGTTGGGGCCGGGGTTGAGGTCGTGGATCAGCATGGCGGCCATCAGCACGGCTGCCGGCGCGGAGCCCGGCACCGCCAAGGTCAACACCGGAATGATGGCTCCCGGCACACACGCGCTCTCACCGGTCTCGGCCGACATCAGACCCTCGATCGAGCCCTTGCCGTACTTTTCCGGCTCCTTGCTGGCGCGGCGGGCGGCGGCGTAGGAGGACCAGGCGGCGGTGTCCTCGCCCAGGCCCGGCAGGATGCCGATGAAGGTGCCGATGGCGCCCGAGCGGATGATCGTCTTCCAGTGCCGGAGGACGTCGCCGATGCGCGGGATCACCGAATCGATCCTGGAGGACACGGCCTTGACGGCCGGGCCGCGCATCGCCTGCAGCACCTCGGCCACGCCGAAGGCGCCAACCAACGCCGGCAACAGGCCGATGCCGCCGGCAAGGTCGGTGCTGCCGAAGGCGAAGCGTTGGTAGTTGTAGTAGGGCTCCTGGCCGATGGTGGCGATCCACAGTCCGAGGAAACCCGCCAGATAGCCCTTGAGCGGATCGCCACCCGCCAGCGTCCCGGCGATGACGATGCCGAACAGCGAGATCCAGAAGAACTCGAAGCTCTGGAACTTCAGGGCTATCTCGCTCAAGACCGGTGTGAAGGCCGCCACGCACAGGGTGCCGAACAGCGTGCCGAGCCAGGAACCGGAGGTGGAGATGCCCATGGCACGTCCGGCAAGACCCTGGCGCGCCAGAGGATAGCCGTCGAGCGTCGAGCAGGCAGAGGCGGGTGTGCCCGGAATATTGAGCAGGATGGCGCTGCGGCTGCCGCCATAGATCGCCCCCACGTAGATGCACACCAGCACCAGGATCGCCTCGGTGTGCGGCATCGTGAAGGTGAGCGTGGTCATCAGGGCGACGCCCATGGTCGCCGTCAGCCCGGGCAGGGCGCCGACGACGATGCCGAGAAACGTCGCCCACAACACCGTGAAAAGAATGCCGGGCGACATGAAGCCCGCGAATGCCGCACCGAACTGCCCCAGGCTGTCGAGCATGATGGCTCCGGTCAGGGCAGCCGGACGTAGAAGATGCGCTCGAAGACCAGCGTCACGGCGACGCCAGTGAGAACGCCCTGCACGATCGCCGTGCCGATCTTGGTCAACCGCCGCATGAGCGACTCGCCGCCTCGCCACTCGAACAGCACGATGAACGCCGTCACGAATGCGGCTGCCGCCGCCCAGAACGGCATGCGCCCGATCAGTCCGACGCAGAAGACGAGACACAGCCCCGCCGCTAGCGCCAGCCGCGTGTTGCTCGTGCCTTCCGGCGCCTCCTCGTGCTCGCTGCCTGGGGCGGAAAACGCCCCGCGGCGAAGCGAGCGCACCGCCAGCCATCCGCCAAGCGTCAAGATCACAAGGCCGTAGAGGCCGGGAACCAGGCCCGGAGCAGTGTAGATTTCGCCCTTCTGCTCTCTGAACGTGGGCATTTGCCACGCCAGCACGGCGATCGCCGCGCCCAGCAGTATGACGACCGCGGCCGTCCGCAAATCGGTCCGCGGCGGTAGCGGCCGCTCATGCGGCAGGATGCTCGACCCTTGTTCGGCCATGGCGACGCTCCGCTGGTGCGAAGTTCGATCGGCCGCGTTCGCCGTCGGCCAATGGTTTGCTTACAGGCGTGGGATGCCGAGCGTGTCGGGAGACACCTTGGCCTTGCCGGCATCGAAGTAGAGCCAGGCCGAGTAGCGCACCATCTTGAAGGACTCCTTCTCGGCCTCATCGCCATAGATCGGGGTAAAGACGGCGCTGCGGGAGGCGGCGTACTTCTTGAGCGCCTCCGAGTTCTTGATTTTCTTTTCCCACACCTGGCCCATGGTCTTGACCACGGTCTCGGGCGCTCCCTTGGCAACCCAAATCCCGAAGTAGTTGACGGGCGCGGGCATGCTCGGCAGCCACTTTGTGATTGGCGGAATCTCTCCGTACCCCTCCAGCGTGACGGCCTTGTCGGACAATACCGTCAGCGGCACCAGGCGCTTGCCCTTGATCATCTCGCTCATCTCGACCAGCAGCTGGGCGACGGCTTGGGTTTCTCCGGACACCGCAGCGAGCACCGCCGGATTGCCGCCGTCATAGGTGACGTGCTTGTAGTCGATCTTGGCGGCTGCCCTTACCGACTCCATCAAGTTGTGTCCGGCGGACGACAGGCCGGCTGTGGCGACGGGCACGTTGGCGCCGTCCTTCTTGAGGGCTTCGAGCATCTGCCCGAAATCCTTGAACGGCGCATTCGGATTGGCGGAGATGGCGGTGAGGTTTGCCACCGCAAAGAACAGGTTCCAGTCTTTGAGCCCGCTGTCGAGCAGGCCGAGCACCCGATAAGTGCCGATGTCGGTCGCCGCGCCTGCCGCCCAGGTGTAGCCGTCCTTTGCCGCTTCCACGACGTTCTTGGTGCCCACCGAGCCCGAGGCGCCCGGCTGGTTGACGACGATGAACTTCTGCTTGAGCTCGGCCTCGAGCTCGGCCGCCACGATGCGGGCCATCTGGTCCGTCGATCCACCCGCGGCCCACGGCACGATGACGGTGACCGGCCGGTCCGGCTTCCAGGCATAGTCCTGCGCGATGGCGGCCGTGGCGAACAGCGCGGCGGCGGCGCAGCCGACCAGCGACGACAGAATGCGCTTCATCATCTTCCTCCCGTGTGGCAGCCTTGCGAAACCAGCCTCGTCTTACTAAGACACTGTCGGAGCGGGCATTGCCTCGTCAAGGCTTTGCCGCTGCCATCGGTTTGGCGCACTGCAATAGAGCTATCCGCGAACGGTGGCCCAAATGAGCGCGACGCCCAAGGTCAGACTTGCACGGGTCGAGTGCTTCGAGCGCGATTTCAGGCTGCGCCTGCCCTTCCGGTTCGGAGTGATAACCGTAACCGAGGGCACGCAAGCCGTCGTGCGCGCCACCGTCGCCCTGGAGGACGGGCGCACCGCGACCGGGGTAGCTGCGGAGAGCCTCGCCGCCAAGTGGTTCGACAAGAGCCCAGCCTTCAGCGATGCCCAGAATGTCGATCAGCTGCGCCAGGCCATGCGGCTTGCCATCGACCTCTACGAGCAGCAGCCATGGAGCACGCCGTTCAGCCTTTTTGCCAGCACCTATGCCGACCAGCTGGCGCGCGGCGCCGCGCTGGGGCTGGTGCCGCTTGTCGCCTGCTATGGGCCGGCTCTGCTCGACCGCGCTATCCTCGATGCCGTGGGGCGTGCGACGGGATTGTCCTTCGCCGACCTGATCTCCGGCAACGTGGCCGGCATCGAGGCCCCAGCCGAGTTGACGCCCGATCTCGCTGGCTACGACGTTTCGCGCTTCCTGAGCGGCCTGCGCCCTGGTCGCGCGATCAACGTGCGCCACACGGTCGGCCTCATCGACCCGATCGTGGCTGGGGACCAGGCGGCAGAGGATCGGGTTGGCGATGGCCTGCCCGAGACCCTTGAGGAGGTCGTGCGCTACTATCGCACCCGCTACTACAAGCTGAAGGTTGCCGGCGACGTGAAGGCGGATCTCGACCGCCTCGCTCGGATTGCCGCCGTGCTCGACCGTGATGCGGGTGCCTATCGAGCCACCTTGGACGGCAATGAGCAGTATGACGATGCCGAAGGCATCGCCGAGCTGTGGCGCCGGATGCGGGAGACGCCCGCGCTCGAGCGTCTGGTCGCGGCCACGCTGTTCGTCGAGCAGCCCATCAAACGGGCGCAGGCGCTTGCCGTTCCCGTCGACGCCCTGGCCCGGCACAAGCCGGTGATCATCGACGAGTCCGATGGTGAGCTCGGCTCGTTTCCGCGTGCGCTGGACCTCGGCTACAGCGGCGTGTCGAGCAAGAACTGCAAGGGGCTCTATAAGTCCATTCTCAATGCCGCGCGCGTCGCCAAGCGCAATGCCGAGGGCGGCGCGCCCAAGTGCTTCATGTCGGCTGAAGACCTCACCACCCTGGCCGGCGTCAGCGTGCAGCAGGACCTGGCGCTAGTGTCGCTGCTGGGCCTCACGCACGTCGAGCGCAACGGTCATCACTTCATCGACGGCATGTCGTTCGCGCCCGAGCGCGAGCAGGCCGCCTTCGCCCAAGCGCATCCCGACCTGTACGGCCGCTCGACCGGCCCGGCGCGGTTGCGGATCGACAACGGCGAGCTTGCACTGGGCTCCCTCACCCGCCCGGGCTTTGCCGTCGCGGCCGACATGGAATTCGCCGCCATGCGGCCGATGCCGGCGCCGCCAGGCACGCGCCTCGTCCCGGCCTTCCCCGAGAAGGCCGCATGAGCGCGCCCGCCTTGCCCGACAGGTTCGAGGACGTTGCCGCGCTCGAGCACTTCATGACCGAGCCGACAGCGGAGCTGGTCGCCGACCTGTCGGCGCTGCCCGGCGACATCATCGTTCTCGGCGTTGCCGGCAAGATGGGGCCGACGCTTGCGCGGCTCGCCAAACGGGCCGCGCCGCACAAGCGCATCGTGGGCGTGGCACGCTTCTCCGATGCCTCCGTCCGTGCCGCGCTCGAGAGGGCGGCCGTCGAGACCATCGCCTGCGACTTGCTCGATCGGCGGGCGGTGGAAGCGCTGCCCAAGCTCGCCAACGTCGTCTACATGGCGGCCATGAAGTTTGGCGCGTCGGACAATCCGGCCCTGACCTGGGCCATGAACGTGCATGCGCCGACCATCGTGGCCGAGGCGTTCCCGGCCTCACGCATCGTCGCGTTCTCCACCGGCTGCGTCTATCCGTTTGTCCCCATCGCCGAAGGCGGTGCGACGGAAGCGACGCCGGCCATACCGCCGCCCGGCGACTATGCGGCCTCTTGCGTCGGCCGCGAGCGCATGTTCGAGCATTTCTCCATTCGTCTCGGCACGCCGGGCCGCATCGTCCGCCTCAACTACGCAATCGACATGCGCTACGGCGTCCTGCACGACATCGCCACCAAGGTGCGCGATGGCCAGCCCATCGACCTTGCCATGGGCCATGTCAACGTCATCTGGCAGGGCGATGCCAACGCCGTGGCGCTGCGCTGTCTTGGTCGCACCACCACGCCGACGACACCGATCAACGTCACCGGCAGCCAGATCATCAGCGTCCGTTGGCTGGCGGAGGAGTTTGGCCGGCGCCTTGGCCGCGCCCCGAAGTTGACCGGAGCCGAGGCACCCCTTGGCTGGCTGAGCAACCCCGCGCGCATGGTCGCGGAGTTCGGGCAGCCGCGCGTGCCCCTCGATCGCATGATCGGCTGGACCGCCGACTGGCTGTCGCGCGGCATGGCCAGTCTCGGCAAGCCGACCCACTATGAGGTCCGCGATGGCCGCTTCTGACGGGGCCGCCGCACTCGAGATCAGTGAGCTCGAGCCTCGCCACGCCGAGGAGGTGGCACCGCTGTCGGCCGAGGCCGGTTGGAACCAGACCGCCGAGGACTGGCGGCTGATGCTCGAGCAGGGTCGCGCCTTCGGCATCAGGGCCGCCTCCGGGCAGTGGATCGCGACGTCGCTGGTGTTGCCGCTCGGGCCCGCCATTGCGTGGATCAGCATGGTGCTGGTGACGGAGCCAGCCCGGCGCCAAGGCCTGGGCACGCGCCTGCTCAACCGCTGCCTGGCGGACATCGAGCACAGCGGTGCCGCAGCTGGCCTCGACGCCACGGAGTTCGGGCGCCCGGTCTACAAGCTGCTGGGATTTGCCGACGTCTATCCTCTATCGCGCTGGCGCCTGGAGCCGGGTGGGCGCCGCCCGATCGATCCGCCAGAAGGCGCTCGCGTGCGGCCGGCGACGACTCTGGACCTGCCGCGGATCATCGACTGCGACCAGGCAGGCTCCGGCTTCGCCAGGGCCGCCATCCTCGAGCACCTGCAAGCGCGGCAGCCTGCGCTCGCCCATGTCGCCGAGCGGTCAGACGGCCGGCTCGTGGGCTTTGTCCTGGGCCGCCAGGGCCGCTCCGCCATGCACGTCGGCCCAGTCGTTGCCGACGACGAAGCTGTGGGTCTGGCGCTGCTCGGCACCGCCGTCGGTCGGATTCAGGAACGGGTCATTGTGGACGTGCCCGACCAGCACCTCCTCGTCCGCCAGTGGCTTATGGCAGAGGGCGGCTCGGCGCCGCGCACCTTCACGCGTATGCTGCGCGGCGACTACCCGCCCGTGTACGATGCGACCCGCGTATTTGCGCTCGCCGGACCCGAGCTTGCCTGAAAGGTACGCTGCATGCGCGCCAGCCACTGGACCGACATTCCGCCGGCCGTGCTCGCAACGCTGCGCGAAGGCTGCGTCCTGCCCGCGCATCCCCTCGCACTCGATGAGCACCGCCGCTTCGACCAGGAGTCGCAGCGCGCGCTTTCGCGCTACTACATCGATGCCGGCGCCGGCGGCTTGGCCGTCGGCGTACACGCGACGCAATTCCAGATTCGGGAAGCCGGCCTCTATCGCTCCGTGCTGGAGCTGGCCGCCGAGACGGCCGCAAGCTGGGGCGTCGGCCGTCCCCTGATGATGATCGCCGGCGTGATCGGCAACACCCAGCAAGCCGTCGCCGAGGCCCGCACCGCGCGCGCCTTGGGCTATCACGCAGCCCTGCTCGGCCTGAGCGCCATGGGCAAGGCCGGCGAGGATGAGATCATCGAGCATTGCACTGCGGTTGCCCGCGAACTTCCGTTGGTCGGCTTCTACCTGCAGACCGCCGTCGGCGGCATCCGGCTGTCGCGGGCGTTCTGGTCGCGCTTTGCCGCCATCGACAACGTGATCGCCATCAAGGTCGCTCCATTCAACCGCTACCAGACGCTCGACGTCGCCTTCGGCGTGGCGGCAGCCGGCGCGCAGGATCGCATCACGCTCTACACTGGCAACGACGATCACATCGTCGCTGACCTGGCGACGCCTTTGCGCGTGCGGGGCGAGAGGGGCGAGGTGACCTTGCGTTTCAGGGGAGGGTTGCTCGGGCACTGGAGCGTCTGGACACAGACCGCGGTCAGGTTGCTCGAGAGCATACACGCATGCATTGGCAGCGGAGCGGTGCCCGACGGCATCCTCGCGCTCGACAGCATGGTGACCGACTGCAACGGCGTCATCTTCGATGTCGCCCATGACTTTGCCGGCTGCATCCCGGGCTGTCATGAGATACTGCGCCGCCAAGGACTGATGCGAACCTCACACTGTTTGAACCCTCTCGAAGTCTTGAACCCCGGCCAAGCTGCGGGCATCGACCGACTCTATGCCGTCTACCCCGAATTCAACGACGATGCATTCGTCGCTCAGAACCTGGAGCGCTGGCGCTCCTAGCCCCTCGCAGGAGCGCTCCTAATAGTTGGAGGTCGGACCCGCCTCGCGTTGCCACGGCCAGCCCCTTCCATCTCGAGCACCAGGGTCCAACTGAGGAACGGCTATCGTCTCCATACCCGAGCGATGCTGGCGTTGCAGCGTCTGGCACCGCTGCGGGCCTACGAGCCACTGTCCATCGTGTTTGGGCCGCTCGGCGGAGCGCCCGGCAAAGCTCTGAGCTCCTCCGTGAGGACTGCGATCTCTGCCTTGAGCCGGTCCATGATCGGCTGCAGGCTGTCGGCAAGGTTGCCAATACGTCTTGCTTGCTCTTCTTGAAGGTCCGTGCCGGGCGAAGCCAACGGCCCGATCTCGCCAAGCATCACTACTGCCTTGCGCTCGTCTTCGGTTAATTCCTGAAAGGTGCCCAGCGACAGATATGCGCCTTGTAGAAAGCTGCGCGTGTCCGGGGTTTCTATGGCCTTGATGCAGTGCTGCAGCACGAACTTGATGATTTCTCTAGGATGGGCAAGCTCCGCCGCATCGCGGATCACGCCGGTGCCGGGTTCACCCAGCGTTGCAAGATACTTCTCCAGGACACTGCGGGCGTCATACTGAGTTGCACTCATTAAGCTGCTCCACCATCATCCCAATTGTCCACGACCTCGTGGCGAACTCGGCTACCCCCTCGAAACCACTGACGAGGCCACGGTAGGCGCGGCCAGCCAGAGCGGAAAAGACCACGATGCGTCGCGATCCGAGCCGGAAGAAGGCACAAGTCTCACCGTTTTGTGGCCGGGTTGCAGGCGAATGCGCGCCACCACCAGCAGTCCCAATCGCGTCCCGGCATCTCGATGGTCCGGCTCGCCGACGAGCGCTCATGTGTGCAGCAGAGCGTGACACTCGCACGCAACGCTACCCATGCTGGGCTGTGCATAACGGCGCCTGCTCGCTCAAGTTGCTCTGTGGCCGTCCGGCAATATTGCGCCCACTGATCGAACGGCGCGGGACAGGTGCTGGTTGCCTAGTCTCCTTGTCGGTGCAAGCATGAACTGTGCAGCGTTCATTTCTTGATTAGATCCGGACACGACGGGTCAAACAAGTGTCGGGGACTTTGGTATGCGTAGGACGCTTGCGTGCGCCGTCGGCGTTGCTGTTGCCGTTGCGCAGATGGCCTCGAGTTCATCTCCGGCATGGGCGAGCGGGGATGGCTTGCGCTGCTGCGACGACCTCGAGAACGTGATGATGCGGCTCACACCCGGAGCCGCTGGCGCAGACAACGGCGGCACCACCTTGCGGTTCTACGGCCAAGTAAACCGTGCGCTCTTGTTCTGGGACGATGGCAAGGACTCCAAGACCTATGCCGTCGACAACGACACATCCTCCACGCGCCTGGGCGTCATCGGCAAGTTCAAGCCGCAGGGTGAACTGGTGGCAGGCTATCGCGTCGAGATCGATTTGCGGGCCACCTCGTCATCGGAGGTCTCGAACGGAGATCCCTGGGGGGAACTGCGCGACGGAGCGATCCGATTGCGGCATGCCCACGTATTTCTGGAGAACGGGATGGGTCGCCTGACAGCCGGTCAGCAATCGCCGGCAACGGACGATGTCACCCTCATCAACCTTGGCAGCCGCATGAACGATGCCGCGCTGCACTACAACAACAACTTCGGCATTTGGCTGAACATAGGCAGCGGCTTCATCACTGATCTGAAATGGGGGCAGATTGCGCACAACGTCGACTCCCTGCGTGGCCTTTTCGTCCGCTACGACACACCGCTCGTCAACGGCGTCATTCTTTCTGCCGCAGCGGGCGAGGACGGCATTTGGGACGTCGCTGCCCGTTACTACGCAGACTGGGCTCCTTTCCGCTTTGCCGGGGGCATCGGCTACTTGGACAACCCAGAGCAGGGGTTTCGCGACCTGAGAGGCTCGGCCTCGCTGATGCATGATCCCAGTGGCCTGTACGCGTCGCTAGCCGGCGGTCTGCGCGACGACGATATCTCTGTGCTGAGCAAAAGCGGTCAGGCCTACTTTCACTATGTCCAGTTCGGTGTCAGCAAGCAGTGGCTGTCATATGGCAAGACGACGCTGTATGCCGACTACGGCTTCTACAAGAACTTCAATGTTGGCCATCTCCTCCGGGCCGATCTGGTCAACCCCGGGCAATTCGCGATCTGGGGCACGCTAGCCGAAACGGAGGTACAGCGCTGGGGGTTCGGAGCCGAGCAGTCCTTCGATAAGATGGGTCTGATGCTCTATGCGCAGGCGCATCACTATCAGGCACGGGTCGTCGGCTTCCCCTGCGACACCGTTCCTGCGCCATCTCCGGCAGCATGCGGTGGCGACCCCAGCAATCTCGCGGTTCTGCCGACCAAGCCATGGTCAGGGCTCGTAGCCGGGGCAGTCATTCGCTTTTAGGAAAGGCCACTCTGGCGTGAGCGGTGGCAACGTTTCGGATATGATGGTGCTTGAGGGCGGGAATTCATCTCTGAGGAGCAACCTGGACCTCGCCAGCGGGGGCGCGGTCAAACCGGCAATCTCGGCCCGATGCCCGACGCGTCACATGTAGAGAAGCTTCGCGCAGGTGCTCGCGCGTGGAATGCGTGGCGCAGCCAGCATCCCGACATCGCGCCCGACCTGAACGATCTCGACCTGCCGGTTGGCTGCAGGCAATTCGGGCACATGCAGGGCGGCCCTGTGGACTTGAGCCAGGCCGAGCTCTGCCGCGCCGCGCTGGAGCATGCCACGCTGATCGAGGCTGATCTTGCAGCCGCCATGCTCATCGAGGCCGACCTCTCGCATGCGCGCTTGCGACAGGCCGACCTGCGCGGCGCGGACCTGACCAACGCCACCCTCGATCACGCCGACCTTGGCGATGCCCAGCTGGTGGGAGCCTCACTGCATGGCGCGCGCCTGCACCACGCCCGCAACCTGACGCAAGCCCAGATCAACGCCGCGCATGGAGACCGCGCCACGACCTTGCCTGCGCAGCTCGCATTTCCCGAGCATTGGCTGAAGGACGAGGAAGGGAGAAACTCGCAGCTCGAAAAGCGCGTCGGCGCGGCGGCCGGTTCGATCGACGACCCCTGGTCTCGGCTCGGCGTCAGCCGCAAGGCTTCGCTGCGCGAAATTCGCGCCGCCTACGTACGGCTGGTGAAGGAGCTGCATCCCGACGCCCACGCGCACAATCCAGCCGCCGTCGATCGGCTCAAGGAGATCAACCGCGCCTACCAGGACCTCAAAGATCTGGCGAGGCGATCGGCATCGCGCCCGCCCAAGACTGGCTTCCGCCGCCCGAGCGCGGTGTTTGTCGGCGGTTTCCTGGCATCGACCGCGCTCGTCTGGGTAGTCTTCGCCGCCCTCTTCTACGCGGGATTCTTCGCGCCAACTTCAGGTACCCCCGTAGCAGTCAACTCGCAGACGACGGATGCGCCGGGGCCGGTCGTCGACCCCTCCGCGCTTGCGGCAGCCGACGATGCCGCCTGGGCCGAAGCGGAGCGCCAAGGTACGAGCGTATCTCTGCATCGCTATCTCGGGCGCTTTTCGACCGGGCGGCACGCCTCGATGGCCACCGACAAGCTGGCGATCGTGGTGATGTCCGAAGCGACCTTGAGCAAGACCCCGGATTGGCAGCACAGGGCCGCGCTCACCGAAGCGAGGACGACGCTTTCGCGCTACCTCGATGTGTACCCAGACGGTCAGCTTGCTTCTGAGGTGCGCGCGAGGCTGGTGGCGATCAACTCTGCCGAGGCAGCCATCCTCGCAGACGACGCAGCCTGGGCCGCGGCGCAGCGCGTCGGCACGAAGGTGGCGTTGCTCCAGTACCTCGAAGCGCATCCCAAAGGCGTCAACCAAGGAGCGGCCCGCGAGACCCTGGACGCCATCGCAGCGCTGGAAGCCAGGCTGCGCGCGGACGATGCGGCCTGGACCGTGGCAAGGCAGGCCGGCACACGTGAGGCGCTGCGCTCGTATCTCGATGCCTATCCCCACGGCGCCAAGGCGGGGGAGGCACGCCAGCTCGTCGCGGGGATCGATACCGCCGAAGCCAGGCGGCGCGCAGACGATGTGGCTTGGGCCGTGGCAAAGCAGGCCGGCACGTCGGAGGCCTTGCGCCTCTATCTCGACGCCCATCCCGACGGCGGGAATGTCGCCAGCGCCCTGCAGGTATTGGCGTCGCTGGCCGCTGCGGAAGACGAGTTGAGCCGCGACGAAGCTGATTGGTCGCAGGCCCAGCAGCAGAACACTCGAACCGCACTTTCAGCCTATCTGGCGGCCCATCCCAACGGTCGCCATGTCGAGACCGCCCGTGCGCGCATCGCCGGTCTGGACGCGCGCGAGGCAAGAACGCAGCTGCCGGGCAGCGTCAAAGCCGCCAAGCAGGCGCCACCCGGTTCTGGTCTCGGCAAGACCGATGCACCCGCCAATGTGCGCTGGCCGTCCGCCGACGAGCCTTTCGTCGGCGCCGACGGACGCATTCGCTAAGCCATACACCCGGGCGCGTCGCAACTACATACGCACGGTAGCCGCGACATGTTGGTTGCGGGGTGGCAGCCGCTCGAACGGCCCTACAGGGCCCGGATACTGCCCGAATTCCGGGAAGACACGCGGGACAAGCCCGAGTGCATGCATGCCCTACTCTGCGGCTTGCTTCTTGGGTTGCACGGCCTCGGTGTAGTCGTTGATCAGTGTCTCGCAGATCTTGCCGGGCTTGTACTTGTGCGCGCCGATCTCGGCGACCGGCGTTACCTCGGCAGCAGTGCCAGTGAGGAAGCACTCCGAGAAGGAGCCCAGCTCATCCGGCATGATGGTACGCTCGACCACCTGCAGCCCGCGCTTCTTGGCGAGCCGGATGACCGTGTCGCGGGTGATGCCGGCCAGGAAGCAGTCGGCCGTTGGCGTGTGCAGCACCCCGTCCTTGACGAAGAAGATGTTGGCGCCGGTGCACTCCGCCACGTGGCCGCGCCAGTCGTACATCAGAGCATCGGCATACCCCGCGCGCTCGGCGCGGTGCTTTTCGATGGTGCAGATCATGTAGAGGCCGGCGGCCTTGGTCTTGGCAGGTGCGGTGGCGGGGTCGGGGCGGCGGTACTGGGCAATGGTCAGCCGCAAGCCCTTGAGACGCTCCTCCATCGGGAAATACGAGCCCCAGTCCCAGGCCGCAACCGCCAGATGGATCTTGGTGGCCTGCGCCGACACTCCCATTTGCTCGCTGCCGCGCCAGGCGATCGGGCGCACGTAGCAGTCGGTGAGCTTGTTGGCCTTGACGGTCTCGCGGCAGGCCTGGTCGATCTCGGCGACGCTGTAGGGGATGGTGAAGTCCAGCACCTTGGCGCCTTCGTAGAGGCGCTGGCTGTGCTTGGTCAGCTCGAAGATCTCGCCGCCGTAGGCCCGCTCGCCCTCGAACACGGCACTCGCGTAGTGCAGCGCGTGGGTCAGCAGATGCACGTTGGCCTCGCGCCAGGGCACCAGCTTGCCGTCGAACCAAATGAACCCGTCGCGATCGTGGTAGGGGGAAGTGTCGACCATGCGCATCTCCTCCGCGGCCGCCCCCGGCGCATCTGGCCAGGTCATGCCCGTGCGGCCCGGTGTGCGGGCAACAGAGCCCGCTCGGCCGCCGCCTTCGAAAAGGCTATGCTAATCAATGGCCGCAGACCGCATTTTTGCCTCACGAAAAGGCTTGCCAGCAGTAACAATCGGGGTCAAATAAGTCAACATGGCTGACATAAATTCCGAGGCGCTGAGCGGAGTTCGCCCTTCCGCCGGAGAGCGGGCGGCAAAGCCTGCATCGATCGCCCCGGACCCTCACCTCATCACCGTCGTCGAGCTGCTGTTCTTCGCCTACCGCGACTTCACGCGCGAGGCCGACGCAGTCCTTGCCGAGTTCGGCCTTGGCCGCGCCCACCATCGCGTGCTGCACTTCGTCAGCCGGCATCCCGGATTGCGCGTGGCCGACCTGCTGGAGGTCCTGAAGATTACCAAGCAAAGCCTGGCCAGGGTGCTGAAGCAACTGGTGGACGAGGGGTGGATCGCGCAGCAGGCCGGGGTGGAGGACCGCCGCGAGCGGCTATTGCGCGTGACGGAGAAGGGGGCCGGTCTCGCGCGCCAGCTCGACCAGTTGCAGGCCAAGAGAGTGGCAGGCGCACTTGCGGCCTGCGGCCCAGGCAACGAGGGCATCGTGCACCGCTTTCTCTATCACATGATAAGCGTCGAGGAGCGCGGCCAGGTGGAAGCGCTCTTGCCGGAGTCTGCCGGGGCAGGCGCCGCCCGCGATTAAGCTGAACCGACCACAAACCGGGGATGCCATGGAACCGCTGCTCGACAATGCGCCGCACATTCTCGTCGTCGACGACGATCAGCGCATCCGAGACCTGCTGGCGCGCTATCTGCATGAGAGCGGGTTTCGCGTGACAACCGCAGTCGATGCCGCCTCGGCGCGCTCTGCCATGCGGGGCCTGGCATTCGACGTGGTCATTCTCGATATCTCGATGCCGGGGGAGAACGGGCTCGACCTTGCCCGCGACCTCAAGGCGGTTTCCGCCGTTCCGATCTGCATGCTGACCGCGCGCGCCGAGCCCGAGCACCGCATCGAGGGCCTCGAGGTGGGCGTCGACGACTACGTGGCCAAGCCGTTCGAGCCGCGCGAGCTGCTGCTCCGGCTGCAAAACATCTTGAAGCGCGGCAAAGGCCCTTCAGGCCCCCGCGACGAGATCCGCATGGGCGACTTCATATTTCACGTGGGGCGCGGCGAGCTCAAACGCGGGGAGGAATCCATCAAGCTGACCGAGCGCGAGCGCGATCTCTTGCGTCAGTTCGCCCAACGGCCGGGCTTGCCGATCGCGCGCCACGAACTGGCCGCCGACGAGTCGACCGGCACCGAGCGCGCTGTCGACGTGCAGATCAACCGGCTGCGCCGAAAGATCGAGAGCGATCCCGCCAACCCCGTGTATTTGCAGACAGTGCGGGGTAAGGGCTACATTCTCTACACCGACTAGTGTGATGATCGAGAAGTCCGCCACATCGCGCTGGGTTGGGGTCGAGAGCGGACTTCTCAATATGAATCACACTAGCATCATGATTCTGCTAGTGTCCCTCAGGTCGCGAAATTCGTTCAGAGTTTGCAGCCTGCTGCGACGAATTTCGCGATCGGGACACTAGAGAGCGCGTCACGGGGCACGACCATGCTGGCGCCGAAGCCGAAGCCTACGAAGGAGCCGCGCGACTGGCTGGGCCGCGCGCGGAGCATGTGGCACCCGGTCTTCAAGGTGCTGTCGGAGCTGGCGCCGAAGGGCCTCTATGCGCGCGCCCTCATCATCATCATCGCGCCGATCGTGCTTCTGGAAAGCGTGGTCGCCTTCACGTTCATGGAGCGCCACTGGAACCAGGTGACGCGGCGCCTTTCGGAATCGACCGCGCGCAACATGGCGGCCGTGGTCGATCTCTACCAGGCCAACGCCTATGCCGACGAAGGCCAACTCGTCGACTTGGCGCACAGCAGGTTCGCACTGTCACTGACAGTGATGGCGCCGGGCAAACTGCCGCCGACGCAGCCCAGGCCATTCTTCGACCTTCTCGACCGCGCGCTGTCTGAAGAAATAAGCAAGCACGTCGGGCGGCCATTCTGGATCGACACGGTGGGCAACCTGCGGCACGTGGAGATCCGGGTCAATCTCGGCAACGCCATCCTGCGCTTCACGGCACCGCGCGCCCTTACCTACGCATCCAACTCGCACATCTTCCTGATGTGGATGGTCGGCACCTCCGTGGTGCTCCTGACGGTGGCCATCCTGTTCCTGCGCAACCAGATCCGGCCCATCCTGCGGCTCGCCGAGGCCGCGGACGAGTTCGGCAAGGGCAGGCCCATTCCGCAGGACTTCCGGCCGCGCGGAGCGCGCGAGGTGCGCCAGGCAGCGCAGGCGTTCCTGGAGATGCGCGACCGCATCCGCCAGCACGTGGAGCAACGTACCACCATGCTCGCCGGCGTCAGCCACGATCTGCGTACGGTGCTGACACGCTTCAAACTGGAGTTGGCGCTGCTCGGCGACCACCCGGAGGTGGTGGCCTTGCGCAACGACGTCAACGAGATGCAGCACATGCTGGAGGACTACCTGGCCTTTGCCAGAGGCGACGGCGGCGAGGCGGCGGCGCCCACCAACGTTTGCGAGCTGCTGGAAGAGGTCAACGACGAGGTCCTGCACTATGGCACGCCGATCGAGGTCAGGCTGCGCCAGCCAGGTCGCAACCTTGTGGTGCCGCTGAAGCGCCAGGCCTTCAAGCGCGCCGTGAGCAACCTGGTGATCAACGCCGCGCGCTTCGGGGACTACGTCGTCATTCGCGCTGGTGCCGACAAGGAATGGCTGCGCATCGAGGTGGACGACGACGGGCCCGGCATTCCGCCGGCCGAGCGCGACAACGTATTCCGGCCGTTCTACCGGCTGGGCAACGGCCGCCAGGACGCGGGCAATACCGGGCTCGGGCTGGCAATCGCGCGTGACATCGCCCGCAGCCATGGCGGCGACATTGCGCTGACTGAGGCCTCCATGGGCGGCCTGCGGGCGACCATTCGCGTGCCGCTGTAGCCAGCCCCCGGCTCGAGCGGTAGGGCTACTTCAGCGCCAGGATGACCGGCCCGGATACAGGATCGGTGACACCCAGATTGCCGCCCAGGTCCTCCAGCGTGTCCCGGAAGGAGTCCAGGGTCGCGATCATGTTCGGCCGCGCTTTGGCGAGCGCGTCCATGTCTGCCCATTGGGCGATGATGCAGTATGTGCGCTCGCCGGTCTTGATCATGTTGACGTGCTCGAGGCCGGGCCAATTGGCCTGGATCTTCTTGTGGGCATCGAGGAATTGCTGATCGCGGCCGGGCTTTACCCGGAAACGCACGACGTTGAAGGCTGCCATGGCGCACCTCCTATCGAGAAAGCAGAGGTAATCATAACCCACCGGACTCGAAGAATGAGTTCAGTTCCCCGTGAGCCCGTGCTCGAGACGGGTTGGCATGCCGAATTCGCCAAACTCCGGCAACCTCAAAACAGCCGCCCGCCGTTGGGCACGGGCCGCTCAGGGCTGATCAGGACCACCTCTCCGTCGGGGTCAGGGAAGCCCAGGGTCAAAACCTCCGACATCGTCTTGCCGATCTGGCGCGGCGGGAAGTTTACCACCGCGGCGACCTGCCGGCCGACCAGCGCCGCGGGCGTGTAGTGCTTGGTGATCTGCGCCGAGCTTTTCTTGACGCCGACCTCGGGCCCGAAGTCGATCTCGAGCCGGATTGCGGGCTTGCGCGCCCCTACCAGCGGCTCGGCCCCGAGGATAGTGCCGACGCGGATATCGACCTTGAGAAAGTCGTCGAAGGCGATGCGAGGCGCTGGCGAACCGGTCTCGCTCATCGCCTTCCTCCTTGCAGCGGCGTGATGTGTCAGAGCGTGCCCGCCGTCGGGCCGGCATCGGATGCCGGGCCTGGCCGGGCCGGCTGCGGACCACGAAACACGGATCGCAGGAAGCCTGGGCCGTCGGTTGCCAGCCGATAGAGCACTGATCCCGCATGCTCGACGTTGCGCATGGTCCGCTCGCCGCGGCGCAGGCCCCGATCCAGAGCGGCCATGGTACGGGCGAGGCCGGCATCGTCGTCCTCGAGCCAGACGCGGAACACGCGAGCGTAGACCATGGCGAGGCCGGAGACGCGCAGACCGCCGCCCACCCCGTCCGTGCCGATGCCCGCGGCCTGCAGCATCCAGTGCATGGAGGACAGGAACGGGCCAGCGAGGCCGAGGTCGGCTGAGCCTGCCGCGTGAATGGACTTCAACGCCGCCTTGTGCGGGGCAAGCACGTCGAAGCGCGTCATCAAGATGTCAAACAAAGCATCGCGCGGGTCCTGCCCCTCGGTGCGCTTGGGGGCGCGCTTCAACACCTCGTCGTCGACCGCGCGCAGCAGTCCAGCGATGATGGTGTCCTTGGTATTGAACTGTCCGCGCAGGGCGCCGAGCGGCAGGTACGCGGCTTCCGCAATATCCAGCAGGGTGACGTCGGCCCAGTTCTTCCTGGCCGCGCATTCGAGCGCGGCGGTCAGGATGCGGCCCTTGTCAGTGGTGGTGTCGAGCATCGGTTGTCCTCGCCTCTGTTACATTGGCGAAAAGCGAAGGCAAATCAACCCCGCAGCATTGCCGCATGTTAACCCTGATAGGCCCCGAAGCGTATAGATTGAGACGCATGTCCCGCTACGACTTTGCCGCCCAGCGCCTGTTCGTCGACGCCGAACTCGGCCCCGGCGCCGGCATCGCCTGCTCTCCCGCCCAGGCCAACTACCTGCGCAACGTGCTGCGCCTCGGGCCAGGCGACACGATCCTCCTCTTCAACGGCCGCCAGGGCGAATGGCGCGCGGAGGTGTCGGAAGCCGGCAAGCGCAACGTCTCGCTCACGGTGCGTGAGGCGGTGCGGGCGCAGGAGGAGGGCCCCGACATCGACTACCTGTTCGCGCCGCTGAAACGTGCCCGGCTCGACTACATGGTGGAGAAGGCAACCGAGATGGGCGTCGCCCGGCTGCGGCCCGTGCTCACCCGCCGCACCACGCCCGAGCGCGTCAACACCGAGCGCTTGCGCGCGCATGCCATCGAGGCGGCCGAGCAGTGCGGTATCCTGCGCATCCCGGAGGTGCGCCTGCCGGAGCGCCTCGACCGCGTCGTCGCCAGCTGGGACAAGACCCGCCCGCTGGTCTTCTGCGACGAGGACAGCGAGGAAAGCTGCCCGTTCACGGCGCTGGCACGCATCGAGCCCGGTCCGCTGGCGGTATTGATCGGCCCGGAGGGAGGCTTTGACGAGGCCGAACGTGAGCTTCTCTCATCTCAGCCATTCGTCACGCGCATCTCGCTCGGACCCCGCATCCTGCGCGCCGATACCGCCGCTGTCGCCGCTCTCGCCCTCGTAAACGCGGCGCTCGGCGACTGGCGTTAGGCTGCCAAGCCGACAGAGCTTGTGCGGCCGGGCTGTTTTCAATTAACAAGGACGCCAAACAGCGGCCCGGCTCGAGCCCCCGCCGACGAGGAACCAACCGAGCGATGTCGACCCGCCAGGAGCAAGCGCCGAGCCCGCCGGTGGGCTCGCGTGATGACCTCGTTGCCTGGATAGCGGCCGGCAGCAAGCCGGCCGAGCGCTGGCGCATCGGCACCGAGCACGAGAAGTTTCTGTTCCATGTCGATACGCTGCAGCCGGTGCCCTACGCTGGCCCCCGCGGCGTGCGCGCGCTGATGCAGAACCTGATCGACCGCTTCGGCTGGCTGCCGATCGTAGAGGGCGACAACATCATCGCGCTGCAGCGGCCCGCCGGCGAGCCGGGCGGCACCATCTCGCTCGAGCCCGGCGGGCAGTTCGAGCTCTCGGGCGAGCCGCTTGAGGACGTGCACCAGATTGCTGCCGAAACCCACACGCACTTGAGCCAATCCCTGTCGGTGGGCTCCCCGCTAGGGATCGGCTTCCTCGGTGTCGGCTTTGCGCCGCACTGGACGCTTGCAGAGATGCCGCGCATGCCGAAAGAGCGTTACGGCGTCATGACGCGCTACATGCCGAAGGTCGGCTCGCGCGGCCTCGACATGATGTATCGCACCTGCACCATCCAGGTGAACCTCGACTTCGCGGACGAGGCCGACATGGTCAAGAAGTTCCGCGTGTCGTTGGCACTGCAGCCAGTCGCGACAGCGATTTTTGCCTGCTCGCCTTTCACGGAGGGTAAGCCCAACGGCTACCTCTCGATGCGCAGCGAGGTGTGGCGCGATACCGACAAGCGCCGCACGGGCATGCTGCCGTTCGTGTTCGAGCCCGGCATGGGCTTCGAGCGCTACGCCGACTATGCCCTCGATGTGCCGATGTATTTCGTCTATCGCGACGGCCGCTACGTCGACTCCGCGGGCGCCTCGTTCCGCGACTTCATGGCCGGCAAGCTGGCACAGCTACCGGGCGAGCGCCCGACGCTGGACGACTGGTCGGATCATCTCACCACGCTGTTCCCCGAGGTGCGCATGAAGCGCTTCCTGGAGATGCGCGGCGCCGACGGGGGACGATGGCGGCGCATCTGCGCCTTGCCCGCATTCTGGACCGGGCTGCTCTACGACGCTGCTTCGCTCGATGCGGCGTGGGACCTCGTCAAGGATTGGACGGCCGCCGACCGGCAGGCCTTGCGGGACGCGGTGCCACGCTCCGCGCTCGCCACACCCATTCGCAACACCACCGTGCTGGAGGTCGCGCGCCAGACACTCGCAATCGCCAAGTCCGGCCTCGCGCGCCGCGGCCGGCGCGACAAGCAAGGCCGGGACGAATCCCGCTTCCTCGAGCCGATCGAGGCCATCGTCGCCCAAGGCAGCACGCCCGCCGAGGAGCTCCTGTCGCGCTACGAGAACGCATGGGGAAAGAGCACGGCACCTCTGTTCACCGAATTCTCGTTCTGACCCAGCTCCCGCGCCGCGATACGCCTTCGACCCCCACTTTGGACGCAAGCTCGAGCTCCACGAGACTTGATCTGCCGGCGGTAGCATTCAGGCCTTGTTCATGGGGGCGACGCTAGCCAGTGGGCGATCACCCGGAGTGCACGCTGTGATACGTCGCGGACGCTTTACAATTGCTGCCTGCGGAATCTTGCTTGCTCTCCTCCTGAGCACCCTCGCAGCACCATCCCAAGTGCGGGCGCAGGCCTCGTGCCGGTCCGCCTGCTGGGAGGGGTACGGCGCCTGTTACAAGGCCACCAACAGCCGCCAGCGCTGCCAGGCACAGCTGCAGCGCTGTCTCAACGGTTGCATCCGCAGCAAGAGGCACTGACGGTTGCGGCGGCGCGCTGCGCGGCGGCCCCCGATCCACTCACTTCGCGAACGTCTTGAGATAGGCGATGACGTCCTTGCGGTCCTGAGGGTCTTGCAATCCGGCGAACGCCATCTTGGTGCCCGGCATGAAGCTGAGCGGCGCCTCCAGGTACTTCAACAGCACCTGCTCGGTCCACACCAGCCCCTTGGCACCGGCTTCCTTGTTGGCGGCCGAGTAGTTGAAGCCCTCGATGGTGCCGGCGGGCCTGCCGACGATGCCGTTGAGCAGCGGACCGACCTTGTTCTTGGCCCCCGGCCCCACGTCGTGGCAAGCGCGGCATTTCTTGAACACCTCGGCCCCCTCCTCGGCGCTGCCGTCTTGCGCCCCGGCGATATCGATGCTCAAGCCGGCAACGAGCGTCATGGCCGTCAAAGCCATGCGCAAGAAGACCTGTCGGCGACGACCCGCCATGCTTTGTGACCCTTGTTTCGTCGGCTGATTTTTGGAGCGCAAACGCTAGCAGATAGGTGCCAGTTGCAAACGCGACCGTTCGCAGCACGCACTTTGTGCTATAAGAGGTACGCGAACAGCGGCCGGTGAGTAGCCGCCGGCTCGCAACACCAGAGTGGAACCAGACTATGCCGTTGGCCCTGCCCGAGCCTGACTACGCGGTGGTGCGCCAGCGCACGGCGATCGTGGATGACCTGCGCCGCGTGGCAGGGGGCGACACGATCATCGCCGATGAGGAGGGCAGGCGCGCCTACGAGACGGATGCGCTCACGGCCTATCGCCGCGTTCCGCTGGCGGTGGCGCTGCCAACCTCCACCGAGGAAGTGTCGCGGCTGCTCCGCTACTGCCATGCCAACGACATCAAGGTCGTCGCGCGGGGTGCCGGCACATCGCTTTCGGGAGGGGCGCTGCCCGCCGAGGACGCGCTGGTGATTGCGGTTTCCCGCATGAACCGCGTGCTCGCCATCGACCCCATGAACCGCACCGCGACGGTGGAGGTTGGCATCACCAATCTCGCCATCAGCGAGGCGGTGAAGGCGCAAGGCTTCTTCTACGCTCCCGACCCCTCGAGCCAGCTGGCCTGCACGCTGGCCGGCAACATCGGCATGAACTCGGGCGGCGCGCACTGCCTCAAATACGGGGTCACCACCAACAACGTGCTGGGCCTCAAGTTGGTGCTGATGGACGGCGAGGTGGTCGAGATCGGCGGCGCCCATCTCGATGCGGCGGGCTACGACCTGATGGGGTTGATAGTGGGCTCGGAAGGACAACTCGGCATCGTCACCGAGGCAACGGTGCGCATCCTGCGCTCGCCGGAAGGCGCGCGCCCGATGCTGCTCGGCTTCAACTCGAGCGAGAAGGCCGGCCAGTGCGTGGCGGCCATCATCGGCACCGGCATCATTCCCGTTGCCATCGAGTTCATGGACAAGCCCGCGATACAGGTGTGCGAGGCGTTCGCCAAGGCCGGCTACCCGACCGACGTGGAGGCGCTGCTGATCGTCGAGGTGGAGGGCTCCAACGACGAGATCGCCGGGCTGCTCAACGAGATCGGCGGCATCGCCAACCGCTTCGCCCCGAGCGTGCTGCGCATCAGCCAAAGTTCAGAGCAGAGTGCAGCGATCTGGAAGGGCCGCAAGTCGGCCTTCGGCGCCATCGGCCGAATCTCCGACTACTACTGCATGGACGGCACCATACCGCTCGGCAAGCTCGCCGAGGTGCTGGTGGCGATCTCGGCCATTTGCGACAAGCACGGACTGAAGGTGGCCAACATCTTCCATGCCGGGGACGGCAACCTGCACCCACTGGTGCTCTACGATGCCAATGATGCGGAGCAGGCCGAAAAGGCGGAGAAGGCCGGCGAGGAGATTTTGCAATTGTGCGTCGCAGTCGGGGGCTGTCTTACGGGTGAGCACGGCGTCGGCATCGAGAAGCGCGACCTCATGCGCGTGCAATTCAATCCGACCGACCTAGACGTGCAGATGCGCATCAAGACCGCGTTCGATCCCAAGTGGCTGCTGAACTCGGCCAAGGTGTTCCCCCTCGACGGCCGCCAAGCGGCGCAACAGCCCACGTGAGGCAGCGGTGAGCGTCCTCACCAACATGCGCCCGGTCGATGAGCGCGAGTTTGCGCGCGTGCTGGCGGAAGCGAGCGCGAGCAAGACACCCCTCGAGATCGTCGGCAACGGGTCGAAGCAGCGGCTGGGGCGGCCGATGCAGGCAGCCGCCAACGTATCCGCCAAGGCGATGCGCGGCATCACGCTCTATGAGCCGAACGAGATGGTGATGTCGGCACGCGCGGGCACGCCGCTCAAGCAGATCGAGGCCGATCTTGCCGACCGCGGCCAGATGCTGGCGTTCGAGCCGGTCGAGCTCGGCCCCCTGCTCGGCAGCGAGGCAGGCCAGGCGAGCATTGGCGGCGTGTTCGCCACCAACATTTCCGGCTCGCGCCGCATCAGCATCGGCGCCGCCCGCGACCACCTGCTCGGCGTGCGCGCGGTCAACGGCCGCGGCGAGGTGTTCAAGTCCGGCGGACGCGTGATGAAGAACGTCACGGGCTACGACCTGTGCCGCGGCCTGTCGGGAAGCTGGGGCACGCTTGCGGTGCTGAGCGAGGTGACTTTCAAGGTACTGCCGTTACCGGAGGATACCGCCACGCTGATCCTGCTGGGCCTGCCCGACGAGTTTGCGGCCGAGGTGATGTGTACCGCCATGGGAAGCCCGTTCGAGGTTTCGGGGGCGGTGCATCTGCAGCCGGCCCTGGCGGCTCGCCTCGAACACCGGGCGCTTGCCGGCCAGCGCCAGGCGATAACCGCGCTCAGGATCGAGAACTTCGCGAAATCAGTGGCCTACCGCAAGGAGCAGATCAAGAGCCTGCTCAAGGTCTATGGCGCCATCCACGAGCTCGATCGGGAGAACTCGCTGGAGCTGTGGGGCGAATTGCGGCGGCTCTCGGTGCTGCAGAAGAGCGGGGCCCCGGTGTGGCGCATCTCCACCTCGCCCACCGCCGGACCGAAGGTGGTGGCAGCCATCAGCGCCTACATGGAATGCCACGCGTTCTACGACTGGTCGGGCGGATTGATCTGGGCCGAGGTGCTGTCCACCACCGATGCAGGCGCCGCCGACGTCCGCCGTGTCATCGCCGCCCACGGCGGGCACGCCACGCTGATCCGCGCAGAGCCCGAGGTGCGTGCCGGGGTGCAGGTGTTTCAGCCCCTCGAGGCGGGCCTCGAAAAGCTTTCGCGCCGGATCAAGGCCGCCTTCGATCCCGCCGGCATTCTCAATCCGGGGCGCATGTATCCGAGCTTCTAGAGGCCAAGAAACGCAGCCGATGCAAACCAACTTCAAGTCCAAGCAGCTCAAGGACCCGCGCATCGTCGAGGTCGATCGCATCTTGAGAAAGTGTGTGCACTGCGGTTTCTGCACGGCCACTTGCCCCACCTACGTGCTGCTCGGCGACGAGCGCGACAGCCCACGCGGGCGCATCTACCTGATGAAGGAGATGTTCGAGAAGAGCCGAAAGGCGACGCAGGTCGTGCGCCAGCACGTCGACCGCTGCCTCTCCTGCCTCTCGTGCATGACCACCTGTCCCAGCGGCGTCGACTACATGCACCTCGTCGATCACGCGCGCGCCCACATCGAGGCAACGGGCAAGCGCAGCCTGAAGGACCGTGCTGTGCGCCGCCTGCTGGCGGCGGTTCTGCCCTATCCGCACCGCTTTCGCCTGGCGATCACGGCGGCGCGGCTGGCGCGCCCGTTCACGGGCCTGATCGCCCGCCTCGCGCCCAAGGAGGTGATGGCGATGTTGCGCCTTGCCCCGGCGGGCCTGCTGCGGGGCGCGCGCTATGCCGGTCCCGGCACTGCGGCCACCACGGCTGAGCGGAGGAAGCGCGTGATCCTGCTCGCTGGTTGCGCCCAGCAGGTGCTGCGCCCCGAGATCAACGACGCCACGATCCGTCTGCTCGCCCGCCGCGGGGTAGACGTCACAGTCGCCCCAAACGCCGGCTGCTGCGGGGCGCTGGTGCATCATCTGGGCAAGGAGGCGGCCGCCATCGCCATGGCCAAGCGCAACGTCGATGCCTGGTCGCGCGTGATGGAGAAAGGCGAGGTGATCGACGCAGTGGTCATCAACACGTCGGGCTGCGGCACGACAGTGAAGGACTACGGCCACATGCTCAAGTACGAGGCGGCTTACGCCGAGCGGGCTGCCAAGATTGCCAGCAAGGCTCGCGACGTCACCGAGTTTCTGGCGACCTACGACATGGGCCCGCCCAAGCGCTGGTCGTCGCTCAGGGTCGCGTATCACTCGGCCTGCTCGATGCAGCATGGCCAGCGCATCGTCGACGAGCCGCGCAAGCTCCTGCGCAACGCGGGCTTCTCCGTGGTCGAGGTGCCGGAGGGACACCTGTGCTGCGGTTCGGCGGGAACCTACAATATCCTGCAGCCGGAGATCGCCGCCGAGCTGCGCGACCGCAAGGTCGCCCACATCAGAAGCATGCGTCCCGACGTGGTCGCCGCCGGCAATATCGGGTGCATCACCCAGCTTGCGGGCGGCATGAACATCCCTATCGCCCATACCATCGAGCTTTTGGACTGGGCCTACGGCGGGCAGGTGCCGCGCGGGCTCGAGGCCCTGTCGCGGCATGTCCACGACGTGCCCGAGGCGAAACAGCTGATCTTGCTCAGCTGAACTCGGGGCCGAAGCGTCGAAAAATTGGCCAGCGCGCCGACCTCAGCCAGGCGTCATGCCCTTCGCCTTGATCACGGTTGCGCCGGTTGGCGACATGAGGAAGGCGATGAATGCCTTGGCCGCTTCCGCCTGCTGCGAGCCCGCCGCGACGCCAGCCATGTAGACCACCTCGCGCTGTATCTCGGCAGGGAAGGGGCCGACCAGCTCGAGCCGCGGGTCGCCCAGCACGTTGGTGAGGAACACGGCCAGGTCGGCTTCGCCGTTGATGACGGCCTCGGTGATCTGCGCCGGTCCCGGCTGCGCCTTGGTCTTGGCCTTTATCTCGTCGGCAATGCCGAGCCGCTCGTAGATACCAGCCAGCAGGTAGCCGGTCGCGCTTGCGGGTATCGAGGCGATGGCGCGCGCCTTAAGCAGCGTCTGCTTCAGCGCTTCCGGCGTGCTGATGTCAGGCTTTGGCGCGCCAGCGCGCACGGCGACGCCGATGCCAACACGGGCGATGGTGGGGGTCGGCCCTGGATCGAACTGGCTGCGCGTCGGCGCGTCCTTGAACACGTCCACGGGGACGACGCCGAGATCGAAGGGACCGCCGGCGGCCATCTTGATGAGTTCGGGCGTCGTGCCGAACCGGATGGACAGCTTGTGACCCGAGGACTGCTCGAACTGCGCGGCGAGTTCTTTCAGCGGCGCCGCTATGCCCCCTCCCGCCAGCACCTGAAGCTCGGCAGCCTGCGTGTTTGCCATGGGCCAAAATACTAGCGCGAGACCGAGCATCGCACTCGGAAAGAGCTGCATGAATACCCCCACTGTGTCGCTCTGGGCAAAATCTCACAACACAAGATCAAACTGACGCAAGTATCCCGGCATATCAGCGCCGCCGCAAGGGAGCCGCCCGGCGCAGCCCTATCAACTTTCCGTTTGCAACATATCTGTATACGAGCGCGTCTCGGCGGCGATGTTGCAGCGCAGCCAAACCCACGGCGACGTGCCCTTCAAGGAATTCTCTGAACGGCCTGCCAGCTGGGCCGGGCCTAGGTCTCGACACCAAGCATCAAGCCGATGTTCTGCACCGCGGCCCCCGACGCGCCCTTGCCGAGATTGTCGAGGCGCGCCACCAGCACCGCCTGGCGGTGCTTCTCGTTGGCGAAGACGCGCAGCTCCAGTTCGTCCGTGTCATTGAGCGCCAGTGCATCGAGGCGCCCGCCCTTGGCTGACGCATCGCCGGCCGGCACCACCTTCACCAGCTCGGCGCCGGCAAAATGCTCAGCCAGCGCCGCCTCCAGGTCGCGCGCTTTCGGCTTGCCTGGCAGCGTGTCGAGATGCAGCGGCACGCTCACCAGCATGCCCTGCCTGAAGTTGCCGACCGACGGCACGAAAATCGGCCGGCGCTTGAGCTTGGCGAAGGTCTGCAGCTCGGGCAGATGCTTGTGCTCGAGCCCGAGACCATAAAGCTCGAAGGCCGGCGCAGTCCCCTGTTCGTAGTCCTCGATCATCGAGCGCCCACCCCCGCTGTAGCCGCTCACCGCATTGACCGTGATGGGATAGTCGGGCGGGATCAGCCCAGCCTCCACCAGCGGCCGGATCAGCGCGATGGCGCCGGTCGGATAGCAGCCCGGATTGGAGACGCGGCTCGCCTGCCTGATGGCCGCGGCCTGGCCGGCATCCATCTCGGGAAATCCGTACACCCAGCCGTCGGCGACACGATGGGCAGTGCTGGCATCGATGACCTTGGGCGCATCCCGCCCGAGCGAGCTCACCAGCGCCACAGCCTCCTTCGCCGCTTCGTCCGGCAGGCACAGCACGACGAGGTCGGCCTCGCGCATCATAGCGAGCCGGGCAGCCTCGTCCTTCCGTTTGTCGGCGGCGATGCTGCTGACCGCAACGCCCGTGACAGCCGCCAGCCGGCGGCGGATCTCGAGACCGGTCGTACCGGCCTCGCCGTCGATGAACACGACGGGCTTAGTGGCCGCGCGCGTGGCAGATGCAGCTTTCGGAGCGGACTTGGTGGCGGTCATCGGGGCAACTCGGGGGTTAGAAAGCAAAAAAGCCGCAGCAGGGCCGCGGCTTGGCGAGGAACGGTCAGCGCATGACCGTCATCGCGGCCGCGGGCAAGCCGGGCGTCGGCAGCGTCGAAACGCCAATGTCATTGCGCAGGTCATGCAGTGCTTATGGGTTCGCCCCGGCGCTCTGTCAACGGCAGCCGGCCATACCGCTCGCGAGCGCACCCAGCATCGCCGCTTTTACTGCAACTAACTGCGCCTAGCGCTTGGAGAACTGGAAGCTGCGGCGCGCCTTCGTGCGGCCGTACTTCTTGCGCTCCACCACGCGGCTGTCACGGGTGAGGAACCCGCCCTTCTTCAGCACCGGCCGGAGCTCAGGCTCGAAATAGGTGAGCGCCTTGGAGATGCCGTGCCGCACCGCGCCGGCTTGGCCCGAGAGGCCTCCGCCCGTGACCGTCGCCATGATGTCGAACTGGTCCAAGCGGTTGGCAGCCTGGAGTGGCTGCTTGAGCAGCATCTGCAGCACGGGCCGCGCGAAATACTGCGCGAAATCCTTCGCATTCACCTGGATCTTGCCGGCGCCGGGTTTGAGCCACACGCGGGCCACCGCATTCTTTCGCTTTCCCGTGGCATACGCCCGGCCCTGCGCGTCCACCTTCCTGGCGTGGACAGGGGCTGCCGCCGGCTCGCTGCCTTTGAGTTCGGAAAGGTCTTCCAGCGTCTTGGTCTCGGCCATGGGATCAGGCCCTCACATTCTTGCGGTTGAGCGCCTTCACGTCGAGCGGCTCAGGCTGTTGCGCCTCGTGGGGATGGGCGGCGCCCTTGTACACCTTGAGATTGCGCATGAGCTTGCGCTGCAGGGGGCCACGTTTGAGCATGCGCCCAACGGCCAGCTCCAGAATGCGCTCGGGGAACTTGCTCGCAAACAGCTGCCGGGGTGTGCGCTGTTTGATGCCGCCCGGATAGCCCGTGTGTCGGTAATAGATTTTGTCGCTGGTCTTGTTGCCCGTGAACACCACCTTTTCGGCGTTGATCACGATCACGTTATCCCCGGTGTCGACGTGCGGCGTGTAGGCAGCCTTGTGCTTGCCCTTGAGCCGCGTGGCGATGAGTGTGGCGAGGCGGCCGACCACCAGGCCCTCCCCATCGATCAGCACCCACTTCTTCTCGACTTCGCCGGGCTTGGCGACATACGTTTTCATGGGTTGGCCCCGCGTTCATGCTCAGCGGCGCTTGTTAGTTCGCGAGATCACGGTTGTCAACATCAATTCCTTGGCAATTATTAGTTCAATTCAATAGATTACGTCTAAGGTACTATGATACCTCTGAGGTGGTAACCTAATACCGCGGCTGCACACGCGCCTAATCGGTGCAAATGATCGGCCAATGGCTTCGCTCCTTGTTTCGCCGCGCCCGCGGTTGTCCGCCGGGGAGGCTTGCACCGGCCCATTGCAATATTGCTGTCGCCATCTTCAGCGCTCCCCCCCAAGAGCTGGCAGGGCGGGATCACGCGCGAACCGCAATCGCCCGTTTCCGCGCTCGCCGACACAAGCAGCGGCACTGGCGCGCACCTCGCGCGCCTCTGCCAACACGCGCGCATCTATCGATTGACATCCGCCAGGTGTCCAACTTTTGTCATGTCGGACTATTACCAGGGCCAACCACGTTACGATCAGGCCTTAGCCCGGCAAGCGAGGACTCCCATGCAGCAGGTGTTTCGTCTTTTCATCGCCGCCTTTGCAGCCGTAGCAGTCGTCCATTTCTCAGGCGCGGTCTCGGCGCAGGCGCCGGTCAAACAGATGAAGCTCACCGAGAAGCAGGTCGAGGGATTCATCGCGGCTCACAAGGACATGGGCGCGGTCGCCGAGAAGATGGAAGGCGACAAACCCGATCCCGGCGTCCAAAAGCAGCTCGAGGGCATCGCCAAGAAGTTCGGCTTCAAGGACTTCAACGAGTATGACGACGTCGCCTCCAACATCGCCCTGGTAATGGCCGGGATGGACCCGCAAACCAAAGCGTTCACCGATCCGCCGACCGCCATCAAGCGCGAGATCGACGAGGTCACCGCCGACAAGTCGATGCCGGAGAAAGAGAAGAAGCAGGCCCTCGACGAGCTCAACGAGGCGATGAAGATGGCCCAGCCCATCCAGTATCCGGGCAACATCGAGCTCATAAAGAAGTACTACGACAGGTTAGAGCCGCTTCTGCAGTAGGTCCCCGGCAGTAGGTAGGTCCCCGATCCATGCCCGCAGACGATAGCCGGGTCGAACCGTCTGCATCGGGCACGGGCCTGCTGGAGAGCGAGCGCCGCGGCGGCACCCTGGTGCTGACGCTGGCGCAACCTGAAACGCGCAACTGCCTTTCACAGGCGATGATCGAGGCGCTGCAGCGCGCAATCGAGGCAGCCTCGCAGGACTTGACCGAGCGTGCCGTGGTGATCGCGGCCCGAGGCTCCGTGTTCTGCGCCGGTCACGACTTGAAGGAGCTCACCAGCCACCGTACCGATGCGGACGGTGGACGCGCCTTCACGAAGCTCCTCATGCAGCAGTGCGCCAAGCTGATGCGCTCCATCACGGCCTGCCCCAAGCCGGTGATCGCCGCCGTGGAAGGCACGGCCACCGCCGCCGGCTGTCAGCTCGTCGCCACGTGCGACCTTGCCGTCGCCTCGGTGACGGCGAAATTTGCGACGCCCGGCGTCAACATCGGGCTTTTCTGCACGACGCCGATGGTGGCGCTGTCGCGCAACGTATCGCGCAAGCGGGCCATGGAGATGTTGCTGCTGGGCGAAATGCTGCGCGCCCGCGACGCCGCCGAGTATGGCCTCGTCAATCGCGTGGTGGAGGCCGGAGGCGCACTGCAAGCCGCCTTGGAGCTCGGCGATCGCATCGCCAGAGAGCCGCCCGCTACGCTCGCCATCGGCAAGGAAGCGTTCTACCGGCAGATCGAGATGCCGCTGGCCGAGGCCTACGACTATGCGACGGGCGTTATGGTCGAGAATATGATGCACGAGGAATCGAAGGAGGGCATCGGCGCCTTTGTTGCCAAGCGCGCTCCCGACTGGGACAAAACCTGAGGCCAGCCATGACCCTTTCGATTTGCCGCGCCACTGTTGGCCGGCAAGGCCCGGCCGCCTCCATCTCCGCCTCCGCCCAAATGAACCACGACCGCTATACCGACCAGTACATCACCTCCATCTTGGACAGTGCGCGCACGATTGCCATGGTCGGCGCCAGCGCGGTCACCAACCGGCCGAGCTACTTCGCCATGAAGTATCTGCTCGGCAAAGGTTACGAGGTGATCCCCATCAACCCTGGCCTGGCTGGCAAGGAGATACTCGGCAGGAGGGTGTATGCGGCGCTCGCCGATCTCGCCGGCCCCATCGACATGGTCGACATCTTCCGCAACTCGGCCGCTGCGCTCGATGTCGTCCGCGAAGCGATCTCTCTCAAGGACAAGCTCGCCATCAAGGTGATCTGGATGCAGCTCGGCGTTCGCAACGATGCAGCAGCGGCGGAGGCCGAGGCTGCCGGGCTTCAGGTAGTCATGAATCGGTGCCCCAAGATCGAATACGGGCGTCTTTCCGGCGAGATCGGCTGGGCTGGCGTCAATGCCGGCACTATCTCGTCGAAACGGCCGCTGCTTGGCGAACGCGGCCTGCAAAACCACATTATCGCGGGCAAGGGTTGAGCCTGCCGCGTTCCGCGGCAGCGTCGGGTTGTACGCAGGTCGAGCACAGAAGGATGCGAGACATGATCGTTATCACCAGGAACGGCAGGACAACCGTTCTTACCGGCTGGCGCGCCTGGCTGGTCGGCGCCGTGGCTTTCGTTGTCTCCTTCCTGCTGCTCGCAATCATCACGTTCTTCGTCCTCGGCATCGCCATCACTGTCGGCGCTGTCCTGCTCATCCTTATGCCGCTGGCGATCGGGTTTGCCTTGCTGGCATCCTTGTTCTCCAGTCGAACGCGGTGAAGAATTCGCCGACCTGCAAGCCGCCGTCGGCTCGCGCCCTCCCCAAAGTCCATTCCGCTAGGAGTTGTTCATGTCTGCAGATACGCCTGGATTCTCGACGCTTGCCATTCATGCGGGCGCCGCGCCCGATCCCTCGACCGGCGCACGTGTGACGCCGATCTACCAGACCACGTCTTACGTCTTCAACGATGTAGACCACGCCGCCTCTCTGTTCGGGCTCGAGGCCTTTGGCAACATCTATACCCGCATCGGCGGCCCGACCCAGGCGGTGCTGGAGCAGCGCATCGCCGCGCTCGAGGGCGGCACCGCAGCATTGGCGGTGGCCTCCGGCCACGCGGCGCAGGCAATCGTCTTCCATACGCTGATGGAACCCGGCGACGAGTTCGTCGCTGGCCGCCAGCTGTACGGCGGCTCGGTCAACCAGTTCAACCACTCGTTCAAGAAGTTCGACTGGCGGGTGAAATGGGCCGATGCCACCGATCCGCAAACGTTCGAGGAGGCAATCACGCCGAAGACCAAGGCGATCTTCTGCGAGTCGATCGCCAACCCCGGCGGCATTGTCGTCGACCTGCCGGCCATCTCCGCGATTGCCAAGAAGGCCGGCGTACCGCTGATCGTCGACAACACGCTGGCTACGCCCTACCTGTGCCAGCCCAAGGAGTTCGGCGCCGATATCATCGTACACTCGCTCACGAAGTTCATCGGCGGGCACGGCAATTCCATCGGCGGCATCATCGTCGACTGCGGCACTTACGATTGGCTCAGCGCCAAGCACAAGTACGCCACGCTGGTCGACCCGAACCCCAGCTACAACGGCATGCGCCTCGCCGAGACGTTCGGCAACTTCGCCTTCGCCATCGCCTGCCGCGTCATGGGCCTGCGCGATCTCGGGCCAGCCATGTCGCCGTTCAACGCCTTCCTCATCCTGACCGGCGTCGAAACCCTGCCGCTGCGCATGGCAAAGCACTGTGAGAATGCGCTCACCGTCGCCAAGCACCTCGCCAAGCACGAGCAGGTCGAGTGGGTAAGCTACGCGGGCCTACCCAAGGACAAGTCGCACGCATTGGCCAAGAAGATTTGTCCCAAGGGCGCAGGCTCGGTTTTCACCTTTGGCCTCAAAGGCGGCTATGACGCCGGGGTCAAGCTGGTCTCGAGCGTGAAGCTGTTCTCGCACCTGGCCAACATCGGCGACGTTCGCAGCCTCATCATCCATCCGGCCTCCACCACCCACCGCCAGCTCACCGACGAGCAACGCAAGGCGGCCGGCGCAGGCCCGGACGTGGTGCGGCTGTCGATCGGGCTCGAGGATGCGGCCGACATCATCGCCGACCTCGAGCAGGGGCTGGCAGCATAGCAACGGCGATGGTTGGATAAGGCAGCCTACGCCTACGCCTTCACCTTCACGTAGCTGCCGGGTGCATCCTCGATGACGCCAAGCCGCGCGCCCGGCTGCCGCGCCTCGACCTTCGAGCCCGAGTACTTCGCCAGCCAGTCGGCGTAGTGCGGCCACCAGGAGCCCGGATGCTCCTCGGCGCTGTCGAACCAGGCTTCCAGTGTGGCGGCCTTACGGTCGTTGACCCAATACTGGTATTTGACCCTGTCGCCAGGCGGATTGATCACGCCCGCGATGTGTCCTGAGCCAGCCAGCACGTACGTCACCGGCCCGCCGAACAGCTTCGAGCCGATGAACACCGACTTGGCCGGCGCGATGTGGTCTTCCTTGGCGCACAGCTCGTAGATCGGCAGCTTAACCTTGCCGAGATCGAGCTTGATGCCGCCGATAGTCATCTGCCCGCGGGCGAGCTTGTTCTCGTGGTAGAATTCGCGCAGGTAGAACTTGTGGTTGGAGGCGGGCAAGCGCGTTGAGTCCTGGTTCCAGAACAGCAGGTCGAACGGGAACGGCTTCTTGCCCAACATGTAGTTGTTGACGATGTAGGGCCAAATGAGGTCCCTCGGCCGCAGCATGTTGAACACGCTCGCCATGCGCGCGCCATCGAGATAGCCGCGCTCGGCCATCATCTCCTCCAGCGCTTTGAGCTGCGCGTCGTCGATGAACAGCATGAGATCGCCGGCCTTGGTGAAGTCCACCTGAGCCGCGAAGAACGTGGCTGAGGAATAGGGCTCCTCGCCGCGCGCCGCGAGATAGGCAAGCGTGGTGCCGAGCAGCGTGCCCCCGACGCAGTAGCCAATCACGTTGACCTTGTCCGTCCCGGTCTCGCGCTTGACGGCGTCGGTAGCGGCCAGAATGCCCTCGGTCATGTAGTCTTCAAAGGTCTTGTTGGCGAGACGCTGGTCGGGATTGACCCAGCTCACAACGAACACTGTGAAGCCCTTGGACACCGCGAAGCGGATGAACGACTTCTGCGGCCCGAGATCGAGAATGTAGAACTTGTTGATCCACGGCGGCACGATCAGCAGCGGCCGCTCGCAAACCTCGTCGGTGGTGGGTGCGTACTGGATCAGCTGGATGATGTCGTTCTGGAAGATCACCTTGCCCGGCGCGGTCGCCACGTTGCGCCCGACTTCGAAGGCCTGCACATCCGTCTGGCTGATGTTGAGGAGGTCGCCCGACCGCTCCAGGTCGTGCACGAGGTTGGTCATCCCCTGCACCAGGTTCTCGCCGCTCGAGGCGAAAGTCTCGCGCAGCACCACCGGATTAGTCAGCGGGAAGTTGGAGGGCGAGAGCGCGCTTACGATCTGCTTCAGGTAGAACTCCGCACGGTGCCGCGTGCGCTCATCGAGCCCCTCGGTTTTGTCGAGCATGTCCTCCAGCCAGCGGCTGGTGACGAGATAGGCCTGCTTCCAGAAGTCGAAATACGGATTGCGGCTCCATTCCGGGTCGTTGAAGCGGTTGTCGCCCGCCTCGGGCTCCGCCACGGCAAGCGCCTCGCCGCCAATTGCGCGCGTGGTCACGCCGGCGAAGAGTTGCATGTAGCTGCTGAGCAGGGCGCCCTGGGCCTCGACGAGCCTGGCGGGCTCCGCCAGCCATGGCTGCGCAATCTCGGAGAACAGCTTGGCCGCATCCGTCATCTCGGTGGCCATGGTGTAGGGGTTCGCCGTACCGTTGGCCCGCTCGAGGAGGCCGCTCATGGCCTTCTGGCCCTCCTCCATCAGGCGCAGCATGTTGCGTCCGAACGCCTCCGGATCGGCGATCCGGTAGGCACCTAGGTCGACCTCGACAGGAATGGACTTCTTGGTCTCGAGCGCGGCTTTCTGCATTTTTCTGCCTCTCGCGAGAATCAGTTCCTGGTGGACAATTCTAGGCAACTCACCGTTGAAGCTGTATTTAGTACCTGTGGCCCGTTTGCACCACACCTTCCCCAGCTTGTGTGCCAAAGAAGCCAAAATCGGCTAGCGCTGTGTAGCTAAACTGTCGAGACTTGGCCGTTCGAGGGTGCTAGATGTTGCGTTGCAGCTAGAGCGGGGGCGGAATGGTTGCAAGTTGGAAGATAGCAGCGACATTGATCGCTGTCTGGGCAGTTTTGGGTACTCTGCTCGGGGCTTGCTCCGAGACGTTGCCGCTTGTCAACTTGCCCAACATCGCCAAGCTGCCGGAAAAGGTCCTCAGCAAGGACGAGCAGCAGAAGACGATGAAAGAGATGATCGAGAAGGGCCAGACCAACCAGGCCGAGACCATCAAGCAGATCGAGCAGGCCAAGTAGCAGCGCCTGGCGCCTGTTCCAACCCGTCGGTTAGTCCCGTGATCGAAGAATTTCACCGCGTCAAGCGCCTCCCTCCTTACGTCTTTGCCGAAGTGAACCGCCTCAAGGCGGCCGCCCGGGCGCGCGGCGCAGACATCATCGATCTGGGCATGGGCAATCCCGACATGCCGACGCCCCAGCACATCGTCGACAAACTCATCGAGACAGTCGCCAAGCCGCGCACCAACCGCTACTCGGCCTCCAAGGGCATTCCGGGCCTGCGCAAAGCACAGGCGGGCTACTACGCCCGCCGCTTCGGCGTGAAGCTCAATCCCGAGACGCAGGTGGTGGCGACGCTCGGCTCCAAGGAGGGCTTCGCCAACATGGCGCAGGCCATCTCGGCGCCCGGCGATGTCATTCTGGTACCGAGCCCGACTTACCCTATCCACGAGTTCGGCTTCATCATCTCCGGCGCCGCCATCCGCCACATCCCGACCACGGGAGGCGCAGCGACCGTGACCGACCCGCACGCCGAGTTCCTGCGTGGCGTCGAGCGGGCGGTGCGGCATTCGATTCCAAGGCCCCTCGCCGTGGTGTTGAGCTACCCGTCGAACCCCACAGCCTCCACCGCCGACCTCGCCTTCTATACTGACGCCGTGCAACTGGCGAAGCGGCTCGATCTCATCATCCTCTCCGACATCGCCTACGCGGAGATCTATTACGACGGCAACCCGCCGCCATCGGTGCTGCAGGTTCCAGGCGCCATCGACATCACGGTCGAGTTCACCTCGTTGTCCAAGACCTACGCAATGCCCGGCTGGCGCATGGGGTTTGCGGTGGGCAACGAGCGGCTGATCGCGGCGCTGGCGCGCGTGAAGTCCTATCTCGACTACGGTGCCTTCACGCCCGTCCAAGTCGCGGCCGCCGCCGCCCTCAACGGTCCGCAGGATTGCGTCGAGGAGATCCGCAAGACCTACAAGAGCCGCCGCGACTGCCTGGTCGACAGCTTCGGCCGCGCGGGCTGGAGCATCCCGCCGCCTGCGGCCTCCATGTTCGCTTGGGCCCCCATCCCAGCGACCTTCCGGGACATCGGCTCGGTGGAGTTCGCCAAGCTCCTCATCGACAAGGCCGACGTTGCCGTCTCCCCCGGCCTCGGCTTCGGCGAGTATGGGGAAGGTTTCGTACGTATCGCCTTGGTGGAGAACGAGCATCGCATTCGCCAGGCGGCGCGCAACATCAAGAAGTTCCTCGCGCGCGCGCCGGAAACTATGCATAACGTGATCCCAATTCCGCAGAAGGCATCGCGTTAGACTGCAGGCAATGGGCCAACCGCTGAGATTGGGGGTTGCCGGGCTTGGCACGGTGGGTGTCGGCCTGCTGCGCCTCTTGCACACCCACAAGGCACGGCTCGCCGAGATGCTCGGACGCGAGATCGTGATCACGGGCGTCAGCGCGCGCACACGCCACAAGCGGCGCGGCGTCGCCCTCGAAGGCGTAGAGTGGTTCGACAGTCCCGCCGAACTCGCAGCGGCCCCGTCAATCGACGTCTTCGTCGAGCTGATCGGCGGCGAGGATGGTCCGGCCAAGGCCGCCGTCGAGACGGCGCTGCGCGCGCACAAGCATGTGGTGACGGCCAACAAGGCGCTGCTCGCCAAGCACGGCACTGAACTCGCGCGGCTTGCCGAGAAAAACGACGTTGCCCTCAACTTCGAGGCGGCGGTCGCTGGCGGCATCCCGATCATCAAGACCATGCGGGAAGGGCTCGCCGGCAATGAAATCCGGCGTGTCTACGGCATTCTCAACGGCACCTGTAACTACATCCTCACGCAGATGTTCGAAGAGCATCGCTCCTTTGCTGACGTGCTCAAGGAAGCGCAGGCGCAGGGCTATGCGGAAGCCGATCCCAGCTTCGACATCGGCGGTCTCGACACCGCGCACAAGCTCGCCTTGCTGACGAGCCTCGCTTTTGGCACCCGTGTGGCGCTCGACCAGATCCACATCGAGGGTATTGAAGGCGTGACGCAGGCCGACATCGAGGCGGCAGACGATCTCGGCTACCGCATCAAGTTGCTCGGCGTCGCGCTGATGACGGACAGCGGCATCGAGCAACGTGTGCATCCCGCCATGGTGCCACAACATTCGGCCATCGCCGAGGTCTCGGGCGTCACCAACTGCGTGGCCGTCGACAGCGACTTTGCCGGCAACATCCTGCTCGTCGGCCGCGGGGCGGGGTCGGAGGCCACCGCCTCCGCCGTCGCCAGCGATATCATCGACATCGCCCGCGGACATCGCCTGCCGCCCTTCCTCGTGCAGGCGGCCAAGCTCAAGCCCTACAAGCGCGCCAAGCTCGGACAGCATCAAGGCGCCTACTACGTGCGGCTTGCAGTGTTCGACCGGCCGGGCGCCATGGCCGGCATCGCCGGACGCATGGGCGAGCGCGGCGTTTCGCTCGAGAGCATTGTGCAGCGGCGTCCGCGCGGCGCACAGATCGGCATCGGTGCCAAGCTCAAGGCGGGCGCGCCCGCCCCGGTCGTTCTCATTACCCACGAAACGACCGAAGAAGCCATTCGCGGCGCACTGACCGCCATCCAGCGCGACGGCAACGTGTCGGAAAAGCCTCAAATGATTCGTATAGAACCGCTCTAGTACGGGCCAACAGCGGGCTGGGAGTGAGACCATGACCAAGACCGATGCCAAAGGCGGGCTCGAACGCGTGCTGGTGCTGGAGGTCGCACGCGTGACGGAGGCTGCCGCCATCGCGGCGGCCAGGTTGCGCGGCCGCGGCGACGAGAAGGCCGCGGATGGAGCAGCCGTCGACGCCATGCGCAAAGAGCTCGCCAAGGTTCACATCCAGGGCCGCGTCGTCATCGGCGAAGGCGAGATGGACGAAAGTCCGATGCTCTACATCGGCGAAGAGGTCGGCTTGGGCGACGGACCCGAGGTCGACATCGCTGTCGATCCGCTGGAGGGCACCACCATCTGCGCCAAGGGGATGCCGAACGCGCTGGCGGTCCTTGCCATTGCCGAGCGCGGCGGCCTGCTCAATGCACCGGACATGTACATGCACAAGATCGCCATCGGACCGGGCTACCCCGACGGCATCATCGATCTCGATGCGCCCCCGGGCGACACCGTCGCCAAGCTGGCGAAAGCCAGAGGCGTCGGCGTTTCGGACATCACTGCTTGCATCCTGGACCGGCCGCGCCACGCCGAGCTGATCGCCGCCGTCCGCAAAGCTGGAGCCGGCGTGCAGCTGATCCCCGACGGCGACATCGCCGGCGTGATCTGGACCACGGACCCCAAGGAGACCGGCATAGACGTCTACCTGGGCTCCGGTGGCGCGCCCGAGGGTGTGCTGGCAGCGGCTGCGCTCAGGTGCATCGGCGGACAGATGCAGGGCCGGCTGGCCCTGGAGCTTCATTCCGAGAAGGACAGAGCGGGCCTGCTCGAACGTGCGCTCAAAATGGGCATCAGCGACATCAAGCGCAAATACAGTATGCATGAGATGGCCTCCGGCGACGTCATCTTCTCCGCAACCGGCGTCACCGACGGATCGCTCCTTGACGGCGTGCACTTCCGTGGTGACTTCGCCGAGACCGAGACGGTGGTGCTGCGGTCCAAGACGGGGACGGTAAGGCGCATCAAGACCAGCTTCCGCATGATCGGCACCAAAGCGCCCGGCATCTGAACAAAACGGGAGCGGGCTGTAGATCGAACCCGCGAATCGGTGTCTGTGCATCGAAGCGCAATCTGGTGCGCAGGCTATTCCGGCAGGGCCAATGGGGGCCGTTCGCAAGATTCAGCCCTTTAGCGACGCCGAGGACTATCTCGGCGTGGGCGCCTCCGTGCGCGGGCTTGCCTGGCGCGAGCGCCTGGATGCGGGTGCTGCCAATGTGGCCGCGGCCATCAGCCAGCGCCACGGCCTGCCCGAACTGCTCGGCCGCGTGCTAGCAGCGCGCGGTGTGGGCCTCGACGACGTCACCGTAGCGCTCGATCCCTCGGTCAAGGCCCTGATGCCGGATCCGAGCAGCCTGCGCGACATGGATGCAGCCGCGACCCGCCTTGCCGACGCCATCGGCCGGCGCGAGCACGTGGCCATCTTCGGCGACTACGACGTGGACGGGGCGTGCTCCTCGGCCTTGCTGACGCGCTTCCTGCAAGGGCACGGGCTCGATGCCCGCATCTACATTCCCGATCGCCTGACGGAAGGCTACGGACCCAACGCCGATGCCATCAAGGCTCTCGTCGACGACGGCGCCAGGCTGATCGTCACGGTCGACTGCGGGACCACCAGCACCGACGCGCTTGGCGTTGCCGGCACACTTGGCGCCGAGGTGGTCGTTGTCGACCACCACCAGGCTGACGAGCGCCTCCCGCAGGTCGCAGCCCTCGTCAACCCCAATCGACAGGACGACATTTCAGGTCTCGGCTACCTGTGCGCTGCCGGCGTCGTCTTCATGCTGCTGGTGGCGACCACCCGCGAGCTGCGCCGGCGCAACTTCTACACCGGTAGCGCGACACCACCCGACCTTCTGGCCCTCCTCGATCTCGTC
This sequence comes from uncultured Alphaproteobacteria bacterium, assembly GCA_963832445.1. GTDB lineage: Bacteria > Pseudomonadota > Alphaproteobacteria > Rhizobiales > Hyphomicrobiaceae > AWTP1-13. The sequence continues at coordinate 43,962 of CAWHUM010000005.1, forward strand.
GCGCTCGCCACCGTATGCGACGTGGTCCCGCTCACCGGCCTCAACCGCGCCTATGTCACCAAGGGCCTGCAGGCGATGCGCCAGCGCCGCAATGTCGGTCTCAAGGCGCTCAGCGACGCGGCCGCCCTCGCCGTCGCGCCGACCACCTACCATCTGGGCTTCGTGCTGGGGCCGCGCATCAATGCAGGCGGCCGCATCGGCGATGCAGCGCTCGGTGCACGGCTTCTCTCGATCGACGACGAGATGGAGGCGGCGCGCATCGCCGTGCTGCTCGACAAGCTCAACCGCGAGCGCAAGGCCATCGAGATGGCCATGCTCGACGAGGCGATGGCCCACGCCGATCTTCTGATCGAGGCCGACGCCACCCTGCCCTTGCTGATCGTTGCGTCGGAGGCGTTTCACAAGGGCGTCGTCGGGTTGGTGGCGAGCCGGCTGGTGGAGCGCTTTCAGCGGCCCGCCTGTGTCATCGCCTGGGAGGGCAGCGAAGGCACGGGCTCGCTCAGATCGATCGCCGGCGTCGACATCGGCGGCGCGGTGCGCGCCGCGGTGGCGGCGGGACATCTCAAGAAAGGCGGCGGCCACACCATGGCGGCCGGCCTCACCCTCGCCCGCGACCGGCTGGATGCGGCCGGCGCCTTCCTGGCCAACCGGCTCGACGGCAAGACCGCGGCGGCGCGCCTGCGCATGGCGTTACAGATCGATGGAGCGCTGACGCCTGCCAGCGTCACCGACGAATTCATGGCGCTGATCGATCGCGCCGGGCCCTACGGCCAGGGCAACCCTGAGCCGCGCTTCGCCTTTCCCGCGCACCGCATCAAGTTCGCCAAGGTGGTCGGTTCCCAGCACGTGCGCTGCACATTGGAGGCTGGCGACGGCTCGCGGCTCGACGCGGTGGCCTTCCGCGCCGCGGACCAGCCGCTCGGCGGGGCCCTGCTCGCCACCGCCGGCATGCCGATCCACCTCGTCGGCCACCTGCGGCGTGACACCTGGAACGGCCGCGACCGCCGCGAGCTCGTCATCGAGGACGCCGCCGACCCGCGGCGAAGCGGCGGCTGAGCGCTCGATGGCCCGGCGCCGTAAAGCCTGGCAGTTGTGAAGTGCTCACGGTCGAGCGGCGCTTGCTTGCCACGCTCGGGAAACCTCACTATATCGGGCCGTCCCTGCCGCAGCGCACCGTAGCGCCGGAGCTCCCTTCGTCTATCGGTTAGGACGTCAGATTTTCAATCTGAAAAGACGGGTTCGACTCCCGTAGGGAGCGCCATTTGATTTCAGAAACTTAGCTGGCATCGCCAGTTCCATTCTGACTTCCCACCTGGCGTCCTATTCTGACAACCGCGCCACTTTTGTTCCCATCGACATGGGCGCGCCGCTGGCGCGAGGCGGTGATACGCTGCACCTCCGTCTGCTTCAAGTAGACGCGCAGCGCCTGCCCCGTCTTATGCCCTGATTTCGCGCGCAACTGCTGTTCGGTTGCGCCGGCGTCTGCCTGTTCGGTTAGGCCGCCATGCCGACACACGTCAAGCGTGACGTGGGCTCCTAGTCGAGCGTGCTCGCGCGCCTCGCGCACCTTGCGCTGTGCGTACTCGGACGAATAGGGCCGCGCGGGACCGCGCCTGCCGGCCGTGAGCACGATCGGCAGTCCGAGCCTCGGAAGGCCAGCCAGGTACTCTTCGAGCTCGGGGTAGAACGGACCTTGCTCATCGTGCAGGGGCAGCCGAACCTCTACATCGTTTTTCTTGTGGCGGATGAGAACGTAGTCAGGCGGACAGTAATCGCTCCATGTGATGGCGCCAGCCAGCACGTTCTCAGGCCGCTGGTGCCATTCGAAGCAGATCAGCGCTGCGGCACCCAAGTGCGGCTCGCCGATCTCCTTGAGAGCGTGCGCCAGCGCGTAGGCCTCACTCCTGGTGGCTGCTGGCTTCACGGCTCTCTTGCCCACCCGCTCCACTTTTGCCCAGGGATTGCCAGCGGGCACGACCGTGTGGTGCTTGCGCTGTACGACATTCCACGCCCGGCGGGCCACATCGATGGTGTAGCCGGCCACTGTGGCGCGGTCTGCCTTCCGCGGGCCCTGGAGCAGGTTCTCGTAGAACTTGTCAACTGCACGCGGGGTTATCGAACTGAGCGGAAGGTGCGCTGCGGTGCACCCCATCGTGGTCGGCATGTCCTCGATGGCGCGCATCGCCCGCTCGTATCCGCCTTTCGCGCGCGCGTTGACCTTCTTCTGGAACAGATGGTGCCGACGGTATTGATCGAAGAGCCAGCCCAGCGTGCCGTACCCGGGCTGCGCTTCATCAACCTTTTCTACGGCGCGGCCATCACGCCAAGCGTCAAAGTGGGCGTTGAGAACATGCGCGCGTTCGACTGCTTCTGCATAAGTCGATCCCAGAGCTTCTCGTCCGAGGGTAAAACCTGCGGCGACGTCGCGCTTGTGCGGATTCCAGTAATACGCCGTCCCGCCCCCTTTGAGGCGCTTCTCGATCATGTAGCGGGGCCAGCCGACGGGCTTCATAACACGTCGGCGGCATCCAGGATCGTCCCGGCCGAGCTGCCGCCCAGCCTTGCGATCCGTTGGTCCAATTCCGTCTTCCGCCACACGTCCCCCCGACCCTGTATGCGGATCGGATGAGGATACACTGTGCCGACCCGACGACGGAAGGCTCGAATGGAGCGCTCGCCCATGTACGCCGCGGCGTCGTGGGCGGACATGAGTGCTGGCCAGGGTTTGGAAAGTTCAGTTTCAAGCATGCGGGTTCCCTTCCGGAGCCGCGCGTAAGCGCGACAACCGCGAGCAGTTGCTCAACAAAAAGGAACCCCGCACGGCCATTGGACCAGCATGCAGCCGGCAGCGTTGCAGGGATGCCATCCCCCCACAGGATCTCAGCGAGATCCCCAACCGCGATGGCAAATGGCAATCTACAGCGATGCGCGGCGACAGGGGAATACGGCGCGTGTTCAAAGCTGGGGACAAGGTCGCCAAGAACGGCATTACGTTGCGCTCCTAGCGATGAAGGCACGGGTCTTGACCTTCGCTGCCATCCACGCTCGCACTTCGCTTTCCAGGAACGCTGTTCGGTTAGGCGATATGAGGACCGGCGCTGGGAATCGGCCGGCCTTGACCTCACGCCAAAGCGTCGCGGCACTGAACCCCACAATTCGCAAGACTTCAGGTCGCGGCAGGAAGCGATCGGCCGCGACCGGGAGCTCGGTCATCACGTTTGCATCCTCCTGCGTGCACATGCGTGCTGGGGAGATGCAGTGATATTTCTCGAATGAGGCTGGGGTAGTCGAGCGGCAAAAACGGCAAATGCGGCATCAGCCGGATGAGCCGGGCCAGTGCCTCTTGCGAAAGGTGCGAAAGGCCTTCTCTTCGGGAATGTGCTCGTCCTTCAAGCCCAAACTCTTCATTCTAGCGGAGAGCCGCTGGCGAAGCTCTACAGGCCGCAGGAGGCTTAGTTCAGATGGTGAGGCCCCGTCGGCGATTTCCGCGTCATACGCCTTTTTGATCTTGAACTGTTGGGGCGGCAGCTTGGGCTCGGGTCTCCCGCGTCCACTAAGTGCTCTCTTCAGACCTGCCCGGTGAACCGTGACGTTCTTCCAGAAGCGGCCTTGTCCGTGCGGTGCACTTTCCGGCCTTAGCCATGTATCGCCGTCCTCTTGGTCAGCCAGGACCAGGTCAGCGGCCTGCTCCGGTGGCAAAGAGCTTCTGGGGTGCACTCTATCGACGGTGCCGTTCGGACCGTGCCCGCGACGATCGACGGCTACGCCGCGTGCCTGAACCTTCCCATCGGAGACAAGATCGCGCAGGACACGCCAGGCTTTTCCTGCCGTCTCGACGCCGGGCCGAGCTTTGGCGTCGCCCCGGGCTCGACGCAGCGCAAAGTCTGAGGCGATCGATCGCGAAGAGGCCCTGTCGAGCTCCACCTCCATCGCGAAGCTCTCATCGAGGGTCGCGACGTAGGCCGCTGCCGTGGACAAAGGCATCCACGCGGGGATTGATGGCGGCTGCGCTGGCAGCTTGGACAACAGTGCGCGTCTCCGGGCGCCTCCAAGATAAGGAAGCGCGGCAACCTGGTGGAGACCCAGGGGTTCGGGGATCAGCCTAGCCGCGCCTTCCGATACTACGCTTGCGCTGAAACTGATGCAGCGGCCCCAGCAGCCTTTTCCCCAGATCGCTCGTTGCGGCAGCAACTGCCGTGGCGAACCCTCTTTCGCTTGCCTGTTGCAAGCCGTCCGTGGGATTAGATGCAGTGTCAGTGGCGTCCGTGTTGGCTGAAGCTCAGACGGTCGCGGGATGACACTCCACACCCCACCAATCGAAGCAGAGACGGTTTCGGAACTGGCGCAGCCGTCACGGCTTGCAAGCCTGTTGCGGCGCGGGCTCGGACTGGTCGGCATCAATGGATCAAACAATGTATTCGAACAGGGGGTTCAACACGGGGATGCGCACGGCGAGCCACATGGTGAACCACATGGGAGTCATCACGGGGTTCACAAGGGGCTTCCGAATGGGTTCAGCAAGGGAACCATGCATGGGGAGCGACATGGGGATGCGCACGCAGGCGCGCACCCGAAGCTGGACACAGCGTCTATCGAGCAGGAGCTAGGACTCAAGTTCCACTTGATTGGCGGCTTTGTGCTTGCGCTGGAGCCGGACCAGGAACCACTACCCTCGCCCGGCGCGCATGCCGAAGCTTTCCTGCGCTGGCTCCAGGAACAGCCATTGTTCCCCGGCAATGAGGTTTCAGCTCGTCTGCTGCAGCACGAGCTGTATCCGCGTTTTGCGGAATACACGCGATGCACCGTTTATTGCTGGAGCACCATTGCGCGGCGTCTCGCGCGGCTGCCGGGCGTGGAAAAGCGGCAGGTGGACTGCCGCGGTGGATCAGAGCGACAGGGGTACTCACCTGTTGTGTACAGAATCCCGGCGCGCCAGTTGAGCGAAACCTCCGCGCAGTAACGGTCCGCCCCTGACCCTATCGAGACTGGGCTGCTCACCGCCGCAGCGGAAAGGTCTAGTTGTTGGAGACAGGGGGTGTCGCCTGAACTAGTCCTTTCGTTGGCGCCCCGGTACGGAAGGGGAACCAAATTGTTTCACGAGAAACACGTTGCGCGTGAAACGTTTCTGGTGAAGCCCGTATTGCTATGCAATTTCAGGCGGCCTCAGGTGCCGGCCCGCGCGCATAGATCTCCTTCGCCCGCCGAATGACAAGGTCGGCCGCCATCTCAAACAGGTCTTCGGCATTCTCAGGGTGGCCTGTGCCATGCGCCGCTTCGAAGGCGTGGTCGAGGGCTCCGACAGCGAGGTAGGCGGCGAGCTCGATCCGGGAAGCCAACCGCATCGGACGCCTGCCTTCGATCGGCGCTATAGCCCTGAGGCAGTCGTGCACCTGGTCCAAATCTTCCTGTTCCATCCCGCTCACGAGAAGCTCAGCTATCTGCGTGTCCCAGGAAGGCGGCTTGTTCGCTTTGGCATCCTCGATCGCCCGGTACTCGGCGATCGCATCTTTCCATTCCTTGACCCGATCAGCCGGCCAGTTCTCTGACATCCCTTCGACATAGAGCAAGCCGGTCTTCTTGTAGGCGTAGATCGCCTCGGGAGGGGCGCCTGCCCTTGTCATCGCCTGAATTGTTTCGGCCTGCATATGTACAGGCGATATTGATCGAGGCTCATCTGGATCCGGGTCAAAGAATACCGGATCACCAGGGCCCGGATCGCGCCCAAATTTCTCGCGGAACCGCTTCTGTTGACCGCGCAGTACCTCGACCGCACGATCGGAGAGGTGCAGATGTGTCTTGTCCTTCCGCTTGCGTCGGCGGCTTTTCGGCATGTGCAAAGCATACTCCGCCAGCACGACAGCGCGAAGTACTCAACTGAACGAGCGAGCGCGGAATGTCCGCGATGCGCTAGCTGCAATATGATCAAACCGCTGCGGCGGGATGCTAAGAAATGGCATGACGGTGGGCCCGAACCTTGCGGTCTAGGGAAGAAGCGTGGCGCTCACCGGACAGCGTCAATTTGGTTGACCGGGGGTGTCAACGAAAGTGACGACCGGTCGTGCCGCTGCGGAAAGGTCTAGTGCCACCGAGACGGGAGCGTCGGCGAGACTAGTGGTTCAAAGGGTAAGCGCCTCAAGTGACTTGCGGAGGCGTAGGCACCGCCGCGCGCATGTCGATGCTGCTGCCTCAGAAGAGATCGCCCCGATCTCTATTGGCCTCGCGCCAGGCCTTGGTCTTGACCTTCACCCAATTGCACCTGCCTGCGCGGTAGGGTTGATCCAGTGCTTCGAGACGATGCCCGGCTTGTTCATAGGTATTTTCCGAATCTAGCTCGCGGCGCGGGCGGGTGCGCCTATGGCGTCGATCCTCCGGCGCCGTCGCTGCCGGTCGGTCCCTCGGGAGGCGCTGCCCCTACCCCGCAGCGTCGGCGTCCTGATTGGCCTCGGGGCGGCCAGCCCGTGATCAGCGGCCTCGGGTTGGCTTGCCCCGCCTAACCCGAGGTCCTGAGCTTTGTATCCGGGACATAGGAGGACTAGGTGGCCACTGTTCGCATGGGTGCAGCGTTTGCCTTTTTGGCTGCCTTCGCAAGGCCTGCGTTGCCCAGCGCGCCGATTGCCAATGCGTCGTTCGGACCGGATCAGATTAAGGTCCTCACTCAAGGGTTCGATGGGCCCGACAAGTTCAGTCGCTTCGATGTGGCTGTTGCAATTGTGCTGGCTGCGATCTTTGCAGCCTGGGTGTTGGCCTACGCGGTTCTTCTCATCATGTACGGCGAACACGCTGGGTGATTAATTTGGCTCTGTTCAGCACTGACGTAGCAGCCTATGCGACGGCGGCCATGAGATAGTGCGCCGGCGTCGCGTGCTCGCCGTCGCGATCGATCATGCGGCGCCAGCCGCTGTCGCACGTCTGGCGGGGCTATCACATCCAGAATGTCAACGCTTACGCCCAGCGGCCTGAAGACCTGGATGGTTCGCTTCCGCGGTGTGGCGACCAAATACCTCGCGGCGGTAACGCCACGTTCGCGCTGATATGGCGACGTTTTCGCGCTTTGCCGAGCGCGCGGCGGCCAAAGCCGGCATCACAACGGCGGTGTCGCCGCACTGGGCCATGCACCACGGCTCGCACGCCATCGACCGCGGGGCCAACTTGCCAGAGGTCCATGCGACGCTCGGCCACCGGAACCTATTGGCTGGGTATGGGTTGCCACTAGGCTCAACCGGGAGATGCGCATGAAAGTCCGAGGCATTCGAGCATTTGCTGCCGCCTTGACATTGAGTGTGGCAGCGGCGGCGCTACTGGCACAGGAGAGTACAAAGGCACCTGCCACAGCGCCGGAGCGGTCGGTCGCCACCCCCGACTCCAACAGCTCGGGGACCAAAGAGACGGGCACGACCGCGGAGACCGGCGGCAGTCGTGGCCAGACCAAGCAGAATGTTGGTTCTCGCGCGATGACCGCCGAGGATCAGGACCTCGCCGCGGACCAGCCCGAGACGGCAACCGGTCTCGACCTCAAAGGGCGACCGGTCCGCTTCCCCGCCGCGAAAACGCCGGAATGAGCTGTTGGCTGAGAGCCACAGGCCAGGCCATAGTTCACTATATCGGTAGTGGTCCGCAGGCTCACTATCCCGCGGCCAATCGACTAGATCAATAGCGTGCATCCCGCGGTTGGTTGCATCAGGCTTGCGGCTACCAAGCGTTCGAGATGGTCGTGCTCAACCCCTGGCGCGAAAAGCTGGGGTGCTTTTGCGTGTATCCGCTTGCGCGATCCGCCATTGCCATTAGTTGCGATCGAGCTGCTTTGTCATCTCTAGGGAGATTCGCGCCGCTCTTGCCGAATCTGGAAGGCACGGCTCCCGTCGTGTGTTGCGGGCGCTAGCTTGGGAGATCCTGACCTTCCTGTCCGCAGAATGGCCGCGCAGTGAACGGCCAGTGAACGCTTCCGTCTGCTGACGTTCACGGACTAGCTCAATTTCAAACAAGGTTGTGTGGCCTGATGTCCGGTGTGTCTCGTCCGGGGAAGCGAGCGATCAAAGGAGGACTAGAATGAGGTTGCTACCAGTCGCGGCTTTAGTGGCCGCACTAGCTCTTGCTGCCACGGTCTCCGCGCAACAGGCTGCCAAGCCGGCCACCACCAAGGCAGATTGCGAAAAGGCGTAAATGAACTGGGACGCGAAGGGCGGTAAAGACGGCAAGGGTGCTTGCGTGGCTACTACGGCCCCAGCAAGATCGGGCGACGCACCGAAGAAGTAGCAGATCAGCCCCGGCAGGGGGAGTTTCGGGGCTCTGCACACAGAAGCGCGGAGCCCCTCCTAAATCCTGGGGCAATGACACCCTGGATCACAATGCTTTGTCGCCTACCCCGCTGATCTAGGAAGGTCCCGCATCAACTCTAGTGGAGCCTCATATCTCAGCCTGGGGTCGGCTTCTCCTGCTGAAGCCCTACGTGATCACCTCGGTGTTCAGAGTACGTTCAGGTCAAACAATTAAGGTTCCTGGACGAGGGCAGCGGGGGCTTAAGGCTGACCACACCGCCCCATGAACGAGCAAACTTCTGGTCGAGCGCCAGGCGTTCTCCTCCCGGTGAACGCCGCGCGTGCACTGCGTTTGCCGCGGGAGCTTCACGCGGCCCTGGCTTGGGGCTCAGCCGGCGTCACAACCGTTCTGCTCAGCCTATATTTCGGGCTGGCCGAAGGCGGGCCCGCCGACTCTGTCTTCGCGACCGCCGTGACACTGGCTGTTGGTGCTCTGATCGTATGGGTTAGCCGCCGCGTTCTAGTGACGGCTGTGTTGGTCGTGGCCATGGTCGGCATGGTTCGCGCCATCTCCTACGCCAAGCAACAGGCCACGGAAGTGCTACTGCACGCTTACGACCTGATTGCTTTGACGAAGTCCTGGTCCGCTCCGGCCGAGGTGTGGTCCCAGCACCATCGTCTTGTGGTCGCTCTCGCCATCGCAGCATTGGCTACGGTGGCAGTGAGCTGGATCGCCGTGCACGCCGATGCGACTCGCGTGCCTCGCCATTACGCAGCCTGCGCCTTTGCGCTGCTGGTCGCGATCGTCTGGGTCGCGAACACAGCGCGCGGTGAACGGCGCCATACCGAGTTTTATTTCGAGAACACTTACGTCACCTTCTTCTATAGCTCCTGGGCGGAGACTGCGCAGGGGCTATGGCGCGGGCAACTGATCGAAGCGGCCGTACCTTGGTCCGTGCACCTGAGGGAGGCGCCCCTCCAAGTGGCCGAGAGCTGCTCTCTGCGGGCAAGAGTGCCCCACATCATCCTCATTCACCAGGAGTCCGCGGTGCCGCCGGCCCTTTTTCCAACGTTGAGCTACGACCGCGCCCTCGACGCCTTTTTCCAATCCTTCGACGGCAACCTCAACAAGCTGCGCGTTGAAACGTTCGGCGGCGGCTCATGGCTCACCGAGTTCTCGCTGCTGACCGGGCTGTCGACACAGGCGTTCGGCAATATGCGCCAGTATCTCCAGCACGTGATGGTGGGCGGGATTCGTGACACGCTACCGCAGGCGCTCGCGCGGTGCGGCTATCGTAACGTCATGTTCTATCCAATGCTGCGCCATTTCTTGGGCTCCGGCAGGTTCTTCGAGGCCGCCGTGTCCGTCGTCAGGTGCTTTGCGACAGGTTGAGGCTTTCGTGACGGGAGGCTCTGGCTCGGTTGGTGTTTGAGGTTAGGCGGCTTTGCGCTGATGCTGCAATCGTCTTTGTTTGATGGTGTCTCGTTTGATCCTTTCTCGTTGAAGCAGGATGGTCTGGCCGCGTCCGAAGTAGACGTCGGCCGGTGTCAGGTTCTGCGAGGCTCTCGTGGTAGCGCCGGTGATTGTAGTGGTCGACGAAGTCGTCGATGTGGGCTTCGAGATCGCCGGGCAGGTAGTAGTTCTCGAGCAGGATGCGGTTCTTGAGCGTCTGGTGCCAGCGCTCGATCTTGCCCTGGGTCTGGGGATGACAGGGCGCGCCGCGGACGTGCTCCATGCCGCGTTCTTCGAGCCATTCCGCCAGGTCGCCGGCGATGTAGCTCGACCCGTTGTCGCTGAGCAGCCGCGGCTTGTGCACGACGCGCGCCGCAGCGCAGCCCGATGCCGTGAGCGCCAGCTGCAGCGTGTCGGTGACGTCGTCGGCCCTCATGGTCGTGCACAGCTTCCAGGCGATGATGTAGCGCGAGAAGTCGTCGAGGATGGTCGACAGATAGAACCAGCCCCAGCCGATGACCTTCAGGTAGGTGAAGTCGGTCTGCCAGAGCTGGTTGGGGGCCGTGGTCTTGTCCTTGAACTCATCGGCGGCCTTGATGACGATGAAGGCCGGGCTGGTGATCAGGTCGTGGGCCTTGAGCAGCCGATAGACCGAAGCTTCCGAGACAAAATAGCTCTCTGTGTCGGTGAAGCGGATGGCCAGCTCGCGCGGCGACAGCTCGGGCTCTCCAGCGCCAGGGCGACGATGCGCTCCCGCACATCGTCAGGGATGCGGTTCCAGACGCGATCTGGCCGCGACGGCTTGTCTTCGAGCGCCTCAGGCCCGCCGGCTCGATAGCGATCGTACCAGCGATAGAAGGTCGACGGGCGGATGCCGAGCATCTCCAGGGTGCGCCGCACCGGCAGATGCGACTGCTCGACGAGCCGGATGATCTCGAGCTTCTCGGAGCCGGGGTACCTCATGCTTCGTCTCCCCCATCCGCGATCATGCTTTTTTTGAGCAGCCGCAGTTCGAGCGCCTGCTCGGCGACGACCTCCTTCAGCTCCTGGGCCTGGCGCCGGAGATCCTTGACCTCGTCGCTGGTCGCGGCACGGGCGGTGTCGCCGGCCAGCCGCCGCTTGCCGGCCTCCAGGAACTCCTTCGACCAGCTGTAGTACAGGCTCTCGGCGATGCCCTCGCGGCGGCACAGCTCGGCGATCGAGTGCTCGCCGCGCAAGCCGTCCAGCACGATGCGGATCTTCTCTTCGGCCGAGTAGTGCTTGCGCGTCGCCCGGCGGATGTCCTTGACGACCTCTTCCGACGACAGGTCGGTGGCGTCGGATTTCTGTCTCATCTTCGCTCCTTGAGGGCTACGATGAGCCAGAAATCCTCCCTTCCTCAAGCCGCTAAGTCTGTCTCACAAGTGCTGATGTCGGACAAGCACACCAAGAACTGACTTCACGCACAAAGCCGCGCACCAAGTGCGCGTCCCTCAATTTCGTGACACAACCGGCACCGCGTAAATCCCTCATCGGATTACATGAGCGAAATACTGTCGCACGATCAAATGTCTCCCCCACATCGGGGATGCGGAAAAGGTACAAGACACACGATCTCAGCAGATAACAACGCAAGGAGTTCGGCGTATGGTGGAAGCGAAGAAACCAACGAAGACCCGCGCAACACGCGCTTCCGCTCTGAAGTCGACTGTGCCTCCTGCGTATGTGAGCAAGTACACTGTCGGCGATCAGACCTCACACCCGATGTTCGGCGACGGCACCGTGACCGCAATCACTGCCAACAAACTGACCATCGACTTTCCCGACAGCGTCACCAAGCAAATCGTCGACGGCTACGTGAATCCCTGCCGACTGTAGGCCCGCAACACCCAACGCTATCTCCGCCCAACCGCGCGCGCTCAGACGCGAAAACCGGTCGGCGGCAAGGAGTCCGGGTCGCTCTTTATCTCGTCTACGTTGTCATTCAAAAACTTCTCGACCGCCTCAGCGTGGGCGCGATCGGCTGGCCGCTTGAGTTCAATAATCAGCTCGCCGTCCTCGTCATAGACGAAACAACGCTCGCCGGGGTTGCGTGCTTTTGCCGTGAACTTGGACATCCCAAAACACCTCACTTCTTCTCCGTCGCCGCCAACGCCCGCAGCTGATCCTCCGCAGCCTTCAGCTCCGCTGGGTCTTCACTGGCAAATCCACCAGCAGCCTTCACCTTCAGCAACGGAGATGCCGAAGCGACCAGCGGCTCACCCACGGAGGACGCAAGTCCAAACGCGGACACCGCAACCAGTACCACCCAAGTTGATATCGGCGCGACACCAAACGTCGTTGACGCGTCAATCGAAGACGTTCGGAATCACGATGACCGCGCCAAGGAACAGGAAGACGAGGCCGGCGTTTGTGGAGTTGTTGGATTTCGGCGGGGGTGAGACGCGAGCAGAAGCGCAGCGTCGCAAGTCATTTAGAAGCAACCCACGATCAGGCGTTGACTGACGTCAGTGGTGCCGCCACTTTTTGCGTCTTGATGTGCTGCCGGTCTTTGCACGGTGCTCGAGTTCGGTTGCCAGCGTGATCAGCCGCTGAATGAGCGGTCGGATCTCCGGAACGGCTGCCTGAAGACGAGTGACTTCCGCGCGCTCAGTATCCGTGATGGGCTCCTTTTGCCAATGGGTGAGCTGCAAAGAGTGAGCGAGCAAGAGGTCGAGCGCATCTTTCGCTTCTTGAAGGGTGAAGGAGACTATGGGCACCGGCAATACTGCGTTTGGATCGAGCAAGAGGGTCTTGATGCGCGAGATATCGCGTTTCAGTATGGCCGGCGCGCTGTCGATGAGTTCGCGGATCTCCGGAAGCGCGGATATGGGTTTCAAAGTAGGTGATGATCCAAGCATTGCCCATCATACGACAAAGCGGACGGATTTGGTGGTGGGGTGGCGCGCTGAGCGCGCCGTTGAGCGGTGATCGACGATCGGTCACACACCGGGGTGCGAGGCCGGGTTTGCTATTTCACCGCGGCATCGGTGGAAATACGGGCATTCGGGTAGGGGCTCTTGATCCCGAGGCGGTCGCCGAACGCGAGGTACGCGATACCGACAACGAGGACTGCACTCATTGCGAGCCCGACAATTCCCGCTGTGCGAGAATCATTCATGATCCGTACTCCTCACACAGTTCTGATTGAGCAATGCGCGGCGGAACACAATGGTTCCATCAGCGATTGATGGTAGCAGCCTCGGCCTGCCGATGTCGGCGTTTGTGGCACGGAGGTTAATGCGTGATGTGGACGGTGCCGAGTTTGTGGAGCTGCTGCACTTCCACCGCCGAGGGCGCGCGGTTGTAGATGCGGACGGCGTCGATTTTCGCGTGGCTGCAAACAGTTCCGTCAGTACTCATCACTCATCTTAACGATTTCCAGCCAACATCGGGCTGCAACATTTTGATTCGCCCGACGTTGTCCGCGCCCGCTGATGATCACGGAGTTTACGCCATGAAATGGCTAGCGCTGCTTCCAATTGCGTTCTTCCTCACCGCACCGGCCCTCGCAGCCGATCTCGACTATCCCCGCCAAGGTCGAGCGAAGGTCCATACCGAACGGACCCCGCGCCTCGTTGAGTGCGGCTACTACCAACCTATACCCACCGCCTTGTATGACAGCGCCGCAGTGGGCCAATTCAACTCCAATGTCTGGCGCCCCCTCCCTCGGTGCTGCGCTCATACTCATTGGCGCCCACAGCACGACCACCACCAATGGCGCCACTCGTATGCTGGCATCTCTGGGAGGTGACTACTGGGTGATGCGGACGGTGCCGAGTTTGTAGAGCTGTCGGATTTCGGCGGCACGTCCTAACGCTTCGTCGCTGGAATCTTGCCGCGAACCCCTCCGCGCTTTCGCACGTTGACAGTGTGTGTGCCGCCACTGATGCCAGTCGTATTCCAGACGGTCTTACCGCGCTTGCGAGCCTCCGCCTCATTGACGCCTGCGGCCAGCATCAGTCCCATGGTGCAGGCTGCGGCCAGAACCGCCCTCACGAGCACCTTCCTCGATCCTTCGGCTTCGAGATCAGCGTCTGCATGGATACTCCTGTCGTCCAGTAAGAACCTCAAGCGTTTCTTCGATGACCGCGAGTCTCGGCTCGGAGAAGTCAGGGGCCTTGCGGTTCGATCCTTCACGATGAGTGCAGCTTCGCCCCGCCATCCGGCCCACTTCGGCGCCGATATCGTTCATGGGCTTGTCACCTGAAGGCTAACACTTTGCTCCGCGCAAACCTAATCGTAGAACGGAAATGGGTCAACATCACGGATTGGGAGGAGCGAGCTCACGGATATTGGAGGGGGCGCGCACGAGTTTCGGTGGACTGGGCTCACGCGTTTCGGACGGGGAGTGCATCACGGATTTTGGTGGTGTGGTGGCGCGCGAAGCGCGCGGTTGAGCGGGGATTTGGAGTTCGTTGTCGGAGCCGCTTCCCGAACGCTCGTGACGCCGATGCAGGCGTATCAATCGACGGCGTTCGAGCGTGCTAAGGTGGCGACGTCATAGGAGCAACCATGCCGCCCAAGCACCGTCCTGTCGAACCAATCCCGCGGGCTCTGGAATTTCTGGCCAGGTCGTGGTGGCTGCCGGTCCTTCTGGGCATTCACTTTGGGGATCGTCTGTTTGGCTTGGCTGCTGCGGGGGTGATCGGTGGGGACGGTGGCGGCAGCTTCAGATGGCGGCCGTGGCCGGTAGTCATTACGTGATGCGGACGGTGCCGAGTTTGTAGAGTTGCTGGATTTTGGCGGGGGAGAGGACGCGGGAGCTAGCCTCCGCTACACGTAAAGCACGCGCACGCCCGGCTCCGCGCGCCGGACACGTTGTGCGAACCCGTCGAAAAAGAACAAAATGTTGTCGGCCCTGTCACCGCTCAGCCGACCACGCACTTTGTCCCATGTGAGGAACGCCACATGGAACTTCGGCTCGCCGACTACTAACACAGGCTGATCCCGCTGCTCGTGCCACAAGTAGCTTCCGCCAAATTGATGGCGTGCCACCTCAAGCAAATAGCAACCGAAATACTGAACGAGTTCGATGGCTTGGTCTTCCGGTAGGTCGGCAAAGTAGCGCGAGGCCTCGTCGAGCGTTTCTTCGATTACCGCGAGAATTCTGTTCGGAAAAATCTGGGGCCTTGCCGGTTCGATCCTTCACGACGCTCACAGCTTCGCCCGCCATGCGGCGCACTTCGGCTTCGATTTCGCTCATGAGCGTGTGACGCAAAGGCTAACACTTTGCTCAGCACGGGTCTGACCGTAGGACGGGAATGGGTCAACATCACGGAAATTGGAAGGGGAGTGCACGGATTTTGGAAAAGGAGGTTGCGAATTTTGGATGCGGAGTGGCTCACGGATTTTGGAGGTTGCGGGGTTGCTGTGGGGCTCTGCTGAGCGGGGATTGGGCTGGTGGTAGCGGGGTTGGGTTGAAGGATATTGCGGCTGCTGGGCAACGAGCAAGGCGCCCCTGACGTCAACGCGCGTTGCATCGGGGGCGCTTACCGCACCCTTTCGACCACCAGTCCGAATGGCGCCACACCGAAACTGGACAGCGCCGCATTGCTGCACATGTTCAGGTGTCGGATAGGTACTTTCCGAACCTTGGCACCCCATCACTCGTATGAGCTCATGCCCCCGGGCAGCATGAGAACTGTACAGCGTACTCATGGCCCTAACTTTTGGCGAACGCTGTTGGGAGGGACCCCATGTCGGCGAAACTGGTTTTTGCGTGGATCCTAGCAATTTTGGTGGTCCTCGTTGCGGCTGGAGGAGTGATTTTTGGATTTCAGGCGGCAACCGCTAGATCAGATGGCTTTGCGAGACTGGCTATCGCTGCACTGGTGCTTATCGGCGCTGGACTTTTCTATGTAATGGCACGCGGGAAGTTCGGGGAGGGGCTCCGCTTGGCCTTGTCCGGCGGAGCGTTCGTGCTGTGTTTCGCTCTCGTTGTTTTCTGGGTCTTCAGCGCGCTCGGGACCGATATGTGAGTACCCTGACGTGTTTGCTGCGCGCTCAACCTATCGGGAGGACACCATGAAGCGTAGTGTTCTTGCAGCGACTGCTATCGCTTGCGTTCTGACGGCGGGTCATTGGGCATGGGCGCAGAGTAGGCCGCCGGGTACTGTAGTCGTCACGCCGGACAAGTTGACGTGGAAGGCGAGTCCCAGAGTGGCGGGCGTTGAAGCCGCTGGGCTGGTCGGGGACTCGACCAAGCAAGGATCGTATGTAGAGCGCGTCAGATTTCCCGCGAACTTCAAGGTCCAATCGCACACGCATCCGGAGGAAAGGACCTACACGATAATCTCCGGGACTTGGTATGTCGGCTGGGGCGACAAGTTTGATGAAGCCAAGCTCATTGGACTGTCGGCGGGAAGTTTCTACACCGAACCGGCAAACGTTCCGCACTTCGTGGCTACGAAAGGCGAGCCGGTGGTGGTCCAAATCAGTGGTACGGGACCGACAGCTACCAAGATGCTCGACGCACCTAAGTAGATTGCTACGACCGGTGTTGATTGCCGTCCGAAAAAGCCTTGGGAGTGCACGAGTTTCGGAGGGCCGGGCTCACGCATTCCACACGGGGAGCGCATCACGGATTTTGGTAGTGGGGTGGCGCGCGGAGCGCGCCGTTGAGCGGTGATAAGGCCCTGGTATCCACGTCGTTGCGGGCATACAGTGTCCTGTCCAAGAGGGATTGAGGATGGGGGGCTTTCATCACGAGGAATGCCCATGCCCATTTACATCTCCCGCGGCAAGTTCACGACAGACGCGGTCAAGGGAATGCTCGCGAAACCCGAGAATCGCGAGGAAGCGGTTGCCGCCCTCTTCAAGACCGTCGGCGGCAAACTTATCGCCTGGTACCTCACGTTCGGCCGTCACGATTGGTTAGTCATCGGCGAATTCCCTAACGAGAAGGCGGCCGCCTCCGCCGTTCTGGCAGCTGCAGCAGGGGGCAGTCTGTCGGATATCGAGACCACGGTCGCGATGACGGCGCAGGATGCTGCTGCTACGTTCGAGGCTGCTGGAAATGCCGCCAGGAGCTTCAGAAGCGCGGGACGCTCTTAAAAGGTGGCCGAGCGGCTAGCGTCTGGTTCGCGTCAGCTGATGGGGAAAGAAACCTGTCGCTGGCGCGGACTATTGCGTGATGCGGACGGTGCCGAGTTTGTAGAGCTGCTGGATTTCGGCGGGGGAGAGGGCGCATTTATCCGCGCGAGGCGAACACTTTTTCTTCGAGGGCGGCGACGCGTGTCTCGAGTTTGCCGTGCTTCATGCCGCGCAGTTGGGTCTCGATTGAATTGACCTGCGTGGCGAGCGTGATGACCTGGCCCTTCCGTGAATCCTTTGTCCATCCGAGCGTCGAGACTAGTGAGGTGGCAGCGGTGGCCGTGTGCGGACCCGCTGTGTCGGGGGGTTGAAGACACGTGGCCCCTGAGCCCGCAGGGCCGCCGCTACCGATCATTGGGCAACCACACTATTGCAACAGGTTCGTGACAGCCGTCATCTGCCACCGGTTGAGCACCACCAGCTTCCCCGCCTCTTCGTGCTCCACGTGGTATCTTGGCGGCGGCACTCCATAGGTCTCGCCACGCCTGTTGCTCAGTGGCCGCGCTATCCCGCACATCAGTCAGAGGCAGGGGTGGACCACTTGATTGTGGCGTCGCCCTGTTCAATACAGGGGCGCGGTGTCTCGGGAACTTGCCGAGCGGGGCGATCTGGGAGTGGGCAGAGTGCCCGAGCATCTGACGCTCGGAACGGTGGCGGGCAAGGCGCAAGCTCGCGAGGGAAGCCATGCAACAGCGCTCGACACAGCTAATCGTGCTTCTGCTGTGCCTTGCACTCGCCGGATGCGCCAGCTCCGGCAATGCAAGCATCGCCGAAGCCACCGGGGCCTCCGTTGCCGCTCAGCTCGTCAAAGGCAGGACGACACAAGCCGACGTGCGGAAGCTCTATGGCGATCCGATGAAGACGTCTTTCAGCGCCAACGGCTTCGAAACCTGGGAATACGAATTCACAAAGCTGCAATCCCGGCCGACCAATTTCATTCCGTATGTCAACCTAGTGCACAGCGGCGCAGACGGCGATAAGAAATCGCTGGTGATCTTTTTCGACAGGGGCAAGGTGGTGCAGGACTTCACCATGAGCACGTCGAAGGTTGAGGTCAATCAGGGCCTCATCACCCGCTGAGACCCGCGGCTGCGCCGTTAGGCGTCGATGCCGCCACCGGTTGACCCCGGCTAATCGCTTGCGGCGTTGACGCGGCCCCGATAGTTGCCAAAACTCGCTGCACAGCGAGAACGGCAAGGGTGGCGAGGTGGCCAGTCGGTGCGACAGCACACGGATTTCGGGTGAGCGAACTCACGGATACTGGAAGGTGAGGTCGCGGATTTTGAGTGTCGCGTCGCGCACGGATTTTAGTGGTGCGGTGGCGTGCGGAGCGCGCCGTCGGGCGGTATGGCGCGGGTTGGTTAGGCCAGTCAAGCCAACGACCAGGGCGCACGATGTCGGACCGCGTGCTGGGCAAGGTCAACCGGGCGCCCACACCAGCCCGCACTTGCCCGCAACCGCGAGTTCGCAGATCTGCCGCAAGTTTGCAAAACACTCTTCCAGGAAGACGTAATCGTCGTCTACCGCTGCGACGATCGGCGTTCGCCGCCTTCGCAGCCACGACCACAACCGCTCCCCACGTGCGCGCACCTCGACATACGAGCGGGCCCGAGCGCAAATCTCGGTATTAGGAAGCGCCTTCAACCGCTCGAGCAGCGCTTGCGTATCGGCGGCATCCGCACCAAACGCATCCATACCAAACACTAAATCGTCGATTAGCAGATCAGCACAGCGATGGGGCCGGAACCAGGTCTCGAAGATGCGCAACGGGCCGCTTGCTCCCTTCTTCGTGCCATTGAGCAGAAAGTGGAAGAGCACGACGTTTTTATGATTCGTTACCCCTGCGCCTTCGCCGGGCGTGGACTGGGAGAAGGCGAAAAACGCGCCAGGGCGACGGCGGAAGCTCGAAAGCTGCTCATCGCTCACCAGCCAAAAGCACATTTCCAACGACATGGTAAGAAGAGCCTGATCGCCGTAGACCTCATGGCCACGTTCAAGTTGAGCTGAGAGAGGCTTACTTGGCTAGCTGGGTTCAAACGCTGTTTCGCCGGCAACGGCAAGACCCGAGAAATGCCCTGCTGGCAGCCATGACCGACTTCAGCAATTCCGCCTTGGCGTCTCGCGCGGTAGTCTTCTACGACGACCCGCAGCAGTTCGAGGCATTCCTCGACAGCGTGAACCGGGAAGGACCTTGGGCCGAATACGCGCGTGCACCAATGCCGGCGGAGCTTGCCTTCGAGATATTCTCAGCAGGTCCTGGCGGGTCGTGAGCTGGAGCGCCTGCGACGCGTTGGCAAACGCCTCTACTCTCACCAGCGGCGTTACATTGTGCCTTAGCCGGTATTGCTCCCATGCGATCGCCGTCCGCTGCAGGACATCGAGGTCGGCAAGTCTTGCTGTCAGGTTGACTCGCGAGGCCATCACGCCGACGGCCTGTGCGGCTCCTGCAGCGTGCTGAGCATCGATCCAAGGCCAAGCTCAAGGAAACCGAAGGCTCCGCGTGACGTTTTGCTCCAAAATGGAGCAACCAATGGAACACAAGCTGAGCCTCGATGAGCTCATGTTCATCCTTGAGCGGATCGGCAGAGATATTAGCCTGTGAGTAGGGAACGACGAGAATTTGAAATTCCTTGTGGGGATCGGGGCTTGGCGCCTCGAACAATTGTCTGTCCGCCTCCCGGCTCGTCGGGGGGAGACACGGATCAAATCCCCGGGCTCCAACGCGAACGCGTCGCTCGTAGCGAGCCACGGTGCGACACCCGATCTGGAAGCTGACGATGGCACTACTGCGACGCGTCACTCGCGGTAGTCTTGCACCCGCGTTGCTCTCAGCCCTTGTAGACCATGGCGATCGATCAAGTGTTGCCACGACAGGAACTCGTCCACTGTCAGCCTGTAGCGTTCGCACGCCTCTTCCAAGCTCAAGAGGCCCCCGCGGACTGCAGCAATCAGTACCGCCTTGCGGCGGATCACCCAGCGCTTCGTATCCCGAGGCGGTAGATCCGCTATGGTTAGCGGAGCGCCATCCGGTCCGATGACGAAGCGTGCTCGGTTATGTCGCTGATCGATCATGATACGCTACTCGTTGTCTGAAAAGGTTCGCAATATACTAAGCATACAGAATTAAAGATCGACCCTCGTGGCGCGGCAAGTTTGCGAAAACATTTACGCAGTTGGTCGCTAAGGCTTACGAACATAGCGGCCGGAAGGTGCTTGCTTTGCGAGGCAACTCCTTGCGGTGTCGCAGTTGCCGTTCCAACTGCACGAGTTTCGGAGGGCTGGGCTCACGCATTTTGGACGAGGAACGCATCACGGATTTTGGTGGTGTGGTGGCGCGCGGAGCGCGCCGTTGAGCGACGTTCGGTGGCTGTGTTAGTCGGTGCCCGTGGCGCTCATGCGGTCTTCTCGCCCTTGCGCTCGCGCTTGGCCAGCCAGTCTTCAGCTTCCTGGAGCGAGAAGGAAAACTCAAGGCCAGGGATGCCGGAGGCCATCCGCGAACCCTCGGCTAAATTCACGATGCAGAAGCGACCGTGCCGAAGACCTTTGCCGACTTTCTCCAGACGGTAGCCCTTGGTCTGAGCGATGCGGTTGACGCGCTTTTCTTGAGAGTTGGTCATGAGTGCGCTCCAGCCCAGAAGAGGCAACTTTACACGGGAACCGCTCCAGGCGACACGGGTGGACGCTGTTCGCTATTGCTTGGGGTCTGGCTGCTTTGAAATGGGGACGGCTTCTACCTCTGGGGATATCGTAACGTAGAGCAGACAGCAAATCGTCACCACGCCGAGGAGCGCGTACGCTACGTACTCCAACATGTCTTCCTCCCGACAACGCGAACTGAGTTTCGTTGTTCTTGGGCGCGTTGGTGCGCGAGATTGTAGTTCGCGGATGCTGGCGAAGCCAGCAGCTTACTGAGTGATGCGGACGGAGCCGAGTTTGTTGAGCTGCTGGATTTCGGCGGGGGAGAGGGGGTGATCGCGCAAGGCACTAGGGCGTGAACTCATAGAGCGCACCGCCAGAAGCAGCTGAGGCTAAGCCGATTGGCTGGAACGACTACGTCAGCCGGTGGTTGACCTTGGGCTCAGTGGTTAACCACGTGGGCTCAAATGCCACGTCGGCAAAACAAGACACAACTGCGCCAGCGTTCACTGTCTGGACGATTGATCCTGATTGTCCAGCCTTGGCAATTCGCCACACTTTTGGCTGCTGCATTTGAGGCGCAGGGGGCGCGCACTTTGACGACTAAGGATGCCAACACCGCTCTACCGTTAGCGGACCTCCCCGACCTCTCCGCCGCTGTATTGGACAGCAACAGCGACGCTCTTTGCGCAAAGTTGGCGCGGCGCACTATTCCATTTGTTCTGTACAGCGGACGGCAAGAAGTGACCGGCAATTGCGCTTCCGCCCCGCTGATCCGGAAGCCAGCGCCTGCCAACGAAGTCGTGGCGACGGTGGAGCAGTTGCTTCGCTGACATGGCCGCACTTTCTCGCAGCGGTCTGATTTATGAGCAGAGTTCGTCGGGGATGACGGACTCTACCCAAATCTGGACGAGTTCTCGGGGCTCAGGTCAGAGTGTATCAAGCAAGCGTGACCTGGTCACATTTCGAACCAATCCTGATCGTACCGGTCAGCGGCGGGTTGCTTCTCGCAGAGGAGTTCCCAAGATGACGCGTGTTGCCTTCCTCATCGGTGCGTTTGTGATCGCCGCTACCCTTAGCGGTTCTGCGTTCGCACTCACTGCAAGCGACTGCGCTAAACTCGCTGACCCAAAGAAGAAGGACGAATGTGTCAGGTCCCTGCCAAGTGCCGGCAAGTCAGGCACTCAGCCTGCGCAGCCTGCCGATCCGCGGGGCTCTGGTCCGGCCACGCCCGCCGTTCCAGGGAAGGGTAAGCGCTGACGTTCGCTCCCGCGCGCGTTTAGAGAGCCCGGATTGTCGGGGGCATATGCGGTTAGTATATACTCAGTGATCTGCACAACTCTGGATACCTTGACCAACAAGACGCGCGGCCTAGGCTGTCTGCGCACGCATCAAGTCCGCGTAGCGTGCGCAGGGCAGCCGCGCCATTCTCAAAAGTGCCGGTGTGGCTGCCCACTGCAAGGTGTCGGCGACGTAGCGTGATGGCTTACGCGACGCGACGGCCGGATTGCTCAGCTCTCAGTGCAGCCTGGTCTAACAAATCGCCGATCAGTGCATCAACGCGAGCATCGAGCACACGTTTCCCCGTCTCGCCGATGGACCGCCCCATCTTCATGGCCTCTCGGTACTTGAGGTGCTCGAAGATAGCGCCCTCGAGAACGCGATACCCGGCGCTGGCGAGGTGCGACCGGGCAAACTTCTCCTCCCCACGAGAGAGAACCCGGCAGAGTGCGAAGGCGAGATCATCGCGCGGGATTCCCATTCCCTCCAACACTTGGAAAACGAGCAACGACAAAGGTAGGTCGTCCGCGCTTGTTAGGGGGCGCCGGGCGCGCGCGCCACGCGCGCGCGCCACGCGCGCTCGCGATCGTCGACGTTTTTTGGCACGGAAAATCGTCGGCAAGACAATTTGTCGCTCGCGCGATTTGAATTTTTGAGAATTCGCAACTCGCTCAGCCCCCGCGTCGGCAGGCCGTGGCACGCAAATGTGGTTTCTCTGTTCAGGGGGATCTCCCTCCGAGAATATAGTCGATTTCCCCCACCAGGTTACGGGTGCTCTTTGATCGGACAAATCAGGAGAAACCCCTCTGCGCAGCAAGACAAACCCCGAGTATCCCTGGGGCACGCGGCGCCCCATCGCGAGGGTAATACGCAGCTATGCGCCCATGTGTTGCCGCTCGTCGATACGCGTGGTCGTTCAGCAACTTCGGCAGATCAGGGTCAAAACGCAACTCGCGAAAGCTGCAGCATCCTAGTCCGTTCAACCCCCAATTCCGGACATTGCTGACCTCCGTGCAGTCCCACTAGCCCATCCGCTTGTGACGACGAGCGTGGCAGGCGGCCAACAGGTCGAAGCGTGACATCCGGCGGAAACCTAATACGGAAGTCCGTCCGGTAAGATTTGGCAGCCTAAGACCTTGGCTGCCGTCGAGTTATATCGGTCGACACAATCAACAAGACAGCGATCTTGCGATGGGGACGAACTGCACTGAGTTGAGCACCGGGCGAACTCCGCAGTGGCAAACGCGGTTCTGCTAGCCCCGGCATCCCTTTGACCATTTGCTCTTATGAGTTTCGCCTGCAGCAGTAAGGGAACGCCGTCTCCTCCAGACGCAACGATGCGAAGCAACTCATCACGGATATAGCGCGTGTACCTCTCATGCCTCTGACCGAGGTTGTCACGCGTCGCAGTGGGCGCCATTGGTGATGGCGTGCTTAGGCCTGTTAAATTGGCCTTGTATCCATATTCCTTGGCCATCTTGGACTCGATAATGTCTCTTGGCGTGTTGCTTGGGAACTTAAAAACTCTGCCGTCAGGTCCCTCTACCTCAGCGTACTCAGGCGTTGACGCAATCACGTCGCTAAGGACCGCCGAACAATACGCGGCACGCTGTGCCGCCGTGCTGAGCGGGAAAGGAGAGGGACTTGGTTTGGGCGCTGGATCGGAGTGCGACGACGACCCGCAACTGGTCGCAGGGCACACTGGCGGCACAACTGATCCTCGGCATATGGGCTGCATTTTCCCATTGACGCAGAGGCATTCGCACTGCGCCTGTGCGGGGTTTGACCACGAAAAGAGTATTGTGGACCAGATCAAGGCAACCCAAATGCGTGCCGCGGTCATACAATGCCCCACCCCTCACTTACCGCCGGACTCTGAAGCTTAGCATTATCGATCACCGGCGCCAGCATGGTGCTGGTGATGGGTGCCGCCACGCTCCGCCACAGCAGGATGGTGCGCCGGCCTCAGCGAGCCGCCGCAACCTCGGCGAGGAGCCGCACCACCTGGGGGGTGTTGAAAATCTCCTTTCCAGAACGGGCATCCTGCACGGTAGGGAACGCCGATGGCTCAAGCCCCAGCTCGGCGGCACGTGCTAAGGCGGCCTGGTTGGTTGCGTGTTCTTCCGAGTGCAGCTCCGCCAACGCACCAAGGCCGTCCGCTCGGCGCATCATCTGCCCGGCCGCCCATTGCAAACGCACGGGTCCGTGCGTCATTTCCTGGGTGTCCATTTCTCGATCCTTTCGAGTGCTTGCCTGTGCCCGCTGTGCCACAATTCTCGTCGGAGTGTCACGGTGTGGGCCTCCGCCGCCGCCGCACTGCCATTGCCCCTATGGGGGCTTGCTATCGAGTGTCGTCGTCATCGAAGGAACACCCCAGGATCGAGATGCAGGCCGCTCGAGCTGTCGGGCCGCGCGTGCAGATAGCCGCTGGTGGTGGCGATGTTGCCGTGGCCGAGCGTGGACTGGACCTCCGGCAAACTCGCCCCTCGATCGATGGCGTGCGAGCCGTGGGCGTGGCGCAGCCAGTGTGGCGATATGGCTGTGCTGATGCCGGCCTTGGCCGCAGCACGTTTCACCATGCCGTTGACGGCGCGCTCGCTGAGGTGTCCGCCGCCTTTGCGACTGGGAAACACCGGATCGGTGGCGCCAGCATCGCCGCGCAGCGACAGGAGCGAGCGGCTGACGATCTCGGGCAGCAGCACCTGGCGCACCCTGCCGCCTTTGCCCGCGATCGACAGCTGCACGCGCTCGCCGCGCAAGAGTACGTCGCCCCACGTCAGGGCGACAGTCTCGGAAATGCGCAGGCCGCCGGCGTAAATAACCTCTAGCAGCACCCGGTCGCGCTTGGATGGCGCCGCCCGGATCAGCAAGCCGACCTCAACCTCGGTGATGATGCGCTTGGCAAGGCTGGCGCCTCGGGAGCCGGCATCAGATTTCACCTTGACGCGCACGCCGGCGTTGAACGGCGTGTACCCGAGCTCGTGGGCGTAGCCCAGCAGCGACTTCACGCGCAGCACGTACTGGCGCGCCGAAGCGTCCGACAGGCCTCTGGTGATCTTGGCGAGCCCATCCCGCACGTCCTCGACAGTGCCGGCGCGCAACCCCATCGGCAGCTCGGCCAGGAAGCGCCGGAGCGTGGTCTCGAAGTTGCGCCGGCTGTGGGCCGAGGTCAGCGATGCCAGCCACAACTCCAGAAGCTGCTCGTCGGTGCTGGCGCGGGTCGCCCTGACGATGGAAACAGGGCGTGCAGGAAGCTTGGACATGGGCTGGTTTCCGGTGTTCAATTATATTCTGATTATATAGCTAATCAGCCGTTCGTCAAATGACATCGCCGGGCGTGTCCGCATGCCCGCGCAACCGATCACACAGTCGTGGGATGGCCGTGGCAGCGCACTCGCCTTCGTGGCGTCCAAGAATCTGCACCGGCGCCATCTCACAGAAAGCCTGCGAGCCATGGTGGCGGCCAAGATCGCGACCATGAAGCATGGATCAAATCAGCTGTCAGAAAAGAGGAGTTGCCCGTTGGCAACTCCTCTAACGGTCACGCCCCAAATCTCTAGAGGAGAGGCGGCAGAAACGATGAACGTAGGGGTGCGCAGTGAGCAGTCTGCTCACACACCGGGGTTGTCGGGCATCGGTTCGAGGGCTTGTGGTGATGTGTATCAGCAGATTGCCAAATCGTACGCAATGGCTAGCATGCAAGGCACCAATTCATTGTGGTGTGGGCATATGCGTCAATCGATTGCGGCATTGGCGTTTCTCCTCCTCATGACCGAGGCGACCGCCTATAGGGCGAATGTCCGAAGGGTGGGAGGTTTTCGATTTTGCCACTAAGGAAGGGAATACCGATCTGGTCGGCTGCATGGCCGGTCGCTCCTACCCCGACGGCACTCGCCTCAGCTTCGTAGTTACCACATCCTTCAGTTGGGCCGTCGGGGTGGCCAACGAGACTTGGGAACTAGCGAAAGGTGCCACCACTGACGTCGCCGCCCTCGTGGATCGTAAATTCGTTGCTAGCGGCAAGGCTTGGCACACCGACAACAAGTCGGCTCTGCTACCCCTGGACGGCCTTCGACCCTTCAGGGCCCTTCAGACCGGACGCCGTCTTCAGTTACAGACACCCCAGGGCCATCTCGCGTTCGAGCTCTCTGGGAGTGCAAAAGCAATGGATGCCGTGCTCGAATGCGTGAGGACACTGCCGCCGCCACCGGGTCAGCAGACCAAGGTGCTGCCTGAGATTCAGCTGCTGCCACAGTCAGAAGCGGCGATGATGATAGTCAATCTTCTCAATTCTGCTGGGATTGCCGGTTATCGCCTCATCACCCCAATGCCCGGCGATGTAAGCGTGCCCTTCTCGCTCCCCGATGGTACGTTTGGGTCGTTTCGCGCGGCTCGCGGAGCAGGGACACCGCTCGCCGACGATTTTGCAGGGACGGTGATCCGGCGTTACTCGGATAGGTGCAAGGACGACTTCCTGTCAGGCAGACAGTCAATCCCTTCAGTAGACGGCAGCGTAATCCGCAAGGTTGTTACTACTTGTCGTGACCGTGCTGGAGGAGTCTGGGGTACCGAAAGCACCATTGTTCGACGCACGACGGGTTTCTTGATTGAGGTAACGCACATGTATCCCGCAGGCGTGACAGGCGTCGGAAACGACAGAGAACGCCAAGCCCTGCTCAATGCTGCATTGGGGTTGAGCGAGGGACGTTGAGGTGCGTGGCGGTCCTTCGAATTAATCCGGCCCGCCGCGCCTTTGAAAGCACCACAGCGGGGGCGAGATCCACCTTCCAGCCGCACGATTGACCGACAGCGAGAGGGCCTGCAACGCTTTCGGCCATTTCGGGGTCGCCTATATGGAGGTCAGAGGGTGGTTACCGTGAGTTGGCGTGCACCGGCCTTACTTGTTGCCCTGTGGGCAATGGCATCAGACGCAGCCAACGCGGAGGTTGTAACCCGCTGCGGAGCATCTGCCGGATACGCGTACTACCCGGAATCTGCGCTCGTCCCCAAAGACAAGGCGGGTTGGCGCAGAGATACGGTCGCAGGTGGCAGCCTGCAA
>CAWHUM010000006.1:0-71598 GCA_963832445.1 uncultured Alphaproteobacteria bacterium
CCCATGGCTGGGCGCTGCGCGTCCAAATTTGCGCGACCGGAACCACCCATCTGGTGTCGTCGAGTGTACCTGGGCGAACATTGATACCCGCGAGATACACTTGCGGCTCCGAATGTGTACGTGTGCGGCAAAGGGGGCAGTGATTGTGGATCGTCCGAGAGCCGGAAGGTGTAGTGCAGTCGATGCGCTCAGGCGAGCCTGCGGTCAAAGCAAAACTCTCGCGGGCCACGGCCATCCCCATGCAGAACGCGGCGCCGGACCGACGTTGGCAGTCGGTGCAATGGCACAGGTAAACAAAGAGCGGACGCGCGCGCACTTCATAGCGGACTGCCCCGCAAAGACAACCGCCGGTGAGAGGAAGTTGAGGCGCCATCAATCTTGCCTCACTGATTTGGAAACTCGCAGAAGTTGACGCGGCGCGCCACGACCAGGTGGCAGTGTCTATTTGTGGCACGAACTCCCCGTAACCGGATGTTCCCTGCGTGACTCCTGCTTGCTTTCAGCAGCCGCGCGATTGTCCCATGATGTCTCCGTCACGGTGCCGCCACTTGCGGTGCTGCCTGTTCCGCTCATGGCACATGTGAGACCTTTCGAGCGGAGGTCGCGCATGTCCGGAATTGAGGGGTAACCGGACTCTATCGCAGCCGCCATCAGAGTCGCATTTTGACCGATGCTGTCGAAAAAGGCGTCGCCGCGAGCGGCGGGGCCTCATTGATCGACTGAGCTGGCAAGATGGTGGCGAGTTTGGACCGTTGGCTTCGCCCGATGGGCGTCAGCCGTGACGTGACGCAACCGACGCCTACGTCACGCAACTCACGCGCAGGCGGTCAGTGGCGGCGACCGGATGAGGCGCAGGGCCAGCGTCTTGAGGTTCTGGACGATGGCCGCGAGGTGGAACTCGTCGCGAGCGCCCGAGAGGCCGCGCAGTCGCAGCCGTTCAAACCGATGATGGGTCTTCAAGTGCGCGAAGCGCATCTCGACGCGCTTGCGCTGATCGCGCGATTTGAGGAACGCCTTGGTCTTCATCTTGCGCCGCGCCACATCGCGCGCATCTTCGTGAATGTCGCGCGCCACATAGCGCGGCAACTCCTTGGGGCAGCATTGCCCTCGCAGAGGACAGGCATCGCAATCGCGCTTGCGGGCACGGAAGCGCTGTCTGCCGTCAGAGTGGACGGTTCCACTGGTTCTGAGCTGCTTGCCATTGGGGCAGATGTAGACGCCGCGTCGCCCGTTCCATCTGAAGTCCGAGGTGGAGAAGATGCCATCCTCGCGCTTGGGCCGCTCCCACACAGGGATGTGCGGTGCGATCTTCTTCTCCTTCACGAGCCAGCCCAGGAACTTGCCCGTACCATAGGCGTGTCGGCCGCCAGCCGCTTCGGCTTCAGATCGAAGCAGGCTTCGGTGCGGTCGAGCATCGTCTTGGTGGCGGCGACCTCGTCGTAGGTCCTGGCTGGCGTCGCCTCGACATCGACAATGACGGCGTTTTCGATGTCGATCAGGTAATTGAGCCCGTAGCCGAACTGCACGCGCTTGTTGGCCTTGGCCGTCCAGGCGGATGAGGGATCGGACGGCGAGACCACCTTGGGCTCCTTGCGATTGGGATCGGGTTCGACTGCCTGGTCGAGTGCGGCAAGATACTCGGCGACCGCGCGCGTCTGGCGCTGCTTGTCGGTCCAATCCAACTCATCAGGCGCCTTGCCGTGGTAGCGGCTGGCATTGGCTTCGAGCACGCTGGCGTCGACGGCGAAGCCTTCGCCCTTGACCAGACCCGTCGCCATCGCCGCCCACACCACCCGCTCGAAGATGTGGCGCAGTAAATCGCTCTCGCGGAAGCGGCCCAGCCGGTTCTCCGAGAACGTCGAGTGGTGCGGAACCTTGTCGTCCAGATCGAGCTTGCAGAACCAGCGGTACGCCAAATGCAGCTCGACTTCCTGGCACAGCTTGCGTTCCGAGCGGATGCCATAGCAGTAGCCGACGATGAGCATCCGCATCATCAACTCGGGGTCGATCGATGGGCGGCCGATCTCGCTGTAGTGCGGCTCGAGTTCCTTGTGCAGGTCGCTGAGCGCCACCGTCACGAACACATTCATGCGGCGCAGCAGATGGTTCGCGGGGATGCGATCTTCGAGCTGGAACTCGTAGAACAGCCGGCCCTGATCCCGCCGCTGTCGCCCCATCATCGCCCCGCCCTCCGCTGCCGATGATCAATCAGTCACCGGAACCACGCTTCGCAGGTCTTCTCAAGCCCTTTTTCGACAACATTGTAAGCGCCGGAGCAAGAATCCCTCAGTGAAGCGGCCAATTCGGTCGGTTGCGCCGGAGTAAAATTCCGGCAGCTGGAAGCCCTGTGCCGGCGTCGGCAGAGGGCGGGGGATGAAGCAGGTGGAGCTCTACGCGAAGGTCAGGTACGTGGTTCAGGTCGAGGGTTTGAGCGAGCGGGCGGCGGCGCGACGGTTTGGGATCGATCCGAGGACGGTTGCCAAGATGATGCGGTTCTCGGTGCCGCCGGGCTACCGGCGCACCAAGCCGCCGGTGAAGCCGAAGCTGGGCGCGTTCATCGCCATCATCGATCGCCTCCTGGCCGAGGACAAAGGTCGGCCGAGGAAGCAGCAGCACACGGCCAAGCGCATCTTCGAGCGGTTGCGGGACGAGCATGGCTTTGAGGGCGGCATCACGATCGTGAAGGAGTATGTCGCCGGCTGGCGGCAGCGAGCGCAGGAGATGTTCGTGCCGCTGTTACATCCACCGGGGCACGCCCAGGCCGACTTCGGTGAGGCGATCGGCATCATCGGCGGGGTGGAGCGCAAGATCCACTTCTTCGCGTTCGACCTGCCGCATTCGGATGCCTGCTTCGTGGCGGCCTACCCGGCCGAGACCAAGGAGGCGTTCTGCGATGGGCACGTGAAGGCCTTCAGCTTCTTCGGCGGCGTGCCGCGGTCGATCCTCTACGACAACACCAAGATCGCGGTCGCGCGCATCCTCGGCGACGGGGTGCGGCAGCGCACGCAGGTGTTCAGCGAGCTGCAATCGCACTACCTGTTCGAGGACCGGTTCGGCCGGCCGGGCAAGGGCAACGACAAGGGCAAGGTGGAGGGACTGGTCGGCTTCGCGCGCAGGAACTTCCTGGTGCCGGTCCCGGTGTTCGACAGCTTCGACGCGTTGAACGCCCATCTGGAGGCGTGCTGCCGGCGGCGGTTGGGTGACCGGCTGCGTGGCCATGCCGAGACCATCGGCGAGCGGCTCGAGCGCGATCTGGCGGCCCTGCGCAAGCCGCTGCTGCCGCCCTATGACGCCTGCGAGAAGGTGCCCGCCACCGTCTCCTCGCTGTCGCTGGTGCGCTACCGGTCGAACGACTACTCGGTGCCGACGAGCTTCGGCCACCGGCAGGTGGTGGTGCGCGGCTACGTGCACGAGGTGGTGATCGCCTGCGGCACGGAGGTGATCGCCCGGCATCCGCGCTCCTATGAGCGGGAGGACTTCGTGTTCGACCCGCTGCACTACCTGGCGCTGATCGAGCGGAAGATCAACGCGCTGGACCAGGCCGCGCCGCTGGCCGGCTGGCAGCTGCCGGAGGAGTTCGCCACATTGCGCCGGTTGCTCGAAGCCCGCATGGGCAAACCGGGCAAGCGCGAGTTCGTTCAGGTGTTGCGGCTGATGGAGGCGTTCCGCATCGAGGAGGTGGCCGCTGCCGTGCGCGATGCGATCGCCCGCGGGGCCATCGGCTTCGATGCCGTCAAGCACCTGGTGCTGTGCCGCATTGAGCGGCGACCGCCGCGTCTGGATATGACCATCTATCCGTATCTGCCCAGGGCAAGGGTAGCAACGACCTCGGCGCGCTCGTACCTGGCCCTGCTGGCGGGTGTGGGATCATGAATGACACGCCCCAGGTCCTGCTGGCCCACCACCTCAAGGCGCTGAGGCTGCCCACCTTCCTGCGCGAGTACGACAAGGTGGCGCGCCAGTGCGCCGCCGAAGGCGTCGACTATCCCCGCTACCTGCTGCGGCTCGCCGAACAGGAGCTGATTGATCGCGAGCGGCGCATGGTGGAGCGTCGCATCAAGGCCGCCAGGTTCCCGACCGTAAAGAGCCTCGACAGCTTCGACTTCGCGGCCCTGCCGTCCCTGAACAAGGCGCTGGTGATGGAGCTTGCCCGCTGCGAGTACATCGAGCGCCACGAGAACGTCATCGCCCTTGGCAACTCCGGCACCGGCAAGAGCCACATCGCTCTCGGGCTGGGGCTCGCCGCCTGCCAGAGGGGGCTGTCGGTCGGCTTCACCGCGGCGGCCGCCATCGTGCACGAGCTCATGGAAGCGCGCGATGAGAAGCGGCTCCTACGTCTGCAGCGCCAGCTTGCCGCCTACAAGCTGCTGATCGTCGACGAGCTCGGCTACGTGCCGCTGTCGCAAACCGGAGCCGAGCTGCTGTTCGAGGTGTTCTCGCAGAGGTACGAGCGCGGCTCGACCATCGTCACCAGCAACCTGCCCTTCGACGAGTGGACATCCGTGTTCGGCGCCGAGCGCCTCACGGGTGCCCTGCTCGACCGGCTCACCCACCACGTCCACATCCTCGAGATGAACGGCGACAGCTATCGCCTCGCCCACTCCAAGCGCCGCTCACGCCGGCCTCGGGCCGATGCCACGCCCGACGCCGCATCTCCAGATTGACACGCGAAAAGCACGAAGGCCCCCGATATCGGCGGCCTTCGTGCGCGTCGTAGTGATGGATTCTTGCTCCGGCCCGCCGATGCTATTTCTCTCCGGCGTTGACAAACATCGACCCAACTTGGACGCACCACCTTTCGGCAACATCACTTTGGGTACCTTGGGCCCCCATCGATACCAACTGCAAGACTGCCAGCTCCCGGCACAAAGCAGTACGAAAGTACTGGGGCCGCCACTTCCCCAAGACACCCGTACGCATGGATAATATTGACGAGATTTCAGCGATTTGGACGCACCCCACTGGCAGACCCGAGGCCATCACGACAGTACTTCAGTTGGATTTTCGATAGCGTCACAATTGTGAATGATGGGCTCACCGAAAGGTCGAGCGAGGGCGTTGGATCCAAGTGAAGCAATTTCGCTACGTAGTCATAATTCTAGGAGCCGCTTTGTGCTCTGTGTCCGGCGCCCTCTCTTCGGTTATCGCCCAGCCGGACACCGCTCTGGCATGCGCCAAGGCCGATCTGGCCCTCATACACAAGCTTGCTGACGAGCACGGCACGTCCACGGCCGGGGCTGGCCGGTTAGTACGCGCCGCCATGAAAATGATTGAGGCCCGCGCAGCCTGCAGAGAGGGCGACTATGGGAGGGGCCTGGTCCTCTATTCGGACGCCGATGCGCTCACTGGTGGGGAACCTTCGCCAGCTGTAACGGAGAGGCGCTAACGACATCGTCCAATTGGAGGACGCTCGCTTGTTTGCGGACATGTTATCGCGGCCCGAGGGACCCAACAGAGAATGGTGACACAGGCAATGACCGGAAACATTAGATTCTTAATTGCATACAAAGCCACCGTTGTTGTCGCTTCGCTGACCAAGAAAAGGGATGCGCAAAATCGCGGGTTCTCGCAACTCCTGGCGTGGATTATTTGGGCCTTTGGTCGGGCACGCGTCCAAGCCAGCCGGTTCGGTCTGCGCGTCGCCAATACCCTTAGCCGCTGGGCTAATGTACGCGCAGCAGCAGCGCTCTATGAGAACCTGTCCAGGCTTTCGGATGCAGAACTAGCCCGGCGGGGAATACCTAGAGCTGATTTGTACCGCCATGTCTCAGAAACGATGATGTTGAAGCCCCCTCCGAAGTCGAAGGAACAAAATAACTCATGAACAAAATCGGCGCGAAGGCCGCCGCGCGGCGCGACGCGGAAGGTGGGCGACCACGCAACGCCCTGAAGGGAAAAAGGATCATCTTTTTGCACTGAAACACGCTGATCTGTCGCACAGTACCGGAGATGATGAGCTTAGGTCCGACGCCCAGCATCTCAGCTGTCTTGGCGGGAAGCCTCTTGGAGCTGACCCGTTCGAACTAGTGGCCAGCGTGGCATGATCAGCGCGGTGCGTTGGGACTTTTGACCCGCCTCGGTGCAAACACGAAATCGACAAACTCGGTACGCGATTGTCCTGAATGAAAGTGACCAAAGCGCTGTCACACTGAGGGCTCCCACAGGCCGCACGTA
This sequence comes from uncultured Alphaproteobacteria bacterium, assembly GCA_963832445.1. Lineage (GTDB taxonomy): Bacteria > Pseudomonadota > Alphaproteobacteria > Rhizobiales > Hyphomicrobiaceae > AWTP1-13. Next base: position 6,175 of record CAWHUM010000006.1, read on the forward strand.
TTCGCTCGAACCGTCCGTTATCGACAATTGTGCTCCCACGACATTGGAGAAGCGCCAATGCCCGAGTGGAACGGCAGTCACTCAAAACTGAAGGTTTTCATATCCTACGCGCGGTCCGACATCGCATTCGCGGAGGAGTTGGTCGCAGGTCTCGAACTCACTGGTTTCGAACCCCTTATCGACCGACATAGTATCGCCGGCGGCGAAGGATGGCGTCAGCGTCTGGCGGCCCTCATCCGCGCCGCCGACACAGTTGTCTTCGTGCTTTCACCGGACTCAGTAGCCTCCCAGACCTGCGCTTGGGAAGTTGAAGAGACGGCGCTTATGTCCAAGCGCATCCTCCCTGTACTCTGGCGCAAGGTCGACGATGCGAAAGTGCCCCGACCCCTACAGGAGCTCAACTATGTCTTTTTCTCAGAAGGACATTCATTTACGCGCGCGCTAGGCGAATTGGCCCGCGCACTTAACACTGACATCGCATGGGTCCGGGAGCACTCGCGTCTGGCCGACTTGGCGACCCGCTGGCATGACCGCGGCCGACCACGGGAATTGCTGCTGCGCGGTAGCGAAATCAGAGACGCGCGCGCGTGGCTGGTCCGGCGACCCAAGGGGGCGCCTGAGCCGAGCAAGGCTATGCTCGACTACATTGCCGAAAGCGGCCGATCGACTGCGCGGCGTCAGCGTATTCTCATTGGAACGAGCATCGGCGTTGCAATCTTGACGACCGCGCTTGGTCTCTTTGCGTTCGCACAGAAGCGCATCGCGGACAGCGAGCGCAACGCGGCCGTGCAGGCATCGGAACTGGCCAAGTCCAACGCCAAGCGTGCTGTAGAAGGAGAGCAGAGGGCGCAATCGAGGCTGCTTGCGAATCTAGCTGCCCAGAGCGTGGCGACTGGCGATGCCACTTCCGGTGTGCTGCTCGCGATCGAGGCGCTGCCTGATCCGAAAGGACCCACCGCCCGTCCCGTCGTGGCTGAGGCTGAAGCATCTCTTTACGCGGGTTACAACAGCCGGCAGGAGATTGCTGTCCTCAAGGGGCACGGTAGCAATCCGTTTGAGGCGGTATTCAGTCCGGATGGCAGTCGCATCGTGACGGCATCCGCCGAAAAGGTAGCCAAAGTATGGGATGCCGTGACTGGAAAACTTCTTCGGATATTGCGCGGGCATCCTTCCGCGGTTCTCGACGCCCAATTTAGTCCAGAGGGCACCTTGATCGCGACCACCAGTTCGGACGGTGTCCACATCTGGGACGCGATCACCGGGTCTGAGCAGGCGAAGTTATCACTGACCAACCCCTTCCATGTGATCTTCAGCCCCGACGGTCGCCGTATCGCAGCGTCCTCGCCGTTGGCGAAGATCGCACGAGTCTGGGAGCTGTCGAGCGGACGCATGATTACTGAGGTCAAGACTGCTGGCCAAGGGGAACACCGTATGAGCTTCAGTCCCGACGGAGAGCGTCTGGCGATCCCAGGTCCAGAGGAAAGTGTTGCAACCGTCTGGGACGTCGCGACCGGCAAGGACCTTGCTACGCTCAAGGGCCATACACAGAGTGTGACCGCCGTCAATTTCAGCCCTGACGGAACAATGTTGGCGACCGGCTCCGCCGATACTACGGTGCGCCTTTGGAATGCCGCTACCGGAGATTCGGTCGCAGTTTTGAGAGGCCACCGATCCGTCGCCTGGGAGGGCCGCTTCAGTCCCGATGGCACGCACGTCCTGACCGTTTCGAATGACTTCACGGCGCGTCTGTGGGACGCCAAGAATGGTGCGGCTGGCCCGGTCTTGAAAGGCCACGGCGGCTGGATCACGCGTGCCAACTACAGTGCCGACGGGAAACGCATCATAACCACCTCCTGGGACCACACGGCTCGCGTCTGGGACGCTACCTCAGGAGCCGAACTCGCTGTCCTGCGCGGCCACGACGCCGCATTGCGCCATGCAGTATTCAGCCCTGACGGTAAGCTGGCGTTGACGTGCGCCTATGACGGCACGGCGCGGCTCTGGCTCGTAGACGGCTCGGCTGCGGTCACTACTATTGGCCACCACTCTGGAGGCGTGTTCACGGCTCTCTTCACCCCTGACGGTAACCGGGTGATTACGGGCTCATCCGACCAGACTATTCGCGTAACTGATGTGAGGACGGGCAGCAACCTTGTGACGGTGCCGCGGCAGGAGTCCCAGCTGCGCAGCGTCTACACCACTGTCGATGGCTCCCGCATCCTCTCAACCTATTCCAATGGCACGACTAGAATTTGGGACAGCTCGACAGGCCGCCTACTGCACGAGCTGCAGGGCCATTCTGCGGCCGTCTCGGGGCTGGCGATCTCCAGCGACGGCAGCAGAATTGCCACGCTGTCCGCCGACAAGAGTGTCCGGCTCTGGGACCCGCAAGCAGGTGCACAGATTGCTGTGCTCAGTGAGCACGAAGCGGACGTGCGCTACGGCGAATTCAGCCCGGACAGCACAATTCTGGTGACGATGTCGGAGCTGGGCTTACCCCGCGTGTGGAGAGCTTCAGACGGAAGACAGATAGGGGTCCTGGAAGGCCACGGACGCCCCATTAGTCAACTTGTCTTCAGTGAAGACAGCACTACGCTGGCGACGATCTCTGGTGACGGAACGGCCAGACTTTGGGACACGCGCACGGCGAAGTCACTTGCGGTTCTCAAAGCTGATGCCGCCGCTGTACTGGCCGGCGCGTTCAGCCCCGACGGGAAACGATTTGCCACTTCGCACTGGAACGGCACGGTGCGCGTTTGGGATGTGCGGACCGGTGGCGTTCTGGCAACCATGCACGGGCATGCTGAGCGTACCTGGGATGTTCGCTTCGACGGCGACGGCAAGCGGTTGCTGACCGCCTCGCTCGACCGCACTGCGCGTCTCTGGGACGCCGCCGCAGGCGCCCAGCTCGCAGTTCTGAGGGGCCACGGCGGCTCAGTCTGGACCGCAAAATTCAACCGCGACTACCAGCGCATCCTCACTTTTTCAGCGGACCAAGCAGCCCGACTTTGGAACGCACAGAGCGGCGCAGAGATTGGAGTGTTGCAGCCGCACGGCATTGAGGTCGCCGCGGCGACTTTCGACCCAAAAGGCGTGCGCGTCGCCACTCGCAATTCTGACGGCGTCGTTCGCCTGTGGCGCGTCTTTAGAACGACAGCCGACCTGATCGAGACGGCGAAAGCCGATGTCCCTCGCTGCCTGACACTGGACGAGCGCGAGAAGGTGGCGCTTGCGCGAGAACCACCAGACTGGTGCATCGAGCTCGAAAAGTGGCCATATCATGAAGCGCCCTGGAAGCAGTGGCTAGCGGAGCGGCGAGCTGGCAAAACTCCGGCCATGCCGCCACCTAAGCCTTCCGAGGAGTCTGAGACGTCCAGCGCTCAATGACTTTGGCAGGTGTGGCAACCCTTCGGCGTTTCTCAATGAGTATCGAGCATGGACAATCCGGCCTTCGTTGACGCCGACGAATTGCGCTAGAAGCCGGGCGATGGCTTCCGCGTCGTGGTCAACTCAAGACTTTTGCTGCGGTGCATGAGTTTGTAGTTGGCACTTTTCTGCCGTTCGCGGACCCAATGCGATAGGTCGGTTGTCGAGGGCAAAGCTGACGTGACATGTCCGGGCTCGCCGAGGCACTGACGGCGGGCGCGAGGCCGGCAGACGATCCTGTTGTGGAGGAGCGCGGCGGCACTCGCCATCACAACCGCCATGCTGGCGCCGGTGATCGAGCCGATCACGGAGCGGGCCATGTGCATCTATGACGAGCTGGTGCGCGAGACGGTGCCGGCAAGTTGATCGGCAGGCTGTGCGCCGATCAGCCTGGGACAGCGGGGTCGTGCATCTCCAACCGCTTCTCGATAGCGGACAGCCGAACCTCGATGCGGAGCATATGCGCGTCCAGGCTGGCAAGGATTTGGACGATGCCAGACACCATCTGGATGCGATAGGGTAGGAGTCCTATGGCGAAAGGGCCACCCGGCAAGTTCAGTCGCTTCGATGTGGCAGTTGCAATTGTGCTGGCTGCGACCTTTGCAGCCTGGGTGTTGGCCTACGCGGTTCTTCTCATCATGTACGGCGAATACGCTGGGGGCTAAATTTCAAACTGACCCACTACCCGCCATTCCCATCTACATGGCTTCGGCTCGGTGGGTGAAAAGGGGGATGCGAGCGCCGAGGGTGTCGTTGTTGTGAAAAAGGGGGTGGCCGGGCTGAAAAGCGGAGAGCTGTCGGAGCTGCACGAACTCCTGGGCGAGGCGCCACCGACATCGAAGGCGGTGCACTGAGGGCGGCCGACTTTGAGCGTTGGGTGGATCAGCGCCCGACTGAGGACAAAACAACACCCTCGAGGCGATTGGCGATCCCTTCGAGGGTGTCGTTGTTGTGAAAAGGGGGTGCGAGGCCCCTTTTCGGGCCACCAAACATTGTCTGCGTAGATCGGAAAGTGTTGATATTCGGTTAACGAGGGCGGCCCAGAAAATTGTTATGCAGGCCTGGGTCGGTGGGGCGCCGCGGTCCGCGCATCTGGGGTCGAGGCGCCTCTTTGGTGTTGGGGGGCGCGAGGTTCAACGCGCATGGCTGACCCGCATTCGAGGGGGCGAATGGAATGTCGGCTCGCTCCATTGCGTTATGAATGCGTTGGAGGGCGTTGAGGCATGGCGTTGCCGACCAGACTGCGTCATGCTGCGGGCCAGTGCCCTCCACCTTATCGGATCAGGCCAGTGTCCACCGCGTCGTCTTGCCATTCCCGGTCTTGATTATCTTCCGTCACTGTTGTCGGCAGCATTGATCGCCGCAATGACGGCCGGATCGCCTTCCACCGTCATGCGTTCGCCGTCACGAACGAACCGGATCTTGCCGGCCTCCCTAGCCGCAGCAATGCGCTTGGCCTGCTCAAGCCACATGGCCGGTGTCGGGCTCCGCACGATCTCAGACAAGCTGCCAACTCGCGCTTGAGGATCTGAAGAATTCTCCAGATTATGATCGTGCTCTATATGGGAATGGCGGCCTTACTGCGACCCCTTAAGGCCGGTGTTCGGAGTTTCGCCACGTTCGGCATTCCGTGACAGGATGGCGTCGGGGCGAGGGAGGGCGTCTGTGGAAGGTGTTCCCCACTACTACGGATTAGCACCAGCTCGCGAACCGTTTACAATGGAGTGCGGTGAACGGGAGGAACCAATGCAAAATTTCGCATTGCGGATCGTGGCATCCGTCGGGCTCTTCATGGTTTTCGCCTTGGCGATGGCCGACGCGCAGGACAGGCCCGTGCGTGTGCGCGGCGTCATTGAGCGGGTCGAAGGCGACATCTATGTCGTCAAGGCCAGAGAGGGCAGCGAACTCAAGCTCACGCTCGCCGATAACGCCCCCGTTTCTGCGGTGGTGAAGGCGTCGCTGGCTGACGCGAAGGTGGGCTCCTATGTGGGCATAGCCACGCTGCCGCAAGCCGACGGCACACACAGAGCGCTCGAGGTGCTCATCCTTCCGGAGAGCATGCGCGGCGTCGCCGAGGGCCACTACGGTTGGGACCTCCAGCCGTCGAGCATGATGACCAACGGCACCGTCGACCAGACCGTGACCGCCGTGGACGGCCAAGTGCTCACGGTCAAATACAAGGACGGCGAGAAGAAGATCACCGTCCCACCCGATGTGCCCATCGTGACCTTCGCTTCGGGCGACAAGTCGGAGCTGAAAGCGGGCGCCTCAATCATTGTTTTCGCCGCCAAGAAACAGCCCGATGGCACCTTGCAGGCAGCCCGCATTGCGGTGGGCCGCGGCATCGTCCCACCGATGTGAGGACCTCAGGACCAGCCTGCGATGTTTGATCCGGTGTTTCCCGGTCCGAAGCGGAAGGAACATGATCGAGCCGATTTCTACCGGCTCCAAGGCAATCCGGCACTGGTTTGCCCTGACAGAGGAAGGCGGCGCGCGGCACTAAGCGCAGCTGGAGATAACGGCCATGGTGCGCGTTCTTGTCTGCGGCGGTCGCCAATTCGAGGACCGCGACACGCTCAATGCAGCGTTGGACAAGCTCCACCTTGCGCGCGGCTTCACCTTGCTGATCGCTGGCGGTGCACGCGGAGCTGATAGCTTAGCCGAGGCATGGGCCAAGGCCGCCGGCGTCCCCCGTCAAGATCCACACGCCGTACTGGGAATACCCTGGGAGGCGCAATCAGCGGACGCTTGATGGGGGCCGGCCGGACCTCGTCGTGGCGTTTCGCGGCGGGCGAGGCACAGCTGACATGGTTGGTCGTGCCCGGTCCGCTGGTATCGAGGTTATCGATTTGGGAGAGGCGATCACCCGGTGACCCGCACCCCGCTGGGAACCGGAAACGGCGCCAGCCGCGCAAGCGTGCCGCCCCAGCCTGGACACTGCACCGTGACATCGCCGCGGTGCCCGCACTTGCTGCACCGTGTGCGCTGCCTCAGTACGTCGCTCGATGCGTCGGGACCCCAGCGAATGATGGGCGGCGCAAGTGCCATCGGCGCGTGACGCAAACAGGTCCAGCGCGGGCAGTGCAGCCATACCCAGCACTGGAACTTGCGGAGTTCACCGAGCGTGGGCGGAGCATGGTGGGATGTGCTGCGCATCTCCGCCAGGGTAAGCGGCATAGCGAGGATGTGAAGCCGCGAGGTATAGTTGCGGAGGACGGCGCAACCACCAGATCTTGATCTTGGCACGCAGGTGAGCGTCACCCGTAGCACGGCGGCAGAAAGCGGAGAGCGCTGGTGCACGCAGAACAAGACGCAGCTGCTCGTGCACAACTACGCCAAGCACCAGTGCCCTCCTAGTGGAGCTGAACTCGCTGAACTGGATATCGTTCCAAGCGGCTCTCGGGAAATGCCCCGATGCAAGCTCGGCAGGGCATTGCCGCTGCCGCCTCGGAACTGGTCCGCCCGATGGGAGCGGCAACGCGAGGTTGCAGGCGACGACCTCCGCCAGCGTCTGCATGCTGAAGGCCGCCAGCCACGCGATCGGCTGGACAACGATCTTCCGGTATCGGAAGATAAACCAGCACCTCTGCCGCACAGGGTGCTGGATGCCTTTGCGGATCAATCGCGATCCCGATTGGCGTCTCAGGCGTCAGCTTGCGGGGCACCCCGCTCCCGCGAGCTGACGCCTACATGCCGAAGCGCTTCACCAACATCGAATATCCGTCAATGCCGCGTTCGGCGAGTGGCATTCCTTCGGTCGATGTACCTCTGTAACCGGACATGCCTGCAGGGCAGCCAGAACGGTCGAAGTGTGCCAGATCCCGACTCATGCGCTGCAGCAAACCAAACAGGGGTTGCGGACTTGATGCCGCATAGCCCGCAGCCTCCTCGTGCCGCCACTGAAAGTGCGTCTAGTTGGTACTGCTTGCGTCGATCCAACGACCTGGCAGTTCCAATTGACAGCGTGCTCCCTCGGGCGTGAGCACATGATTGACCTTACCTGCGAGTTCATGGGGGACAAGCTCGCAGATGACGCTGATCCCATAGCCGGCTTTGCTCTCAGCTTTCGCGGGGGGGCCGCCAGTCTCTTGCCATTCAATGACCAACCCGGCATGTGCGTTTCCGTTCAATTGCCGGCGCCAGTCAACCGAGACCGTGCCTTCCCGAGAGGAAAATGCGCCATGTTTTGCAGCGTTGGTGGCCAGCTCGTGGAACACCATTGCCAGGGTTTGACCAGCCTCCGCGGACAGGATCACTTCGGGGCCGCCGATCTCGGTATTGTTGCCTCCGGCATAGGGCGCCAGTTCCCGCCGCAGCAGCGCCGCCAGCGGTATGCCCCGCCACAGTCGCTCGCTCAGTAGCTCGTGCGTTTGCGCCATCGATCTGAGGCGACCATCAAAGGCGGAAACGAAGTGTTCCAACGAGCTGCTCGCGTTCAATGTCTGAGCGGCAATGGCGCTGGCGGTTGCGAGCACGTTCTTGACCCGATGGTCGAGCTCAGCATTCATCGCCTGCAGATGTTCTTCCGCCCGTTTGCGCTCGGTGACATCAATGTTGACGCCGACGAAGCGTTCCGGGCGTCCGTTGCGATCGTACGAGATGAGAGCGCGTGTCTCGATCCACCGAACCTCTCCACCAGAGCGAATAATGCGATAATCCGCTTTGTACTCTCGCAAACGCTCTGCGAAAGCTTGGCTGAAAAGTCGATTAAGGCGCGCAAGATCGTCTGGATGCACACCGGCCCGCCAGTCGTCACGCCGGACTTCCGCAGTTCCTTCCGGAAAACCATGTATGGCTACGCAGCCTGCTGAAAGCTGCACCCTTCCGGTATTGAGCTCGACCGTGAAGTTGCCCACGTGGGTCACTTTCTCAGCAAGCCCGATCAGCGCATCACGTTCGGCCAGCGCCAGCTCTGCTTTCTTGCGTTCGGTGACATCGATGCTGACACCCGTCATTCGCAAAGGTCGCCCAGTATCGTCGTATGCAACGATGTTGCGTGCCTCGATCCACCGAACCTCGCCATTGTCCGCTCGGAGAATTCTGAACTCCGAAACGACTTCGCTCTGCTGCAGGCCGTACGCTTGACGAAATTCTACTTCCAGCCGCGCAAGATCTTCCGGATGCATGAGTGCCCGGCTTTCATCGCTCGACAACTCAACGATACCCTCGGAAAGACCGTAGATGGCGGCACAGCCCGGCGACAGGGTCGTGATGCCCGAGAGGCAGTCGTAAGTGTGACATCCGACCAAGGCGACTTTGCCAGCGAGGGCGAACTGCGCATCGCGTTCAGCCAATGCAGCCTCCGCCCGCTTGCGCTCTGAGATGTCGATCTTCATGCTCACGACGCCGACAACTTCGCCTTCCTCATCGGTCAAGGGCGCGGGATAGGGGACGATGGCAATGCGCTTGCCGTCGGTGCGTTCGAACACCGCCTCTCGCCCTTCAATGGCTCGGCGCTCGGTCAGGCAAAGCCCGGTCGGGCATTGGTCCGGTGGCATCAAGGTGCCATCCGGGTAATACAGGCGACCAAGATCGGAGCACTTGTCTTTGCCTAGCTCCGGGTTGATGCCCCACAAGTCGACGGCCGCCTTGTTGCAAAACGTTATGCGACCCGCCGTGTCGGTCGTGTGGATGGCAGCGGGCAAGGCTCCAAGCAGCCGGTGCAACCGTTCCTCGCGCAACCGCCTTTCCGTGAGTAGTGCGGTCAGAACGAGGGTGTAAGCAGTCACCATCATCACGGTCGCTTGCGTGCCTTGCGCACGCTCCACCATCGGCATGGCCGCGTCGCCAAAGTGGCCTATGCCGAAGATTGCGGCGTAGATAGCTATGATGGACACGATGAATGCGCCGGCCATCGCGAACGCTGGTTGACAGCGCGCTGCTAGCCACAGCAGCAGCGGCAGCACGAAGGCTCCAAGGCAAAAAGAGACCCAGGATGAGGTTGGGCAGCTGACGACATACAGAGTAACCGACGCCAGAAGACCGAGCACAGCTACGCCCTCGATCAACTCTCCTCTGGTCGGTCGCTCGCGCCACAACTGACCGAGCCCAATCAAGAGCGGCGCAACGACCACTATGCCGACACAGCCGGAAAAGGAACCACGTGCGCCAGGCTTCCCAAAATGGCGCCGCGGTGTGAAGCAAGGTCATTGTCGCAGCACCTCCGACGGCAGAGGTTGCCGTTGCCAGACTAGCCGCGGCTAGGAAGCCCGCGACCCGACGCAGGTCGCTGAACCTGAAGCTCGCACCAAACCAGCGCTCGAGTAGCGCGGCGAACAGGACTGCCTCGCCTGCATTGCAAAAGCCCTTGAATATTGCAGTCCAAAGGCTCCTGTCGCTCAATACGTTGGCAGCGATGGTGCCAACCACCACGCCAATCACAAGCGCTGGACGTGCGCGTCGCCCTGAGATGATCAGGATGCCGGCAGCGACGCCGGATGCGGGCCAGAACACCGCGATATCCGAGGGGGCAGAGAGCAAGACGAGCCCAAGTCGGGCTGCCAGAAAATACGCGACAGCAATTGCACCTGCCGCGCCCAAAATGCTTACGCCCCTCCTCGCCGCGCCGACGGCGAGAGGCAAGTACCGATCCACTGCATAGAATGCGCCGGGCGTCTTCAAGGTCCCCCACCAACATACAGAATTACCCCGAATTGTGGTCAGAGTGGTTGCCCTCGTCTATCAGGTGTTTCCGGTAGCTGCCTTCCTCATATCGAGGCGCGTGAGCAAACCGAACGTGAGCGCAGCGCGATAGTCGAACGAGAGCGGCGACATCGGAGGTGGCAACACGGTAACCGTGCTAGCCAAACGGCCACGCGCATTTGTTGAACCCAGGGTTGTGCTGAAGGCCGGCAAGCTGCTTCACCAGTCGAGCGAGCGCCGCGGCCCATTGGTCAGTTTTTGGCAGTGCCGGCGGTCCATCTCGCCGTGCGTCGTGCGAGCAATCTTTGTCCCGATGAGGTTCCCCTCACAATTGGGTATTTTCACTGATGGTCTCGGTCGCAGGCTAATCGAATATTTCCAGTGTTGATGTCATTCCCTCGATCCTGGACGCTGGTGCGCACTCCTGACACACTCACGGGAAAGCTCTTGACCATACTGAGCTCAATCGATCACGCCCCACGAACCGGCATCACCGACCTTCAGGCGAGGCTCGTCGACTACGCCGGTCATGTCGATGAGCTACGCTCTCCTGAGGAGGTTCTCAACGAACTGCACGCCGTCACGACGCGCAGCCTGCCGTTGCGCGTTCTGGGCGCGGTCTGTCTTCCAATAAAGTCCGGAGATTGGGAGTCCCTCCAGCTCGGGAAATCGGTCTTCCTCCACGACAATATCCCCGATGGATGGTGGGAGGAGCACGAGGCTTTCGCTCGGGGCAAGTTCCGTCCCCTGCTGTTCTTGGCGGCCTTCAGCATGGCGTCGCATACCTGGACTGAAGTCAGACGAATGATACAACCGACTGGAATTGACCAGTGGTCGTATGAGCTGGCCCTCAAGTACGGCATGCGCGATGGATTGATGTGCCCAGTTGGCGGTCGATGGGTCGTGGGCTTCTGGTCGCCCAAAGAGCTTTCCAACGTCCTGACGCAACCAATTCGAATCTTGCTATTCGCGGCCGCGAGCTTTGCGGCATTGCGGCTGGAGCAACTCGTCAATCTCGATTCCAACAGGTTCGGGCCACGTGGCCAGCTAACGCCCCGGGAACTGGCCGTCCTGCGATTGGCGTCCATGGGCGCGCAATCGTCTGAGGTTGCCAAGGCGCTCGATATCGGCGAGGAGACCGTTCGAAGCCACCTGAAACATGCGCAGACCAAGCTCGGCGCTCGCAACAGAACCCAAGCCGTCGCTGAAGCGCTCCGTCAAAAATTGATCCCCTGAAGCCTGTCGCTGGCCCTCACGTGGCGCGCAATCTCCAGCGCATAGAAAAAGCCGGCCGCGTGGGCCGGCTTTGAGTTCAACGAGATCGCGTTACTGACTGCCGGCTGGTGCTTCGCGGCACACGCTTGGCCATCGAGCGCACCTAGGCGTTAACCCCGATCTGTAGCTGGGAAAGACCGGATCACGGCTCGTACGGCAATCTGAAACTGAAGCCCTGCCCGCAAAGGGTTCTGTGGACACAAGGTTCCCGGTGAAGCGCTGACCGAGTACATCTCACCGATGGAAGATGGATGCGAAGGAAGCTGGCTACTGAGTTGCCCTGCCGCGAACTCCTTGATGCGCTGCCCGCTGCCATTTACACCACCGACGCCGCCGGCCGCCTAACGTACTACAATGCTGCCGCAGTTCAGCTGGCTGGGCGGAAGCCCAAGATCGGTAGCGATGAATGGTGCGTGACTTGGCGACTCTACTGGCCTGACGGAACGCCACTGCCGCACGATGAATGCCCAATGGCAGTCGCCCTGAAAACTGGCCGCGCCGTCAGGGGTGTGGAAGCCATTGCGGAGCGTCCCGATGGCACACTAGTACCGTTCATGCCTTACCCCACGCCGTTGCATGATGCGTCTGGCAATGTCGTCGGTGCCGTGAACATGCTGGTTGATCTCACGGAACGCTCGCACGCAGAGCAGGTAAGGCAATTGCTGGCCTCTATCGTCGAGTCCTCTGATGACGCCATCGTCAGTAAGGACCTCAATGGTGTGATTGCCAGCTGGAACCCGGGAGCCGAACGCCTTTTCGGTTACACAGCCGATGAGGTCGTCGGCAAGTCTGTCACCCGTTTGTTTCCACCGGACCTCCTGCATGAGGAAAGCTCAATTCTTGAGCGCGTACGACGCGGCGAGCAGATCGAGCGGAACAAGTATCCGAGCAGGGTGCCCCGCGAAGCGGCGGTCCACCAATTTCCAGACGTCATCAAGAATGACATGCAGCATCGCGACGGTCTTGGCGTCCAACTCAGCCCGTTGGATCAGTTGCTTGGCCGCTTCCATGCTGCCCGCACCAAAAGAAGCCCCGGAAACACAGCGGCGCCCCGAGGGTCGCGCACCCGCGAAAGTTTTGATGGCGTGCGTTGCGCACGTCGGGGCACAGATAGCCCCTATGCAGCCTAGACTTCTCAGGTGGAGGCCGGCAGCGCTAAGTTCGTACGGTTTCGTACGTATACGGTGCGACCGAATGTATCCGTTGCAGCGCAACCACATACTAGACTGTGCACGCTGCCAACTGACGCGGAACGGGACAACCTGCTAGGTGCCTCCTGAACCGGCTACGGCCAAGAGCTGCGCTCCGTAACTTCTCAGCGATGGCGCTCTCGTGTTGATCCGAGGAGGCGAGCCCAGCGTAGTGTGCACATGCGAGCCGCCCGGCCTGCGGTCAGGGCGCGATACTCGCAGTCTAGGACCGCGCCCGGCTTGATCGGTCAGGGTGCGGTCTATGCATCTGCACTCTACAAAATCGGAAACGGCGCCCAGCCAAATGCTCGGCGGCCGATCTCGGGCAAGTTCGCCATCGCGCCAGCAAAGCATGGTTGATGCACAGCCCGTGAAATCAGACTAGCGGTTGGCATCCGGACATCGATGATCGCAGTGCCCAACGCATCCCGCGGCTTCGCGTGCGGGCGAGTCTGGCGGGAAATCCGCATCATGGAGAGACCACGCACGGTCGAAGGCCATGCGCGCGGGCCGCAGCAGGTCGGGATCGAGAACGAGAGTTTACAGCGAGGCGTGGTATGGCGACATGGCAAAGGCTCTGGGAGCGGGAAGGGAACGCACTCGTAAGTGCGCTCCCAACTTCGGTCTCACGTGGTGGCCCAAGCGAGGCCGGTAGCCGCCAACACCCTCATTGGCGCAGCGCGCACCACAGGCGTGGAGGCGATTTTGAACATGCCACGGATTTCTGCAGCGCGACCGTACGATTCCGGACAAGCGCATTGTAAACTCCGGAGACTGATCAAAATCCAGAATGCCAAATAGGTCAGCACAGGCAGAAACTTATAGAGTTATCCACAGACCTCCTATTGACTAAAGCTATGCGCGCTGTGCTAGTTTGACATGCGCCAAAAAGACATCCCATGGGCGCGGCAGTCTCTTTGTTTTGTATTGCGTACAGCCGCACGAAAGGGAACGCCTTTTTGGCGTCATTTTTATTGTATCATTGCAATGGCTTATACAATTTCGACCACACGACAATTGAACTCAATCACACAGAATATGCAAAAGATTGCACGACTAATGCTGACAAGAACGCTGCGCGCACCCGCCCGGAACGAAAGCATCAGGTCCAACATCAGCTGCGGCACCTTGCGCGGGTTCGAGACGGCCAATTTGCGCGACCGTAACCATGCCGGTCCTAGTCGAAGGTCAGCACAATGTCGGCCTCGCGCCGCAACCCCTTCGGAGTGGCGACTCTGTGCGCGGCGGGCGGATCCGTGCCCGCCCAGCGCGACCCGGGCTGGACTATTCCCCGAAGTATTTCAGCGCGACCTGGATGCCTTCGTCGTACATCTTCTGGTACTCGGGCTGCGACTGCTCGGCACGCTTCGTGCTGCGATGGAAGAACTGGATCACGTTTGCAATCGGAGTGGCTGGCCGCTGCTGATCGAGCGGCCTCGATCCTCGTCGTCGATCCGACGTCGACGAGCCCGTCGAGGTCGAAGTCGACCATGTAGTAGTACAGGGCCCCGATGTAGACCCCACGCGAAGGTTCCTTGCGGATGCGAAGCATCTCCGCGCGATTACCGTCCGGCGGCAATGTGCTCGTAGCACCAGCGACGGTCCTCGAACCTGATGCATCCCGTCGTCGCTCCTGCCGCGCTCGAGCCAGACCCGCTCCGTCTTCGCGCGGTTCCTCGGCAGGCTCTCCGGATACGGCATTTTCACGGAAGCGACCAGATTGATGACTTTGCGCACATCCTCGCGCTCGGCCGCCTTAGCTGGGGTGAACGCGATGCTGAGGAGCAGACTTGCAAGCAGAACTGGCTTAGCATGATGAAACATTTGGCAAATGCCTTTCCTAATGAGCCGCCGGGCTCCCTTCGCGGTGCGGCACATCATTCCCTCGGATAAGCAGAGCCCAAGGTTCAACGCGCGAGCGCCGCCGCGGTTCGCCACACTGATGAAGAAATGTTTGCCCGGAGTCTGTGAGCACTGGAGCCTCGCGGCCGAGCCGCATCGACCTGTCCGGTCGCGCAGCATCGACTGGGAGATCGCACACACGCTCAGGCCGAACGCTTGGCTGAGGTACTTTGGCCCTCAAGGACAGTCTTTCCCGTTTGCTGCGGGATTGTCAGGGCGGGCGGCACGCGCGTGACAGCACATGTCACGCGCGCGCTACCGCACCCACCAAGCGGCTATTCGCCGAGATACTTCAGCGCGACTTGGATGCCCTCATCGAAAAGCTTCTGGTAGTCGCCGCGGAACTGGTCGCCGCGATTGGTGCCGCGGTGGAAGAACTGCGCCACCACGCCCACCGGAGCATGCGGCTCCCCCTGGAGCTTGGTTGTGCTGCCTATGTCGACCGCGCCGTCGAGATCGAAGTCGTCGACATAGTTGTAGACCTGGCCTACCAGCAATCCCCCGACAGGCTCGCTGGTGATGCGAAGCATCTCGGCGCGCGCGCCAACGGGCGCAATGTGCTCGAAGCACCACCTCTGCTTGTCATCGAGGCGCAAGCACGCCATGGTCGAGCCATTGGTGTCCAGTTGCACTCGCTCCGTTCGCGACACATTGTTGCTGAGAGTCCGTGGGAACGGCATTTTCACACCGGCAATAAGATTGATCACCATGCGCACCTGCTCTCGCTCGGCGGCTTGCAGCGGGGCGAGCCCTGCGCAACACACCAAGGCACACACGAATGCACGACTCATGATTTTCAGTGACATGAGCGGTCCTCTCCTGAAAGCAGCCAAGTACAAGGCCCCGTTTCGTCATCGGTGGCGCTCACGCTCGGTGAGCGCCAAGGCAACTGGTCGATGGCTGACTGGTTCCTGCTCCAACCGCGTTTGCACGCACCTGTGTCTCTAACCGATCACACCGATGGCATCGGCGGGAGGATCGACGCGGCAACAGGGGACGTGGTGCTGGGTATTGTGCTTTGGCCAGTTGAGTTCAGGCGGCTATCTGAATCACATCGCCAAGGCCGAGCCCAAGCCGGATCGCCACAGACGCTACCCAGATGCTCCTTATTCTCGCAGATGCGAGGATCGCGTGAGCGTCGCCCGCCCCCAAGGGGCAAGCACCCGCAACTTATCTTCTGCAAAGCGACTTTACGGTCGAGCAGAGGAGTTGAGCAGAGCTAGGCTTGGACAGAACGAGCTGCCTCTCATTGCTGCGCACGAGGACGGCCGGATAGGCGGTCAGCACGACAAAAGGCACGCCCTTCCTCTCAAGTGCGTCTTGCACGGGTTGGCTGTTACTGTCTGCTAAGACGAAGTCAATGACTGCGACGTGTACATCGTTGGCTTGCAATACCTCGGCGGCTTGTCTGGCGGTGGCGCACGGTCCCACAATGACAGCACCGGCTGCGGTCAATTGATCCCCTATGCCCATTGCAACGAGGGGCTCGTCCTCAACCAACAAGACCTTGATGCCCGCAAGCTCCGCCATCCCCACCTCCTGGACGGAGAACGTTTCGAGACAGTTGTTGTTCCAGTATTGAAGGAGGGATTGCCGACCTTGCCAGGCGAGAACACGAATTTCGAATGGTCGTGTCACGAGGATCGGATGCGATGTGCGTCACGGATTTTGGAAGGCAAGTGCGGCGCCGCGCTCTCGCGTTTGCTCAGCGCTCCCTGCCTGGAATGCAACGAACTGAGCGATGACGTGCCCAGCGTCGAGAAGGTGATCACCAGCATTGATGCGGTGCGTGGCAAGGGGCAATTGCACTAGCCCTCTGTCGAGTAGTTTCTGTTGCCCCTGCACTGCCATTTGCTGCACCGCCGGTTCAAATGTCCAACTAGGGTCAACAGCACGCGTCCCGGCTAGTGCACGGGAACGTCTGAAGTACCCCCCATTGCGGACGGAAATCGAGTGCTTCGGATCGGGGCCGGACCAATCCGCCCATAGATGGAGGCGCTTACCTTAGGTGCCCGGGCAAGGTGCGATTGGTGCGGCGGGCATCGTCATTGGTTTTTCTCGGCCGGCAACACCTGCGAACACCGTCAGAACCGAATAGGCCCGAAGCGAGCCCTGGCACCGGCGGTCCACCGGTTCTGCAGGTCCTCGTATTGCTCCGCGAGGCGCCGGTAGGTTTTCCAGCGCATGCGCTTCGGCTTTGGCGGGAAGTCATCGCCATTGAAGGCACTCCCCGATGGATCGCCCAGCCGCTCCCTGATCCTGTCGGCGCGATCGAGGTCGCGCTGGTAGGGCGGTTCCCTGGTGGAGGCGTGCACCAGGCCGTGGCATTGGCGGCAGCGGAAGTACCGCCCGCCATAGATCTTCCGGCACCGCCTGCCGCATTTCAGGCAACAGAGCCATTGCCGGCGGCCGCCGAACCGGGTCGGCGTGTAAGCGAAAAGGACGAGCTCGTCGACGTCGACCGGCAACCCGTCGCGATCCTTCGTCTGGTACCGCAGCCGCACGCCATCGTGCTGAGCATTCAACGCGATCGAGCCCGTTTGCTGACGCCCTAGTGACCACGTCAGCGTGGTGTAGCGGCCAACCTCGAGCAGGCCTCGGCGTCGCAGATCAGCAAGGTCGATGCTCTGGCGGCCCTCGCAGGTCGGCTTGCCGCCGCTGTACCTGCCCAATGCTTCCTACCCCCTCCTCGCCGAACGCAGCACGCATGCCGAAATCTTATGGCTTAACTGCTGTAGTTGCCGAGCCAGCCCTTAGTTGAGCCGCGCGAGTTCGCGACCCTTGAGGGCAACGCCAATGGCGACTAGGCGCTCGCCTTGCTGGGCGATCTCGATCCCGGCTTCTTCGAATAGGCGGGCAAGCTCGGCGCCGATCTCAGCATCGGTGAGCCGCATCGGCTCGCCTCTGGCCCACGTTCGATACTCCTGCCGTATAGCGTCCAGATCGACGCCGCCACCGTCTGGCGCCAGCCTGCTCAGGGCGAACTTGGCCGCGTGATCCCGGCGCGACATCTTTGGTTGACGTGGGGGGTCAACCTTTTTCGGAGCGGCCACGGCCTCGGGTACATGTGCCCGGCCATTCGCATGTTGCTCCAACGAGTTCTGCCAATGCGAACCATGCGCTCCGTACATCAGCAGGAAGCATGCGAGTCCATTGGCGCCATAACTACCGAAGATGGAGGCCACAAGATCCAGGAGCCAGGGTGCCACGCCTAGCCTGTCGGCAAGCGGCGTCGGTGATTCTGGCGCCTTCATGCTGACGAGGGTCGCCTTGGCAGATTTCACCTTTGCCTCGGCGGTAGCCTTCGCGTCCCTGATCTCCTCGCGCGCCGCAACAACCTCCGCGCTGGCCTCGGCCACGCGCTTGTCGAACGTCTCGATGCAGCCTTTGCGGCAACCCATCTCGGCGGCCTTGGCTGTCGATTCTTCGCTGGCCCTCTTCTTCGCGGCGATAGCCTCCTCCAGGCGCCGCGACGTGCTAGCGCTAGCAAGCGACTTCTCCGCCGCCTTCACCGCGTCAGTCGCTTCCTGGTGTCGCTTGGCGTACTCGCGCAGCGGTGCCTGTGAGTGCTCGGAACCTGCGACCAGCCTATTGGCGGTCTGATATAGCCCGAAGACCTCGCCGGCGACGATTGCGAGAAACAGGCCGATAGCCACGCCATAGCGCCTGTCTGCCCAAGCTTTGCCGGTGTACACCGAACCCGCACCGACACCGACGGCAATGGCGATGGTCAGATAGGAATGCGGCGTGCCGTAACCGCCCGTGGCGAGAACCGTCACATGCGTGACAGCCCCGAGCAGCAATGCGCCGATCAGAATTGCAACGCCAGCCGCGATCATTTCACCCCCTCTGCTTCGGCCAGCCGCTTGATGGCCTCCTCCAACACGTCGGTTTTGGTGTTGCCCAGCTTGGCCACAAGGGCGTCAACCAGGCGGTGAGTCTGGTCGCTCGCCCGGGTGTTGAACTGCTTTTTGGCCTTCGACTTTTTGCCGCGCTGCTTTGCTGTCTGGCCAGCGCGACGCTCCCGCCGAAGCCGCTCCTCGGCCTCCGCCGGGTTACCGAACTTGCGGCCCTTTCCGAAGGCTTGCATGAAATCGTCGATGTGCTCTTCAGCCATTGGCAACCTCCCTCTTCTTGGCTTGCTTCTTGGCCGCAGCTGTCGCGAGCTTCTTCACCTCCGCCCAAACCTCGTCGATCTCAGCGTGTGCTTTCTTGTCGGCGCTTTCGCCAGCCGTCTTGCCGCCCGTCATGCTGTTGATGTAGGCCGTCCGGTGCACGACCTGTGTCTTGAGCATCGGCACGTGGGCGCTGAATAGGAACTCCTTGGCCT
Organism: uncultured Alphaproteobacteria bacterium; assembly: GCA_963832445.1. Classification (GTDB taxonomy): domain Bacteria; phylum Pseudomonadota; class Alphaproteobacteria; order Rhizobiales; family Hyphomicrobiaceae; genus AWTP1-13. The sequence continues at coordinate 24,940 of CAWHUM010000006.1, forward strand.
TGTCGACGATCTTCTCTTGCGCGCCAACGTCGTTGAACACCACGGCATAATCGGTGCCCGCCTGCTGCGCGAAGGACACGGCATCCTCGCTGGCAAGCAAATCCAGCATGCTTGGCTTTACCGGAATCAAAACGAAATCTGCCGCCTCGATCATCTCCTTGAGAAGTTCGAGGAACGCCGGCGGTCCATCCAGGAAAACGTAGTCCCACGGCGCGCCGTGCGTGGTGTCGAGCTCCAGCGCCTCGATCGCATCGGGCGCCGTGTCCGGCCCCTCAAAGATCCTGGGGTTGTCGGTCTTGCCGCGGCGCTGCCACCATTTGATCAGGCTGCCTTGCGGGTCCATGTCGACCAGCGCTATACGCTTGCCCTCCTGCGCAGCGCGCACGGCGAGGCATGCGGTCAGCGTTGTTTTTCCGACGCCGCCTTTTGAGTTGAGTACCGCGATGGTGATCACTGCCAGCATCCTTATGCTATACGCTACACCAGCGTATAGCATAATGGGCGTATAGCAGTCAATTAATGCTATACGCATTGCCTGTGTATATCATCGCGGGTCGTGGAGGTTGTCAGGAAGAACCGCCTCAGGCGCCCTGTCCTGCGCATCGAAGCTATGCGGGGCAACGGGCGTATAGCGCTGGTGAGCGCGCCTAAGCTGGTTGCCGTCGACAACGCCGCAGCGCGGCGCACGCTCGGCTGCCGAAGGCCAGCGCCTACAGCGGGTTAGCGGCAAAAAGCACTGGAAAAGATGGGCTGCCGCTAGGCGGGAATGGCCAGGAAGAGAAGGTCGTCGTCTTGGAGCGCTACGGCGAAGGCATCCGTCGCATGCGGCAGGGCGTTCGGCCGAGGATCGTCAGCGTGCTCGAGCGCAGAGCCGGCAAGCGCCCATACAAGGCCGTCGTGACGGCGAGGCAGGCGCGTGAGAAATTGCGCAGCCTCGGCGACGGTGGCGATGGTGTGGAACCTTCCGTCTGGCGACTGTGCAAGGAAGCGAGCGAGCAGCGGGGTTGGGCTGCTAAGGGCTGGATGCGGCATGCGAATTCTCCGAATCAAAAGCGATCTCGGACCAGCGTAGAGGAAATCGAGGGGACGACTGCGCTGCACGTCGTGTTGCATGAGCAAAATGCGTCGATGCGGCCACAGCGCGTTTATGTCCCGCCGGGTAGGCCGCGATATGAAGTCGGTCGTGACTGCGGTGATCAACACGTCGATGCGGGAGACTCGTATGGAAGAGAAAAAGCTGCCGATGGATGAGGAGTACTCGAGCGATGGAGACCATGAGGTGCACCGTCCATCCGGAACGCGCGTGCGTATCGGAGATGACGGGGTCGCAGGCGTCCCGATCGACTGGAATGACGATGGCAGCGATGACTATTCGCAAGCTGACGTAGTTGAGAAGGCGGTGGAGAGGCGCCGTAAACGCGCCATACCCTGACAGACAGCATCTGTAGGGTTCCTTCTGCGAGAGCTAAGTGCGCTGGTGTGCGACTAGGCGCTCTTCCTGGTCATCGGGTGAGATGTTCGAACAGCGCGTTGGGTGCTTTCGCGCGGTCAGCAACCCAAACGAAGACGTCGTTGCCTCCAGCGGCAGCACCTTCTTGAAAGCGCGGATTGTCCTGACTGTCCAAGGAGCGGCGAACGAATGCCGCCGCCTCGGGATCGGCAGGGTCCGCAAAGAGACCGAGGAAGCCGAGGGTGATGAGGCTGAAACCTTCAGCGCCATCATCAAGGTCAGCTTGTTGAGCGAGCGCATCGAAGATTCCGAAGCAATACCCGAGTACCCAGGTGCCTTCGAGGGCTTGCGACGGCGTTTGCATTGCCATCGTCAACTGCGTTGTGATGAGGTCTTGGCCGATCGAGGCGATTTTTCCGAGGCGATCTGCATCAGCCATCGTTGGAGATCCTTTTTGCGAGAAGAGACGAGGGTAGCCCGAAATGCGGCATACCCTGACTGGACGGAGCTCTGCATGGGGTGTCGGTGGCAAGTCACGCACTGGTTACTTCATCTATGGCTTGAGTAACGAGTTGGTTCCTAGCACCATGATATACTTAAATATTTATCAGATTATCCAGGGTGTGGCGTATGTGGAAATGGTAGATGCCGAACGGCGCCACCGCCAGGCCTGCCACCAGCGTCGAGGTGACGATGCCGCCGAAGAACAGCATGGTCCGCGCGATGGCGCCGCGGCGCATCCAACCCTCGCGCGCCTCATCGCGCGCGCGCAGCCATTCGTACACGGAAACCAAGCAGACCACGGCGGCGAACGACATCTGGAAGCCGGCATCGAGCAGGCTCTCCGGCCACAAGAGCAGGATCAGCAGCGCAGCGAGTGCCACGTTGCGCAGCGCCAGCGCCGGCCGGTCGAGCAGCACGGCGATGAACATGATCGAGATCATGATGTAGGAGCGCACCGTGGCGAAGGCGGCGCCCGAGATCAGCAGGTATCCCAGCGCGCCCGCCATCGCGCCGGCCGCCGCCCACTTCTTGGTGGGGTAGTGAGCGCGATCACGGGGATTGCGGCCAGCACCAGCCGGATCGAAAGGAACACGGCGCCCGCCATGATCACCATGTGCAGGCCGGAGATGGAGAGGATATGGAAGAGGCCTAAGTCGCGGAAGGCCTGGTTGGTCGTCTCCGAAATGCCGCCGCGCTCGCCGGTGATGAGCGCATTGGCGATGGCGCCCGTCTCGCCCGGCAGGGCTTGCAGAACGCGCTGGCCGATGGCCTGGCGCACGCGGGCGACAACGGCGCTCGAGCGCAGCGCCAGTGGCGACTCGCTCAAATTGGTCGCGACCTCGGCCGCGGCCACCGCGAATCCCACGGCACCCAGCCCCTGAAACCATGCGGCGCGCGCGAAATCGTAGTCGCCCGGCAGCGCCGGGCCGGGCGGCGGGCTGAGCCTCGCCTTGACACGCACGGCATCGCCGGGCTTCAGCCCGCTGGTCTCCTCCGGTGTGCGAATGCGCACCCGCGCCGGCCAGGCGTGCGCCTCGTGCTTCTCCATTGCAGCGACGCGGAGGGTGAGGCGCTGGCCCTTGCCGGCGCGCGGCTCGACCAGCTCGACATGGCCGTAGACGTCGACCGGCCCGGTCTCGGCCTGCAGCACCGGCGCGCGCACGAACTCGGTGCGCAGCTTGGCGGCAGCCGTTCCGAGGGCCGTGGTCAGGAGTGCCGCCGACAGCACGCTTGCGAGCCCAGTGCGGGATAGAGCGAGATGGAGGGCCAGTGCCGCCACCGCCGGCAGCACGGCAACGATGACGGAAGGCTCCGCAGGCAGAAGGAAGTAGAGCGCCACCCCCAGGCCGAACAACACTGGCAGCCACAGGAACCAGCGGTCGTGCTCGGCCTCGAGCTGGCGGGCGATGGCTGCGACAACCGGCAATGGAGAAGCCGGAGCGAGCCGGGCGCCAGCCGCCTGCGACGCTGCTCCTCCAACCTGCGCCACGGCACCCACCCATACTCAAAGCAATTGGCCGACCCCAGCACACGGAATACGTAGGGCGCAATAGCGAAGCGTATTGCGCCGTTTCACCGGAACTACGGCGCAATACGGCTACCGCCTTATTGCGCCCTACGCCTTGGGGCCGCTTCCCGCCACCTTCGCCCACGTATCGCGCAGGCCCACCGTGCGGTTGAACACCAGCCGCCCCGGCTTGGAATCCTGGTCGCGGCAGAAGTAGCCCTGGCGCTCGAACTGCACTGCCTCGGCCGCATTGTCGCCCGCCAGCGCCGGCTCCACCCGCGCGTTCGCCAGCACCTCGAGAGAGTTCGGGTTGAGGTCGGCGGCGAAGTTGCCGGCATCGGGATCGGGCCTGGCGAACAGCTGGTTGTAGAGGCGCACCTCGGCCGGCACCGAATCCGCCGCCGATACCCAATGCATGGTCGCCTGTACCTTGCGCCCGTCGGGCGCGTTGCCGCCGCGCGTGGCAGGATCGTAGGTGCATTTGAGCTCGACCACCTCGCCCTTGTCGTTCTTCACCACCTCGCGGCAGGTGATGAAATAGGCGTAGCGCAGCCGCACCTCCTTGCCGGGCGAGAGGCGGAAGAACTTCTTGGGCGGATTCTCCATGAAGTCGTCGCGCTCGACGTAGATCTCGCGGCCGAAAAGCGCACCTTGCGCATGCCCGCGCCAGGATCGTCGGGGTGGTTGGCGGCGTCCAGCTCCTCGATCTTGCCCTCGGGCCAGTTCTCGATCACCACCTTCAAGGGCCGCAGCACGGCCATGCGCCGCGGTGCGCTCTTGTTCAGGATCTCGCGCACCGAGAACTCGAACAGCCCCATGTCGACCACGCTGTTGGCCTTGGCGACGCCGACGCGCTTGACGAAGTCGCGCAGCGCGGCCGGCGGCACCCCGCGGCGGCGCAGCCCGGCCAGCGTCGGCATCCTGGGGTCGTCCCAGCCCGAGACGTGCCCGCCGCGCACCAGCTCGGTCAGCACGCGCTTGGAGAGCACGGTGTAGGTGAGGTTGAGCCGCGCGAACTCGTACTGCCGCGGCCGCGAGGGCACCGGCAGGTTCTCGATGAACCAATCGTACAGCGGCCGGTGGTCCTCGAACTCCAGCGTGCAGATGGAATGCGTGATGTGCTCGATGGCATCCGACTGGCCGTGCGCATAGTCGTAGCTCGGATAGATCTTCCACGCGTTGCCGGTGCGCGGATGCGTGGCGTGCAGGATGCGGTAGAGCGCAGGATCGCGCAGGTTGATGTTGCCGGAGGCCATATCGATCTTGGCGCGCAGCACGCGGGCGCCGTTCGGGAACTCGCCCGCCCGCATGCGGCGGAAGAGGTCGAGGTTCTCCTCCACGATGCGGTCGCGGAACGGGCTGTTCTTGCCGGGCTCGGTGAGCGTGCCGCGGTTGACGCGCATCTCCTCCTGGCTCTGATCGTCGACGTAGGCCTTGCCGGCTTTGATCAGGTGCTCGGCCCAGGCGTAGAGCTGCTCGAAATAGTCGGATGCGTGATAGAGGTGCTTGCCCCAGTCGAAGCCCAGCCAGCGCACGTCGCGCTCGATGGCGTCGATGTACTCCTGCTCCTCCTTGGTGGGATTGGTGTCGTCGAAGCGCAGGTGGCAGCGGCCGCCGAACTCCTCGGCGATGCCGAAGTTGAGGCAGATCGACTTGGCGTGGCCGATGTGCAGGTAGCCGTTGGGCTCGGGCGGAAAGCGGGTGACGACCGTCTTGTGCCTGCCCGCGTCGAGGTCGGCCTGGACGATGTCGCGGATGAAGTCCTGGCCCGCTTCGCGTACCGCCTTTTCGATTGCCGTCATGTTCTTGCCCTCTGCCGCCGCCGCGGCGTGCTGGGATAACGCTGGGGCCCTAGCAAATTGCGGGGCCGGAGCCAAGCCGTTCAGCTAGGTAACGGCCAGCTACTTGCGGACGTACCCGAAATAGAAGGTAACCAGAAACAGCGCACAGTTGGCGATGGATCGCAGACCGCTGATCTCGGGCGTGTGGATGAAGCTGGTGCCGATCAGCGGCACCGACACCCCTGTGGTGTAGAGGTAGAACAGAACCCCAGTGCTGACGAAAAAGGCGCCAGACAGGAACTTGCACACTTCCTTCCACGTGCTGCGCGACATGCCGAACAAGTTTCCAGTTGCAGAAGGGCAGTTGGCGGTCCCGGCAGGGCTTGAACCCGCAACCTCCGCGTTCGAAGCGCGGCACTCTATCCAGTTGAGCTACGGGACCGCTGGCAGCCAGCCTTGGCCGCAGCAATGGCAAAAATCAAGTCCTTGCATGCCCAACGGGGTCCTACCCCATCAGCGGCAGGTCCAGCTCGACGCGATCGTAAGTCACCTTTGGCGCAATCCGCCCCCGTTCCCCCCGCTCGAGACGGACCAGTCCATAGCCTTCCATGGTCTTGAGCGTGCGGGATAGGTTCGACTTGGCCCGGCCAGTGAGTTCGGCCAACTCGTCCAGTGATTCCGGCGTCTTCTCGGCGATGACCCGCAGCAGCTTGCGATTGCCGGCCGACAGCACTTTGGCAAACGACTCGGTGGAGGTGAACCAGACCTTGGGCTCGCTCGGCGCCACGCGACGTTCCCCGCGCGCAATCGCCATCGTGCGCGCTTTCATTTCTTCGTAGCTGGCGATGCCGACCTTGAGCGTCGTCACCTGATCACCCTTCTCTCGCGCAGCACCGCATCAACGGCGGTCCAGAAATCGGCGAGCAAGGTCGCCGCATCGCGGTAGTCGTAATGCCTAACTCTTCGCAACCGGTGCTCATGGTCTTGCGGTTCACCCCGCTTGCGCTTGCCCACCGGATGGGCGTTGTCAAAACCGACCAGCCGTTCGCCCTTCGGGCCGTGCAGCGTCAGCGAATAGTCGAGCCCGTGCGGCTTCTCCGCCGTCGCCGGCACGCGCGTTACCTTGAACCTGACCCAGTGGTTGCCGTCTGGGTCTACGACGAACACCTGCCCGTCGAGATCGAGCAACACATCGAAGGTCGGATCACGCCGGTACTTGACCATATAGTTATCACATTAAGATAATGCAAGCAATGCGCTTGGAGTGTGGTTCAAGCGCGGGGCGGTAACTCTGTCAGGCCCCTATGCAATGTGGTAGAGGGGGCCGCGCTGGAAGCAGCACCGGAACTCTATCGCCAATGACCAAGCCCGTCGTCACGCGCTTTGCACCCTCGCCCACCGGCTATCTGCACATCGGCGGGGCGCGCACGGCGCTGTTCAACTGGCTCTATGCCCGCCACACCGGCGGCAGGTTCCTGCTGCGCATCGAGGACACCGACCGTGAGCGCTCCACGGACGCCGCCGTGCAGGCGATCCTCGACGGGCTCAAGTGGCTGGAGCTCGATTGGGACGGGGAGCCGCTCTACCAGTTCGCGCGCGCCAAGCGCCACGCCGAGGTCGCGCAGGAGCTGCTGGCCAACGGCAACGCCTACCGCTGCTATCTGACACCGGCCGAGCTCGAGGGCATGCACACGGCCATCGCGGATGAGCGCGCTTTGGCGAAAGAGGAGAAGCGCGCCCCGCGCGGCCCGCAAACGATCCAGAGCCCCTGGCGCGACCGCGATCCGAAAGATGCGCCGGCCGGGGTCGCGCCCGTCCTGCGCCTGAAGGCGCCGCGCGAGGGCGAGACCGTGATCGAGGACCGGGTGCAGGACCGCGTCGTGGTGCCCAACACCCAGCTCGACGACATGGTGATCCTCAGAAGCGACGGCACGCCGACCTACAATCACGCCGTCGTGGTCGACGACCACGACATGGGGGTGACGCACGTCATCCGTGGCGTGGATCATCTCACCAATGCCGCCCGCCAGGTGCAGATCTATCGCGCCATGGGCTGGGCAGAGCCAGTATTCGCGCACGTGCCGCTGATCCATGGGCAGGACGGAGCCAAGCTGTCGAAGCGCCACGGCGCGCTCGGCATCGAGGCCTATCGCGCCATGGGCTACCTGCCCGCAGGCTTGCGCAACTACCTCGTGCGGCTGGGCTGGAGTCACGGCGACGACGAGATCTTCTCCACCGGGCAGATGATCGCGTGGTTCGACGTCGACGACATCAACAAGGCGCCGGCCCGGCTCGATTTCGCCAAGCTCAACGACGTCAACGGCCACTACATCCGCGAGGCAAGCGACGCCGAGCTGATGCAGCGCATCCGCGCCTTCCTGCCCGAGGCCGAGGGGGGCCATGAGATCGCGGCGCAGATCGAACAAGTCGGTTGGGACAAGCTCGCGGCCGCCCTGCCCACGCTCAAGACGCGGGCCAAGACGCTCAAGGAGCTGGTCGACGGCGCTGGTTTTCTCGTGGCAAAACGGCCGTTGGCGCTGGAGGAAAAGGCGGCGCAGGCGCTCGACGCGCAGTCCCGCACGCTGCTCGCGCAGCTGCTACCCGCGCTCGAATCAGTGGCGGATTGGCAGGTAGCGGCCCTGGAGGCGGCGGTGCGGGCGTTTGCGGTGACTGCCGGCCAAAAACTCGGCAAGGTGGCCCAGCCGCTGCGCGCAGCACTGACCGGCAAAGCGGTATCCCCGCCTGTGTTCGACGTGATGGCCGCGCTGGGCCGCGAGGAGGCCCTGGCGCGCATCCGTGAACAGGCGCGCTAGGGCCTCGGTTGCAGGCTGGCAAACGCCCACAATGCAAGGGTGTCTTCGCCCTTGGCATATCTTGTCGCAGTGCAAAATGTACTATAGGCAGGAGTGCCGCCTAGCCCCTTCGGCCGGCAGATTGCGCCCTTTGCGCACTGCGGCCGTCCGCGGATCAGGGGCTGCCATTGAAGGATGAGCCCGATGAATCCCAAAGACGCTGCGGATGCCGGCAGAAGCGCAACCCTTACACTGGGCAACAACCAGCAGTCGCATCTGCCGGTGCGATCGGGGTCCATCGGACCCGACGTGATCGATGTGGGCCGGCTCTACCGCGACACCGGCTGCTTCACCTACGATCCGGGCTTCACCTCCACCGCCAATTGCTCCTCAAACATCACCTACATCGACGGCGACAAGGGCGTGCTGCTCTACCGCGGCTACCCCATCGAGCAGCTGGCGCAGAACTCCAATTTCGTCGAGGTGTGCCACCTGCTGCTCAACGGCGAGCTGCCGACCAAGGCCGCGTTCGAAACCTTCCGTAACACCGTCACGCGCCACACCATGGTGCACGAGCAGATGACGCGCTTCTTCACCGGCTTCCGGCGCGATGCGCATCCCATGGCCATCATGTGCGGCTCGGTCGGCGCGCTCTCTGCCTTCTATCACGACTCCACCGACATCAACGATCCCCAGCAGCGCGTCATCGCCAGCCACCGCCTGGTGGCGAAAATGCCGACGCTCGCGGCCATGGCCTACAAGTATTCGATCGGCCAGCCCTTCATCTATCCGCGCAACGACCTCGACTACACGTCGAACTTCCTGCAGATGTGCTTCGCGGTGCCGTGCGAGCCCTACGTGGTGAACCCGATCGTGTCGCGCGCGCTCGACCGCATCCTGATCCTGCATGCCGACCACGAGCAGAACGCGTCGACCTCCACCGTGCGGCTGGCCGGCTCCTCCGGCGCCAACCCGTTCGCCTGCATCGCCGCCGGCATCGCGTGCCTGTGGGGCCCGGCGCACGGCGGCGCCAACGAGGCCGCGCTCAAGATGCTGGAGGAGATCGGCACCGTCGACCGCGTGCCGGAGTACGTCAAGAAGGCCAAGGACAAGAACTCCGAGTTCCGCCTGATGGGCTTCGGCCATCGCGTCTACAAGAATTACGACCCGCGGGCCAAGGTGATGGCGCAGACCTGCCACGAGGTGCTGGATTCGCTGGGCGTCAAGGATCAGCAGATCCTCAAGGTGGCGATGGAGCTCGAGCGTATCGCTCTGCAGGACGATTATTTCATCGAGAAGAAGCTCTATCCCAACATCGACTTCTATTCGGGCATTACGCTGCGCGCGATGGGCTTCCCCGTGTCCATGTTCACCGTGCTGTTCGCGGTGGCGCGCACGGTCGGCTGGATCGCCCAGTGGAAGGAGATGATCGAGGACCCGGAGCAGAAGATCGGCCGTCCCCGCCAGCTCTACATCGGCCCCACCGAGCGGCCGTTCGTCCCAACCGAGCAGCGCCGCTAGGGTCGGCTACTCACTGGCGGACCAGCTGCGTTCCCGACGGGTGGCCAAGACACGATCTGCCCTAAGAAGCGGACCACTCGATGGTGGTCCCACGGCTGGCAAGCCGTGCCAATTGCCACCGACGCAAAGCGACCGCGTGCGTTCAGGGCATCCCGTCGCTTTGGGGGATCAGCCCATAGCACCCTCGACTACGATGAAGTCTGCATCTGCATTGGCATTGCGAATGGCTTTCGCCTTTTGATACTCGGGGCTGCGATAGCACGCGATGGCGGTGGCGTAGTCCGTGAACTCGACGACCACATTGCGCTCGCGGGAGGTACCCTCCATCGCATCGAAGCGGCCGCCGCGGACCAGGAACCGCGCGCCGAATTTGTCAAAGGCGGGCCGCGCGGCCGCCAAATACGCGGGGTACCGCTCGGCCTCCCTCACCGAGACGCGAACGATCCAGTAGCCTTTCGACATGATGTTCTCCTGCTGTCGGCAACCAATGATCAAGAACCTCTAATCGTTGCCAGCCCAACAGAAAACTGAATAATTGAGATGATTTCGTTCTCTGGGAGAGATGTATGGATCTTTCCGATCTGAGGATCTTCGCCGCGGTTGTGCGCCACGGCGGCGTCAGCCGCGCCGCGGAACAGTTGCATCGTGTGCAGTCCAACGTCACCACCCGCGTGCGCCAGCTCGAAAGCGAGCTCAACGTTCAGCTCTTCGTGCGTGAGGGCAAGCGTCTGCACTTGGCGCCGGCCGGCAAAATCCTACTCGACTACGCCGAACGGCTGCTGGCGCTGGCGGAGGAAGCACGCGGCGCCGTGCAGGATTCCCGCCCGCGCGGAACCTTCCGCCTTGGCGCGATGGAGAGCACCGCCGCCGTGCGGCTGCCGGCCCCTCTCACGGAGTACAACCGGCGCTATCCCGACGTCGTCCTCGAGCTGCGAACCGGCAATCCGACCCAGCTGGCTAGTGCAATCCTGGCGGGCGAGCTCGATGCAGCGCTGGTCGCGGAGCCCATCGCCGATGCGCCCTTCGAGAAGGTCGCGGCATTCGACGAAGAACCGGTGATCGTCGCCAGCGCCGATCATCCACCGATCACAACCAACGGCGACTTGCCGAAGACGATCATTGTGTTTGAGCACGGCTGCCCCCATCGCCGGCGCCTGGAGGCCTGGTACGAGAAGCGTGGCCAGATGCCGGAGCGCGTCGTAGAGCTGGGTTCGTATCACGCGATGCTTGGCTGCGTCGTCGCCGGCATGGGTGCGGCCCTGCTGCCGAGAAGCGTGCTCGACACGTTTCCCGAGAGCAAGCGCCTCAGCGTTCACTCGCTTCCGCGAGGACAGGACCGTATTCCGACCGTGTTGATTTGGCGCAGAGGCGCATGCTCCCCCAACACCAAGGCGCTTGCCGAAATCTTGACGAACCGCACCCTGACGAGAAGAAGGCGCTGAACAGCCACTGGATGCCGGACTGTCTCGGCGGGAGCCTCGGGCTCCCGATCACCATACGGCCGCCCGGCATCACTCCTACGCACGAACGTCACGCGTGCAGCGCATCGTGGCGCCGCGGCCAGCCGCGGCCGTTGTCGGCATAGTCGAGGACGATGCGCGCGGCTGCCTCGCTCGGCGCGAAGCCCGGCACCCGCAGGGCAGCTGGTATCCTGGCGAGCGCGGCGAGCTGCCGCGCCCGCTCGGGGCCATCATCGAGCAGCGGCGCCAGCGCGTTGGCGAGCTTTCCCCCGGTGCAGTCCTCCTGGTGGAACTCGGGGAACACCTTCTGGCCCAACACCAGGTTGGGCAGCACGACGGAGGGCGCTTTGATCAACCGCCGCAACAGCGGGGCGATCACGGCATCCACCTTGTAGGCCACCACCGTCGGCGTGCCGGCAAGGGCCAGCTCCAAGGTCACAGTGCCCGAGGCGGCGAGCGCCACGGTAGCAAGCTTGAAGGCGCGGAACTTGTCCTCCTCGTCCTCGACCAGATGCGGCTGCTTCGGCCAGCCGCGCAGCCGCCGATCGAGCAGGGGGCGCAGGTTCGGCACCACCGGGATGATGATGTCGAAGTCGCGCCCGCGCTCAGCCAGCCGCGCGACGGCATCGCCGAACGGCGGCATCAGGTGCGACACCTCCGAGGTGCGGCTGCCCGGCAGCACGACAAGCACCGGCTTGTCGCCCGTGAGCCCCAGACGCTGCGCCAGCGGTTTGGGGTCGAGGGCCGCAATCCACGGGTGGCGCTCGATCAGCGGGTGGCCGACGAAACTGCAAGGCGGACCGCCGAGGCGCTCGTGCGCGTCTGGCTCGAACGGCCACAGTGCGAGGACGTGGTCCACGTAATCGCGCATCTTGCGGGCGCGGCCCGGCCGCCACGCCCATACCGTCGGCGATACGTAGTCGACGATAGGAATGCTCGGGCGGCGGCGGCGGATGCCCCTGGCGATCGGATGCGTGAACTCCGGGCTATCGATGATCACCACGACGCTGGGCTCCGCCACCATTGCGGCCTTGGCCGTGCTGCGCATGCGGCTCAAGATCAGCGGCAAACGGGCGGCGATCGCTGCCGGCCCCATCACCGCCACGTCGTCGAGCGGGAACTGCGAGACGAGGCCCTGCCGCTCCATGCCGGGGCCGCCCACCCCCAGATAGCGAATGCGGCCGCGCCTCAACTGGTTCAGCGCCGCCATCAGCTTGGCGCCCAGCGCGTCGCCGGAGTGCTCGCCGGCCACCATGAACACGCTGACGTCGTGAGCGTGGCCGGAGATGCGTGTTTCCCGCACGATCGCTTCGGCGGCGTCCGTCGGCGCAACGTCGCCCACCGCGCGACCTCTCCCTCTCATGACGACGCCAACGTTACCAGGAACAGGCCCTGCCCGTCCGCGATCGTTGTCGCGTCCTCGTAGGGGGCGAGCGCGTCCGTCGGGCCGGCGACTGCAATGCCGGCCAAGCCTTGCGCTGCGGCCTCCTCGCAAATCTGTGCGAATGCGGCGGCGATCTCCGCTTCGTCCGCACGGCAAACCAGCACGCCGAGCCGACGCTTGGAACGCCTGCCCCATTGTCTGAGCGCCCGCACGCGGCCGAGCATGGCGGGAGCCGTCTCGCTGGCGGCGATGGCTAGAATGTAGGCGCGCGCAACCACTACTGCCGAGCCGGTGCGGAAAACTGCAAGCCGCTCCAGGGCGGCGAGGCCCTTCTCGATGTCCGCCTTGTCGCGCTGGGTCGGACGATGCCGCCCGAGCACACGGCCGCCGCGCTGCTCGATGCCCGCCGGACCGGCCGCCGCCTCGGTCGGCCTGGGCAGGCCTTCGAGCGCAAGCCCCCGCGCGTCGGCAGCCCGCACGGCTTCCTCGCGCCCAAGCACCAGCACCGAGCCCGCCTCGACGGCGACCCCGGCGAGCCCGGCGGCCGCGGCGAGCTCGACGGTGCGCGGCCCGATCGCCGGCATGTCGACGCGCAGCTCCTGGCCGGGCTTCGGCCCCTTGCTGAGCACGCCCGCAGGCCCACGCGCGGCTGTGCCCTGGCGCTGGGCGCCGGTGCGCTGGAGCATGGCGTCGGTGCCTTCTGCACCCTCGATCGCGACCACGCGACCCTCGGCCACCGCCACCGCCTGGCCGGCGTCGAGCGGACCCAGCGCCGCGCGCACGGCAAAGCCGATCTCCGCATCCGCACGGTCCGCACCGGAAAGGCCATGAGCGCCCATGCGCCCGGCCCCGGCCACGAGGCCCGGCGCCACCTGGTGCGCGCCACGCACGACGAAGCCCTTGCCCTCGAAGAAGCGCACGACCCGCGACAGGACGGAGTTGTCGCCCCCGACCAGCAGGCCGACCAGCTGCGGAAGGCTCTTGAACAGTCCCGCGTCGGGACGCAGCTTCCAAAGGTCGGGGCGGCGCACACTGCCCGCTATCACCATCTCGCCGCCGCCCTGGCTCTTCAGCGTCGCCACCATGCGGTCGATCTGGCCCCAGTTCACGAAGGTGTGGGGAAAGCGCGCAACGTCCTCATCTGCCTCGCCCTCGATGCCGACGATGTGCACGCTGCCCCCGCGCGCAACCACGCTCTCGGCGATCAGGACCGGCAGACGTCCGCCGCCGGCAAGGATACCGATCCGATCCATGGGTCGCGTCGATCCGGTCAGGGCGAGCACCGCCGGTGCGCCGTCAGCTCAGGCGTCGATGTGGGGCACGCACAGCCCGCGCTTGCTGCCGGCACGGATGAACGCAACGATCTCTTTGACGATGGGGTTGTCTTGAAACTCCTTCTCCACATCGTCGGTGCGCTCGGCCAGCGTCCCCTCGTCGGCGAACAGCAGGCGGTAGGCGCGGCGCAGGCTGTGGATCTGGTCGCGCGAGAACCCCCGCCGCTGCAGTCCGACGATGTTGAGGCCCGACAGATGCGCACGGTTGCCGAGCGCCATGCCGTAGGGGATGAGGTCGTTCTCGAGGCCCGACATGCCGCCGACGAAGGCATGCGGCCCCACGCGCGCGAACTGGATGACGGCGGCGCCGCCCATCAGGCCGGCGAAGTCGCCGACCGTCACGTGGCCCGCGAGCATCACATTGTTGGAGAGGATGACATTGTTGCCGACCCGGCAATCGTGCCCGACGTGCGAGTTGGCGAGGAACGCGCAGCGGTCGCCAACCACCGTCTGCATGCCGCCGCCCTCGGTGCCCGGGTTCATGGTGACGCCTTCGCGGATGATGCAGTCGCTGCCGACCGCCAGCGTCGAGGGCTCGCCCTTGTATTTCAGATCCTGCGGCTGATGCCCGATCGAGGCGAAGGGAAAGATGCGCGTGCGCGGCCCGATCGTCGTGCGGCCGGCAACCACCACATGGCTCTTGAGCTCGACGCCGTCCGCCAGCGTCACCGCGCTGCCGACGTGGCAGTACGGCCCGATCCGCACGTCGTCACCCAGTGCAGCACCATCCTCGATGACGGCCGTCGGGTGCACCCTAGGCTGTGACATCTTCCTGATCCAGGATCATGGCGCTGACTTCGGCCTCGGCCACGACCTGCCCGTTGACCTTTGCCTCGCCGTAGAAGCGCCAGGCGCGTCCGCGGCTGCGAATCTTCCTCACATGGTAGTGCAGCAGGTCGCCTGGAAGCACCGGCTTGCGGAACTTGGCGCGGTCTATCCCCATGAAATAGACGAGCTGCGGCTTGTAGCTGGCGCCGAGGTGATGCACGCACAGCGCGCCGGCGGTCTGCGCCAGGCCTTCGATGATGAGCACGCCAGGCATCACGGGAAAGCCCGGGAAATGTCCCTGGAAGAAGGGCTCGTTGACCGAGACGGCCTTGATGCCGACTGCGCTTTCGTCGCGGTTCATGTCGATGATCCGATCGACCATCAGAAAGGGATAGCGATGCGGAAGCAGCTCCAGTACGCGCCGCGTGTCTGCAGTCGCGAGCTCCTGTCCCGCTGAACCGGAGTCGGTCATTCTCAAGCGTGCTCCATGCCCTGTCGCATCGGCGCCCCTGCTGGGGCCCAGCCTTGTGCTATTCACCACCCGACCGCCCACTCCTCCGGCCCAACCGCTTGATCGCCGCCACTTGCCGGCCGTACTCGATCATCGGCACAGCGGGCGTCCCCCCCATGCGCGCACCGGCCGGAACGTCGTTCTTGGGATGCGAGCCGCCAGCGATCTGCGCGCCGGTTCCGATCTTGATGTGCCCGACCGCACCCGACTGCCCGCCCATCACCACGAAGTCTCCAAGCTCCGTAGAGCCCGAAATGCCGGTTTGCCCGACGATGACGCAATGCCTTCCGATCACGACGTTGTGCCCGATTTGGACGAGATTATCAATTTTGGTGCCCTCGCCGATGACGGTATCCTTTAGAGCACCTCGATCCACACAGCTATTGGCACCGATCTCCACGTCGTCCTGGATTATCACCCTACCCACCTGGGGTACCTTGAGGTGGCCCTGGGCGCCCATCGCGAAGCCGAAGCCGTCCTGGCCGATCCTGACGCCCGCGTGCAAGATCACGCGGTCGCCGACCAGGGCGTGGGTAACGCTGACGCCGGGACCGATGTAGCAGCCGCGGCCGATCATCACCCGGTAGCCGACGACGGCACCCGCCGCCACCACCGTGCCCCGCCCGATCTGCGCCTCCCGGCCGATGACGGCGGTGGGCTCGATCCGCACATCCTCCTCGAGCCTGGCGGTGGGGTGGATTGGGGGATCGCCGCTCGCCGCCATGGCGGCCTTGGGCCTGAGCGCGTCGGGGTAGAAGCGTTGCAGCGCCCGTGCGAACGCCCGGTAGGGCGTGTCGGTGACCAGCACAGCGGTGCCGGCGGGCACCCGGCCGGCAAAATCGGGGGCGACCAGACAGGCCGACGCCTTGGTAGCCAGCAGCTGAGGAAGGTATTTGCGGTTGTCGAAGAACGACAACTCGCCCGGACCTGCCTCCTGCAGTGGCTTAACGTCGCGAATGGGAGCGTCCTTCTCGACTGCGCGCACGAGCTTGGCGTCGAGCGTCCGCGCCAGCTCCTGCAGAGCGATGGGGGCTGCCCGCTCGAAAAACCCGGGATGGTGCATTGACACACCTCAGACAGCGCAAGGGCCGCCGGGCCTGAAGCCCGGCAGCCCTGAACCTAGCATTGTGCCCGCTAAGTGTCCTGACACCCGCCTAGAACTTGGTGGACGCGCCGAAGCGGATCAGCTGCTCCTGGTCGAAGCCCTTCTTGAGGAATGCCTTGGCGATATCGAGCCGCAGCGGCCCAAGCGGTGAGTTCCAGAGGATGCTGCCGCCGGCAGAGGCACGGATCGAGGAGTTGTCGGCCAGGCAGACCGTCTGGTTGCCCGTGCCTGGAATGCAGCCCTGGTTCAGGTCCTTTGCCAGTGCGCCGGCCCCGAACAGCGAGCCGGCATCCACGAAGAAGGCGCCGCCCAGGCCCAGATCCTCTGGGATGAAGGGCAGTGGAAAGCGCACCTCGGCCGTGGTTGCCCAGAACGTCGAGCCGCCGAGCGCGTCATTGGTGTTGAGGTCGCGCGGGCCGAAACCACCACGGTTGAAGCCGCGCACCGTCTCGCCGCCCTTGTAGAAGAGGTCGATCAGGCGCACGTCGTCGCCGCCCCAGCCCATGATGTGCCCGCCAATGGCCCGCCCGACGAACGTGATCTTTTCGGTGATCGGATAGTAGTAGCGCGCCTCGCCCGCCACCCGAACGTAGTTGACGTCGCCACCAAGTCCCGCAACATCGCTGCCAATCTGGAAGAAGTACCCGGCGGTTGGCGTCTTGGGGTGATTGCGCGCATCGTAAGCCAGGCTGGTACCCAAGGCCGAAGTCCACGCCACACCCTCAGCTTCCTTGATGGCCCGCGAGGCGTTGATCTGATCCACATCGTAGATCTCGCCGCGCGAGAGCGTGTAGCTGTTGGTCAGCCACAAGTTCTCCGACAAAGGGAACCCCAGGCGCAGCGACCCACCCGTGGTCATGCTGCGGAACGCGGACACCTGCGACATGTTCACGTCCTTGTGGAACACGTCGAAGCCGGCCGCCATGTTGCGATCCAGGAACCTCGGCTCGGTAAAGCTCAAATCCACTTGCAGGCGCTCGGCGGAGCCCGCCAGCCGCAAACGCAGGAACTGACCTTTGCCGAGCAGGTTGCGCTCGGTGATGCTGACGTCGCCTATCACACCCTCGCTTGTCGAGTATCCTGCACCGAAGGACAGCTCGCCGGTCGACTGCTCCACCAGCTCCACGTCGAGCACGACGCGATCCTCCGCCGAGCCGGGCCGCCGCTTGATCTCCACTGTCTTGAAGAAGCCGAGGTTTTGCAGCCGCTTCTTGGCTTTGTCGACCAACAGCGGATTGTAGGCGTCACCTTCCGACAGCCGGAATTCGCGACGGATCACGTGGTCGTGCGTGCGCAGATTGCCGATGATGTTGATGCGCTCGATGTAGATGCGCGGGCCCTGATCGATGACATAGGTGACGTTGATCTGCCGAGTGCCGGGCTCGCGGCCGGCGCGCGGGCGCACGCGCGCAAACGCGAAGCCCTGTTCGGAGACGACCAGCGTCACGCGCTCGATCGTGCGGTCCATGGCAGACTGGTCGAAGGTCGTACCGGGCTTGGTCAGCAGCTCGTTGCGCAAGGCCTGCGGATCGACGCCGGCAAGCGCAGACTCCACGTCGATCTTGCCGAAGGTGTAAAGCTCCCCCTCGTCGACGACGTAGGTGATGTTGAAGCCCGATCCGTCGCGGGCAAGCTCGGCGCCGGCCGACACGATGCGCACGTCCGCGTAGCCGTTCTTCAGGTAGTACTGACGCAGCAGCTCCCGATCGAGCGCCAACCGATCGGGGTCGTAGATGTTGGTGCCTTTGATGAAGTCGAACAACCCCGACTGCGTCGTGGTGATGATATCGCGGAGCTGGGAGTCGGAGAACGCCTTGTTGCCAATGAAGTTGATGGCCTGGACCTTAGTCGCCCCGCCCTCGGTGATCTCGAAGACAACGTTGACGCGATTGTTGTCGAGCTCGATGATCTTGGGTTCGACCGAGGCCGCAAAGCGGCCCTGGCGGCGATAGATGTCGAGAATGCGCTGCACGTCCGCCTGCGCCTTGGCGCGCGTGAACACCGAGCGCGGCTTGAGCTGCACCTCGTTGGCCAGCGTCGTCTTTTCGACTTCCCGATTGCCCTCGAAGGCGACCTGGTTGACGACGGGGTTCTCGACCACCGTGATCACCACGGCGCTGCCTTCCCGGTCGATGCGCACATCGGCGAACAGGCCCGTTGCGAACAGCGACTGAATCGACCGATCGACCTTGGCGGGATCGTATGCGTCGCCAACGTTGAACCTGAGATACGTGCGCACCGTCTCCGGCTCGACGCGCCGGTTACCGACCACGCGGATCTCTCGGATGACGCCAGCCTGAGCTTCAGCGGGACGCGCAGAATACACCACCGGCTCCACGATGGTCAGCGCGCAGAAGGCTACCATCGCCGCGATGATGAAGTGCCAGTCCCCCGACTTGCACGCCCGATTTCTTGGCATTCGTCCCGTCAACCTTTCGGTCGCCGATGATCCCCCAGTTGCACCCTACCCGCCGGCGTCGGATGGGCGCTTCGGCGAAGCTTCAGGCTTCGGTCGCTGAGCAAAAATCCCCTCGTCTCCAGTCCGACCGGGCCGAAGCATCATCCGCGGTACAACTTGTTTAACCGCTCAGCCACTGGGTTGGAAAGTGGCAATATTAACCCACGCGCGGTACGAAAATTCAGGCTGCCACAATGTTATCCGATTCTCGTCAACACCAGTAAATCCAGGCATTTCCGCGCGCCGGTCGAGCTCCCCCGGCAAGCTGTCGCATGTTGGATCGAAACCCTGCGCGACTGTCCAGAATGCGCGGACCGACCGCGATCAGCCGATGCCTATCCACCGAAGCGGGATGCCCCGATCCTGATACGTCGTGAAGACCAGCAGGAGCAGGACGATGGCGAGCCCGATGCGGAAGCCCACCTCCTGGGCCCGCTCGCTCAGGGGCCGGCCACGCACGGCCTCAATGGCGTAGAACATAAGGTGACCGCCGTCGAGCAACGGAATGGGGAACAGGTTGATCAAGCCGATGCTCACCGACAGAACCGCGGTCAGATTGATCAGGGCCAGGAAACCCATGGTGGCAACCTGTCCTGAGATGTCGGCGATCCGCAGGGGCCCGCCAAGCTGGTCGCCCGATTCCCGGCGGGTGACCACGTCGTAGAGGTAGCCGAGTGTCCTGGAGACGATGAAGTAGCTCTCCTTCACAGCCAGCCCCAGCGCATCAACGGGACCGTATTGCTTGTATTGCCACTCCTGCTGGGTGGCGTTGCGCTTGATGCCGATCACCCCGACCTTGAGTTTATTGCCGAAGCGGTCGGAGATTTCGCGACGTTCCGGGGTCGCCTTGATGACGATATTGTTGCCGTTGCGGTCTATCTGGAAGCTCAGCTCGCGATCGGCGCTGGCGCTGACGATGCGCTGCATGTCGGCGAAGGATTCGATGCTTTGGCCGTCGATGCCGACGATGACGTCGCCGCTCTTGAAGCCAGCCTTGGCGGCGGCGCTGTCGGCCACCAGCTCGTCTACCCGCGGCGCGGTAACGTTGACCCCAACAAAAGTAAAGGTGAGGGCAAACACCAGGATTGCCAGCAGGAAGTTGGCGATCGGACCCGCGGCCACGATCGCGGCACGCGCGGCCAAAGGCTTGGTCTGGAACGCGCCTTCGCGCTCGGCCGCCGACATGCGTTGCAGCGACTCCCGCGATGGGACACTGGCGCTGTTCTCATCGTCCACGAACTTCACATAGCCGCCGAGCGGGATCCAGGCGATGCGCCAGCGCGTGTGATAGCGGTCGGTAAAGCCGAAAATCTCCCTGCCGAACCCGAGCGAGAAGGTCTTGACCCTGACGCCGCACCAGCGCGCCACGAGGAAGTGTCCAAGCTCGTGCACGAAAATGACGACCGACAGCACGAACAGGACCGCCAGGGGCTTCAGGATAAACGTGGGCAGGACGTCCATTTCGGCTTTGCCTCCTCTGGCACCCTAATAATTGGCCTTACTTAACACGCCGCTCAAGCCCCCAACCTTAAGGATTAGAAAGCTCCGGGTCAGGCCCAGGCGCTATCTCTGAGCAAGAACAGCGCCAACTCGCGTGCCGCGGCATCGGCGGACAGCACGGCGCCCAAGTCGGTTGGCCCCGCCAGCAACCCGCGCGCCCCGGCCACCTCGAGCGTCTCGGCTACAAGTTGGGCGATATGAAGGAACTTGAGCCGGCCGGTCAAGAACGCCTCCACAGCCACCTCGTTGGCGGCGTTGAGCACCGCCGGCGCCACCCCGCCCATACGCATCGCCTGCCTGGCCAGGCGCAGCGCCTGGAAGCGCTCCTCGTCGGGCCGCTCGAAGCTCAGCGTGCCAAGCTCGACGAGGTCGATGCGCTTGGTCGGGGCGGCCATGCGCGCGGGCCAGGCCAAGCCGGCGGCGATGGGCGTGCGCATGTCGGGACTGGCGAGTTGCGCCAGCATCGAGCCGTCGCGGTAGCCGACGAGCGCGTGCACGATCGATTGCGGATGCACCACCACCTCGAGCTGAGCCGGCTCGACGGGGAACAGATGGTAGGCTTCGATCAGCTCCAGACCCTTGTTCATCAGGGTCGCCGAGTCGATGCTGATTTTGGGACCCATGGACCAATTCGGGTGTCGCAGCGCCTCCTGCGGAGTAGCTCGCGCCAGGCGCTCCAAGCTCCAGGTGCGGAACGGGCCGCCGGAGGCCGTCAGCACGATGCGCTCGATGGCGGCCGGATCGGAGCCCGCGATCGCCTGGAACACGGCTGAATGCTCGGAATCGACCGGCACCAACTCGGTGCCAGAGCTGCGCACGGCTTCCATGAACATCTCACCTGCGCACACCAGGCATTCCTTGTTGGCGAGGGCCACGCGCCGCCCCTGCGCCACGGCGGCAAGGGTGGGCTGCAGCCCGGCCGCACCGCTGATCCCGGCCATCACGCAGTCCGCCCGGCGGCTCGCGGCCTCGATGAGACCCGAGAGCCCGGCAGCAGTCTCGATGCCGGTGCCGGCCAGGCAATCCTTGAGTTCGCCGTAGCAGCTCTCGTCGGCGACGACGGCGAGCTGAGCGCGATGGCGAACGGCAAGATCGGCCAGCGCCCGCGCGTTGCGGTTGGCGGTGAGCGCCACGATGGAGAACTGGCCGGGGCTGCGGCCGATGAGATCGAGGGTGTTCTTGCCGACGGACCCCGTTGCGCCCAGCACGCTGACGAGCCTCGTGCCCGCCGCGGCCGAGCTTGACGGCGTCTCGCGCGACGCCTCCGACCGCCTTGCCCCGCTCTTCGGCACGGGTTGCTGACCTCCAGAGCCGTCAGGAGCCCAACAGCAGGGCCCGCGCCGGAAAATACCAATTCACCACAAAGGCGCAGACACCGGCTGCAACCGCAGCTGCTATCAGGCCGTCCACACGGTCCATAAGTCCACCGTGGCCGGGTATTATGGTACCTGAATCCTTGGCGCCGAAGCGGCGTTTCAGCGCGGACTCGGCAAGGTCGCCCGCTTGGGCGACCACGGCCAGGACGGCGCCAGTGGCTGCGAGCCGCACCGCCGAAGCATAGGGAACGCTGAGCCAGAACAGTGCACCCACGATCGCGCTCGCCGCGAGCGCACCCAGCAGGCCCGCCCAGGTCTTGTTGGGGGACACTCTCGGCCAGAGCCTGGCCCCGCCCGCGAGCCGCCCGGCGAGGAAGCCCGCCGTGTCGGCAGTCACGACGATGGCGATGAGGAAGATCACCGCCAGCAGACCGAGCGTCGGGTCGGCGCGCAGCCAAATGAGCGCGACCGCGGGGAGGCCTGCGTAGAACACGCCCAATGCCGAAAACAGGCTGTTGCGGCCGAGACTGAGCAGCCCCGCCAGGATAGCGCCGATCGGCAGCGCCAGCAGGCCGAGTCCGACCAAGCCGAGCGCAGCCAGGATGCCGGCCAACGCCGCCGTCGCGACCAGGACGGCGGTGATGATGCCGCCCTCGGCGCCGTGCACGAGCCGCCCCCACTCCCAGGCCACGATCAGCGCGCCCAGCACGACGAGGACGGCAAAGGGCGTCTCGCCGGCCAGCGTGAAGGCTGCGGCCACAGCCCCCATGATCAGCCCGGCCACCAGCCGCGTGGGAAAGTCGCTGCCCAGCCGCTCGGTCCAGCTGGGCGTGGCGCCGTTTCGGCCCGGATCATCCTGCTCGCTCATCGACCTGCGATCCTTGCCACAGCCTTCAACCAACCGGCCGCCCGACGACCCCGCCGAACCTGCGATCGCGACGGCGGAAATCGTCGATGGCCTGCTGCAGCAGCTCGCGCCCGAAATCGGGCCAGCAGGCCTCCATGAACACGAACTCGGTATAGGCCGATTGCCACAAGAGGAAGTTGGACAAACGTAGCTCGCCGCTGGTGCGGATCAGCAGGTCGGGATCGGGCACGCCTTGCGTATCGAGGGCAGATGACAGCATGTCAGGCGTTATGTCGCCGGCCTTGATAGTGCCTTCCACAACGCGCTCGGCGAGGCGCTTGGCTGCCCTGGCGATCTCTGCGCGCGAGCCGTAATTGAAGGCGATCACCAGGTCGAGGGCCGTATTGGTCTCGGTGAGCGCCACCGCATCGTCGATAAGGCCCAGCACCTCCGCATCCACCCCCTCGCGCTCGCCGATTACGCGCACGCGGACATTGTTCTGATGCAGCTCGGTCAGATCGCGGCGAATGAAGCGCTTCATCAGTCCCATCAAATCGTCGATCTCGCTGGCCGGCCGCGCCCAGTTTTCCGAGGAGAAGCTGAAGAGCGTCAGATACTGGACCCCGATCTCGATCGCCGCCCTGACCGTGCGGCGCACCGCCTCCACCCCCATACGATGGCCTGCCGAGCGGGGCAGCCCCCGGCTCTGCGCCCAGCGGCCGTTGCCGTCCATGATGATTGCAACGTGGCGCGGGACTGGCGCCGTCTGCCCCCAGGACGTAGGGGGGTTGTGCTCATTCATGGCCCCGTCCCTCACGACGGCAAACAGCTCAGCGGTCGGTGGCGCCGATCAGCCCGGCCCCCTGCGCGCAATCGCACCATCCCGTTCATACTTGCTTGATCTCGGTTTCCTTGCCCGCCAGGGTCTGATCGATCTCCTTGATCAGCTTGTCGGTCAGCTCTTGCACCTTGGCGGAATTCTTGTGGTGCTCGTCCTCGCTCATCTGGCCGTCCTTCTCGAGCTTCTTGAGCAGATCCATGCCCTCGCGGCGCACGTTGCGCACGGCGACGCGCGCGTGCTCCGTGTACTTGTGCGCCACCTTGACGAGCTCCTGGCGCCGCTCTGCGTTGAGGGTGGGGATCGGCAGGCGGATCAGGGCGCCGTCGGTGACGGGGTTGAGCCCCAGGTTGGCCTCGCGGATCGCCTTCTCGACGGCGCTCACCTGGCTCTTGTCCCAGACCTGCACCGAGATGGTGCGCGCATCGGGCGTGGACACCGTCGCCACCTGATGGATCGGCATGCGCGCGCCATAGACGCTGACCACCACCGGATCGAGCAGGTGGATGCTGGCGCGGCCGGTACGCAAGCCTCCGAACTCCTTCTTCAGTGTATCGATGGCGCCGCGCATGCGGCGTTCCAGCTCTATCAGTTCGAACTTGGCGGCGGCCATGGGGTCTCTCCCTTGCTGCGGATGCCCTTGCCAGGCACTCCCTTCAAGAGGCCTTGCGGACGGACTGCGACAACCGCTCCCCGGCCGCGCGCCTGCGTGCCCTACGGCCGGCCTTCAATCACCGTGGCCGGCGCTTCACCCCGCAGGACCTTCAAGAGATTACCCGGTTCTTCAATAGAAAACACAATTACTGGAAGAGCGTTATCGCGGGCAAGGGCAATGGCCGCCCCGTCCATGACCTTGAGGTCCCTGGCCAGCACTTGGCCGTAGGTCAGCCGATCGTAGCGCTCGGCCTTGGGGTTCTTCCTCGGATCGTCCGAATATACCCCGTCCACCTGGGTGGCCTTGGCCAGCGCCTGACAGTCCATTTCGACGGCGCGCAGGGCCGCCGTGGTGTCCGTCGTGAAGAATGGGTTGCCGGTGCCGGCCGCAAATATGACGATGCGCTTGCATTCCAGGTGGTGCAGGGCCTTCGAGCGGACAAAGGACTCGCAAACCGTCGGCATCGGTATCGCGGAAAGCACGCGCGCCTGCACATCCAGCCTCTCCAGGCCGTTGTGCAGGGCCAGCGCGTTCATGACAGTCGCCAGCATGCCCATGTAGTCGGCGGTGGCCCTGTCCATGCCCATGGCGGCACCGGCAAGCCCGCGAAAGATATTGCCGCCGCCCACCACAACGCCCAGCTCGACGCCGGCGTTGATCGCCTCCTTCATGTCGCGGCACAGGCGCATGACGACATCGACGTCGATGCCGTAGCCGGTCTTGCCCATCAGCGCCTCGCCGGAGAGCTTCAGGAGCAACCGCTTGTAGCGCAAGCCGGACGATGAGGCGCTCATGGCCGCAGCCTTTCAGTGCTTGGCGTCGAGCTTATGCCGACTGCAGCCGACGAAGCAAACCCCGCGCCGGCAACACGCCGCCACTCCTGCGGCGCAGTTGAACATCGCCTGTCAGCGCTTGCCGACTGCGGCAGCCACCTCGGCAGCGAAATCGCCATCCTTCTTGTCGATGCCCTCTCCCAGCGCATAGCGCACGAACTTGGCGATCTTGATTGGGGCGCCCGCAGACTTCTCCGCGGACTTGAGCACCTGCTCGACGGTCTGCTTGCCGTCGCCGCCAGCGCCGAGGAAGATTTGTTGCAGCAGCACCACCTGCTGGTAGAACTCCTTGCGCAACCGCCCCTCCACCATCTTGGCGATGATGTCGGGCGCCTTGCCCGAGGCCTTGGCCTGCTCGGTGTAGACAGCACGCTCGCGCTCGACGAGGGCGGGGTCGAGCTCGTCGGCGCTGATGGCAGCCGGGCTTGCGGCAGCGATGTGCATGGCGAGCTGGCGTCCGAAGGCGGTGAGCGCGGTTTTCTCGCCCTTGCTCTCCACCGCAACCAGCACGCCGATCTTGCCGAGGCCGTCGGCTGCCTTGTTGTGCACGTACTCCGTCACGACACCGTCCGTCACCGTGGCAGCGTCGGTGCGGCGCACGCTCATGTTCTCGCCGATGGTCGCCACCATCTCCTTGACGTAGTCGCCGACCGTCACGCTCTTGCCGGGGTAGGCGAGACCGAGCAGCGCCCCCAGGTCGCCCTTGGCCTGCGGCGCCAGCGAGGTAATGCCCCGCACCATGTCCTGGAACTGCGGGTTGCGGGCGACGAAGTCGGTCTCCGAGTTCACCTCGACGATGGCCCCCACCTTGTCCTTGGTGGTGAGGCCGATCAGGCCCTCGGCGGCGACGCGGTCGGCCTTCTTGGCGGCCTTGGACAGGCCCTTCTTGCGCAGCCAGTCGACCGCCTGCTCCATGTCGCCCTTGGTTTCGGTGAGCGCGGTCTTGCAATCCATCATGCCGGCGCCGGTCTTGTCGCGCAGGGCCTTCACCATGTTTGCAGTGACTGTCATCCGAAGCCTCGTATGCGTGTGTGTCGCTCGGCCGCCCGCCCTGCGCCAACCCTGAGCCGCGGGTTGGCCGGCCTTAAGCAGCCTCAGACTCGACGAGTTTTTTCGCTGCCGCGATCCAACTCTCTGCCGCGATGCGCCCCCTGAGCCTCAGCGCCCGGTCGAGCGCCTCGGCCATGTCCGGCTCGAGGTCGGCGATCTGCCAGAAGTGATAGACGCCGAGGTCGTTGAGCCGCTGCTCCAACTTGCCATCGACATTGGGCAGGCGCTTCAGGTCGTCGGCCTCGCCGCGCGGCGCCTCGATGCCCTTGAATGCCGGCAGCTCGAGCTGCTCGGACGGGGGCGTCTCGGAGGCGCCGACGTCGACGCCCGCCTGGGCCTGGCCGCGCTCGATGCCCTCGATGGCGGCGCGGGCGATAAGATCGCAATAGAGCGTGATGGCGCGGCCGGCATCGTCGTTGCCGGGGATCGGGAAGTCGATGCCGTCCGGATCACAGTTGGTGTCGACGATGGCGACGATCGGGATGTTGAGCTTGCGCGCTTCGGCGATGGCGATCTCTTCCTTGTTGGTGTCGATCACGAACAGCAGATCGGGCAGCCCGCCCATCTCCTTGATGCCGCCCAGCGACTTGTTGAGGCTGTCGCGGTCGCGGGTCAGCTGCAGGATTTCCTTCTTGGTGCGGCCCTTGCCCTCGCCGGCGAGCGTCTCCTCGAGCGCCTTCAGGCGGCGGATCGACTGCGAGATCGTCTTCCAATTGGTCAGCGTGCCGCCCAGCCAACGGTGGTTGATGTAGTATTGCGCCGAGCGCTTGGCCGCCTCGGCAATGGCCTCCGAGGCCTGCCGCTTGGTGCCGACGAACAGCACGCGCCCGCGCTGCGCCACCACGTCGCTCACCTTGACCAGCGCCTGGTGGAACAGCGGCACCGTCTGCGCCAGGTCGATGATGTGGATGTTGTTGCGCACGCCGAAGATGTAGGGCGACATCTTCGGGTTCCAGCGATGGCTCTGGTGACCGAAATGAACGCCAGCCTCGAGCAGCTGACGCATGTTGAATGCGGGGAGCATGGGACTTCCTGTTTCCGGTTCGATCCTCCGCGGAACCTTGTCGAGACCGGTTGCCCGGCCCACCGGAGCGCCGGGCGGGGCTTTCGGTCCGCCGGGCGCCTTGAGTTTCCGCGTGTGTGATGGCGGGCTGTTTAGCGGCTGGCGGCACAAATGACAAGCGCCAATGGTTGCCGGGGTTTAGCGCAAAATTTCGAACGTTACCACGCTCAATCGAAGTCCCGCGTCACGTCGAAGGTGCGCACGGCCGCCAGGTCGTCCGGCGGGGTAAGCCACAACTCCTCGTGCCGCAGCGTGCGGCGGGTGTCGTGCACGCCGGCCAGCCAATGCTCCTCCATGGAGACGCGCGAGAACTCGTAGTCCTTGGTCTGCGTCTCGTAGTTCTTCTCGCGATAGATGAGATGCACGATGCTCATGGACACGCTGCTTGCGAATTTCTCGCTGATGTAGCGCACGTCGGCATCACCCCTCAAATCGGCCGGCAGCTTGTCGACCAGGCGGGCCACGGCGCGACGCAACTCTTGGCCGCTGCGGGCCGTGTCGGTGTTGAAGCGGGTGCGCGAGGAGTAGAGGATGTCTTTGTGACGCTCGTAGACGTCGAGCAGGTTGCGCGGCAGCGCGCCGCGCGCGCTGAACAGATCGACCTGGAACACCACCATGCTGGAGCGGCGCTCGACATCGAGCAGGTACTGCAGCGGCGTATTGCTGACGACGCCACCATCCCAGTAGTGCTCGCCCTCGATCTCGATCGGCGGGAAGCCCGGCGGCAGCGCCGCGCTCGCCATGATGTGCTCGGGGCCGAGCCTGCGCTCGCGCGTGTCGAAGTAGACCGAGTTGCCCTTGCGGATGTTGGCGGCACCCACGCTCAGGCGCGGTTCGCCGGCGTTGAGAAGGTCGAAGTCGACGAACTCCTCGAGCGTCTGGCGCATCGGCGCGGTGTCATAAAAGCTGAGCGCGGCCGCGGTCCCCCACGGGTGCAGCCAGGCGGTGGGCAAGCGCGGGCGGTAAAAGCCGGGCACCCCTGAGGCGACGCTGGCAAGCGCGCTCCACTCGTTGAAGAAGCCCCGCGCGATATCGCCGTCGAGAAACGGCTTGGCGGGGACGCCGTCGGTCACGAGCTCCCAGAAGGCGCGCAGACGCTCGGCACGCTTCTCGGGCGGATTGCCGGCGATGATGGCCCCGTTGACGGCACCGATCGACACGCCGGCGATCCAGTCGGGCTCGTAGCCGTTTTCGGCGAGCGTCGCGTACACGCCGGCCTGGTAGGCGCCGAGCGCCCCGCCGCCCTGCAGAACGAGCCCTGCCCGCGCACAGTGCGCCGGCAACGCTTTCTTTTCACGGCCCGCCATCAGCTCAACGTTTGGCCTCCACTGTCACCTCCGGCGGCACCCTGATCCACCGGTAGCCCTCGCGTCCGCGCTTGCGGCCATAGGCGAACAGCGCCTGTGTGTGGGCATGATCGAAAGGCGCCGGGTGCAGCGCGTTTAAGCTACCAGGAATAAGGCCAGGTTGAACGCGATGTTGTCGGCCCTCGCCTTCACATAGATGCGAGCGAGATCGCCGAGCCCCGGGCTGCCTACCTCCCCATAATGGGCCGCTTTCCAGCCGCGAGGCCAGACCTCTCCTGGCCGCGGCGGGGCGGACACCAGAGCCGGCGCTCGCGACGCCGCACGAGGCGTCCTGCGCTACTTTTTGGCCTGCCGGGCCTTGCGTGCCGCGTAGCGGGCGTCGCGCTCCTTCTTGCGCTCGGCGGCCTCGGATGCCTCGCGGATCACCCTCTCGATGGCCTCGCGCTTGTCACGCGCCTCGCGCTCCACCCTTTCACGCGCCTCCTGCTCAGCGCGGACGGCCGCTTGCGCCTCTTTGACTGCCCTGCGTTGCGCAGCCCTGACTTCGCGAGCCGCCGCAACCGCTAGTCTTTCTTCCCGGCGCTTGATGACCTCCGGATCGTCCGGCGCCGGCCGGGCCCGGAAGCGCTGCAGCGCTGCCTCTCGCGCCGCCGCCGCGGCACTCAAACGGTCGTTGAACGTCTTTTCCTTGTAGCCCTTCATTCCAGTCCTGTATTGCCCACGCTGGATTTGCCCACGATATCGCAAGACCGCTCAGGCGGCCCGGCGCCCGCACCGTTGCCGCGCCTGCCGATCACTCGACGCGCGACGGCCGCCCGTGCGGGGCTCTCATAATGCAAAAGGCGCCGACCAAGTCGGCGCCTGCACCTGGCCTCAGGCGGCCTGGATGTTGTTGACGGCTATCTTGCCGGTGCGACGGTCCGGCTGGGTGTCGAAGCGCACCTTCTGGCCTTCGCGAAGGCTGCTCATGCCAGCGCGCTCGAGCGCCGTTGCATGGACGAATACGTCCTTGCCGCCGTTGTCGGGCTGGATGAAACCATAGCCCTTTTGCTCGTTGTAGAATTTGACAGTGCCGCTTTCCATAGAACGTCCTTTTCAAGTCCTCGTTGTCAGGAGCCAATAGCACGCCGCAACGTGCACAGGCTCGGTTCGTCGATGTTTGGAAGAGAGTTCGATCGTGCGCCGGTCAATGTCCAGGCGTAACGGCCCCTCGTCTGGCCAAAGTCGATGCGGAGACATAGAGCCGATTGGGTCCGATTGCAATAGGCGGCGAGAGGACGCCCCCGGGGGCCGGACAGCTCCGCTCAGGCGACGACGGCTTTTGCGACGGCAAGTCCCATCAGGTAGATGAACGCGAGGGGCGCGGCAAGGACCAGCGGCGCCGCCCACTGGCTCGAACCTGCAGCGAACGTGAGGCCGGCGTGAACGGCAAGCGGGAGCATGAACACCAACGGCAGCAGGGCCAGCAGCAGCCAGCGGCCGCGATAGCGCACCGCCATGATGAGCTGCAGGAAGAAGTAGGCCAGCGCCGCGAGCGTCACAAGCTCGCTGATGAGCCACTGCAAGACCGCTCCCCGTGCTGTTGATGCGGGCTGAGCACCGTATCTGACGGCGCGGTGGAACGAAAATGCGTTTGCCGGCGGGGAAGGCTCGCGGCGCTGCCGCATTCGTGCCCTAGACGGCATGTTCCGACCCGCAGGGAGTCCGAGAATGCCCAAGCTCACGCTCTACCACGCCGCCCCTTCGCGCTCTTCGATCGTGCACTGGATGTTGGAGGAGGTGGGCGAGCCCTACGACATCCACCTGGTCAGCTTCAAGAAGGGCGAGAACCTCAAGCCCGAGTATCTCGCCGTCAACCCCATGGGCAAGGTACCGGCGCTGAAGCACGGCGAGACGGTCATTACGGAAGCGGCCGCTATCTGCACTTACCTCGCCGACGAGTTCCCGCAGGCCAGGCTGAACGTGCCCGTCGGCAGTCCGCGGCGCGGCGTCTATCTCAAGTGGCTGTTCTTCGGGCCGAGCTGCTTGGAGCCCGCCATCACCGAGCGTGCCTTTCCGCGCAAGGAGCCGCCAAGGCGCGCTGCCCTCGGCTTCGGCGACTTCGACACGACCATGAACGTGCTGGCGCAGGGTGTTGCCGCCGCCGATCCGTACCTGATGGGCAAGCAGTTCACCGCCGCTGATGTCATCATCGGCTCGGGCCTGCGCTGGGGCACGATGTTCAAGCTGATCCCGGAGCGACCGGAGTTCACCGCCTACGTGGCGCGCCTCAACGAGCGGCCAGCCCTCAAGCGGGCGACCGCCAAGGACGCCGAGCTGCAGAGAGAGCAAGAGCAGGACCCTTCGCAACGCTGACAAGAAGCCGGTCAGTTCGCCTTCACAGGTCCAGGCTTGGCCTTGCCGCGATCGGCGTCAATTCTTGCCAACAGGGCGACGATCTGCGCCTTCGAAATGCCGACGAGAGCCTCGGGGCCGTTGCGGGCGAACAGCTTGAGTTGGTAGCCCTGCGGCGAGGCCTGTCTTAGCTCCGCTTCCGGTATCTCGACCGTGAACACCTCGCTGTGCGTACACGCTGCGTTGAACTGGCATCGGCGGTTCGATGCGACCTTGGTGAACCGAAGAGGCTGGGCACTGCTGTTGCGCGCGGCCTCGTAACCGCGCTTGTGGTCGCTCACATACGCGAGCTGGACGCTGAGCAGGGTTGTGAGCACGCTGGATTGGCGGTCGATTCGACCGATGAGCTGAGCCTCCACTGCGTTGGGGTAGGTGCCCACGCGGATCGGGCCTGTCGTGTATTCGCGGTAGGGACTGAACTTGTCGTCGCGCAGTTGGATCTGGCCAGATTGCGCTACTTGCTGCGCGGCCGCTGCAGTCGCCTCGAGCGCGCAGCACACGGCCGTCACCGCCACCGTTGCCCACCATCGACGCATCACGGTCCCCCAATCGGCTGATGCCAGAATATCAAAGCCGGCAACGCTGGGGGAGGTATGACTTTGGCCTCGAGGAGCGCTGCATACGCCGCGTCTCGATGACAATCAGGCCGCTCCGCGCACTCCGCGTTGAGCCCGCTGATCGAAGCGGGCGACCGCGAAGGACGCCGAGCTGCAGAAGCAGCAGGAGGGGACGTGAGGAAAGCCCGCCGCCAGCTGCGAGCGTCCAAGATAATGACGGCAACTGCGTAGTGAGGTTGGCAGCTCGCTGCAGGCTGCCCCACGCAGCGGCACCACTCCAATTGCAGGTGACCCCTCCTCGCACTTGCACGTACGCCGACGACGTTGTATCTTTGTAAATTGCATATTTCTTCTATTTCAGCCAATCGGCGTTGGAGGTTCGCATGGCCAAGGAGTACGGCGTTGCCCAGATATATCGGGCTGCACGCGCACCAGGTTTCCCTCTGGTCGTCATCTGTGCTGCGGGCGAGACACCCAACCTCAATACGCGGGTCACGATCGAGCAGCTGCCGTGGCGAATCTTCCCGCCGCACTTCGGCCTGTTCTTTGAGACGCCGCCGATCTTCCTGCCGGCAACGAGGCCCTTCGCGGTTTGGCACGCGGCGGGCTATCCGGTCGGCGTCGACGAGGTGATGATCATCGATGCCAACGGCCGGCATGTCGTGAAGATCGAGCCCACGCTGGCGCCAAGCCCGGAGGGAAGGGATGTCAACGCCGGCGAACAGTTCCTCGCCTACAAGCAGATCGGCTTTCCCAACTGCATGATCGCACCTGTCGACGCGATGGTGCCGATGATCTTCGCGCGCGCGTTCGGCCCGGCGAGCTACGCCGACTGCGAGGCCTGGATCGCGCAGAACTGCGGCAAGGCGTGAGCGGCGTTGCCCGGCGACGCCGCCATCATTCGACACGTGGAGACTTTCATGGCCGACTGGCAGATCACCTGCATCAGCAAGACGGACCGCACCAGCCCGCACGAGCGCATCAGGCAGGTCGGCGGCGCCGGCGGATGGCGCAAGCCGACCGACGAGGTCATCCGCCTGATCGAGGCGGGCACCGACACCTTCTGGGTCAGCGTCGATGGCAAGCGCACCGACGTGGTGGTCGACACGCACAATGGCCGCAAGTACATCCGCACGCGCCCGGACGATCATCGGCAGAACAATTTGCTGTCGCTGCCCGAGTGCATCTGACGTGGCGCGAGCGTCGGCAATCAGCCGGCCCCGCCCAGCTTCTTCTGCACACGCTGATCGAAGCGCGCTACGTTGACCACGACACGGGCGTGCGTGCCCTCGCCGACCACCTCGCGCTCGTCGCGTGCCTCGACCCGGAAGGTGATGGTGCGGCCTTCGACGGCAATGACCGCAGCAGCAGCGGCGACGCGCAGGCCAACGGGCGTCGCTGCGAAATGGCGCACATCGAGATGGATGCCGAGGCTCTGATGCCCCTTGGGCAGCAGGTGCTCGACGGCGGCCAGCGCCGCCGCCTCCATCAGATTGATCATCACCGGCGTCGCCAGCACCGCGATGGCCCCCGAGCCGACCCGCGGCGCCGTGTGCTCCGGGGCAACGACGAGTTCGGCGGAGCCGGCGAGGCCGGGTTGGATGGCGGAGAGATCGAGCATGGACGGTTGCTTGTCGGCGTTCTGCCTCGGGTGCGAATGAGCAAGTCCCGCTAGTGTGATGATCGAGAAGTCCGCTACACCGCGTGAGGCCGGGTTCGTCAGCGGACTTCTTGATCATCACACTAGCATCAAGATTCTTCTAGTGTCCTCAGATCGCGAAATTCGTACCGCGCTCGCTGCAATGTGAGACGAATTTCGCGATCAGGACACTAGCCGCTCACTCCACCTTGAAGTCCTTCGGGTTCCAGTCGGGCTTGGGATATTGCGGGTCCATCGCCTCCAGCGTCTCGCGCACGATGGCCGCCACCGCCGCGTTGCGCGCCCATTTGCGGTCGGCGGGGATCACATACCATGGGGCGTGCGCGGTGGAACACCTCTGCAGCATGATCTCGTAGGCCGCCTGATACTTGTCCCACAGCTTGCGGTCCTCCAGGTCGCGGGGGTCGAACTTCCAGCGGCTGTTCGGTTCGTCCAGGCGATCTTGCAGGCGCCCGGCCTGCTCCTTCTTGGAGATGTGCAGCATGAACTTGAGGATGGTGGTGCCATTCTCGGTCAGCAGGCGCTCGAAGTCGTTGATCTGGCCGTAGCGTGCCTCGATCTCCTCCGCTGGCGCGAGCTTGCGCACGCGCCCCACCAGCACGTCCTCGTAGTGCGAGCGGTTAAAGATGCCGACGTAGCCGCGGCGCGGGCAGGCGATATGCGCACGCCAGAGGAAATCGTGGGCGAGGTCCTCCTCGCACGGCCGGCGGAAGGGCGTGACGGTCACGCCAATCGGACCCGTGTCGTTGAACACGTGGCGGATGGTGCCGTCCTTGCCCGCGGTGTCGACGCCCTGGAGCACCACCAGCAGGGCGCGCTTGCCTTCGGCGAACAGCTTGTCCTGCCACTCGTTGATGACCTTGCCGTCGGCCTTGCTCTGCTCCTCGGCCGCCTTGCGGTCGGGGAAGGCCGAGGCATCGGCGGGATCGCGGCGAGCAAGATGCGCACGCTTGCCGGCGCCGAGGCGGAACCGCGTGGCGAGAGTGTCCTTGGGCATGATCGGGCTCACCTGTTGCATCGCCTGGCGAAGGATGCGCCAAGACTTGCACTTGAGATAGTCGCGATCCTTCAAACGGTAACCGTTAAGCTTCGCCCAGGTGCCGCAGCAGCGTCTCCTCGGCAAACTCGCGCCGCGCCGCAGCGAGCGGGTGCTCGCCGGGTCCGGTCAGGCCCTTGGGGATGCTCCAGGCACCGTCGTCCTTCTTGGCCCAGAACGGCCCGCCCGGATGCACGAGCAGCACCTCGATGACGCCGGGCTCGCGGCGGCGGTAGAGGAGGATGCCTGCGCTGCATTGGGGCATGAGGGTCTGCACGAATCAGTGTAAGGGGCGTCACTCGCCTTTGGCCCAGCGTCGGCGCACAACTGCCATGGAGCAGACGCGATGCCAACCCCCAAGCGGCTCATCCTGGCGGTGATGACCGGCATCGCCTTGGCCGACCCGGCAGCGGCAAGGGATTGGACGATAGGGGTCGAGGTCGAGTTCGATCGCCATCCCGACGACTTCAGCGAGCCGAAGGATACCAAGATCAACGTCTCTCTCGCGCGCAAGCTGCCGAACGGTATCGTGCTCGGGGGATCGATCCAGCCGCAGATCAAGACCGACGGCGAGGTCGGCTACAATCTGGAGGGCACGCTCGGCTACACCTGGAAGATCGGCGAGGTCTTCTCCATCGGCGGCAGCGCCGGCATCGGCGAGAAGCTGCAGCGGGAGCAGTCGGGCGGCGACTTCCCCTACTACGTCTTGCGCGTGTACGCCAACGTCGCGCTCGACGAGCGCTGGTCGTGGAACGTCGTCACCTACCGCTTCCGCGACGCCTTCGATCCCGCCGACAACTACAACACACCTGAGCTCTCCACCTCCCTCAGTTTCAAGGTCGACGAGAACCGCTCGGTGTTCGCCAGCTACTACTTCGGCTGGAAGAACAGCGATCCCGACTACCAGGGCATCAGCTTCGGCTTCAGGCACAGCTTCTGACGCCCGAACGCGACCGGCAAATGACACCTCGGGGCTTGCCTGTATAAGGACCGGTGCGCAGGACCCTTGATCCGTTCCACCTTCCCCCGCGTATGGTCGCAAGACGCAGCCAGGATGTTCCCCAGGATGTTCCCATGTCGCATCCCGATCCCAACGAACCACCCGACACGACGCCGGTCCAAGCAGGCGAGGTGTGGGAGAACCCAGTCACGCGCGAGCGCGCCACCATCCTCGAGCTTCCCCAGCACAACCCCGAGCGTCGCGCTGTGGCCGAGCTCATCGCGCGCGTGGGAGCGCGCGTCGTCGGCGAGCACCGCCATCCCGGGTTGGTCGAACGCTTCACCGTCCTCGACGGCGAGCTCACCGTGAAGTGCGACGGCAAGATGAGCATCCTGCGCAAGGGCGAGACCGCCACCATCGAGCCCGGCGTGTGGCACGACTGGTGGAATGCGGCCGACCAGGATGCGCGCGTGCGGGTGGAAGTAACGCCCGGCGACCGCTTCGCCCACATGATCGAGACCTTCTTCGGCTTGGCGCGTCTGGGGCACACCGACGCGCACGGCATGCCCGATCTGTGGCAACTCGCCCTCACCGCTCGCGAGTTCAGCGATGTCATCGTGTTCCGCTCGCCGCCGTTGCCCGTGCAGCGCATCATGTTTGGCGCGCTCGCCCCGATCGCGCGCTGGCGCGGCTACCGCGCCACCTACCCGCAGCTCTCCCGCACGGTGCTCGCACCGCGAGCGTAGGCGCTGCACCCGATACCATCACGCGCCTGACAGGAGGAGCCGCGGCGCGATCTCCTCCATGCGCTCGAATAGCAGATCGGGCCTTAGCCCCCGCAAAGTCTCGGGCGCGGCGTAGCCCCAGGTGACGGCCCCCGCGGCGATGCCGGCGGCGCGGGCGGCCTCGATGTCGCGCACCTCGTCGCCGATCGCAATTACTTGCGCGCGATCGACGCGGGCGCGCTTCACCACCCGGCGAAACTTCACCGCCTTGCCGAACAGGGCTGCGCCGCAGGCGAAATCCGAGAACAGCGCCGCGTTGACCTCGCCCAGCTGCCGGCGCGCGTTCGCCTCATGATCTGAGCTGACGAGCGCCAGACGCACGCCGCCTTCGATGAGCGCACGCAGCGTCGTCTCCACGCCGGGGAACAGCGGAATCTCGCCGATATGCGTGGCCTTCAGCCGCCGCATGTGCCGCGCGATCATCGGCACCTTCCAGCGCGGCACGCCGAGGTGCTCCAGGATCTCGCGCGGACCCATGCGGCGCAGCGGCGCGATGTCGGCTTCCGCGATGCGCCGGAACCCGAACCTGTCGGCGACATCGTTCACGTGCTGGCGGAACCAGGGCAGGCTGTCGGCCAGGGTGCCGTCGAGATCGAAGATGGCAAGGGTGGTGGGCATTGCGGCGAGGATAGCCCGACTCGGCATCGCCGAAGTATGCCTGCGTTGCGTTGGCTTGAACCGGCCCCATGCACATTGGCCCCGCAGCGGTCGCACCGCCCGAGGGTCACGCGAGGGAGGAGGAGCAGGGCGTCCGGGCTGCGCCCAGGACCTGCGATCACACTCCGCGGTAGACGGGCGCAAAGGACGCCCTGCTCGGCCCGCATCCGCACGTTTCCTTGGCGCTTGCCAGGTCAGCTCACCATGCCAAGGCCGCTCGCGGATACGAGCTTCGCCGCACCCGGGCCCCACTCCTGACGCTTGGATGATCTCTCCACCATGCCAGGCGAGGTTACCGGACTACGGCTCCCGGCTCCTGTGCTGGGCTGCGGCTCCAGGATGCCGCGCTTCCCATCTCCGGGACAGGCGCAGACAAGCACACGGCGCCGCGCCCGTCATCCTCCGCCTACATACATTATGAAACGAAAATCCCTATCCCCGCCTGCTAGACCTGTGGATCTGCCCGTCAAGGCACGTCGCGCGTACTCCCGCTCCCCGTGCTTGCGGGGAGAGGGCTGGGGTGAGGGGCAGAAACAGACTCGTGAGGGGCAGCCGCGCAGTCCGGACCGGCCTTATCCCCGCCCGAAGACCCCGCGGTAAGCTCGGGCCCATGACCAACGACACAGACGACCCCTGCACGACATCCACGCCTCGCGCGAGGCGCGCTACGTCTTCGCCTATCTCACCCGCCGCGGCGGCTCGATGCGGCTCGCGCCCCTGCTGCGCCGCCTCGGGATGGAGCCGCGCGTCTTCGTCGACGCCGTCACCGAGCTCGTCGAGCGCTACTGGATCAGGATCGTGTGGCGCAAGGCCCCGCCCGGCACGCCCGACGACGAGCCGCGCCCCTACACCGACATCGTTCGCCTCGTCACCACCCGCTTCGGCCGCCGCAAATACCGCACGACGTGGCCAACGCTGGATTGATGGCGTCACACCCTCGGGCTTGCTATCCGGCCCGGCCCCTCGCCTGCGCTTTGATCTCCTCGAATTTCACGCGGGCGCGCTCGAACTTGTCGGTGAACAGCCACATGGCATCGAGGATTTCGCGGAAGGTCGCCGACGTTCGCGCCCGGTCCGCCTTGCCGAAGGCGAGGATGGAGTTGTTGCGCAGGTAGCCCATGACCTTGGGGTCGGAAATGCGATAGGCCTCGAAGTTGCCCGACGCGAGTGCGGCCTTGGTCGGTGAGGGGATGATCTGGATCAGCTGGAACAGCTTCATCTGGTCGATCTCGTCGGGCAGCATTCGCGTGATAGCGGGAATGCGCGCGAACAGCTCGGCGTGGCCGTGCATCAGCCCGTTGCGCACCGCCGTCCAGTGGTTGAAGCGCTGGTCGCCGTCGCCGATGCGCTGGGTTTCCTTCGCATCGCGCGCAGCCACCGCGGGATCGAGCGCCGCGATGCGCGGCAGCAGCGCCGCCCAGGCCCGGCGCCCGCTCGCGTCCTCCGCCACGCCCGCCTGCATGCTGCCCTTGTATTTGTCGGAGCGCGCATTGCCGATGTTCTGGTTGCCGTTGGTCTCGGCGAAGAACACCCCGAGGCTGATGCGGCCGGCTGCTTGCGCCGTGGCGGCATCGAGGCCCTTGGCGCGCGCGATCGCGGTGCCGAGGTCGGCCACGTCCTTGAAGGGCGTCTTGGACGCCTGCGCGTCGGCCGGCCCCGCCTGCATGATCTGGAACAGCGCCACATACTCGTCGATCAGCGGCTCGTTGGCCGCATCGAAGTAGGCGGGCGGGATGCCGAATTTGTTCGGCCGCCCGATGCGCGCCGGCACCGCGTCGGTCAGGTCCTTGTAGGTGCTCACCATCTCGACGCGCGCCAGATACAGCGCCTGCCCCGGCCGCTCGGGCAGCTTCTGCTTGGCCTCGATCTGCCCCCGCCGCTCAGCCAGGATCGCGCGGAACGCGCGCAGGGCTTTGTCGTACGTAGCCGCGGCGGCGGACTGGCCTTTGGTGAGCCCGCTCCCCTGCGCCGCGGCGGGCGCCACGAATCCAACATCGCCGGCGCCGACCGCGACCAGCGCCAGGGCGAGGACAGCGGCAGCAATTTTGCTCGGTCGGGGCACAAGAGACAGATGCGTGGCGAAGGACGAGCTTGTCAAAGGGAAGGGATCTTGCCTGCGATCTCCCGGCACTTTGTTCTGTTCTTAAAGATGTTAGCCACGTAACTATCTGGGTAGAGTTGATCAATTAGCTTCGCTGTCAGCTCAAGCGCATTGCCCAGAGCAGCCTTGAGCTGAGCGTCGCCGACAGATGAAACCTGCGGATCCCCGGTCTTCTCATACAGACGGCGATAGACCAGCCATGCGAGAAATCTATTGCCATGAGTCAGCATGTGTCCTGATCGACCAGAGCTGACCAGGGCTAACACCTGCTGGCCTGCATGAATGCGCCGCATCACTTCGACGCGGCTCCAAAGCTCTCTCCCGGTAAGACCGCTGTTAAACAATAACTTGTAGGGTGGACGCGATATGTCCTCCCATAGCTTCCCTAGCTCCCTTTTTGCCTCCGTAGCAAGGTCCACGTCAGCGGAGGTGCAGGCGAGCGCTACCGTTGCCTCTTGCAGGCCAAGCCACTTGGCTCCGGATGATTCCGCGTCGCTTTGCCTAAACTCGTAGACGACGCCGTCAATCCCAAGCTCCCGTTGGATGCGATCTTGTTCAGGGTCCAGGGCGACAAAGTTTTGGGAATCGATCCTATTCTGTGTGTTGTTCGCCTTCGTGATCGCGAGTGCGAACCCTTCAGGCGCCTCCTCCAGAGAAACGATACGCAAAGAGACCCTCGCGCTTCGCACAGCCTCTGGATGCGACTGATATGCGGAGAAGATTGAGCCAACAGTCTGCGCTCCGTTGACTATCGAGAAGCCTCTACATTCAAAGATCCCGGATTGCTTTGAGCTTCCTCCCACACCTCTCTTCTCCAACGAATCAGCGAGAGCGGTAATCCCATTATTCAGATACCAAAAGTGCTGAGGTTCCTCGCGAACCGTCTTGCCAATCTGCTCATTGACTTGAGTCTTATCTCCGAGAAACATCCTAATGTTCTTTGCAAAGATTTTATGTCCGTGGGCCTTGTACCACTCCGCGACATCACTTGCTGCAACCTGGCCGTAGAACGCCTTTATGGAGTCGCGCGTCTGACCAAAGTCAAAGATGTTGATGTCGAGATTGATCGGAGCGCTTGCTGACCCCGCCGTCAAATACCGATAAAGGTCCGCTTGTCTCAGGATGCGCAAGTATGCGATTTCTCCTGTGTCGTTAAGCTCGCCAACATAGGCAGCAACGTCCTGCTGCGGCTCTGTCCCAAATGATCCCGAACCTGAATAGGCTATCACGAGCTCAAGTCGCCGGAGTTCCCCTATCGCAAGGTCAATCTCCGTCCACCTCTCCTGGATTCGCTTGTTGAACCGATCTTTCTTGCTAGCAAGCAAGTCCTTTACGCCCTGGATGAAGAGCTGGACGTCCCCGCGACTGATTGATGCGCCGTCGTTTTCATTCCATTTGGACTGGACGAGATACAGAGTCTTTTCCGCTCGGTCATACCATATTGCGTCTATTCCGTTGTCCTGGAAGCCATCAGTTACGGCCGAGGCTGCAGTGTTTGGCTCAACTTCAGCCAAGATTGACAATGCGAACGCGGCTAATGAGCGGCTTAAGACGACACCGCTTGCTCCCGAAGCCGTCGCCCCAGCATCGGTCAGGTCTATGTGGGAGGCGAAATCGCCGTTCAATCGATCCGCAATTTGCCGCAGATGAATAATGCTCATGTCCGCCATCTCCAAATATCCCCTACTCCGCGGCCTGCCGCTTGCCGCGGCCGACATTCGCCCGCCGCCCCAGCAGATCGCGCAGATACTGCCCCGTGTAGCTCTCCTTCACCTTGGCCACGTACTCCGGCGTGCTTTCCGCTGTCCCGGACCCCGGTCCCGGATCACGCCGCCGCCGTCGCCGCAACAATGCTAGTCAATCGTTTCGATCCTGTCGCGATACACCTGGACCAGGCGGCACGCGTCGCTGGCCCGGCACACCTCGTCCCAAACTCTGGCCAGGTAGCTCTGGAAGTCCCGCAGCGTGAGATTGCCCACCCGAATGTGGATCACCCGGGGACCGTCCGGCCTAATCAGCACGCGGTCGGAGAAATCCGCGTCCTTCGACACAATGGTGAGGCCGTTGGCCGAAGCGTAAGTCCAAATCTTGGTGTCGCTCCAATCGGCACCGAGGTCGTGCACGAACTCGCAATCGCCGCCGGTCCACAACGTGAACCGACGCGGCAGGTTGGCATCGATCAGATACCGCGCCACATTAGGCCGTCTCTTTGACGCTGTACTTGTGAGCCATCAGGCGGCTCGCGAAAGCGAGGCACGCAGCAATATCCTCCGGCTCCAGCATCGGAAACTGGCGCAGGATCTCCTCGGGCGTCTCGCCCGCGCTCAGGTAATCGAGAATGCTCTCGACGGTAATGCGCAGGCCTCTGACTACCGGCTTGCCGTTGCAGACATCCGGGTCGATGGTAATCCTATCAATCTGGTCGCTCATAAAGCGCTTATATCACCAAATCTGTTGAAATGACAGGCTACTCCGCCGCCTGCCGCTTCCCGCGCCCGTTGGCGCTGCGCCTCCCGAGCAGCTCGCGCAGATACTGCCCCGTATAGCTCTCCTTCACCTTGGCCACGTCCTCCGGCGTGCCCTCGGCCCTCCCGGACCCGATCCTGGATCAGACCCCGCCGCCGTCGCCCTCACTCCGCCGCCACCGGCTTCAGCTCGTACACGCGCGCGAGCCGAGCCGCAGCCGCAAGATCGCCCCTGCGGAGCGCGAGCCGCACTTCGTCGAGCTTCCGCACGTCCTGGGCCGAGACGTAGGGTGACCACTCGTGCTCGGTCTCGGTCAGCGTGACGTCCACCTCGGCGACGTAGGCGCCTTCCCGAACGAGCCTCTTTGTCTGACGTTCACTCATGGCTTCCGTGTCCGATAGTCATCTTGCCAACGTTCCGGGTCTGGTCGATACGCGGTTATCAGGACCGCAGGTCGATCAGTTCCCTTCTCCAATCCCCAAAGCGCGTGAACAGGGCCGTCTCTGTCCATCTGAAAGACCAGCACGCAAGGACCGGCATGATAGTCGGGGTAGTCCTCGACAACTACTGCGGCACCGATCCCGTCCACCAAGTCCGACGCAATTATCGCGTGCTCGCCCAATCGTTGCAGCCCATGGTCAGAGGCCCGCCAATCTCCAGCCTCGATGCGACGACGAACTATATCAAAGGTCGCACTCACAAGCACCCTACTCCGCCGCCTGCCGCTTCCCCCGCCCGTTGGCGCTGCGATTTTCTGGCGCGCCTCCGGCACGACGCCCCAGCAGATCGCGCAGGTACTGTCCGGTGTAGCTCTCCTTCACCTTGGCCACGTCCTCGGGCGTGCCTTCCGCCACGATGCGGCCGCCGCCGTCGCCGCCCTCGGGCCCCATGTCGATGATCCAGTCGGCGGTCTTGATGACCTCCAGGTTGTGCTCGATCACCACCACTGTGTTGCCGGCGTCGGCCAGCTCGTGCAGCACCTCCAGCAGCTTGGCCACGTCGTGGAAGTGCAGGCCCGTGGTCGGCTCGTCCAGGATGTAGAGCGTGCGGCCCGTCGCGCGGCGTGACAGCTCCTTGGCGAGCTTGATGCGCTGCGCCTCGCCGCCCGACAGGGTGGTGGCCTGCTGGCCGATGTGGATGTAGCCGAGGCCGACACGCGCCAGGGTCTCCAGCTTGTCGCGGATCGACGGCACGGCGCGAAAGAACTCCGCGCCCTCCTCCACCGTCATGTCCAGCACGTCGGCGACCGACTTGTCCTTGAATTTCACCTCCAAGGTCTCGCGGTTGTAGCGCTTGCCCTGGCAGACGTCGCAGGTGACGTACACGTCCGGCAGGAAGTGCATCTCGATCTTGATGACGCCGTCGCCCTGGCAGGCCTCGCAGCGCCCGCCCTTGACGTTGAACGAGAAGCGGCCCGGCTGGTAGCCGCGCGCCTTGGCCTCGGGCAGGCCCGCGAACCAGTCGCGGATCGGCGTGAAGGCGCCGGTGTAGGTGGCCGGGTTAGAGCGCGGCGTACGGCCGATGGGCGACTGGTCGATGTCGATCACCTTGTCGAGGTGCTCTAAGCCCTCGATGCGATCGTGCTCGCCCGGGTGCTCGCGCGCGTTGTTGAGCCGCCGCGCCACCGCCTTGTAGAGGGTATCGATCAGCAGCGTGGACTTGCCGCCGCCCGACACGCCGGTGATGCAGGTGAGCAGGCCCAGCGGCACCTCGGCCGTGACGTTCTTCAGGTTGTTCTCGCGCGCGCCAATCACCTTCAGCGACTTGCCGTTGGGCTTGCGCCGCTGCTTCGGCATCGGGGTCTGGCGCACGCCGGTGAGGTACTGGCCGGTGATGCTCTCCGAGCTCGCCATGATCTCGTCGGGCGTGCCCTGCGCCAC
Source organism: uncultured Alphaproteobacteria bacterium (assembly GCA_963832445.1). Lineage (GTDB taxonomy): Bacteria > Pseudomonadota > Alphaproteobacteria > Rhizobiales > Hyphomicrobiaceae > AWTP1-13. The sequence continues at coordinate 67,400 of CAWHUM010000006.1, forward strand.
GATGTTGCCGCCGTGGATGCCGGCGCCCGGGCCGATGTCCACCACGTGGTCGGCGGTAAGGATGGCGTCCTCGTCGTGCTCCACCACGATCACGGTGTTGCCGATGTCGCGCAGGTGTTTCAGCGTTTCCAGCAGCCGGGCGTTGTCGCGCTGGTGCAGGCCGATGGAGGGCTCGTCCAGCACGTACAGCACGCCGGTGAGGCCCGAGCCGATCTGCGAGGCAAGCCTGATGCGCTGACTCTCGCCGCCCGACAAGGTGCCGGACGCGCGCGACAGGGTGAGATAGTCGAGCCCGACGTCGACCAGGAACTGCAGCCGCTCGCGGATCTCCTTGAGGATGCGCGCGGCGATCTCGTTCTGCTTGGAGGTGAGCTTCTTCGGCAGCTCGGCGAACCAGGTGTTGGCGGCGCGGATCGACATGTCCGTCACCTGGCCGATATGCAGGCCGTCGATCTTGACGGCGAGCGCCTGCGGCTTGAGGCGATAGCCGCCGCAGGCATCGCACGGGTGCGCATCCTGGTAGCGGGAAAGCTCCTCTTTCACCCAGTCGCTGTCGGTCTCGCGGAAGCGGCGCTCGATGTTGCCCATCACGCCCTCGAACGGCTTGCTGTTCTTGTACTTGCGGACGCCGTCCTCGTAGGTGAACTCCACCTCCTCCTCGCCGGTGCCGTAGAGGATTGCCTCCTGCACCTTCTTCGGCAGCTTGGCCCACGGCGTCGACATCGACACCTTGAAGTGCTTGGCGAGCGCGTCGAGCGTCTGCTCGTAGTAGGGCGAGGTGCTGCCCGTCTTGGCCCAGGGATACACCGCGCCCTGCTTCAGGCTCAGCGTGTGGTCGGGCACGACGAGGTCGGCCTCGAAGCGCATCTCGGTGCCGAGGCCGTCGCACTTGGGGCAGGCACCCGCCGGCGCGTTGAACGAGAACAGCCTCGGCTCGATCTCCTCGATGGTGAAGCCGGAGACCGGGCAGGCGAAGCGGGCCGAGAACGTGATGCGCTCGTGCGTCTCGTTCTTGTTGCGCAGGATTTCCTTGTCGGTGTCAGACCCTCCGGGTCTGACGCCTTTCTTAGGCCCTGACGATAGGCCGCCCTCGCTGTCCTCACGTTGACCCATGGTGTCAGACCCGGAGGGTCTGACACCGCCGCTTTTCAGCGGCTTGTCGGCAAACTCGGCAATGGCGATGCCGTCGGCCAGCTCCAGCGCGGTCTCGAAGCTGTCGGCGAGCCTGGTGGCGATGTCCGCGCGCACCACCAGGCGGTCCACCACCACGTCGATGTCGTGCTTGTACTTCTTGTCGAGCTTGGGCGCCTCGGCGATCTCGTAGAAGGCCCCGTTGACCTTGACGCGCTGGAAGCCCTTCTTCTGCAGCTCGGCCAGCTCCTTGCGGTACTCGCCCTTGCGGCCGCGCACGATGGGGGCGAGCAGGTAAAGCCGCGTGCCCTCCGGCAGCGCCAGCACCCGGTCCACCATCTGCTGCACGGTCTGGCTCTCGATGGGGAGCCCCGTGGCCGGCGAGTAGGGCACGCCGACGCGCGCGAACAGCAGGCGCAGGTAGTCGTAGATCTCGGTGACCGTGCCGACGGTGGAGCGCGGATTCTTGGAGGTGGTCTTCTGCTCGATGGAGATGGCCGGCGAGAGCCCGTCGATGTGATCGACGTCCGGCTTCTGCATCATCTCCAGGAACTGGCGCGCGTAGGCCGACAGGCTCTCCACGTAGCGCCGCTGGCCCTCGGCATAGATCGTATCGAACGCGAGGCTCGATTTGCCCGAGCCCGACAGCCCGGTGAACACGATCAGCGCATCGCGCGGGATCTCGAGATCGACGTTCTTCAGGTTGTGCTCGCGCGCGCCCCGGACGTGAATTGCTCTGTGGGCTTCGCCCACGGGGATCGTCCGGTGGGCGTCGCCCGCGGGGGCGAGGGCCTTGCCGGCGTCGGCGGGCCCGAGCTTCTTGGACTTGCTCATCAGGGCGGGTCTAGCGGAAACGGAGGGGACCGGCAATGCAAGCAAACGTAGCCTGCACAGGCCTTGTCCGATGCTGCGTTTTTGCGCTTGGGCGTTGGCAGGAGGAGTTAGTCTTTGGCATGGCTGTGAGGCGATTGCGAACTCCGAAAAGCTGGCCGGACAGACGGCCCGCCACATAGCTACTCTGTGGCCATGTCATCGCTCTTTCAGAAGGGATGCCACTACCTCGCCCGCCTTGCCGCGCTGGCTTCCCGTCCCTAGCATTGGAGGGTTGCGCCAGCGGACACTATTGCTCGCGGATCGATTTCGAAAAGGAGAGAGCTTTGACCCTTACTCCCGCCATCCAATATCAGGAAGTCTGCCAATTCATGCGGTTCTACGCGAACATCCGCTACCTGCTGCTGCCGATCTCAGCGGTGTCCATGGGCGGCATCTTCTATGTGGTCTTTGCGTCCAATGGCTTCAAGCTGACCCCGTTCGCCCGAGAGGCTTTGAAGGTCTTCGCGGCATACCTGGCACTCACCTTCCTCTATTTCGAGTTCATACTGAACCGGTACATCACCAAATGCGCGACAGTGGCGCGCAAGCTCGAGGAGGGAGCGGACCCAGCCGTTTCGTTGCGCAGGGCAATCGAGACCATGTGGTACCGCCACCTGGTGCCCCTCACGATCGTCGCCGTGTACGTAGTGATCATCGCGTTCTGGATCGCAGAGGTCGAATGGACAGCGATCCAGGAAGGCATCCGCCCCTATCTGCCCTCGCCCGCGACGAGGACAGCCTAGTTTTGAGAGTGAGACGAGGCAGCGGCCCTCGGGAGCGGCGAGCGTGCGCTTGCCGGACCACAAACCTGGGCCGGCGTCACAGGCGATGGCAGCACACGCAAAGTGGTGGGCGATGTAGGGATCGAACCTACGACCCCACCCGTGTGAAGGGTGTGCTCTACCGCTGAGCTAATCGCCCGAAGCCGCACCCATTGCCACAGGCTCTGGCGGGATTCAAGCAAAAGCCCCGCGCCGACGGGCCGGCCGCTCAATCGCCCTCGCCGAGGCTCGCCCGGAGCAGATCGAAATCGCCGCCGAGCACCGCGTCGAGGCGGCCGGTGCGCCAGGCCCCGTTCATGTTGCGCACCAGCGGGGACGGCTCGAACCGGTAGCGCCGCACCACCGCATGCGGCGGCGCGCTCGACTGCAGCGCATCGAGCAATGCCGCACGCAGCCTGACCTCAGGCAGGTCCCCGAGCGGCGCCACCGCCATGCGCACTCTGGCCGTAGCGCGGCCGCGGCCCTTGTCCTCGTCGGCCTCCAGCACGTGCAGCCCGGCTTCCTGGGCCAGGGTGCGGTGCGCACCAAAGCCGCTGACGACGAGCAGCGGCAGGCCCGCCGGCGCGCCCGCAAGCTCCGACACCTGCATGTGCCGGTTGCGCGCCCATCCGCGGTACATGTCGAGCACGCGCGCGCACCACTGCCGCGTCCCCTCCCGCTCCCCGCGCTCCAGCGCCGGCTCGACCTGCAGCGCGACCTCCACGGGACTCTTCTCGTGCACGTCGCGCTGCCCCTCCCGGAGCAGGTGGAGCTGCAGCGCGAGCCTCCCGACCAGTTCGCGCGACGCGCGGCCCGAGCTTTGCGTTCCCCTGGCCAGGCGCGACCTGAGGCCCTCGGCCGTGCGCAGCGCCGCCTGTACCCGATCCATCAGCGCGATGCGGGCGAGCGTCTCGTGCCGGTCCGCGCGCGACCAGAAGCCGGGCGCCGACATGTCCTGCGACAGGGAAAGCTTGAGCTCATCCCATTCCACCGAGGCCAGAGCCTCAGAGATGCCCGTGTATTCAACGTCCAGGGCCACCGCCTCGGCTTCCGTGCCGCCGGGGGCGAGGATCATGCCGGGCAGCCCCGGCAGGTCCTCCAGCGCTTCCGTGTTTGCCGGGGGCTCGCCGCCGGGATCGACGAACTCGGCCTGTATCGCCCGCCCGTCGCTGCGCACGAACACGAACTGGTCGCCCTCGGGGAAGCGGCGCTCGACGATGGTCTCCGCCAACGGCGCGATCACGTACTGCTCGATGGCCCGCTTCAGGGGCCGTGCACCCATCTCCGGCGAGAAGCCCTTCTCGATCAGAAATTCCTGCGCCGAGGCCTCCCATTCCACCGCCCATTCGCGGTCCTTGAGTCCCCGCCGCTGGAGCACGCGGCCGAGCTCCTTGGCGAGGATGCCCCGCATCAGGTCGCGGCTCAGCGGGTGGA
>CAWHUM010000007.1:0-212132 GCA_963832445.1 uncultured Alphaproteobacteria bacterium
GTTTACGAGTGCGTTCCGGCTTGATGGAGATCAGCCTTTCGATCGTACTACACCTTGCTATTCACCGGAGATGACGTTCGGAATCTCGATTGTCGTCCCGCGATCCCCCGTCGTGGTCGCCACAAGGTCACCGGCGCCAAAACCGACCACAGCTCGGAAGAAATCAGACCCAAGCTTTTGGAACCGCAACCCATTGGTGTCGAAGCTCTCCGCCCCACCGCCGATAAGGCGCTCCTCCGTCATCTGCCCGGGTCGTATGCGCCAATAGGTCAGTCGGTCAAATACAAAGAACATCATCAACCAAATAGCGAGAAGGCCGGTCGAAAACACCAGATAGAAACCAGTGTTCATGTGCACCCACAGGTACGGGATCATTCGTGCGATGTCGTCCCACCAGCCGATCCAGGCCAACAAGACCGTGAGAAATGCGATGGTGAGCAATGCGACAATGGAGTTGATGCCTCGCAGTCTGACGTTGGTGAAAACAATCAGTAGGAGTAGGAGAGACACAAAGCTGAGACCAATCGCAGAGCTCGGCCGAGCGCCTTCAGCTGTAGCCAGGAACTTCTCCTGCCCTGCGTTGAGTAAGGCGCTGACAAACCCAAATGCCCAAGCCGGCCACCAGTATAGCAGCGTCGAGTGGCTGTAGATTCTGATCTCCTGCAAATCGGCCGAATGAGCCAATATCGCGCTGGCAGCGGCATCCTTTGGTTCGACCTGTGCCATGGCTTGCTTCTACTCCGACGAATTCGGTTCATGCAGACCCATCAAGATGCATCTCGACGGGGCATCTCGACGGGGCGGCTCATCCTCCTAGGTTGCCAGATGAAACTGCTTTGATCCGCATCAATCTGCCGGGTATGCCTCGACGCTCGCGTAGCCGCGCCGCCGGCGCAGGCGGGCAGCGTGGAGGGCGGCGTACTTTGACCCAGATCAATCCAAAGTTCCGCGGACAGTGCTCGACTGGTTTTGAGGGCGAACAGGCAAACCTGATTTTGGGGGACCCAAAATGCACAGTAGGCGTCACTCGCAATTATGGCGCTGTCCTTGGGTGGCTATTTCATTCTCGCCGCCCCGCCAACTACCTTTGCCCAGAGTGGTGGACAGCAACATGAGAAGAAACAGCAACATGAGAAGAAGGCGCCAGCTGGCACCGACAACAGGGGCAAAAGAGCTGTCCCACGCGAGAGGGCTCCCCGCAAAATCGCCCCACGCGAGACCGCTCCCCGCAAGGTCGCTCCACGCGAGAGGGCTCCCCGCAAGATAGCTCCACGGGAGATCGCTCCCCGCAAGGTCGCTCCACGCGAGGCCGCTCCCCGCAAGATCGCCCACGCGAGACCGCCCCCCGTATGGGCAGCGCACGCGGACTTCGCAGCCTACCGCCCCAGGGGGCCAGTAGGACCGCAATTCACGGTCGAAACTTTACGGCGTGGCGCAGCGGATACCGTGCACGTCGCGACAGCGGCTGGAGAACCTTTGGGGCGCTTAGTGCCCTGAGCGCTATCGTGATTGGCTCAAGCACCTACTACCCGTATGCCTACATTTCGGCTCCTCAGCCGTATTGCGATGGTTTGACTGAAGACGGCTGCGAACTCATGTGGCTTGAGACTCACGACGCTCGAGGGGGACCTTGCATACCAGTGCGTAGCCTATTGCCCGTGGCAATGATGCTCGCTCTAGCCGGATTTGTGGCAGCTATCGAGCGAGCAGATTGGTGGCTGCACGCTATCGGAGGGAAAGCGGATCAATCGCCGAACACCTTGCAGTACGTTACCTCGGTTTGACCTGAACGTACTCTGAACGCCGAGGTGATCACGTAGGGCTTCAGCAGGAGAAGCCGACCCCAGGCTGAGATATGAGGCTCCACTGGAGTTGATGCGGGACCTTCCTAGATCAGCGGGGGTAGGCGACAAAGCATTGTGATCCAGGGTGTCATTGCCCCAGGATTTAGGAGGGGCTCCGCGCTTCTGTGTGCAGAGCCCCGAAACTCCCCCTGCCGGGGCTGATCTGCTAGTTCTTCGGTGCGTCGCCCGATTTTGCTGGGGCCGTAGCAGCCACGCAAGCACCCTTGCCGTCCTTACCGCCCTTCGCGTCCTAGTTCATTTTCGCCTTTTCGCAATCTGCCTTGGTGGTGGCCGGCTTGGCAGCCGGTTGCGCGGAGACCGTGGCAGCAAGAGCTAGTGCGGCCACTAAAGCCGCGACTGGTAGCATGGTTTTCATAGTGACTCCTTGTGACGTGATTGCAGCGACATAGGGGGACCAGCGCCGCTACTGCGCGGCACGCGGCGACAAAGGGGGACCAGCGCCTATTACAAACCAAACTCGGAAAGTACCCACGCCGCGCATCGCGATATTTGAAGGGCGCGACCGGACCGGTGCAATGACCGAGACGATGCTGACGAAGGTCGATACCGCAAGCATCACTCACCACCTGGCGCCGATCGTCGCCAAGGACACGCTGCTGATCAGCGACGGCGAGAAGGCCTACGGCGCGTTCGCAGCCAGGCAGGGCATCCTGCATGTATGGATCATCGCCTCAAAGGGCGAGCACGTCTGGCGGGGCTATCACATCCAGAATGTCAACGCTTACGCCAGCGGCCTGAGGACCTGGATGGTTCGCTTCCGCGGTGTGGCGACCAAATACCTCGACAGCTACCTCGGCTGGCGCCGCATGATCGATCGCGACGGCGAGGACGCGACCCCGGCGCACTATCTCATGGCCGCCGTCGCATAGGCTGCTACGTCAGTGCGGAACAGAGCCAAATCTGAAGATCACGGGAAGGGGCGGAACTCTTTCGATCGTGTTCACTGTGTGGGTGGGAATTTGAACACGATCAAGCCTGGGACGCTTCTTCTCTCACCGTGCAGCTTCGCCAGACTGCGTTTTGCCGGAGCTGGCCGGCAGAGCGAGCGGCGATGTCCAATCATGCCCATTGGGTTTAAGCATTAGTGGTTCACCCGGTCCATTTTCTCCCAGGCGGGCTTTGTCAGTCTCGCTGTCGCGTGCCGCCCGCATCACGGCCTGAAGAATCATCTCTGGCCAGGCGCCTTTCTTGAAACGGTACACCTTGAAGGCCGGAACCTGCGTCTCAGGCGTTTCCGCCCACACGGATTTTAGGGTCTGCCAACCGCGCGCATAGCGGGCAGGACGGCTGGTACCGTAGCAGCGCACAAACTTGCTGTTACGCTGCTTGAGCTGCCGCACCACAAAGCCATTCCGAAAGCCGCGCCGCGGCCGCTTGAGAATGCCTTTACCCTCCAGCGCGTAGCATAGATTGGCTAGCCGGTGCGCTTCCCGCTCCAGTTCCTCGCGTTGTTCGCCACACTCCGGAATACTGAGAGGTACCGCGACGTAATACTGGCCGCCGGCGTCGAAGATCACGTCGCGGAACACCTCGAAGTATTTCACCGCGGCGTCATCGCTGTGAATGTTGTGAAAACGGGCGAGGATGGGCAAGACCGGCCCTCGTTCGGCCAACCGCATCTCCTGCTCCAGATGCAGGAAGCTATTGATGGGGCGGCCAATCGAGACCAACAGCAAGCAAATATCGACAAAGATGGCCACGCCAAGCGGCACGTAATCGCGCCTGCTGAGCCCCGCCGCTTGTTCCTCGAAGCGCGCATGGATTGCGCCACGCGTCGGGTCAGACACCTCGACTGATGGTGCCGCCTTGCTCTGTAGCGCATCCGCCGCTGGCGGACGGTCGAGGGTGAGAAGCCCGAAGAACGTCGAGGTGAGTCGCCGGAAGGCTTCGATCGTGGCCTCGGAGCCTTCTACCGCCGCGATCTGTGGCTTCTCCAGCACCGGCAGCTGATCGATGGCACGGGCCACGCCACGCAGCGCAGTCTGCAGTTGCGGATCGGGGCAGGAAAGGGTACCGCCGCGCCCGTCGGAGAAAGTGATTCTTTCTGCCCGCTCGCTGAGATCAGCGCGGATCTGCTTCAACTGAGGATCAGTGCGAAAGGCGTTGAACCCTGTCACCGTGAGATCCAGCTTGCGCCCTAAGCCGCGCAGAAACTCATTTCGGTTACCGGTCTGCGGATCGATGACTGAAGGGTTGTTCCTGACGACCTTTTGCAGTTCCGTATCGAGCGCTGCCATATCGCTCTTGACGGTGCCGACGCGCCCCTTAACGAAGTCTGATGCAAACTTGAAGCGAGCCGCATCGTCGTCCCGCATCTTGCGACGCGGTCCGTCGCCCGGCCCGCTGCTGGGGCAGGTCCGGCCGCTCGTGCGTTCCGTCTCCGCTTTCTCGGTAGAGACCGTCGTGAGCTGATCCAATGTCGACTGCAGCTGCTCGAGCCGCGTTGAGGCGGCGAACAGCTCGCTTTGCACCTGGGTGATCGCGGCTTCGGCCGAGCGAGACGCCACACCATGGCTCTCCAGCACTTTCCAATAGAAGCCGAACCCGAACCCCACCGAGATGATCGACAGAAAGAGATAGCCGGCGATGTAGCAAAGCCGGGTGCTGAAACTCACCGGTGCAAACATTTTGTCGAGCAGCCAGATGATCATTGTCATCAGCATGGCGCACGAGAAACCGATGATTACCTTCTGCGTGAGCGGTAGATCACCGAGGTTGACCTGGATCAACTCGAGCATGCCGACGTAGGTGGCGACCCACGACAGCCCGCCAAGGCCGATCAGCAGGAGGAGCCTTTTGATATCGCGACCCGGCGGCCGGACGTCCAGCCACTGCGCAATCGATGAGGCATGCTCAGGGCGCGCCGAGCCCCGGCGCCGTATCAGCGCATTCCAGAGATTCATTCGGGGTACCGTGTGCTACGGACGCGCTACCGCGGTCTTGCGGGCACGAGCATGCGTCGTGCATTCCACTCACTCTTGCGGCACTCATCGTCCACTCGTTTACAACGTCAGGTCCCCGTCGATCCGGCGCAGACACTAGAGGGTCGCAATTGCCGCTGCACGTTAAAGATCAGAAAGAAACCTGCGCGCATATCCAAGCCGCAGGAACCGGCCAGCGCATCAGCGCAGATAAGCTGCGAGAGGCAATCGACCAGAGCGTGCCCCTCGTCGTTCGCTCCTACTGTACGCCCACGCGTTCGCGATTCAGACCGCGCAGACGGCGCTGGCCCATGGCCGCAGTAAGAACGCACAACGCTTGCCCGTTGGCTCCTCATGGCGGAGCTGCCGCTCACACATAAGTTGCTCTCCATCATGCTAGGCGTGCAGCGGCCCGCTGTGACCGTCGCGGTGCTAGCGGTTGAGCGTGCACATTTCATTCGCACCAGACGGGGCGTCATCAAGATCATCGACAGAAAAGGCTTGGTGAAATTGGCTAACGGAACCTACCTCCGGATGGAATAGGAGCACGATCGCTTGGCCTGAGCGCCAACGAAGGGCGGCGGACTACGTTGACGGCAGAGAAACTTCAAGACCTCATCAAGCGTTCGGCCTGCTCGGGCTTCATCTGCCCTTGCCCAGGAAAAGCCTGCGCCGGATCGGACGCAAAGTCCCTCACCCAGTTGCGCAGCATGTTCTGGTGAAGGTCCAGATCACGCGCCGCCTGCGCGACAGATACCCCGCGCTCTCGCACCAACCGCACCGCCTCGAGCTTGAACTCCCGGCTGAAACTGCGTCGTCCCATCTGCCTCCTCCGATCCCATCATGACACCTAAACCAGGTGTCCGTGGAACCGGCAGCGGCTCATTCTGTTCCACCGATATGTTGTCGTCTGGTCGCACAGCATCGAGCGGGACTTAGCTACGCTCGCTTGACCTTACGAAGTCGATCATCTCGCTTGTTGTGCGTCTGAGGATTGGTCGACGGCTGGGGCAAGCTGCCACCCTCATGAAGAGCGGTACTCTCCAGCACCCACGCTTAGCTGCGCCGGGGATACGTCATGGACACAGCACGCAGCGCCTCGCCTTCAAACGGGACGGAGGACGAGAAGCCCACTGTATTCGTAGTCGACGACGACCGCGCCATCCGCGAGGTGGTGGGCGATATCCTCCAGGAAAACTGGTACGCGGTAGAGCTATTCGCTGATGGCCCAGCCTTTCTCGCGGCCTATCGTGCAGGCCGCACAGGATGCCTTCTGGTCGATGCGCTGATGCCCGGCATGAGCGGTGTCGAGCTGATCGAACGTATCAAAGGCGATGGCCACCAACTCCCGGCGATCGTGATCACCGGCAATGCTGCGGTAACGATGGCGGTTCAAGCGATGACGGCCGGGGCTGTCGATTTCCTCGAGAAACCCGTCAGCTGCGATAACCTGCTTGCCAGCGTCAGGCGGGCCCTCAAACGCGCGCAGGACACCGTCCAGCTTTCTGTATTTGGCAAGGCAGCTGGGCAAAGGATCGCCAGTCTGACCGTGCGCCAGCATCAAATCTTGGACCTCGTCCTTGGCGGCCATCCAAGTAAGAACATCGCCGCTGATCTCGGCATCAGTCATCGCACAGTCGATCAACATCGCGCAGCTATCGCGAGAAAGATGGGTTCGAAGTCCCTTCCGGCGCTGATGCGCTCCGCCCTCTGCGGTCAATGCAGCCACAACAACCAAGCCAATACTTCGCCGCGGGCACCAACGGGCATGATCCGAAATCGCCGCTCACTCTGCCGGCTCCGGCGCAAGGCAGTCGCGCGACAGTTGGGCAGCTAGGGAGTTGATTTCTGCAGCACCAACCGACCAGCAGTTATTGCAGATGCCTAACAGGGGGACGGTCGTGAAGGAGACCGATAGAACGTAGCGCCAAGGGCTCTCCGGGTGGGGAATTTATCGCGGGGCCGTGATGTTTCAAGGTGACATGTGGCGGGATGTACTCCCGCCATCCACCTCTCGCGTTGACCAAGCTCCGTTTCAATCCCGGGTCCGGAGTTGGGATTTTTGCACCACGAACACCGTCAGCAGCGGCGCCACTGCCCCGATCAACGCCACAGTGATCAGTAGCCGCCCGAGCCGGCTATAGTCGGCCGGCACTTCGACCACGCCCGTCGCCCGGTCCTTGATTTCGCGAGTTACAAGGAAGATCTGGTTCATGTATTTGGTAAGTAACCCGCTTGCCGACAGCGCCAGATTAGTGAACGAGGCCATCACCGCGAAGAACGTCGCCTTCAGATCGGGGGGCGCGTTGCGCGCGATCCAGGTCAGCAACGGGATCATCGCGATCTGGCCCAGAGGGGATTCGAGCGTGGTGTCGATGATCGCAATGAATCGCGCATCAACCAAGCCGCGGGTTAAGCGCGCCGTCCACTCCTGCACGCCGTAGTAGAGCCCGATGTTTGGCAGCGCCAGAACAGCAGCGGCAATCGTCAGCCCAACCACGATGAAGGCGATCGAGCGGCTTGCGATCAGTGGCCTAAGAAGCACCATTCCGATGAGCGTCAGGCACGAGGCAATCAGCGACAGCACAGACAGAAACTGCTGGTCGAATCCAAGTTGGTCGATCTCGAACCACGTCGCCCCTGCACCCGGAAGCGGAACGGCGCGGAACACGAAGATTATCAGCGCGGTTCCAACCAGTGCCCGTGCCTTGGCGCGAGGTAGCTTCTGAACGATCTGGTGGATCAGCATCGCGACAATCACCATCGAGCCGGCGAACACGATTTCCTGCCCTAGGGGAATATCGGCGAGGCCGATTGATAGCGTCAGGACTACGAACGCGGCGCCGCCGCCGAATATCCAGTAGTTTGGTTCGGTTTGTTCATCCAACGTATAGACTAGGCGGTCGGCCTCCGCGGCGTCGACCCCCTGTTCGCGAAGCCGCCTTGCGCGTGCGGCAAGCATGACTTGGGACAGCGCTACGCCACTTATCGAAACGAGCGGGATGGCCAGCGCCGTCAAGTAAATGCGAGAGTACACTTCTGCCTTCTGACTCTGCTCTAGGCTCTCCACCCCAGCAAACATCACGATGTTCAGCAGTGCCACGAACACCAGCCCGCTGATCAGCGCGATGCGGCCGAGCGTCTGCATGGTCGTGTGTAGGATCTTGGTCTCCTCCTCCGAAAGGGGTCGACCGTCAGTCCCGACGCGCGGTACTGCCTCAACCGACATCGCGTCCGCTACTGTGTCCTGTAGCACGTAGCCGGCTGGTGCGAGCAGACTGCTCACCACGAACCAGGCGTCCACGCTGAACACCTGCCGCATCGCCTCGGTGTGCATGATGAGTGCATACATGGTGACGAGACTTGCGGCGATCAGCAGGGCACCCAGATAGACCAGGAGCGCCTTCCTGCGCCAAGCCAAATCCACCAAATGGCCAAGTGGCATCTTCAACGCCCAGGGCAGTCCGGCCCAAAATGAGAGCGCGGCGAGAAATGCGGCCGAGAGCCCGAGGTATTCCTTGACGAAGAACGTCCCGACAATCGCCGTCAGTCCCGAAATGCCGGCGGCGAAATAGACCATCAGTGGCGGCAGAAACGACCAGCGTAGTTGCTGGAAGAGGTCAACGAACGTCCGCTTGAACCAATTTTGAGCCGTCGTCAGCATGATCCTGCCGGTCTCATCATTCCAACACCCAGCGGGCGTGCCCGACGTCTTAGATTGCGGAGCACCTCAGGCTTCACCCGCATCGTGCCAGTCCAAGATGCCGATCCAGATGTCCTGAGCCGTCTCGGCAAACCAGAACAGCTCGCGATCCTCCGGGTCAATGACACCTTCATGGACAAGAAATTCGAAATCGACCGCCCGCAGGTTGCAACAGGCTGGTGTTGTCAGTCTGTACCGGCTGAGCAAAGCCGCGCGGCGGCAGAACGACAAACGCTCCCGCGGCTCGTATTAGAGCGCGTCGGTTGATGTTGCGCATCCTTGCGTGACGGCCATCATCTCGTGTGAAGGAAAACATGGGCGCGCAAGCGCAAGATCATGAATTCGAGCAGGGGGCCATGAACCATGATGTGTCTGCTCACCAACCTGTATCACCTTCCGCGCCAGACCCAGAGCCAGAGCACGACGACCGCTCCTGCGATCGCGGCGAGGTAGAGCATGAGGGGGGAGGGGAGCAATCCCAGGATCACACCGAGGTGGAATCCAATGAATGCGCCGGCAATACCGACTAACGCACTGGTGAGGTCGCTCTGGGTTGTTACTCCGAGACGTACGAGCCAGCTGCGGGCATAGCGGCTGAAGGCGAGCCCGGCCACGATGCCGATGACAAGAACGATAAGGAAGTGCGCGAGCGCTGTGCTGCCGATGGCCATGTCAATCTCCTCCCGATCTTACGGCGGCGCTTCTTGTTCGTTCGCCGGATGCGACTTTCATTAGGAGCTTAGCCCTCAGAACCAATTTGACCTGGGTCAACTAGATAGCGAGAGACCTTCGAGGACGTGGCAGCCTCACTGCCGCGCTTCATCGACGAGGTCTACAACAGGCGGCTCCACTCCGCGCTCGGATATCGGAGCCCCGCCAAGTTCGAGCAGGAGCATGCCCGGCAGATGGTCAAATCTGCAGCCTAACCCTGTCCACTCGCGGGAGTGCACTCCAGATCCCGGTCAACGGTTCGGTGCCGTTTGACAGGTTTCGTCTCGACACTTGGTCCATGGCGTCAGAACCGTGACAATTCAGCATCATCCAGCTCAAATTGCTCGTACAACGGCCCTATCACTGTGCGACACGGGTATGATGCCTGCGGCACTAATCGCCGATGGAGTTTAGAGTCATGAATGCAAAGAGAATTGCAGTCCTGTCGCTTCTTTGCGCGGCGGTTGCTTTGGTCGGGTGTCGTCGTGAGCAGCCGTATGAGCCTCTCAAGCTCGGCGCCGACGTCCCGGCGGCTCAAGAGCCGGTGCGCTAGGTCACGGTTGCCTTGCTCCTGCTGGCAATCGCAGCGCTTCGCGCCAGCTTAGGTTGCCGTCCTGAAATCTGTCCAACATCAGCACCTGTGAGACATGTTTGGACGACGCCCGCGTTGCAAGAGGAATCTGGCGTTCGGCTTGCGGTCGGGTGCAAGTCATGTTTCCGGCCTATCTGCGCGGTGCCATGACCGCTGGCCCTGATGTAGTCCGCAAGCCAGGTCCCAATCAGAATGACGGGCTCAACACCCATGTCTCACAGCGGGCTCTCCTGGCCGACAGATCGACCGTTTCGCATCACACCATCATCACCCTCGCAATTCGGTTGTCGGACTGCGGCAAGCTGCAGCCTTAACTCCTGACCAGTGATGCGCCGACAGAGCAATGGGCCGGTCTGCGGAGACCTCAAGTATCGCAGCGGACCGGCCCGTTACGGGCCCTCTCATGCCACCGACGGCAAATTCGGCCGGCGATACGTTCCGCCTTTGGCGAGCAGCGCCCAGGCAATTCGTGCCGTCTTGTTGGCGAGCGCCACGGCGGCCTTCTTGGCCGGCATCCTGGCGAGCAGCTTCATGATCCAGGGATTCTTCCGGATGGGCGCGCGCATGCCGGATCACGGCGGTGGCGCCGACGATCAGTAAACGCCTCAAATACCTGTCGCCTTGCTTCGAGATACCGCCGAGCTTCTGCTTGCCGCCGGTGGAGTATTGCCGCGGCACCAGCCCGACCCAGGCCGCGAACTCGCGACCCGATTTGAACGCGCTTGCGTCGGTGACGGTCGCGGTGATCGCGGTGGCGCCGATCACGCCGATGCTCGGTATCGTCTGCAGCCGCCGGCTCGCCTCGCTCACACGATGCTGGGCATGGATGTCGCGCTCGAGCACCCCGATCTGATCACTGAGCGATTGCAGCTGCGCCGCCAGCGCCTGCAGGGCCTGGCTCATCGCCTCCGGGAGCCTGGCTCGCTTGCGGGCCTCGGCGATCACACCGAGCAGTGACTTCAATCCATCGACGCCCTTTGCCGCCACCAGACCGACCTCGGCCAGGTGCGCACGGATAGCATTGATCAGCTGCGTCCGTTGACGGACGAGCAGGTCGCGCGCACGGTGCAGCATCAGCGCGGCCTGCTGGTCGACGGTCTTCA
Organism: uncultured Alphaproteobacteria bacterium; assembly: GCA_963832445.1. Lineage (GTDB taxonomy): Bacteria > Pseudomonadota > Alphaproteobacteria > Rhizobiales > Hyphomicrobiaceae > AWTP1-13. The sequence continues at coordinate 10,896 of CAWHUM010000007.1, forward strand.
CCGGCACACAGCGCATGCTCGGTCGCGTCACAGCCTCGCAGATGGCAGCAGCGTCGGCCGCATCGTTCTTCGAGCGTTTGACGTAGGCTTTGACGTAGCTCGCCGGCATCAGCTTCACCGTGTGCCCGAGCTTCGTCAGCTCACGCGCCCAGTGATGCCCTGTCGCGCACGCCTCCATGCCGATCAGGCACGGCGAGAGCTCCGTGAAGAACTCGACCATCTGCACGCGTCGCAACTGCCGCACCAGCACGACCTTGCCGTCCGTGTCGACACCATGCAACTGGAAGACGTTCTTGGCGATATCGATGCCGATCGTGGTAGCCTGCATAAGGACACCCCCTCATGGTGATTCGCTTTGCAACGATCACCCTATGGCACCTCGATGCCGGGAGCGGGCGTCGTCCACCCCATCAGATTCAGCAGCTTGAGGACAGGGGAAGGATTTCTGGCTCATCGTTGCGCTCAAGGAGCGAAGATGAGACGGAAGTCCCAAGCCACCGATCTGTGTCGTCCGAAGAGATCGCAAGGACATCCGCCGGGAGACGCGGAAGCGCTACTCCGCGGAAGAATCGTACTGGACGGCTTGCGCGGCGAGCACTCGATTGCTGAGCTGTGCCGCCGCGCAGGCATTGCCGGAAGGCCTCTACTACGGTGCAGGCTGCTCAGGACAAGCAAGCGCCTCTGGAGGGTATGCGCTAAAAGTCTGCGTGGGTCAGCCGTTCGGGCGCCACGAAGCAGCGGTAATAGGTCGCCGTCTTCACTTGACCTCTTGCGCACAGATCAACTCGCAAGAGCTCGCGAGTGTTCTTGTAGAGCATATACGGATGGATGCCGTAACGGTTCTCCCCATCAGCGAAATGACCAAGCCGGCCAATCTTCCCCTTTGTTGATGGGTCAGAAGCAATGATCGCCTCCCGTAGCTCCTCGCCCTTGATGAAGTTGTCAGGCAACTGGTCGAAGGGCCCGTCGTAATAGCTGTTGAGCAACGAGTTGAAGGCGTACACCGCGATCAGGATCTTCCGCTGCAACTTGTGATCGCGATAGAACGCAAATCCCGTGCGCTTTCCCATCAAGATGCGATCGGCACCCGGGAGGCTAAAGAACTCTTCGGGGACCTTCTCCGTCTCATCGAGCACGTAGTGGAAGATTTTCAGCTTCGAGTTGAAGATGAGGAAGAAGCGGATCGCCGACTCATCGAAGATCGGTCCCAGAAACTTCTCGTGAGGACCGAGGGCCGTGGCCGGGGGCTTGACCTGCGAGAGGTCGTTGAGTTGGAAGATAACGCTCTTGGTCTTGTAGGTGACGCGATAAGCGAGGACATCCAACCGCTCCAGCAGGACGCCGCGTGCCGCGTCCAAGAGCTCATAGCGCTCGATGCCGGTCCCTTCAGGTTTCCACGGCGCCAACTCTTCGTAGTACCCGAATTGGATTTTTCCTTTGTCTCGATCCGCCGCATCGAGACGAACATTGCCGGCATATTGCAAACCGTTGTGGATGAAGCGGAAGTAGAAATAGTTTTCTGTCGGATACACCTTCACCCGTTCCGGCAGCCGGCCAAGGACAAATTCGAGGACGGCCATCTGGTCCTTGACGTCGAGCGTGTAGGTACGCGTCACTTCATCGGTGATCGTCTCGATCGTTTGCAGTTGCGGGAGGTCGGATGACTGTGTCCGCGCGACGGCGGCTGCGACAAATTCCATGAGCACTGCGACAACGATCAACAGGGCGTGCCTGTGCCAGTGCATGACTGCAATTGCCTCGGATTTCGGAGACCGCCCACAGGTGTTTGCGGCGGCGCGCACAATCAGAGCGCGGCTGGCCAGCGAGCCAACGCTGTATCAAATGACGCAGGGCCGGCGTCTAGCCGGCCCTGGAAGAAGTGGTTCTAGTCTACCACCACCTTGAATAGCGATGGTGAACGCGACGGCCGCACCAGCGACGCCAGCTGCTGTAGCGACAATGCCGAACTTGCGTCACCAAATTTTCAGTCTTCGGTTGGCCGGAAAGCAAGGTCCCATCGACCGGTGCCGCCGAAGTGGTCGAGACGCCGGCGAGCCCGATGCCGGCAGCGGCAACAGTTGCGAGAAGAAAGTAACGCATTCGGTCTTCCTCCATATGTGCAAAGGGCAGACGCCACCAGCGGCGATCGCCCCGACAGTGCGTCTTCCCCTATTCGCACTGCTCACTAATTAGGCGCGAAACAGAAGCGATCGTGCCCAACTATACGTGACCGTGGCTTGATGATAGGTGGGGTACCTGAACCCAGCCTGAACACTTGACACGACTCATGCTCACCTCGTGACCCTTCGCACTTGACGTTGCGGGGACACATTTCCACCTGTCGGAACCCTCTGCCGCGCCGCAGACGCCACGCCGATCCACACCAATGCTGCATTGCATGCGCCAAGGCAGGGGTTGGGTCATCAAACCTTGCCGATCCTGCATCCGCACTGCGACGGCAGCTCAACCCCCAGTAACTGCCGAACTTGCTGCGCCGTCTGCCACAACCGAGACCTTCGCCGGTCTATCACTTCGCTCAATCAGCCCATGCTGTCGGCAAACAGCAGAGCGGCAGTAGTTGGATGGCCTTACGCTGCTGGTCTACGTCCAGCGCCGAAAACAGAACTGCTCCGGCTTGCCTCATGGAGCTCAGCGCGGCCAGTCGATCCTCGAGACGACCGAAGGGGTGTTCTCTGACGCCGTCGACGGTGTCCAATCTGCCGTTGTTTGCCGAAAGGGTATTGGCAAACGCACTCCATGCTTTCATCTGAACTGAGCTAATAGACAGCTCAGCCTCAAGCCCAGCAATGCGGCCGCCGCGTGCGCCGGACCGTGCTCGCCTGGCCCGGCATGTTGCTGCGGACATTTGCAGACTTGGAATCGCGCTATCCTGAAGCATCAGAAGCTCCAGCCGCCGGAGACAACCAGAAACGCCGCAACGCAGGTGGTTATGCTGAGCGCGATCACAATCGAGCCGCTGTCCGCCTCCTCGCGGGACGGCTGAATGGCTTGGCAGAACGGTTGCCGCGAGTAGCATCGCGGCGCGGGGCGTGAGTGGATATTCGCACGGCTGTCAGGGTTGACGCGTTCAATTGTCATGGCTCGCTCCCTACCCCTCGTGATCCTCACCGTCTGCAAGACTCTCCAACCCATCAGTGTCGACGAGCTTCACCCGATTGCTCTGCGGCAGCTCGATAAGGCCAAGCAATTTGAGCTTGGTGAAGGTACGGCTCACAGTCTCTATGGTGAGGCCCAGGAAATCGCCGATGTCGGCGCGCGTCATCGGCAGCTCGAACTCGGAAGGGCTCTGTCCATTGCGCTCGCTGCGACGGGAGAAAGCCAGCAGGAAGCTGACCACGCGCTCGGTGGCGCTGCGCTGTCCGGTCGTCAGCATGAGGTCGCGGGTAGCAGCCAGCTCCCTGGCCAGGGCCTCATAGAGCTTGAAACCGAGGGCCGGGTCTTTGGCGGCTGAACGATGCAACATCGCGATCGGCAGGCAGCGCAGGCGGGTCGGCTTTGTCGCCTGTGCGTTCATCACATGCTCGCCTTGCGCGCCGAGCCCTATGAGGTCGCCGGGATACGCGAAGCCCACGATTTGGCGCCGGCCGTCAGCCAGGACCTTGTAGAGGGCGACAGCACCGGTCTCGACGCGGAAGACGTGAGTGGTGGGATCGCCCTCGGCGAACACGAACTCTTTGGCCTCCACCCGGCGCAGCGACGCCTGCGCGAGGGTTTGTTCAAACCCGCCCATTGATCGGGCGGCAACGGCCGGCTGAAGGGCGAGATGAGACATGGTCTGCATTGGTCGGGCTCCTCGATATTCGGTGGACCCAATCAAGCAGTGCCGTGTCGCAGCGGTTTGCGGCCTTGGACAGAAATTGTAACGGTTTGTAACCGGTATTATTGCTCACCCGGCAGGATAAGGTCGTGCACCCCCACCGAGTTGGAGCTGTGCGCCAGAAGTGTCTGACAAGCGCGGCGCTCGTCGGCGGCATCGCCGACTTGGATCCAGAACAGGATCTTGCCCGCCTGAAGCGCATCCTGGAAATGAGCCGCGTGCCGTGGAATGAGCCAACGTCCGAGAGCGTCCTTTAGGCTGTGGGCGCCTGAACCAACTCGTTCCATCAGGCAATCGGCCAGAGGTCCAGACGTGCAGGCGATCAGCTCCGAGCTCTCCGGAAAGGGCAGGTGTCAACGGCGACGGGCTCCTGGTTCGGTGCCACGATGGTCTTGCCGGCGAACACCCGTTCCAATGCCAGACAATTGAAGCTGTCGAGGACGAGACCGCGAACACGAAGGTCGCGCAGTGCTTCGCGCAGTTGCGGCCAGCTGTCGAAGGTGCCGACCGCAAAACGCAGCTTGGGCTGCTCGGTCAACGGAATCCCCGCGTGAGGAGCGATGGGGCAAGCGGTTCGGCAGTGTTTTCCACGCAGGGCCATCACGGTTTGATGTGGATCAAGGTTGCGCGCTCAAGGGTGTAGCGCCACGTCCACGTTCCATATGGGATCGAACGCCGAGCTCTTGCCTTGATGGCGATCAAGGGAGCGCGGGGGACCTGGCGATTGGGTCAGCTTGCGCCTGTGGCGAGGACCTCGCGCAAGGCCGCGACGAGATCGGCCTGATGATAGGGCTTCCGCAGCACCTTGAGCTGCTCGCGCTCCAGATCGTCACCGTGCACCAGCTCCTCGGCGTATCCAGAAGTCAGCAGCACTTTGATGCCGGGCTTGAGCTGGCGGGCACGCGCGGCCACCTCACGGCCCGACATGCCGCCCGGCATGACAAGGTCCGTGAAGACGAGGTCGACCGCGTGACCTTGCGACAGGATGTCGAGGGCCTTGGGCCCGTCGCTGGCTTCCAGGACCTGATACCCGATCAGCTTGAGTCGCGTGATGGTGAGCTGGCGCACGCGTTCGTCGTCCTCGACGACGAGAATGGTCTCACGCGCAGCGGGATCGGTGGCGCCTTTGGCTCCAGGCCGACGCCTCAGTGGCGACGCCATCGACACGTGGGAAGTAGAGATTGAACGTGGTGCCGTGTCCAACCTCGCTGTAGATCGTGACGTGGCCGCCCGATTGCTTGACGAAGCCATAGACCATCGCCAGGCCGAGCCCTGTGCCGCGGCCCTTCTCCTTGGTCGTGAAGAACGGTTCGAACACGCGATCGCGGACCTCCGGCGGCATGCCCGATCCGGTATCGGAGATCGACAGCTGTACGTATTCTCCGGGCTTGAGCTCGAGATGGAAGTCCGCGTGATCGGCGTCGAGCACGATGTTGCGCGTCTCGATGACGAGCTTGCCGCCTTGCGGCATGGCATCGCGCGCGTTCACCGCCATGTTGACGATGGCGCTCTGGAACTGACCCGGATCGGCCCGGTCGCCACACGTCGCGGGCAAGCGAGGTTGACAGCATGACGTGCTCGCCAAGCGTTCGGCGCAGCATGTCGGTGATGCCGACCACCTGGTCGTTGAGCTGGATCACCTGGGCATCCATGTGCCGGCGGCGCGCGAACGTCAGGAGCTGATCGGTCAGCTTCGAGCCGAGCATCGCCGCGTCCTGCGCTTCCTTGAGCAACACCTTCTGTTCGCGGTCCCAGTTGCAGGTCCAGAAGCTCCAGGTTGCCCGTGATGACCAGCAGCAGGTTGTTGAAATCGTGGGCGATGCCGCCGGTGCAGCTGGCCCACCGCTTCCATCTTCTGGGCTTGCGCCAGGCGCCGCTCGCTCTCCCGCAGCGCCTCCTCGACGTGCTTGCGATCGCTCAGGTCATGGATCATGCCGGTGAAGTAGCGTCGGCCCTCGGCCGAGAATTCGCTGACCGACAGGTGGAGCGGAAAGGTCGTGCCGTCCTTGCGCCGGCCGCTCACCTCGCGGCCAATGCCGATGATCTTCTTGACGCTGGTCGCCAGGTAGTTGGCGATGTAGCCGTCATGCTCGGCCTTGTACGGCTCGGGCATCAGCACCTTCACGTTCTGGCCGATCAGCTCCGCCGCGCCGTAGCCGAACAGCCGCTCGGTTGCGGGGTTTATGCTCTCAATGATCCCCCGGTCGTCGATGGTGATGATGGCGGTAACCGCGGAACTCCAGGATACCCCGAAGCTTGGCGGCTTGGGCCTCCGAGGACGGCGGCTGACGAGGAGTTTGTGTCATGATGCGCTCCAAACCATTGTCTACCATTACCATGAATGAGTACGAAAGCGTACAACCGTGCACGAAAGGCACCGGTAATGCCGATGCCCAGCAAGCCCGGGCGTCACATACTTGTCGTCGATGACGATCCCAAGGTCCGCACACTTCTGCGGCGCTGCTTCGAAGGCGAAGGGTTCACCGTCTCCGAGGCCAAGGATGGCCAGGAGCTGCAGGCCGAACTGCAGCGCCATGCCGTCGCATTGATCACGCTCGACCTCAACTTGGGCGGAGAAAACGGACTAGACCTGGCCCGACAAGTCCGCCAGCAACGCAACGTTCCCATCATCATGCTGACCGGCAAGGGCGATGCCATCGATCGGGTGGTCGGCCTGGAGCTCGGAGCCGACGACTACTTGGCAAAGCCGTTCGAGCTTCGCGAGCTGCTCGCTCGCGTGCGCGCGGTACTGAGGCGTTCCGACACGGCCGCTACCCCTCAACCATCGGGGCAACGCTTCCAGTTCGAAGACTGGGTGCTCGACGTCGATCGTCGCGACCTCAGCCGCGCAACGGGCGAGACCGTCGACCTCACCACCGGCGAATTCAACCTGCTCGAGGTCTTTGTGAAGCGGCCGCATCGGGTGCTGTCTCGAGACGATCTCATGGACCTGCTGAAAGGGCACGCCTGGTCACCCCTCGACCGTTCGATCGACAATTTGATCGCGCGGCTGCGCAAGAAGATCGAAACCGACCCGGATCACCCGCGCCTGATCAAGACAGTCCGCGGCGCTGGCTACACGTTTGCAACGGAAGTAAAGCGCTCGGACTAGGTTGAGGGTGACCCACAGTGCGGCGCACAGAGCACATCGCCGAGGGCTAGCGGGCGCCCCCAACACGGTCGGCGACTTGGTCTCAAGTGGGTCAAACCTTGCCGATCGGGCGAGCCTGCACGCACGGTAGATGAACCCCCGATAGCTGCCAGACTTGTGCAGCGCCGCGAACGGTGAGTTCGTGCCAAATCCTGCCGACAAGGAAATGGCGCCAGCAACTTCAGCTTTCTCCAGCACCCGACGCTCCGCGATTGCGCAATGTCAACGCTCTCGCCCCGCTTTGCGTAGCCAATACAGCTTGGGCGAGGGCACTCAATCGTACATGATGTGGACGGTGACGCTTGGGCTCGGTCAGCAGGCGCAATCCCGCCTCGGAATTGGAGCGGAGGTTCGGGCTGGATTGAGCAAGCAGGCTAAGACAGATCCCCAATCCATGAGCTGAAACGCTATGAGAAAGAAGCTCGCCATTCCACCGCCAGCACATCCGAACAAAAGGCGGGAGGCGTTACCGTGGCAAGAGCCGAAACCGGTAGAGGAGGATCCGGAGGCTCTCAGCCGGGTGAGGGCAATCCTCGACAGCCCGAGCTACCGTCGCGCCGACAGCGACATCGACTTTCTCGACAAGGATGGCGTACGCGGTGTGCGCCTGGAGATCGACTACCTCAAAGCCGAGTTGCTGCTCGAGGAGCACCAGATCCGCCAGACGATCGTCGTTTTTGGTGGAACACGAGTTCGGCGAGCCGAAAGCCGCGGCCCGCAAGGTAGACACGCTGCGTGCCTCGTTGGCGGCAGATCCCTCCAACATGGAGGTGGCGCGTAGGCTGGCCATCGCCGAGCGCATCCACGCCAAGAGCCACTATTACGAGGTGGCCAGGGAGTTCGGCCGTCTTGTCGGCCGAGCCAATCATGGCGCCCGCAAACATCACACGGTCATCATGACCGGCGGAGGGCCGGGAATGATGGAGGCTGCAAATCGCGGGTCCTTCGATGTTGGAGCCATGTCCGTTGGGTTAAACATCACCCTGCCGCATGAGCAATTTCCGAACCCGTACGTCACGCCAGAACTCTGCTTCAGCTTCCATTACTTCGCACTTCGTAAGCTGCACTTTCTCCTCAGGGCGAAGGCGCTGGTCGCCTTCCCTGGCGGCTATGGCACGTTCGATGAGCTGTTCGAGGTTCTCACCCTGGTGCAGACCCGAAAAATCAAGCCGATCCCTGTCGTCCTGGTCGGCGAGGATTATTGGCGACGGGCCATTAACTTCGAATTTCTTGTCGATGAAGGCGTCATCGACCCGGAGGACCGCGAGCTGTTCTGGTTTGCCGAAACGGCAGAGGAAATCTGGAGCAGCGTCTTGAACTGGCACGAAGCGGTTGGCGAGCCGCTGCATCGCGACGCTTGAGGATCTCCTTTCCGAGACGTTCGATACCCCCGCACTGGTACCCGCAGGCGCAGATTTCCGAGGCGAGCAGAATGAAATTGTCCTTCCACGGCGCCGATCGCAGTGTGACCGGTTCATGTCATCTCGTCGAATCTGCAGGCAAGCGCATCCTAATCGATTGCGGTCTTCATCAGGGCAGCCGCGAACTGGACGAAGAGAATGCGGGTCCATTCGGCTTCGAGGCTGCCAGCATCGACTACCTGCTGCTGACCCATGCGCACCTCGACCACTGCGGGCGGCTGCCGCTGCTCGCCAAAAGGGGGTTTCGCGGTGAAATCATTACGACGGCGGCCTCGCGTGAACTCGCCCGTCTGGTGCTTCTCGATTCAGCACATCTGCAAGAGGAAGATGCGCGTTACCATGCGCGAAAGATCAATCGAAAAGGCGTTGACCGAAATTCAGCTAACGCCCTTTATTCCACAGTGGACGCCTTGCACTGCCTCGATTTCTTCGGCCGCACCGCAGTCTATGGAGAAGTCCTATCCTTGGCACCTGGGGTGCAAGCGACCTTCATCGATGCCGGCCACATCCTGGGCTCGGCTAGCATCTATCTCGCTCTCGAGGAGAAGGGCCGCAAGACCAGTGTCCTTTTCTCAGGTGACCTCGGCAACGCTGGTCACTTCCTCCTGCGCAACCCGTCAAGGCCGCCGCATTCCGAGAACGTCGTGATGGAGACAACCTATGGCGACCGCTTGCACAAGGAATTGGGCCCTTCGATCGAAGAGTTCTTCGCCGCGATCACCGAGACCTTCAAGCGTGGAGGTAACGTAATCATACCAACGTTCGCTCTGGAGCGCGCGCAGGAACTGCTCTATTTCCTGAGCCAGGGCGTCGCTCAAGGCCGGATCCCAAGTGCCACGCCTGTGTACCTGGACTCTCCCATGGCGATCTCGGCGACGGAGATCTTCCGGCGCTATCCGGAATCGTTTGAGCCGGATGCCGCCAAGTTGTTTCAGGATGGGCACGATCCTCTCAACCTGCCCGCGCTGCACTTCACACGGGAGACGGCGGAACTCCATTGCTATAAACACCGTCAAAGGAGGTGCCATCATCATGGCCGGCTCCGGCATGTGCACGGGTGGCCGCATACGCCATCACCTTAGGAACAATCTTGGACGCGACGCCTCGAGCGTCGTGTTTGTCGGCTATGCTGCCAATGGAACGCTTGGCCGCCGCATCATCGAGGGCGCCAAGGAGGTGAACATCTTCGGCGAGACGATCCCGGTTCGGGCGCGGATCTACACCATCAACGGGTTCTCCGCTCATGCGGACCAGGCCGAGCTCTTGACTTGGCACAAGCAGACCGGCGCGAAGCGCACGTTCCTTGTACACGGCGAAGAAGCGGCCATGAGCCAGTTCGCAGCAAAGCTTTTCGGCTCCCCCGTGGAAATGCCCGCTCCGGATCAATCATTCGATTTGTGAGCCATGACCATGATTACCGAGCTCTTGTCGCAATCCGCATCTGTCCGAGTTCGTGCGGAGCGCAGCAACGAAGGAACGAAGGCTCCACGCCAGCAGCAATCGACGAGGCGGGTAAACCATCCTTTCAAAATACACTGAGCGCATCCTCACGCGAGTCAAGAAGACAAGGTTTGGACACCCCTCGGCAATGAGGACAAGGCGTCCTGTTGGCGGGCGGTCCATGCGTTCACCATTGGCGCGGCAAAGGCGCGGTTGTCGAAGGAACGCGCCCTCGGGTCGGGGGCGACCCGAGGGCGCTAGTCATGGGGTTAGCTGCCCTGAAGGAAACAGGGTGCCGGCGCGGCCAACGGGGTGGCCTTGCGCCTCCCAAAGACCGACCGGCAGGGGCGTCGGAGGGTCCCCGCCATACAAGCGCGTGCGCTAAGCGCCAACCAGACTCGGAAAATACCTATGACCGGCTCTTCGTGGCCGAAGCGAACCATCGCAGGGCAGCTACGAGTACGCTGAACTGATCTCGTTCTGCTGCCCGTAAACATGTAGGCACGCTGAGCCATCGCAGCGAGACTCGGAAAGTACCTAATGTCCGAGGGACTGAGTTCGCTGGTTGGCAGGACCGAAATACCTCGGCCGCGTGTCGAACAAAATCGGGCCTATTCGCCTGCCATACGTGGCCGCGCGTCGATGGCGTCCCGCTCGCGCAGCTGCTGCTCAGCATACGCGATGTAATCGCGTGTCAAGGGGAGGGCATCGATCTGCTTCACGAGCTGAACCTGAAAGACGACGAGACCCTGATAGCGGAAGGCCGTTTCTGAACCGGCCAGATAGTACTCCCACATCCGGCAGAACCGTTCGTCGCGAATGGCGGCAGCCTTGTCCCAATTGGCGAGGAACCGCTCGCGCCAGGCACGCAGGGTCTTTGCATAGTGCAACCGCAGGACTTCGATATCGGCAATGGTAAGGCCTGAACGCTCGATGCCGTGTACCATCTCTGACAGAGCCGGAATGTAACCGCCTGGGAAGATATACTTGGCGATGAAGGGGTCCGTCGCCGTCGGCGGCTCCGAGCGCCCGATGGTGTGAATGAGGGCAACACCGTCGTCTGCCAAGAGTTGACCGATCTTCTTGAAATATGTGGCGTAATGATTGACGCCCACATGCTCGAACATGCCGACCGAGACGATCCGGTCGAAACGGCCGGCAATCTTGCGGTAGTCCATGAGCTCGAAGCGCACGGACCGCTGCAGACCTTCCCTGGCGGCCCTCTGATTGGAGATGTTCAGTTGCTCCCTGCTGAGCGTCACGCCAGTGACGTCGGCGCCCACGGCCTTGGCAAGGTAGATTCCGAGCCCTCCCCAGCCCGACCCGATGTCGAGCACGCGCTGTCCCGGTGCAAGCGCGAGCTTGGCGGCGAGATGACGCTTCTTGGCGAGCTGCGCTGCGTCCAGACCCACGCCGTCTGTGAAATAGGCACAGGAGTACTGGCGGTCCCGATCAAGAAAGAGATCGTAGATGGCGCCGTCGATGTCGTAGTGGTGCGCCGCGTTAAGCTGCGCACGAACGGTAGGGTTGAACTGCATGATCCTGCGCATGATGAAGCGCGCAGCGTCGAAACCCGTAGTCCAACATGGCAGCGGCCGCCGGTGAACGTTGCTGACCAGAAGGGCAAGCAGATCGTAGATCCGACCACGTTCCATCCTGAGCCGGCCGCTCATGTAGCCTTCGCCCAGAGCGAGCCGCGGATCAAGAATTAGTCGCCGTTCGAGCCATTTGTCGGCGATGCGGGCCACGACCGGCGGGCCGGCCCCGTCGCCGTATCGGTGCGACCTTCCTCGCGCATCAACCAGCTCCAGGTTGCCCGCGCTGACAACCCGGCGCAGCACCAAGTCGAGCGGCCTGAACATGGCGCAACACCTGCAGCGTGCCGCGGTAGTCGCCCCTCAAGTAACCTCGACGCCTTTTCTCGCCACCATACCAACATACTGCGTCCAGTGCCACATTGTGCTGCCGTGCTTTGCCGTAGAGCGGTCTCCTGGCAGCTGGATCAGGCCAGGTCCGGGAAGAGGCTTCCTTCATATCGACTTCGCCCGCCGCGAGTTCCAGCCGCTCGGCCCACGTCTGTGCATGGAGTTTGCGAGGAAATCCGCTGCGGGATGGCGTCCAACTGCTGGGCTAATTTACTGTGCGCCCATTAGTCTTTGGGCGGCGTACCGCTCGGACTGAGCCGCTGGCGCCTTGACAGCGGTCTTACCAGAGGCCTTGCTCGTGGCGGCTGCAGCGTAGGCGCGGTGCCTGGCAAGCGCGTCTTCCTCCCAGGGCAGTCCTCCGCAGGTGCAGTCTTTGACGTACTGCGTCCGGTGCAGAAAGGCGGTGGGTAGGCTGCTGTAGGGGCGGCCGTCGAGGGCAACCATTTTGTCCACATCCTCGCCCGGGTTGCGGTGGACGAAGAGGCGGGAACGGCCAGGGCACCTCTGCTCGCATTGCTTGGCATCGCCCGCGAACCGCTCGCGCCGAGTCGAATAGCTGATTGGAAAATAGAAACCGTCGCAGAGCCTGACACAGAGCGTCTTATACGTGCCCCCGAGGCGCTTGAGTGTTGGCGTCTCGCCCTCTGGGCGCATGCCCTTGAAGATGAGATCGAACCATTCGGCGGTGATGAGCATCTCGCCGGTGGTCGTCACCTGAGCCGGAGCATCCGCGCCGCTGGCAACCGCGCGCGGCTCCGGGCTCGGAGGTTGATAGTTCAGGAGCGTTCCCCACGCTAACGCGATGGTCGTTGCTGCGAGGGTAAGACGCCCAAAGAAGCGGAGCATTGTGGCTACGAGCTCGAGTCGGGCTCACGGCGTGCAAAAAGCCGCGATCCCGACTTTCGCATCGCCTTGCTACTTGGTGACCGGCCCGCCTCTCATGTCTTCGATTTTCTGGTCGACCTTGTCTTTCAGCTCGCGGGCCTCGTCCATGGCTTTGTGACCCATGTCGCTCGCCTGCTCTTTGGCGCGCATGTAGACCGTCTTTTCAGTGGGCTGGAAGCTTGGTGCCGCCTGGAGCTGCTCCTTGGAGAACGGTATCGTGACAACCCGCTTGCCCGTGCCGTCCGCCGTAAATGACAGCGAGCCAAACGGTATGGCGACGCTCTTCTCGCCCATTCCGAGGAAGCCGCCCACACCGATCACCGCTGTGGATATTCGGCCGGTCTTGTCGAACAGCAGATCGTTGATGTCGCCGATATTCTGGCCGGTTTGGTTGATCACCGCTTGGCCGACAAATTGACTTGCCAGCCATTGGCCGTCCGGCTGCTTCGTCACGAACTTGGGAACCGCGTTCGTTGCGGTCGGAGGCGCCGTCTGACCGAACACAGCGGTGGAGGCAAATATCGCGGCCGCAGCGAGCGCCGCGATGACAGTGGTTTTCATAGTGACTCCTTGTGAAGTGATTGCAGCGACATGCGAACACATTCGAGGCTGCTGCGCGGCACGCAGCGACATAGGGGGACCAGCGCCTACTACAAACCAGACTCGGAAAGTACCCACGTTGCAAACTGGCGCGGATTCTGGATTGTGGTGCGCACCATGGATTGGGAAGAGGTGGGCCGCGCCTAAGACCCGCTGGTCAACAGCCGCCTACCAACGCCCCCGCCCACCAAGCAGACCCTTGCCACGAACTGCTCTGATTACGAACAGCAGTAAGCTCGTCCAGGCAACCACCGGTGGTCCAAGCAGACCGGGAACGTTGCCGACATTAGGTACTTTCCGAGTTTGGCGCGTGATTAGCGCTGCTGCTTTCGTAGCCGCGGCCCTCCGGATTTCCCTCCCGTTTGGTCCCTTTGGGAGACGCTTGCCCATCCCCCTTCCCCGTCAGGCAGCGCCAGCGCCTTGGTCCAAGGCAGACAACCCATGATCAGCGACCTCGGTCCCCCGACCCGGGTCGCGTTACCGACGGGGCAAACTTAGACACAACCCGAATGTCGAAGGAGTTCATCCGATGAATTGAGTACTTGCCGGGCTTGCCGGAGCTGTCGCTCTGGCGGGCGTGAGTTCGATGGGCATCGCCCAGGCCCCCGAAAAAGGTGAGCGGCCCGCGGCCAAGCGAGATGCAAAACAACCGAGAGCCGCGCCAGCTCCCAGAGCCGCGCGGCAGCCAGACAGGCCGGCGGCTCGTGCCGCACCGGCTCCCAGAGCCGCGCGGCAAGCAGACAGGCCGCTGCTCGTGCCACGCCAGCCCGCAGAGCCGCGCGGCAGGCGGACAGGCCGGCTGCTCGTGCGCCATCAAAGCTTCCTGCTGCTGCCCAGCGCAGCCGCCCGCAACCGCGGGCTGCAGCTCAGGCGGAGCCGCGCCAGCCGGCCGAGCGCAAGCGCGCTCAGCAAGGTCAGCCCGTGGACCGCAAGATCGACCAGCAGAGCCGCCAGGCGCAAGACAAGCGCGCGCAGGACCAGGTGCGCCAGCGCCAGGCCAAGCCCGCCGCCACGGTCGGCCCGAAGCACGTCGAGAAGGACCAGCGTCGCCCAGACGCCGCCGCCAAGGGCGAGCCGCGCGCACAGCCCACCGCGGCCCGTATCCACGCCACCGACCAGCAGCGCCGCGAGGTCCACCGAGGGCTTTTCCGGCAGGGCAAGGTGGAGCGCATTGCCCGCAATCGGCTAGGCATTGCCTTGGCCGTGGGTAACCACGTGCCGCGGCGCCATCGCCTGCATCGGTTCACGCCGGCGCTGATTGCTCTTGCTCCGCTCTACGGCGCGTACAGCTACATTGTGGTCGATGACACGATCTGCGTGGTGGACCCAGCACCTACGCCATCGTGGACATGATCGATGACTCGATCGAGACCGCCGGCCCGCTCCCCCCTGCGCCACCGCTGGCCCTTGCACTCTCACCCGAGGAGATGCGTCTGATCTACGCGAGCGTGCCCAAGGATGGTATGCGAACGCAGTTGCGCATCCGCCTTGCCCTCGGCGCTGAAATCCCGCGCAGCGTCCAGCTCTTCGCCTTCCCCGATGCCCTCATAGCGCAGGTTCCGCAGATTGCGTCCTTTCGCTACATCGTGGTGGAGGACGATGTCGTGATCGTCGATCCCGCCGCCTACGAGATTGCGAAAGTGATCTCGGAATGAGCGGTTTCGGTCCGTGGCACTGAAGCGCAACAAAGTCCGGAACGCCACCAAGGTCCCTGGCGTTCCGTCATTTCCTCTTACGGACGTCACCTCTCGGCGGAACTCGCCTCGCTCCTGATTTTCGCGGGCCTATCGGCACGAACCTTCGGCAGCCGGGTACACCATTCTGCCAATCAACACTGAGCATATTCCGTATCTGGCGTCGCCACATTCCTCCAGGTAGCTGTCCCATCCAGCGCCTTGCCGTTGATCAGCGCGGGGTTGGATCACGCAATCGTCCGCTTCGGCCCCGAGACGCGAGACGCGAGAGAACAGACGAAATGTGGCACTGAGCAACGCAGGAGAATACGCATGCAAGTTGAACCTCTGGTGATCTTGTTACTCATCGGTGCGATCGCAGGCTTCTTGGCAGGGATCATTGTCAAGGGGTACGGATTTGGAGTCGTCGGTAACGTCGTGGTCGGCATCGTCGGTGCTGTCTTTGGAGGATGGCTACTGCCGCAACTTGGACTGTTCCCAGGCGGCAATTTCACCGGGCAGATCGTCTCGGCTACCGCTGGCGCGATCGTTCTACTCCTCCTTATCAGCTTCGTGCGCCGGAGGGTTGCCTGAGCCGCGCAACTTCAAAATCCATCAGCATGGACCGCATAACACCGATGGTTCGATGGACTGGACTGCTGCTTGCGTACTTGGCGAACTCGTCGCTGCCCTCCTGTCAATCGGCGCGGGATCTTCACCCCTGATCGGCGTGCAATCGAGACCCCTCTCGTTGATGGTTTAGAGCGCGTCGGAGACCGGAGCTGCGGAGCGTAGCGCAGCTGCGGAGGGCTTCGACGCGGGGGTCATTTTTCGGCGCCGATGGACGTGTCAGGCGCTGGCCGATTCACAGCCAGCCACACGCGCACACCGGCCGGGAACGCAATCATGCGCGCCTCAGCGCGGCGACGATGCGCGCGACCAGAGCAGCGTCCGCGGAGCCTTCGACACGCACGCGGTCACCGCCCCTGAGCTCGATCTCAATGATTGTCGAGCCTCGGGGTACTTTCCGTCGCCGTGCCGCCCGCACCTCCTCTCCGAACGCCGCCGCTGCAGGTTCCTCCGTCACGTTGACGGGGGCGAATGTCAGCGCTGGGGCAACCGTCGGCTCGGGGCGATTGTCGCTGATCAGTCCCTTAGCCAGCGCCTGGCGGCGCCACGCGAACAGCTGGCTCGCGTTGATGCCGCGCTGCCGTGCGACCTGCGACACCGAGTGGCCGGGACGGCATGCCTCTTCGACAAGCTGGAGCTTCTCTTCCTCGCTCCATCGCCGCCGGCGCTCAGGTCCCGTGATGATCTCGACCCGCCCGCTCATCGCCTTGCGCCTAGTCCTACGACTAGGCGTATGACTAGTCGCTAGCGGCGTTCACCTGCAAGGCGGCCCGCGCCGTAGGAATACGGCGATGCGCTCGTACGTGACGGTAGCGACGATGTCCGGGGCAGATCGGAAGTCGTGTTAGATTGGCCGCCGCCGCGCAATCCGCATAAGCGCAGGCGCTGACACCCACTCGCCGCTGCACGCATCCTGCGGTATTTGCGCGCAGCCCTTCGCGGGAGGAGCAAAGGGCTTTCGAGTAGGTAGGATGTTGTGAGAACGACCGCAGGGCGCTCTTGTCGTGTTGGCGCTAGCAAAAGGGTTCTGGAAGACTACGGCAGAGGTGCCGTCAGCCAACCCTTATCCCGTAGTGCACCGTAAGCGACGTTGATCTGTCGTCGAGTGAAACGTCTCTTGCGGTCGCCCCAAGCGTAGAAGTGCTGCGCAAGGTCTCGCGCTGCAGCACCATCTCTGGCGGTTATCCAATGGACCGTCGATAGCAGCTCAAGTCCAAACGGCGTCTCGAATCCCTCGACGAGGTCCGCAACCCGGTCGAAGCGCCTTTTTGTCTCCATCTCCCCTGCAAGAAATCGCTCGGCGTCCTCCACTGCACCCGGAACTAATTCGATCCGCTTGTTGGGCGCGTCCCCGCCGTCGGCGTAACCGGACACCATATGTCCCTCGATCTTAGAGAGAACGTGGCGAAGGTTCTCAGCGTAAGGACCAAAGGGGGCCTTCGTATAGCTCAAGCGCAAGTCCTCACCCGCCTCCTGCATGAAGTACATGAGCTTGTGCACTTCCAACAGACTGACAAACGGGTCCATGAGCCCGCCGAGATAACGATGCACTAGAACAACGAGGGCGGCACGACCCGGCGTCATGGACGGAACGTCGCGAGACCGTGCGGCTGTCTTTGCATCGGTTCTGCCGTTGGGTTCGAAAACGATGACGCGAAGACCTCCGATTTGTCCCATGGCGGCCTCGATCAGAGGTCGCACCTGGCTCCACTCCAGCCCTCCTAAGCCACTTCCAAGTGGCGGCATCGCTATCGACTGGATTTTACGTGACCTCACTTCTCCGACGAGCGCATCAAGCCCAGATTCAATGTCCTCGATGCGGCTCTTGCCTCTCCAATGTCTCTTGGTCGGGAAGTTGATGATGTACTTCGGCATCAAGCGGCCGGTCTCGAAGACGAACATGCGGCCAGGCTGAACCTCTTCTCGTTTGCATGCTGCCGCGTATGCCTTGAAGTTGTCGGGAAAAGCATTCTTAAACTGAAGGGCGATCCCGCGCCCCATGATACCGACGCAGTTGACCGTATTGACCAAAGCCTCCACACCCAGATGGGGGCTAAGAATATCGCCTGTTCTGAACTCTATCGTCATCGCTCTCCCCTCAGTAGTACCATTCAGGGCGAACTTCGAGCACTGGGCGATGGGCAGCCTGTGCAAGAACGTTGGCGACGTTTTGGTGCATCACATTAGACACTACGCCGATCCGCTCAACGAGTTCCCAGGGCACGTGCCCCTCGACCAAGAATTCGGCTTGCTTGCCTTCTTTCACCTGTGAGGAAACGTTCGCTCCTGACCATTGCCGAGCATTCACGGCGTTCCAGTTGATTTCGCAAAGCTGATTAAGGTCAGAGCGATCCTCGAAGTAACGAGCACCTGCATTTGAAAGCGTGAATGCCCAGCGTTTGTTGTTGGCATCAGCCCATTGAACCACTGCATGGAGATCGAATTCCAAGTGAAGTATTGGTCCCTGTCCGCCACGGTAAGTTAACTCAGGATGATTGGCCTGATGCACAAGATAGAGCATCACCGAACGCGCGCAAAAATAGAATGGTACGCAATGACCAACGTTGAGGCCTGGGCGGCAGCGTAGCGCGAGTGTGGGGCGCCGCTGCTTAATCGCAGACATGCCGATAACTGTCCCGGTACCCTGCCTCTGGGCCATTGAAGCGTCACACATGAGACAACCATCAGCGATGATGGAGCCGAGTCGGTCAACGTGGACAATGTGATACAGCTTCGGCATCGCTGCCGCCTAGTTGAAACGATTCGCGAACCGTACCTAGCGCCGAGCTGCGATGGTAGACCGGCGAAGTCAGACGACTGGAAATGTCCACAAATCGCGTTGGGCCGCGTGCGGAACCAGCGCTTGGCGACTTAGTGGTACGGCTGCAACTCTCCACAAGCGTGACAAGCGTGAGGCGAGGATGCCTTGCACAACACCCTGCCCGCCTGACATTCGGCGCGTGAGCGTTGCCGAATTGGAGGGCTCGTTGCTCCTATACATTTTCTGCATTGGTACGGCATGCGCTGGGCTGCTTCAGTGGCCCGTGTGGACAGCTTTCATTGGGGGAACGGCGATTGCTGCAGTCTGCGTTGCAGAACACGGAAAGTTGCGGGCCCGTTTCTCGGTAGTTGGCGCTAGCGACATGCTTACGACTGTACACCTTGCAAGCTTAGGCGTGGGGTGGCTAGCCGGCGTGGCTTCGTGGGGATTGGGACGCTTCAGTTGGTGGGCTTACTGGTCCTAACTATCGCAGCGTCTATCGTAATCTTCAGGGCCTCGGCTTTCCTCATATACTGGCCGGCCGCCGCGCGGTTCGATGACTTTAGCGCGGTCAGCGCGCTCGCAACGCTGTCCCTGGCCAATCGGAGTGACTCGTCGTCGCCTTGCCGTTGTTGCAACTCGGCCATCTTGAAAAGCACCGTTCCCTTGAACAGGGGATGGCGATGTCGTGGTTCTGCTTGCTCCGTCCTTGCAAGCGCTACCCGATAGGCCTCGATTGCTTCATCGATCTCCTCCAAACCACGGAGTGCGTCTCCACGACCATCCGCGCCCTCAGCCTTGTAGTGACGTGCTTCGAGGCCGGTAGCTTGGTTCTCAAGACGAATGAACGTATCTCGCGCGCCGCTCCAATTCTCGCTCTTGAGCTGCAGAAGGCCCTCGTACTTCAACACGTCTAGGTCGCTTCCAAGAACGGACTTGGCCTTGGAGATATGTCGCAATCCAGTCTCGGCATCATTCCTACGGTCCGCTATCGCGGCAAGGAATAGGCTGACATTTGCATGGTGCCGACTAAGGTCATCGCTGTAACGCTCAATAAAGCCCCGCTTCTCAACGATCCGCTCTTGCAACGCTTCCAACTTCCGCTGAGCCGAACGAACGTCGTCCTGCTCTAGTAGACTGATCGCATCCTCGACCTCTTTAGATACATCTGGTTCGCCTGGACCTGGCACGACGTATTCTGCATCGGCCACCTTCTTCAGTAGGTCGGCTTTACGGTCCGAAATATTGACCTTGCGCTCTTCAAGGAACTCTTCGAGCAGCTTCATGCGGCGCCTGTTCCAGGTCTTAAGATGCCAAACAATTGTCAGAGTGCCGCTACCAATCGTAACGAGGGTCGCGATGACCGCCAGCACCTTGTACTGAAAATTGAGATTGCTGAATGCGTCCCAGGACATGGACACCCCCCACGCAGCACAGAATGCAAGACTATGGAGCGACAGACTTGCACTGTATAGGGGGTGCGCTCACTGACATCCCGAGAAAGGGCGCATCTCGACACGCTACGCGGACCTATAGTGGCTGCTGGAGCCCGTCATTCAGGCCAAGCGAGTGCCGGTACCGGCTTGTCGTGGCGGAGCCGCTAGGCACTGGATGAAAACGAGACCACATTAGCTGCTTCGCCGCCGGCCACGATCTGCTCCAGCCGCGCACCCCACGCATTGAGCGCGTCGCGCTTCTCACGATCGTAGCTGTACTGGTTGTAAACCTTGTCCGTGATCGTCGCCTTGCGCGCGCTGACATGGTTCAGCACGAGCGAGATGGCGTGCGGGGCAATTCCCATCTCAGCCATACGCGTGGCCGCTGTGCGCCGTAGGTCGTGGACTCGAAATTCCTCAACACCCAGCTTCGAGCGGGCACGCCCAATCGCTTTGATCGGCGCGAACGGATCAATAGGCCCGTCACCGTTAGGACTGGGAAACAGCCAAGGGCTGTTGCGAGCAAGCTCGCGCGCTTCGGCGATTAAGCGAACTGCAAGGGGCGACAGTGGCACACGATGCGGTTGATCGTTCTTTGTCCGAGTGTTCGGCAGCTTCCAAACCGGCGCCGTATCGTTGAGGTCCAGTTCCGCCATCGCGATGCCGGTGACCTCGCCGATGCGCTGAGCCGTAACAAGCGCGAGCT
This sequence comes from uncultured Alphaproteobacteria bacterium, assembly GCA_963832445.1. Taxonomy (GTDB): domain Bacteria; phylum Pseudomonadota; class Alphaproteobacteria; order Rhizobiales; family Hyphomicrobiaceae; genus AWTP1-13. Next base: position 31,362 of record CAWHUM010000007.1, read on the forward strand.
TGATGGCAAGCGCTGTTGTACGCCTCATTGGAAAGTCGCCGCTCTGCCGCCGCCAATGCTCGCGCGACACGGGCGCCCTATCCAGCGCGAGCCATAGCGTCCTGATCTCATTGGGCGACAATTCGCGATCTCGTGGCGTTTCCTTCCTGATGGGCGGCTGTAAGCCGATCGTGGGGTCCGCTTTCAGCAGGTCCCGGCCGAGCGCCCAGCGAAAAATGGACCGCACCAACTCGAATACCCTGTTGGGTTGGTGCGTCATCTTTCGACCGGCGCTGCGCTTCTTGCTGGGCTTCAAGCGCGCATCTGGTTGGGCCGCCACCTTGTCCAGAAGCCGTATCACGTCACGCTTCGAAACCTCGCCAGCCTTCATTGACCCGATTTCGGGCAGGACATGGCGCTTGAGCATCCGCTCGTCTCGGCCAACCGTCAGGGCCGCCTTGTTCGGCCGGGCGTGCCGGTCAAGCCATTCGTCGGCCAGGTCTGAAAACGTCTCCGCGGCCCTGCGGGCGCGTTTTTCCCAGGCCGGGTCTTGCCCCCTTGGCAACCGCACGGCGTGCGTCCTGAGCCGCCCCACGCGCTTCCTCAAGCGTCATTACCGGGTACCGGCCCAAAGTGTGGGTTCGCTTAGTGCCGTCGCTCTCCCGACGATAGCGCAGTGCCCAGCTCTTTGCGCCACTGGCCATGACCCTAAGCTCCAGGCCTTCGACCTTGGCATCGCGGATTTCGAGGCGCGTGCCTGCGGCCTTGATTGTCTCGACGTAGCGAGCGGTCAGATTGACTAAGGGCATGGCGATTTTCCCGGCCGTCTGGTACCCGGGGTACCACTGGGGTACCAGTTGTGCATGGATTGTTCCGTACTTCATTGAAAGCTATTGGCGCAACCCGGACTGCGTTAACCATAAATTAATGTGCTAAATCCTGCGGTTAGAGAATCACAAGCCGCGACCAGTGCGGAGCGTACCGAGAAATGGTGAATTGGCTGTTAACCGGCTGGTCGTAGGTTCGAATCCTACCCGCGGAGCCACTCTCTTCAATGGGTTACGCCTACACCGGATCCCGGAAAAAGCCCCTTTGGCCCGCGCCTTGGGCCGCGTCTGACAGATTTCGGCGTGCGAGCGTTTAGCTGACAAGCGCAGAGGAATGCCCACTTCCGACCTTGCCGCTGTCGCCCGACGCCCAATCCTTGGAGATACGGCTAACCGCTACAAGCGCAACGCGATGATCCTGGCTCTGATCATCGCGGGGATCCATTTCACCCCCTATGTGAACTTCGAGCACCTCAACATCTTCGGCGTCCAGATCGGAGCTGGCGTCGGCAGTCGTCGTTTCCTCGTGCTGTTGGTGCTGTGGCTGACGCTTGGCTACACCGCGGGTTGGTGCGCCTACTACTGCTGGCTCGACTGGCGCCGGTGGCTCTCGGACCTGACGGCACGAGGCGACCACGATCACTTCCCCGAATTCGCGATGTTCTGGGGTGCGCTGCCTTCCGATACGCTCACCCAAAGGTTCTTCGGGCATGAGATGGCTGGCTTCAAGGGCTGGGAACGAGGCGATAGCGCAAGTCACATTCACTTTCAGCGTAGGATAGACGAGGGGAAGCGAGGCCAGGTCCTAAGAAAGGGATTCTCCGTATCGAAGATCGTCGCCGCTGAAGTCCGCGAGAACTATAGGGCGCTCCAGGTTCAACTCCTCTTCGCGGGCCTCTGCGCCACGGCCGCGGGTGCCGGTCTGCTTTGGGAATTGGCCCGGTGGGTTATCAGTGGCGCTTGAGCCCAGTGCACGAAGGTAGGGAGCATGTTTAAGCCCAACACTGTGCTGATCGTCGGCGCCGGTGCCAGCAAAGAAGTCAATCTGCCGCTTGGCCCTGAGCTAGTTGAGCAGATCGCTAGCCTGGTCGAGTTCAAGCGGGAGGAGTTCAGTGGACAGCTGCAAGGGCGCACGCCGCTGGTTCGCCCACTACTGAACTTCGCAGGGACCGACAAAGTGCAAAACTACTTGCGGGCCGCGGCGCAGATGATCGCCGGCATGCGCTCGGCGCAGTCGGTCGATCGCTTCATTGACCGGAACCGCGGTGACGAGTTCATCCGGACGTTAGGCAAGGCAGCCATCGTTCAGGCCATAGCGCAAGCCGAGCGCAACTCGATACTCGCTACCGACAAGGGCCGGCCGATACGGGGTAGGTCCGAGATAGATGACACCTGGTATTGGGCCCTTGTGAAGATGCTGTTGGAGGGAAGCCCGCCACGGGAAAAGCTTTTCGACGACATAGCGGTGGTCTGTTTCAACTACGACCGCTGCATCGAGCACTACCTCACCTGCGAATTGATGCGGTCCTACTTCATCGACCGTAAAGAAGCAGCCGAGCTTGCTAGCCGGCTGACCATCTGGCACCCCTACGGCACAATCGCGCCGCTCGTTACACAGGATGCAGGTGGTCTCGCGTACGGCGACGACGAGTCCTCGGCCAGCCGGTGTTTCCATCTCGGCGCGCGCATCAAGACTTTCACCGAAGAGTACGAGGATGGCGACATGATCAAAGCGATCCGCGCTCGCTTGCAATCGGCCAGAACGGTGGTGTTCTTGGGGTTCGGTTACTACACGGAGAATCTCAAGTTGATCGAGCCCGACGGGCCCACAATGATCAAACGAATCCTCGGCACCGGGTTTGGCCTGTCAGGGGAAGACAGGCATGTCGTTGAGCTGGAGCGCCTCGCGCCGTGGCACAAGGGCTCCGCTACCACGATCGAGATAAAGCAAATGAAGTGCGCAGAGCTGTTGAGCCAATATAGGTTGGTTTTGAGCGCCTAGCGCTGGTGGCCGGCCCGAAGGCCGCCCGGCGAACGCAGTCGAGGTCGCGTGGCCGCGTCCTCTAGTGCCGCACCCGCTGCATCCTCAGAACGGCCCGCCGGCTCATCATCGCCGGAAGCAGCAGGCCGCAGTCGCATACCCCGCGTAGACTCCGTTGCTGCGGTAACAGGGGCAAACATTCTGCGGCTGCTGTACGCCCGGCTGCTGCACGCCGGGCTGCGGCGGAGGCGGCACGGTAACGTAAGGGGGGTTTCCGGTCGGCTTCTGCTTTTGCTGGGCATAGCCAGTGCCTAGGCCGCCCGCTACAGCAGCGACGACAAACGCGAGTGTCAGCGATCGGGACACTGGATCTCCATGGGAGCACAAGCGCGATCCCAGACCGGCCGATGCTATCGGAAAGCACTGCTGCCCAGCAACCTTCCAATCTTCCTCGGGTGGAACCACCGGCTCCGACAGATAGTTCCGTCTGTCATTGGCCCGTTGCAAGCCGCTTGCGCCGGACCAAAGGATCGATACCCCTTCCATAGTGCTGGCCGGGCCGCGTCGCGGAGGCGACGACCGTGTCACACCAGGGTGCCATCGCTGAACCACTGTGTGCGGGGCACGCGAGCATCGGAGGATAGTACATGACGATCGACGACGCGATGGAGCGCTTGCGCTCCGACACCGAGGCCCGCAACAAGTGGGTCGGCGTCTATATCGGCATTCTGGCCGTGCTTCTGGCCGTGTGCGGCGTCGGCGGCGCCAACGCGACCAAGGACGCAACGCGCGCCAACATCGAGGCCTCCAACACTTGGGCCTTCTTTCAGGCCAAGAACATCAGGCGCAACACCTTGCGGGTCGCCATCGACGACCTCGACATCAAGCTGACCGAGCCAGGTGTTTCGCCGGCCACGCGCGAGGCGATCACCAAGAAGCACGCCGAGTACAAGGCGACCGTGGCGCGGATCACCTCGGAACCCGAAACCGGGGAGGGCATCAACGAGCTGAGCGCCAAGGCCAAGGCGCTCGAAGCCGAACGCGACATTGCCTTGCGCAAGGACCCCTACTTCGACTGGAGCCAAGCCTTGCTGCAGATCGCCATCGTGCTCGCTTCGGTGCATCTCATCGTTGGCAACATGCCGCTGCTGGCCATGAGTGGCGGGCTCGGCGCGCTCGGCACCCTGCTCCTGCTCAATGGCTTTACGCTGCTTCTCAGGCTACCGCTGCTCGGCTGACCTTGGTGGCGGCGGCCGCGCCTTGCCGTTCGGAGTGGGCCTAGCCGCCCCCGCGCGCGGCGCCACAGGAGGCGCCGCCCAGCACACAGAACGTCGCGCAGTACTTGTGCGCGAGGTACGCGGGCCCACTTGCCTCGGCGAGGGTTGCGCCCAGCTCGAACCGCTCGTCATAGGGCAGCAGCGTGCAGGCGAGCACGGCCGGCCGCTCGGCTCCCTGGCGCTTGACCACCATGCGGGCGTTCGCGCACATGATGCCATCCGGCGAAACGTTGAGGATGGACCAGCAGGCGGGCGTGATTTCCGGCGGGTCGGCGGTCTTGCTCATCTCCGGAAGCAGCATGAGCTGTTGGGGGTCCGCACAGTCGAGGGCAACGCCATGCTGCCCCAGCAGTTGAGCAAAGCCGGAACGGATCTGCACTTCCTTGTCGCCCGACAGATAGCGAGCCGCAACTTCCACAACCGCGCCCGCCTCGGCCAACCATCTGATGCCGGTTAGAGCCTTGGCAAAGCTTCCCTGGCCGCGCTCGCGGTCATGCACGTCCGCCCGGTAGTCGTCGAGCGAAACGCGAAATCGCACGGCCCTGCCGTACTTGGCGATGAGATCGGCGATGGCTTGCTTGCGCCGCATCATCGGCCGCATGGCGTTCGTCAGAGTCAGGGTCTGGTAGCCGCGCGCCAGCGTGTCCTCCAGGATAGCGAGGAAGCTCCCATTCATGAACGGCTCGCCGCCGGTGAACCCGATGAGCCGCGTCGGCAGCCCATCACACGCGATCTCGTCGAGATAGCCCCGCACATCCTCGAGACTGAGATACGCCAGGCGATCGTTGCGCGGCGAACTCTCGATGTAGCAGTTGGCGCACGTGATGTTGCAGAGCGTGCCCGTGTTGAACCACAGCGTCTCCAGCGCGCGCAGCGCAATGCTGGCGCGCGGCTCGCCCTTGGCGGTCCATTCGAGCTGCTCGAACTTTCGGATTGCGACAGGTGCATTCATGCGCGCATCGTTTCCCTGGGATCGTCGGGGCGGCCGCCCGGCACGTCGCTGACCGGAGATCACATCGAACGCTGCGGCACCTTGCGTCAATCGTCTTCGCCGTAGCGAACCGTTTGGTTACACTACCCACCTGCGCACGATCATCAAATTTCAAGACGGAGGGATCACTTAGGGGTGAAGGCGGGTAACTATCGACGGCGCGCAACGAACGAAGTGCGTGGTGGCAATCGACGCTCGAAATCGGGCGCTGCCTTGGCCGAGGTATGCGAATGATCCTGGATAGCGATCCGTTCATTGGCGCCAGCGACCTGCCTGGGCGGGTATGCCCCCGCGATTATCTGACCGATCCTGCCGCGTTCGCACGGGCTCCCGATCTTGCCGCCGATACGCTCTATGTCATCGGCGGGCTGTACGGCAACAACTTCGCGCTCGACGCCATCGAGGCCCTTGCCGCGGCCGAGCCGGTACCTCCGACCCTCGTTTTCAATGGCGACGCCCATTGGTTCGATGCGGAGCCCGAGATATTCCCGCAGCTCGATGCTAGGCTCGCGCCGTATCCGGCCATCGCCGGGAACGTCGAGTTCGAGCTGGCGCGCGAAAGCGATGCCGGCGCGGGGTGCGGTTGTGCCTACCCGCTCGATGTGGATGATGGCGTGGTGGAGCGCTCTAACACCATCCTCGCGCGCCTGAAAGCCGCGGCCGGTGCGCACGCGCATATCGCCACACGGCTGAGATCGCTCCCCCTGAGCCTCGTCGTCGCGGTCGGCGGCCTGCGCGTGGGCATCGTGCACGGAGACCCAACCGCCGTCGCAGGCTGGAGCTTCGCGCAGGAGCGGCTGGACGATCCCGCCGCGTTGGCCTGGCTCGATGCAATCAAAGCGGCCTCGGGCGCCGACGTTTTCGCCTCGACGCACACCTGCGGCGCCGTCATGCGCGACTTGGCGCTGCCGTCGGGGCGGCTGATCGTTGCCAACAACGGCGCAGCAGGCATGGGAAACTTCGCAGGTGACTGGCGCGGGCTCATCACCCGCGTATCGACGCAGCCCTCGCCGCACACTGCCCTCTACGGCCTCATGCACTCGGGCGTCTGCATCGATGCGCTCCCTGTCACCTTCGACCTGACGGCATTCCTCCGGTCCTTCGATGCCATCTGGCCGGAAGGCTCACCAGCAGCGGTCTCCTACCGCAAGCGCATCATTGGCGAGTTCACCGGCAGCCGCCTGTCAGTCGCCCGGCCCATCGCGTATCCGCGCTGCTACGCATCCCACTCGCCCGCTCCTGCCAGCCGCTGCTTGGCCGCCTTTGCCCACGCCGCAAATCTCCCCTCGCCGATGGCGGCGCGCATCGCCTGCATCAGCTCCTGGTAGAATGCGACGTTGACCCACGACAGCAGCATCGCGCCCAGGTACTCCTCCGACTTCACCAGGTGATGCAAATAGGCTCGGCTGTAGTCGCGCGCGGCGGGACAGGCGCTAGCGACATCGAGCGGCGCGGGGTCGTCGGCATGCCTGGCGTTGCGCAGGTTCACCTTGCCGGCCCAGGTGAAGGCCTGCCCGTGGCGGCCGGAACGCGTCGGCAGCACGCAATCGAACATATCGATGCCGCGCGCCACCGCCTCGATCAGGTCGACCGGCGTGCCGACACCCATCAGGTAGCGCGGCTTTTCCGCCGGCAGACGCGGCACCGTCAGCTCCAGCGTATCGAGCATGACCTCCGGAGCCTCGCCGACCGCCAGACCGCCCACCGCGTAGCCGGGGAAGTCCATCGCCACCAGCGCATCGGCCGATCGCGCCCTCAAGTCCGGGTCGGTACCGCCCTGCACGATGCCAAACAGCGCCTGTCCAGGTCTGGCGCGACCCAGCTCGCGCTGTTGTGCAAAGGCTGCCTGGCAGCGCTTTGCCCAGGCGAGGGAACGATCGACTGCCATCCTCGTCGCATCGATCGAGGCGGGCAGCGCCACGCACTCGTCGAGTTGCATCTGAATGTCGGCGCCAAGCAGGCATTGGATTTCGATGGCGCGCTCGGGCGAGAGCGAGTGCGTCGAGCCGTCGATGTGGGACTGGAAGGTGACGCCGTCGTCCGTGATCGTGCGTAGCTTGGCAAGGCTCATCACCTGGAAGCCGCCGCTGTCCGTGAGGATCGGCTTGCTCCAGCGCATGAAGCTGTGCAGCCCGCCGAGCCGGGCCACGCGCTCCGCCCCCGGGCGGAGCATCAGATGATAGGTGTTGGCCAGCACCACATCGGTGCCGGAGGCCTCGAGCTGGTCGGTGTAGACGGCCTTCACCGTGCCCGCCGTCCCGACCGGCATGAAGGCCGGCGTGCGGATCACCCCGCGCGGCGTGGCGATCCCGCCGAGACGCGCCCCGGCATCGGTCTTGATGAGCTTGAAGGCGAAACGCTCGCTCATGGGGTGGAACGCGCCGGGTGGAGCAGGCAGGCGTCGCCGTAAGAATAGAAGCGATAGCCAGATTCAATAGCGTGGCGATAGGCGGCTTGCATCGTGTCGAGCCCGCTAAAGGCGGCCACCAGCATGAACAGGGTGGATCGCGGCAGGTGGAAGTTGGTCAGCAATAGATCGACTACCTTGAAGCGATAGCCGGGCGTGATGAAAATATCGGTCTCGCCGGCAAACGGTCGGATCGTGCCGTCTTTGGCGGCACCGGCCTCCAGAAGCCGCAAGGATGTCGTGCCGACGGCGACCACGCGACCGCCTGCTTCGCGTACGCGGTTGAGCGCTGCGGCGGTCTCGGCGGAAATCTCCCCCCACTCGGCATGCATGCGATGCTGCGCGGTATCCTCGGCCTTCACGGGCAGAAATGTACCGGCGCCGACATTCAGCGTCACGAAATGGCGCGAGATGTCGCGTGCGTCCAACGCCGCGAACAGCGCTTGCGTGAAGTGCAGGCCCGCGGTCGGAGCGGCGACCGCCCCTTCGCGCCGCGCATAGATCGTCTGGTAGCGCTCGGCGTCCTCGGGATGCAGATCGCGCTTGCCCGCGATGTAGGGCGGCAGCGGCGGGTCGCCCAAGGCCTCGATCGCCTGGTCGAGATACGCACTGTGCATGCTGAACGCGAGCTCGACCTCTCCCCCCTCGCCTACCTCGGTCACCGTGGCGTCCAGCGTGCCCAGCAGGCAAACGCGGCCATCGTGGCCGAAGCGGATGCGGTCGCCGGGGGCAAGCCGTTTGGCCGGCCGCGCGAACGCCCGCCAGCGGCTGTTGTCCACCCGCTTGTGCAGGTTGAACGACACATGCGCGCTGGCCTCCCCGCGCAGCCTCTGCCCCGCGAGCGCGGCGCGGATCACCCGTGTGTCGTTGAGCACCAGCGCATCGCCTGGCCGCAGAAGGGCGGGCAGGTCGCGCACGTGGCGATCCTCGAACTCGACCAATCCCCTCTCCCCGCTTACGGGGAGAGGGTTAGGGTGAGGGGCAGCCCCAGGCAAACTCGGTAATTGCGTCTGCCCCTCGCCCCGGCCCTCTCCCCGCGACGACGGCGTCAGAGTAGAGGTCTGCGAAACGCGGGGAGAGGGAGAAGGCGGCCGGACCACCAGCAACCGCGCGCTGTCACGCGGGCTCGCGGGCCCCAGCGCGATGGCATCGTCGGGCAGGTCGAAGTCGAAAAGGTCCGTGCGCACAGCAGCAGCATACCGGACCGAGGCAAGGGGGGTCGCCCTATTTCACGTCGGCCGCCACCTTCAGCGACTTGATCTTGTCAGGGTTTTGCACCGGCTCGCCGCGCTTGATCTTGTCGACGTTCTCCATGCCGTCGATGACATGGCCCCAAGCGGTGTACTTGTTGTCCAGGAAAGTCGCGTCGTCGAAGCAGATGAAGAACTGGCTGTTGGCGCTGTTGGGGCTCTGCGAGCGCGCCATCGAGCACACCCCGCGCACATGCGGCTCCGCGTTGAATTCGGCCGGCAAGTTCGGATAGCTCGAGCCACCCGTACCGGTACCGTTGGGACAACCGGTCTGCGCCATGAAGCCGTCGATCACCCTGTGGAAGACGATACCGTCGTAGAAGCCCTCGCGCGCCAGCTGCTTGATGCGCTCCACGTGCTTGGGCGCAAGATCCGGTCGCAGGGCGATCACCACCTTGCCCTTGGAAGTTTCCATGATGAGGGTGTTCTCGGGGTCTTTGATTGTGGTCATTGGTCGGCTCCGTTGTCGCATCCCCTCTCCCCACCCTTCAGTGGGGAGAGGGTTAGGGTGAGGGGCAGAAAGAGGCGACGGGCGAGCTTGGAGCCGCCCCTCACCCCAGCCCTCTCCCCGCAAGCGGGGAGAGGGAGAATGCCTACTTCTTCGCGTCGGCCAGCAAATAGACCTTCAGCATCACGTCCGGCCGCGCCGGGGGCTCGCCGCGGGCGATCTTGTCGACGTGCTCCATGCCTTCGATGACCTCGCCCCACAGCGTGTATTGGCCGGTGAGCGGGCGGCAGCCGTCGTAGCAGATGAAGAACTGGCTGTTGGCGCTGTTGGGGTTCTGCGTGCGCGCCGCACCCACGCTGCCACGCTTGTACACTTCCTTGCTGAACTCCGCCGGCAGGTCGGGCAGGTCCGAGCCGCCCATGCCCGTGCCCTGCGGATCACCGGTCTGCGCCATGAAGCCGTCGATCACACGGTGGAATTTCAGACCATTGTAGAAGCCCTGCTTGGCGAGCTGCTTGGCGCGAGCAACGTGCTTGGGCGCCAGGTCGGGCCGCAGCTTGACCAGCACCTTGCCGGTCTTGAGCTCGATCACCAGCGTGTTCTGGGGATCGGGGGCCTGGGCGAGCACGGTGGACGCGAAGGCAACGAGAGCGATCGCTCCGCTCAGCACAAATCGGATCACGTAAAGGCTCCAGCATTGTTGGTGGGTGTTGGCCGCGCCCCTATCCCCAGCCTCGGCCGCATCGGGGAGGGGAAGCTTCACTCCGCTTATGGCCTTTCTGCGGCGCGCACGCAACGTACCAGGGGCCCGCCCAGCAAAGCTCAGGAGCGCTTTTTAGCGGGCCTGGCTTTCGCCTGCTTGCTGCCGGCCTTGGCCTTCAACAGCCGGGCGACGTGTGGCGAGACGAACTGGGAGATATCGCCGCCCATCAGCGCAATCTGTCGCACCAGGGTCGCGGTGACGTGGCGAACGCCCGGGCTCGCCGGCAGAAACACGGTATCGATACCGGGTGCCATGGTGCCGTTCATGCCGGCCATCTGCATCTCGTAGTCGAAGTCGGTGCCGTCGCGCAGCCCGCGGAAAATGAGCGTCGCGCCCGAAGCCCGCGCCGCCTCGACTGTCAGATTGTCGAACGTGACGATCTCTATCCTGCATCCCGTCTCGGCGGCGACGGGCGCGGTCTCCATCTTCAGCATCTCGACTTTCTCATCGAGAGAGAAGAGCGGCGTCTTGCCGGGGTGCACGCCGATGCCGACGACCAGCGTATCGACCATGCGCGCGGCCCGCGCGATGACCTCCATATGCCCGTTGGTTACGGGGTCGAAGGAGCCTGAAGTGAAGCCGATGCGTTTCATGTCGGTGTCAGACCCTGCGGGTCTGACACCTTGGCAGACCCGTTGTCTCATGGTGTCAGACCCGAAGGGTCTGACACCTACGCCGTATCATGCTCGCCGCGGCACCGCCAGCGATCAACGCTCCGGGCAGATCGAGCTTAACGTAGCGCGTACGTAACGTGGACCTCGACCTCGAGGTCGCGCGTGCCAGCCTCGATCGGCACGCTGGCCCGCATCGCCATGCGTCCGTCGAACACCGGTTGCAGGTCGCCCAGCTTCTCCGCGATGCGCAGCACCGGCCCCAGCTCACCGCCGGCAGCCTTGGCATAAAGCTCGGCGCGCCTGCGGGCATTCTCCATGGCCTGCTTCCGCGCCTCGTCCTTCAGCGTCTCCATTTTGGAGACATCAAAGGCAATGCTGTTGATCTGATTGGCACCGAGCGCGATAGCCTGATCAAGGATCTCGCCCAGCCGCTTCACATCGCGCACCGTGAGGCGAACCTGGTTGAGCACGCGATAGCCATTGATGGTAGCGGCGCGCCCATCCTTGGGCTGCGTATAGCGCGGCTCCATGTTGAGAGTCTTTGTCTGGATGTCCTTGGCCGCGATGCCGGCTGCCTTCAGGCCGTCGATCAGCTTGCTCATGACTGCGCCGTTGCGGCCAATCGCATCCTTGGCCGAAATCAGCTTCGGTCACGACGCCTGCGGAGATTTGCGCGATATCCGGCTCGACGGCGACGCTGCCGCTCGCCGACACACTGACCGTCCGCTCGATCTTGTCATTGTCTGCCGCCATGCTGGTCCCCGCATTGAAAAGGCCCGCTGCCAGCGAAGCCGACAGGACAACTGCCACTAACAGCGTCTGCTTGGAAATACCCATGATGTTCCTCTTGCTGCCGGCAGCGACCGACGGCAGGGAACACGCAATTTTTGTCCGAACGATGCCGTGGCCCGGCGTTCCAAGCGCGTGCGAACTGGTGTAGTAGAGGCGGTTCCGGCTGCGACCGGGGCCCGTAGCTCAATGGTTAGAGCCGGCGGCTCATAACCGTCTGGTTGCAGGTTCGAGTCCTGCCGGGCCCACCAGCCCAACCGCTTGATATCACTCCGTGGACATGGTCTGGTGCCGCCCGCCTGGTGACAGTACGGCCGATAGAGATGGCGATGCGCGACGATGCGCCTGCGGCAGCGGGCGATTTTCGAAAGCCCGACGACAAGAGACCTTGGTTGGTCATCGGCTGGTTCACGCCGGACTACCGGCCATTGGCCCGCAAGCTTGCCGCCAGCCTCGACGCGCACGACGCGCCCTACCATCTATTCTCCAAGGAGAAAATTCCTGGCGGCTGGGATGTGCGACGCAAGCCGTCGATCGTATTGGACGCGATGGCGACCTATCCGGACAAGACGCTGATCCTGATGGACGTTGATTGCGTTGTCGGCGGCGACTTGGCGCCCGCCACACAAATCTCGAGTGACATGGCCGTCTCGGTCAAGGCGCGCCAAAGCCCATGGCAGCGGGGCGTCATCATGACGCTGGGCTCTCGCGTCGTCGTGTTTCGGCCAACCGAGGGTGCCCAAACCTTCGTCGCAGAATGGATGCGTCTTTGCGAGCAGGCAAAGGTCGGCAGCAGTGCCGAGATCGGCATGGCATGGGCCTACGTTCTGCACCCGGAGATCAGCTACTCGCATTTGGACCAGCGCTACGCAGGCCGCGAGATCGGTACCGGATACGATTTGGACAATATCGTCGTCTGGCATGACAGCGAGCACGAAAAGGGGCACCGGCTGTCAATCAGAACGGCGCTGAAGGGCATCGAGCGTCGCTGGTTCCGTGCCGGGCGCACCAAAGCGGCCTTGCAGAAGAAGCTCGGTTGATGCGGTTCGCTTGTTGGAATTGATGCATGCAAACGATTGTGTGCATGAAGTGGGGAACGCGGTATCCAGCCGCCTACGTCAACCGCCTGTGGTCGGCGATTCAGCGCAACACCGTGCGTCCCACGCGCCTCGTCTGCTACACGGACGACCCAACCGGTATCGCCAGTGACGTCGCAACGCTGCCGATACCGCCGCTGGCGCTGCCCGCGAAAGTCGCCAATTTTCCTTGGCGCAAGATGGTTCTGTGGGCCAAGGAGGTTCCAGGCATTTCCGGTGACGTTCTGTTTCTCGATCTCGACACTGTCATAACGGGATCGCTCGACGAGTTCTTCGACTATTCGCCGGAATCCACCTTTTGTGTCATCGAGAATTGGACGCAGATGGGATCAGGGATCGGCAATACGTCCTGCTTCCGGTTCCGCGTAGGCGCCCACGCCTACCTCTACGAGAGGATGCGCGACGACGTTGCAGCTGTGCTTGCCGCCTTCCGGATCGAGCAGCAATATATCTCGCGTACGATCACTGAGCAGACATTCTGGCCGGCGCCTTGGTGCGTCAGCTTCAAACACACGCTGATGCCGAATTGGCCACTGAACTTCTTCAAATCCGCTCCCCTTCCCTCAGATGCCAGGATCGTTTGCTTCCCTGGAAAACCCGATCCAGACGAAGCGCGCGACGGACGCTGGCCGGCGCCCTGGTACAAGAAATTCTACAAGCACGTGCGCCCAACGCCATGGATTGGCGAGCATTGGTCGCCCGCCTGACGCGCAGCTGGGACCAGATTCAAGTCGGAGCCGGGCCGAATACCAGAACCGCGTTCAGCCCACCGAACGCGAACGAATTGGACATGGTGTGGGTCACCCGATGCGGGCGTCCCTCGTTCGGCACGTAGTCGAGGTCGCACTCGGGGTCGGGTTCGTCGAGGCCGGCCGTCGGCGGCACCCAGTTGTCCTGCATGGCCTTGATGCAGGCCACGGCCTCGATGCCCCCGCCAGCGCCCAGCGGATGGCCATGCATCGACTTTGTGGAAGATATCGCCAGTTTCTTGGCGTGGTCGCCGAATACAGCCTTGATGGCGCGGGTCTCGTTGACGTCGTTAATGGCGGTCGCGGTCCCGTGGGCGTTGAGATAGTCGATGTCCGAGGGCGCCAGACGGGCATCCTGGAGAGCCAGGCGCATCGCCTCCCTGGGTCCGTCGATGTCGGGATTAACCATGTCCTTGCTGTCGGACGTCATGCCGAAGCCGGTAAGCTCGGCCAATACCTTCGCTCCCCGCGCTTTCGCATGCTCGAGCGACTCCAGCACCAGGATGCCCGCTCCCTCGCCGAGCACCGTGCCATTGCGTTTTTTGGCAAACGGGAAGATGCCCTGCGGGGAGAGCACATGCATGGCCTGCCAGGCCCGCATGGTGCCGTAGCTGATCACCGCCTCGGACGCGCCGGCTATCGCCACATCGACCAACCCATGTCGGACATAGTCGCGGGCAACCCCGATGGCATGTGCCGCGGTCGAGCAGGCGCTACAGGTCGCGAATGTCGGCCCCTTGACCCCATACTCGATGCCCACATGCGCGGCTCCCGATGAGCCGATGATGCGCAGCAGCGTCAGGGGGTGGGTGGCGCGTTTGTTCTTGACGAACAGGTCGTGGTAGGCCGCCTCGACGGCGACCAGACCGGCTCCACCCGAGCCTATGATACAGGCGACCCGGTAGGGGTCCTGGAAGGGCGTTTCCAGCCCGGCCATGGTCACGGCCTCGTCTGCCGCGGCCGCCGCAAACCAGGAATAGCGATCGGCATGGAGGATGATCTTGTCGCGCTTGAAATGCTTGAGGCGCGCCTTGGGATCAAAGTCGCGGATTTGAGCGGCGATCAAGACCTTGAGGTCTTGGACGTCGAAGCCCCCGAGCTGCCCCACCCCGACCTGGGCGCGACGGCAGCCGGCCCAGAAGTCAGCCACACTCGTGCCAATGGGGGTCACTGCCCCCAAGCCAGTAACGACCACGCGCCGTGGTCCGCCTGATGCTGTCATCTAACGCCTTGTACGGTGGAAGCGCCGCGCGGTGTAGCGATGTAGATTGCCCAAAGAGCCCTGACCTACCACCGTCCGTCACGCCTTGGCAGCTGCGGCGCCTTGACCGGCGATGAGGCCGCGCACCCGGTCGACCACCGACCCTACCGTCTTGAAGTCCGCTGCTTCTTCGTTGGCATTGTAGGGGATCTCGATCCCAAAACTGTCTTCGATGTCGAACACGATCATCGCCAAGTCCAGGGACTCGATCTTGAGGTCGGTCAGCGCGGTACTGAGCCCGATGTCATCCCGCGGCTCCTTCATATGCTTCTTCAGTATGTCGATGATCTTGGTGGCTACTTCGTCCATCTCGCTCTCCAACCCTGCCCAGAACCGGGCATGTCGGGACCCTGTCGGTTAACGTTCATGATCACTCCGGGCGCGCCCGGAAGGTTGGCTCAGGCGACCACATATACGCAAAACCCCGAATAGTCTAGCGGAGCCGCCATGCGGCTGGGGACCGCGTTGGAGGGGTTTTTGGCCCTGTGCAGGAGCCCCCCGAGCAATCTGGTCAGCGGTCAAAAAAGTGTGTTCAATGACGGGGCGGGCCAATGGGCCGCCAATCGGGCGCCGAGGCCGAAGCGGCCTCCAGGTCCCCCAAGGAGAAGCCAGAATGACCTCCGCTGTGCAGACGGCGGCCGCAGCTCAAGAGGGCGCGCCGTACCCGTGGCTGTCGAAATATCCGGAAGGTGTCGATTGGTTTCAGCAGTTTAGCCCCGTGTCTTTGGGCCAGCTTTTGGACACTGCTGTTGCCAAGTATGGAGCCCGCGCCTGCACAAATTTCCTCGGGCGGGCCCTTACCTATGCGGAGATCGGGCAGTTGGTCGACCGCACGGCCGCGGGCCTGCAGCGGCTGGGGGTCAAACGGGGGACCAAAGTCGGGCTCTTCATGCCTAATTGTCCAACGTTCATTATCTACTTCTTCGCAACCCTCAAGGCCGGCGGCACCATCGTTAACTACAACCCTCTTTACACGCTGGAGGAGCTGACCTTCCAAGTGAAGGACAGCGACACTCAATTGATGGTGACCCTCGACCTCAAGGTTCTGTTCGACAAGGTCGAGCGCCTTATGCAGGCCGGCACGCTGCCTCAAGCGGCGGTCGCGTCATTTCCGGCCCTGTTGCCGGCCGCCAAATCGGTGCTGTTCAAGCTCTTCAAAGGCAAGGAGTTGGCCCATCCCGCCAGATCGCCGGTCGCGGACAAGATCGCGTGGGACGCAGAGGTGGCGGCGGGTAGCGGCAGCCTCGAAAAGGTGCCGATCGACCCCGTGAGCGACGTGGCTGTTCTTCAATATACCGGGGGCACCACCGGTACACCCAAAGGTGCAATGCTGACCCACGCCAACCTTACCGTGAACTGCCAGCAGGGCGCTGCCTGGGCGACAAACCTCAACAGCGGGCGGGAACGTACGCTGGCGGCCCTGCCGTTCTTCCACGTGTTTGCCATGACGGCAGTGATGAACTTCGCCCTGCAGGAAGGCGCCGAGATCGTTATGATGCCTCGGTTCGTGCTGGACGAAGCGCTGAAGCTTATCGACAGGACCAAGCCAACGGTGATGCCCGGCGTTCCCACCATGTTCATCGCCATGCTAAATCATCCGAGACTAGCCTCGTTCGACCTTTCCTCCCTCAAGTACTGTGTGTCGGGAGGAGCCCCCTTGCCGGTCGAGGTCAAGGAGAAGTTCGAGCAGGTCACCGGCTGCAAGGTCGTCGAAGCGTACGGGCTGACCGAGGCCGCCCCGGGCGTGACGTGCAACCCGGTCGAAGGCCCAGTCAAGAGCGGCTCCATCGGCCAGCCGTTGCCGGGCACCGTCGTGTCGATCCGCGACCTGGCAGACCCGATGAAGGAAGTAGCGGTAGGGGAGAAGGGCGAGATCTGCGTCAAGGGTCCGCAGGTCATGAAAGGTTTCTGGAGGAAGCCGGAGGAAACCGCCAATCAGTTCGCCGGCGATTTCCTGCGCACCGGCGATGTCGGCATCATGGACGAGGAAGGGTTCATCTTCATCGTCGACCGCATCAAGGACCTGATCATATGCTCGGGCTACAATGTGTACCCCCGTCGTATCGAAGAAGCGATCTATGAGCATCCCGCGGTCGAGGAGGTGACGGTCATCGGCATCAAGGACCCGTATCGCGGCGAGGCGCCAAAGGCCTTCATCAAGCTGAAGGCCGGCGCGGCGGCGACCGAGGCGGACATCCGCGGCCACCTCGAGACCAAGCTGTCGAAGATCGAGATGCCCGCGCAAATCGAGTTCCGCGGCACACTACCCAAGACATTGATCGGCAAGCTCTCCAAAAAGGAGCTGAAAGCAGAAGAGGAGGCGCGGCGCAGGGCCATCTGAGGTCCGCCCGCCAGGCGATCGGCTCATGCAGTTTTCTGCCGCTACGGACGAGGGCGATCTCCTGTACGCCATTGGCGAGCTTGCCGGCGAGTTCAATGTCACCACCAGGACCATTCGCTTCTACGAGTCGAAGGGCCTGATTTCGCCGGCGCGCCGCGGGGTGGCACGGGCCTACTCGCGCCGCGACCGCGCGCGGTTGAAGCTAATCCTGCGGGGCAAGAACCTGGGGTTCAGCTTGGAGGAAATCGCCGAGTACCTGAAACTGTACGATGCGGATCCCGCCCATATTGCGCAGACGCAGATGCTCCTCAATCGCGTGGAGCAGGCGATCGAGGAGCTGCAATTGAAACGCGCCGACCTCGACCGCACGCTCAAGGAGCTCAAAGAGATCCGAGCCCAGTGCGTCGAGCATCTGAAGAGCAAAGGCGCCAACAGAACGGGCTGCAAGTGACGCCTCGGATCGCATCTGCGTCCCCCGGAAGCGCCTGATCCGCCCACCAGCAAGAGAGTTCCAGTGAAGCTGTGGATCCTCTCGGATTTGCACGTTGACGTGAACCGCCGCTATCCGCTGGCGCTGCCGAACCCGCGGCCGGAGCATGACGCCGTCGTCATCGCTGGCGACATCTGCCACGGCATCGAGGAGGGCATTCGGTTCATTGCCGGTGAGCAACTGGACGCCAAGCCGGTGATCGTTGTCGCTGGGAACCACGAGTTCTATGGCTTGGACCGCCACGCCGAGTTGGCCGCCGGCCGCGCAGAAGCTGCCAACTTTCCCAACATTCATCTCCTGGAGCGTGAAGGTGTCGAGATAGCCGGTCTGACCTTTCTGGGTTGCACGCCGTGGACCGACTACCGCTATTCCGGCCCGCGCCAGCAGGCAGCGGCGATGCACCTCGCGGCGCAGCGCATCAACGATCACCGGCAGATCCGCAACGGCGGGCGTCTGTGGACCCCGCAAGATGCGCTCGAGGAGCATGAGGCTTCACGCGCCTGGCTGGCAGAACAGCTCACGCAAGGCGGCTATCGGCGCAAGGTCGTCGTCACCCATCACGCGCCGAGCCGCAGCAGCGTGCAGCTGAGCTATCGCGACGACCTGCTGACGGCGGCCTTCGCCAGCAACCTCGATGAGCTTGTGGGGGAGGCCGCGCTCTGGGTGCACGGCCACATGCACGCGCCAGCCGATTACGATCTGGACGGCTGCCGCGTCATCGCCAACCCTCGCGGCTACGTGGGCATCAAAGAAGACCGCGCGTTCAACCCAGCGCTGGTGGTGGAAGTTGGGGGCAGCTGCGTAGGGCGCAATAAGGCATAGCCGCATTGCGCCGTTTCGCCCGCAAATCGGTGCAATGCGCTGCCGCTTATTGCACCCTACGCCGCCAGCCGCATCTCGGCGGCCTTGGTGCCTTCCAGGATCGCTGCTACGCCCATGCCGCCGGCAGTGCAGACTGAGATGAGCCCTCGGCCGCCGTGCTCGGACAGCAGCTTGGTAAGGTTGCCTAGAATGCGCGCTCCGGTGGCCGCGAACGGGTGGCCGAAGGCCAGGCTCGAACCCTTGACGTTGAGCTTGGCGCGATCGATGGCACCCATCGGCTCGTCGCGACCCAGGAACTTCTTACAGTAGACCGGGTCCTCCCAGGCCTTGAGGGTGGCCAGCACCTGGGCGGCGAACGCTTCGTGGATCTCGTAGAAGTCGAAGTCCTGCAGCTTCAGGCCAGCGCGCGTCAGCATCTTGGAAACGGCGACGGTCGGGGCCATCAGCAGGCCCTCGCCCTCCACGAAGTTGTTGGCCGCAGTCTGCGAGTGGGCGAGGTAGGCCTGCACGGGCAGCCCGCGCTTCATCGCCCACTCCTCGGAGGCGAGAAGCACGCAGGCCGCACCGTCGGTCAGCGGGGTGGAGTTGGCGGCGGTCAGAGTTCCGCGCTCCTTGTCGAACGCGGGCTTGAGGGTGGCCATCTTTTCCAGGCTGATGTCCTCACGCAAATTGTTATCGCGGAAGACCCCGGCGAACGGCACCACCAGGTCGTCCATGTAGCCCGAGCGGTAGGCGTCGGCTGCCTTCCTGTGGCTCTCGAAAGCCAGCTGGTCCTGGTCGGCCCGGCTGATCTTCCACTCCTGCGCCATCAACTCGGTGTGCTGCCCCATGGAAAGCCCCGTGCGCGGCTCGGCCACGGACGGCGGCTGCGGCGCCAGCTCGGCCGGCGAGAAGCCCTTGAAGGCGGAGAGGCGCTCGCCGAACGACTTGGCGTTCTGTGCCTCGACGAGGCGATGGGCGAACTTGGGCTTGAAGACGATCGGAGCATCCGAGGTGGTGTCGGAGCCCATGGCGATGCCGCTCTCGGTTTGCCCGGTGGCGATCTTGGCGGCTATCCCCATGGCCGCCTGCAGGCTGGTGCCGCACGCCTGCTGCATGGTGATCCCCGGCGTGCTGTGGGCGAGCTTGGTGCCGAGGACGGCCTCGCGCGCCAGGTTCCAGTCCTTGGAGTGGGAGACAACGGCGCCGCCCACCACCTCGTCGATGTGCGCGCCGGCCAGCCGGTATTTCTCGATGAGGCCGTTCAGCACTGCGATCAGCATTTCGAGGTTGGATTGGTCGGCGTAGAGCGTGTTGGAGCGGCAGAAGGGGATGCGCACGCCGCCGATCACCGCTACGCGCCTCAGCGATTGGTCCATGGAAGGCTCCGTGAGTGGGGCCAGACCCTCTGGATCTGACCCCGTATGAACGACCCTAACTATGCAGTGTCCACGATGGTGTCAGACCCAGAGGGTCTGACACCTGCTACTCCGCCGCCGATCTGTGCAGAACCTCCACGTTCGACTTCGGCTCGTTGGCCGCAAAGTGCAGCGGCCCGCCGCGGAAGGGCGCAAAACCGGTGCCGAAGATGACGCCAGCATCGACCAGATCCCCGCTCTCCACAACGCGCTCGTCGCGCACGCGCTCGCATTCACTGATCAGCGGCGCCACCAGCATGCGTCCCAGCCGCTTCAGCTCATCCTTGTCCCACGGCTTTTCGGGCTCTGCCCTCTGCGGCTTGCCGTTCTTCCAGACGTAGAAGCCCTCGCCGGACTTCTTCCCGAGCTTGCCCGACGCGACCATCTGGTCAAGCTTGGAGCCGCCGGCCGGGGCGATCTTGAGGATGTTGCCGACGCTGGCGCACACATCGAGGCCAACTGTATCGGCCAATTCCACCGGCCCCATCGGCATGCCGAAGGTGCGCGCCGCCTCGTCGATCTTCTCCTTGGCCTCACCGCTCTCGACGCGCTGCAGGGCGGCCAGCATGTAGGGGCCCAGCACCCGGTTGACGACGAAGCCCGGGCTGCTCTTCACGATCAGTGGGAACTTGTCGATCGCGGTGACGAAGACGCAACCCTTCTGCACTTCCTCTTCGCGGCTGCCAGCGCCCTTGATGACCTCCACCAGCGGCATCTGCGCAACCGGATTGAAGAAGTGGATGCCAATCAAGCGGCCGGGGTCGGCCAGCGGCTCGGCGATGTTCTCGATCATGATCGAGGAGGTGTTGGTCGCCATGATCGCGCCGGGCTTGAGCTTGCCCTCGATCGACTTGAACAGGTTCTGCTTGACCTCGAGCCGCTCGACGATGGCCTCGATCACCACATCGGCGCGGCCGATATTGTCACCCCTGGGATCGGCGATGAGGCGCGCGGCGGCGGCGGCCCGCGTCGCCTTGGTCTTGAACTTGCGGGCGAACAGCTTCTTCTGCGCTGCGATGCCCTTGGCGATCTGCTCGCCATTCACGTCCTGCAGAGACACCTCCATGCCGGAGGCCACACACCAGCCGGCGATGTCGGCGCCCATCACGCCAGCGCCTATGACATGCACACGCAGCGGCTTGAACTCAAGGGTCTTGGGCGCCTGCGCCTTCAGCATCTCGGAGAGCTTGAACACGCGGCGCAGGTTGCGTGAGGTATCGCCCACCATGAGAGGCGCGAAGGCCCGGGTCTCCGCGGCCTTCATGCCCTCCAGGTTGCCTGCGTGCATCTCGAACAGGTCGATGAGGCGGAAAGGCGCCGGGTAGTGTTCCTCGCGCACCTTCTTGGCCGTCTCCGAGCGCAGCTTGTTTGCCAGCAGCCCGCGCGCCGGCCATTGCCGCACCAGGTCCTTCCACAGGGCCGCAGGTTTCGACCTGCGCTTGCGTCCGATCGCCTTGCGTGCCGCCCATCTGAGATTGAGCGCGCTCGGGACCAACTCATCGACCAACCCCATGCCGCGCGCGGCACCGGCGCGGACCATCGAGCCTGCGAGCATGATCGGCATGGCAGCCAATGCGCCGGCCTGCCTTATCGAGCGAACGGTGCCGTTGAAGCCCGGGAAGATGCCGAGCCGCACCTCGGGGAAGCCGACACGGGTGGCATCGTCGCGGGTGGCGATGCGCCAATGGCAGGCAAGCGCAAGCTCCAGCCCGCCGCCCAGGCAGAAGCCGTGGATGCAGCACACGACGGGAACCTGCAGCCGCTCGATGCGATCGAGATAGGCATTGACCAGGGTAACGCTGTCGACAACCTGCCGCTCACTCGTGAGCTCTTCGAACTCGCGCACGTCGGCGCCGACGATGAAGCCCTTCTCTTTGCCCGAGATGAAGACAAGTCCGCGAATGCTGCGGTCGCGCGCACCCTGCTCGACCCGCTCGACGATGGCGCCAAGCTCCTCTAGCGCGCGGCGGCCGAGCGAGTTCTGGCTTTCGCCCTCGCGATCGAACACCGCCCAGGCGATGCCCTGCAAATCGATCGAAAAACGCCAGTCGCGCAACGCGTTTACGTCGGTCATGCTGCGCTTTCCTTATTCTGCCGCGGCGCTCCGCATAGCCCGCGCATTGTGACCCGGCGTCATATAGTGCGGCCGAACCTCGGCCGGGTCGAAATGGTCCACCGCGATGACGCGGGCGGTCAGAGCTTCCACCTCGCGCAGGAGGCGCGCCTCCTCGTCGGTGAGGATGCCGAGCTTGGCGGCGTCGCCGACCCAGTCGGTGCCGTGCACGCGGCGCACCTGGCCGGCGCGTACCGCCCGATCGAGCTTCTTCTCCGCGACCTCCGCGGCCACCACCTTGGCGAAGGTTACCTCGAGCAGCCCAGTCGGATCATTCGGGTTCTGCGAAACGTAGATATAGCGGGTCAGGCGGTCGCGCACCTCGCCCGGCGTCAGCACCAGCTCGACGCACTTGTGGCCAAGCCAGTCGGGAGCCGGGCGGTAGTGCGCACCGAGCGGAAACGTCACCACCCGCATGAGCCAGCGCACCGGAGCGGACGGGAAATTGTCGATGGTGCCGCGCAACGCCTCCTGGAAGCGGAACAGTGCGTTCTGGGCGCACAGTGCAACGATCAGCCGGTCGTTGGCGGGCTTGCCGTCGTCCTCGTAGCGCTTGAGCACGCAGGACAGCAGGTAGAGCTCGGAAAGGGCATCCGCCAGCCGGCCGGTGAGCTTCTGCTTGGTCTTGAGGCCCCCACCGAGCACAGCCACCGTGAGATCGGCTACCAGCGCGAAGTTGCGCGAGGAGCGCCACAGCTGGCGATACCATTCCGCCGTGCCGTACGCCTTCTCGGGCACGTGGCCGAAGTATCCGAAAGTGACATTGTGGAACAGCGCGCCGAACACGTTCGAGAGGAAAAAGGCAACGTGGCCGCAGAAGGCCTTGTCGAAGGCTACGATGCCGTGCCGCTCATCCACATCCTGGCAGGCCTGGACCTCCTGGTAGAGATAGGGGTGGGAGCGCAGCGCCCCCTGCGCGAATGTGATGAGCGAGCGGGTGAGGATGTTGGCGCCCTCGACCGTGATCGCGACCGGCATCGACTGATAGGCCGATTGCAGGTAGTTCGAGGGACCGTCGCAAACGCCGCGGCCGCCGTGCAGATCCATGGCATCGTTGAGCGAGCGGCGCATGCGCTCGGTGGTCTGGTATTTCATGATGGCCGAGATGACCGATGGCTTCTCGCCGCGGCTCACCATCGCCGCGGTGACGCCGCGGGCCGCTTCGTTCACGTACGCATTCTCGACCATGCGCGCGAGCGGCTCTTCCAGACCCTCCATCTTGCCGATCGGGAGGTCGAACTGCTTGCGAATGCGCGCATAGGCCGTCGTGTTCCGCAGCAACGACTTGGCGCCTGCTGCCGCCGAGGAGGGAAGCGAGATGGAGCGTCCGGCCGCCAGGCACTCCATCAGCATGCGCCAACCCTGACCGACCATCTTCTCGCCGCCGATCACCCAGTCCATGGGGATGAACACGTCGCGGCCCCAGATTGGACCGTTCGGGAAGGCAGCCCCGCTCGGCAGGTGGCGCCGGCCGATCTCGACACCGGGGTGGTCAGCCGGAACGAGCGCGAGAGTGATGCCCAGGTCCTCGCCGCGGCCCAATAGATTCTCGGGGTCGATCAGGCGCACGGCCAAGCCGACCAGCGTCGCCTGCGGCGCCAGCGTGATGTAGCGCTTCTCCCAGGAGGCGCGGAAACCCAGCACCTCCTTGCCTTCGTGTCGGCCCCTCGTCACGTAGCCCACATCGCGCATGGTGGCGGCATCGGAGCCCGACGTCGGCCCGGTGAGAGCAAAGCAGGGAACTTCGAGCCCCTTGGCAAGCCGGGGCAAGTAGTGCTCCTTCTGCTCGGGCGTGCCGTACTTCTCGATCAGCTCGCCGGGACCCAGCGAGTTCGGCACCATCACCAATGTGCAAACGTCGGGTGAGCGCGAGGCGATGCGCCCCAGGATGATCGATTGTGCCTGACCGGAGAAGCCGAGCCCGCCGTGCTCCTTGGAGATCAGCATGCCGAGGAAGCCGTGCTTCTTGGCAAAGTCCCAGATTTCCTGGGGAACCTCCTTGTCGTTGTGCCGGATCACCCAATCGTTGGCCATGCGGCAGAGCTCGTTGGTCGGGCCGTTGAGGAACGCCTTCTCATCTTCCGTAAGCATGATCGGAGGAACGGCGCGCAGCTTCTCCCAATCCGGCTGCCCCGAGAAGAGCTCGGCATCGAAGCCGATGGTGCCCGCGTTGAGCGCCTCCTGCTCGGTAGCAGATACGCGGGGCACCATGCCCTTGATCTGACGGAAGAGGGGCTGGATGAGCACGGCCCTGCGCACAGCGGGTACGCACAGAGCGGCGAGCGCCGCTACGAGCAGCCAGACTATGCCGCCGAGAATGCCGGGCTCGAGCTCACTGGGTTGGCCATACAGCAGCCCCGACTGCCAAGCGTATGCCGCTGCTGCCACGGCCACGGTCCACGCCCACAACGGTGCGCGGTGCATCGCCAGGATGAATGCGCCAATGACGCAAAGTGCTGCGAAGACCACCTCGGGCATGGTTGCCATCTCCCTGTGCGCAAGCAAGACTGCGCCGCCGCAGTACGGTAATTCAATGCTCTAAAAATATCGGAAGTTGACGTTAACGGCAACCTAACGCGGCGCCGCCTGCCATTGAACCCACGCGACAAATCTGGGCTCTTATTGTAGCGGGTTCATGTCACCTCAGGAACACGGCGACAGCATGCGAGTTGGCAAGTCTGTTCCCCTGAAGTACCGCCGATCGACCGCTGAGGTCGTCGTGGCAGCCGTCACGTCCACTGCGCTGCTCGTCGGCGCACACGCCGACGAAGCAAAGCTCAAGGCCTACGGCCAGCATCTGGCGCACGAATGCACGAGTTGCCATCGCATCGATGGCATCAACAACGGCATCCCGTCGATCGTGGGATGGCCGGCCGAGACCTTCATCACCACCCTCAGGTTCTACCGCGACGGCTCCCGAACCAATCCAGTCATGGTGTCGGTTGCCGGTTCGCTGAACGACCGGCAGATCGACGCCCTCGCCGCGTTTTTCGCGGCACTGCCCAAGCCGCCACCCGGAGGGCCGGCGGCTGCCAGGACGCAGAAGAAGTAGCCGCCCGGCTACCCAGCCTTGCTTCCAGCAGGCTCCGAGTTGGTCTTGGCGAACATCTCGGACGTGATGTTGGCGTACCAGGCAATGCTTTCCTGGTAGTTCTGCTTGCGCACGTCGGGTGGCTCACCGCGCTGCGACACGAACCCCCCGGAAGGGTCGAGCTTGCCCCCCTTGGGGGTATAGTTCGCACCGATCTTCACATTGTCATCGGGAGCCAGCAACGACCAGCAGGTGTTACGAAAGCGCGGCTCGAACTTCTCTTTGCCGGCGAGCGAGGCCAAGATGTCGGCTGCGACAACCTTCGCCTGACTGTTGGCGGAGAAGGCGGACTTGGGCATTTCTGCTGCAATGGTGGCATCACCGACGACGTAGATGTCCGGGGACTTCTTGGAGGAGAAATTCTCAGCGTTGATGGGGCACCAATCACCCTCGGTTACTCCAGCCTTGACGGCGATCTCGCCAGCACGCTGCTGCGGGATGACATTGGCGACATCGGCCCGAACAATGTTGCCGGCTTTGGTCACGATCTGCCTGGTCTTGGCATCGATGCTCACCACCGAGAAATCGTCGATCTCGGTGGAGAGATGCAGCTCTATGATGCCCTTGTAGTACTTGTCGAAGGCCTCCATGAAGACCGGTTGCTTCGAGAACGCCTTCTTCGGATCGAAGATGACAAGCTTCGACTTCGGCTTACGCGTCTTGAGGAAGTGCGCGATCATGCACGCGCGCTCGTACGGCCCCGGCGGGCAGCGGAAGGGGTTATTCGGCATCACCATCACGACGGTGCCGCCGTCTCGGATCGTCTGCAACTGGAGCTTGAGGATGCGCTTCTGAGCGGCGTTAGTGGTGTAGGCATGCGGCATCATTCGCGCAGCATCACGCGAATATCCTTTGATCGAGTTGTATTTGATATCGATGCCCGGGGAGAGGACGAGCCGATCGTAGGGATAGGTCCTGCCGCCCCTGGTCCTGACCGTCTTCTTGGCCGGGTCCACGTCGGTTGCAAAATCGTGCACGACTTTGATGCCGAGCCGCCTGAGGCCGACATAGCTGTGGTTGAGCGACTCCAACGTGCGAAAGCCGCCGATGTAGAGGTTGGAGAAAAAAGACGAGCTGTAGACCGAATTGGCCTCAATCAGCGTAACGTCCAGATTGGGCGCCTCCTTCTTCACATAGTGCGCTGCCGTGGCTCCGCCCGCGCCCCCGCCGACCACTACGACTTTAGCAGCGCCGGCCTGCGCGATCGCGAAAGGAGCCAAGGTGGAAGTCAGCGCGCCCGCCGCACCGAGCTTGCCAAATTCTCTTCTGGAAATGTCGCCCATGCCGTCCTCCCGAACCCCCGCGTTGTGTGTTGTGCGGGCACATTCTATGTTAGAAGAGCTTATTGGCAATGTCGGATGGCAACACCCGAAATGTCGTCCACATCAGAGCTCGTTACACACCCGCCCGCTTGGTGGAAATAGAAGTTCGCTGCACCCTCGATAGAAGGAACAAAGCTACCAATGAGGCAGGTCGATCGACGCGAGTTTGTACGTGGCGGCGCGGCCGTTGTCACGGCTGCAGCCCTGGTGGTCGGCGACACCATGGCGCAGGACGCGGCGTCCGGCTGGGAAGAGGCTGTAAAGAAGATCGTCGGCGAAACCAAGCCCATCGAAGCGCGCGTCACCTTGGACATGCCCGAGATCGCGGAGAACGGCAACACCGTACCCTTCGCCGTTGCCGTCGAAAGTCCGATGACAGAGCAGGACTACGTCAAGGCGATCCACGTGATCTCGACCGGCAATCCCCAGTCTGGGGTGGCTACCTTCCGCCTCACCCCGCTGTCGGGCAAGGCGGCGGTGGCGAGCCGGATGCGCTTGGCCCGGACCCAGGACGTGATAGTGCTGGCGGAGCTCAGCGACGGCAAGTTCCTGCAGACCAGACGCTCGGTAAAGGTGACGATTGGCGGCTGTGGCGGCTAGGCGCGATCAGGAGGAGATACACATGTCAAAGCCGCGCATCAGGCTTCCCGAGCAAGCCAAGATCGGCGAAGTGATCGAGGTCAAGACGCTGATCTCTCATGTGATGGAGACGGGGCAACGCAAGGAAGCCGACGGCAAGCCGATCCCGCGGTTCATCATCAACTCCTTCAGCGCGAAGTTCGCTGGGGCAGAGGTTTTCAGAGCCGAGTTACACCCCGGAATCGCAGCTAATCCTTATCTGGCGTTCTACATGAAGGTGCCGGGGCCCGGCGAGTTCGAGTTCACCTGGGTCGACGACGCCGGCGCCAGAATCGTGGAGAAGCAGAAACTCAACGTCGTCTCTTCCTGATCGGGCCGGGATCGCCGGCAGCTGAGTCGTGTGCGGTTTTTGCCTGCCTATTGCCTCACTCCGATTGGTCGAGTGGCTGGAGAGGAGCGATGTCCGACGAAACGGTTTGCGCCCAGAAGGGCCCCTACCAGGTGGCCCTCGAAGCGGGAAAGGCTTACTTCTGGTGCGCCTGTGGTCGCTCCGCCAAGCAGCCCTTCTGCGATGGATCCCACAAGACCACAAGTCTTCAGCCGCACCGCTTCGTTGCTGAGACCTCCGGCACGTTCAACCTGTGCGGGTGCAAGAGCACCGACGACAGACCCTTCTGCGACGGCACCCACAACATCCTTTGAGACAGGCGCTGCTAGGGCTGGCCGCAGCGGCAATCCAGAGCAACGGGAATTGTCCTTGCGTGAGGCCGGCCGTGCTGGTCCTCGAGTTCTTCCCGCATAGCGGCCAATTCAAAGCCGGCGTCCTTCAGAGCCGCCAACACGCAATCTGCCGGCTGGCTGCGCGCTGCGGCTGCGGCCCATGCGATGGCCGAGCGAATGCCCGACGCACAGTGCGCAAGGACAGGGCCCTGCAGCTCGGCCAGGGCTTCGCTCACCCCCTCCACCACCGGGTCGCCGAAAATCTCGCTCTTGGTTGCAGGTACGTGGCGAAATCCCAGACCAGCCCGGCCTGCCAGCTCGGCCTCTTCGGCGGCGGAAGGATGCTGCCTCAACTCTCCGTC
The DNA here is from genome assembly GCA_963832445.1 of uncultured Alphaproteobacteria bacterium. GTDB lineage: Bacteria > Pseudomonadota > Alphaproteobacteria > Rhizobiales > Hyphomicrobiaceae > AWTP1-13. The sequence goes on from CAWHUM010000007.1 coordinate 59,032, forward strand.
CGGCAGGTTGGATAGGACCGACTTGAAGCCTTGCGCCGCGACACTCGCAAGATCGTCCCGGCCCAGCGCACCCGTGACGGCAAAGTGCGGCGTCAGAAAGATAACCCCTTGCACGGACAGCGTCCTTCCGGGCGGCTACGGATGACCCATGATATGGGCAAGCATGAGAAACTAGCAATTGTCACATCCCTCCTTGACGGAATATTGGTGCCGAGTTACCCACCCACTCTGTCAAGAAGTAGAAAAATGTTCCAATTGGTGGTGCCGCAAGCCGGCCAACCTTGCTCCAGAGTGGTCTCGGCCATGCTCGATGAGATGGATGTCAAGATTCTGAGGATTCTGCAGGAGGATTGTACACGGTCCGTCGCGGACATCGGCAAGGAAGTGGGCCTATCTACGACGCCCTGCTGGCGGCGGATTCAGAAGCTCGAGGAGGCCGGGGTCATAAAACGGCGGGTGGCGGTGCTCGATGCGCCGCGGGTCAACGCCGGGGTGACGGTGTTCGTGTCGGTCAAGACCGATCAGCACTCGCTGGCTTGGCTGGAGAAATTCCACGCCGCCGTGGTCGACTTTCCCGAGGTCATCGAGTTCTACCGCATGAGCGGGGAGGTGGACTATCTCCTGCGCGTGGTAGTGCCCGACATCGCGTCCTACGACACGTTCTACAAGAAGCTCATCTCGCGCATCGCAATCTCCAAGGTTTCGTCGGCTTTCGCCATGGAGCAGATCAAGTACACCACGGCCTTGCCGCTGGACTTCGCGCTCAAGCGCGCCGAGGCCAACTAGGCGAGGGGCGGGTTGCCTATCCGGAAGCGGCACTCAGCAAAAACTCGAAACGGGAGTGAAGCAGGTGGCTGATGCCGACAGCGACGTCCATGTCGCCTCCCTTGATGAGATCAAGAGTTTTGGCGGGCTCGAATTCCTGCACCGCATCGCGAGCGGTCAGGTTTCGCAGCCGCCGATCGCCCGGACGCTGGGCTTCCAGATCGCCGAAGCGAGGCCGGGCTTCGCTCTGTTCACCATGACGCCGGCGTTCAAGCACTACAACCCGATCGGCTCGGTGCACGGGGGGGTCGCTTCGACGTTGCTGGACAGCTGCATGAGCTGCGCCATCCAGACCCACCTGGAAAAGGGCTTCGGCTACACGACGCTGGAGCTGAAGGTGAACCTGGTGCGGCCGATCACCGAGAAGACCGGACCGATCCGTGCCGAGGGGCGCTCCCTCTACGTTGGGCGCCGCTCCGGCACGGCCGAAGGAAAGATCATGCCAGCGGCACCCTGCTCGCACACGGCACTACGACGTGCATGATCTTTGCTCTCTGACGGCTCAGAACTTGTAGCTAAAGCCTGCCGTGATGCGATAGTCGTGGCCTTCCTCGCGGGCGAACGTGGACGCGGCGCCTACTGTGGCGCTCAGGCTGTCGTCGAGCTGGAAGGTGACGCCACCTTCGACCTTGCCGTAGGTGGGCGTGTGGAAGTTGGGAACCGCGGAAAATACCGGCTGCTGGGGCTGGACGGCAAAGCTCGCGCTCAATGTGCGGGCGCGTTCGCCCAACTCATGCTCCAGGGTCACGTTCAGGTACGGGACGACGGCCTTGCCGCCCGCCACGAACGGGGCAAGAAACCTCACTCCTGTGCTGGCCGTAGCAGTATCGACCGTCTGGGACGCGACGGCGAGGGCGAGCTGCAAATTGCCGGCCTCGGTGTAGCCCTCGAGATGGGAGCGCACGAAGGTCAAGCCGGCTATGGGCCCGACGCGAACGCCGCCCAGATCGAACAGATAGGCGCCCCTGATGGCGGCAGCGAGCACATTGCCGTCCGGGCTGCTGCGCAGCAGCTGGCCACTGTCGGGGCGCGCCATGTCGAGGTCGTGTCGACCATAGCCAACGAGGGCGTCGATGAACCAGGCCTTGGTCGCGTATGACAGATAGGCCGCGGCCTGAACGGCCTTGACGTCGACACCCGCACTGTTGGTCAGAGTCGCATCCGCAGTGGTGTAGTTGCCGGCCACGCCCACGATCAAGTTGCGGTTGACGCGGTATTCGATGCCGATAGTGCCCGATGTGGATTCATAGTTGAATCCAACCATGTCGGGCAGGTCCGAGCGATGACCGCCCCCGAACGTGCCCATAGTATAGATGCTGAGCGGACTGGCAGCGCCGGGGGAGACGACCTGCTGCGGGCGGATCTTGCCGCTGGCGCCCAACCCCATCAGACCATCGGTCGCGCCCGTGACAAGGATGCCCGCTGTGGCGGCCTGCCCGCGCAGGGAATCGAGGCGGCTGAGGAGAGCCCCAGTGAAACTAGTGGTCGCCACCGTGACCACGCCCGACTGCACCGCAATGCTGTGTGAAGCCTGCTCGATGATTTTGTTGCAACCCCGCGACGGCTCCCTGGGTTGCCGCTCGGGTGGATTGTCCGGTTGACCGGGCTCCGAGCGGCTCGTGTTGTCGGTGGGATCGGCTGGAGTGTCTACGTTGGCCGTGACCGTCACTACCCGCCGGGTGATCGCCACCTCCATCGGCACTTCGCTGTTCGGGCAAGGCACTGTTTGCGCGGCAGCCTGCGACGTCAGCGCCGCGGCCGCTATCAACAAAGCAAGCGCCTGGGTCTTTGCCCCGGCCGCAGGCCCAAGGCTACGCATTACACAACCCGCACAAAGCGCTGGTCTAAGGAACGCTCGACCAACTCATCCCAGCAAAGATCTTTGCGCCCAACCCCACCCGCCAGGGAAGTGGCTTACTGGCGAATCCAACCAGCCCGTTGCGTTATCGTCACTGGGTTGGTCGGGCGCGCCTTCCATGTGATGCGCCGCTCCGGCACGGCCGAGGGAAAGATCATCGACGCCAGCGGCGCGCTGCTCGCGCACGGCACCACCACGCGCATGATCTTTCCGCTGTGGGAACTAGGCGTTCGAGCCCCTGATCGCCCGATCGATACTCCAGGGACCGGCGCCGGCTCCAGCCAGATACAGGTAGACGAACGTGAGCACCACAGCCAATTCTCCGCCATTCAAGACGGGGAAGAAGCCCCTCGGCGCATGAGCGTAGAAGTAGGCGACGGCGCACAAGCCCGAGAGGATGAAGGCCGAAATCCGGGTGAAGAGCCCAATAACCAGAAGCGACCCGAAAATCAGCTCGATTATGCCGGCAACGCCGCTCATGGTCATGGGATTCATGTTGTTCATCGGACTGGTTGGGAAATTGAGGTACTTGGCCGTGGCGTGCTCCAATACGACCAGGCCCGAAATGATGCGCAGGATGCTGAGGAGTTGAGGCGTGAACGGCTTGAGAAAGTTCATTGTTTCCTCCCCTATTCAGGTCGCGCGAGCCGTGCAAAGAGCGGCTGCAACCACAGTCTAGTCGACTCACAAATTGGACAGGAAGATTGATCCGCGAACGACCGAGAATCGGCTGGTTGGCGCACGATCAGTGATTGTCGCGCGGGATGCCTTTGGTCTTGGCGATCCTCTGGTACTTGACCGCCGGCTTCAGCACCATGCCTTGGGAGAGCTCGTCGACCAGCCCGCGCTGGATCTCCTGCCATGGCGTCTGGTGAGCGGGGTACTTGTAGCCTCCGTGCCCCTGCAGCGCGGCGCGCCGCTCGTCGTATTCCTCCTTGGAGATGAGGATGTCGGCGGTGCGCTTGTTGAGATCGATGCGCACGCGATCGCCGGTCTTGAGGATGGCGAGCCCACCGCCGGTTGCCGCCTCCGGCGAGGCGTTGAGGATCGAGGGTGAGCCCGACGTGCCGGACTGGCGACCATCACCGATGCAGGCCAGCGCGGAAACGCCCTTCTTGATGAGGTAGCTGGGGGGCCGCATGTTCACGACCTCGGCGGCACCCGGATAGCCGGTGGGGCCGGCGCCGCGCATGAACAGGATGCACGAGGCGTCGATCTTGAGCGCGGGATCATCGATGCGCTTGTGGTAGTCCTCAGGGCCATCGAACACGATGGCACGGCCCTCGAACGCGTTCGGGTCCTTGGGGTTCTCCAGATAGCGCTTGCGGAACTCCTCGGAGATGCCGCTGGTCTTCATGATGGCGCTGTCGAAGAGATTGCCTTTCATGTTGAGGAAGCCGGCCTTGTCCTTCAGCGGCTTCTTGTACGGGCGGATCACGTCCGGATCGATGACCGTTCGGTCCTTGCAGTTCTCGCCCATCGTCTTGCCGTTCACTGTGAGCGCATCCTCGTGGATCTTGCGCCCTTTCATCAGCTCGTTGACGACGGCGGGAACACCGCCGGCGCGATGGTACTCCTCGCCCAGGTACTGCCCCGACGGCTGCAGGTTGACGAGCAACGGAACGGCGTAGCCGACGCGCTCCCAGTCGTCGTTGTCGAGGGGTACGCCGATGTGGCGGGCAATGGCATTGAAATGGATCGGCGCGTTGGTGGAGCCGCCGATGGCAGAGTTGACCACGATGACGTTCTCGAAGGCCTCGCGCGTCATGATCTTGGACGGGCGCAGGTCCTCCCAAACCATGTCGACGATGCGTTTTCCCGTCTCGTAGGCGAGCTGGGCGCGCTCCTTGTGCGGGGCGGGCGGAGCGGCGCAGCCGGGCAGCGACATGCCGAGCGCCTCGGCCAGCGAATTCATGGTCGAGGCAGTACCCATCGTGTTGCAGTGGCCGGGCGACGGCGCGGACGATGCGACCAGCTCGACGAACTGCTCGTAGTTGATCTCACCGGTGGCATACATCTGCCGCGCCTTCCACACGATGGTGCCGGAGCCGGTGCGCTCGCCCCGGAACCAGCCGTTGAGCATCGGCCCGCCGGACAGCACGATCGCCGGGATATCGACGGTGGCGGCGGCCATCAGTTGCGATGGCGTGGTCTTGTCGCATCCGGTGGTGAGCACGACCCCGTCGATGGGGTAGCCGTAGAGGATCTCGACAAGGCCCAGATAGGCGAGGTTGCGATCGAGCGAGGCGGTCGGGCGCTTGCCGGTCTCCTGGATCGGGTGCACGGGGAACTCGAAGGCGACGCCGCCGGCCTCGCGGATGCCCTCGCGCACGCGCTGCGCCAGCACCAGGTGGTGGCGGTTGCAGGGCGAGAGGTCGGAGCCCGACTGGGCAATGCCGACGATGGGCTTGCCAGAGGACAGCTCCTCGCGCGTGAGGCCATAGTTCATGTACCGCTCGAGATAGATGGCGGTCATGTCCGGGTTGTCCGGATTGTCGAACCACGCCCGCGAGCGCAGCTTCTTGATCTGGGCAGCAGTGGGCTTCCTGGGCATGGGCGTTTCCTAGCGGCTTGTTGGGCTTGGCTGGTTGGCAGCGGGCAGGCCGGGCCAGTCTAGCGCCTCCTGTCGCGCTGAGAAGCTCAGATTGTCGGGAAGCTCTGCAGTCCGCTGGCTAGGGACTTTCAGTCTTACGACCGGGGGCAACCGTACTGCCGGCATTGGCCTTACCAACGAGCGCCTGCACGCCGGCTTCGAGCACGGGATCGGCGCCCCCCGAATAGGGTATCGTCCGGGCAACCTCGATGTCAGGCGCAACTCCCGGGCCCTCCAAGACCTCACCATCGATCTCGAGGCCCGACACGGCCAGATAGAGCAGGTTACCGCCCGGCATGGCGAAGGCGCTTGCAGCACTGACGGCACCCGCCGTGCGCGTTCCGATCAGCGGTCCCTGCCGCTCGCGCTTGTAGGCATGAACGAACAGCTCCGCCGTGCTGCGCGTGTGTTGATCGATGAGAACCGCCGTGCGGCCTCGCAACGCCCTTGCCGCCCGCGACCTTTTGGACTTGTCACGCGAGCCCATGAGCGGCCCGCGCGGATCGAGCAGGTCCAAGTAGCGGGTTGCCGTGCTGCCCGTGCCACCGATCTTTCCGCGCATATCGACGATCAGGCCATCCAAAGGGGCAGGGCGAGCTTGCTCACCCTTGTCGTCTCTGGGCCATTCCCTGACGCCAAGCTTTGCCAGACCGTCCAACAAGGCGTTGCTCGAACTCTTCGCCGACGGAAGCCCAGACATGCACGTAGCCGATGCGCCGCCCATCGCGCTCGATGAGCCGCGCGCTGGCCCGCGTCGCCTCGCGAAAAGCGTGCAGCGGGGCGATGCTCATGACCGGGATTTGGAGAGTCTCGGTCGGAGCATCCGGCGCGCGCCGGATCGCAACAGCGACGCTGTTGCCGACCTTGCCGCGGAACGAACGTATCGGGTGGTAGGGCGCGCCATCGACGCTGACGATCTCATCGCCGACCTTCAGTCCGGCGCGTGCCGCCGGACTGCCCTCGAGCACGGCATCGACGTAGTCGCGGCCATCGATGCGCGCCGAGAAAAGGCCAATGCCGGCGTAGGTCACGCCGGCGCCCCAGAAGCGGTCGTCGAACTCCTCCTTCGGCATGGAGGCGCCGCCGAACACCGCCATCAGGATGTAGTAGTCCACATCGTCAGGGGTGAGCAGACCGGTATGGGAGCTTTTGAGCTCGCCAAGCAGCGCATTGATACGGCGAGCAGCCTCCTCGAGGTTGGGAGCTTCGACCACGCTCGGGCGTACCTCCGCGGCGCGCTTTTCCCAGCCGACGGCAGTAAGCCGATCCTTGTCCCAGAACGACTTCGCCGTGGTCGCGACGACGGCATCGAACAGCGCGCCGAAATCTTGCGCAGCAGGGGCGCTCTTGGCTTCGAGCTTTGGAACCTCGCGTTGGGGGCTTGGGGGCTCTTGCGCAAAAGGCGCGGTGGCTACCGCGATCACAAGCCCGAGAACAGCGAGGCCGGCGACGACGTAAGCGCCGGCGCTTGATCGCCCGCGATAGGGTGTCAATGACAACGACGCACGCGCCGGCAGCATATCTCAGATCTCTCCGCGACATAGCCCCCGCGAGATCGATTGAAGGCAGCAGCGGCAGTTTCTGCCAGTTAAACCTTGGTAAGCTCAGCCCGTCTCCCGAACCACTGACCCAACACGTGCTCAGCGTGCGTCAGCCGGCTCAAGGCTGATCTTGAGCTTATGACCGGTCGCCTTGGCAAATCGCTCGAGCGTGCGCGTGGAAGGCTTCATACGCCCACCTTCGAGCCGGGAGATGACCGTGCGCGTTGTCTTCATGCGGGCCGCCAGCTGCTCCTGCGTCAAGCCGGCGCGAGCACGTGCGCCGATCAGCTGACGCGCAAGCTCAAACTCACCTTCCAGGTCGGCGTATGCCTTCGCGTAGCCGGGACGCTCTTTGAGCCACTTCTTGTGTAGGTCGTCGACGCGCGTCATTCAACGATCCTGCCGAGGCTTGCAGGGGTCTACGAGGCTTGATGCTGCAGCGTGTCGTGGATGCCCGCCTGCGCGGGCATGACGTTAGCCGGCTATCAGGCCACCGTCCACCAGCACCTCCGATCCGGTCGTGAAAGACGAAGCAGGCGACAGCAGCCACACGACCGCGTCGGCCACCTCCTGCGGCTGGCCCAGGCGGCCGATAGGGATCTGCGCGTGCAGCTTACCCATGGCCTTGGCCGGATCGGGCCGGGTCTTGACCATGCGGTCCACCATGTCGCCCTCGATGAAGGCGGGGTGCACGGAGTTGGACCTCACCGGCGGCCGCTTGCGCGCACCCGACAGCGCCACCGACTTGCTGAGCATGCGCACCGCGCCCTTGGAGGCGTTGTAGGCGGCGAGGTTGGCGCCGGCGACGATGCCGGAGGCGGAAGAGATGTTGACGATGGAGGGCGCCTTGGACTTGGCCAGCAGCGGCATGGCGTACTTGCAGCCGAGGAACACGCCGTCGGCATTGATGGCCATCACGCGGCGCCACTCGGCAAAGCTCGTCTGCTCGACATCGCCAGGCGTGCCGACGCCGGCATTGTTGACGAGGCCATCGAGGCGGGCGTAGCGGCGCTCGATCTCAACGATTGCCGCCTTCCAGTTCTCCTCGCTGGTGACGTCCAGCGCGATGTCGACTTTGCCGCGGGAGGCGAGATCGCTGCGGATGGCAGTACCGCCGGCCGCCTCGATCGCCGCGCACATGGCGCTGCCGAGCGTACCCAGCGCGCCGGTGACGAGAACGATGTGGTCCTTGAGTTGAGTGCTCATGGCAACTTCTTCCTCCTCCTCAGGCCCAACGAGCGGCCCATGCTGAATGTCGCATAGAACATGATGAGGCTCATCAGGCCGCTCATCGCCAGGATCTGCGCAAAGCCGCTGACGCTGCCGGAGGCCGAGACCACGGCCTGGTACGAGACAGCCTGCAGAGCCAGGACGGCACATGCCACGGCCGCAGGCGCCCACCAGCCCAACAGCCTGTAGCCGAGGAAGGCGGAAACGAGGGCTCCGGCCAACAGCAGCATTGCCTCAGATGTCCTTGAAGTCGCCGTGGCGGCCCTTGCCTTGGGCAAAGCGGGCGGCGCCGCGGATGCCTTCCGCTTTGACGATGCCGGCGCTGGTGGCCCATTCGCTCTCCAGCCCCTCCCTCACCGGCTTGCCCCAGGCGCGATACGCAGAGAGACGATCCGCGCACATGCACTCCTGCGGAAACCGGGCGATCTCCTGCGCCATAGCCTCGGCGGCCTCGCGCGCCCGCCCATGCGGCACGACCTTCTCGCACAGGCCGATGCGATAGCTCTCATCGGCCGGCACCTTGCGGCCGGTCATGATGATCTCCAGCGCCTTGCCCATGCCCACCAGACGAGGCAGGCGCACGGTGCCGCCGTCGATCAGCGGCACGCCCCAGCGCCGGCAGTAGACGCCGAAGTAGGCGCTCTCCGCCATGACGCGCACGTCGCACCACATGGCGAGCTCCATGCCGCCGGCCACCGCCGGGCCCTCCACCGCGGCGATCACCGGCTTGGACAGCTCGAGGCGCGAGGGGCCGAGCGGACCGCGGGGGGCCTTGCCGCCGCCTTTGGGAAAGTCGAGGACACGCACCGGGTCCTGCTGGTCGAGGCTGGATACCGATTTCAGATCCCAGCCGGCGCAGAAGGCGCCGCCTTCGCCCCAGAACACGGCCACGTTGGCGGAGCGATCGGCGTCGAACTGCTCGAAGGCCGCCACCAGGTCGTCGGCGCTCTTGGGGTCCATAGCGTTGCGCGCTTCCGGCCGGCTGTGAATGACAGTCCAAACCGAGCCGGATTTCTCGATGCGAACGCTCATGACATCTCCTGGAAGCAGCGTGGCGGGAAAGCTAGTGTCCTGATCGCGAAATTCGTCTCAGTGTACAGCGAGCATAGAACGAATTTCGCGATCTGAAGGACACTAGCCAAGTTATTGGTTCTAGTGCGATTCAGATCGAGAAGTCCGCTTCACCACCTAACTGATCGCGACGTAGCGGACACTTCTCGATCATCGCACTAGTGTAGCTTGCGGGCAGCGAACCTTAGCAAAGAAAAGCCCGGTGGGGAGGAAGCATGGCGCGCGTTGAGGACAGCATGACCCCGGAGGCGACGCTGCCAAGGGATGGCACGGCCGGGGCGCTCGCCGGGCGCGTGTGGCGGCCGGAGATCGAAGGCCCCTCGGTGGTCTCTATTCGCGCGGACGGCGTCTACGACATCTCCAGGCTGGCGCCGACCATGCGCAACCTGGCGGAAGCTGCCGATGCCGTAGACATTGTCCGCCGGGGCAAGGGCGAGCGCATCGGCGACCTGGCCGACATCCTCGCCAATACGCCGGAGGCGCAGCGCGATCAGGGCAAGCCCTGGCTGCTGGCACCCATCGATCTGCAGGCGATCAAGGCTGCCGGAGTCACGTTCCCGCTCTCCATGTTGGAGCGGGTGATCGAGGAGCAGGCCCGGGGCGCCCCTGAGAGGGCCGAGGCTATTCGCGCCAGCGTCCTGGCGCAGCTCGGCGGCGACATTCGCAAGCTCGTGCCGGGGAGCAAGCAGGCAACCGAGCTCAAGCGTCTGCTGATCGAGCAAGGGGCGTGGTCGCAATACCTGGAAGTGGGCATCGGCCCGGATGCGGAAATCTTCACCAAGGCGCAGCCGATGTCCGCCGTCGGGCACGGCATGGAGGCAGGGCTGCACCCGATCTCGGTGTGGAACAATCCCGAGCCGGAGGTTGTGCTGGTGGTGAACTCCAAGGGGGCGATCGTCGGCGCCACGCTCGGCAACGATATCAATTTGCGCGATGTCGAAGGCCGATCGGCCCTGCTGCTCTCCAAGGCCAAGGACAACAACGCATCGACGGCCGTGGGCCCGTTCGTGCGGCTATTCGACGGCACGTTCACGCTGGACACGGTGCGGCGCATCGACGTGGGCCTCAAAGTGGAGGGCGAAGACGGCTTCGTGTTGCAGGGGCGCTCGTCGATGGCCGAGATCGCCCGCGACCCCGCCGATCTCGTGCAGCAGATGTTGGGGCGCCACCACCAGTATCCCGACGGCGCGGTGCTGTTCCTGGGCACGATGTTCTCGCCGGTCAAGGATCGCGGCGCCAAGGGCCAGGGTTTCACGCACAGGAAAGGCGACGTCACCTCGATTTCGGCACCCGAGCTCGGCACGCTCGTCAATCGCATGACGCTGTCCACAGAGGCAACGCCCTGGCAATTCGGCGCGGGCGCGCTGATGCGCAATCTGGCGCGGCGCGGGCTTCTGTGAGCATGCAAGCCATGAAACCGCTGGCAGGCACCCTCGTCGTCTCGCTGGACCAGGCTGTGGCCGCGCCGATGACGGCGCGCAGGCTGGCAGATGCCGGAGCGCGGGTGATCAAGATCGAACGGCCGGAGGGCGACTTTGCGCGCTACTACGACGACGTGGTGCTCGGACAATGCACGCACTACGTCTGGCTCAACCGCGGCAAGGAATCCGTGGTGGCGGACCTCACCAAGGCCGAAGATCGGCGCCTGTTCGAGGCCATGCTAGCCAAGGCGGACGTGTTCCTGCAGAACCTCAAGCCAGGCGCGCTTGCAAAGCTCGGCTATCCGATCGAGGCTTTGCGGGAGAAACATCCCAGGCTCATCTGCTGCTCGATCTCGGGCTATGGCGACGAGGGACCCTATCGGGACCGGAAGGCCTACGACCTGCTGATCCAGGCGGAATCGGGCATCTCCTCCATCACCGGCGGCCCCGAGGCACCGGCGCGCGTCGGTGTCTCGCTGGTCGACATTGGCACCGGGCTGCACGCCTACGAAGCGATCCTAGAGGCGCTGATCAGGCGTGGGCGCACGGGGCAAGGCGCCGATATCCGCGTCGCCATGTTCGATGCAATGATGGAGTGGATGGCGGTGCCGCTGCTGTTCGGCGAGCATGGCGATCCCCCGAAACGCATGGGGCTCACGCATTTCAGCGTCGCGCCCTACGGCGTGTTTCAGACGCGCGATGGCCACCCGATCCTCATCGCGGTGCAGAACGACCGGGAATGGGCAGTGCTGTGCAAAAAGGTGCTCGACCGGCCGGAACTGGCGACGGACCCACGGTTCGCGACCAACCCGGCACGCATCGCAAATCGGGGAGAAACCGACGGCGTCATCGCCCGCTGCTTCGGCGCGGAGAACGTCGAGGCGCTGTCGTGGCGGCTCGATGCGGCGCAGATCGCATTCGCGCATGTCAACGATGTGCTGAGCATTCTGCGCCATCCGCATCTGCGGCGGGTAACGGTGGATTCGCCGAACGGGCCGATCGCCCTTCCTGCACCGCCGGTGCGGCTGATGGGCGAGGAGGAAGCGAGCTTTGGTCCGCTGCCTGCGCTCGGCGAGCATACGGGGCGCGTGCGCTGGGAATTTCTGGGTTGACGAAGGTCGCACCAGAAGCGCGACCGGCGTCGCGACCTCCAGGCCCAGCAATCCCCGTGCATGTTCACGGGGTCCGAAGCTTGCGTTAATGGCTTGTTCTTCTATGAAAGGGAGCAGCCGCAGTTGCCCTTCGCTTCTGCCTGGTCGGAGCCCAGATGAAACCCGAGACACCGCGCCCGATTCTGCTCAGGAACTACCGCCCTCCCGGCTACCTCGTCGATGCGGTCAATCTCGATGTAGCGCTGCATCCGAGGCACGCGCGCGTTCGCTCGCGCCTGCGGGTGCGGCCCAATCCTGCCGTGGCCAAGCCCGGCGCCCTGAAGCTCGATGGCGAGCTGCTGGAGCTCGAGTCCGTGCGGCTCGACGGGCGCTTGCTGGCGAAGGGCGACTACAAGAGCACAGACAAAGAGCTGGTGATCGCCTCGGTACCGGGCCAACCCTTCACGCTGGAAATCGCCACCTACTGCAATCCCGAAGCCAACAAGGCGCTGACGGGACTCTATCGTTCCAAAGGCATCTACTGCACGCAGTGTGAAGCCCAGGGCTTCCGCCGCATCACCTATTTCCCCGATCGGCCCGACGTGCTGGCGACCTACTCTGTGCGCGTCGAGGCCGACCGCGAGGAGGCCCCGGTGCTGCTCGCCAACGGCAACCCGGTGGAGCGCGGCACGCTCGACGGGGGCAAGCGCCACTACGCGGTGTGGCGCGATCCGCATCCCAAACCCTCGTACCTGTTCGCGCTGGTCGGCGGCAATCTTGCCTCTTTTGCGTCCGAGTTCACCACCATGTCGGGCAAGAAGGTGGACCTGCGCATCTATGTGGAGCCCGGCAAGGAGGGGCGCTGCGCCTGGGCGATGGATTCGCTCAAGCGCTCGATGCGATGGGACGAGGAGCGTTTCGGGCGCGAATACGATCTCGAGGTGTTCAACATCGTCGCCGTGTCGGACTTCAACATGGGGGCGATGGAGAACAAGGGGCTGAACATCTTCAACGACGCCCTGGTGCTCGCGTCCCCCGAAACCGCCACCGACAGCACCTTCATCGGCATCGAGCGGGTCATTGCACACGAGTATTTTCACAACTGGACGGGAAACCGCATCACCTGCCGCGACTGGTTCCAGCTCTGCCTCAAAGAAGGCCTGACCGTGTTCCGCGATCAGGAGTTCGGGGCGGACGAGCGATCGCCGGCAGAGCAGCGCATCAACGAGGTGCGCGGCTTGAAGGCCAGACAGTTTCCGGAAGACTCGGGGCCCCTCGCCCACCCTGTGCGTCCGGACCGCTACATCGAGATCAACAATTTCTACACGGCGACCGTCTACCAGAAGGGCGCCGAGATCGTGCGCATGCTCCAGACCCTGCTCGGGCGGGAGGGCTTCCGAAAGGGCATGGACCTCTACTTCGAGCGCCATGACGGGCAGGCCGCAACGGTGGAGGATTTTGTCGCGTGTTTCGAGGACGCGTCGGGGAGGGACCTGAAGCAGTTCATGACGTGGTACTCGCAGGCCGGTACGCCAGAGCTCGTTTGCCAGCTGAAGTACGACGCCAAGGCCAAGACTGCCGACCTCACCGTCAACCAGGTGCTGCCGCCCACACCAGGCGAGGCGAAGAAGAAGCCGCTCCACATCCCGCTCAAAGTCGGGCTGCTCGGCGGCAACGGACAGGATTTGGACCTCATCCTGGCCTCGGGCGAGCGTGTCGAGGATGGGGTTGTCGAGCTGCGCAGGCGCACCGAGCGCTTCCGTTTCGTCGACGTGCCGTCCCGGCCGGTGGCCTCGCTGGCGCGAGGATTCTCCGCGCCTGTCAATCTTACCGTCGACCGCACGGAAGCCGAGCTGCAGTTCCTGATGGCCAGCGACAGTGATCTGTTCAATCGCTGGCAGGCAGCAAACGACTATGCGATGCGGGTGCTGCTGCGTGCGATGGAGGCGATCCAGAACGGCAGCCGCCCAGCGCAGCCAAAGGCCTTCATCGATGCCTTATCGGTGACCATCGGCAACGACGCGCTCGAGCCCGGCTATCGTGCGCAGATGCTGTATCTGCCGAGCGAAAGCGACCTGGCGCGCATCGTCGGCAAGAACGTCGACCCGCTCGCCATTCACAAGGCCCGCAATGCGCTGCGCAAGGCCATCGGCACGCGGCTCCATGAGACGCTGGCCGACACCTACAGGCGCATGGAGGTCAAGGGCCCCTATTCGCCCGACCCGGAGCCGACCGGGCGGCGGGCGTTGCGCAACGTCGCGCTCGGCTATCTGACGTGCCGCGGCAAGCCCGAGGACATCACCCGCGCGGTTCATCATTTCGAGCAAAGCCGCAACCTCACGGACGAAACTGTGGGCCTCTCCGTGCTGTCGGAGCTGAACGCGCCAGCCCGCGCCAAGGCGTTCGAACGGTTCCACGAGCGCTGGAAGGGCGATCATCTGGTGATCGACAGCTGGTTCGCCTACCAGGCCGCCTCACCGCTCGCCTCATCGCTGGCAACCGTGAAGAAGCTCGCGCGCCACCCGCTGTTCTCGATCGAGAACCCCAACAAGGTCCGGGCACTGATCGGCACTTTCGCCATGGGCAACCCGGTCAATTTCAACCGGCCCGACGGCAAGGGTTACGACTTCGTGGCACAGCGGGTGCTGGAGCTCGACGCTTTCAACCCGCAGATTGCCGCCCGCATACTCTCGGCCTTCCGCAGCTGGAAGGCGCTGGAGCCCAAGCGCCAGCACGTTGCAAAGAAAACATTGCAACGCATCGCCAAGACCCGCCCGCTCTCGCACGACGTGATCGAGATCGTCTCGAAGATGCTCGAGTAGAATCGCGGACACAGCCCGCGCCACAATTTTGCCGCAGGGCCGCATCGGCCCTCGACAAGGCACTGGTGCGTCGGTCAAAGTGTTCAGGTGATTCGTTGGCGTGTTCTGCCGGCGGGTCTGTCGAGGGCAGCATTTTCTGACAACTCGGGCGAGGGACAAGGGATGGCGCTGGGCACGTCACCCCAATGGGGGATTCCGTCTTCCGGCACGGAAGGCGAGGGGCATTCATCTTTCACAAGCGTACGCCGCATGCTCGACAGGCCGTGGCTGGCCAAGGGCGCGGCGGCGCTGTACCTGTTCGGCCTTGGGCTGATCATAACCATGGGCTGGCACGACCCCGTTGCTGCCGGAACAGGCGCTACTATCGCCGGCCTGCCAGCGTTGCATCTCGCGTTCCTCATGGCGACCGGGGCCGCAGCGGCTTTTCTCACGCTCGGCAGGTACGAAACGCAGCTCACCGTTGCCGACCATCCGCAGCCGACCCCGACGGTCACCGGCGCCGACCAACTTCTGGCGCAGATGAGCCACGAGTTGCGCACACCGCTCAATGCGATGATCGGGTTCTCCGAGGTGATGCTGCGCGAGTTGTACGGGCCGCTCGGCCACGTGCGCTATCAGGAGTACGCGGCGCATATCAGCGAGAGCGGCGGACGGCTGCTCAAGTCGTCGGAAGACGCGCTGGCCGTCACCGAGACCATGTCGGCAGTCATGGCCGACCGACTGGCCGGCCGGCGCGAGCGGGTCATTGCCAGCGGCCTGGTGCGGGATGCATGGACCGCTACAGATGGCACCCGGGGCGACACCAAGCTGGCGATGAGCAACTGCACGGCGTGCGACATCGTTTGCGAGAAGCGCGCCACGGGACAGGCGTTCCAGCATCTGCTGCGCGAGGCGGTGGCGCGGGCGGTGGCAGGCGGGGCCGTGGAGGTGAAAGGGCGCCGGCGCGGCGGCGCCCGCAGCATCGAAATCAGGGTGGTCAACCGGTCGGGGGAGGCGGGGGTCCGCCGTCAGGAAAACGCGCCTGCCGGCGCGAACCCGCAAGGCCATCCTCCCGCCGGTAGCAGTCTGCGCGTGATGCTCGCACGCCTGCTGCTGGAGATGCAGGGCGCGACGATCAGCCTTTGGGATGAGGGCGAGGCTGGCATCTGGTACGCCTGCGTGGCATTTCCCCCGCCCGCCTAGTGTCCTGATCGCGAAATTCGTCTCACTGTGCGGCGAACGCGGTACGAATTTCGCGATCTGAAGGACACTAGCAAAACCATGATGCTAGTGTGATGATCGAGAAGTCCGCTCTCGACCCCTGCCCAAACCGAAGTAGCGGACTTCTCGATCATCACACTGGGAACCCGAGGCAACCGCCGTCCAGGTCAGACCATCGCTAGGGCCGTTCGTTGGCCTGGAGATTGGGCTCGTCGAGCAGGTTCTGCCTTGGACGCCGCAGATCCCGCCAGCGCATGAACTGGCGGCGTTCCTCGCTCGTCAGAGCCGCCGCGATCTCTGCGTAGAGCTTGTAGACCGCCTCGCGCGCCTTCTGGTCGACCGTCAGCAGCCGTGCCTGTACGACCTGATAGCGCTCGATATCGAAGTTTTCGGCGGTCAAAACTTTCAGCAGCTCCTCGCGGGCCTCGCGCAGGTCTCGGCGCAGGGGGCGCACGACGCGCCGCTGATCCTCCGCGCGAGCCCACAACTCCTTGCGCCGCTCTTCGGGGAGCGTATTGGCGAAACTCAGCAGATTGGGCGTTACATGCTGCGCCCCGCCAGACTGCGACAAAGCCCGATGGCGCCACAGGCTGGCAGCCGTCGCACCCACAACAACGAGGTTGAGCGCCAGCGACGCCAATAGCGCGGCCACCATCCAGCGAGGAGCCGGGGAGCTGCGCATGCTGGTCACGGCGGCCGTCATAGAACGTCCTCATCGAACGGGTCGACTTGAGCAAGGTTGTAGCCGCTGCGGTCCAGCCCCACGAGGTCTGCCAGCTGAGGCATGACGCTCTGCGGCAAGCTGGAGAGCCCGAGCAGGACGCCGCCGACGAGCGAGGCTGCAAGCAACCCGGCGGCGCTCGCCTTGCCGTGCGCCAAGCCCATCCAGCCATGGCGCATCCGGCGAGGTGCCGGCATCCGAGCGCGGGAAGAGCCGCCGGGCGGCTGGGAGACGATGCTCACGATGCGCGGGGAGCGCTTGGCGGCGGCAACTATGCGGTCAGCCAGCGCCGCCTCGGCCGCGAGCGCCGGAAGCGGCGCGCGCTCCAGCACGCGATCCAGGCCTTCCGCCTCGGCCAGCAGCCTTCGCGCCTGCGCATCGCGAGCGACCAGCTGGGCGGCCGCCGCACGCTCCTCGGCCGGCCAACGGGTACGATCGCCGCCGTACACGTCGAGAAGCCGCTCGAAGTCGGCAAGGTTCATGGAGGTGTTGTTCTTGCTTGGCATGATCTACGTCCAGTCTCTTGCAGGCGTCTCGTCACATCTCTCATTCTTCACTCGGCTTCCGGCATCAGCGCCCGCCATTCGTCCTTGAGCGAGTGCTTGAGCGCACGCCGGCCACGCGCCAGCAGCGACTCGACCGCCTCGTCGGATATGCCCATCGCCTCGCCGACCTCGACCTGGCTCATGCCCTCGTAGTGGAAGAGCGTGAGCGCCAACCTTTGCCGTTCCGGCAGCGCCTTGAGCGCCGCATCCACTCGAACTCCCAATTCGCGCTCCGCCAGATGCGTCACCTGCGTCGGCGGCGCGGCTTCCTCCGGTATGGCATCGCCCAGGCTCGTGTTGCGCCGGGCCCGTACGCGATCGATGCACAGGTTGGCCGCCACCCGCCGCAGCCAGGGTCTGACACCGCCCTGGCCGAGCTCCAGCCCAGCCGCATTGCGCCAAAGCCTGAGCAGCGTCTCCTGGGCCACGTCCTCGGCCTCCGCATCGTCCCGCAGCATGCGCCTGCCGATGGCCAACACTGTGGGCAGGTGCCGATCGACCAGGGCACGGAAGGACTGCGCCTCGCCCGCAGAGACCCGCGCGAGCAAAGTTGCTTCGTCCTCGATCTCGTCGGTTCCGGACCGCGAAACGGACCCGGCCCCAATCTTTCGCGCTAGCACCGGTTCAGCCTCGCGCCCGGCGGGTGTTGGCGTGGCCTCGACTGAGCCACTGTGCTCCCTTGTAAACGACACACGCGTGCCTTTCCGTCGCTGCCAAGTTACACGATTAAATTATTGAAAAGCATAGATACTTCGGCCTGCCGTTGCGCCAGATCCACTTCCAGGCGGGCAAAGTCTGCCGCCTCGCCGGCCCGCGCCAGAAGGGCTTTGAGACCAGGGGAGGCCTTCTCGGGGACAAATGGGCCGTCCAGACACAGGCGCAAGACCTGGGTCAGGTTGTGGAGGAGCCTGGCGGCGGGCAGCAACATGTCGGCGGCTGTGGCGGGCAACAAGCCGGCGTGCCGCAGATTGGCGAGCGCGCTGACGGTGTTGGTGCTCAGGACGCCCGGGTGCTGCGCCGCGTGCACAAGTTGCAGATACTGGGCGATGAACTCGAGATCGACCAGGCCGCCGCGCACCTGCTTCAAGTCCCAGATGTCCTTGGTGCCCTTCTCCTTCTCGATGCGGGCGCGCATGTCGCGCACGTCGGCTGCGATCTTGGCGCGGTCGCGGGGGAGGGTGAGGACACGCCGGATCGCTGCCTCGACGTCTTTGCGCAGCGCCGGTGGACCCGAAATGACGCGGGCACGGGTCAGCGCCAGATGCTCCCAGGTCCACGCCTCACGCTGCTGGTACTCGATGAAGCTCGACAGCTGCGTGGCAACCGGACCTTTCTGGCCAGACGGCCGCAGGCGCATGTCGACCTCGTAGAGGTTGCCCTCGGCGGTGTGCGAGGCGAGCGCGCTGATCAGCCGCTGGGTGAGGCGCGTGTAGTACTGGATGGCGGGCAGCGGCTTCAATCCACTCGAGAGCTGGGCATCGGACGCGAAGTCGTAGACCACGATGAGGTCGAGGTCGGACGCAGCCGTCATCTCGCGGCCGCCGAGCTTGCCCATGGCGACGACTGCCACTGCGCCGCCGGCCACGCGGCCGCTGGTGCGCGCCATCTCGCGCTCGGCCACGGCCTGCATCGCCTGGATCATGCACTCGGCGAGCAGCGCGTAGGCGTCTCCGGCTTGCGCGGCGCCGATCGTTCCGGTGAGCACGCGCACGCCGATCAGGAACGCCTGCTCGTGGCCGATGAGCCGCGCCCGGTCGAGCGCCTCCTGGAAATCGTTGGCGCCTTTGAGCTCGGCGGCGATGATGGCCGAAAGATCCGCCGCGGTGGGGACGCTGCCGAAGAAGCCGGGCGCCAGCACGGCATCGAGCACGCGGCGGCGCCGGCTCAGGATGCGGGCCAGTCGCGGAGCGGTGCCCATGATGGCGGCGATCAGCTCGATCAGCCCCTGGTTCTGCTTGAGAAGGGAGAAAAGCTGGACGCTCGAGGGTAGCTCGGACAGAAAGCGATCGAAGCCGATGAAGGCCAGATCAGGATCGGCGGTTTTCGCAAGCGCATCGATGAGCAGGGGCTGCACCTCGGTCAGCAGCTCGCGAGCGCGCGGCGTGCGCACGGCCGGGTAGCGACCATGGTGCCATCCGCGCACGCCGGCGATCACAGCCTCGGGCCGCTTGAAGCCCATGTTGGCAAGCGCTTGCAGCGTGCCTGGGTCGTCCGCCTCGCCGGCAAAGACCATGTTGGCACCGCCCCGCGTCAGCTCCGGACTGTGCTCGAAGAGACGAACGTAGTGGTCCTGCACGCGTTCCAATTCGGTCGTGAGGCGGGATGCGAACGCCGGGGTGTCGGCGAAGCCGCAGAAGCGGGCCACGGCGGCAAGCTTTTCGGGCTCGGAGGGAAGCGTCTGGGTCTGCTCGTCGGCGATCATCTGCAGGCGATGCTCGACGGTACGCAGGAAGCGATAGGCTTCGTCGAGCTCGCGCCGCACTTCGGCTGAGATCCACCCGCGTGCCTCCAGGCGCTCGAGCGCAACGAGCGTCTGCGACACGCGCAGCTCCGGCTGGCGGCCGCCGGCGATGAGCTGCTGGGTCTGGGCGAAGAACTCGATCTCGCGAATGCCGCCCCGCCCGACCTTGATGTCGTGGCCCGCGACGGCGATCTCGCCGAAGCCACGAAACGCGTGGATCTGCCGCTTCATGGCGTGAATGTCGGCGATGGCGGCGAAATCGAGGTACTTGCGCCAGATGAAGGGCGAGAGGCCGGCGAGGAAGCTGTCACCGGCGGCGATGTCGCCGGCGACGGCACGCGCCTTGATGAGGGCGGCGCGCTCCCAGTTCTGGCCGACGCTCTCGTAGTAGTTGAGCGCAGCATCGGTGGAGATGGCGAGTGGGGTCGAGCCCGGGTCGGGACGCAGGCGCAGGTCGGTGCGAAAGACGTAGCCGTGCTCGGTGCGCTCCTGCAGCAGCCGCACGAGGTCGCGGGTGAGGCGCACGAAGAAGTGCTGCACCTCCAGGCCGGCGCGCAAGCGCACGCGCCGGGGCTCGTAGAGCACGATCAGATCGATGTCGGAGGAGTAGTTGAGCTCGAAGGCGCCGTGCTTGCCCATGGCCAAGACGATGTAGCCCGCAGGATCGGGCGCCAGCCAATCGCCCTTGGCGCGCGCCTGCGCGAACAGGAAATGCGCCGCAGCGGCCGCGGCAGCATCCGCAGCTTCGCTCAGGCAGCGCGCCACCGTCATCACCGGCCAGACGCCACCCAGATCGCACAAGGCGGTAAGCAGGGCGACGTCGGCCTTGAAGAGCCGCAACTCGCGCATGGCATCGGCCACCGCGTTCTGGGCGGCGACCGTGGAGGTCATTTGCTGCAGGAGACGGGCGAAGCGCTGGTCGGGGTCGGCGGAGAGGGCGTCTTGCAGGGCCGCGGGTTTGCGCAGGATGAGCTCGGTGAGAAAGGGCGAGGCGCCGAAGATGCCGAGCAGAAGGTCGCGGACCGCGGGCTCGGCAATCAGCGCCGCCAACGGCGCAAGGCCGCCCTCGTCGCTGCAGCGGCGGCCCAGATCGGCAAGCACGGCCGTCGCGCGCGCGCTGTCGTGCACCACGGGAGCGGATGCCAGGCGCTGGTGGAGCGGGTGGTGGGTCAGGGCTGGTCCTGCACGTTCGCCAAGCGAGAATGTTTCGGTGAGGATCGGCTGCACAGTCTACGCAATGCCGGCACCTGGAGATAGGGCGGCGTCGCGGCCATGGGAGGGCCGCCACCATGCCCTAGGTTTGCACAAGTGCGGGCTGCGCGGTTTCCATGCGCGCCCCTGCCGGTCCTCGTTTCGGCAAGGCAATGACCGCCCTGAGACCAGGCGCGTTATCCTCGAGACGAACCGAGCCGCCGTGCAGTCGCGCAACCGCAGCGACGAGGCTGAGCCCCAAGCCAAAACCCGGGCGCGAGCGGCTCTTTTCCAAGCGAACGAAGCGCTGCAGTGCGCGTTTGCGGTCTTCTGATGCGACGCCGGGGCCCTTGTCGGCGACGGCTATCTCCACCTGGTCACCGACGCCCCGCAGCGAAATCTCCACAGTGGCGCGCTGCGCTGGCACCGGCCCAGCCACCGAATACTTGATGGCATTGTCGACCAGGTTGACGATGGCGAGGCTCACCAACTCGCGGTTGGCGACCATGCTAAGGCCTTCCGGCGCGGAAACCGTGAGGGCGAGCCCTGCCTCCTCGGCCGCCGGCTCGTAAAGCTCGGCGACGTCGCTGATGATGGCTGCCGGGTCGACTTGGTGCATGGATTCGGTCATGGCACCGCCCTCGAGCCGCGCGATGAGCAGCAGGGCGTTGAACGTCTTGATTAGCTCGTCCGCCTCCTCGATGGTCTTGACGAGGCCGTCGCGGTGGGCGGCGGCGCTGTCGGGCTCGCGCAGCGCGGCTTCGGCGCGGTTGCGCAGGCGCGTGAGCGGCGTCTTGAGATCGTGGGCGATGTTGTCGGAGACCTCGCGCAGTGCCGCCATCAACTCCTCGATGCGCGCCAGCATGGCGTTGAGGCTCTCCGACAGGCGGTCGAGCTCGTCGCCCGAGCCGTTGAGCGGGACGCGGCGCGACAGGTCGCCGGCCATGATCTTGCGGCTCGCCTCGGTGACGGCCTCTATGCGGCCGAGCGTGCTGCGGCTGATGAGGATGCCGGCGCCCACGCCGAGCGCCGAGAGCAGGCCGAAGCTCCACAGCGCAACCCGGCCAACGGTCAGCGCGAACTGGCGCTGATCCTCGACGTCGCGGCCAACCACCAAGGTCAGCCCG
The DNA here is from genome assembly GCA_963832445.1 of uncultured Alphaproteobacteria bacterium. Classification (GTDB taxonomy): domain Bacteria; phylum Pseudomonadota; class Alphaproteobacteria; order Rhizobiales; family Hyphomicrobiaceae; genus AWTP1-13. Next base: position 80,729 of record CAWHUM010000007.1, read on the forward strand.
CCGCGCACCTGCACCACCTCGCCAACGGCGGCGCGCTTGCCGTGGGAGAACAGCGTGCCCTGGCCGCCTTGTGCAAGCTCCGGCGGGATGGCCGGCAGGTTGCCGGCAAGCTTGCGGCCGGCGGCGTCGAGAACAAGGTAGAGATTGGGGCCAGGTTGGGCGACCCGATCCTTGACGGCGGCAACCAGGCGTTCAGGGCCGCCGGCCTGAAACTGCTCGCGCAGGGCGGAAATTTCAACGCTCAGCGCCTCGATGACCTTGCTCGTCAGCAGCTCGTTGGCCTGCCACGCGACGAACCCCACGATCAGCGCCGCCGCCACGACGAAGCCGCCCATGTAGGCGACCGTCAGCCGGAAGGGTGTGGATGCGATGAGCCTGGTGTCCTGTCTCCGAATTGCCTTCATGTTTGCCGGCATGGTGGTAAGGCAATTCGGAGACAACAGGACACCAGGAAATTCATGATTTTAGCGTGATTCAGATCGAGAAGTCCGCTCACGAACCTGGCCGCACGCGATGTTGCGGACTTGTCGATCATCACACTAGTCAGCGCCGTCACGGATCATGTACCCGGACCCGCGCACCGTATGCAGAAGCGGTTTGGCGAAGCCCTTGTCGACCTTGCTTCTCAGCCTCGAGATGTGGACGTCGATGACGTTGGTTTGGGGATCGAAGTAGTAGTCCCATACGTTCTGCAGCAGCATCGTGCGGGTGACGACGCGGCCGGCGTTCAGCATGAGATATTCGAGCAGGCGGAATTCGCGAGGCTGCAGGGTGATCGCCTGCCCGCCGCGCGTCACCTTGTGGGAGAGGCGGTCGAGCGTCAGGTCGCCGACGGTGTAGCGCGTCGGCTCATCGCTGGACGCCGGGCGCCGTGCCAGCGCCTCGAACTCGGGCGAGCAGCTCCGTATAGGCGTAGGGCTTGGTGAGATAGTCGTCGCCGCCGGCGCGCAAGCCCCTGACGCGGTCGTCGACCTCGCTCAACGCCGACAGGATCAGCACCGGCGTTCGCAGACCTTCGCTGCGCAGCCTCTCGATCAGGGAGAGGCCGTCGAGCAGCGGCAGCATGCGGTCGACGATGATGACGTCCCAGGGATGCTCGCGTGCCAGCGCGAGGCCGCGCTCGCCGTCACCAGCCGTTTCGACGGTATGACCGCTTTCACTCAGCGATCGCCGTAGGAACTCGGCCGTCTCACGATCGTCTTCTACTACGAGCACGCGCATGGCGTTGACCGCGTTGCTTGGCGAAGTCGGGCGATCGGACACAAGCAACCTGACTGGGCTCAAGAAGACGCGAAACGAGGCGATCTGTCCACTGGGATCAGACCGCCTCGCCGTTAACCCTGCAGCGGGGGGTCTCAGCCCCGCCTCAGCTGGAGCGCGACGAAGCGCGTCTCGCTGCCCGACTTGATGCGCATCAGCACTGCCCGGCGCTGGAGCCTATTGGCTTCAGCGATGCCCTTGGTGACATCGTCAGGGTTGGTGACGGGCAATCCGCCGATCTCGAGGATCAGGTCGCCGACGCGAATGCCCTTCTGGCTTGCGTCGGAGCCCGGATCGACATCGGTAATGAGAACGCCTTCCCTGCTCGGCGCGATCGTCAGGCCAAGCTGCGTCACCTCCGGAGCCTGCGACGGCCTACCCGGAGGACCGGCCTTGGCCAACTCCTGGTTGGTCGGCAGGGAACCGAGCTTGACCGAGACGGTCTGCTCGCGCTGAGCGCGCAGGACCTTCACCTCCACCTTGGTGCCGGGGGCGAAGTTGGCGATCTGGCGGGCAAGGTCGCGGCTGTCGAGTATCTTGTTGCCGTTGATGGCCAAGATCGCGTCGCCGTTCTTGATGCCGGCATCTGCCGCCGGACCCGGAACGTTGACGTCATTGACCAGCGCGCCCTTGGCTTCCGGGAGCCCGAGGCTCGCGGCCACGTCCTCATCGACATTCTGGATCCTGACGCCCAGCCACCCGCGCTTCACCGAGCCGCCGGACTTGAGCTGATCCATCACCTCGGTGGCGGTCTTGGCGGGAATCGCAAAGGCGATGCCGACGTTGCCGCCCGAGGGACTGTAGATGGCCGTGTTGACGCCCACCACCTCACCGTCGAGGTTGAAGGTGGGGCCGCCGGAGTTGCCCTTGTTCACGGCCGCGTCGATCTGCATGTAGTCGTAGGGGCCCGAGCCGATATCGCGGCCCTGCGCCGAGACGATGCCCGCGGTGACCGTTCCGCCGAGGCCGAACGGGTTGCCCACGGCGATGACCCAGTCGCCTACCCGCGGCGTGGAGCTGGAGAACTTCACGAACGGGAAGGTCTTGCCGTTGCCCTTGATCTTGAGCAGAGCGAGGTCGGTGCGCTGGTCGGTGCCGATGAGGTCGGCTTCGAACTTGTTGTCCCGATCGAAGCTCACCTGGATCGTGCCGGCGCCATCGATCACGTGATTGTTAGTGACTACATAACCATCCGGCGAGATGACGAACCCCGAGCCCTGCGCCTGCGTCGGACGCGGAGCGCGGAAGTCCTTCGGCATGTTGCGGAAGAAATCGTTCAGCGGGTGATCGTCGGGCAGCTCAGGCAGCGTGTCCTTGCCGCCGCCGCGGTCGCCCTTGTTGAACTTGTCATTGGGATCGCCGCGGCCTTTCGGCTCGTTCTTGGCGATCTTCGGGCCTGGGCCGGAGACGTTGATGCTCACCACTGCCGGTTTCACGCGCTCCACGACGTCCGCAAACGAAAGCGGCGCGCGTCCGGCGCCGGGACCCTGCTGCGCCTGCACGCTGTACTGGGGAACGGCAAAGTAGACCGAGCCGGCCAGAGCCGCGACCGCCATGGCCGACGCCGCCACTAGAACCTTGCGGCCTCTGGAGGACGAGCCGTCGTTGGGGAGAGAGCGATGCATGCGATTGACCTCGCGAACGAGATGAGTTTGCGTTCTCGGGTATAGGGACGCCCAAGTACCGTGGCCATTTAAAAATTGGTAATAGAGGGCCATGCGCAAGCCTCACAAAGCAACCGGCCGGCCGCTTCTGCGGCTATGGACGGGCCTGATCGCGCTCGCTTGGCTTGTACTTGCACCAGCCCACACATTTGCGTGGCGAGTAGCGCCGGCGCCACGGTCCCAAGGACCGACGCTCCCCGCAGCCGTGTTCGGCACCGACGACCGGCTGCCGCTGCCAGCCAAATACAAAGATTTGCAGGACAAAATGGGCCTGCTGTTCAACCCGCGCTCGCGCATGGTGTGCACCGCGTTCTGCGTTGCGCCGGACATCGTGGCGACAGCCGGACACTGTCTGTTCAAAATCACGGGCGAGCGGGCGCCGCGCATCGCCGACTTCTGGTTCGCCCGCAACTACGACGCGGTGCGCGACTATGCGCGCGTGGCGGGCCACGCCACCGGGGCCTCGGCGCAAAACGTCATGTCGGGCGCCTCTGCCCTCAACATGCGCCCTCCCATCGATGCCACCAGGGACTGGGCGCTCGTGCGGCTGGCGCGGGCGAGCTGCAGCAAGGGCGTGCTGCCGGTCAGGCCTCTGCCGACGGAGGAGATCATCGCCGAAGCGGCAGCCAAGCGCACGTTCCAGGTCTCGTATCATCGCGACTTCACGCCCTGGAGGCTCGCCTACGCCAGCCCCTGTGCCATCGACCGCGCGTTCGAAAGAGCGGACTGGAAGATGATCGCGCAGGATTTCGCCGATGCAGACGCGCTGCTGCTCCACAGATGCGATACGGGCGGAGCCTCCTCCGGCTCGCCTATCCTGCTCGAGACGCCGCACGGCCCGGAAGTGATCGGCATCAACGTCGGCACCTATGTTCAGTCGAAGGTGGAAATGATGGACGGTCAGGTCACCCGCCGCTTCAAGGCGGAGACGGTGGCCAATACGGGTGTCAGCGCCACGCAGTTCGCGGCCAAACTCGAGGCCTTCAGGACGGCAACGATCCTGGCGACGCCGGCGCAACTGCGCGAGCTGCAGTCGGCGCTGAAGCAGCAGCAGCTCTATGAGGGGCCAATGGACGGCACCTATGGGGTCACCCTGCGGGCTGCCATCGAGGCGTACGAGAAGGCGCAGGGGATGCCGGTGACGGGGCTGGCGACGAAGGCCCTGCTGCGGAGGCTGGGTGGCGGGGCAGCGGACAAGGCCAAGCCACGCGCCAAGTCCTGAGCTGTGGCGCTTCTCCTACGATACCTTGGCCTTGCCGCGCACGAAGGCCAGGACGTCGTCGCCTATGCCCTCAATCGGCAGTGTCAGGAACTGCGATCTGGACAGCAGGAACAGCCAGAACCGAGGGAAGGCCCACACCTCGCGCACCGATGTCCAGGGCAGCGTGGCCGATCCCGCATCCGAGGTGACGGTGAAGTCGGCGTCGCGGAAGACGAAGCGACCGCTGGGCTCGCTCAAGCGCTTGAAGCGCGCCGTGGTGCTGCGAAAGTGGGCGACATAGCCCCAGGCCACAATGAGCACAACGATCAGGAGGCAGGCGCCCGTGAATCCGACGAACCACGAGCGGTCGCCGGCAAGGACGAGAAAGCCGAGCGCTGAGGCGCTGACGGCGAACGCGACCAACCCCAACCACCCGAACCCTTGCCGCAACGTGCGCCAATAGAAGGCACGGACTGCGGCGCGCGCCAGAGCTTGCGTGTAGCGCACGTCGACCTGGTGCATAGTGGCCTGCTGCATGAGGCGCTACGGGTTGGGCTGGTCCTGCCGGAGGAGCGCGTCGAGGCGCCGCTGCTCGTCGGCGGACAAAGGCGGCGGGGCCGAGACCGCCGCGGGAAGTTGGCGCCGCGCGCGCCAGAGAAATAGGACGGCACCGGCGAGCAGGAGCAGCGGCGTCAGCCACAAGAGAAGCGTTTGCAGCTTGAAGCGCGGGCGCAACAGCACGAACTCGCCGTAGCGAGCTTCTACGAAAGCCAGCACCTGCGCGTCGCCATCGCCCGCGGCGAGGCGCTCGCGCACGATGACGCGCAGATCGTGGGCGAGAGGGGCGTTGGAATCGTCGATCGACTGGTTCTGGCAGACGACGCAGCGCAGCTCCTGGGAGATCTTGCGCGCGCGGGCTTCGAGTGCGGGGTCTTTCAGCATCTCGCCGGGCTCGACGGCATGGGCGGGGGTGAGAGTTCCTATGAGGATGAGAACCAGGATCAGCGTCACTGCCCCGAAGAACGCGCCCCCAGTGCTGAGAACGCCAACGCGTTCCCCTCCCCCTTGCGGGGAGGGGCTAGGGGTGGGGGTGAGATATTGAGAGCGATCTTCCGACGTGGCTTCACCCCACCCGGCTCGTTGCGCTGAAGCGCGCCGAGCCACCCTCCCCATCAAGGGGAGGGTGAGTCCTCGCGGCGCGCATCGGGAGACAAGCATCGGCCGCTACTCCGCTGGTGTCGGCGCGGGAATGGGCCGGCGGCGGGCGCGGCGGGGGGCGCCTACCCGCAAGCGGCGGTCGGAGAGCGAGAGGACGCCGCCGAACGTCATGACGAGCGCGCCGAGCCAGATCAGCCGCACCAGCGGATTGAAATAGACGCGCACCACCTGCGCGCCGTCGGCCAAGCCGTCGCCCAGCACGATGTAGAGGTCGCCGCGCCAGGAGACATGGATGGCGGCCTCCGTGGTGGTTTGCGGAGGCACCTGATAGGTGCGCTTCGAGGGGGTGAGTTCGGTGACCGGCGTGCCGTTCGCGCGGGTAACGGAGAGCACGCCTACCTGCTCCTGGTAGTTCGGACCCTGGCTCGGGGCAACGCCGCGGAAGACGAACGCATAGCCCGCAATCTCGCCGCGGTCGCCGGGCTTCATCGCCAGCACAACCTCGTTCTGCCAGGCCGTAGTGGCGACTATGCCGATCACGGCGACGCCGATGCCGGCATGCGCGAGCATGGCGCCGTAGGCGGCGCGCGGCAAGCCACGGGCACGGCTGAGGCTATCGGCGAAGGGCGCAGCGAACAGCTTCACGCGGGCGGACCATTCCGCCAGGGCGCCGGCAACGACCCATACGCCGAGCGCGATGCCGAACGGGGCCAGCCACGGTCCGCGCCAGTAGATCGCAGCGATGGCAACGAGGACGAGGAGCACGGCGGCGGCGGCAGCGTACAGGCGCTGCAAGGCGCCGAGCAGATCCCCGCGCTTCCAGGCGAGGAACGGACCGATCGGCATGGCGAGCAGGAGCGGGACCATCAGCGGTCCGAAGGTCAGATTGAAGTAGGGCGGCCCGACGGAGATCTTGTCGCCAGTGACGGATTCCAAAGCCAGCGGATAGAGCGTGCCGACGAGCACGGTGGCGCAAGCGACGGTGAGCAGCACGTTGTTGAGGACGAGCGCGCCCTCGCGACTGACGGGCGCGAACAGGCCACCCTGCTGCAGGGTCGGCGCCCGCCAGGCGTAGAGCGCCAACGCGCCGCCGATCAGCAGGACGAGGATGGAAAGGATGAAGATGCCCCGCGTCGGATCGACGGCGAAGGCGTGCACCGAGGTGAGGACGCCGGAGCGCACCAGGAAGGTGCCCATGAGCGAAAGCGAGAAGGCGAGGATGGCGAGCAGGACGGTCCACACCTTCAGCGCCTCGCGCTTCTCCATCACCAGCGCCGAGTGCAGGAGCGCGGTGGCGGCGAGCCAGGGCATGAAGGAGGCGTTCTCGACCGGGTCCCAGAACCACCACCCGCCCCAGCCGAGCTCATAGTAGGCCCACCAGGAGCCCATGGCGATGCCGAGCGTGAGACATCCCCAGGCGGCGAGCGTCCACGGCCGTACCCAGCGCGCCCAGGCCGCGTCCGTGCGGCCTTCGATCAGCGCGGCGATGGCGAAGGAGAAGGCCATCGAGAGGCCGACGTAGCCGGCATAGAGGAAGGGCGGGTGGAAGGAGAGCGCGGGGTCCTGCAGGATCGGGTTGAGGCCGCGGCCCTCGGGCTGTAGCGGAATGCGCGTGAACGGATTGGAGGCGAACACGATGAAGGCGAGGAACGTGACGCCGATGCCGGCCTGCACGGCGAGGACATTGGCGCGCAGCGTGGGCGGAAGATTGCTGCCGAAGAGGGCGACCGCGGCGCCGAACAGGGCGAGGATCAGCACCCACAGCAGCATGGAGCCTTCATGGTTCCCCCAGACGCCGGAGATTTTGTAGAGCAGCGGCTTCAGGGAATGCGAGTTGGCCCACACGTTCTCGACCGAGAAGTCGGACGTAATGTAGGCGTACATGAGGGCCGCGAAGGCGATGGCGATGAGGCCGAGCTGAGCCAACGCGGCTGGCTCGGCTGTGGCCATGAGTCGGGTATCGCCGATGCGGGCACCCCAGGCCGGCAGCGCCATCTGCACGAGTGCGACGGCGAGGGCCAGCAGGATGGCGAAATGTCCAATCTCGATGATCATGGGGCGGCGTAACCTTCAACGCCGACGTGTTCCCCTCCCCCTTGTGGGGAGGGGCTAGGGGTGGGAGGAGCCCACATGGTCACCGATCTCCGTTCCACACAGGCCTCTCTACCGCGCCAAGTGCCGCCAGCACTTCAAGCATCACGCCCTCCATCGCATCGTGCACCTCGTCGTTCCGGAAGCGCAGGACGGTGAACCCACGCCAGGTGAGATCGGCGTCGCGCGCCGCGTCCACGGCCCTTGCCCTTGGCAGGCCGTGCTGTATGCCGTCAACCTCAATGACGAGCCGCTGCGAGAAGCACGCGAAGTCGACGACATATCTCCCGATGGGAGCCTGCCGTCGAAAATGATAGCCCTGCCTACGCAATTGCCGCAGCTCGTCCCAAAGAAGCCCTTCGGCAACCGTTTGATGCTTGCGGAGATGGCGGGCCCTCGCATTGGCCATGTCCCCAACCATTCACCCCACCCCCAACCCCTCCCCATCAAGGGGAGGGGAGATCCATGCGGCGCCCACGGTACTCCCAGAGAACCCGGTCGGCGGTGTTCTCGCAAGGCCTTGCGCGAGCCTTCGGCACGACGCGGGAACAATGTTTCGCATGCTGTGGACACGCCTCGCATCATCCACGTTCATTTCTTCGCCCCGTCCTTCGGCTCGGCGTGCTTCCACACGCCCTGCTGCTTGAGGGCCTTGGCGACCTCGGGCGGCATGTAGTTCTCGTCGTGCTTGGCAAGCACGCTGTCGGCGAGGAAGCGCCCCGCCTGATCGAGCTTGCCCTCGGCCACCACGCCCTGCCCCTCGCGGAAGAGGTCCGGGAGGATGCCGGTATAGCTGACGGGAATGGTCTGGATCGTGTCGGTGATGGCGAAGCCGACAGTGAGACCCTCGCCGCGCTTCAGGCTGCCGGCAGCAACGAGGCCGCCGAGGCGAATGCGTTTTCCCGCGGGGATCTGCTTGACGGTCACCTCGGACGGCGTGTGGAAGAACACGATGGTGTCGCGCAGCGCAAACAGCACGAGCAAGACGGCGATGCCGAGCACGGCGACGCCCACGCCTATGAAGACTGCGCGGCGCTGCTTACGGGTCATGAGCCGATCCCCAGGCTGGCGGCGAGCTTGGAGAGCTCGGCCAAGCGCGCCGGCATCGCCATCGAAATTGCGCCGCGCCTCGGCAAGCGCGGCTCGCGCCTCGTCCTTGCGGTCGAGCACGACATAGGCATTGACGAGGCGCGCCCACCCCTCAAGGTCGCGGCCGTTGGCTCTTCAGGCGCTGGGCGAGGCCGTCCACCATGCCGGCGATCATCTGAGCGCGCTGCCCGGGCGTGAGCTTGGCGGCGGCCGCCACGTCGGCCTCGCTCGGTCCGGTGGGAGCACCCCCTTTTGCGGCAGCGATGCGGGCAGTCATCGCCAGGACGCGAAATTCGAGCGGGGAGCGATAGGGGGCGTCGGCGGGCGCCTCGGCAAGCAGGGCCTCGTACTCGGCAAGCGCCTCGGCGAAGCGGCCATCCTGCTCCTTGGCCATCGCCAGCCAGAAGCGCGGCTCCACCCGCTTCGGCTCGAGCTTCAGGATCTTCTCGTAGGCCGTGCGGACTTCCTCGGTGACGATGCCGTCGGAGGCGAGTATGGCCGCATCGGCGCGCCCGGCGAGCAGGGCCACCGTCTCGCCGTTGAGGCGGGCGGCATTGGCATAGGCGTTGGCGGCATCGCGGAAGCGGCCGAGCTTCAAATAGACGGGAGCGACAGCCTCCCAGCCCTTGCCCTGGTCGGGATGCTCGCGCAGGCGAGCTTCCACCTGGGCGATCAAGCCTGGCGAGCTGTGCCTGGTCGATGCCGGCGTCGGTGCGCGCGGCAAAGGGGCTGGACGGGATGCCCGGCGAGCCATGACGCGAGATAGAGGGCGAGCGTCAGCGCCGGCACAGCGAGGGCAACGACGAGCGCGATGTTGGCGTGCCGCGATTCGAGCAGCGCGCGCGGCGATGCGGCGGCGGTGGCGATCTCGGAGCGCGCCGCGCTCGCAAGCAGACGGCGCGAAATCTCGAGCTTGGCGCCCTCGGCCTCTGCAGGCTCCAAGAGCCCACGCGCGCGCTCCGCCTCGACCTCTTCCAGCTGGTCGCGATAGACGGCGAGCGTCCCTGCATCGCTGACCGGCTCGGTCTCCTCGCGCCCGGGGCGTGCAAGCGGCGCAACCACGGCGACAAGCACCGCGGCCGTCAGGAGCGCAAAGGCGATCCAGAGAAGCATGAGCCTGCCGATAGCGCCTCAAGGGCGCACTGCAACCAGCGCCATGTGCAATAGGGCCACGGCGATATAGTGGCAAGGCAGGGGCCGCCGTGTCGCGGGCAAACCCTGATGCAGGCCAAGCGGATACTCACTCGCGGCGACTACCGGCCGTTTGCCCGTGATTTCGCGAACCTTGGCAAAGAAGTGGTTACCCGGCGCGCCGCATCGGGTCGTTTGGGGCGCGAAAGCTCAAATTGCGACTTTCCGCGCAGCCAGCCATTAACGCCGCCGCAAACCCGGATCACTAAACCCTTGGCAAGCCAATGCGTTGGGCATGCCCTCCGCATGCTCGTCGTAATGCGTAGGCGGTGGCCATGGGCCGAACAGTCAATCCTCGCGCCAAAGGCGCCTTCGCACCGGGCAAGACCCCGGTCGGCGACCGTTGCGACGGCGCCCGCCAGCGGACCACAGCCCACGGACGCCTCGCAGTCGGCGGAAAGAGACCAAAGCCTGCAGGGCCTGGACGCCGTTGGCCGCCTGACCATGCTCAGGAAAGCCTTCGAGGCGCGGCCGGAGCAAGTCCCCGACGCAAAGCCAAACCCCTGGGCTGAGCAGTGGGCGGACCAGGTCACGCGCCTCAAGCAGCTCTTTGCCGAGCACCGCAGCCGGCTGCTCAAAGTGCTCGTCGGAGCATTGGTGGTGGTAGCGGTGGGGTGGCTGCCGGCACGTACCCTTCTGCAAACCACCAGCACCGAGGCCGTGCTCAACGCGCGGCTCGTCACGCTGCGTGCGCCGATCGAGGGCGAGATCGGCCCGGGCCTCGGGACGCTCGCAGCCGGTACGCAGCTCGAGCCCGGCGACGAGCCTGCTGCGCATCGTCAACAAGCGCGCCGACCGCGGCCGCCTCGACGACCTGCGCCGGCTGGTGCATCGGCTGGAGGGCGAGCGCACCGCGCTGATCGCTCGCCGCGACGACCTCGAAAAGCTCTACGCCGACCTCGCCGCAGCAAACCCAGGCCTTCACGGAGGGACGCCGCAGCCAGCTCGAAGCGCGCGTGCAGGAGCTGAAGAGCGAGATCGCGGCGGCGACCGCCAACCTCGAGGAGGCCGACCGGGCGCTCGAGCGCGCCACCCCGCTCGCCGCCTCCAAGACCATGACCACGGCCGCCTTCGAGAGGGTAAAGCGCGACGCAAGGGTTGCAGCCGAGACGCGAGACGGCGCTGCGCCATCGCCTGGCCGCGGTCGAGGTGGAGCTCATCGCGCTGCGCAAGGGCGTTTTCATCGGCGACAGCTACAACGACCGTCCCCGCTCCTCCCAGCGCGCCGACGAGATCGCCCAGCGCCTGAGCGAGGTGGTGTCCGACATCCGCGAGCGCGAGACGCACATCTCCAGCCTCAGGACCGAAATCGTCGAGGAGACCCGCCGCTACGACGAGATTGCGGCAACCGAGCTGACAGCGCCTGTGCGCGGCAGCGTGTGGGAGGTGATGACGGCGCCCGGCGAGACCGTGGTGCGCGGCCAGGAATTGGTGCGCCTGCTCGACTGCTCGGGCGTGGTGGTGACGGCGACCGTCGGCGAGGCCGCCTACAACCGGCTCAGCATCGGCGACACGGCGCGCTTCCGCCTGCGCGGCGACAGCAACGAGCACAAGGGGCGCATCATCGGGCTGACCGGCGTTGCCACGGCGCCTGCCAATCTCGCCATCCAGCCCGCGGCACTCGCCAAGGAGCCCTACCGCGTGACGGTGGCCATGCCCGGCCTCGCCAAGGCGGGGCAATGCGACATCGGTCGCACCGGCCGCGTCACCTTCGACCGATGAGCCCGACGGCGACACTGCTTCTCGAAATCCTGGCCCCGGGCTTGCTGGTGATCGGCCTGGCCCTGGTGGTTCTGCCCTGGCTCAAGCCCAGCGACGAGCGTGCGCGGGCGGCCGTGGTGGCCGTCGTCGTCGTGCTGATGTGGCGCTACATGTGCTGGCGCTGGCTGTCGACGCTGCCGCCGCTCGGGCTGACGGTGGAGTGGATCGTCGGCATCGTGTTCGCGATCGTCGAGACGATGGCGATGCTCGGCACGACTCTCGGTCTCATCGTCCTGACGCGGCTCAGCGACCGCACGCCGGAGGTGGAGCGCAACCTCGGCTGGCTCGCCGAGCGCAAGCCGGCGCCGCTCGTCGACGTGTTCATCTGCACCTATAACGAGGACGAGGCGATCCTGGAGCGCACGATCATCGGCGCCGTCGCCATGAACTATCCTCGCTTTCGCGTGTGGGTGCTGGACGACGGCCGGCGGGCCTGGCTCAAGGAGATGGCGGAGCGGCTCGGGGCCCGCTACCTGACGCGCCCCGACAATGCCCATGCCAAGGCCGGCAACATCAACAACGGGCTCAGCCAAGTGGCGGCGCTGCCCGAGCCGCCGGACTTCATCAGCATTCTCGATGCGGACTTCGTGCCGAGTGCGCAGTTCCTGCGCCGCGCGCTCAGCCTGTTGCGCGAGGACGACGTCGGCATCGTGCAGACGCCGCAGCACTTCATCAATCCCGACCCGCTGCAGACCAATCTCTCCATCGCCGGCGTGTGGCCGGACGAGCAGCGCTACTTCTTCGACGTGGTGCTGGCCTCGCAAGGACGCGTGGGGTGCAGCCTTCTGCTGCGGCACGTCCTCGGTGATCCGCTTCCCGCAGCTGATGCGTCTGGGCGGCTTCCCCACCGATTCGGTGACGGAGGATTATCTCGTCACGCTCAAGATGAAGCAGGCGGGCTTCCGCACCGTGTATCTCAACGAGCGGCTCTCGCTCGGCCTCGCGCCCGAGGGGCTCAAGGAATACATCACCCAGCGCAGCCGCTGGGCGCTCGGCTTCATGCAAATCTTCCGCGGGGCCCTCGGTCCGCTGCGGCCCAACAACGGCCTCAACATCATCGACCGCGTGAGCCTGATCGAGGCGTTCCTGTACTGGGCGGGCAGCTACTCCTTCCGCATGCTCGGCATCATCGTGCCGATCCTCTACCTGCTGCTCAATATCAATGCGGTGCAGGCGGACGTGGCCACCACGCTCTCCTACTACATGCCGCACTTCGTGGCGTCAGCCATCGTCACCGGCTGGATGGCGCAGAGCCGAGTGATGCCGATCATGACCGACGTGACGCAGCTGCTCGCCGCCTCGCAGATCCTGCAGGCAGTGGCGCACGGGCTGCTCAGGCCCAAGGGGCAGAAGTTCAAGGTCACCGCCAAGGGCGGCGATCGCAGCCAGCGGTTCGTGCAGTGGCCGCTGCTCAACATGTTCCTCGTCTATCTCGGCCTGACCATCGCCGGCGTGGTGTGGGCCTTCCTGCTGGAGGACGGGACCAAGCTGCGCGACTCGAGCGCGCTGTGCCTGTTCTGGAGCTGGTACAATATCGTGGTGCTCACCATCGCCTGTCTCGTGTGCATCGAGCAGCCGCGCTACCGCTCGGCCGAGCGGCTGGCGACGGCAGGACCTGGCCATGGTGCACGGGGGCGAGGGCGCCGCTGCGCATCGTATTCTCGACATCTCGCTCGGCGGCGCGCGGCTCGATGGCGCGTATGGCGGGGAGGAAGGCGACTGGGTGATGGTCGATTTCGAAGGGCTGCATCTGCCTGCTACAGTCGTGCGATGCGCGCCAAATGAGTTCGCGGTGCGCTTCGACGATGTGGGAGCGGCGCGCACGGAGCTGATCAAGCTCGTCTACTCGGGCCGCTACTCGGCGAGCGTGGCGCGGATCGAGCCGAGGCGAGTGGCCGCGGCCGTGCTGGAACGCGTGATGCGTTGAACCAAGTCCCGAAGCACAAAAAAACGAAAGCCCCGGCCTGGAGGCCGGGGCGGATAGCATCGTGCGTGTCAGGTGCTGAGGATCAGCCGACCTGGGTCCAGGTGCCGTCGGGGTTGCGGCAGGCGGTGCCGCGCATGGCCTGCGGGCGGCCGTCGATCCACACCCGGTGCACGAAGTTGCGGCAGCGGGCGCCGCGGCGCTCGTAGTAGTCCTCGGCGACGATCTCGCCATAGCGGCCGTTGTCGGGATTGCGCCAGCGCACGGGCCGATTGGGAGGCCCGTTCTCCCAGGCGTCGTATTCGGCCTCGCGCGCCAGCACGCGATCGCGCTCGTCGAGCTTGCGGCCGATGTCGTTGCCGACGATGCCGCCGATGACGGCGCCGGCGAGCGTGGCAGCCGCCTTGCCGCTGCCCTTGCCGAACTGATTGCCGATGATGCCGCCGGCGATGGCGCCGACCACGGTGCCGCCGTCCTGCTTGGTCTCACAGGCGGCGAGCCCGAACGAGGCAAGCGCCACAAGCGCGGCGAGCACCGCGGCAGATACAGACTTCACCATCGAGTGGTCCTCCCCCGTGCCACGCCGCCCTGTGGCGGCGCCCCCGGCAAACGTGCTCCCTCAGTGTGCAACCTAGCTCCGATTCGGGCAAAAGTGCGGCCCATGCATGGTCTTTAGCGGCACGGGCTCGAGCTGGAGCGGCGCTCAGGCGGCGAGCGGAAGGGTCAGGCGCGCGGACAGGCCGCCCAGGTCGGACCTCCTCGAGCTCGAACTTGCCGCTGTAGCAATAGGCCAGATCGGCGACGATGGAGTGTCCGAGGCCGGAGCCGGGCTTGGTCTCGTCGAGACGGCGGCCGCGGGCGATGGGCTCGCTCAGCTCCTCCGGAGACAAGCCGGGACCGTCGTCGTCCACCCGGATCTCGAGCCAGCTGCCCGAGGCACTGTTGCCGTTGGCCACCAGGGTCGGCGAGGCCACCAGGCTCACGCGCGAGTGCGCCCACTTGGAGGCATTGTCGAGCAGGTTGCCCAGCATCTCCTCCAGGTCGTGGCGCTCGCCCTGGAAGCGGGCCCCGGTCGGGCAGTCGAGCGAATAGGTGAGATGCTTGTCGCGGTAGATGCGCTCCAGCGCGCGCACTATGGATTCGCCGACCGGGCGGACCTCGGTCACGCGGCCGATGACGCCAATGCGCGCCGCCATGCGCGCACGGTCGAGGTAGAGGTTGACCTGGGTGGTCATGGTGTCGGCCTGATCGATGACCTTGCGCGCGAGCGGCGAAGAATCGCCGCGCGCCTCGTTGATCAGCACCGCCAGCGGCGTCTTCAGCGCGTGCGCGAGATTGCCGACATGCGTGCGCGCCCGCTCGACGATCTCCTGATTGGACTTGAGGAGCGCATTGAGCTCCTGCTGCAGCGGCTTGATCTCGGAGGGCAGCTCGCCGTCGAGACGCGCCGCCTCGCCCGAGCGGATCGCCGCCAGGCTCTGCTCCACCCGTGCAAGGGGAAAGAGGCCGAAGCGGATCTGGAACAGGGTGACGGCGAGCAGGCCGAGACCGGCGAGCGCCAGCGCCTGGATGAGCTGGCTGCGGAAGGCAGCTACGTTCTCCTCGACCTCGCTGAGCTTGCCGGCGACTGCCACCGAGTAGCGCTGCGCGGTCCTGCCCTCGCCGAACACGTAGATCTGCTCGGCGATACGCACGTTCTGCTGGGCGGGCCCGATCAGGTTGGCCCAGCGCACCTCCTTGTCGTTGGGCTCGACGTTGTTCTCGCTGGGCACCGGCAGATCGTCGCCCGCGAGCGAACGGGAACGCAGGATATCGCCCGGCCTGCCGTCGAGCGGCTTGATCTGCCAGTACCACCCCGAATGCGTGACGATGAACAGACCCTCGCCCCAGTTGTTCGGCGGCGAGGGGCCAGTCTCCGCGTGCTCGTCCGCGTCGCTGATGATGACGGTCAACAGCAGGGAGATGCGATTGTCGAAGGTGGTCTGCGCCTCGTAGCGATAGCGTGCGAAGATGATCGATCCGGCGATCGGCAGAACCACCAGCACCCAGGCTGCCGCAGTGACGAACAGACGGAACGCGAGCGAGTTAGCTTTCATCGCCTTCCTGCGACAGCCGGTAGCCGAGACCGCGGATGGTCTTGATCATGTCGGCCGGAATCTTCTTGCGCAGGCGGCCGATGAATACCTCGATGGTGTTGGAATCGCGGTCGAAGTCCTGCTCGTAGAGGTGCTCGACCAGCTCGGTGCGCGACACCACCCGCTCGTTGTGATGCATCAGGTAGGCGAGCAGGCGGTATTCGTGCGAGGTGAGCTTGATCGGCTGGCCGTTCATGGTGACGCGCGCCGTCTTGGTGTCGAGGCGCAAAGAGCCGCATTCGATGTCGCTCTTGGCGTGACCGGAAGCGCGACGCATCTGGGCGCGCACGCGGGCCAAGAGCTCCTGCATGTGGAACGGCTTGGCGACGTAGTCGTCGGCGCCGGCGTCCATGCCGGCCACCTTGTCGCTCCAGCGGTCGCGGGCGGTGAGGATGATCACCGGCATGTTGCGCTCCGAGCTGCGCCATTGCTCGAGCACGCGGATGCCGTCCATCTTGGGCAACCCCGTGTCGAGGATGACGACGTCGTAGGGCTCGGTGTCGCCGAGAAAGAAGCCTTCCTCGCCGTCGAAGGCGGAATCGACGGCATAGCCCGCATCGGTGAGCGCCGAGATCAGTTGCCGATTGAGATCGCGATCGTCCTCGACAATCAGGATCCGCAAGATTGCCTCCGCCCGTTTGGTGCCCGTGACGAGGCCAGAACGCACAAGCCGGCTCCCATCCGGCGCGACTATACAGGGCGGGCGGGCGGCTGTGCCAGCGCTGGGCGGCCCTGGAGCAGGGCTCACACGCGCATGGTTATTTGCCGGCGCCCGAGTGGAGTTGTGGCGCGAACGCGGCCGTAAATCGTCAGAATCGTGCCGAGGAGGCCGCCGCCGGCCTGGGCGGTGCCGACCACCTGGTCGCCGAACAGCCGGATCAGCTCGGGCGTGATGTCGAGGCCGAAGCGCGGGCCGATCGTGGGAGCGACGGTGGCAGCTGCGGTGATGAGCGCGCCCCAGATGGTCATGGACTGCGCCCACCATTTGGATCCGAGGGTGGGGAGAGGCGTGGCGGCGGGGTCGGCGGTGGTGGTGGGCATCGTAGTTTCCTTTCGTGGGTGGACAGAATGATTGCTGGAGCGTGAGGCTGCCCCTCACCCCAACCCTCTCCCCGCAGACGGGGAGAGGGGGAAGGATGGCGCGCGCGGTGAGCGTTAGAGCGCCGCGGCGCGGGGGGTGCCGCGGCCGCGGGTGGCGCTCATCTGATAGAGGCGCAGCGAGACGGAGGACTGCGGGGCGCCGAAGTCGGCAGTCTGCTCGGCGCTCGTGTAGGTGGCACCGGGCGAGGTGGCGGTGAGCGTGCGCACCACGTCGCTGCCGTCGAGGATGTCGATCTCGTAGCGCTCCTCGGCCTCGGAGAGGGGCACGTCGGTAAAGTCCCAGCTGTCGCCGCCGATGCGGGTGCGGCGAACCCACGAGATGGCGAGATCGCCGCTCGAACGGGTGCCGCGCACGTGCACCGGGCTCAAGGGCTCGAGGCCCTCGCCCAAGAAGGCGTGCGTCAGTTGCACATAGTTGGGCGAGCCGATGTCGCGGCTCGCGGGGCCGCATTTCCAGTTGTAGGCGAGGCCGATTTCGTCCTCGGTCTGGTCGATGCGAGCGAGCGCGCTGTCGATGAGCACGAAGCGGGCGCCGGCGGCAAGGGGCGCGCGCATCGCGTGCTCGGTGCCGGCCTGACCGCGCAGGAAGCCCGTCAGCGTGTAGGTGGCGGGGGCGGTGAGGGTGGCAGAGAGGAATTGCAGCACCTCCCACTCGCCGTCCTCGTTGCGGACGGCGGCAAGGTTGGCGCCGGCGAGCAAGGCGAGCTCGGTGACGGAGGCGAGTGCGCCGCTGTCGAGCTCGACGCGCACCGATGTGGCGCGGTCGAAGCGCGAGGTGGCGCCCGCGGGCAGCGGGTCGAGCGTGACGCCGGTGACGGCGGATGCCTGTGCGAGAGCCGCGAACTGGTAGCCGGTGGTCTCGGGCGAGCGGTAGACGGCGATAGGGCCGGGCCAGGGGCTCTGCGCTGCCGCCACGTAGCCGGCGGCAGGCGGCTCGTCGCCGCGCAGCAGCGGCAGGTCGAGGAACACGACGAACGGCTGGCCGACGATGACGCCGACGCTGCCGCCCTGGCCGCGGGCGCCGCCGGGCGCGTTGGCGTAGACGTCGGGGTCGAAGCCGCGCGCCTCGATGTCGCGTACACCGTGCTCGCCGATCTCGGTGATGCGCAACAGCTGCGAGCGGCCGTTGGCGGTGAGGTCGATGACGTCGCCGGGCTCGAGCGCGAGGCGGCTCGGCGGCAGCGAGAACTGGGCGCGCTCGCGCGCGGCCCACGCCTCAAACAGCCATACCTCGGCGATCTCGGCCGCCTGCTCGGGATCGATCGCAATGGGAAGATCGGCGAGCGCCACGCGGCCGCTGCGGCCGGCGAGGCGGCGCGCTTCCTCCACGGCTGCGGAATAATCGCCGCCGGCCGCGATGTAGGTGACCTTGGCGGAGGCGGGCAGGTCCGTCTCCTGCGCGCGCGTGAGGGTTGCGAGTGCGGCCTCGGGGCGAGCCTCGACCAGGTCGTCGACGGTGAGGTCCGCTGCCGGATCGGCAGCGCCGCGGTGGGCGAACACGATCTCGCCGCCGCTCTCTCGCGTGTCGAAGAAGAAGGCGAGCTCCAAGGGTTGGATGGTCTCGCGCGCCGACATCACACGATCCACGAGGAGGCCGCCGAGGACGCCGTTGAGCGCGTCCGTGTCGTAGGCGGCAAAGCCGTGGTCGGCGAAGATGGCGCTGACGGTGGGGCCGAGCGGCGCGCTGGCGATGCGGCCCGTGAGCCAATGGCCGAGGCGCCAGTTGGCGCCGTCGCCCCAGGCGGCGGTGTCGGCGGGGAACGCGGGATAGGGGCGCGCGTCCCAGGCGTAGACGTAGATATTGTCGAGGTCGACCATGCGCTCGCCGTAGACGGAGGAGAGCGGGTTGGCACCGGCGAGGTAGTTCTCGTGGTCGGGGTCGAGGCCCTCGTGGAACGCCTGCAGGTAGCGGCGCTGCATGAAGTCGTCGCGCTTGCCGTGGGAGAAGTAAGGCAGGTGCGACTCCGAGCTCTTCGGGTCGACGAACACGTTGGGCTGGTTGGCGCCGCGGTCGACGGCGGGGCAGCCGAGCTCGGTGAACCAGAAGGGCTTGGACTGCGGCACCCAGGCGGTGGGTGTGCCGGACTCCACGCCGCCGGGGCGGTTGAAATGCCGGTTGAGCCACCAGTTGCGGATGTCCTTGAAGCGGAACACCCAGGGCTTGCCGCCGCCGTCGGTGATGGGGGTGCGCGTTTGCTCGGCGCGGTCTTCGGCGCTGGCGTAGTACCAGTCGTAGCCCTCGCCGCCGAAGAGGTTGGCGATGAGATAGCCGAGGTCATAGATGGAGGGGGTGCCGGCCAGGCGGTCGATGTGCGCGTTGCCGTCGCGCCAGTCGGAAAGCGGCCAGTAGACGTCGATGCCGACGGCGTCGATGGAGGCCGACGACCACAGCGGATCGAGGTGGAAGAAGACGTCGCCCGAGCCGTCGGCCGGTTGGTGGCCGAAGAATTCCGCCCAATCGGCGGCGTAGGTGACCTTGGTGGAACCCACGACGGATTTCACGTCGGCGGCGAGGGTCGCGAGCGCGGCGACGAAGGGGTAGGTGGAGGCGCTGTCGCGCACGGTGGTGAGCCCGCGCATCTCGCTGCCGATGACGAAGGCATCGACGCCGCCGGCCGCCTCGGCAAGGTGGGCGTAGTGCAGGATGAAGCGGCGGAAGGACCACTCGTCGGGGCCGGAGTAGGTGACGGTCTCGCCATTGATTGAAAAGTTGCCGACGTCGGCGGTGCCGACGAAGGCTGAGACCTGGGTGGCGGCGGCGGCGGTCTTGTCGGGCGTGATCGGCTGGCCGGCGGCGGGCGAGACGGTGATGCGGCCGCGCCAGGGATAGACCGGCTGGCCGGTGGCCCCCGTGTGGGGGTCGGTGAGCGTGTTGCCGGCGGCGATATCCATAAAGAGGAAGGGAGTCAGCGTGACCCCGAGCCCGCGCGCCTTGAGGTCCTGGATGGCGGCGACGACGGTTTCATCGGAGGGCGTGCCGCCGTAGGCCGCGCGGCCGTCGACCAGGCTGATCCGATGCGCACCCGAGCGGGACAGGCCGGCGACACTCCAGACGAGCGGCTCGGTGACCTTGTCGGCGGAGTCGACGCCGGGGCGGATCTGGCAGTTGCCCGCGCGCAGGTCGGTGCCGAACCCGCCGACGATGAGGGAGACCGAGTCGACATCGGGAAGCGCGGATTGCAGCTGGTCGAGGGAGACGGACCAGTCGCTCCCGCCCTGGCGGGTGTGCACGTTCTCGGAGACGTTGGTGGCGGCGCCGACTTTGCGCGTGACGGGCTGTTGGGCGTAGACGAACTCGCCGGCGCCGGGGATCAGCGTTACGGCGCGCACGCTGGACTCGAACGAATCCACGGCTCGGTGCACCTCGAAGGAGAGCTGCGGGATGCGGTTGCCGAAGTTGGCGAGCGCCACGCGTTCGAACACGATGTAGGCGAGCCCGCGGTAGGCCGGCGCGTCGCCGGCGCCTTCGCGCGCTTCGATCAGGCTGTCGGGGAGCTGCGTGTCGGCGCCCAAGTAGAGGCGGTGGGTGATGGTTGCGAGGTCGAGCTCGGTGCCGTCGGCCCACACGCGCCCCAGGCCGGCAATCTCGCCCTCGCAGAGCGCCACGGCGAAGCTTGCGAAGTAGCGGTACTCGGTGGTGCGGGTGCGCTGCCCCTGGCCGATGCCGCCCTTGCCGCCGCCGCCCGACTGCGTGGAGGTGATCACCTCCTCCTCGAAGTCGGTCGCCCAGACGATCTGGCCGCCGATGCGCGCGCGGCCGTAGAGGCGCGGGATGGGCGCGCCTTGCGAGGAGCCGGTGACGCGCAGCTCGGAGAGACGGGGGCCGGTGAGCGCGCGCGTCTGGCCGCTAGCCGCGAACAGCGCGTGGTCGATGAGCGAGCCGGCAACCGCGCCGACCTGCGAGCCGATGGCGGCACCGGTGAGGGTGGCGCCGAGGAAGGTGACGCCGCCAGGGAGCAGCGCGCTGCCGGCGGCCGCGCCGGCAACGGCGAGAGCGAGGGTGGCCATGGGGGTGTGGGTGGTGGGGTGGTGAGTAGGGAATAGCGAGTAGGGAATGGGGAGTAGGGAGTGTTGGCGCGGGAGCGCGCAACCCAACATCAACGGTGGTGCATCGGTGTGTTGGGTTACGGCCTTCGGCCTAACCCAACCCACGGGCTACGTGACGCCGCAGCAGCTGGCCCACATGGTGGTGTTTACCGCGAGCCCGCGGGCCAAGACCGTGTCGGGGCAGGCGATCTCGGTGTGCGGCGATACGAATATGCTGGGTGAGGTGTGTGTCTGCAGCAGCTGTTGCGCAGTAACAACGAAACCTTCAGCGGCAATCGCAATTGACAGACCGCCAGGTGATCATGCCATGATCACCCATGGACGGGCGTGAGTTCGCAAGCCGAAGGCTGGGACTACGTCCTGGACCTTCATCGCCAGAAGATCGGCTATGACAACGGCTACTGGGTGACGATTCGCGCCATCAAGGTCGAGCCGGACGAAGGCAGGCCGCACGGCCTGCAGTATTCGCTGACACTGCACGATGGGAACGACGACCGCATCCTGGGATACGACAACTCGCATGGCGCGGACGTGGCGAGCGGGCCAGGGAAGCGGTCGAAAAGACCCAGGCCGTACGATCACATTGACAGACGCGGCAAGAGATCAGTGCCCTGCGAGTTCACCACGCCCTTCAAGCTGGTGGAAGATTTCTTCGCCGACGTGGAACAGATCTTGAGAAAGGAGGGCGCGTTGTGAGCAAGCGCATCCTGCACATCGGCATTGCACCGCCAGAGCGCATCCACAAGCGAATGCTGGACGTCGCCAAGGGCGCGCAAAAGCAGCGGCCGAGCGATCCGCGCGTCTGGTTCACGTCCTGGGAGGCGCTGGCTCGTGTTCTGTCCAAAAAGAACATGCTGCTGATCGAGATGATACGCGATGCCGAACCGCAATCGGTGACGGAGCTGGCCAGGAAAGTTCGCCGCAACAAGACGAACGTCCTGCGGTCGCTCAAGATTTTGAAGGAGTTCGAAATCGTGGACTTCGAGGAGGGCGAAGGGGGCCGCAGGGCGCCGCGATTGAACTACGATGATTTCCGCGTCGAATCGCACCTTGGCCCCCATCCTGCGAACAAGGCAGCGTAGCTGCGACCGTTGCACCGCCTCGCCGCGGGCCAAGACCGTGTCCGGGCAGGCGATCTCGGTGTGCGGCGATACGAATATGCTGGGTTAGCTGGCTTGGGGTCTGACCCTCCGGGTCAGACCCCGTGGCGACATTTCGCGCGAGGCGAGATACAAAGAGAGGCTGCGGTCATGGTGTCAGACCCGGAGGGTCTGACACCGAGTGGACACCGAGCGACCCTACTTCCCGCGGGTTGCGCTCGGCAGGCGCCCGCAGTCGGCGCCGAAGCGCTCCAGCGTGCCGTCGGCGCTCTCGGCGAAGCGGCAGTCGTTGCCGCGGCCGGGGCATTGGTAGATGTCCTGCTCGGGATCGTAGATCAGCCGCCCGCCGCGGTTTCTGGTCTGGCAAAACAGCGTGCTCTGGCCGCGCCTCGTCATGAGGTCCTGTCCCTTCGTGGTGCTGCATGAGGGTGCGCTGGTCGCGCAGGCCTGCACTTAGCCCCTCGCAGCGGCCCCGTCCAAGACAATCTGCGATCGGCCTTGCCGACTTGTGCAGGCTGAAGGGTGTCACGAAGGTACGAAAGGGCGGGTCAAATCGTGGTTCGGCCATCCGCGGCGCCGCCGTCGAACGCGCCAGCTGGCGCAAGGGTTGATCGGAGCGGTCACTCCGGCCGAAGTATTCTGACACATCGAGGTTGCGGCTATGGTGTCAGACCCGGAGGGTCTGACACCGACAGACAGGAGACACCATGCCGTTTCGCATCAATCACATCCACATCAAGGCCGCCGACCCGCGCAAGGCCGCCGAATGGTGGGCCGAGGCCTTCGGCTTCAAGATCCTGAGCGACGAGACGCGCCCCTTCGGCGACCGCTTCATTCGCTGCGAGGTCAGCGGCGGCATGCTCGTCTCCATCTCCAACGCGCGCGCCGGCGAGACGCTGGCACCGGCCGGCAGCGACGGTGCCCGCTGGGGCCTGGAGCACTTCGCCATCGAGTGCGAGGACATCGAGGCCGATATTGCGCGCCTCAAGAAGCTGGGCGCCAGGCACCAGGAGGGCCCGCTGAAAGCGCCCAACGGCACGCTGTTCGCCTTCATGGCCGTACCCGGCGACGTGCGCATCGAGCTGCTGCAGCTGCCGAAGTGAGGAGGCAGAGTTCCGGGGTCAGGGGCTAGGGGTCAGGCGGACCCAGGGCATGGCCGTCAGCGCAGATGCGCGCCGAAGCGGGTGGCGGCGTCGACGGCGCGCTCCCATACCTGGCGCGTGTAGCGCTCGATCTCTGGATGATCCAGGTAGTCGAACAGGATGCCGATGATGACGTCCTCGGGATAGTGCGGTTGGTCCGTCATCACGGCAGAGATGTAACCGAGCATCCGGTGATTGCATTCGGAAACGAGATAGGCCGCGCGCCACCTGTGCTCGGCATCCTCGGCAAAGGAGACCTCTCGCATCACGATCGTCAGGTCGCGCATGACCTCGAGCAGGATCAAGTGCCGGAATTGAGCCGGCTGCGCGGCAAACCAAGCTTCGGTCTCTGGTCTGTCCATGGGCTTGCACACTTACATTGGAGGTTTGACAAAGCGTGCGGGTGGGATGTAGCGGCCTCCGCCACCCCGCCCGCCGCGTGGTCTGGTGCCGGCCTTCGGGTCGGGGTCGCGAAGAGTTCTTGGAAGAGAATTCACGTCATAGCCCCGTTCTTCCAGAACCCTAATTCGCGTGTTGCCCTGAAATACACGTCCATCGGGCATCACAACGAGTGATTCATTCCCGCCGGGCCTCAAGCTGTCGACAATTGCATCCGTCGGTTGTTGCCGCCAGAAGTCGTATGAGCGCCTGGCTCTTGGATCTCTATCATACGTGCTGTCCGGATGAATGCGCTGCAGAGGCGGTGGTCGATCAGCGACGCGACCTACGCGCCGCTGAGCTGCTGCAGCTGCGGAAGTGAGGGGGCAGGGAGTAGGGAGTAGCGAATAGGGAGTAGGGAGTTGCGAATAGGGGTCGCTGGTTTCTCGCCTCTACTCGCTATTCGCTATTCGCTATTCCCTATTCGCTATCGACCGATCCGGCATCTCGAAGTGAGCGGATACCCGATCACGACGACGGCGACGCGGTGTTATTTTGCGTCGTCGCACGTGCCGCTCTGAAGGGGGGCGACTTCCATTCCGTCGTAGCTTTCGAGTCCGTGCTTGGCAGCGAACGCGCTGAGCTGCTCGTTCCTGGCCAGCAACGTATCGACCGAATGCCGCTCGACCTTTTCGACGTGCAGGATGTAGCGGAACCCGGTCTTCGACTTCATAGGCCCTCTCACCCGGACGAGACGATAGCCCTCTTCCTCGAGCTTTGCCCCGGCGCTCTCCAATTTCTGCCGGTCCGGGTCGAAGAAGAAGTACCCCCACTGACACTTGCCATCGATGCTCCAGGCCGAGGCCTTGCGCGCCGCGTCGAACATGGCGGTAATCGCCTCGCGGCCCAACCTGGCCTTCTCCTGGGCCATGCCTTCGACGCTGCCAACCAGCACCATCGCGGCGGCGGCGAATGCGACGATGATGTTCCGGAGCATCGCGTGCCCTCGCCGATCCTGGTGAACAGCGTAGCAACCTATTGGCTGGCGCCCTTAGTGATCAACCCCGGGAAATCGAAATGCCCCCGCCGTGTGGCGGCGCCACCAGGGCGAGAGCGCGACCTCGCTGACGGCTGCGCCTTCGAGCGCGTGGATGATGGCGGTGGGCTTCGACGGGATGGCGCAGTGCTTGGCGAGGCTGCCGCGCCGCCAGCGGAACACGAGGACATCGCCGGGGCGGACGTTGATCTCGAGCTTGTCGGTGTCGAAGCGGACGGGCACGTCGAACTCGAAGCCGGCGGTGATGGCCTGGGCCGCGGCGGGGATGTGGCCCGGCTGGAAGGTGACGAGGCCGGTAGCGTGATCGACCGTGTAGTGCGTGGTCGGTGTCTGCACGACGCCGGCGACGGCGATGAGCACCGTGCCGGCGACCGGCTTCTTGATCTCGCGGGTCCAGGGGGCGAAAGACGAGCCGTAGGTCTTCTTCAGCTGGAAGACGGCGGTTGAGCCGTTGCCGGTGCCGATGACCTGGTCGAGGGCGGTTGGCGTGCCCTCCGGCAGGCAGGACTTGAAATCCGTGGGGTCGCGCCAACGGAAGCCGTGCAGGCGGCCGCGCCGCTCCTCGAAGAAGGCGATGACGGCGTGCAGGTCGTCGAGCGATTTCACGCCCCAGCCCGCGTTGTAGCTGCGGCGGGAGTCGGCCCAGCGCGCGTTGCGCTCCTCCGCGCCCGAGCCCAGCACGACGACGTCGGTGCGGCGCTCAGGCCCGCCGTGGGCGGCGCGCGAGATGGCGGTGGGGAAGCGGGTTTCGTGGAACATGGTGAGATCGTGAGGTCGTGAGATCGTGAGTGGTCAGTCGTCAGTGGTCAGTGGCGGCGCCGGCAGTCGCTGGCTTCGATATCGATGGTAGAAAGCGAAGCGCCCTGCGCGCTGCCCCTCGAACTCACCACCCACGACTCACCACTCACGACTGACGACTGACGACTGACCATCTCACAAGTTTCTTTGGCCCTGCGAGACGGCGCGGGCAGTGTCGCCGGCGAGCCGCCGCTTGCCGGCTTCCAGGAACTCCTTGGACCAGCTGTAGTAGAGGCCTTCGGCGATGCCCTCGCGGCGGCAGAGTTCGGCGATGCTCATCTCGCCGCGCAAGCCGTCCAGCACGATGCGGATCTTCTCTTCGGCCGAGTAGCGCTTGCGCGTCGCCCGACGGATGCCCTTGACGATGTCTTCCGATGACTGGGCGTTGGTGTTGGATTTCTGTCTCATCTTCGCTCCCCTGAGGGCTACGATGAGCCAGAAATCCTCCCTTCCTCAAGCCGCTAAATCTGTCTCACAGGTGCTGATGTCGGACAGGCCGAGCGCTTCTCGTTGGGGGTGAGGAAGGTGGCCTTATCGACGCGGGTCCAGAGGGCTTCGCGCTCGATGCTCAGCGCCTCGATGGAGTCGAGGTCGGGTCGCAGTTCGAGGGGTCCCGCAACGTCGGTCGGCAGAAAGGTGTCAGACCCGGAGGGTCTGACACCATAGGCGGGTGCGAGCCAGCAGGAGAGGGACTTGGCGGTGCGGGTGACGAGGGGCAGTACCGTGGAGCGCCAGAAGGTGCGCGTGGCCTCCTGGTAGTTGGAGTAGGTGTTGTCGCCGGGGATGCCGAGCAGCATCGGCGGCACGCCGAGTGCGAGGGCGATCTCGCGCGCGGCGACGTGCTTGGCCTCGATGAAGTCCATGTCCTTGGGGCTGAGCGACATGGACTTCCAGTCGAGCCCGCCTTCCAGCAGCAGCGGGCGGCCGGCGCGGGCGGCGCCGGCGAAGCCCTGCTCCAGCTCGGCCTTGAGGCGGTCGTACTGCTCCACCGTCAGGTTGCCGTCGCGGGCGGTGTAGACGAGCGCGCCGGAGGGCCGCGCCGAGTTGTCGAGCAGCGCCTTGTTCCACTTCGACGCGGTGTTGTGGATGTCGACGGCTGAGGCGGCGGCCTCGATGGGGGAGAGGCCGTAGTGGTCGTTGAGCGGATGGAAGAGCTTCAGGTGCAGGACCGAGCGCACGCCGGGCGCTGCTTCGTGCGCGAGGCGGCGGGTGCGGCCGTCGACGGTGTACTCGTAGGCCTCGGGCCATCCGTCGGGGCCGGGCACCACCTTCATGCGGTCGGGGCGCAGGGTGTGCAGCTCTCGGATGTCTTGGCCGAGGGGAAGCGCCTCCAGGTAGGCGTTGCCGGAGACGAGCAGGAAGCCGTAGAGGGCTTCGAACAGGTCGGGCGCGGTGGAGGCGGCGTTGGGGCGGGCGAGAAGGTCGAGCAAGAGGTGCTGCTCGATCTCCTCGTCGCCGGAATAGAGCAGCAGCGGCACGCTGGCCGCGGCCTCCGCGATCATGCGCACGGAGCGGTAGAGGATGGCGTTCTGCATGAAGCCTTCGCGAGCGAAGGCTGCGTAGTCGCGCGGGGCCCAGGCGGGGGAGCCGAGGCGATCGAAGGCGAAGTAGGGGGCGGGGAGCGACTTGGTGGCGAGAGCTCCCCCGTGTGTCTCGCCCCCACCCCTTGATTCGCCCCCACCCCTAACCCCTCCCCGCAAGGGGGAGGGGAACGCGGGCGGCGTCTGGGGCGCGGGCGTCGGCGCAAAGCGGCCAAGGGCGCGGCCGAGCCAGGTCGCGACGCGACCTTGCGGGTAACGCTCGAGCATGCGTGGGGCTTTCGTGAGAAAGGCGGGGCGTAGGGTGCAATAGGCGTCAGCCGTATTGCACCGATCATCGGTGGCAACGGCGCAATGCGGCTCACGCCTTATTGCGCCCTACGATCACGGCCGTCAGAACGACCTGACGCCGGGCTTGGTGTGCGTGACGAGCATCAGCTCGGTGATGGCCCAGACCAGGGCGTCGAGGCGGTCGGGGCTCTTGCCCTGGCTGAGGCCGTCGGCGGCGAAGTCGCACATCTGGCGCTCCAGCTCGACGAACTCGCCGACGTGGGCGACGCGGCCTTCGGCATAGAGCGCCGAGACGGGCTCGGCGCGCACGTACTTGCCGCGCGAGGCGTAGACCTTCTTCACCGGCACGCGCGCGTCGATGCTCTTGAAGGTTTGCACCAAGAGATCGCCGCCCTGGTTGGTCTCGACCACGATGCTGTCGGCCTCGTGGTCGTGATAGGCGGCAACCGCGGCCTTGGCCCAGGTGGCGGGGTCGCGCCCCTGCACCGTGCGGTCGGCGATGACATAGGCGCGCTTGTCGACGCCCAAGCCGGCGACGATGATGCCGCAGCTGTCGGAGCCGGCAGTCGAGGTGACCGGCGGATCGACGGCGACGACGATGCGCACGAGCTCGGGTCGCGCAGCCAAGCGGCTGCCGGCGATGAAGCTGCGCTTCCACAGGCCGGTCATGCGTTCTTCCACGATCTCTCCTTCCAGCTCCTGCTGGCCGATGAGGGTATCGCCGTAGCGGCGCAGCATCTCGGCCAGAAACGTGGGCGAGAGGAAGCTCGCGTTGTCGGCCGTGCGTGAGCGCGTGGTGGCGGTGGCGTGGTCCTCGAGGATCTTCTTGAGCAGCGGGATCGGCCGCGGCGTGGTGGTGATCACGCACTGCGGCCAGCGCCCGAGGCGCATCGCGAACTGCAAGGTGTCCCAGGCCCGATCGGGCTGGCGCCACTTGCACAGCTCGTCGCACCAGGCGGCATCGAACTGCGGACCTCTGAAGCTGTCGGGATCGTCGGCGGCGAACAGTTGCGCCAAGGTGCCGTTGTCCCAGAGCAGCCGATTCTTGGACACCTCGAGCTTGGGGCGCTCGGCCGGCGGATAGATCGACATGAGGCCGGAGATGCCTTCGATCATCACGCTTCTCACTTGCGCGATGGTGTCGCCGACGAGCGCGATGCGGTGCGAGCGGCGA
This sequence comes from uncultured Alphaproteobacteria bacterium, assembly GCA_963832445.1. Lineage (GTDB taxonomy): Bacteria > Pseudomonadota > Alphaproteobacteria > Rhizobiales > Hyphomicrobiaceae > AWTP1-13. Next base: position 108,829 of record CAWHUM010000007.1, read on the forward strand.
TCCGCGAGCGGCGGCTCGCCTATCACTTGCGCACGTACCCATTCCGCGCCTGTGCGGGTCTTGCCCGAGCCGCGGCCGCCGAGCACCAGCCACGTGTGCCAGGGCTTGCCGCCCTTGGCGAGTAGAGGAGCCAGCTGGTCGTCGCGGGCGATGACGGGCCACTCATGGTCGAGGATGCGGTCGAGCTCCTTGCGCGTGAGATGGGTGGCGAGGAAGTCGAGCCCTTCAGGAGTGCGGGAACAGCTTTCCAAGACGTTCCGCAATCTCTGCGCGGAACTGGTCCTTCTCGGATGCGATGGCGAGCCCGTCGGGGTCGATGTCGGGACTGAGGGCGGTGAGCTCGCGGTTGACAGATTTTCTCCTCCCGTCGGCAGCAGAGGCGGGTTCAGAGTCCATCTCCGTCACTTGTTTGAAGCGTTCGATGAGGGCGGCGAAGTGCTCGCGCACCTCCTTGTTGGCGGCGGCCGGCAGGCCGAGGTCGGAGGAATTCTTGTAAGCTTCCAGCTCCTTGCTCATGCGCAACTCCAGCATGCAGATCTCGATCTCGAGAATATGGTAGAGCCTCAGCGCCAGGCGGTGGCGGATATCGGCGGTGGCCGGCGAGGGGACACGCGCCCTGCCCTTTGCGGGCTTTGCGCCGATGACGCTGCCGGATGTTGCCCAGACGTCCTTGCGGGCGCGCGTGGCAATGGCCTGGGCTGACATGCCGAAGCGGGCGGCGATAGCAGCGAAGGTGGCACCCTCGGCGCGCAGGCGGCGGGCCTCGGCCCACTGCTCGGACGAGAGCTTGGAGACGAATGCTGGCATTAGCAGGAAGGCGGCTCGTACCCGATATCGATTGAGCGCGGACCGTGAAGCGTGCTCGACCGGTCCCCCTCCCCTTGATGGGGAGGGGCTAGGGGTGGGGTGAAAATTCGATGGCAACCCATGTTCATCACCCCCACCCCCGACCCCTCCCCACACGGGGGAGGGGAGGCGCGAGCGGCTTGCTCTCGACCTGCAGCGACAGTGGTGCTGGCGCGTGGCGGTTGCGCCGTACGATTACGGTTCAGGCAACGCGCGACTGTGGTGATGATAGTGGGCTTTCGTCCAGCTCGACGTTGCCGTCGAGCGGGCCGTCCTGATCGAGCGCCGACATGTACTTGCGGATTTCGTGGCCCATGCGCCAAGCGGTCTTGTAGGAGCAGCCGAACTGGCGCTGCAGCTCCTTGGCGGAAACGCCGTGCCGCGTGGTCGTGAACAGGTACATGGCGTAGTACCAGCGCTGCAGCGACGTATGCGTCTTTTCGAAGGGCGTGCCGACCATCGGGTGGAGGTGCCAGCCGCAGAACGGGCACGAGAAAGCCAGCTCGGCTTGGATGCGGTAGAACTTGGATAGTCTGTGGCAATTCGAGCACAATACTTGCTCGCCAAATCGGGTACGGAAGAGGTGATCGAGGCAAGTATCGTCGTCCGGGAACAGCGTGAAAAACTGTTGTACGGTAAGGGGTTTAGACATGGCCCGTTCCTCCTAAGGGCCAATCTAGTAGTCTATCGCACGTATGTCAAGGGGATAATAGGGTAGTGAATTCATAGCCGAGTGCCGTTACGGTGTCAATGCGAATATTTGGCCAGAAGCGATTTTTATTTGGTCACAACAGTAACTATAAATAATCAGCGAGGATATACTTGTGGGTCTTGCATTATACCACGCTCCCCGCTAGCGGGGATAAGCAAGGTTCAGGGGTCAGGTTGCAGAGGTCAGGTTTCCCGCAAAACCTGCCCTGACCCCTGGCCCCCGAAACCTGAAACCTGGTCGCCTGAAACCCGAACGCGGGGCGGCGGCGTCGCGCACCCTTCTCCAACGTTGCGCTATAAGGGCGGCCCGCGACCGAGGAGGAGAGGCATGCGCATCGCCAGACCACATCTCGTGAGCGCAGCGTTGTTGGCGGCGGTGCTGCACTCGGGCCACGATCGGGCAGCCATGGCCGACGGCGCCGTGGCGATGGGCACGACGGGGGATGTGGTGAAGCACGGCATCGCCTTCGGCCTCGTCGCCGACGAGCCCGCCGACAAGGCGGCCGACCTGGCGCTGGCACGCTGCCGCGCATTCGTCAAAGGCTCATCGCCGGAAGCCACCCAGCGCTGCAAGGTGGTGTCGACCTTCAGCCGGCAATGCTTCGCGGTGGCCTACGACCCCCAACCCGGCACGCCGGGGGCAGGCTGGGGCGTGGGCAAGGACCAGATCGAGGCCAACCAGAAGGCGATGCAGATGTGCGAGGCGAGCGCGGGACCCGGGCGGGCCAGATTCTGCCAGGTGGAGACCGGGGCGTGCGATACGAAGAACTAGGGCGTGAAGGGGCGAAGACGGGCGCAATCCCGGACCATCACGCCTACCCGGCAATTACTATCGAGGCTCACCGCGACTACCCGCAGAGTGGGGCGCGCCGGCATCCGGAACGAGGCGTTGCGTGAAGAACGCCAGGATCTCGTCGCGTGCCTCGATGGTCGGCTGGCCGGCCGCGTCGATCAGGTGGGCCGTCACAACGCTGTGCGGGCACGCAACGCGCTCCGCGAAGAAGGGCGCCACATCGGTGTTTGCCGCGCTGTCGGGGAGCACGCGCCCGACGAAGCGGTCGCCGAGCGCCGCCGCATAGGCGGCGAAGCGCTCGGCGCGGCAGAACCGGTCCCCGGCGAAGCGATAGGCGAGCACGGTGAGGTCCTCCCGCTCGAGCCGGTCGCGCACCGCCTTGATCTCCTCGGTGGTGATCTCGAGGCCGGCGGGATCGTTGAGCGGCAGCGCGGGCTGGGAGAGCACCGGCGCCAGCATCGCCGGCTCGAGCATCATGGTGAGCGCGAAGTTTCCGGTGAAGCACATTCCGATGGCGCCGACGCCGCGGCCCCCGCACTCCCGGTGGGCGAGGCGCGCGAGCGCGCGCAGCCATTGCGCCACCGGGCTCGACTGGCCGGCCGCGAGCGCGCGGAACTCGGCACTGACGCAGGCTTGCTTGAAGACCGCGAGGCCTTCCTCGGTGCGCGGCACGGCGCCGTCGCGGCCGAACAGCGAGGGCATATAGACCGCAAATCCGGCGTCTCGCACCCAACGGGCGAAGCGCGCGACCTCCGGGCTGATTCCCGGCATCTCGCTCATGACGATGACCGCCGGTCCGCGGCCGGCGACGTACACCCGCCTGGTCACGCCGTCGAACGCGATCTCGCGTGGCGCGAAATCCTCCAGCGGATCGTCCTGCTTCATGCTGCGCGCCGGCATGGTTGCCCCATCTAGGTCTATATTATAGACTCAGGAAAGCACACCTGGATCCATATTTGCAACTCAGAAGATCGTGAACCGCCATGGCCGAAATTCCGCTCAGACACCGCGCGCCGGTATCGCTGCGCGACTGCAATCTGTCCAAGAGCTTCGAGCTCATCGGCGACCGCTGGACCCTGCTGATCCTGCGATCGGCATTCTGGGGCCTGAGGCGCTTCGACGATTTCCAGGCGGACATCGACGTGCCGCGCAGCGTGCTCAGCAACCGGCTGGCCGCCCTGGTCGAGAGCGGCATCATGGAGCGCCGCGAGTACCGCGAGGCGGGTCAGCGTGCGCGGATCGAGTACCCGCTGACCCGGATGGGACAGGCGCTCAGCCTGCCGTTCATGGCGATGACCGCATGGGGCGACAAGTGGCTGGGAGACGGGATCTCGCCTCTGACGCTGCGGTCGAAATCGACCGGTCAGAACTTTTCGGTCGCGCTCGTCGACGAACGCGGCAGACGCGCGAAGGGATCGGATATCGAGATGGTCATCGATCCGAGATTTGAGCGCAAACGCCGCCGGTGAGCCGACCGTTCATGAGTTGACGTCCTACCGCTTTGCGAGCCGTGGTTCGGTCCAGCGGCAGCGCAGACCCAACACAGATCAAGAGCATTTTCCTCGACCGTGTCGGGTTACGCGCTGAGGCGCCAACCCAACCTACGGACCAGCGCGCTTCAGCCGCGCTGGAACTGGCTGCCCTGTTTGCCTGGCCTGGTTGGATCGCTGCCGTCCTGGTCACGACCACCGACGCTTGGCTGTTTGCTCAACTCGTTGGTGCTCGGATTGGTGGACGGCGGCACGCCGTCGCCCCAGGACCGCGGCTTATCGGGCGTCTCCGGCGAGCTGTGGAACGTTCCGCTGCTCACCGGCGAAGGCCCTGGCAGAGTCTGCGCAACCACCGTCACCGTGGTCGAGACAAGTGCTGCTGCCGCAAGGCGCAACACCCGAGCCGTGAAGTACTCACGCATGCCACATCACTCCATGATATTCGCCACCTCTTGCATATGGGTGGCCGCAATCCTTTCTCCACCCCTGGGCACAGCTTGACCGCTGCGCACGCCGAAGTTGCCGCAGCCGGGCGCGCGAGATCATCATTCCGCCGCTGTTTTTCGTGATACACAGAAGGCGGGGTGGCTGGCGCGTCACAGGGCCAGCTGGTGCAAGAGGTGCCTCAGACAAGGGAGCGGGATGAGCGGCGGCACTTGATCGAGGATTGCTCAGTTCAATTAGACGGCTCGCGCGACGCGTAGATCGCTACGCACGCGGGCGCACGCGGGCCGGCAACGGCGCAATTCGCCGCCGGCCGCAGGTCGTATCGGCCAATCGGCGCGAGCCATTCACACCAAGACGAGGTCTCCTCGCGGCGGCATCCTTGCTGGCGGCAATCGCGATGCTGTCGATGGGTCAGCCGGCTTCTGCCCAGAAGACCGCGCTCAAGACGAGCCCCCCCGAGCTCAAGATCTCGCACCAGTTCCACGAAACCTCCGATGCGAGAGGCCGCGCCGCACGCGTGTTTGCCGAGGAGCTGGCGCTGCGCGCCCCCGAGCTCAAGGCGCACATCTTCCCGCAGCTGGCACTCGGGCTCTCCCGCGACGAGCAGCTCGACCAACTGCAAGCGGGCAAGCTCGACTTCGCCATCCTGCCGCTGGTGTTCAGCGTCAAGCGGGTGCCGGAGTTCTCGCTGGCGCTGCTGCCGGGCCTGCTCCCCAACCTCGCCACCGCGCGACTGCTCAAGGGATCGGAGGTGCACGCCAAGCTGCAGGAGGTGGCCGCCGCCAATGGGCTGCGCATCGTTACCTGGTGGTGGATGCGCGGCGGCTTTGCCGCGGCCCGCGAGATCTCGGGACCCCAGTCGGTGAAGGGCATGCGGCTGCAGAGCTGCGGGCTCGCCCAGCGCGTGCTCGCCGCCGCCGGCGCCGACGTCGCCGACGACCCGTGGGGCGAGATAGCCATGCGGCTCGAGATGGGCGCGCTCGAGGGCGTGGCGGTGCCGTACGAGGATTTCATCAGCCTGCGGCTGCACGAGCAGGCCAAGTTCGCCACCTTCGGCGGCCCGTCGATCCTCACCTGCTTCTCGCCGCTGCTGATGTCGAAGCGCACCTGGGACCGGCTGACGCCGGAGCAGCAGCGCGCGGTGGACGAGGCGGCCGAGGTGGCCGACGCCTACTTCGAGACCTCGCAGATCGAGGCGGAGAAGCGGGCGCTGGCGGCCTTCCAGCGGGCCGGCGCCAAGGTGCGCAGCATCACGCATCAGGAATACATGGCCTGGCTGGCGCTGGCGCAGCGCACGGCCTGGGCAGACTACGTCAAGGTGAGCCCCGCCTCGCGCGATCTCCTCAACACCGCCATCCGCGTGATCCTCAACCACCTGGGGACCAAAGAGGAGGTGATCACCTCGCTGTTCGGCTCGGAGGAAGGGGACAAGTAGGGGGCGGTGGGGCGAGGCGCCGACGCGGCAGTGCGCTGTCTGGGCATTGCTGATCTTGATCCAGAAGCGAACGTCGCGAGAACCGCGGCCGACCTTCAGTCATCGGCTCCGATGCGGGGGCTGGTCGGCGCGAATCTGGGGTTTCCACGGATAGAAGGCTCGAGGTGCTTCTTGCGAGGCTGGGCCGGCCGCCGACGCCTGCGGTGGTGGTGGATGCGTCGCCAATCGCTGCTGCGATGGCGGCTTGGCCGGCGCAGACGGAGCACGACATGACGAACTCCCGTTGGACGCTGGCCTTGCTCCTCGCCGGAACAACCTGTCTGGCGTGCGGCCAGGCCTCGGCCCAGCAGGTCGCTCCGCCGCAGAACGCCGCCGAGGTGACCGCGCCCGCCGCTGGCGTCGTGATGCACCCGGAGTACGCCAAGGCCGTCGGGCGCATGGCCTACATCTGGGGCTGGCCGATGGTCAACCAGATGAACCGCCGTGCCGCCATCACGCAAGCGCCCGAGTCCGGTCGGCTGAATGGCGTGCTACCGGTCGCTCCGCGCGGCCAGATCGGCATGCTCAGCGACTACATCGATCCGGGCCAGACCTTCGTCACCTGTCCGAACCAGGATGTCGTCTATGGTCTCGGCTTCTTTGCACTCGATGAAGAGCCGGTCGTCATCCAGGTCCCGAATTTCGGTGACCGCTTCTGGGTCTATGCCCTGTACGACCAGCGAACGGATCAGTTCGCCAAGATCGGCAAGCCCTACGCCACCAGGCCCGGCTTCTACCTGCTGGTTGGCCCACAGTGGAAAGGCAAAAAGCCCGCTGGCATCGAGGCCGTGCTCCGCAGCCCCACGGCGCTGGCCAACGCCATACCGCGCGTGTTCATGGATGACACGCCCGAGGACCGCAAAGCGATCCAGTCCGTCATCAACCAGATCGTCGCCTATCCGCTGAAGGATTTCGACGGCCGGATGAAGATCAAGGACTGGAGCAAGGCGCCCGCGATTGCCGGCCCCACGTCCGATGGTGGCGGCGAGACGGCCTGGGTGGTGCCGGAAAAGTTCTTCGACCAGCTCTCCACGGTGCTGGATACCGTTGCGCCCCTGCCGGGCGAAGAGGCCCTCTACGGGCAGTTCCGGGCGCTGCTCGCCGCCGCTGCCGCGGATCCGGCGATAAAGCAGGCGCTGATCCAAGTCGCGGCCGAGACCGAGGGGAACGTGGTCGGGCCGTTCCTCGAGTGGAAGCACAATGGCCGTCCGGCCGGCAACGGCTGGAACCGTTCGACCAACAACGCGCGCTTCGGCACGGACTACTTCAACCGCACCGGCACGACCAAATCGAACATGTTCGACAACCAGCCGAACGAGACGCAGTACTTCTATACAAACAACGACTCCACCGGCCTCCTGCTCGACGGAAGGAACAGCTACGAGATCACCTTCGCGCCGGGCCAGGAGCCGCCGGTCAACGGCTTCTGGTCGCTCACTCTCTACAACGAGCAGCACTTCTTCCATCCCAACGAGCTGAAGCGCTTCTCGCTCGGCACCAAGAACCGAAATCTCAAGCGCAATGCCGACGGCTCGCTCACCCTGCATGCGGGTGCCAAATCGCCGGGGGCGGGCAAAGAGAGCAACTGGCTCCCCGCCCCGAATGGCCATTTCTCGCTCTACGTGCGCGCCTACTGGGGCAAGCAGCCGATCCTCGACGGCACTTGGGTGCCGCCGTCAGTGCTCAAGGGCCCACCGGACGGCGCGGGCTCCAGGGCGCTGCAATGATGCGCGCGACATTGCGCCGGCGAAGTAGTGAGCAGCAAACGGTCCTGTTGGAGACGTGACGATGTTCAAGTGTGCCACCGGTAATCACGGCGAGGCGTACGGACGCCAGCACATCATGAAGATCACCCGGCTATTGCCGGTGCTCCTAGCTGCAACCTGCTTTGCGGCCAGCACGGCGTCTGCCCAAAGGAACTACGAAGCGCTTGCCAACAGTCCAACGTTCGAGAACCGCCCTACAAACGAAGCAAGCAAAGTTCTCATGGACGAATTGTTGTTCCAGCGCGCGTCTCAGTCCTATCTGTGGGCGATGCCGCTCATCAACACGATGGGCATGAAGGTCGGCTCCGAGGAGAAATTCGGCGCCGGTTACAACGTCCTGCCGGTCTGGAAGAAACGCCTCAGCGCCAAGACGCTCGTCACCACGCCCAACTCGGACGTGATCTACGCCATGAGCTACGTCGACCTGGGCAAGGATGGCCCGATGGTCGTCGATGCGCCGCCTGGACTGCAGGGGATTCTCCTCGACTTCTGGCAGACCCCAATCCAAGGGCCCGCTATTCGCGGCCAGAACTACATGGGCGATGTCGGATTTTTCGGTCCGGATCAGGGCAAGGGTGGCAAGTTCCTCCTGCTACCGCCCGGATACCAAGGAGCAGTCCCCGACGGCTATTTCCCGTACCGCTCCAACACCAACAATGTATTCATCTTCCTCCGCACCTTCTATCAGGACGCGGAGAATCTGGCACCGGCCGTCGCCACGATGGAGGGAACGCGCATTTATCCTCTCGGCAAGGAAGGGGAGGCGAAAGCGATGGTTTTCCCGGATGCCTCCGGCGTTCCTGCAAACTTGCTGCCACGCAAAGACGCAACCGCGTTCGATCACCTGAAGCAACTGGTGGACAGCGAGAACTCCGGGCCTGGCTGATCCCGATTGGATGGGCATGCTCGCGGCCATCGGCATCGGAAAAAATGAGCCCTTCAAGCCGGACGCAAAGGCTCGCCGCATTCTCGATGCTGCGGCGGCGTCGGCCTACCAGATGAGCCGCGTCCTCGGCACCCAGTCCCAAATCAACGGAGTGAACTACAAAGTCTATCCGGACCGGCAGTGGATCAACCCGATGGCCTCGGGCAATCCGTTCGACATGGCCTGGCACCGTCCGATCGATGGCTCGCTCGCCCTCGATGCGCGCACCAACTTCTTCACCAACTACTACTCATGGAGTCCGGGCATGGTCTCCCAAACCCCCGGCAAGGGCGCAAACTACATGGTCGCCAACTTCGATGCGAAGGGCGTACCGCTTTCCGGCGGCAAGAACTACCAGCTCCGCCTTCCTCCAAAAATCCCGGCTGCGAACTTCTGGTCGGTTACGCTCTACGACGCCGAGAACTCCTCCGGCCTCGACAACGGCCAGCCCTTTCCGTCGCTGGGTTCGCGCGACAAGCCGGTGGCGAACGCGGACGGCTCCCTCGACCTCTACTTCGGTACCAAGGCGCCAGCGGGCAAGGAGAAGAACTGGATGGCCACCGTTCCCGGCCGTGGCTACTTCGCGATCATCCGGCTCTACAGCCCAACGGAGGGCGCTTTCAACGGCAGCTGGAAGCCAACAGACTTCGAGGAAACGATCGATGGGGCGGGCTCCAGAGCCCTTCAGTGATCCCTGATGCTTCCGGAAAGTGGCCTGGCCCAATGTCGCTCATGGCACTTCTGCGACCCTGCTGATACCCTCGTCCTTCGTCACTCGCAGGGTTTGTCCGCATCCTGTCGTTTGCACTAGGAGAGCCTACCTGCCGTCTTCAACCCGCAGCGGCTTCAGCTTCTGAACATGCCCCTGCGGGGCTGCAGTCAGGAGCCGGAGCGCTCCTTGTTTGCCCGTGTTCTCAAAGATATAACGTGCTCAACAGGCTCGCGCCGGGCAGGCGGGTCCATAACGGCGAATACGGGAGGATGTAGTGCACTACCGCACCAGCGCGAACGAGGCAGGCGAGGTCAAATACGGCTTCACCCAGACGATCAACGGCCGAGGCGAGACGAGCGAGCGCACTTTCGGCGTCATCAATCCTGCCACCGAAGCCGTGTTCGCGCAGTCGCCGGACGCCTCGCGCCAACAGCTCGACCACGCCGTGGCCGCCGGTCGACGCGCGTTCCGCGACTGGAGCCGGCTCAGCTTCGCCGAGCGGCACGACTACCTCGTCCGCTTCGCGCTGAAGATCGGCGAGCGTTCCCAAGAGGTCGCCGCGCTCATCACGCGCGAGCAGGGTAAGCCACTCGGCGCCTCGAAGCACGAGATGGCGATGACCATGCACTCGCTGCACGAGATGTCGCAGATCGAGGTGAAGGACCAGGTGCTGCGCGACGACGGCAAGAACCGCATCTCGCTGCACTTCCGGCCCATGGGTGTGGTCGGCGGCATCACGCCCTGGAACGTGCCGGTGGGCCTCGCCTCGCACAAGATCGCGCAGGCGCTCTATACCGGCAATACGCTGGTCCTGAAGCCCTCGCCCTTCACGCCGTTGGCGACACTTCTGATCGGCGAGATCTCACGCGACGTGCTGCCCCCGGGCGTCTTCAATGTACTCGCCGGCGGCAACGATCTCGGCCAATGGATGACCGAGCACCCCGACATCGACAAGATCACCTTCACGGGCTCGGTCGCGACCGGCAAGCGCATCATGGCGAGCGCCGCCGGCACGCTGAAGCGCGTGACTCTGGAGCTGGGCGGCAACGACCCGGCGATCATCCTCGACGACGCCGACCTCGCGACGACGACGCCGAAGGTGTTCGGCGGCGCATTCATCCTCGCGGGTCAGGTCTGCATGGCGATCAAGCGCCTCTATGTGCCCGAGAAGATGTACGACCGCGTCTGCGAGCAGCTCGTGGGCATGGCCAACAGCCACCGCGTCGGCGAAGGCTTCGAGCCCGACGTGCAGATGGGCCCGCTGCAGAACAAGATGCAGTACGACAAGGTGACCGGCCTTCTGGAAGACACCAAGCGGCAGCCCGGCGTACACATCCTCGCCGGCGGCAACACCTACAATCGCCGGGGCTATTTCGTCGCGCCGACGATCGTGGCCGACATCGGCGACAACACGCGGCTCGTCACCGAGGAGCAGTTCGGGCCCGTGCTGCCGGTCTTGCGCTACAGGACGGTGGACGAGGCGATCGAGCGCGCCAACGCCACCCGCATGGGCCTGTGTGCGTCGGTGTGGACCAGCGACACGAAAAAGGGCGAGGAGATCGCCGGCAAGATCGAAGCCGGCACGGTTTGGGTCAATCACCATGTCGGCTCGCACTCCGACATTCCGTTTGGCGGCTTCAAGGAGTCGGGCCTCGGCCGCGAGCACGGACTGATGGGCCTGCACGCGTACATGGAGCCGCAGGTCATCAACGTTCCCTTGCAGTAACGGTATTGGCCGGCGCTGGAAGTGGCGTCTTGCGGCCTTGCCTCTCGGATACATCCGGCAACGTCCGCCCCTGGTACGATTCGACCGTTCGCGACGCTGCACCAATCGTTCCGCTCTCAGGGGGCAAGCCGACGGTCGGCGGACGTGGCCAGCCCGACACGCAACAGCGCAGCAATGTCGCCCCGAAGATTGGGCTGGCTATTCTTCCCGCAAACCCGCCTTGCGCAGGCCCTCCATGTGCAGCTCGCCCATCCACTTGTGACGGAAGCCGTGTTGACGGAAGAGGGCCAGTGAAGCGTCTGGCTGGTACTTGACGAGCTCGGTGATCTCGGCCCGCGCTTCGTCGGTGCGGCCGAGCTGGGCAAGCGACATGGCAACGAACTTGCGGGCCGTGTTGGTGGTCGGGGTGAATGCCAGAGCGCGCCTGCCCGCGCGGATGGCCTCCTCATAACGGCGCGCCAGGTAAAGTGCGGCCGAGAGGACCGAGTAGGTGCCGGTGGCCGCCTTCTTGCTGTCCAGCGGGTTCATGCGGCAGGCCGCCTCGCATTGGGCGATCGACTTGTCGCTCTCGCCGCAGACGGCGTAGACGGCGGCCGCCTTGTTGCGCACGAACAAGGAGTTCGGATGCACCATGAGCGCCCGGTTTGCGAGCTCCAACGCCTCGTCGAACCGGTTCGACAAAACGCCGTAGGTGATGGCCGCGCTCGCAAGGCAGGTGCTGTTGTCCGGCCCTGCCGCCAGAGCGCGGCCCGCGAGCCGAGAAGCCTCATCGACCCCGCGAGACCAGCTCTCTTGAAAGCCCTGCAGAGTGCCAGTGGCGACGCTGTCGGTGAGCGTGCCGAGAACCTCGGCATACTCGGAGTCCGCCTCGAGGGCCTTGCCCAGCAATTCCTGGGTGCGTCGGTAATCGACCTCGGTTTGCCCGAAATAGACCGGCAGCGCGCGTAGGTAGAGGTCGTAGGCGGTCAAACTGTCTGTCGGCTTTGCGCGCGCGCGCCGGATCTCGGCTTCCCGTACGCTTATTTCCACGGCAGAGACGATCCGCTCCGTGAGCTCGTCCTGCAGGGCGAAGATGTCCCTCAGGTCGCCCTCGAAACGGTCGGCCCAGATGTGGGCGCCGGTCTCGGTCTCGATCAGCTGGGCGACGATGCGCACCCGGTTGCCGGACTTGCGCACGCTGCCCTCGACTACGTAGCGCACGCCGAGCTCGCGGCCGATCTGCTGCACGTCGGCGGACCGGACCTTGTAGATGAAGCTCGACTGGCGGGCGATCACGAACAGCCAGCGCACGCGTGACAGGGCCATCAGGATGTCGTCGACCATGCCGTCCGCGAAATACTCCTGCTCGGGATCGCCGCTCATGTTGGCGAACGGCAGCACGGCGATCGAAGGCCGATCGGGGAGAGGCAGGAGCACCGCGCTCGTCTCCGACGCCGGATCGGATCTGACCTCTGATCCCGGCCGCGCCGCGTGAGATTTGCGTAGCTCGGCGGCGAGCGCCCTCGTGGACGGATCTGGCTCCACCGTCAGCTCGCGCTTCAGAAGCGCAGTGAGGTCTTCGTAGTGCTTGAGCGCGTCGGCTCGGCGCCCGCCGGCCGCCAGAGCGCGCATGACCAGCCGATGCGCGTCCTCGCGCAGGCTGCTGATGGCTATGGCCCTGTTGGCGGCGCTGAGTGCGGGCTCGTGGTTGCCAGCCTCGAGCTCCTGCTCGCCGAGCTTGACCATGGCATCCAGCGCCAGCCCTTCCAGCCGCTGGCGCTGGACGCCCAGCCATTCGGTCCACGCCTCTTCCGGGATCGCGATGTCGGCCAGCAGACAGTCCCTGTAGAGGCCGACCGCCGCATTCAGAGCGTCCCGGCTGCCGTCGGAGAGGAGCGCCTCGAACTGCGCCACATCGGAGCCGATCGCACCCGGCTTCAGCGAGATCGACTCCCCGCTGCCGATCAGCGTGTCCTCGCCCAGCACACGGCGCAGCCGGCTAAGCGCCTGGCGGAGGTTTTGCCGGGCCTGCGCCTCGAAATGCGACCCCCACAGGAGAGCCATCAGGTGGTCGCGGCTGTGCGATCCGGGGGCGCTGCAGGCCAGGAAGGCGAGCAGCGCTGCCAGCTTTCTGCTGGTCATATCGATAGGCCCATCGGGCCCGCTCAGCTCAAAGCGGCCGAGCAGCGAAAGCTGAAATTTGGGCTTTGGCACGGTGTTCATACCCGCCCCAGGGCAAAACGCGTAAACGCATTCCCTTTGCACCGCATTCTGCAATTTTCACGGCCCGCCGAGCAAGATTCACACCTCGGTCACGGTCAACAGCCGCGGCCATTCACGTCAACCGGCTGAAATCCGGTCTCCGAAGCGTGAGACCAGGAGCCATGTGCCGTGAACAAACCATGCCTCGCCGTCCTCTTGTTGGCCATAGGGTTAGCTGCACCCGGCATTGCGCAACACGATTCCTTCGTTCTTGGAAAGGGTGCCAGCGACTCCCCGAAAGCGCAGGCAGGCACCGCCTGCGGCGATCCGCAATTGGCAAAACCACAAACCAAGGCAATGCCTGCCGGCGGCCTGGCGACCGCGACCCAGTCCTCCCGGATCGGGCACAACGAGGCGCCTGCAGATCCAAAGGTCACCTGGCGTGAAGACCCGTCACTCATGGATTGGTCCTGGCGACGTTGGCCATCCCTCACCGATTTCTGATCGAAGGAGCAGACCGCCATGACCGAGCAAGCAGGGCTTCGCCTGGCTGACGACGAACAGCCCGGCACATCACAGCGCTCCCTGGGCATTCGCCTCAGCACACTCAAAGGACGCGTGGCGGCATGGGTTACGACCTGCGCCGATCACTACAAGGCCGCAGCCCTCTACGATCGACTATCTGGGCTGTCGGACGCCGAGTTGCATCGGCGAGGGCTCTCACGGCTCACACTCGCGCGGGATATTCGCGACGCCTGCGATTCGACGGCAAGGCATTGAGGTCCAATGCCAAGTACTGAGATTGATTTGCTGCTTCTGAAGGAAATCACCATGCATAGTAACGTCGAGACAAATAGAACTGCCATGGTCGCGCAGACCATCTCCCTAACGATAGTGGGCTTGTTCTTCTCCGCTGCCTTCTTCTACGCATTGACGCATCCGGACCCTCCCTCGGCAGGGGCATCGACCCAACCTTTTCATACCGAGATCGGTTCGTGACCCGGGTACACCCCAGCTATGAGCTCAGTCGATGATCGTGACTGGCATCATTGGAGCTGTCTGCGGACCCCATCCTTGGCTGCCGCAGCGCATGAGTCCGCTGTTGGCTCGGAACTGACTACTTCCGCCCTGCGCGCCTCGTCCGGAATCGGGGATCAACTGACGGTCAGCGGACGTCGTTGGTCTTCATCAAGAGCGCTGAGAACACGCGCGTCATGACCTTCTCGGCATCGTTCGCCAGCGATTTCGCCCGCCATGCGACGAAGCCGTCGGGGCGAACCAGCGCCGCCCCGGCTCCAGACAGACCGTAGGCCTCCACAAAGCGCAGGTCGGGGTCGCGCAGGGGGGCGGTTCCAACGCAGTGGGTCTCCAGGTCCAGTCCATTGAAACGGCTGGCCGCTGCGCGGGCGGCCGCGCACCAAGGAGCGCCCTCGAAGGTTGCCAGGAGGACGCACGAGCGTCCGAACAGGTCGATCGTCGAGACTCTTGTGCCGCCGCGATTGAGCCAGACGTGCGGAGCCCGAGAGCCGGGGCGGCCGAATGTGAGACGCGGGTCGTCATGGCCCTTGTCGTGGCCCCTCTCGTGGCTCGTGTCCTCGCCGTTCTCGGCCAGGATTGCCGGCGAGCGGTAGAGGTAGCCGAGCTCGATGTTGAAATCGTTGGCCGGCGGCTGGAAGTCCTTGGCGCCGAGATAGGTCGCCGTGCGTGTGACGTAACGCGTATAGGCCTGCTCGACCGTGAACTTGCCGACCGGCTTGCGCTCGACCTCGTAGGTGTCGAGCAGCTCACGTCCGGCAACGCCTTTGAGCACGAGCGCCAGCTTCCAGGCCAGGTTGTGGGCATCGTGAATGCCGGTGTTGCCGCCGAAGCCTCCGTTGGGCGGCATCAGGTGGGCGGCGTCGCCGGCGAGGAATACGCGCCCGTCTTGGAAGCGGCGCGCCACGTCGGAGGTGGCCCGCCAACGCGCGACGCCGTCGATTTGCACCGCCAGGTCGGGAATGCCCGCGCCGATGCGAACCAGCTCGATCAAACGCTTCTCGCTGACGTCGGCGGCTGCGTCGGCCGCGGCGCGCGGATCGACTTTGGGGTCGCCGACCGTATTCACCACCAGGAAGCCCGTCGTGCAGCTCTTTTCCATGCGGAAGAAGCCGCCCAGAACCGGATTGTTGATGTAGATGACGCTGAGGGGCTTGCCCAGCAGCTGCCGGGTGAGATCGGCACGGAAGTAGATGGTGATGCTGTTGGAGAACACGCCGCGGCCGTCGAAGGGGATGTCGAGCAGCTCGCGCACCTTGCTGTGGGCGCCGTCGGCGCCGACCAGATACTTGCCCCTCAGGCGGCGCTGCTTTGCGGTATCGACGTCCTGCACGGTGAGCGTCACGCCGTCGGCGTCCTGATCGACGCCCACCACTTCGTGCCCTTCGAGCACCTCGGCGCCGGCAGCCTGGGCGCGCCTGCGCAGGATCGGCTCGAGGCCGGGTTGGGAGACAAACAGCCGCCGGCAGGGGCTCAGCGCATCCACGCCCTCGTTGAGGCTGGGGATGATGTCGGCGAGCTTGCGTCCTGCGAGCGAGTCCATGATGACGAGCGCGCCCTCGGGCTCGAACTCCCTGAGCGACTGCTCGCGCACTTCCTGCTCAATACCGGCGTTGCGGAACATCTCGAGCGTGCGCATGTGGAAGAATGCGGCGCGCGGGAGCGGCGAGCCGCCGCGCAGACGCTCCACGGCCAGCGATTGGATGCCGTGCTGGGCCAGGAACATAGCGGTCGACAGCCCGATCAGGCCGCCGCCCGCGATCAAGACTGGAACCTCCCGGTCGGTCTGCGCGCCGTCCCGATTCATGCAGCATACCTCCCATGCCGCTTTTTTGGGCAAGGGTGCTACGCCAGGGCCCGCCGCGTCAACCCTGGCCTGGGTGGGGCCGCGTTTGCTCGGCCTCACCCCCGGTCATCGATGGTGGATGCCGGGGGTGTGGGTGTTAGGCCCAGGCCGGCTTCGGGAACTGCACCGGTCGCGCGCCAGTCTTCTTTGCCGGGTAGATGCCGACGACCTCGCCGTTCTGCCACTGGCCGACAGCCCACGGATCGGCGTTGAGCTGGTTCCTGTATTTGATCTCGCCCCAGATGGTCTTGAACGTCCCGTTGGCGATCGCGTCGCGGATCTTGGCGCGGTCGATTTCGCCGACCGTCTCGATCGCCTGCTGCGTGACCTCCAGGCAGGCATAGACGCTGACCGCCCCGGCTTCCGATTCACGGTTGAACATCGCCTGGTGCGCCTTGTGGTACTCGGCCAGACCCGGCTCGCTCGGGTTGATGCCGCCAAACAGCAGGATGCCGTCGACCTTGTTGCCGAACTTGGCCTTGAAGCCTGGGAACGGCGTGCCGATCGCCAGGTACATGATCTGCGGGTTGAAGCCCACGATCTGGCATTGCTCGGCCAGCATGAAGGTGTCAGGCGGATAGCTGAAGGCGATGAACGCGTCGGGATTGGCGGCCGAGACCTCGCGGACCAGCGGTTGGAGGTCGGAAGCTCCGAACGGATAGCTCTTGTTCAGAACGATCTCGAGACCCTCTTTCTTGGCCGAGTCCACGAAAGCCGCATTGAGCTCGGTGCCGAGCTGCACCCCCGCATAGATCACCGCCACGCGGCCCTTGATCTTGCCCTCCTTCTTGAAGCCGGCGATCATCGCCGACAACGGCTGGGTCGCCTCGTTCGGTTGCACCAGGTGCCAGAACGCATAAGGGAGCTGCGGCGCCAACTCGTAGAGACGCGCTGCAGCCGATGTCGAGAGGATGACGGGGTACTGATATTTGTTGATGACCGGCGCCGAGGCCATATTCATGTGGGTGGCGTAGGGGCTCAGGATCATGTCGACCTTGTCCGACTGGATCAGGCGCTCGGTGAGCTTGAGCAATTCGTCCGGCTTGCCCTGGTCGTCATAGCCCACGAGGTCGATCGGAACCTTTTTGTTGAACTTCTTCAGCAAAATGCCGCCGGCATCGTTCACGCGCTTCTGCCACAGCTTGTACTGCGACACGGTGGTCGATTCCGCGCCCGGCCCGAGCGGGCCGGACTGCGTGATGGCGTAGCCGAAGCGGATCTTGTCGGGCGCTCCCGCTTGCGCATAGACCCGCGGCGACAGTGTGGTGGCTCCTATGGCTGCGGCGCCACCCTTCACGAACGTTCTTCGGTCCATGTGTTCCTCCTCGTGGCTTTTGCTTGCTTCCTCGCTAGTGGCACCGGCATTCGCGTCTGCCGGGCTCAACTCAGTTGCGGACGCCGCCCCACACCTCCCGCGCGACCTTCACGCATAGTGACAGCTTCTCTATCTGGCCTTCCACCGAGATGACGTTGCCGTCCGCGGTCGACGAAAATCCGCATTGGGGGCTAATGGCCAGCTGCTCGAGCGGCACGACCTTGGCTGCCTCGTCGATGCGCCGCTTGAGGGCGTCCTTCAACTCGAGCTGCGCATGCTTGGACGTCACCAGGCCGAGCACGACCTTCTTGCCCTTGGGCAGGAACCGCAGCGGGGCAAAGGTGCCCGAGCGCTCGTCGTCGTACTCCAGGAAGTAGCCGTCGACGTCGATCTCGCCCAAGAGTATCTCGGCTACGGGGTCGTAGCCGCCCTCGCTGAGCCACGAGCTTTGGTAGTTGCCGCGGCACAGGTGGATGCAGACGGCCATGTCCGACGGCCGGTTGCGGATCGCGTCGTTGATGAGGCGCGCCGAGAGGCGGGCCATCTTCTTGGTATCCTCGCCGCTGCGTCCGAACGCGGCGCCGATCTTCTCGTCGCACAGGAACGCCAGAAACGTGTCGTCGAGCTGCAGATAGCGGCAGCCCGCCGCGGCGAGATCGGCAACCTCCTGCGCATAGACCCGCGACAGGTCGGTGAAGAACAGGTCCGGGTCGGGGTAGACCTTGGGATCGATGACCTTCTCGCCGCCCTGCACGATCATCATCGAGGGAGAGGGGATGCAGACCTTGGCGGTCCTGCTGGTCGCCGAGTGCAGGAACCGGAAGTCGTCGAGCTGGATCGGCTGTGGCCGCGTGAGCCGGGCGTGCACCTTCACCTCCGGGGGCACCCATTCGAGCTCGACGCCGTCGTCACGGTGCCACTTCAGGGGATTGTGCCCCTCCTCGAACTCCACGCCGCCGATGCGGGTGAGAAAGTCGAGGTGCCAGTAGTCGCGGCGCAACTCGCCGTCGGTGATGCCCTCCAGGTCGACGCCTTCCTGCAGCATCACCACCTCGCGGATGCAGTCGTCCTCGATCTCGCGCAGCCGCTCCGCCGTGATGTTCTTGCGCAGGCGCTGCATGCGGGCCTGCTGCAGTCGCGCCGGCCGCAACAAGCTGCCGACATGGTCGGCCCGGAACGGGCCCTTGGCACGCTGCGACACCTTTTCCTCCTTTGCACGCGGAAGTGCCGTCCGGCCCTGCCCCTGGCGCTGCCACAGCCTGTCGGACGCGAGCTGGGCACCCTGCGCCAGCGCTTCGAGCTTGAGCCACGCCACCTTGGGGTCGCAGCCCGACCAGCCGACGAAGGTGCCAAAGCCGCAATCGGTGCCGCCGATGACGTTCTCCTTGCCGGCTATGCCCGCGAACTTCTCGAGCCGTTGCGCCACCAGCCGCGGATGCTCGACATGGTTGGTCAGCGTATCGATCACCCCGGGGATCAGCACCTTTCCGTCAGGGATATCGATCTCCTCCCACACTTCCCATTCGTGGGCGTGGCGGGGATTGGCGGCCTCGAAATAGATGGAGCCGGCGTTGGTCTTCAGCACCGGCCCAATGATGTCCTTCAGCTCGACGTCGTGGTGATGGGGACCGGCATAGTTGCCCCAGCACAAATGCAGCCGCACCTTGTCCGGCGGCAGGCCGCGCGTGGCCTCGTTCATGGCCTCGATCGCCATCGGCACGTAGTTCTTGATGTCGGCGGCGCCGGTGCTGCCGGTCCAGCAATGCGCGCGCATCGCCAGATCGGGCGCGTCGAGCTGCAGATTGAAGCCGGCCTCCACGATGGCGCGGTACTCGACGCTCAGCGCCTTGGCCGCAGCTTCGATGTAGGCCTCTGCGGTCGGGTAGTAGAGATTGGGAAAGTTGAACAGCATCTGCCCGGGCGTGACCGCGGCGATGAAGGCGTTGTCCGGCGGCAGGCCGCCGAGCGCGGCCTTGAGATTGCGGATGTCGCGCTGGACCGCGTCCCGGTCGCGCAGCTCGATAGGGCCCTCGACGTTCGGCAGCACCAGGTGGCGTCCGCCCTCGTTCTCGACGAACAGCTTGTTGACGATTTCCGGGAAGTCGCCGAGGTCGGTGGCCACGAACTGCGCGCGGTTGGCAAAGCCGCTGTAGCGCTGCATCACGTAGTTGCTGAAGCCGACCTTGCTCATCTCGCCGTCGGAGACGATGTCGACGCCGGCCTGGCGCTGGCGCCCCACCACGTCGACGACCGCCTGCCTGATGCGAGCCTGCAGCTGCGCCTCGTCGACCGGCTTTTCATCGAGGAGATCCCACATCATGCGCGTGAGATCGGGCGGGCGCGGCAGGCTGCCGGCGTGGGTGGTCAAGATGCGGTCGTGGCTCCGCGGCATTGCCTCCCCCTCTTGCGTTGAGCGCAGAGGATTTTCCGAAGCCGTTGTTTCCGCGGGTCGCCTACACTATGCGGTCCTCACGCGGCACGACCCATGCGAGCCTGTTGATGGAACCGGCTCCTATCTACAGCCTACTTTTTGGGCACATCGCGAGCAAGAGCAGTTAACGGAGATTGTGGGACCGTTCCCCCGAAGCAAAACCTTGGAAATCCCGTAGCTGGGTGCGCGCTTCCACACCTGCGCCACCGGATCCTTGCGGTGAGCTGAAGCCCGTCGAACGAAATGTTCGGAACGAGCGCGACCGCTTCATAGCAATCGAGATGCGGGGGAGACTCCAGCCGCGCCTTGCCGCGGAACCCGACCTCACCACTCAGGATCTCGCGCCCCGATGCAGTGCCCCTGCGCCGCATGAGTGCCTAGCGGGCACTCCCATACCGTGGACCCCGACTAGCGGAACATCCGCCCCTGAAAAGCGGACTTCGCGTCCGAGCATCGGCGCAGCGCAGCGAACGGCGTTCTGCTGCTGGTGGCACATGTGAGACCTTTCGAGCGGAGGTCGCACATGTCCGGAATTGAGGGGTAAGTGGACTCGATCGCAGCCGCCATCAGAGTCGCATTTTGACCCATATTCCCCGTCGGCGTCGCGCACCGATTGCGGAGCAGCATGTTCCGCACCAAGGGACCCGCTCACTGCTTCTGGGGAATTCGCGTCACGCTGGTCGGACCCATGGCGGTAAATTGGACGATAACTTCGCCATCCTTCGCCCAGGCAAAGTGTGGATGCCTCACCGGATGCGCGAAGAACGTCCCTGGTGGATATGCCGTAAGCTTGGTCTCGTCCCATTGCTCGCCGATCCCGTAGTAGAAGGTGCCGGAGAGGACGACTGCCGTGCGCCATTCGTCGGGACGCCAGCTCGGCATCACCTTGTAGCCCTGTGGAAACCTCACCCTCATAACAAACACGCCGGGCTTGCCCGGATCACCGTACAGAACCGCAGTTTCCGGGCCGGAACCTTTCGGCGGCGCCTTGAACACGATGTCGCCCGGCAACCTGACGACGCTCTCTCCGGCGACTTGCGCTTCGGCTCCAGCCGCTGCTCCAATCGCCAGCATGATCAACAGTGTAAGCCTAGTGGTCTGCATATTGGGCCTCCATCCGGTTATTGCGCGGCTGTCCGTTCTGTAACGGCCCGAAGCGCTCGGCAGGAGCGCGGGTCCGTGCGCGCAGCAAGCCAGATCGAACGCCGCGCGTAACGAGAGCAGCCGGAGGAATTGACGAAAGATCCCCGAAATTTGTGGCGCGTTGCCAGAGAGTTCGGCAATTTGAAGGGAAGCTGCGCGCTCCAGCATTACCGCCAGGGCGCAGTCAGCACTGGAGGAAGCGTGTGAGCACAGCTCGCCGCGAGATTTTGACGTTGCTGGGGTGGGCCGTCGCGTGCTCGATCGCGTGCCTGCTACCGGGGGCAGTGTCTGCAGAGCCACCAATAGCACTTAGGGGCTACGATCCGGTCGCCTACTTCACGGTCGGAAAGCCGGTGCGCGGAACGCCGGAGATCGCACATGAATGGGATGAGCAGAGATACCTCTTCTCGACCAAGGAGCATCGCGAGCGCTTCAAGGCCGAGCCTTTGCGTTATGTGCCGCAGTTCGCACACCTCTGCACGATGGCGCTGACCCGCGGAAAAGTGATTGACGCCAACCCTGAGTATTGGGTGATCAGCGACGGCAAACTCTACCTCTTCAGCCAGCCCATCGGTCCTGATCTGTTCCGGCAGGCCCCCGCCGACAACGTCGAAAAGGCCGCCCTTCACTATCGTGTCCAGACCCAGAAGCGCTGAACACCGGGGTCTGGTCTCAGCAACCGCCGTGCTAGGCTCCGGCTTTCGTCAGTCCCTCGCGCAGGTGCTTCAGGTGTTCTGGATTTCGCAGCTTGGAGCCAATGACATCGACATCGAAAGTCGGGTCGCGCGTGCGCATCTCCCTCACGGCCCGCGCCGCGTCCTCCGATCGACCGAGCTGGCCGGCGGATGCGGCGAGGATCATGGAGTTGAAGAAGGCACTCTCCGAGTTGCGCAGGTTCAACTGGGCCTGCTCGATCGCCGCATCGTATCGGCGCTTGAGGTAGTAAGCCAGACTGAGCGCAAAGCGATCGATCGCGTTGAGCTCCGGGTCAATGCGGAGGGCCCGCTCCAGCGACTCCACGGCAGCGTCCGTCTGACCCAGCCACATCAGAACGTTGCCCCGTCCTGCAAGGCCGTGGGCATCGCTGGGATTGAGCGCGATGGCTCGCTCCATTTCCGCCTGAGCCTGTTCAAAGCGATTGTAAGCAAGATGGACGCGCCCGAGGATGACCCGAGCACGCACCTCCGAGTCATCCAGGCGTAACGCTGTTGTTGCCGCGCCCTCGGCGCTGTCCAGAAACGATTGCGGCGTTTCTGCCCACCCCCAGGACACTGCGATGTAGAACGTCTCCGCCAGCGCAGCGTGCGCCGAGGCGTAGTCCGGATCAAGCTCAATGGCGCGGCGCAGCAGGGCGCGGGCGTCCGCAATACCTGCCCGCGAAGGCCTCTGCAGCGCGGGCCTAGCGCGCAGGACGTGGTCATAAGCCTCGAGACTTCCGGTCGGTTTGGCAAACGCGCGACGTTGCTCAGCCTCGGTGATCCGGATCGACAAGGCGCCAGCGATTTCAGTGGTGATCCTATCCTGCAAGGTGAACACATCCGCCAAAGCTTCGTCGAATTGGGCGGACCACAGCACCCGGCCGTCCGAGGCGACCAGCTGCGCGGCTATGCGCACGCGATCACCGGCTTGTGTCACACTGCCTTCAACCTGATAGCGCACGCCAAGGCCGAGAGAGATGGCTTCCGGACTTGCAGCTTTGCCTTTGAACGGCAGTACCGCATTCCACGACATGACTGTCAGGCCGGAAGACCTTCCGAGACCGGCGATGATGTCCTGTGTAACGCCGTCGGCAAAGTAATCGCGGGCCGAGTCCGAGGCGCGATCGACGAAAGGCATGACCGCAATCGCGGGCCTTGCACCTTCCACGGTTGACTTGACCGATGGCCCCACGCCGCGACCTGTATGCTGGCTCATGCCGGTATGCATCCACATCCAGGCGGCTGCCAACGCCACGACGATAGCAATGCCTGCCCAGGCGCGTCTGTCCGCCAAGAGACCCAGCCGGCGGCCGGGCAAATGGCCGCCAGGCTCTCCGGCAATGGCCGCAGCGCGGAGTTGCGGTACATCACGACTCTCGTACCGCTGCGCGGTATCGGAGGAGTCGACAATCCGTGCTGAAGAAACGATACCTTCAAAACGATAACCGCGCTTGGGGACCGTCGTGATGAGGCGCGTGCCCTTTGCACCAAGCGCCCGACGGAGTTCCCCCACGCTCTGCACGATCGTGTCGTCCGTGACCGTCACGTCCGACCATACAGCCGAGAACAGCTCCTCTTTGGAAACGAGGCGCCCCGCATTCTCGACGAGATGGCACAGCACGGCAAAGGTCTTGGGCCGCAGCTCAATCTCGCTGCCGTCCGATAGGAGACAACCGCGGTCGAGATCCAGAACGTAGCCGTCGAAAGCCAGCCGCCTTGTCTTGGCCGGCACCGGCCGAGTGGACCGATCCATGTTGCGCCCGCTCAGCACGCCTCAAGGGCACATCGCTACCAAGCAGCACCCAATAAGGAGCATTCCTTGACGGCAAATCCTAGCACACGGAAGCGAGTTGGCGGGTCTGATTTGTTGCGGTGCATGAGTCAGGGTGTGACCCGACCCGGTCGAAGTTGCTGCACGCCAACACCTGATGATGGATCGACACAATCCCGCACCATTGGCAGCTACATGTAGTGTTGCTCGGGTCTAGCATGGATCAGTGGACGGGAATGGCTGGTGGGGGCTCCTCGGGATGGCAGACGTTGGCGCAGCGGCCGACAACGCGCTCAAGGTCTTCATCTCCTATTCGCGCAAAGATGAGGACTTCGCGCGGGAGCTCCTAGCCGGCTTGCAGTTTGCCGGGTTCGAGCCCTATCTCGACCAGCACGACATCGCGCCCGGCGAGGACTGGGAAGCCCGACTCGGTCGCCTGTTAGAGGCCGCCGACACCGTCGTATTCGTCATCTCACCCGATGCGGTTGCCTCCGAGCGCTGCGCCTGGGAGGTCGAGCGCACGGTCGCGCTGAGGAAGCGGCTGCTGCCGATTGTTTGGCGTCGCGTCGACGAGGCTGAGGTGCCGCCGCGTCTGAAGCAGCTCAACTACATCTTTTTTGACAAGCCGTTGATGTCAGTGCCGTCGCTAACAGCACTGACCACGGCGCTCAGAACTGATCTCGGCTGGATTCGTGAACACACCCGCATCGGGGAAGCTGCGCTCCGATGGGACGGGCGGGGACGGAACGAGGCGCTGCTCTTTCGCGGCGACGAGCTTGCCGCCGCCAAGGCATGGCTTGCGTCTCCGCCTCAATACGCGCCTGAGCCGACGCTCTTGCACCATGAGTTCATCAAGGCTGGCGAGGACGCAGAGGCTGCACGCCAGTCGGCCGAGCGACAAAGGCTGGAGCAGACGGCGGCAGCCCAAGGGGAGCGTGAGAAGGCACTTAACGATCTGGCAGCAGCGGTGCGTCGCGGACAGCGCACCCTCGCCGGTGCTGCCGGCCTGTTCGTGTGCGTCGTCGTGGGCGCGGTCGGCTGGTACAATCAAGCCTATCTTCGGGAGGAGTACCAGTGGCGTTTCAGGATGGGGGCGTCGGTGCTGACAGCCGAGGAGGAGAAAGCGAAGGCTGCCAACCCGGGCCCACAGACGACATTTGTCGAATGCGCAAACGGGTGCCCGACCATGGTCGTCGTACCCGCCGGTAAATTCGTGATGGGTTCGCCAGAAGGTATGGGGGACCATGACGAGCACCCGCAGCACAAGGTTACGATCGCCAAGCCGTTCGCCGTTTCACGTACGGAGATCACCTTCGCTGAATGGGACGCCTGTGTTGCCGCCGGAGGGTGCGTCAGCATCTCGGACAACGCCTGGGGCCGCGACGACCGACCCGTCATTCTCGTCAGCTGGGACGACGCGAAGCAGTATGCCGCCTGGCTGTCCAGGCTCACCGGCAAGGAGTACCGACTTCTGTCCGAGGCTGAGTGGGAATATGCGGCGCGCGCTCGCAATCCGGGAAAATGGTCGTTTGGAGACAATGAGGGGGAGATCGGCGATCATGCCTGGTACTTCAAAAACTCAGACAACAAAACGCAGTCGGTCGGTATGAAGAAGCCCAATGCCTTTGGTCTCTATGACATGCACGGCAACGTGTGGGAGTGGGTGGAGGACTGCCGGAACGATAGCTTTGCTAACAAGCCTGACGAGCTGAAGCAATCAGGGGGAGCATGGAGAGCAGGTAATTGCCAACGACGGGTTCTGCGCGGCGGCTCCTGGAACGACGGTCTGGGCAACCTCCGTTCGGCCCTTCGCATCGGATATCTCCCCGACGACCGGCGCAGCAGTGTCGGATTCCGTGTCGGAAGGTCACTTCCACCCTAACCTTCTTCATCTTACGGGGCCAGGTATGCGGCCGTGGTCGCTACGGAATTGCGAAGTGGAATGACGACGGAGGGCACCGCCTGCCAGAAGACCACGGGTTCCGGCAGGCACCGTTGGTTGCGCAGACGTTACCGCGAAATCACCCGCTGGCTGATTATCTCCAAACGCCAACGGCAAAAAATGGCACTGACTGCCCGTTTGCGGCGCTGCAAGGATTCTGTCTGCTATCGGAGGAAGTTGCTCCGTGGCCGGGCCCCTCTGGCGAGGACCGCCTATGACCCTTAGCGGAAGGTTCTGGAGCATCATTTCTCCGGCAGCCCGGCCTTGCGCAGGCCGTCGAACAAGTGCTCGGCATCCTCGGGGCGCTTGAAGGCCGCCAGCCGCCTCAGGGTATCGTCAATCGTGAACTTCGGATCTATGCGCAGGACCTCGGCAACTTCCGCACGAGCCTCATCGAGCCGGCCCAATTGCGCGAGATTGGCGGCCAGCCAGATGTGGCCTTGGCTCAAGTTCGGGGCCCGGGATGCAAATTCGCGCAACGGGGGCAGCGCTTCCGAATGCTCTTTCAACATATAGCGGGCGACCCCCAAAGCGCCGGGCACCGACGGCACATAAAACGGATCGTATCGCATGTGCGTCTCGAGGATCTGGATGGCCCTCGCTGGGTCTCCCGCGCGAACGAGCGTCATGCCGAATCGCCAATCCGTGAAGTTGGGGTTCAGGGCAAAGGCCCTCTCGAACTCGGCTATGGATTGCTCGTGCTGGCCCTCGAAGGTCAGCACGTGTGCTAGGTGGGCATGAGCAATCGGGAGATTGGGGTCGAGCTGAACCGCCTTCCAAGCGAGACTATGCGCGCGTTCGAGGGCAGCGGGGTTCAAATGATCTTCATCCAACCGGAAGATCCAAGCAAACAGGTGAGTATACGAAAGCATCGCATAGGCGCGCGCGTAGCTCGGGTCGAGGGAGATGGAGCGCTCGAGGAGCTGCCGCGCTTCATAAAGGTCGGCTACCAAGAACGACGACCGCATCGCGGTGTAGATATCCGAAGCGCGCATGAGAAAGTCGTACGCCTGCCAGGTCTCCGGCGGCTTCAGCAGCGTGCGCTCGGCCTCGGCCTTGTTGACGTGGGCCACCAGGGTCGCAACGACCGCCCGGGAAACCTCGTCCTGGACAGCGAAGACATCCTTCAGCTCGCGGTCGTAGCGCTCGGCCCAACGGTGGGCGCCGGTCACGGCATCGATGAGCTGGGCGCTAATGCGGACGCGATCGCCGGCGCGGCGGATGCTGCCTTCCAGCACGTAGCGCACGCCGAGCTCGCGGCCGACCTGCCGTATGTCCGGTGATTTCCCCTTGTATTGGAAGCTCGAGTTGCGAGCGATGACGAACAGCTCGGAGAACCGCGACAGACCGGTGATGATGTCCTCCGTGATGCCGTCGCTGAAGTACTCCTGGGCGGGGTCGCCGCTCATATTGGTGAAGGCGAGAACGGCGATCGACGGCTTGTCGGGAAGCTGAGGTGCGGCTGGGACGGCTGACGCGACGGGCAGCGCGTTCTCCTCTGCCAGGGGCGGAGTTGCAGCCCTTGGATCGCCTGGACCACGCTCCTCTCGAATCTCTCCCACAAAGCGAAACCCCTTGCGGGCGATGGTGCGGATCCACTGCTGCTGATCGCCGCTGTCACCGATCGCAGAGCGGGCCGAATTGATGCGGCTCGACAGCGTCGACTCCGAAACGATGCGACCACCCCAGACGCCCTCCAGCAGATCGTCCCTGCTGACAACGCGATCCCGGTGACGGATCAGATAGACCAGCACATCGAACACCTGCGGCTCGACGGCGATCAGCTCATCGCCTCGCCTGAGCTCGCGGCGGTCACAATCGACCGAGCAGTCGCCAAAGGTGAACAGCATCGGCCCTCCAAGGCCATACATCTCGCGAAGCTCTCGGCCGAATATCATAGCCATCTCGGAAGAAAATCCTACGCCTCTAGAAGCCGGCGATGGCGCACGTCGGCATCCTCCAAGAGACCGGCCAACCGGCGGAATCGGAGGAAGCCATGCGACGCGATCTCCAACGGAGCACTCTCCCGCTCCTTTGCTTCTTCGGCACGGAGCAAGGGCTGGCGCAGGCCCCTCAATGCGGGGCCGACTACGTCTGCATCGTTGAAGCCCAGACCGTCGCTCAACCGGTCGAACCGTCGGTTACGGCGAAGGACGTTAACCTCGCCGCTCCGGAACGATGCCCTGAGGCATCGGTCGATGTGACGGGGGGCTCTCCGGAGGAGCGGCGTCTTGCATGCTCTGCGGCGAGCGAAGCAATTCGTTTGCTCGGCCGCTGCGGGATATCCCTGCGCAGGCCCCTTCACGTGCAGATCATGACCGAGGTCCGCCACCCCTTCAGCGCGGCGATCTTTGGGCTCTTTGACACAAAGCAGGAAAGAGTTCTCGTCACCCGGGAAGCAAACATTCCAGCTCTCGTCAAAGACACCCCCTATGCCGCGCTTCCGCAGCGCGACTTCTACAGGAGCCTCATCGTTCATGAGGTCGTCCACGGCGCGATGCATCAGAACCTCAAGCGGCCTGCAGCGAGCCACGCGGCGTATGAGTATCCAGCGTATGCGCTTCAGATCGAATCCCTCGCGCCAGACGTACGAGACAAGTTCCTGAGCTCGTTCGACCAGACCACAATCGCGGCCAATACCTTGTTCAGCGATTCGGTTCTTCTGTTCGACCCGTATTTCTTTGCGACGCGCTCGTACCACCACTTCATGGCTTCTGCCAATGGATGCGCGCATCTCACCGCACTGTTGGAGGGCGACGTCGACTTCATCGCCCCAATGTAGTCCGAGCCAAACCGCCAATCGGCGCGTGCGGGTGCTTTTGGTGGGTCTAGATTGGAAGCCGATCGACACTTGGGACGATAGCTGAAAGTCAGAGGAGGCCGGAGACGGTCGCGAAGACCCGGAGCCGAACACGCCGAAAATTGATGGGAGGCATGCATGTGGAAGATCGCAAGTAGCCTTTTCTTAAGCCTGACTCTCTTGGGACCGGTGGCAAATGCACAATTTAACAGGCAAGAGGTGGTTGCATTCGAGAGCGCGATGATGTCGCCCAAGGAATTTCTCGCTGGAGAGAAAGGGACGACGGTCACGCTCGCAGGCTATTTGCGTCTCCCCGACGCCACCAAGAAAAATCCTGTCGTAATTCTCTTTCATGGCGTGGAGGGACTTGGCGGAGCGGGTGGGCAAGTACAAGAATGGTCCCGCGTCCTCAATGAAGCCGGTATTGGTACGTTAACAGTCGATAGCTTCTCCGGCCGGGGCGTTGCGACAATGGCCGACGCAGCCAAGGTGAGTCCCATAAGCAAAGTCGTGGACGCGTACCGCGCCCTGGAATTGCTCGCGAAGCATCCGCTGGTCGACGCCAACAAGATCGCAGTGATGGGATTCTCGCATGGAGGCCCGGCGGCACTTTATTCGAGCATGGTGCGCTTCCAGAAAATGCATGGAAAACCCGACCTGCGGTTTGCGGCGCATATCCCGGTTTACGCTCTTTGCATAGCGACATACCGGGAGGATGAGGTGCTCGATAGACGGCCGATCCTCCTCTTGCACGGGACTGCAGACGATTGGGTGCCGATCGGACCATGCCGCGAATATGTCGCGCGGGTGACAAAGGCTGGGATGAATGTACGCCTCATCGAGTACGCCGACGCCCATCACGTGTTTGACGCCCCAGGCCTACGTGAGCCGGTTAAGCTGCCGCAGGCAGTGAACCCGCGAAATTGCCGGGTTGCGGAGGCTGACGGTGGTGCTCTCGTCAACGCGGCGACCAAACAACCTTTCTCATCGAGCGACCCATGCTTTGAGAAAGGCGCGACGGTGCACTACAACGAAGTCGCGGCCAAGAAGGCGCATGAAGATGTAAAGGTCTTTCTCACAGAAGTTATGCGGTGAAGTAGTCAAGTCGACGCTAGCAATCGCGCTACCTAGCAATGGGCGAAGGGTCACTCTTTGCGCGGCGACGGAATTGCGGAATTGTAGTTGGGCCAATTGCGAGATCGGTACTGCTTATTCTGCAGTTGCTCACGGCGGCAATCGGCCCGACTCATCTGCATTCCACGGCAGCGCGTGTCAACGCCGGAGAGAAATAGCATCGGCGGGCCGGAGCAAGAATCCATCACTACGACGCGCACGAAGGCCGCCGATATCGGGGGCCTTCGTGCTTTTCGCGTGTCAATCTGGAGATGCGGCGTCGGGCGTGGCATCGGCCCGAGGCCGGCGTGAGCGGCGCTTGGAGTGGGCGAGGCGATAGCTGTCGCCGTTCATCTCGAGGATGTGGACGTGGTGGGTGAGCCGGTCGAGCAGGGCACCCGTGAGGCGCTCGGCGCCGAACACGGATGTCCACTCGTCGAAGGGCAGGTTGCTGGTGACGATGGTCGAGCCGCGCTCGTACCTCTGCGAGAACACCTCGAACAGCAGCTCGGCTCCGGTTTGCGACAGCGGCACGTAGCCGAGCTCGTCGACGATCAGCAGCTTGTAGGCGGCAAGCTGGCGCTGCAGACGTAGGAGCCGCTTCTCATCGCGCGCTTCCATGAGCTCGTGCACGATGGCGGCCGCCGCGGTGAAGCCGACCGACAGCCCCCTCTGGCAGGCGGCGAGCCCCAGCCCGAGAGCGATGTGGCTCTTGCCGGTGCCGGAGTTGCCAAGGGCGATGACGTTCTCGTGGCGCTCGATGTACTCGCAGCGGGCAAGCTCCATCACCAGCGCCTTGTTCAGGGACGGCAGGGCCGCGAAGTCGAAGCTGTCGAGGCTCTTTACGGTCGGGAACCTGGCGGCCTTGATGCGACGCTCCACCATGCGCCGCTCGCGATCAATCAGCTCCTGTTCGGCGAGCCGCAGCAGGTAGCGGGGATAGTCGACGCCTTCGGCGGCGCACTGGCGCGCCACCTTGTCGTACTCGCGCAGGAAGGTGGGCAGCCTCAGCGCCTTGAGGTGATGGGCCAGCAGGACCTGCGGTGTGTCGTTCATGATCCCACACCCGCCAGCAGGGCCAGGTACGAGCGCGCCGAGGTCGTTGCTACCCTTGCCCTGGGCAGATACGGATAGATGGTCATATCCAGACGCGGCGGTCGCCGCTCAATGCGGCACAGCACCAGGTGCTTGACGGCATCGAAGCCGATGGCCCCGCGGGCGATCGCATCGCGCACGGCAGCGGCCACCTCCTCGATGCGGAACGCCTCCATCAGCCGCAACACCTGAACGAACTCGCGCTTGCCCGGTTTGCCCATGCGGGCTTCGAGCAACCGGCGCAATGTGGCGAACTCCTCCGGCAGCTGCCAGCCGGCCAGCGGCGCGGCCTGGTCCAGCGCGTTGATCTTCCGCTCGATCAGCGCCAGGTAGTGCAGCGGGTCGAACACGAAGTCCTCCCGCTCATAGGAGCGCGGATGCCGGGCGATCACCTCCGTGCCGCAGGCGATCACCACCTCGTGCACGTAGCCGCGCACCACCACCTGCCGGTGGCCGAAGCTCGTCGGCACCGAGTAGTCGTTCGACCGGTAGCGCACCAGCGACAGCGAGGAGACGGTGGCGGGCACCTTCTCGCAGGCGTCATAGGGCGGCAGCAGCGGCTTGCGCAGGGCCGCCAGATCGCGCTCGAGCCGCTCGCCGATGGTCTCGGCATGGCCACGCAGCCGGTCACCCAACCGCCGCCGGCAGCACGCCTCCAGATGGGCGTTCAACGCGTCGAAGCTGTCGAACACCGGGACCGGCACCAGGAAGTTCCTGCGCGCGAAGCCGACCAGTCCCTCCACCTTGCCCTTGTCGTTGCCCTTGCCCGGCCGGCCGAACCGGTCCTCGAACAGGTAGTGCGATTGCAGCTCGCTGAACACCTGCGTGCGCTGCCGCACCCCGTCGCCGAGGATGCGCGCGACCGCGATCTTGGTGTTGTCGTAGAGGATCGACCGCGGCACGCCGCCGAAGAAGCTGAAGGCCTTCACGTGCCCATCGCAGAACGCCTCCTTGGTCTCGGCCGGGTAGGCCGCCACGAAGCAGGCATCCGAATGCGGCAGGTCGAACGCGAAGAAGTGGATCTTGCGCTCCACCCCGCCGATGATGCCGATCGCCTCACCGAAGTCGGCCTGGGCGTGCCCCGGTGGATGTAACAGCGGCACGAACATCTCCTGCGCTCGCTGCCGCCAGCCGGCGACATACTCCTTCACGATCGTGATGCCGCCCTCAAAGCCATGCTCGTCCCGCAACCGCTCGAAGATGCGCTTGGCCGTGTGCTGCTGCTTCCTCGGCCGACCTTTGTCCTCGGCCAGGAGGCGATCGATGATGGCGATGAACGCGCCCAGCTTCGGCTTCACCGGCGGCTTGGTGCGCCGGTAGCCCGGCGGCACCGAGAACCGCATCATCTTGGCAACCGTCCTCGGATCGATCCCAAACCGTCGCGCCGCCGCCCGCTCGCTCAAACCCTCGACCTGAACCACGTACCTGACCTTCGCGTAGAGCTCCACCTGCTTCATCCCCCGCCCTCTGCCGACGCCGGCACAGGGCTTCCAGCTGCCGGAATTTTACTCCGGCGCAACCGACCGAATCGGCCGCTTCACTGAGGGATTCTTGCTCCGGCGCTTACAGGTCTCTCGCATGAATCCCCAGCTCGACACACACGGGCACATACCCGGGTGGGGAGATCCGCGGTCAGCTGGAGCTGGCCAAGTAAAAGCAGAGCCATAAGGCTACTGCGGCCATGGCGCGCCGAGCCCGAAGGGCCTCCCTTCATCTCTCGCCCAACGCAGTGGCTCGCCTATTATCTGTTCCGGGCGAAGCGGGAGCGTGTGGCCGTTGTCCCGCGTAGCGGTGAGCCCTCGCCGCTCACCGCGCATGCAAGCTTCACTCCGTCAGGCACCGTGCAGAAGCGGATATTCTGGTTCATCGATAGGCAGACCTAGGCTCATCCGAGGATAGGTCGCCACACCTTAAGGATATCGCTTTCAGACCTCGTTTGTCGTGAACTGGCGGCGATCAATTCCAGCCTCCGCTCCGCAGCTTGCAACTCAGCGCCGGTCAACGTCACCGGTGTCAGGCGCGCAACCAGTACACGTCGCTTGTTGCAATGCATGAGTCCGTCCATGGCACCGACTTGCCGTTCAGCGGCGTGACCAGTTTGGTCGGCTTGCGGCGCTGAAGCTGACGTGCCTGCGAGGCGTGTGGTTCTTCCCACTCCGACCCAATCCAGACGGTAGCTGCCAGGGGCAGTTCGTTTGGGGGCCCTTCTCGACGGATGGCGCCTCGCTTTCGATTTTTCGGACCTGGTCGATCGCGCTGGTGAGGTAGCTGTCCTGCGCCCGCACTGAGATCGACCCGCCACTTACGCAGTACGCTCTTCGTCGCTATCCTCCCGCCTACCGGCTCGCCCCAGAGCCGCGGTCCGCCGAGGAGGAAGGCTATGCCGCGCATTGGCTATATTGAGGACTCCAAGAAGACCCCTCGCATCAGCGCGATGATCGAATTGGCCAAGAGGACCGGCGCCCCCGATCCTCGCGTGGTCAGCATCATGACGCGCAGCGAAGTTGGCGCCGCTTGGGTCGAGTGCTGGAACAAGGTGCTCTACAGCGGCTTGCTACCCCACAAACTCAAGGAAATGTGCCGCATCAGAATCTCGGTCGCGCACCAGTGCGGTTATTGCTCGACTGTACGGTCCAACGTGGCCAAGGACGAGGGCCTGACCGAGGACATGATCAACGATCTCCTTGGCCCGTACCACGCCAGCAATTACTTCACCCCGCGCGAAAAAGCCGCGCTGCACTATGCCGACCTTTTCAAACAGGGCGAGCACGCGATCGACCATGATGATGTCTACAGCGAGCTGAAGAAACACTTCAGCGAGGAGGAAATCATCGAACTCGGCATGCTATGCGCGCAGACTGATGGCGTTGGCAAATTGGTAAAATCGTTCAGTGTGCTGAGCTGGGAGGACGCGTGCGCCCTCAACCCGAAGCTGCCACAAGGCAGCGCTGCCCAAGCAGCTGAGTAGTGCGCCGGGAATGTGGTTGGCGATGCCGGTGCGACTTCCGGTCGTGGCACGACTTTGTCAGAAGCTCACGGTCAGGCCCATCAGCGGGCCATGCTGCAGGACGTCATATTCGTACCTGCTGGCGCCTGAACCCTGCACATAGTCCACGCTCAACAGCCGATAGCCGAGGATGCCGGTGTAGTTGAGCCCGTCGCGAGCTCCGATCTGCCAGCTGTAGGCACCGAGCATGTTCCACGAGAACCTGCTGCCGACGTCGAAGCCGCCGATATCGGCGCGCAACACCAACTCCTGGCCGGGCGCCAACTGGTGGCGGACCCTCGCGCCGACGACGGGATCTACCCAATCGACGCCGCCCGAGCCTGCAATCGCACGGGTTCCGCTGACGGTGAGCCCGCTCGTGTTGAGTGCGGCTGTCACTGCAAGATTAAGATCCACCTCCTGACGCCAGTATCTGGCCCCGGCCAGAAGGTCGATTGCCGTATAGCGTGCGAAGGTCGAGTCCTTGGCGCCGCCGGACCACCATTTGGCGATCTCGTATGTCCCGCCGACCTCGATGATCGTCAACGACACGTCGAGGCCGAGCGCGGCGTCGAGCGTCAGTCCGCCGAGCGATCTGACGCCGCTGACATCGACGCCCAACTTGGCGTAAATGATGTCGTTGTAGAAAGCCAGCGGCCCCCTGCGCGCCTCGACGTAGCTCATCCAGGGAACAGCATCCAAATGCTCGAACAACTCGATAGGAGTGACATAGATGTCGGCGGTGCGGCCTTTCACCGTGCTGTCCCCGGTCAAGTAGCTGGCCCAGGCGTACGGCGTGAATGTCACCGTCCACTGCGGCGAGGGCGCGGGTGGGGGTGGCGGCCCCGATCCCAGGTCAGCGGCTGCGGCCGCATTCGGGAAACTGAGCGTCGCCCACGCTGTCAGAGCCAGGATCAGGCGACGATTGCTTTGCAGAATCGGCATCGGCAGCCTCCGTCCCCAGTCCCGCTCCTGGATGTCGAAGCAACGCCCACGGACGAAGGCTCTAGTCGCCCATCTGATTCGCAACAACTCACTTATTGGCGTGCAACGCGGTGCCCGCACGGTCGTTGCGCGCTGGCAACTGAGCGATGAAGCGGGCAAACGCTTCTGGGCGCTGCAAGCTGCCCGCTGCAGGCCCACGAATAGCCGCGCCGCTCAATGATAGATGTATGTCACCTGGAACGTGCGGTCGGCGATGGTGGCGCCAGCGGGCGGAATGGGAAAGCTCGCCTGCTTGACGGAGAACGCCACGTTCTGGTCGAACACCGGATCGCGCGAGGGAGCGACGACCCGCACCTCCACCAGGTTGCCCGTCTCCGACAGGAAGAGGCGCACCGTCACCTGGCCCAGCATCCTGGAAGTCGGCATCGTCTTGCGCAGCGCCCGGATCACGCCGCGGCCGAACTCGTCGTTCTCGCCCGACCGCGTTATGCCGGGCGGCCGCATCACCGCCGCGCCGGTGGCGCCGGGGGCGAACACCTGCGGCGGCGGCAGCTCCAAGTTCAGCGACAGCTTCTCCTGCGGCTTGGCCTTGGGTTGGGGAGGCGGCGTTTGCTCGAGAGGCTGCTGCTTCTTGGGCGGGGCCTTCTCCGGCGCTTCCGCGCGCTTTGGCTGATCGGCTGGCGGCGGCGAGGCCTGGTCGATTGCCTCGACGTCGACGGCCCAGGGGCTGGTCTTGGTCAGCGGCGGTGAAGGCGGCGTCGCCTCGGCCGGCGGCGCCGATTTCGGCACCGGCTCGTCGGCGGGCGCGGGCGGCTGTTGCTTCGGCGCGGGCGCAGGGGCAGGCGGTTGCGGCAGGGCCGCGACCTTCGGAGGCGGCGGCGGCGCGGGATTGGCCGCGCCCCCGTCCTCGGCAAACGTGTTCTTGGCCTCGAGGTCGGCCTTGTCGATCAGCTCGACGCTGATGCCGTCCGGGCGCCCGCTCGCCTCCCCCATCTGCTTTGGCGGATTGCGCACCACGCCGACGAGCAAGGCCATGTGCAGCACGGCCGCGCAGGCGAGCCCCAGCCAGAAGCTGCGCTCGTTCCGCGCCACCACCGCCACCATCCGCTCGCGCACGGCGTGCGGGAGGCTTGCTGCTTGCGCACTCGTATCTGCGCCCATGTCTCCTTCCCGGTTTCTCTATCCGGTCCGAGCGGCAGGCCTTGATAGCACGGCCGCATAGCACGAAAAGGGCGCCGAAATGTTGGTGGGTCGCCGAGATTCGGCCTGGGCGACCCATCCAAATAGCGCAGATCGCGGCGCCGCGAGATTGGGCACCGCAGATGACGTCTGCGCCAAGCCGCCTCAGTCGTGTACCCAGACTTGCGATCATGGAGTTGGGGCGTACGTCCGTTGCAGGCCACGGAGCGGATGTAGTGTGTTCGCTGGACGAGCTGCCGGTTGTGACCCCAAGCGGAACAAATTTACAGTCTGATCGTCAGTGCTGTTGAACGCTGCGCTGCTTACGTTCGCGACCTCGCCCCCCGGTTTCTGCGACAAAAGTCGAGAGCTGGTCGACCGTGACCGAACCTGCCGGGCGCAAGGCACTTCGCAAAAAGCTCACACACCGCGGGGCCCTTCGTTCGGCTGGCGGCCATATTCGACCGCAAGCCTGCACAGACAAGAACGGCGGACGTCGCAACCGGCCGCTGGTTGCCGACGTAACCCTGCCTTATTGTCTGCTCGGTTGGCCTTATATCCTTGAACAGATAATGTCGTGGTCCAGGCACTTAATTTGTTGGTGGCGCCATGCGAGATGATGAACGGCTGTCTTCGCTGATCGGCGATATCTACGACGCGGCGCTCGACGCGACGCTTTGGGCCGGTGTTCTCGGCAAGGCCCGGGACTTCGTCGGCGGCCAGGCGGCCACACTGTTCTGGAAGGATGCCGCCGGCAAGAGCGGCAACGCCCTCTACGAGGATGGCGGTATCGAGCCGCATTACACGCGGCTCTATTTCGAGAAGTACGTCAAGCTCGATCCGGCCACGACCGCCCACTACTTCGCCGAGATCGGCAAGCCGGTCGCCACCGCGGATCTCATCCCCTACGACGAGTTCCTCGACACGCGCATGTACAAGGAGTGGGCGCGGCCGCAAGGCCTGGTGGATTTCGTGAGCGCCCTGCTCGACAAGTCGGTCACCAGCGCCGCCATGTTCGGCGTCTTCCGCCACGAGCGCCATGGCGTCGCCGACGAGGAAACGCGCCGGCGCATGCGGCTGCTCGTCCCGCATGTTCGCCGCGCGGTGCTGATCGGCAGGGTGATCGACACCAAGACGGCCGAAGCGGCGACCTTCGCCGACGCGCTCGACGGCCTCAGCGCCGGCATGCTGCTGGTGGACGCGGGCGGCCGCATCGTCCATGCCAATGCCGCGGGGCACGCCATGCTCGCCGCAGGCGACTTCCTGCGTGCAGCGGGAGGGCGCCTGGTGGCTGGCGACCCTCAGTCGGACCTGATGCTGCGCGAGGTCTTCGCCGCCGCCGGCAGCGGCGATGCGGCCATCGGCGTCAAGGGCATCGCCGTGCCGCTCACCTCACGCGAGGGTGAGCGCTACGTGGCCCACGTGCTGCCTCTCACCTCCGGCGCGCGCCGCCGGGCGGGCACCAACTATGCGGCGGTGGCGGCTCTGTTCGTGCACAAGGCGGCGCTGGAGACCCCCTCGCCGCCGGAAGTCGTAGCCAAGACGTTCGGGCTGACGCCGAGCGAGCTGCGTGTGTTGCTCGGCATCGTCGAGGTCGGCGGCGTGCCGGAGACGGCGGAGGCGCTGGGCATCGCCGAAGGCACGGTCAAAACGCACCTGAAGCGCCTGTTCGCCAAAACCGGCACCACCCGCCAGGCCGATCTCGTCAAGCTCGTGGCCGCGTACGCGAGCCCCCTCGCCGGCTGATCCGATCCTCATTCAGAACATTTGACCGAGTACCCGATCGGGGGACGCGGCGTCGTTACCCGAGCGCTAGTTGGTAGCACTCTCTCATTGTTGCAACTTGGATGGAGAAAAGTCGATGGTACGCGCCAGCCCCACAAACCCCCGCACAAGGCTCTACGTACTGTTCATTGCAGCAACGACTGCACTGGCAATGGCCACCGTTGGCAACATCACGACCGCTGAAGGAAAGTCCAGGTCAGGGCCGAACGCAAAAACCGCGCCTAAGTCGAGTTCAGCGGCTCCTACCAATAAGCCGACCCCTATCAAGCAGGATGCGAGAAAGGGGCAAAAATATCAGCCATCCTTTGTCATTCATAGTAGGTGACAGCATGAATCGGTGAAGGCGGCATATCGTGGGGGTGTTCGACGCCTCCACTTCTCCACCAAATCTACAGGCACGTTTGGAGGATGACGTAAATGCATCCTGGTCATCGAGCGCAAAACACGCGACTAAGTCGAGTTCAGCGGCTTCGACCAAGAAGCCCCCACGTCAAGGAAGATCATGCAGGATGCGAGAAAGACGGACGCCGAGAGGAATAGAAACGCTTAGTTGATAGGTCACCAGATTTCAAACTGAGGCACTACCCAGCTCCGGAGGTGATAGCCCTGGGCATCGCCGAGGCCACGGTCAAGACCCACCTGAAGCGCCTGTTCGCCAAGACCGGCACCACCCGCCAGGCCGACCTCGTCAAGCTCGTCGCCGCGTACGCGAGCCCCCTCGCCGGCTGATCCGATCCTCTTGCAGAACATTTGACCGAGTACCCCGATCGGGAGACGCGCCGCCGTCGCGGCGGGGTTAGGCTGGCGCATTGAGATGGAAGAGCGCCATGGCGACTAGATCCAGCCCCCTGCCGAGCACGCGTGGGATCTTCTCGGATTTGCTCAAGCGGCGCCTGGTCACGGCCGGTTCCACAACCTTCGCAATGCTCCGTCGGCTGCCAGCCGAGTACGGCCGGGCGGTGGCCGCCGCCAGACGCTTTGAGGAGCTGGAACACCGTGAAGCCCTTCGCCTTCGCCGCGAGAGGATCGGGATGGGAAGCATCCCGCGTACGATCTTCGAAGAATTCTACGGCCCCCCGCCGACAGGCGCTCCTGAGACTTTAAAGCGAGGAAAATTGTCATGAAAAGAATTGTCGTTCTGTTTGGATCGGTCATCGCTTTCGGGCCTTCTGCACCGGCGTCTTCCACATTTTGCGCTGACCTGGTGGTAGGTTTGGGATTTGGTGGCACGATACGGGGAGATCGGTGATGACTCGGCCAGGATCTGTTCTCGCACTCTCGCTCGCGTTGATTGTTTCCGCGCCGACGGCACGCGCGAGCGACGTATCAATCATAAACGCGCAGACTGCTAATGCTGCTGCCGAGACCGCGAAAGCGAAAAACACCAAGAAGGGGAAGGCGAAAGACACCAAGCAAAAGACTGCGCCTACAAAACGATCCGACGCATCAGTTGGATCTGGGGGCGGCGTGCGATCGAGGTCGCGGCGGTAGTTGCCTACCAGTGCTTTACTGAACTTTTCACCGTCTCTGCGACCAACGACGGGACGCAGCCGGACACGGAGGAATGTTATGAACCGGATGTTGGCATTTGGAATCGCAGTGGCTCTCTCAATTGCACTGCTGCCGCAAGGCTCTCCAGGCGCGGAGGCGGAGGAGAAAAAAACTAAGACGCAGAAGCCTCCTGCGAAGAACCAGGGCCTGACGGACCTTAGTCAACAGGACCAACTTAATCTTCAATCGCTCAACAAGAAGAAAGCCAAGGGTGTCAACCAGAAGAAGGCCAAGGGTGTGAAGTCACAATAGCACCAGGGAGCATACAATTAGTATACCAGGGCAGTTAAGGGGCTCGTTTGAGACGAGCGCCCCGAGCTACGCTCGCGCCCGGTGTTGGTGGGGGAGGGCAAGCAGCGCCGCGCTCGCGCAAAGCACTAAGAGCAGGAGGCTCTGTTCGGCTTTCATGTTGAGGCACAACGATAGGCGATCTGCAGGCAGCGTTCTGCGGTGAAGTTTTCGCCGAGCCGCTCGATGGCGCGGCGCCAGCCGAGGTAGCTCGGCAGATACCCCGAAGCGACGCCCTTGAAGGGTCGCAGCCAATGCTTCAGGCGGCTGGCATAGGCATTGACGTTCTGAATGTGGAAGCCCTTGTAGGCGTGCTCACCGCGGCTGGTGATGATCGGGATGTGCAGGATGTTCTCGGCATGGGCGAAGGCGCCGTAGGCGTCGCGTCCGTCGCTAACGAGCACGGCATCCTTGGCAACGACTGGCGCCAGGCGGGCAGCGGACGTGGGGGCCTGAAGATCGGGGAGCACATGGTCAGTGGTGGCACCGCTGCGGTCGCGCGCGATCAGGACGCAGTCGTGCTCCTCGGTCGATAGCCCTCCCTTTTTCGCCTTGCCACCGCGCTTTCTCGGCGCTCGACCGACGAGCCGCTTGGAGCCCTTCGCCGACTTGAGGACAAAGGTCTCATCGGCCTCGACGATGCCGCTGACGGCCCTTGCTTGGCACTCTTGGAAGTCGCCAGGAAGCGGTGACGCCAACGAAACGATGTCTCAAGATGGACGCCGGCGCGCTTTGCTGCCTTCCTCAGGCTCAGCCCATCGACAATGGCGCGGGCATACTCGAGCCACTTCTCACGCTTCTGCAGGCCAGCGGCGTGCCGGTCAGCGCATTGAAAGTGCGCACGCAAGCCTTGCACATGTAGCGCTTCAGGCCAATCGCAACACCGAGCAAGAAGGCCCCCGATATCGAGGGCCTTCTTGCTCTCACGCTTCAATCCGAGACGTGCCGTCCGGGGTAGCGTCTGCTCGAGATCGGCGTGAGCGGCGCTTGGAGTGGGCGAGACGGTAGCTGTCGCCGTTCATCTCGAGGATGTGGACGTGATGGGTCAGCCGGTCGAGCAACGCGCCCGTGATGCGCTGCGTCACCGAGCATGAATGCGTCTGGCCGCAAGGACCGGCTGTGGCACAGATGCACCGTCGCCGGCCGGTCATCGTGGAGTCTGCTCTTGGAGCCAGATCGACCGCGGTGGCCGGTGCGGGCGTGCAGTGTCGGGTACACGACCTGGCTCGAGCAGGATCGCTTCTGAATGAAGCACCTAGAATCTGTGTCGACGTAGCGGCTGAAGTGTGAATTCTGCTCTGGACCTCGGAAATTGAGAGCGAGATTCGCGCGTCTGCAGAAGCCGAAGGGCTCCCACCTAGAACGATCTCACACTACTGCTTGAGCCGCTTCAGCTCGGCCTCCGCCCCCTCGTGCTCGATGAACGTTCTCGGGCAGGTGTCGGCCGCGATCTGCAGGGACTGGGTGGCGGCGTCCTTGTCGCCGCGCAGGATGTGCCACTGGCCGATATAGAAGTGCGCCTCGCAGATTTCCTCGGGCTTGACCGCGGCCGGCAGCGTGGCGTCGGGGGCGCGCTTGCCGGCCAGCAGCTCGATTGCCGCATAGGGCCAGGCCTTGGTCTTGAGGCGGGAGGCGTGCAGCTCGAGCTCGGGGCCTGCGGATTCTCCGGCCCGCGCCCTGGCGAGGAAGCGGAACAGCATCGGGTAGGGGTCGTCCCTGAGCTCGATGGCGCGCAACAGATCGGCGGCGGCGTCGTTGAACTCGCCGCGATGGAAGCGGGCATAGCCCCGGCTCATGAAGGCCAGCGGCTGCTTGGGGTCGATCTCGATCTGCTTCGTATAGTCGGCAATGGCGCCGTCGCGGTCGCCCTTGGCGCGATAGGCGTTGCCGCGGTTGCGATAGGCGTGGGCGTGCCTGGGGACAATGGCGATCTGCTGCGTGTAGTCGGCGATCGCCCGGTCGTAGTCGCCCTTTGCGAAATAGAGATTGCCGCGGTTGTTGTAGGCATGCGGGTGCTTGGGATCGACCTCGATCTGCTGCGTATAGTCGGCGATGGCCCGGTCGTCCTGACGCAGGGCCGCATATGCGCGGCCGCGGTCGTTATAGGCATCGATGTGCTTGGGCGTGAGCTCGATCTGCCGCGTGTGGTCGGCGATGGCGCGCTGGTAGTCGCCCTTGTCGAAATAGGCGTTGCCCCGGTTGCGCAAGGCAAACGCGTGGCGCGGGTCGAGCTCGATCTGCACCGTGTAGTCGGCAATGGCGCGATCGAGATCGCCCTTGGCGAGGTAGGCGTTGCCGCGGTTGTTGTGGGCGTGCGCGTGCCGCGGCACGATCTCGATCTGGCGCGTGTAGTCGGCGATCGCCAGCTCGTGCATGCCCTTGGCGGCAAAAGCGCGGCCGCGGTCGTTGTAGGCATCGACATCCCTCGGGTTGAAGTCGAGCTGGCGCGTGTAGTCGGAGATGGCGCGCTCGAAGTCGCCCTTGTCGTAGTAGGCGTTGCCGCGGTTGCGATAGGCATGCAGGTGGCGCACGACCACCTCGACCTGCTTTGAATAGTCGGCAATTGCCTGATCGAAGTCGCGCTTCTGGTGGTAGGCGGTGCCGCGGCCGTTGTAGGCGTCGGGATCGTTCGGGTTGATCTCGATCTGCTTGGTGAAGTCGGCGATCGCCCGCTCGTAGTCGCCCTTGTCGAAGTAGGCGTTGCCGCGGTTGTTGTAGGCATGCGCGTGGCGCGGCACGATGGCGACTTGCTTGGTGAAATCGGCGATCGCCTTGTCGAACTCGCGCTTGCGCTGATGCGCGCGCCCGCGGTCGTTGTAGGCGTCGGGGTGCTTGGGGTTGCGCGCGATCTGCTTGCCGTAGTCGGCGATCGCCCGCTCGTAGTCGCCCTTGGCGAGATAGGCGTTGCCGCGCGCGCGATAGGCATTGACGTAGCGCGGATCGAGCTCGATCTGCTTGCTGTAGTCGGCGATCGCGGGCTCGAACTCGCCCTTGGCGAGGTAGGCGTTGCCGCGGTTGTTGTAGGCCCACGCCGCACGCGGATTGTTGCGGATGATGAAGCTGCAGCCGATGACCTGCAGGTCGCGGTCGCGCTCCTGCACGCAGTCTTCCTGGCTCTGGGCGAATGCGCCCCCGGCGCAGGCAAACAGCAGGAGGGCCACTGCCAAAAATGGCCTAAGCATCACTTCCCCTCGCAACCAATACGCACCCCCGACACCACCCCGCGGCACCACACCCCGCGGGCGTTTTGCAATCCCCACGAACCTACACGGCGGGCCCCGCCCGCGCCAGCTTAACGGCCGCCAGGCTTGAAGGCGCAGGCCAACTCGGGCACGCTTCCCGCGCACCCGTCTTCCCGGAAGCCGAGCCCTG
The DNA here is from genome assembly GCA_963832445.1 of uncultured Alphaproteobacteria bacterium. Classification (GTDB taxonomy): domain Bacteria; phylum Pseudomonadota; class Alphaproteobacteria; order Rhizobiales; family Hyphomicrobiaceae; genus AWTP1-13. Next base: position 151,195 of record CAWHUM010000007.1, read on the forward strand.
GCGCGCGCGCCGGGGCGAGACTATCGGGGACCAGCAGTTGGTGACTCGGCCGTCGTCGCACCGCTGCCCAATCGAGCGCGGTGGCGTACCAACGCGTCCCGCTCAGAAATCCCGCCAGCCTTCCGGTTCAGCGTCAGGTTGGGGCTTGCGCAGCGCCGAGCCGTTCCTGCTCGGGGTCCTCAGCTGGCGCTGGTGCGCGTGCGCCTGGGCCGTCGTCGTATCGGCTCGCGTTGGCGAACGGCGAACCGGCTTTGCCTCTGCCGCCGTGCGACGCGCCTGCTTCATGCTGCTGACCTGGAACTGCCCGATCAGGCTGGTCAGCTGATCGCTCTGCTCGGAGAGCGAGTGGCTCACGGCCGTGGCCTGCTCGGCCATAGCGGCATTCTGCTGCGTGCCCTTGTCCAGCTCGCTGACGGCCGCATTGACCTCCTTCAGATCGACTGCCTGGCCCTCCGCGCCCGAGGCGATCTCGAGCACCACCGCGTTGATCTCGGCCACCTTGGCCGCCAGCCGCTCGAGCGCCGCGCCGGTTTCCGCCACCAGCCCGACGCCGCTGCCGACCTGAGCCGTCGAGGTCGTGATCAGGCTCTTGATCTCCTTGGCGGCCTCAGCCGAGCGCTGGGCCAGCCCACGCACCTCGGAGGCCACAACCGCGAAGCCGCGGCCAGCGTCTCCTGCGCGCGCCGCTTCCACCCCGGCATTGAGCGCCAGCAGGTTGGTCTGGAAAGCGATCTCGTCGATCACGCCGATGATCTGGCCGATCTGCCGCGACGATTTTTCGATGTTGCCCATGGCCTCGACCGCCTTGCGCACCACCTCGCCGCCCGCTTCGGCGTCGGCCTTGGCGTTGGCGACCACCGCGCGCGCGTGCGTGGCCCCCTCTGCCGCTTTGCGGACCGTCGCGGTGATCTTGTCGAGCGCGGCTGCCGTTTCTTCCAGACGCGTGGCCTGCTGTTCCGTGCGCCGTGAGAGATCGCCGGAGGCCGAAGCGATTTCCGCCGTACCCGCATGCATCAGCTGCGTGCTGTCCCTCACCCCCTGCAGGGCCGCCTCGATTTCCTCGAGCGCCGCATTGAAGTTCTGCTGCAGCTTGCGGTAGGCCTCGGGCATGTCGTCGGTCATGCGATAGCCGAGATCCTTGGCCGCGAGCCTGGCCAGGCCGGCGCCGATCGACTCCGAGACCAGCGCACGTTCGCCCTCGATCGCCCTTACCTCTGCTTGGCGGCGGGTGACTTCGGCGGCGCGTGCTGCGTTGGCCGCCTCCTCCTGGAGGCGATCGCGCTCGACCAGCTTGGTCTTCACGAACTCGACAGTTTGTGCAATGGCGCCGATCTCGTCGCGCCGATCCTGGTACATGACGGGGCTTGCGATGTCGCCGTTCATCAGGTCGTGCATCCGTGCCTGCAGCCGCACCAGCGGGCGGGTGAGCGAGATGGCAGCTGCCACTGCCACGCCGATGCCGATCAAGCAGGCTAGCACCGCCACCACAATCAGGAGCCGCCCGGTCCAGACGACCTGGCTGCGAATCTCGGCTCTGGTCAGCTCCGCGTCCTTGCGCGCCAGCTCGACGAGGTCGAGCAAACCGGTCCTGATGCCGCTCTGCAGCTTTTCCATCACGTGCGGAGCCGGAATCGAGGTCGCCGGCCGCTCGCCGATCAGCGTCAGCGCGCCCTGCCGCCATTGATTGATCAGCTTCTCGGCGCTGCCCGTGCTGGCCACCATGTGTGCCGAGGGCTGAGCCGACTTCAGCTTGGCGAGCTCCGCATCCAGCACCGCCATGTGCGCATTGAAGCCTTTCATCGCGTCGGCGCTGGAACGGTAGCGAATGCCCTCCAATGTGGCGGCAAGCTCGGCTTGGGCCTGCCCGAAGGCTTCCCAGACGCTGCGCGCAGCGTCCACCTGCACCAGAGGATTGGTCGTGGCGTGATCGAGCTTCCCGGTCAGCGTCTGCACGCTGAGCAAGGTCCCGGCACTCTGCACGATGCCCACAAACACCACGCAGCCAAAGGCCACCAGCATGCGATGAAGGATGCGCATGTCGTCCTCTCAGTTCGGTAACACGGGGAGCGTCACCACCTGCTTCGACCCGGTGAGCGACTTCAGGAACTCGACGACGTCATCGACTTCCTGCTGGTTCAGCTGGGTCGGCTGCATCAGCGGCGAGCGTGAGGGCCGGTCGATGCCACCCACTACGTAGTGCACCATGACGTCTTGCAGGGTGTCCTGCTGGCCGGCATGCATGTAGGGGGCGCGTTGCGCGGTGTCGCGCAGCGTCGGCGTCTTGAACGCGTACTGCGCCAACGGATTGTTCGGCTCGAGCTTGCCGCGGCCGATGTCGGTCACGGTGGTGCCGATGTCGTGGAACTTGTGGTCGGTGAAGTTCCAGCCGGTGTGACAGCCGGCGCATTTGGCCTTGCCGTTGAACAGGACGAACCCGCGCTTGGCACTCTCCGATATCGCCTTGTCGTCGCCGTCGACCCAGGCATCGAACGGTGCGTAGCTGGCGACTACGGTGCGCTCGTAAGTGGCGATGGCCGCAACGATGGTATCGGGCGTGATGCCTTTGTCGGGAAACACCTTCGCGAACCAGGCCTTGTATTCGGGGATCCTGGAGAGGCGCTTGACGGCCACGGGCAGCGGCAGGTTCATCTCCACCGGTGCCTCGATGGGCCCCTTGGCCTGCTCCTCTGCGCTGTCGGCGCGCCCGTCCCAGAAGAAGGGATGCGCCCAGGCGAGGTTGAGAATTGTTGGCGCTTGCCTCGCAAGCCGCGTGTTCTGCGCCCCCACCGCCGTCTTGTTGGGTGATTCCCAGCCGAAGGACGGATTGTGGCAGGAGGCGCACGTCATGTTCTCGGCACCCGAGAGGCGCGGTTCATAGTAGAGCGCCTTGCCCAGCGCAGCCTTTTCCGGAGTGTAAGCATTGCCGGCGGGAAAGGGGATTTCCGCGGGCCGGCGATACTTGTTCTTGAGCGCTTGCAACTCGTCTGCCGCAATCGGCGACGTGAAGGCTGCCAGCAGAACGCCAACCCACATGTGTTTGCGACCAACCATGGCGTGTTGCCCCATGCCATCACCGAAAGGACCCGTGGCAGGGGCATCGAGTTGTGGTCAGTCGATCTGCAAACCCCACGGCGAGTTGGTCCAACCGCTCTCGCCAGGTTTCCGCTGTCCACGAATCATCAGCACCCCACCACGAGTGAGAATGGAGCAGCACGGTTAATTTTGAATTTCCCAAGGTTTTCAGGAGTTAGGAAGCGACAGCTAACGGATAGATTAGCTGGCGGAAGAAAGGTGCTCCGTGACGCGGAGCTGCACTGGCATTGCGCGAGCGGCGGTTGTTGGATCCCTTTAGCGAGCGCGTGTGCGACGCTCCCAGCCTCCGTTTCAGGCCATGTGCGGTAGTCATGCCGCTCGCACTAGTGCTTCCGCCTGCACGCAAAGCGCAAGCGGCGCTCGAATGACGCCTATCGAACGCGCAAGCCTGCATCGCTCAGTGTCCTCCCGCGCTTGAAGCGGCCTCCGTCCTGGGGCACGCTTCTTACGTGCTATTGTGACCCCACACATCGATCAGGAACACCGAGACGCAGCATGCGCGTGGCTTGTCTGGGCGGCGGACCCGCCGGCCTCTATTTCGCGATCCTCATGAAGCTGCGCGATCCCGCCCACGACATCGTCGTGGTGGAGCGCAACCGGCCCTACGACACCTTCGGCTGGGGCGTGGTGCTGTCGGATGAGACGCTGGCGAATCTCACCGCTGCCGACCCCGTCAGCGCCGAGGAGATCCGCCGCGGCTTCGTCTACTGGGACGACATCGCCGTGCATTATCGCGGCGCCGTGATGCGCTCCTCGGGCCACGGCTTCTCCGGCATCGGCCGCAAGCGGCTGCTCAACATCCTGCAGGACCGCGCCAAGGCGCTGGGCATCACGCTGCAGTTCGAGACCGAGTTCGACAGCCTCGAGCCCTACAAGGGCTATGACCTGATCGTCGGTGCCGACGGCGTCAACTCCAGGGTGCGCTCGAGCCTCGCCCACGTGTTCAAGCCCGACATCGACGTGCGCGCCTGCAAATACATCTGGCTCGGCACGCATGCCAAGTTCGACGACGCCTTCACCTTCATCTTCGAGGAGACCGAGCACGGCTGGATCTGGGTGCACGCCTACCAGTTCGAGCCCGAGACGGCGACCTTCATCGTCGAATGCTCGGAGGACACCTGGCGCAGGGCGGGGTTCGATCGCATGACCCAGGACGAGACGATCGCGGCGTGCGAGGGGATCTTCGCTGCGAACCTCGGCGGCAACAAGCTGATGACCAACGCGCGCCACCTGCGAGGCTCGGCCTGGCTCAATTTCAACCGCGTCCTGTGCGAGACCTGGAGCCACGACAATATCGTGCTGATGGGCGATGCGGCGGCAACTGCGCACTTCTCCGTCGGCTCAGGCACCAAGCTGGCGCTCGAAAGCGCCATCGCGCTTGCGGGCTACCTCAAGACCGAGCCGACCATGGCCGACGCCTTCCGCCGCTACGAGGACGAGCGGCGCACCGAGGTGCTGCGCCTGCAGAGCGCGGCGCGCAACTCCACCGAGTGGTTCGAGGAGGTGGAGCGCTATCTCCACCTCGATCCGGTGCAGTTCAACTACTCGCTGCTCACGCGCTCGCAGCGCATCTCCCATGAGAACCTACGCCAGCGCGACAAGGTCTGGCTGGAGGGCGCGGAAAAATGGTTCGAGGCTGAGACCACCGGAGCCAAGCCCAACGCCGCCCGCCCGCCGATGTTCACCCCGTTCCGCCTGCGCGACATGCGGCTCGAAAACCGCGTCGTTGTCTCGCCGATGGCGCAGTACAAAGCCGTCGGCGGCACGCCGACCGACTGGCACCTGGTGCATCTGGCCGAGCGGGCCAAGGGCGGCGCCGGGCTGGTCGTCACAGAGATGACCTGCGTCTCGCCTCAAGCGCGCATCACGCCGGGTTGCACCGGCATGTACGCGCCCGAGCACGAGACGGCCTGGAAGCGCATCGTCGATTTCATCCACGCCGAGACCGAGGCCAAGGTGGCGCTCCAGCTCGGGCACTCCGGCCCCAAGGGCTCGACCCAGCTCGGCTGGGAGGAGATGGACGCGCCGCTCAAGCGCGGCAATTGGGAGATCCTGGCGCCGTCACCGGTCGCGTGGTCGCCGCAGAACCAGGTGCCGCGCCAGATGAGCCTCGCCGATATGGAGAACGTGAAAGCCGAGTTCGTGCGCGCCGCCGAGATGGGCGAACGCGCCGGCTTCGACATGCTGGAGCTGCACTGCGCCCACGGCTATCTCTTGTCCGCCTTCATCACGCCGGTCACCAACCGCCGCACCGATGACTACGGCGGCGCGGTCGAGAACCGCCTGCGCTTCCCGCTCGAGATCTTCCGCGCCGTCCGTGCGGTGTGGCCGGCGGCGAAGCCCATCTCGGTGCGCATCTCCGCCAACGACTGGGTGGGGGATCGCGGCATCACGCCCATGGAGGCGGTCGCCATCGCCCGCATCCTCAAGGCGGAGGGCGTCGACATCGTCGACGTGTCGGCCGGCCAAACCTCGATCGATGCGCGCCCCGTCTATGGCCGCATGTTCCAGACGCCGTTCTCCGACCGCATCCGCAACGAGGTCGGCATCGCCACCATGGCGGTCGGCAACATCTACGAGCCCGACCACGTCAACTCGATCCTGATGGCCGGTCGCGCTGATCTCGTCTGCCTCGCCCGCCCGCATCTGGCCGACCCCTACTGGACCTTGCACGCCGCCGCGCGGGCGGGCTACACGGGCGCTGCGTGGCCCAAGCCTTATCTCGCCGGGCGCGACCAGCTCTACCGGCTCGCCGCGCGCGCCGAGGCGATCACGGAGAAGGTGTGATGGGCGCCCTCGACGGCAAGCACGCGCTGATCACGGGCGGCGGCACGGGCATCGGCGCGGCCATCGCGCGCACGCTTGCCGGAGCCGGCGCTGCCGTCTCGCTCGTCGGGCGCCGCATCGTGCCGCTGCAGGAAGTGGCGCGCGAGCTGCCGAAGGCGACCGCCATCGTCGCCGACGTGACCAAGGAGGCCGATACCGAAGCCATGGTGAAGGCGGCACGGCAAGCTCATGGGCCCATCGATATCCTGATCGCCAACGCCGGTGCCGCCGAGAGCGCGCCCTTCGGCCGTATCGACCTCGCGCACTGGCAGCGCATGCTGGACGTGAACCTGACGGGCTCCTTCCTCACCGCCCGCGCGGCGCTGCCCGACGTGACACGCAAAGGCAGCCAGGGGCGCATCGTGTTCGTCGCCTCCACCGCGGGCCTCAAGGGCTACGCCTACATCGCAGCCTACTGCGCCTCCAAGCATGGGGTAGTCGGCCTGACGCGCGCGCTGGCGGCCGAGCTGGCGCCCACGGGCACCACCGTCAACGCCGTCTGCCCCGGCTACGTCGAGACGCCGCTGCTGGAAGCCTCACTCGCCAACATAACCGCCAAGACCGGCCGCGGCCGCGACTCCGCCGCCGCCACGCTGCAGAAGAACAACCCGCAGGGCCGCTTCGTGACGCCGGCGGAAGTCGCCGACACCGTGCTGTGGCTGTGCTCACCCGGCGCCCAGGCGATCACCGGCCAAGCCATTTCCATCTCCGGAGGCGAGACATAGACATGACCACCTGGCCCCAGCCCGTCACCCTGCGCGGCACGCATGTGCGCCTCGAGCCGCTCGCCCACCACCACCAGGGCGACCTGGTGGAAGCCGTGCTCGACGGCGAGTTATGGCGGCTCTGGTACACGTTCATCCCCGAGCCTGAGAAGATGGCCGCCGAGATCGACCGCCGCCTCAACCTGCAGGCCAAGGGCTCCATGCTGCCGTTCGCCGTCATCGCGCTGCCCTCGGGCAAGTGCGTCGGCATGACCACCTACATGAACATCGACGCCGCCAACAAGCGCGTGGAGATCGGCTCCACCTGGTACGGCCGGAGCGTGCAGCGCACGCCGCTCAACACCGAGGCCAAGCTGCTGCTGCTCACCCACGCCTTCGAGGGGCTCGAGTGCATCGCCGTGGAATTCCGCACGCACTTCTTCAATCACCAGAGCCGGCGCGGCATCGAGCGGCTGGGCGCCAAGCTCGACGGCATTCTGCGCAGCCACCAGAAGATGCCCGACGGCACCCTGCGCGACACTTGCGTCTACTCCATCACCGCGGCGGAGTGGCCGACCGTGCAGGCGCACCTGACCTTCCAACTGGATAAGCCGCGGGGGTGACGACATTCCCTCTCCCCGTCCTTACGGGGAGAGGGTTAGGGTGAGGGGCAGCAGCACACGCCGGGGTAGGAGCGAGCTTCCGCCCCTCACCCCGGCCCTCTCCCGCGAGCGGGGAGAGGGGGATTTTGGAGGCCACCCATGTTCACCAGAATGTTCACGCGCGAGCGCCAGTCAGCTCCCAAGGGCGCCGCCGGCCTCGGCCCCAGCGCGCATGTCGACACCTTCGCGCGCGACAACCTGCCCCTCGCCGAGCTGTGGCCCGACCTGCTGCTCGATCGCCCCGAGTTCCAGTATCCCGAGCACCTCAACGCCGCGGTCGAGCTGACCGACCGCCTGGTCGAGAAGGGCTTCGGCGACAACACGGCGCTGATCGGCAACGGCCGCCGCCGCACCTACAAGGAGCTGACCGACTGGTCCAACCGGCTCGCCCACGCGCTGGTGGAAGACTTCGGCGTGAAGCCCGGCCACCGCGTGCTGCTGCGCTCCGGCAACAACCCGGCGATGGTGGCGGCCTGGCTCGCCGTCACCAAGGCCGGCGCCGTCGCCGTCAACACCATGCCGCTCCTGCGCGCCGGCGAGCTCGCCAAGATCGTCGACAAGGCGCAGGTGTCGCTGGCGCTCACCGACAGCCGCATTGCGGATGAGATCGTCGCCTGCGCCAAGGACAGCCGCTTCCTCAAGAAGGTCATCAACTTCGACGGCACCGCCAATCACGACGCCGAGCTCGACCGCGTGGCGCTCAGCAAGTCCGTCAAATTCGACGCCGTCAGGACCGGGCGCGACGACGTGGCGCTGCTGGGCTTTACCAGCGGCACGACCGGCGAGCCCAAGGGCACCATGCATTTCCACCGCGACCTGCTGATCATCGCCGACGGCTACGCCCGCGAGGTGCTGGGCGTGACGCCCGACGACGTGTTCGTCGGCTCGCCGCCGCTGGCCTTCACCTTCGGCCTTGGAGGGCTCGCGATCTTCCCCCTGCGCTTCGGCGCTACGGCGACCCTGCTCGAGAACGCCTCGCCCGCCAACATGATCGAGATCATCGAGACCTACAAAGCCACCATCAGCTTCACCTCGCCCACCGCCTACCGCGCCATGATGGCGGCCATGGACGCCGGCGCCGATCTCTCCTCGCTCAGGATGGCCGTCTCCGCCGGCGAAACCCTGCCCGCGCCCGTGTTCGAGGACTGGACGCGGAAGACCGGCAAGCCGATTCTCGACGGCATCGGCTCCACCGAGCTCTTGCACATCTTCATCACCAACCGGCTGGGCGATGCGAAAGCCGGTGCCACCGGCAAGCCCGTCGCCGGCTACGAGGCCAAAATCGTCGACGACGACATGGAAGACGTGCCCGACGGCACCATCGGCCACCTCGCCGTGCGCGGGCCCACGGGTTGCCGCTACCTCGCCGACGACCGCCAGACGAAATACGTGCGCGACGGCTGGAACCTCACCGGCGACGACTTCGTGCGCGACAAGGACGGCACCTTCCACTTCGCCGCCCGCGCCGACGACATGATCATCTCGTCCGGCTACAACATCGCCGGCCCCGAGGTGGAGGCGGCGCTGCTCTCCCACGCCGCGGTGGCCGAGTGCGCCGTGGTCGGCGCAGCGGACGTGGAGCGCGGGCAGATCGTGCAGGCGCACGTGGTGCTGCGCGAAGGCTTCGCCGCCGACGAGGCCTGCATCAGGGCGCTGCAGGACCACGTCAAGGCAACAATCGCGCCCTACAAGTACCCGCGCTCGGTGATGTTCGTCGCCGCGCTGCCCAAGACCCAGACCGGCAAGATTCAAAGGTTCAAGCTCAAACCCTCGGCGTGATGGGTGCGAGCTACTATTCAGCAGCCGTCTTGCTCGACGCCAGCGCAGCCTCGAGCTCATCATGCAGGAACTCCGGCGCAAAATCCGCACCGTTGGGCCAGACAATGGTTCCCAGATCGGGCTCTACGCGAAGCTTTGCGAACTCGGCAACCTCCCTCAACGGAACGAACACCGGACCCCACAGCTCGCGCTCGAGGTCAATTTCACCGGAAAGGCCATCCGCAAACCTGAGCCACACGCGATAGCCACCAGCATGACGAGCATCGATTACACGCGCGAGCATGTTCTACTCCAGTGGGTCGATCCTATGCGGCGGCACACGTGCCTGTACTGCCTGCCACGCGGCCTTCAACTCGTCAATGTGGAGCCGGTACCATTGTTGCACAAGCGACCTTGCTCTACGAGGCAGGCGCCCTTCGATGACCTTGCCAGTTTCAATCGAGAATTTGGCTTCATGCTCCCCATAGTAAGCGTGGAAGTGCGGAGGCGGATGATCTCTGTGGTACATCGCAATCACGATGCCGAAAAACCGGCTTATCTCGGGCATTGAACTACTCAAATATCATCGACCGTGGACGGCCAATACCATGTAGCACGACTAGCGTCGCCGCTCTCTCACCGCTGCGGCGCGGCCTCCGTCGTCATGGCGACCGCAGCCGCCCGCGCGGTCGTCCGCTCGCGGTGCAGCAGGTAGAGGCCCGACAGGATCACGACACCAGCGCCGGCGAGCGTCCACTGGTCGGGCACCTGACCGAACACCAGGAAGCCCGCCGTGGAGTGGGTGAGGAGCGAGATGTAGAGGAACGGCGCCACCACGGAAGCGGGCGCATGGCGATGCGCCAGAATGAACAAGTAGTGGCCGAGCCCTCCCCATAGCCCCATCGACAGCAGCAGCGTCCAGATGAACGGGCTCTCAGGCCACACCCAATCGGCCAGCGCCAGCGGCGCCATCACCACCGTGCCGGCGAACAGCGAATAGAACAGCGTCACCTCGGCACGGTCGAAGGCCGCAAGATAGCGCGTGACAATGCTGAACACCGCGTAGCACAGCATGCTGCACATCGCGAGCAGCACGGCGGGATGCACCTGCACGAACCCCGGCCGCACGGCCAGGAGGATGCCGCCGAAGCCCACCAGCACGGCAATGGCGCGCCGCCAGCCGATCCACTCGCCAAGCAGCGGCCCGGCCAGCACGGCCACGGTGAGCGGGGTGAGGAAGCCGATGGTGGTGGTCTGGTCGAGGCGGAGGTGCTTGAGCGCCAGAAAGTTGAACAACGTGGAGCCCAGCATCAGGAACGAGCGAGCAATCTGCGTCTTGAGCTTGCGCGTCCTTAGCAGGCTCGGCAGCGCCACCAGGCCCAGCGTCACCACCATGGCGGTGAGCTGGCTGAGAAAACGCATCCATACCACTTGCGCGGTCGGCAGGTTGGTGGTGGTGCCGAGATACTTGGCAGTGGTGTCGAGGCCCGCGAACAGCACCCAGGCGAGGCACATGAAGCCGATCGCGGTGAGCGGCCGCGAAGCGGCGTGCGCAAGTGCGCTGGACGGGAGAGGCTTCTGCATGGATGCAGGATGGGGCGTTTGTCGGCGTGCGCCTCACACCCCCTCGGCCACCGGATTGCCCGCGTCGTCGAGGTAGGCGATGCGCACCATGTTGGTGGTGCCGGGCGATCCCAGCGGCACGCCGGCGACGATGATCACGCCCTCGCCGGCCCTGGCGAAGCCCTCGTCGAAGGCGATGCGGCACGCCTTGCGCACCATAGCCGCCTGGTTCTCAGGGTCGCTCGTCAGCACGCAGTGCACGCCCCACACCATGGCCAGCCTGCGCCCCGTCGCCACTACCGGCGACAGCCCGATGACGGGCAGTCCCGGGCGCTCGCGCGCCACCCTGAGCGCGGTGGAGCCCGTGGCCGTGTAGCAGATGATGGCGGCGAGCCGCATCGTGTCGGCGACGGTGTGGGCGGCGGCGGCGATGGCGTCGGCTGCCGTCTCCTGCGGCGGCGTGCGCGTCGCGTGCACGATGGCGTTGTAGTTGGGATCGTTCTGCACCTCGGTGGCGATACGGTCCATCATGCGGATCGCCTCGATCGGGTACTTGCCGACCGCCAACTCCGCCGACAGCATGATGGCGTCCGCTCCGTCGAACACGGCGGTTGCCACGTCCGACACCTCGGCCCGCGTGGGAACGGGCGAAGCGATCATGCTCTCCAGCATCTGGGTTGCCACCACCACCGGCTTGCCGGCGGCGCGCGCCTTGCCCACGATCTGCTTCTGCAGGCCCGGCACGCGCTCGACCGGCAACTCGACGCCGAGATCGCCGCGCGCCACCATCAGGCCGTCGGAGGCCGCCACGATCGCGTCGAGATCGGTGATCGCCGCCGGCTTCTCGATCTTGGCCATCAGCGCCGCGCCCTGGCCGACGATCTGGCGGGCGAGCCGCATGTCCTCGCCGCGCTGGACGAACGACAGCGCCACCCAGTCGACGCCGAGCCGCAGCGCGTAGTCGAGGTCCTTCTTGTCCTTCTCGGTGAGCGGCCCGACGGGCAGCACGGTATCGGGCAGGCTGATGCCCTTGCGGCTCGAGAGCGTGCCCGCCACCAACACCTTGGCATCGATACGCGTGGCGCTCTTCTCCGTCACCGTCATGCGGATCTTGCCGTCGTCCAAGAGCAGGGTGTGCCCGGGCTCGACAGCCTCGAAGATCTGCGGGTGCGGCAGAAACACGCGATCGGGCGAGCCGGGGCTCTCGGTGGTGTCGAAGCGCAAGGTGGCGCCCTCGGCCAGGCTGGCGCTGCCGCCACCGATTTCGCCCACGCGGAACTTGGGACCTTGCAAATCGGCGAGAATGCCGATCGGCCGGCTGAAGGTGGCCTCCGCCGTGCGCACGGCGGCATGCAGCTTTTTCACCACATCGAACGAGGAGTGGCTCATGTTGATGCGGAAGACGTCGACGCCCGCCTCGAAGAGCCGCGCGATCATCTCGGGGGCGTACGACGCAGGACCAAGCGTGGCGACGATCTTCACGCGCCGGCTGCGTCTCATTTCAGTTTTGCGCCCCCTTCGCTCGGATCGGTCAGGCGGATGGTCCAATCGTTGGCCCCTTGCGCGTCCACCTCGAAAAAACCCGTGCGCTTGGCCCCGCCAGAGCAGTCAACGCCCCTTATCGTAAACGCCTTTTCTTTCGTGCACATGAAGGACTGCCCCGCCCACTCGCCGCCGCGATCATAGTCGATAGCATGAACATACCAGTACCGGCTGGTCAGGGGACCCTTGTAGAGCGTCTCGCAGGTCTGCGCCGCCAGCGTCCACCAGCCCTCCGTCGTCCAACCGCTGGGATCGCGGTAGCCGATGGCGACGCCGATGCGGCTGGTGGTGGTATTGCACAACTTGAGGTCGGCCGCCGCCGGCCCGGAATCCAAGAGCAGCGTCGCCAGGGCCGTAGCCAGAAGCAAGGCTGCGGATTGGGTCCGGCTGAGCGGCCTGGATGGTGGGGCGGTCAGTTTCACGGGTCGACTAGAATGGCACGGAAGTCGTTGACATTGGTATGGGTCGGCCCCCGCACGATTAACCCCCCAGCGGCCTCGAAGAAAGCCGTCGCGTCGTTGTTGTCGAGGGACTTTTGGGCCTCCGCATGGCGCGAACCGGCCGCCGTGCGGCCATCCACCACGGCTCCGGCTGGGTCAGTCACCCGGCCTTCGCCGCCATCGATGCCGTCGGTATCGGCCGCTACGGCTGATATGCCTTGCATGCCGGCGATGGCAATTGCCAGCGCCAGCGCATACTCCTGTGACCTGCCGCCGCGCCCGCTGGCGTTGCGCACCGTAACCTCGAGCTCGCCGCCGCTCAGAATCGCTACCCGGCGTCCTGAGGCCTTCGCCTCGATTGCGAGCTTGACGTGCGCCAGCGCCACCTCCCGCGCCTCCCCCGTGATGCTGTCGCCCAGCTTGACGACGTCATAGCCCGCCTGCCTTGCGACGGCCGCTGCCGCCTCGAGCGCCGCCGCCGGCGTGGCAATAATGCGATACTCGGCGCTGGCGAAGGCGGAATCGTCGGGCTTCGGCGTCTCGTTGGCCGGATCGGTGAGGATCGACGCCACCACCGGCGGGACATCGAGCCCCAGCGCTTGCATGCGTGGGCCCCGGCGCGCGAGCACGTCGCGCGCGTCGGCAAGCGTGGTCGGGTCCGGCACGGTGGGACCGGAGCCGATGGTAGCCGGGTCGTCGCGCGGCACATCGGAGATCGCAAGTGTCAGCATCGGCGCGCGCGTCGCCTTCCTGAGCCGCCCGCCTTTAATGCGCGAGATATGCCGCCGCACCGTGTTCATCTCGTAGATGTCGGCGCCGCATTTCAGCAGCCCGCGCGTCAATGCAGTCTTGGCGGCGATGTCGAGGCCGGCCGCGGGGGCCGCCCACAGCGCGGAGGCACCGCCCGAGAGAAGCACCAGCACCAGATCATTGGCGGTGGCTGCGGCGACCAGAGCGAGAGAACGCTCCGCCGCCTCGACGCTGCCGGCATCGGGCGTCGGGTGGCGTGCCGAACGGATGCCGATGATCCGAGGCATCTCCCCAGGCAAGGCCTCGAGCGTGCCATGCGGCGCCGTGGTGAAGCCGGTGACACGGTCGAGCATGCCGCCGGCGCGATAATGCCGCTCTGCAACCGCGGCCATGGCAGCGGCTGCCTTTCCGGCGCCCACCACTATCAAGCGGCCATCCTCGGGCACCGGCGGCAGGTGCGGCGGCAGGCAGGCTCGGGGGTGGGCCGCGGCGACGGCGGCATCGTACAGCGCCTCCAGCTTGGCGCGCGCGCCGGCCTGTCGGTCGTCGACGTCCATTCGTTCCGGTTCTGCCGCGAATTTGCGCAAATCTGCCGAGCATTTGCACGTGGGCAAACGCCAGCGTCAAGGATGACAGGGTGGAATTGCCCTCGCTATAGTTGCGCCATGAACGTTGCGGGCATGGCGGACCAGCTACCGGGGGAACCCTCGATCGCCCCGCGGGAAGAAGACAGCTACGTCGTCTTGCCCGGGCGCGCCGACCGTGGCCTCATCATCGTTTGCGATCACGCCGCCAATCTCCTGCCCCCCGAATATGGCACCCTGGGGCTGCCGGCGGCCCAGCTCGAGCGCCACATCGCCTACGACATCGGGGTTGCGTCCATCGTGCGGGCCTTGGCGGCCGAGCTTGGGGTGCCCGCGGCGATGACGCGCTATTCGCGCCTGCTGATCGACCCGAACCGGGGCCGCGACGATCCCACCCTCATCATGCGTCTCTCCGACGGGGCGGTGATACCGGGCAACCGCAAGCTCGATGCTGCCGAGCGCGACAAGCGCGCCCGTCTCTACTACGAGCCTTATCACCGCGCCATCAGCGCCATGATCGACCAGTGCCTGGCAACCGGGGTGGAGCCCCTGCTGCTCTCGGTCCACTCCTTCACGGAGAGCTGGAAAGAGTTCTCCCGGCCTTGGCATGTCGGCGTGCTTTGGGATGGCGACGGGCGCCTGGCCAGGCCCCTCCTTGACAGCTTTCATGCGGAGGGCGACCTCATTGTCGGCGAGAACGAGCCCTATGCCGGCAGGCTCGAGGGCGACTGCCTCTGGCAGCACGGCGAGCAGCGCGGCCTTGCCAGTGCCATCGTCGAGATCCGGCAGGACCTGATCCGCAGCGAGGCTGGGCAAGTGGCCTGGAGCGAGCGGCTTTGCCGTATCCTCGAACAGTTCTTGCCGGATGCTGCGCCGGGGCGCAGGAGCGTACCCTGCAACGCGAATGCGAAGGGCGCCAGGGCGCCAAAGCATGGAGACGGAAACATGACCAAGCTCGACAAGACGCTCGAGACTGAGCTCGAGGCCGCCGCCTTCCGCCGCCTCGTGGAGCATCTGCGCACCCGCACCGACGTGCAGAATATCGATCTCATGAACCTCGCCGGCTTCTGCCGCAACTGTCTCGCCAACTGGTACCAGGAGGCGGCCTCCGGCAAGGGTTTGGAGCTCAGCAAGGAGGGGGCGCGCGAGATCATCTACGGCATGCCCTACAAAGAGTGGCAGGCCAAGCACCAGAAAGAGGCGAGCGGCGAGGCCAAGGCGGCCTTCGCGCAGGCCAAGCCCCACCGGCATTGACCGCTGATCATCCTGCCTTATCCTGAGCTTAAGTCGTGCCATCAAGCATGCAAACTCGGGAGGAAGACTGTCATGTTCGTGCGTTCGGGCCGCCTGGCGGCAATTGTTGCCCTTGCCGTTTTCGCTCTTGTTCCGGCGGCGTCACTGTCACCGTCTGCGGAGGCCAGAATCCAAAGCGAAGGCAAAGGCCAAGCCGCAGGCCAACGCGAAAGCAAAGGCCAAGGCGACGCAGATCGCGCGCGGCAAATATCTGGCGAACCTGGGCGGCTGCAACGACTGCCACACGCCGGGCTACTTCTTTGGCAAGCCGGACATGACGCGGTATCTGGCGGGCTCCGAGGTCGGCTTCGAGATACCAGGTCTTGGCGTGTTCCATGGGCCCAACCTGACGCCGGACAAGGAAACCGGGCTCGGCCGGTGGACGGACAAGCAGATTGTCGCCGCCCTCAAGAAGGGGGTGCGGCCTGACGGTCGCGTGCTGGCTCCGATCATGCCCTGGCGCGCGCTCGCCGGCCTGACGCCGCAGGACACGCAAGCCATTGTCGCCTATCTCAGGAGCATCCCGGCGGTGAAGAACAAGGTGCCCGGCCCGTTCGGACCCACCGAGAAACCGACATCGTTCGTGATGAAGATCGTGCCGCCCGCCGGCAAGTGACCGCTAACGGGATTTACCACCAACCACCGGACACAGCATGGACATCAAAATCCCGCGCACCCTCGAGGAATGGAACGCGGCCGGCGCCGACTACCTGCCGGGCCTCCTCGGGTTCACCTTCCTCAAGGTCGAGCCGCAGGAGGTCGTCGCCCAGGTGACGGCACGCAAGGCGCTGGGCGCCTGGAACGGCTACCTGCACGCTGGCGCAGTGGTGACGCTGGCCGACACCTGCTGCGGCTACGGCACGGTCCGCAGCCTGCCCGACGGCGCCACCGGCTTCACCACCATCGAGCTCAAGAGCAACTTCTTCGGCTCGGCGCGCGAGGGCGTCATCGTCTGTGTCGCAAAGCCCCTGCACCAGGGCCGCACGACGCAGGTGTGGGACGCGACCGTCATGCCGCAGGGTGCGACCAAGCCAATTGCTCAGTTCCGCTGCACGCAGATGGTGCTGTGGCCGAAGCTCTGAGGCCTGTCATTGCACCGCGATAGCGCTGACGCCACATGGCGGCGTCACACTTCTGTCATCCCAGAACAAAAGCCTGCGCTTCCGCGCCGCAGCAAAAAAATGTGGTAACCGGCACCGCTGCCGCCATCGTCTGCCGGCTTCGTTCGTATATTGTACTGGCCAGACAAACAACGGCGCAGCCCCTGCCCAAGCATCGTCGTTTTCTGGTGATACGAATCATATTGGTGCGGGCCACGAGGGAGATGCCGACCATGCGCCGCAAAGATATCGGCTTGCTACGCACGCAGTTGAGGGAGCTCAATATCGAGTTCAGCGCCCTGGTGAGAGCACCGGGCGGGGAGGGGACCGCCGCCAAGAAAGATGAGCTGAGCGCCCGCCGGCGCCTTCTGATGGCGCACATTGCCGAAGCGGCCGATCATGCCCCGGCAAGGGCCTATCCCCCGCAGGCGCCGCTCGATGCCGTCGGGCAGGCGGCATAGCCCGGCCGCGCCCGACGTCGCCTCACGTCAGCTGCTGCGACACCCGGCTCGTTGGCGCGCCGCAGATCAGGCCTCCTTGAGGCCGTAGTCCTGGATGCCCTGCTCGTTGCCGTAGTACTTGTAGGGCAGGAACTTGCCGGACATGGTGATCTTCACGCGGTCGCCCTTGGCATTGGGCTCGCGCTCGATCTCCATGTTGAAGTCGATGGCCGACATGATGCCGTCGCCGAACTCCTCCTCGATCAGCGCCTTCCACGCCGGGCCGTTCACCATCACCAGCTCGTAGAAGCGGTAGATCAGCGGGTCGGTGGGCGGCATCTGCGTGCCGCGGTAGGGCACCTCGTTCAGCATGCGCTCCTCAGTCGGCGAGAGGCCGAACAGTGCGGCGGCCTTCTTGGCCAGCGGCTTGACGAGCTTCATCTGGCCCAGCAGCGCGCCCACGATCAGCACCGGCGACATGCCGCCGATCTCGTCGCAGATCTGCTTCCAGGTCCAGCCCTTCTCGCGCTTGATGTCGAGGATCTTCTCGGTCAGCTCTTCGCGTCGCATGGGGGTTGCTCCCTTGGTTGCGGTTTGCGTGAACACGAAACGGTTGGCGGGCGCCCGCGCGGTCGAGCGCAACGGCGGCTCGGGGGCGGGCGCGCCCTTCTCGCCGATCAGCTTACGCCGCGGAAACGCGGGCGCTGGCGAGGTGGATCGCCGGCGCCTGCCCGGGCGGTTGGGCGTGAGAGGGCGTCGTTGCATGGGTAATCGACGTTGCGGTTGGACGGATGACGGGCGGATTGCGGTCGGCGGGGCGCGCCTCGGGATGCAGCGCCAGCTCGCGCGAGCGGGTGACCAGGAACTCGATCAGGTGGTTGCGCAGGGGATAGTAGTTGGGGTGCTTGTGCAGCTCGACGCGCGAGCGCTCCTTGGGCAGCGTGTTCTCCACGATCTCCGCCACCCAGGCCTTGGGGCCGTTGGTCATCAGCAGGATCTTGTCGGCTAGCAGCAGCGCCTCGTCGACGTCGTGCGTGATCATGAACACGGTCTGGCGCGTGGCGTTGCGAATGGCGATCACCTCGTCCTGCAGCGAGCCCCTGGTCAGGGCATCGAGTGCGGAGAACGGCTCGTCCATCAGCAGCATGCGGGGCTCGATGGCGAGTGCGCGGGCGATGCCGACGCGCTGCTTCATGCCGCCCGACAGCTGCGCCGGCTTCTTCATCTCGGAGCCGTCGAGATGCACCAGCGCCAGGTACTTCATGGCATGCTCGCGGATGCGGCTGCGCGACCAGTCGGGATGGCGCGAGGACACCGCCAGCTCGACGTTGCCGAGCGCGGAGAGCCACGGCATCAGCGCGTGACCCTGGAAGATCACGGCGCGCTCGAGGCTCGGGCCTTCGACATGCTTGCCGGCGGCGATGATGTGGCCGGCGCTGGGTGCGTCGAGGCCGGCCAGGATGTTCAGGATCGTCGACTTGCCGCAGCCCGAGTGGCCGATCACGCAGGCGAACTCGCCCTCCTCCACCCCGAACCACAGGTCCTCGAACACGGTAAGCTCGCCTGAGCCCGACGGCTCGGGGAAGCGCCGCGTCAGCCCCTCGACGCTGATGAACGCCTTGCTCATCGGTTCGCCCCGGAGCGCCAACGGTGCTGCAGCGTCCCCTCCCCCTTGTGGGGGAGGGACAGGGAGGGGGGGACAATGCGAGGTCACCCTTCGAGGTTCCCCCCACCCCTAGCCCCTCCCCACAAGGGGGAGGGGAAGCCGGTCGGCGCTCTCGGCTGCTAATCCGCATAGGCCACCATGGCCTGCAGCCGCGCCATCAGCTGGTCCAGAAGCATGCCGACAACGCCGATGAACAGGATGGCGGTGATGACGTTGGTGATGGAGAGGTTGTTCCACTCGTTCCACACGAAGTAGCCGATGCCGGTGCCGCCAACGAGCATCTCGGCCGCCACGATCACCAGCCAGGCGATGCCGATCGAGATGCGCATGCCCGTGAAGATGGTGGGGGCGGCCGCGGGCAGGATCACCCGCCAGGCCGTGCGCCCGGGGCCCATCTCCAGGGTCTTGGCGACATTCAACCATTCGCGGCGCACCGAGGCGACGCCGAACGCGGTGTTGATCAGCATCGGCCACACCGAGCAGATGAAGATCACGAAGATCGCCGAGATGCCGAAGTCGCGGATGGTGTAGAGGGCGAGCGGCATCCAGGCGAGCGGCGAGATGGGTTTCAGCACCTGGATGAAAGGATCGAGCGCGCGGCTCATCAGTGGCGACATGCCGATCAGAAACCCGATCGGGATCGCCACCGCCACCGCCAGCAGATAGCCCGCCAGCACGCGCGCGATGGAGTAGGCGAGCTGAATGCCGATCCCCTTGTCATTGGTGCCCTTGTCGTAGAACGGGTCGCGCAGGTGCTGCCAGATCTTGGCGCCGACATCGGCAGGGCCAGGCATCGCCGACTTGCCCTGCGTGGCGGTGATCCCCATCAGCTTGGCGTACTCGGGGTCCATCTTGACCGCGGTACCCGTGCCCGCGGTGGCGATGTGCCAAATGCCGATGAACGCCCCCAGGATGAGGAGCGAGACGAGACCGGCGCGCAAGCTGAGCCACATCTGCGATGCTCCGGTCGCTCGCCGCTCAGGCCGCGCGCTTGATGGCGAAGCTCTTGATGTAGTCCTCGGGCTTGGCGGCAAATGCCGTGGCGTCGATGATCGCCTTGAGCAGCGCCGCGTAGGTATTGGGAGTCGTGGTGACAAACTCCCTGGACGCAGCGAACGCGCAGCAGGGATGGCGATCCCAGATGTCCTTCGACAGAATGTGGATGAACCCCACGCCGTCGTAGACGGCACGCTGGTTCACCGGATCGGGCGCCAGGAAGCCGTCGATGTTGTCGGCGCGCAGGTTGGCGACCATTTCCGGCGGCGGCACAGCGCGGATCTGAATGTCGGTGTCGGGGTCGATGCCGTGCTCGGCCACGTAGTAGCGGAAGAGATAGTTGTGCATCGAGTAGTCGAACGGCACCGCGAACTTGAAGCCCTTCCACGCTTTCGGGTCGCGCTTGTCCTTGTGCTTGACGCTTAGCGTGATGGCTTGGCCGTTGATGTTCTCCACGGCTGGCATCGTGTAGGGGATCGGAGTGGAGCCGGCGCCCAGCGTGATCGCGAGCGGCATCGGCGAGAGCATGTGGGCGGCGTCGTATTCCTTGTTCAGCGTCTTGTCGCGGATCACCGCCCAGCCCGCGGTCTTCACCACCTCGACGTTGAGGCCGTGCTTGGTGTAGAAGCCCATCGGGTGGGCCATGATGATGGGCGTGGCACAGGTGATCGGAATGAACCCGACCTTCAGATCCTTCTTCTCGAGAGGAGCGGCCTGAGCGAACGCCTCAATGGCGGTCCCGAGCGGGAAGAATTGCGAGATGGCCGCCAGCGCCGTCGAAGCGCCGACCGCGCGCAGAAACGCGCGGCGGCTCTGGTCCTCGGGGAACAGCGCCCGCACCACGGCCGACTGCACCACCCGCGCCAGGCGCTCGTCGGAAGAGGCGGCGCTGTCGTGCTCGGCCTGAGTTGCATGCTTACCGCAGGCGCAACCGCCCCTGCTGAGAGCCCGCCCGGCGTCAAACGGGTTGTCGAAACTCATGGCCTGCACCCCTTCTACGACTTGTGCAAATGCAGTCGGCGCTCGGGGCGACGCCCCGTGCGGCCGGCGACGGATTGGTTGAAAAAGAGCAACCGCCGTGCCACCCGGCAGCACAGGGAAAATCGCGCAATGTCAGGGCACAGCCGTCTCGGATCGGAGGGCATTCCTGCTCTTGCCAGGGCACATGCCTACCGACTGAGCAGACGAACCCGGAGCAATGCTGAAAAGTTCAGCGCACCGCATGCGCCTTGCGCACGAAGGCCGCGAGCTCTCGATTGAAGCGCTGCGGTTCCTCGAAGAAGGGTGAGTGACCGATCCCCTCGTATATGGAGAGCGCACTGCCGGGGATGAGGGTGGCGAGCCACCGCGCAAGGTCGGCCTTGGGCAGCAGGTCACGCTCGCCGTGCGTGATCAGCACCGGCACGTCCACCGATTTGAGCACGCGCTGCACCTCGGCCGCGTCGCTGCCGTCCCGGCGCAGCGCCTGGCGCACCTTGACGGGAACAAGCGCGTTGTATGCGAGCATGGTCTCGAACTCGTCCTGCGGCGGCGGCTTGGCGAAACATGCGCGCAGGAACGCCCGCGTGCCCGCAAGGGAGGTTGCGAGATCGTCGTCGCGGGCCCGCGCCAGATGGGCAATGCCGGCGCCGAAGTGATCCGGGTTCGGACTGAGCACCGCCGCAACCAGGTTGATGGCGGCGATATTCGCCGTGCCGTGCTTGATGAGGTAGTCGGCAATCACCCGCGCGCCGTACGACCAGCCGACCAGCACCGGTCGCGTGAGCTCGGCCGCCGCCATGACCGCCTCGAGCTCGTCGGCGAAGCGCTCCGGGCTCGCATAATAAGCACGGTCGAGTGGCGCATCGGACGCGCCGTGGCCGCGAAGGTCGTAGGTGACAAGCCGAAACTCGTCGGCGAGCGCGCTCTCCACCTGCTTCGCCCACGAGAGATGGCTCTGAAAGAGCCCATGAATGAGCACCACCTCGGGCCCATTGGTTGCGCCGGTGACGTGCGCGGAGACGGTCAGTCCGTCCGGTGTCGTCACCTTGAGCGATTGGCGAGGTGCCATCGGCTTTATCCCTGCGGAAGTGGCGTGCGCCAAAGAGCACATGCGACGCCCAGTCGAACAACAGCCCTGAAATCCTAGCAAAAAAGCTCTGGATGGGCGCCAGCCGAACCTTGATGCCCCAATGGGGTGCGGCTAGCGTCGCACCACGGTGGGAGAGGGAAAGCACCCGCCGTCAATCGCACAAAACGTGTCACCGATTGTTTCAGTGGGGGTAGGTCATGACAACGCTGCAGGCGTCGAGCCAGAAACAACTGCGCCAGCTGATCGAGCAGGTCGAGCGGCTGGAGGAAGAGAAGAAGGCCCTCGCGGGCGATATCCGCGACAAGTACCTGGAGGCCAAGGCGCTAGGGTTCGACGTCAAGATCATGCGCAAGGTCGTGGGCCTGCGCAAGAAGAGCCAGGCCGACCGGCAGGAAGAAGAGGCGCTGCTCGCCGTCTACTTGCACGCGCTTGGCATGCTGGACGAGGCGCCAGCCGCGCCGGTGCACGTCATGGATGCGGCGGAGTAGGGCTGGAACGACGCCAGGTGATGTCGCGTCTACGCTGCGCTTGACGCAACCTACTGGGGCTGGGTCGCCACCTTGCGGCTCGGCACTTGGCCCGGTGCCTCGATCTGGAAGAGGCTCGACAAGTTCACGGCCTCCCCCTTGAACTGATGCGCCCACAGCCGCTCGGCGGCGTGCACGCCTGGCCGCAGCCGCATGGGCGGCGCATTTTCTTGGCCCAACGTCTCGAGCACCTTGGCCAGGTCGGGATGAACCAGGCCCGAAAGCGCCGGATCGTCCGCCGAGGCGGTGATGGTGAGGAACGGTGCGATGGGGAACGGCCGGTAGGACAGCTCCTCGGGGTGCTCGTCGTCGTATTCCGGCGCCGCCACCACGCGGCCCTCCCGGTAGAGCACGGGCTTGGGTGCAGCAGGATCGTGGGCTGCAACGGCGGTCCCGGGCTTGCGGCTGGCGGGAGCCGGCGGCCACAGCAGCTGCGGCCTCGGGTCGCCACCAGCCAGCGCCGCGAGCTTGGCGCGATCCACCTCGCTCGCGTATGTGCCGGCAATGGTGCGCCGATCGACAAGCTGGGGCGGGCCCACCAGCTTCGGCAGGGACGGGCCCAGCGACGCCGTCTGAATCGGCAGCATGGGCCGCGCGCGCAAATCGTGGAACTGCGCCATCTCCATGGCCAGCTCCTTGTTGTTTGCGCGGGCCACACGCACATCCTCGCGGGTGAGCGGCACCCCGTCACTTGGGACGTGCTGCGAGCTGCCCTTGGGGAACAGCAGCGCAAGCTCGGCGCGCGGCAGCCGGGGCCATGCGCGCACCCGGTCGATGTCCATGTGCACGAACGGGATGGCGGAGGTTGGATAGTAGCCGACGCCGCCCTTCTCGCGGATCAGCGCCGAGTAGCGCAGCGCCTTCACGGGCACGTCCGGGAAATGCACGTCGGCAGCCTTGCCCAGTATGTGGCGGCTCTCTCTCGCCTGTCCGCCGACAGTCTTTCTGAGCAGCTCGTTGGTGCCGCGCGAGCGGTAGCCGGAGATGATGTGGATCGGCTGCGTGGAGCCCAGCTCGCTGTGGACCTCCCACAAGAGATCGATCAGTTCCGGATCCATGGTGGTGGCTTCGTTCTTGCGCCAGTCACGCAGGATCCAGTTGACCTTCTGCATCTCGGCAGGGACGTACTTGCCGTCCTTCTTGTAGGTGGAGACCAGCGTCTGCTGGTTGTGGATGTTGTAAAGCGAGATCGTGCGCGTGGCCTCGGCGGCATGGGAAAGCGCGGCTGCGCAAAGCGCTGTCGCGAACACCAAGATGGCGCCCATCACCGCCTGGTATATTTCCCTCAAACCTGTCGTCCCCCCTGCCGCGCGGCGCTCGTGCCCTTCGCGCATCGCCGGCCAAGCTATACGGCCAGCAGGAACCCTTCCCCCAGGCTGACCGGAACTCATTAACGTTGGCGAAACGATTAGGCGCCCGCTATGCGGCAAGATCGCGGCGAACGGCTGCGTCCTGGCGCGGAAATCGGCGTTCCGACAAGGCTTTGCCGGCGCCGCTCGTCGACGCTTCGCGCGCAGCCAGAGTTGCAGCGACCAGCCATTTTCAGCTGGCGCTCCACATTTTCGCGGAACGAATCACTTAGCTCGACGGCTAGCATGCAAGTGAAAAGTTGGTCCCGTGCACAGCTATTGGTGGAGTTTCGTGGCGGACGTATCCCCCGGGATCGCTCTCTCCCTTGCTGGGTTCCTGGCGGCGGTGCCGCCCTATGTCCTTCTGCGGCAGTCCGAGCGCGGCAGAGCCAGGAGCGCGGTGTCCTATCTTTGCGGGTTGGCCGCCGGGCTCGCGGCAACCGGTCTCCTGGCCGCGCTACTGCACACCATCACCAACGTCGACGCCATTGTCGCCGCCGGCCTGCTCGGTTCATTCCTGTGCCCGTTTGCAGGCTTGGCTCGTGCCAAATGGCACGGACCGAAAAGGAAGCCGCGCAGGGTCGCGACGGCGAGGGGCGGCGCGCCGCAATAGTCGAGGGGCGGCGCGCCGCAATAGTCGAGTGGCGGCCAGCCGCCACCCCGGCTGCAATCTTACCGCGCAGACGGAGCAACCACTCGCGCAAACCATCGCCAAGATTTTTTTGGCCGCTCGGCGTTCAAAATTCCGTGCAACCCGGAATCACTGGGCCCGCTCAGGATGTATCGACACATAACTGCCACACAGCGCCCGCAATTGCCGCGCGCGAGCCGCAATCGTCGCCGGCTTGCCCAATTCCTCGGAGACTAACTTGGCCAAGAGCTCAGCGGGGCCGCGGAGCAAGTCAGCGGGGGCCGACTTATCCGTTTTTGTTCAGCGTTACGCAGTGCCGCTGTGTTGCTCAGCGTTCTGGTCGCATTTGTCGTACCAGTTGAGGGTAGCACTATGCCTTGGAGTTTCCAGTCGCATCTTGACCGCCTTGCGCCAGACGATCGGCGACTACTACTGAAGAGGTCGGCACTTTACGCCGACAGATTCAAGCAGAGGGTATTCGGCGGAACCGGCAACGAGACCGCCACCGGAGAAGAAATCCTTGCACTGACCCTCGGCAAGATCGCCGAGGGTTCCAACGGCTATGTCTTCAGGGATGGAGACATACTGTTGTTCTACTACCTCTGCCGCTGCTGTCGGACGACGGTGCTTGCCCTGCACAAGGAAGCCCGCTCGGGCGAGGCTGATGTGCCGCCGCTCGTGGAGGAGGAGGACGATGCGCCTCTCGCCCTCACCGAACGGGCGGCCGTGCAATTCCTGGAACGGCGCCAGGGCTTGCCCCAGTTCCTGACCTTCGTTGGTTCCCAAAGACTGCGGGGAAAGCTGCGAGCCTATGCCGGCGGCTTTCACCGGTATGCGGCGGAGGGCTGGGACGAGCAGCAGATCGCCAAAGACCTGCGCGTGACCCCGGCCAGCGTTGCCAAATACCGCTCGCGGCTGAGGGAGCTTCTGGAGGACTTCGAGCTCCAGCGCATGAGCGAGCCGCACCTAGCCTAGCCGGCCATTTTCGCGATGCCGGTCGCTGCCGAAGTTGGGCGTATTTCGTGGCGGCGCTGGCGAATGTCTGAAGGCCAAGCAATGGGAGCAACTATGACGATATTGCAGAATCGGATCGACGTGCCGGCCGAGATCAAGTCCTGCGAATTCATCCGAGGGTTCGACGAGGGGAGGCTCGATCTCGAGCTCCGCAAGGCAGGGCTCGATCCCGAGCACCTTTCGCATCGGCTGGAAGCCCTCCTTGGGGTGAAACTGCAGAACACGCCCTGTTCGGATGCAATTCCCTCCGGACCAGCGTCGGCTGGAGAGGACGTCGCGGAGGCCGGCTCGCTCCGCACTGTGCGCGGCACACAGCTCGTTGCGACATCGGCCAGTTTTGGCGCGTGCACGCCGGTCGAAGGCCTATTCGAGCTTGCTGGCACCGTGAAGTTCTTCGACGCGACCAAGGGCTACGGGTTCCTCACCGCCGACGGCGAGCCGACCGACATTCTGGTGCACGTCACGTGCCTCGAGGCCGCCGGCTATCGCACCGCCTACGACGGCGCCCGCATCCACGCGCTCGTTCGCCGCACGGCCAAGGGCTTGCAGGCCGTGCGCATCATCAGCATGGACCAGAGCGGCGCGACTCACCCCTCCTTGTTGCCCCAGCGCACGCGTCAGAAGGTCTGCGCCGAGAGCGATTGGGTGACGGCATCGGTGAAATGGTACGACTGCCTCAAGGGCTTCGGCTTCGTCTCCGAAGGCCCCGACGCGCCGGACTGCTTCGTCCATGCCGACACCCTCCGCCGTTGGGGGCTGGCACCCTTGCGGCCCGGCCAGGTGGTGGAGGTGCGTTGGGGCACGAGTGCCAGGGGGCGAATGGTGGCCGAGATCCGCCATTGCGCAGGCGCGCAGACGCTCCCTCCGCTGCACTAGCCATACCGTCTTCCGGGCGGAGTTCCGGCTGCGACGCAGGCGAGCAATCGC
This sequence comes from uncultured Alphaproteobacteria bacterium, assembly GCA_963832445.1. GTDB lineage: Bacteria > Pseudomonadota > Alphaproteobacteria > Rhizobiales > Hyphomicrobiaceae > AWTP1-13. The sequence goes on from CAWHUM010000007.1 coordinate 177,131, forward strand.
CTGCGTCGCAGGCATGTTTGCGGCCTTGCTTTCCCCGGCCCAACAGGGCTAGGTCGCCCGCGACTGGGCCGGCCCTCTGGGTCAGCCCCCGTTCGAGCCTGCCAGAGGGCAACAATGCCGGCCTCAGCCCTGATGAACGTCATGATCGGCGCTGCCAGAAAGGCCGGCCGCGGCTTGGTGCGTGACTTCGGCGAATTGGAGCAGCTGCAGGTCTCCGTGAAGGGAACGGCAAACTTTGCCAGCAGCGCCGATCACCGCTCCGAAGAGACAGTCTACAAAGAGCTGTCCAGGGCGCGACCCGGTTACGGCTTCCTGATGGAGGAGCGCGGCGCGGTCGAGGGCCCCGACAAGACGCACCGCTGGATCGTCGACCCGCTCGACGGCACCAGCAATTTTTTGCATGGCATACCGCTTTTCGCCGTCGCCATCGCCTTGGAGCGCGGGGGCGAGATCGTCGCAGCCGTCACCTACAATCCGATCCATGACGAGCTGTTCAGCGCGGAGAAGGGCCAGGGTGCCTTCATGAACAACCGGCGCCTCAGGGTGGCCGCGCGCAAAACCCTGTCCGACAGCGTCATCTCCATCGGTATCCCCCACCGGGGGCGCGTCGACGGCCAGCCGCGCTTTCTCGCCGAATGCAAGACGCTGATGGGCCTGGTCGCAGGCATCCGGCGCACCGGCAGCGCCTGCATCGATCTGGCTTGGGTGGCGGCAGGCCGCTTCGACGGCTATGTCGAGCACGATCTGAGCCCCTGGGATATCGCCGGGGGCGCCCTGCTGGTCCGGGAGGCGGGTGGATACGTAACGGACGTGGCCGGCAGCAGCAATGTGGTTAAGACTGGCGGCGTCGTGGCCGGGAACACGCACATTCACAAGCTGCTGCTCGGCGTGCTGGCGGAAACTGCGCCCACGGTCTGATGCCGCAACTGCAGCGTTTTTCGCGTTGGACGCCGGAAAGTTGCCCGTTTCTGATGGCACGGTCTTTGGCTAATGTGGCCTCAAACGAGGCCTGGAGAGTTTTGTATGGCTAGAGCGCGAACGCCGGACCGGTCCGCCCCGGCGCTGCACCGGACGTTGTCCAGCCCCGGTATGTACCTGTGGCGGATGTTTGTATTCCTGGTGCTGGTCGGATTGCTTGCAGCCATCCTCTCCCGCCAGCTGCTAGAAGCGATGCTGACCAACCCAGGGCTGAATTTCCTCATCTTGTTCGTGCTGGCTGCCGGCATCTGCTACGCCTTTTCCCAGGTCTTGCGGCTCTATCGCGAGATCCGCTGGGTCAACGCCTTCCGCATCGCCGATCCCGGCCTGGCCATCTCGCATCGCCCGGTGCTGCTGGCGCCGATGGCCACCATGCTGCGTGACCGCACGGGTTCCCTGTCGCTGTCGGCGACTTCCATGCGCTCCATCCTGGACTCGATCGGCTCGCGGCTCGATGAGACGCGCGACACCGGACGCTATCTCGTGGGCCTCCTGGTCTTTCTCGGCCTGCTCGGTACCTTCTGGGGCCTGCTCGACACTATTTCCTCGGTTGGCCGAACCATCAGCTCCATCGATACCCGGGCCTCCGATAGCATCACCGTGTTCGACGAGCTGAAGAACGGGCTCGCCGCGCCGCTGCGCGGCATGGGTACGGCATTTTCCTCATCGCTGCTCGGCCTCGGCGGCTCGCTGGTGTTGGGTTTCCTCGAGCTGCAGGCAGGCCACGCGCAGACCCGCTTCTACAATCAGCTCGAAGAATGGCTGTCGCACATAACCGATCTCGCGCCCGGCGGCTCGCAGACCAGCGACTACGCCAGCCGCCAGCTGTACGCCGCCATCCACGACATGCACCGTGCCGTGCTCGATCTCAACGAGCGGGTCGGCGCCCTGCCGAGGGCGGCAGCGGACGGTGCTCCGCCCGCCGAGGAGGCGGTGCGCGAGCTGGCCAAGGGCGTCGATCAACTCGTGCGCCAGATGCGCGCCGAGCAGAAGGTGGTTCGCGAATGGGTCGACGAGCAGGCGGCCCAGCAATCCGAAGTGGCGACTGTGCTCAAGGAACTCGCCGCCAATGTGCCACGGAGAAGCTAGCCCATGGCCCTATCCCGCTCGCGCAGGTCGGGAGGCAGCTACGAGCTGTTCTGGCCGGGCTACGTTGACGTGCTGTCCACGCTGCTGCTGGTCGTGACCTTCCTGCTCTCCATCTTCATGGTCGCCCAGTTCTATGTGAGCCAGGAGTCCTCCGGCAAGGACACGGTGCTGCGCAGGCTGACGCGCCAGATCGCCGAGCTGACCAATCTGCTGAGCCTGGAGAAGGGCCAGGGCAAGGCTTTGCAGGACGAGCTGGCGGCCCTGCAGACGAGTTTTGCGACCCTCAGGTCCGACAACGAGCGCCTCTCGGGCCTTGCGGGCGCCGGCGGTGAGAAGGACGCCCGCATCGCCTCACTCAGCAAGGAACTGGCCGACAAGACCACGCTGTCCTCCGAGGCACAGGCCAAGGTCGACCTGCTCAACCAGCAGCTGCTTCAGCTGCGCCGGCAGATGGCGGCCTTGCAGGAGGCAATCGGCGCGGCCGAAGCCAAGGACAAGGAGAGCCAGGCGCGCATCGCCGACCTCGGCGCCCGCCTCAACGTCATACTGGCCAAGCAGGTGCAGGAGCTGCAGCGCTACCGCTCCGATTTCTTCGGCCGTTTGCGCGAACTGCTGCGAGATCGCAAGGACATCCGCGTGGTGGGTGATCGCTTCGTCTTCGAATCGGAGGTGCTGTTCCCATCCGGGCAGGCGACCATGACGGCCGAGGGCCTGGCCACCATCGACCAGCTCGCCACCGCCATAATGGAGCTGGAGCGCTCGATTCCGCGCGAGATCGACTGGGCGCTGCAGGTCGACGGCCACACCGATATCAGGCCCATCGCCAGCTTCCAGTTCCCCTCCAACTGGGAGCTCTCCAGCTCGCGCGCCACCTCCGTCGTCAAGTATCTGATCAGCCGCGGAGTGTCGCCGAAGCGGCTGGTGGCGGCGGGCTATGGCGAGTTCCAGCCCATCGACGAAGGAGCCTCGGAGGAGGCGATGCGGCGCAACCGCCGCATCGAGCTGAAGCTCACCAACCGCTGAGGCGCTAGCCCATGGGCAAAGGCCGGCATGGTCGCTCTCGCGCACCCGCCAGCCGCGATGCTAGATTGGCGCTGAACTGGACCGTGATTCTCGGCTGCGGGCGGATGCCGCTCGGCAGCGGTACGTTTCGGTGATGCTGACGCAACGAGCGATCAGCACATAAGTGCGAGGTCGGCGATTTGCACGACTGGCTGTTCAAGAATGCTGGCCGCCGCAAGCGGCTGATCGACTGGCTGGGCCTCGATGCCAGGATCGATTCCGGCATCGCTATGGCGTGGGAGCAAGCGAAGGATCGATACAACGCCTTCTCTACGTTCTTTGCCCGCTTTCGCCTGAGCGGCTGGAAGCGTGCCTTCAACGAGCTCTTGTCTGAAGCCCTCACCCTCGGAGTGGGCGGCCTCGCCGTTCTCTACGTGCTCGCCATACCCGCCCTCAACGACTTCGACGAGAACAAGATTGCTACCGGCCGGTATGCCGTCAAGTTCATAGACCGGAACGGCACCGAGATCGGCCAACGCGGCATCTTGCACAACGATGCCATCGAGCTCGAGGAGATCCCCGATCACCTGGTGAAGGCGACGCTTGCCACCGAGGATCGGCGCTTCTTCGAGCATTTCGGCGTCGACGTGTTCGGCACGGCGCGCGCCCTGTTTGAAAATGCACGCGCCAACGACGTGGTCCAAGGCGGCTCCACCATCAGCCAGCAGCTTGCCAAGAACCTGTTCCTGTCGTTCGAGCGCTCGCTCGCGCGCAAGATCAAGGAAGCGTTTCTCGCCATCCTGCTCGAATTCCGCTTCACCAAGTTCCAGATCCTGAAGATGTATCTCGATCGCGCGTATCTCGGCGGCGGCGCGTTCGGGGTGGAGGCGGCCTCCCAGTTCTATTTCGGCAAGTCGGTGCGCGAGATCAATCTGGCCGAGGGCGCGCTGATCGCGGGGCTGTTCAAGGCCCCCACCCGCTTTGCGCCGCACGTCAATCTGCCGGCCTCGCGCGCCCGCACCAACGAGGTTCTGACCAACCTGGTCGAGGCCGGCTATATGAGCGCGGGCCAGGTGCATGCCGCACGCCTCAATCCCGCGCGCACCATCGAGCCGCGCCAGTCGCAGAGCCCTGACTGGTTCCTGGATTGGGCGTTCGAGGAGGTTCAGCGCATCGCCGAGGGCAAGGGCCAGTTCGTTCTCACCGCCCGCGTGACGATCGATCTCGACATGCAGCGCGCGGCGCAGGAGGCAATGGTGACGACGTTGCGCTCCACTCAGACGCGGCGCGGCGCGCCGTTCTCGGGCGCATTGGTGTCGATGGAGCCCGATGGGGCGGTGCGCGCCCTCGTCGGCGGCATCGACTACGGTGAGAGCCAGTTCAACCGGGCAACGCACGCGCGCCGCCAACCCGGCTCCTCCTTCAAGATCTACGTCTATGCCACGGCACTGGAGAACGGCTACAACCCACGCTCCATCGTGCGCGATGCGTCGGCCAGTTGCGGCAACTGGTCGCCGAGGAATTACAACGGCGGCGGCGGCTCCGGCCGAGCGCTGACCGTCACCGATGCCTTCAAGCTCTCGCTCAATACGACGGCGGCCGACCTGTCCTTAAAGGTCGGGCGCGACAAGGTGCTCGAGATGACGAAGCGCCTCGGCGTGACGGGCGTCAGGCGAACCTGCTCGATGGCGCTCGGCGACACGGGCATAACGCCCCTCGAGCACACCAGCGCCTACGCGGTCTTTGCCAACGGCGGCAAGCTGTCCCGGCCCTATGCGGTGCTCGAGCTCTTCAACTCCAAGGGCGAGCTTGTCTACTCGCGCGAGCGGGACGAGCCCCCGGCGCCGCAAGTCGTGAGCACGCGGGTCGTCGAGCAGATGAACCAGATGATGCTGGCGGTGGTGCAGGAGGGCACGGGCCGGCGCGCCATCCTCGACTTCACCCATGCGGTGGGCAAGACCGGCACCAGCTCCAGCTGGCGCGACGCATGGTTCATCGGCTTCACGGGCGCCCTCGTCACGGGCGTGTGGGTCGGTCACGACGACTTCCGTCCGATGTGGCTCAACGGCCAAGGCGTCACCGGCGGCAGCCTGCCCGCCACCGCTTGGCGCGCCTTCATGTCGGTGGCGCATACCAACCGTAACATCCCGCCGATCCAGGGCTTGCCGCCGCACCCGGTGCAGGTGGCAGAACAGGCACGCATCGCCGAACTCAAGCGCACCGATCCGGGCCTCGCCCAGGCGCAGATCGCCCAGGCGTCGCAGAAGCGATCGACCATCATGCCCGATCAGACCAGGGAAGCGCTGAAGCGGCTGGCGGACAGCATGCTGCGCGCCAGCGGTGCGCAGGCGACACCCGTCAGCGCGCCTGCGCCCCAGGGTGGGCCTCCGCCGGTCTCACCACCTGCGGCGCGCGATCCAAAGCTCACCCCACCCGGTAAGCAGAGCGGCCGGCGCGCCGACGGCCCCAATGCCCCCAAGCGCATACTGCCGTGAGCTGGAGCTTGGAAGGCTAGTGTGATGATCGAGAAGTCCGCCGCATCGCGCAGGGCTTGGGTCGGGAGCGGACTTCTCGATCTGAATCACACTAGCTTCATGATCTTGCTAGTGTCCTTCAGATCGCGAAATTCGTACCGCGCTCGCTGCAAAGTGAGACGAATTTCGCGATCAGGACACTAGGAGGAGCGACGCTTGGGCCTTATCGCGAATATGCTGCTGAACCTCATGGTCTTTGCCGCCCTGGCCATCGTCGGCGGCCTCGGCAGCGCGTGGTACATGATCGAGGCCGGCTCGCGCTTCTCCACGCGGACCTATGGCGCTTGGGTCGCCTGGACCGCCGCCGGGCGCCCCGACGCCGACCCCTACACGCGCGCGCACACCGTGAGAAACACGCTGCTTCCCATCTCGTCGACGTTGGAAATGACCTTCCGCGCCAAGTCCGATGGCGACGGTCGGCGGCTCCGCTCCACCTGCGACTACGTGGTGCTTTTGCCGGAGCAGGAGCCGGCGTGGTGGAGCCTTGCCGTCTTCGACGGTCAAGGCAAACTCATCCAGAACGGCGCCGAGCGCCACGCCTTCAACACCAATACTGCCATGCGCGAGCCGAACGGCCGCGTCGCCATCTCGGTGGCGCGCGATGCGAGGCCCGGCAACTGGCTGCCCAGCGGGCGCAGCGGCAGGATCGTGTTGGTGCTGACAGTACAGGATGCAGGCTTTGCTGCCAGCGTGCACGACAGCAACGCGCCCAGGGCCCTGCCTGAGATACAAAGGGCCGCTTGCCGATGAGACTGCGCCTGCCCTCGATGCCGAACGCGCAAAAGCTGCCGAGGCCCCGGCCGCCCAGATGGATGCGGAAGGTCGGCTGGCGCACGCTGGCGGCCGGCGCGCTGCTCGGCGGCGTCATTCACATCTGTGCCACGTTTGCCGCACCCGTATTCGGCTCCGGCCATGCTTTTGAACAGCTGCGCGCAAGCCTGCCGCTCAACAAGATGGTGGTGCTGGCACCGCCTGCGCCCGGCAGGCAGATCCTGCCCTACCTTCCGCCCGACATGCTCTATGCCATGTGCCGCTACGAGCTGACCGGAGGCCCGATCGCCCTCACCGCTGCGGTCGCCGGGCCCGGCTGGTCGCTGTCGCTGCACACCCCGCAGGGCGACAATTTTTACGTCCTGCCGGGCAATCTGCTGAAGGGCGGCGAGGTCTCGTTCCTGCTGGTAGCAGGCGGCGGCGCCGAGGCTGCGCATCAGCAACGCCGTGCCAGCCCCGCCGATACCCAGGTTGCGTCGCCGACCACCGAGGGCCTGATCGTCGTGCGGGCACCTATCATCGGGCTTGCATGGCTGGCACAGACCGATGCACTTCTCCAACGGTCAAACTGCACCCAGGTCAAGCGCTGAGGACCTTCTCGCCGTCCCACTCGCCGGGTTGACGCAGCGATCAATGATGGTTTGGATTGCCCGATGCCCATGCTGTTGAAGACTGTTGCCGCCCTGGGTGTGGCTGCGTTCGTTGTTGCCGCGTCTCCAGCGCACAGTGCCGAGACAGCCTCGCCCAACGACACAGCCCGCTTCATCGCCGGCCTGCCGCCCGCCCAAAGCTCTCCACTGGCACCGCTGACCCAAGACCCGGCCTGGCAACAACACGCCCAGCTGATGAACGCTGTGTGGGCTGGGCTCGAGCAGTATCAGTTGTCGAAGGTGCGGGCGTGGTCGCGCGCCAATGTCACCGCCCGGCGGCCGGTGACGTACTACTTCTTCAGCGGCCCGGACTTCCTTTATGCTGACGCGTTCCTCCCCAACTCGTCCACCTACATCCTGGCTGGTCTCGAGCTGATTGGCCCGCAACCTGACGCGCTGGCTTTGCGCCCCCGTTTTCTCGCAAGCAATCTGGAGAGCGTCCGCCGCTCCATCAGCACGCTGCTCAGCCGCAGCTACTTCATCACCAGCTACATGGGCTCCGACCTGAATTCGGGTCAGCTGCGCGGCACCTTGCCGATCCTCTACGTCTTCCTGGCTCGCACCGGCAAGACCATCCACGAGGTGAGCTTCGTCACCATCAAGCAGGACGGAACTGTTGAGCCGTCCGCCGACGGAAAGGATGGCACGCGCGGCGTCAAAATCGTCTTCTCCGGCCCCGACACCAGCAAGAAGCAGACCCTCTACTACTTCAGGACCGACCTCTCCAACAAAGGCGTGCAGAGCAGCGGCTTCCTGCAGTTTTGCCGGCAGTTCGGGATCGGCGACATCTTCATCAAGGCTGCCTCCTATCTTCTGCACACACCGGGCTTCTCGATCGTGCGCGATTTCCTGCTCGGGATCGGCGCCACCGTCGTCCAGGACGATACCGGCATCCCGCTCAGATATTTCGAGCAGAGCGGATGGCAGGTGCGCCCGTTCGGTCGCTACGTCGGGCCCATCCCGGTGTTTCGCGGGAACTATCAGGCCAAGCTGAAGGCTCTGTTCGAGAAGGCCAACGCGCCACCGATCGACTTCGGCATCGGCTACCGTTGGCGCACGAACGAATTGCACGTGCTGCTGGCCATCAACCCCAAACCGCAGATTCCTCCAGGCCCACAGGCCGCAAGCTCCGAGAAGGGCCCGCAGGAGCAGCCACCTGCGTCCGAGAAGACCACGCCGAATGCGCCCGCAACTCCGCCGGTCGTGCGGGCTGACAAGACCGCGCCCGACAGTTCAGCGCCGCCAAATCCGCCGCCCGCCAAGCGGGAGAATGCCGCCAAGCAGAAGAGCAACGGCACCGGCAAGGCAGGGCAACCGGCACCAGTCGCGTCAGAGGCGTCGCGCTTCATCACGTGGCCGTCGCTGTTGTTCGGTGGGCTATTCAGTGCCGCTCTCGTCGCCCTGTTCGGGCTAGAGGGTATTGCGGCCGGGCTGGGCTTTCTCCTGCAAGCCGCCATCGTCGGCGTGATCGCATGGCTTGCGGTCGGCTTCTTCCGCGCCCGCGAGGAGCAGGCTGCCGCGAGCGGCGCGCCAGTGGCCGGACACGAACGCGCGGCGCGCTGGCAATTGACCGAGACCACCAACTCTCAGGAGCCGGGCGAGCCGCGAACCAAGGTGTGGCCGGCCGGCCTCGCCGAGCGATTGCGTCGCTGGACCACCTACTGAGCGCAGCCGGTACCGCGCCGTTCGCGCGGATCGAGGGCTTGCGCCGCCATCAGCGTGCGGCCTGCAGGGCCGCAAGCTCAGTCGGGCAGCTCGAGCGTGTCGCGCTTGGGGCGCGGCGCCCGCCGACGCGATTTGGGCGCTTGCTCGGTATGACGCTCGCGGCGCACGCCTGGAAAGATGATGATTTGCGCGCTGCCCTGCGCCGCCTCAGTCTGCGGCTCTGCTCGCACAGCGTTGGATCTGAATTCAACAATGTGTGCCATCGCTTCCCCGTGCCGAGGACCGCCTTGGGCGGCCATCGGTCCCCCAAAGGATCGCAGGCGACGCAAGCACAGCGCTGCGACTCAGCCATTTGAGCGTCACAGGAGTTAATGGAATGTTAACGGCCTAACCATTGGCGTGCCGGCATATTCCACCGGGCAAGCCCATGATCCACCACACCAATCCTTTTGTTCTGCGTTGGTGTGGCGTGGGACCTACGGGGAACAAAACCGGCACCAAGATTGGATGGAAATTGGAAAACGGCCGGCCCCGTATATCTAGGGGTTGGCCATGCCAAGGGGACCCCGACCATGACCGAGCGTGAAAGACTGAACCCGCGCATTGCCCGTGAGCGCCTTGAACCCAAGGCCAAGGCCAAGCGTAGCCGCGCCAAACGGCGCGCGATGCAACTGACCGAGGCACGCGTTGCCGGGCTGCGGGTTAAGGCGGGCGCCTACCTGACCTGGGACCATGGCAACGATTCCCAGAAGGGCTTGGCCGTGATGGTGCAGCCGAGCGGCGTTAAAACGTACACGGCGTTCTACAACTTCCCCAAGCAGCCATCGAAGTCGATGGCGCTGGGCCGTGCCGGGGAAATGACGCTGGAGGCGGCGCGCAAGCGAACGGGTGAGATTAGGGCTAAGGCCAAGCAAGGGATCGATCCACGGGCTGATGATCCAACGCGCTCCCTTACGTTCGGCGAGCTGGTAGCGCTGTGGCATGAGCGGGAGCTGACGGGGCGCAAGAAGAACGTGTCCGCTGACGCCACCAGGAGCCTGGTTGAGTATCACTGTAAGGCCAAGTTTTGGAACCGGCCGGCCGGCACCATCCGCTACAACGAGATCGATGACTTGTTGTGCCGGCTGCGGGACAAGCAGCAACGGGGACCGACGGCGGCGCGCCTGTACGCGCACTTGGCCTCGATCTTCAAGTGGGCCGTGGGCACGCGGCGGCTGGCGGCCAGCCCCATGCTGGGGATGCCGCTGCCGTACAAGGTGGAGGGCCGTGCGTACGATTGGTTTCAGGCACCACGGTCGGATGAGGTACTACGCGACTTGTGGAAGCTGGGCGGCGAGCTGGGCGGCGACTCCGAACGGTTCATCAAGCTGCTGATACTGACCGGCAAGCGCCGCAACGCCGTGCAAACGATGCGCTGGTCGGCCATTGACCGTGAGACGTGGTTGTGGACACCGAAAGCCGGCAGCCCGACGAAGAGGAACAACCCGGTGACATTGCCAGCGCTGGCAAGGCGCGTGGTTGGCGCGCACCAGAAGCAAGGCGTGGTGGCACGCGTGTCGGAAGCCGATGCGCAGAGGCTGCAAGCCGTAGTGCGCAAGCGGTTGGAGCTGCCCGACTTCGTTTGGCACGGGGTGCGGCACATTACTGCGAGCGGCTTGGCGCGGCTAAAGGTGGCGCCGCACATTGCCCGCCTCGCCATGGACCACGCACCCGTGAGCGATGTCCACAGTGGATATGAGCATGTCGATTGGACACCTGAGATTGCCGAGGCGATGGAGGCGTGGGCCGCCTACGTCGCTAAGCTGATCGCTCCGGGCGAAGGAGTAGCGGTCCTGAGATAGGGATTCGCAACGCATTGCGGATTCAAGTTGGGGGTCGCCGTTGGGCGGCCCCCATTTGCGTTGAGGAACCCGTCGCGTGATCGCGACGAAAGTCCTCAAGGCGCCAAGAAAATCCTCATACAGACGGCACCCCATCAAGTTTTCGCTTGCCGCCGTTGACCCAGCCATCACAAGGTGCCAATCAGTCAACTGATTGTTGGTTGACGGAACAAGGAGATTGACCCATGAAGACCACCACCAAGTCCAAGGCCGCCACCAAGGCCGCCACCAAGAAGCCAGGCAAGGCAGCAGCCGTGGCCAGTGACGGCCAGGTCGTTGCCGCCACGCCAAAGAAGCTCAAGGCGGCAGCGGCACAGTTTGCCGCCGACGTGATCGCTGAGGTGCCGCCCAAGGCGGCCGTGAAGAAGCTTGAAGGCGCCATTGCCACCAAGGCGGCCAAGGCGCCCAAGGCATCGCCGACCGCAACCATCCGCCAACTGCTCGCCGTCGACCCGGCAATCGAAGCCGACGCGCTTGAGGCCGCGTTGGCCAAGCAGGGCCTCAACCCGCCGCGCTCCACGATCAACACGGTGCGGGCGGACTTTTTGGGCTGCCTAAAGGCGCTGCAAGCGGCCGGGCGCGTCAAGTTGCACTAGGGAGGCGCACCATGAACGACAAGCCTTGGACCGACGAGAAGCTAGCCGCTGAGCAGGCGCGGATCGACGACATGGCCCGTGCCCACGAGGCGGAGAGGCACCGCCACCGGTATCGAACGTCGTGAGGTTGTCCAAGCGGAGGTAATGATGCTATCGAAAGTGTAGCGAGCATTGTTGCGGTAGATGGTGCCCGCCGGTTCTCCCCCTTGGCCTTCATGATCGCCTCGACGAGAGCGATGGTCGCCGGGCCGATCTTCCTCGCCGCGCATCATCCGGCTCGGTGTCCACTCGGCGTAGCGCCGATGCGCGCTCGGCATGTGCTCGCGAACCGTCGTATGGCGGTTGCGCACGTTCGAGCGCGCTTGGGCTCGCAACCCGGCTGCCCTTGTGGAAGATCTCGATCGTCGTATCGGTGATGCGCGCCTCGACCTGCTCGCGGATCAGGCGCGAAAGCATATGGAGCATGGATGGTCAGATCAGGAGTTCAGAGACTACGTGAGGTCTAGGAGGAAGATCAAGAAGTCGAGAAGAAATCGGCGCAAACGCGTTTTGTTGAAATACAAGCTCTACATCGAGAGCAAATTCTGGCGGCGCCGGAAAGACCAATACTTCGCCACGCATGCCAAGCGGTGTGCGGTCTGTCGAACCCCTGAGCGTGTCGATCTCCACCACAAGGCCTATGGCAACTACGGCCGCGAGCGCGACGAAGACCTGGTTGCGCTATGCAAGAAGCATCACGAGGGCTTCCACGCGAAACATGGTGTAGCCCGTGACATGCGCTTAGACACCGATAGCTACGTGCACACAGCGCTGTTCGACGAGACTGCTCAGCAAGTCATGCGCGCCATCCAATGAACCTGCAAGATGCTTTCTTTCAAGGTATGCCGCACTTCGGGCTACCCTCGTCTCTTCTCGCAAAAAGGATCTCCAACGATGGCTGATGCAGATCGCCTCGGAAAAATCGCCTCGATCGGCCAAGACCTCATCACAACACAGTTGACGATGGCAATGCAAACGCCGTCGCAGGCCCTCGAAGGCACCTGGGTACTCGGGTATTGCTTCGGAATCTTCGATGCGCTCGCTCAACGAGCTGACCTTGACGATGGCGCTGAAGGTTTCAGCCTCATCACCCTCGGCTTCCTCGGTCTCTTTGCGGACCCTGCCGATCCCGAGGCGGCGGCATTCGTTCGCCGCTCCTTGGACAGTCAGGACAATCCGCGCTTTCAAGAAGGTGCTGCCGCTGGAGGCAACGACGTCTTCGTTTGGGTTGCTGACCGCGCGAAAGTACCCAACGCGCTGTTCGAACATCTCACCCGATGACCAAGAAGAGCGCCTAGTCGCACCAGCGCACATAGCTTTCGCAAAAGGAACCCTACAGACGCTATCTGTCAGGGTATCGCGCACTTGACGGAGCCTTTCCTGAGCCTTTCCCGCGGGCCGTGCCCAGCTAAGTCTTTGAGATGATTGGTCGGAGCGGGGAGATTCGAACTCCCGCCCCCTTGCTCCCGAAGAGAAGGGTCGAAGGGAATTCTCTTTAGCATCAATGCGCGCTGGTGCGCGTCGGTTTCGTTTCGTTCGCGTTGAGTTCACCCCAACCTGCCCTCCGAATCTGATGTTCCATCGGAAGAGACGTGTACGCACCGCGCCGAACACAAGAATTTGATCGATGGCCTCGTGCGCGCAAATTCTTTCCCTTGGGTTGCCTTGTCGCCCCCAGGGCGCGCAGCGCAGCTTGCCCTTCCTGAGAGAAGGGTGACATTTCATTCCGGAGACATGGGTGACACTTTTGGCCCTTTGCGGGAGAGCAAAGGTGCCGTGGAGGGAGTGTCACGTCATGGACGAACGGGTGAGGTTCATCGCCCGACTGCTCGACGGGGAGACGATGTCGAGCCTGTGCCGAGCGTTCGATATCTCGCGCAAGACCGGCTACAAGATCCTCAAGCGCTACCGCGACTGCGGGGTCGAGGGGCTCACCGATCGCTCGCGCCGGCCCTATCGCCACGCCAACCAGCTGCCGCTGCAGATCGAGACGCTGATCGTGCGGCTGAAGCGGGAGAAGCCGAGCTGGGGCGCGCCGAAGATCAGGGAACGCCTCGCTCGGCTCTACCCGGATGTGCACCGACCGGCGGTCTCAACCGTGCATGCCGTGCTCGACCGCCATGGCCTGGTCAAACCCCGCAAGGGACGACGCAACCGGGCCAAGGGGACGCCTCTCTCGTCGGCCAGCCAACCCAACGAACTGTGGTGCGCCGACTACAAGGGCGAGTTCATGCTCGCCGACCGGCGCTACTGCTATCCCCTCACCATCACCGACTTCGCCAGCCGCTATCTGATCGCCTGCGAGGCGCTTCACAGCACCAAGGAAGCCTTTGCCTTCTCCGTGTTCGAGAGCGCCTTCAAAGAGTGCGGCCTGCCGAGCGCCATCCGCACCGACAATGGCGTCCCCTTCGCCAGCCCCAACGCCCTCTTCAACCTGTCGAGGCTGTCGGTGTGGTGGCTCAGGCTCGGCATCGAGATCGAACGCATCAAGCCGGGCCACCCGCAGCAGAACGGCCGCCACGAGCGCATGCACCTCACCTTGAAGCTGGAGACCACAAGGCCGGCGGCAGAGAACTTCCTGCAGCAGCAGGCCCGCTTCGACGACTTCATCGCCTGCTACAACAATGAGCGACCGCATCAGGCGCTGGGCATGACCTATCCGGCCGAGCACTACAGACCCTCACCGCGCTCCTATGCAGGCCTGCCCGAACTCGACTATCCCTTCCACGACAAGGCCGTCACCGTCACCACCTGCGGCCGCATCTGCCTCAACCGCAAGAAGATCAACCTCAGCCAGGTCTTCGCAGGCCAAATGCTCGGCATCAAGCAGGTCGACGACCGGCTCTGGCTCGCCAGCTTCATGCACTATGACTTGGGATACTTCGACGAAGAGACCTGCAGGCTCGAGCCCATCGCTAACCCGTTCGGAGCAAAGGTGTTACCTATGTCTCCGGCATAAACCGTCACCTATGTGACCGGAATGGACCGCTTCTTGGTGGTTGCGGGGGCTCGATTTGTTCAAGCACGTACGTCGGGAGAACTGAGAAGGGTCGTTTAGGCTTGGAGTGAGGGCTTGTGTAGGCCGCTGGGGTCGGGCGAGTGTCCGTCGTCAGGTTCTTTGCGACAGTTTGAGGTTTTCGTGACGGGAGGCTCTGGCTCGGTTGCGGTTTCAGCTTAGGCGGCTTTTCTCTGGTGGTGCAATCGTCGTTGTTTGATGGTCTCTCGTTTTATCCTTTCACGTTGAAGCAGGATGGTCTGGCCGCGTCCGAAGTAGACATCGGCCGGCGTCAGGTTCTGCAGACTTTCGTGGTAGCGGTGGTGATTGTAGTGATCGACGAAGCGATCGATGTGCGCTTCGAGGTCGCCGGGTAGGTAGTAGTTGTCGAGCAGGATGCGGTTCTTGAGCGTCTGATGCCAACGCTCGATCTTGCCCTGGGTCTGGGGATGTTTGGGCGCCCCACGCACGTGCCCCATGCCGGTGTCTTCGAGCCATTTCGCCAAGTCGCCCGAGACGTAGCTGGAGCCGTTGTCGCTGAGCAATCGCGGTTTGTGCACCACGCGCGCTGAAGCACACCCAGATGCGGTGAGGGCGAGCTGCAGCGTGTCGGTAACGTCGTCGGCCCGCATGGTCGTGCAGAGCTTCCAGGCGATGATGTAGCGCGAGAAGTCGTCGAGGATGGTGGACAGATAGAACCACCCCCAGCCGATCACCTTCAGGTAGGTGAAGTCGGTCTGCCAGAGCTGGTTGGGGGCTGTGGTCTTGTCTTTGAACTCGTCGGCGGCCTTGATGACGATGAAGGCAGGGCTGGTGATCAGATCGTGGGCCTTGAGCAGCCGATAGACCGAAGACTCCGAGACAAAATAGCCTTCTGTATCGGTGAAGCGGGTGGCCAGCTCACGCGGCGACAGCTCCGGCACATCCAGCGCCATGGCCACGATGCGCTGGCGCACATCATCAGGGATGCGGTTCCAGACGCGATCGGGCTTGGAGGGTCTGTCTTCGAGCGCCTCGGGTCCGCCGGCTCGATAGCGATCGTACCAGCGATAGAAGGTCGACGGGCGGATGCCCAGCATCTCCAGGGTTCGTCGGGCCGGCAGATGCGATTGCTCGACCAGGCGGATGATCTCGAGCTTCTCGGAGCCGGGGAGCCTCATGCCTCGTCTCCCCCATCCGCGATCATGCTTTTTTTGAGCAGCCGCAGTTCCAGCGCCTGTTCGGCGACGACCTCTTTCAGATCCTGAGCCTCACGGCGGAGGGCCTTGACCTCGTCGCTGGTGGCGGCGCGGGCAGTGTCGCCGGCGAGCCGCCGCTTGCCGGCTTCCAGGAACTCCTTGGACCAGCTGTAGTAGAGGCCTTCGGCGATGCCCTCGCGGCGGCAGAGTTCGGCGATGCTCATCTCGCCGCGCAAGCCGTCCAGCACGATGCGGATCTTCTCTTCGGCCGAGTAGCGCTTGCGCGTCGCCCGACGGATGCCCTTGACGATGTCTTCCGATGACTGGGCGTTGGTGTTGGATTTCTGTCTCATCTTCGCTCCCCTGAGGGCTACGATGAGCCAGAAATCCTCCCTTCCTCAAGCCGCTAAATCTGTCTCACAGGTGCTGATGTCGGACAGTTTCGTCTGCTCACGGCAGAAAGTGGCACAGACTGCGCGTTCGCCGCTCTGCACAAGTCTGTCTGCTTTCGGAGGTTGAACCGACTATCTGCCCTTGCGGACTCGATGCGTGCTCATGGCGCAGGGCGCTGACACGGGTTGTTGTTGATCCAGGAAGGCGAGCCCAACGTCGAGCGCACTGTCGAGCCGCCCGCGGCCCACGAGGTCAGGAACGGGCGGGATGATGATGTTGTTGGTCTGCACGAAGGTCAACGCCTCCTACGGCAGGTGGAACCGCTGGCAAGAAACGTTGACCAGCGCGTGCTGTGCGCTTTGCCTGAGAATAGGCGCCAACAGTTTCTGGACCTGTTGTCAGCCATACCGAGCAAATTGAGCGAGGACGGACGATCTAAATCGAAGCGGCTGTGATGGCCTACCCGCATCATCCGCCGGCTCGACAGGGTCGAACTCGAAGCAAAAGAACGACGACCGGGTCCGCGAGTGCAGAAAATGTGGAACCCGGTTCGGAGGCGCCCGAAGGCTCGCGAGGCCTCGATTGCTGAGGTTAGATTCTTCCTGCTCGAAGTCCCTGAGAACTAGCACGCGCGCTTGTGCCGTCGGTGGAGGGAGCGGCGGCGAGTAGGTGGCTGATGTTCACGCTCCTTGCTGCACTTGAGGATGGACAGTGTCCTGGTCTGAAAGTCTTGCGTTCTTCGCCGCTCCTCCCCCTACTTCTGCGATGCAGGCAACGGCCTTCGCGATCCCTCGATTGCAAGCAGGCGGCAGCGGAGGGTCTCGGCGGGGAATAGTTGGGCCTCCTGCTGTGAGCCGCCACACCAAATAGTGATGGATGGACCGCGCCCACCACGCGTTGTCGAGGTGCCCGGCCGCCCCCGCGGTTTGGGCAGGGGCATCTGACAGAACCTGCCAATTCCTCACTCGCTGTCGGGTGCCCCGGGGGCTCTTCCTGGGGCCATCGGCTCCAGCTGCCGCGGCCACGAGACCCCGATCAATTCGCCGAGTTCGAAGTGGCGACAGCGGCACACGTCTGCTCGCGCGCGCCGCGAATGGCGCGGCAGCCGCGTCGTGCGTAGATGTAGCCTGCCATTGTTCCCCAAGGGTGGTTGCGTGCGCGTACTTCGAACGTTGGGATTGCTCGCCCTTGTCGCCTCGGCGTGCGAGCTAGGCTTGTGGCTGACGACGGGGTGGGCGATGCCCGAGACTGGCCCCTACGCGATGGCGGGCCAGCTCGGCACTGAAGCCGGCCGCTGGATATTCATCTTCTTGGTCGCGGCGGCGACCGCCCTCTCCGTGGCCTTGATCACGCGCGAGCAGTATTACCGCCCATACCCAGGGCTAGCTTCGGGCTCACTCGTCGCCTTGATCGTCACTGCCCTGCTGTGGGCAGTCAGGCAAGGGAACCCATGAGCGAAATGCAAAGCCCAGCGCGCCGGCTGGGCTGTAAGGCTGTTGTAAGCGGCAGCCTGTATGCATGTGACTGTTCACCTACGCGTGCCAATCCAGCCAGGCGGACCCACTTAGAGCGTCCGCTCAGTTAGCGGCGCAGGAGCTATGGCGGGGCAGTCACTTTCGCGATCGATAGGGTACCTCCGACCGCCGAACTGGGGGGCCGGACAGGCCCTGATCAGGTACCGGTTGATCGGATTTTCGATGAGGAACTGCGTTTTGCCGTCGTATATCGTCACCGACCAGAACGCATTGGCGGGCGGCAGTTGCCCCGCAGGGTACGTGAAGCATGTAGCGGTTCTTGCTCGTGTCAGGCCTGTTCCGTTCGTTGTCGGCGCTGTCGATTTGTCCGCTCGTGGGAGGTGATCGACCCTCGAAAAGCACGGCATCACGCCCCGACCGAGTGCTGCAGGGCCTTGGCCGCATCGCCTTCGTTGTCAGAAACGCGGTGACTCTCTTGCCTTCTCCCCTCTTTGGGGAGCAGGGGGCCGGGGGTTCGGCGTAGTGCTGGGCTGTGGATGCCCAAGCAGCGCTCCGATCAGCGGCAGCGACGCCCCCCCTGACGCAAGGATCGACGCGAATGAGTGCCGCAGATCGTGGAACCGCGCGCCAGCAAGGCCGGCCGCCTTGCAGATGCAGCGCCACGCTTCTTGCAGCTCGCGCCGATGCCCGGCCGCGCCACGGCCTGGGAACACAAACACCGCATCCGCAGGCGAGCGTGCGCGGATCCCGGCCAGCAGCTCCCGGGCCGGTGCAGGTAGCGGGGCTCCGTGAAGCAGCTTTTGCTTGGTGGTGCTGGCCGGTTTCGTCCACGCGCCTGACGCCATGTCGAGATCAGCCCAGCGCATCGAAAGCGCCTCAAGACGTCGGGACCCGGTCAGCAGCAGCAACCGAATGGCGTCCGCGGCGTCGCGGTCAGGGTGCGCTGAGAGTGCTGCCGTGAGGCAGTCCAGCTCAGCGGCGGTGAAATATCGGGTCCGCCGCACTTCCTGGTTGAACTCCACACCGCGGCAAGGGTTGTCTATGCGCCAGCGCCAACGGATCGCGAGCGTCATCATCTTGGATAGGACGGCGACGCAACGGTTCGCGCGGTAGGGCGCGTGCCGCGTGACTTTCTGGTGCAAGGCATCGACGTCGCCGAAGCTGACGGCCGCGACTTTGAGGGTACCCAACTCAGGCCGGATGTACATGCAGATGATGCTGCGATAGTCGACCTGTGTGGTCGGCCGTTTCTTGACCACGTGCTCGGCTAGGAAGCGATCACACAGGGCATCGACGGTCGGTGCGTCTCGATCAGCCGCGATTGCACCAAGCAGATCATCACCCTTGCCGGCGCGGCGCTTGAGTTCGCGGGCCTCGTCCCGTGCAGCGCTCGTCTTCCAGTTCGGGAAGGCGCCTATCGTGATCCGGCGCTGGCGGACAGCGCTCGAGCCACTGCGCGGCCGGTAGGTCAGCACAAAGGCGCGGGCCCCGGCCTTGGTCACGCGGACACCAAAGCCCTTGACATCGGTGTCATAGTGCACTCGGTTGCCGGCCGCCGATTTCGGCAGGGCCTTGACGATAGCGTCAGTCAATCGGACGGCCACGCTGCGACTCCCGTGTCCAGGTGCCTCCTTGAGCCCCAACCGCGGGGGCGGCCGGGCCTCATCGCGACAACGCGTGACGAATGCAGATCATCCTTTCACGATTTTGTCTGTGGACAGCCTGGCCCCTCTTCAGCCCCGCCCGGTTCCTCGCCGCGAACCATCATCGACCGCTTCTGCCGCGGCCTTTCGATCTGTCCGAGGCATCGTCGCTAACGGATACGGCGAACAAGAGCGCATCGCATACTGCTTTGCCAATGGGCTCGATGCGGAGTTTTTCCAGATGCACTTCGGTGGTGAGTGGACGCGCCCATGCGATACCAGCACCATCGGCCATCATCGGAACTAGGGCTGGCCTTTCAAAAGAAGGGCGACAGCAACGATGCCATCGTGGACTACCGCCGAGTCCTGGCGATCGATCCGAGCTTCAAGGACAGCAGAGACGCCTTGGATCGGTTGGGTGCCAGACCCCAGCTCAATGAGAGCGCCGGCGGCAGGTGCACCTCTACCTTACCGGCCCTTGCCTCGGCCGCCACCGCCGGGGCCGTTTTGCCAGCCCTGCGAGTTCTGATTGCTCCATCCAGGTGGACTTCCCTGCCAATCGCGACTGGACTTGTCGTTGGTCAGGCCTGGCGGCAAATCTTGGCCTTGCCATTTCTTGTCCGTGTTGCCCTTCTTGAAGCCTGGAGGTTGCGGCTCCGCTGCAAACGAGGCGCTTGCGATGGCCAGAACGAAAAGAGCGGCCCCGACGATGATCCTCAAACTATTCATGTTCTTGTCTCCGTCGGCGTTGTGCTCCCACGAGTTGCGACGGTCTGCGCACAAATCGGACAAACGAAGGCAGCCTCATGAGAAGGAACGGGCACGGTTCACTTTGTGTGATCGCAAATTACATGCGTGAGCGGAGCTACGGCCTCACGGTTGCGTATCAGGGCAAGCGCTTGCGACGTGACGAACGACGGCCGGACCTCAGGAATCTGGCAACCTAAGGCCTTGCCTTTGGTTTTTGACTTTCCCGTTCACTATGGTGGTGACGTAGGAAGTACCCGCTGTTGACGTAGGCATCGGTTTTGCCGCCCCTCCCCCGTTGGCGGACCCGTTGCCGCTGGCCGCAAATTCGTCCCGGTTTGGGGTGTCTCTAAGCAAGATGTGCGGCAATGGAGGTGGGCACATGATCAAGATGCTCCTCACGGTTGCGGTACTCGGTTCCGTGAGTAGTCTTGCAGGTCTCGCAATGGCCCAGGGCAAACAGGGTGAAGCGTTCGGCAGCGACGTTTCCTCATTGCTAGCAAGGCTAGAAGCGCAGTGCGCGCACCGGCGGCGGACGATGCCGCCGGACCCGCGTGACGATTGCGGCCAACTGAACAAACTGCGCAGCGATGCGCAAATTGGCTCCGGGCAGGATGGTGCCCCGGCCAGCAGCTCCCTGGCCCCTGGGGCCGGACCTGGGATCGGACCTGGGAACGTGGGCAATCAAGGTAAAGGGATCGGACCTGGGAGCGGGGGCGGTCAAGGGAAGGGCCGGCGATAGCAATGTTGCTGCCAGCGCAGCGATGTTCGAGCCGTTTTTCCGGTTAGATCGACGGAGCGTACGGCGCACCAGACGCGTCCGAACCGGGCACATGAGGTGAGTGGACGACCTCGCCTTCTTCAGGAAACTGAGGTACTTCAGACGCATCGCGCCCAACTCGGCGATGTCGTAATGATGACCTGCGGCCGGGGCATCGCCGCCCGCACGCATGATCGACCATCGACCGAATCGCGCGCAGGTGATCCAATCTGCCGACGTGTTCGTTGATGCTGCCGGCCTAGTGTACGCCACCGACTATAACGGCCGTCTGTACATCATCGCTTCAGCGGCTGATCGGCGAGCCGCCTCGGCGCCGCGCCGCAGGGGAGTGTCGCTCAATGAAAATCACCGCCATCCGCACCCACTACGTCCGCATCCCGTTCGACATGGGTGCGCCAAAGCAGGAGTTCGCGGGCCTGCGCTTCCCCACCATGGATCATCTGCTCGTCGAGGTGGAGACCGACGCCGGCATCACCGGCTGGGGTGAGGGCTTCGGCCACTCCATCATCCCCGCCACCAAGACCGCGCTCGAGGCCTACGTGGCCCCGTGGTTCCTGGGTAAAGACCCGACCGACATCAACGCCCTGCATCGTGAGGCGGCGCAGTCCTTCCATATCTTCGGACGCAACGGGCCGGTGGTGTATGCGCACTCCGCCGTCGACATCGCGCTTTGGGACATCGCCGCCAAGCGCGCCGGTCTGCCGCTGTGCGATCTCCTCGGCGGTGCCCGCCGTCGCCAAGTGCGCGCCTACGCAAGCCTCATGCGCTACGGCACGCCGAGCACTGTCGGGCGCATGTGCACCGAGATGGTCGGGCGCGGCTTCAAGCACATCAAGTTGCACGAGATCGGCGTCGACCAGGTCAAGGCAGCGCGCGAAGGCGCAGGTCCCGACGTCGCCCTCATGAACGACGTCAACTGCCCCTGGAGCGTGTCCCAGGCAACAGAAATGGAGCGCGCATTCAGGCCCCACAACCTAACCTGGCTGGAGGAGCCGGTGTGGCCGCCGGAGGACCACGCAGGGCTTGCACGCGTGCGCGCGGCGGGTGCCACACGCATCGCCGCCGGCGAGAACGCGGCCGGCCTGCACGACTTCGTCGATCTGTTTCAGAAGGGCGCAATCGACATTGCCCAGCCGAGTGTGACTAAAATCGGTGGCATCACAGAAATGAAAAAGATCATCGCGGCAGCCGAGGCGCACTCCGTGGAGCTCATCCCGCACTGCGCGTATTTCGGCCCCGGCAATCTCGCCTCGATCCACATCACGGCATCGCTGTCGACCGACACGCTACTCGAAAACATCTATGCCAATCTGGAAGCGAGCCCTTACGGCGAGACCATGCTGGCCAAGGACGGCCTCGTCTCCGTACCGACCGGGCCCGGCCTGGGCGTCGAGCCCGATATGCCCGTGGTTGCCAGATACCGCCAGGGTCCGGCGGTGACGATCTCCGCTCATTGACCACCACGCCGCGGCGTTTCGGTGAGTTCGACGCCCCGTCGCGCTCACTTCCGGAGCAGGCACTCATTCCCATTCGCTGCGCTGCGGCAATTCCGTCTGATATCTGAGGAACTTCTGCCGTGCGCCTGGCGACACTAGAGGCTAACTCTTGACCCCAACCCAACTCATGCACCGCAACAAACTACGTGTGCCGGTTGCAAAACCACCATGTGCCAAGAGATGCTGGCGCGTCCGGCAGGACCCAGATCACGCATGAGGCGGAAGATCTTGTCGATTGCGACACTGGGTGCCCGTTTCGGGATGACGGCATCGGGGCGAAGGCCCCCAACCCCGTTGACACACATCAAAGTTGCCCCAGGCCAAAGCTGAAAAGCTTTCCTGGGGGTAGGGAGGTCGCGAATGAACGCTCAAGATATCATGACGCGAGATGTCACAACGGTCCGACCCGACACTTCGGTCCGCGACATTGCGGCCCTTATGGTGGAGAAGCATATCAGTGGCGTTCCGGTGCTAAGCGACGATGGCAAGGTGGTTGGCATGGTCAGCCAAAGTGATCTGTTGCATCGCGCAGAGGTAGGAACCGAACGCAAGCACAAGTGGTGGTTCCGCATATTTGCGGACTCAAACGAATTGGCACGAGAGTACGCGAAGGCACACGGCCTCAAAGCGCACGATGTCATGTCCCGCTATGTCATCTCGGTCCGTGGGAACTGAGGGATGTCGCTGACATCCTCGACACCCGACGCATCAAACGAGTTCCCGTCATGCAAGAGGGCCGCCTCGTTGGGATCATCACGCGCGGCGATCTCGTGCGCGCGTTAAGCCAGGTTCAGATTTCCAAGGCGGCTAAGAAGATTGATAATGCGGCTCTGCATAAGACACTGCACAACCGCATCCGGAGCCAGTCCTGGATAAACGAGAGCTACATCAACCTAATCGTGAACGACGGCGTGGTGGAGCTTTGGGGCCATGTCGATACCACCGACCAGCGCAATGCACTGCGTGCACTCGTCGCGGAGACCGACGGAGTAAGCCGGGTTGAAGACAAGCTAAGTGTCGGCGGTCGTTTGCCAGGAGGGGGAATTTAGCCTCCAACGTGTCAACGCTAGGCAGTGCCGCTCAAGCGGGTCGTCAGGGTCGGTATTGACGTTCGCCGCGCTGCAAGTCATTCGAGCCGACCTCGCGAGAGGCGATGCCGG
Organism: uncultured Alphaproteobacteria bacterium; assembly: GCA_963832445.1. GTDB lineage: Bacteria > Pseudomonadota > Alphaproteobacteria > Rhizobiales > Hyphomicrobiaceae > AWTP1-13. The sequence goes on from CAWHUM010000007.1 coordinate 200,203, forward strand.
ACATATGGTCAAGCGCCAGATGGATTGCCTTCATGTCGTATTTGCCACAACCGGGCAACGCCCGCGGCAGCCTGCCGTCGGCGACCCACGTGCGGAAGGTTGCAAGCTCCAGGCCTATGTCGGCGGCTGCTTGCCCCTCGGTGGCAAGCCGTGGTGTCGACGGTGAGGCGCGCGAGGGCTCCGCAACGGCGTCGATCACGACGTCAGGCGTGACGCCGTCACGATTGTGCTTGCTCTCATGCTCTATGAGCCCAGCATCCTCTATGAGCCCAGCATCGGACCGCTCAAGAACAGGCGCGATGGAAAAACTCCGTACACGTGATTCTTTCGCTCCGAAAAGCGAGCGGCGGATCAGTGCTGGACGCGGATCGGTGGACAGTGGAGCTGTTCCGCGAGCCACCCCCTTAGGAGTGGGTTCCAGCGAGGCATGCGTCGCGAGTGATGCGGCTGACCTGCGCATCTTCCCCAGGTACATTGACGCGCTGCCAAGAGCAGTCACTAATCCGGTCGCAAAGGCCTGCATAACCCTCCGCATCATGAGGCAGATCGCACACGTTTCGTCATCCGCGTTCGCGGATGATCCTGACGGATGCTGGTCTACTAGACGGCCCGCGACTTTGCGCGCGTCATGGTCGCTGTAGGCGATCCACGATTGCATGCCCGTATGCCAGACCTGATCGGTAGGCCGCAACCCGCCTGCCTCTTCAAATCTAGCGAACTCGTCGTTGGTGAAGGGCCCAGCGCGCTGGCCGTCGCGCGAAATATACCAAACAGCATTGTCTGGAGCTGACACAAACCCCTCCCGGATGTTGCACCCCGCGCTGCTGCTGGAAAGAAAGGTAGTGGACAGCAGGACCCTTGCCAAGCCTGCAACATGGCAGATGTGCCTCAACCCCTCGGCGAGTACGTGCGCTCGAAGCCGTCCGGGCGCAGCGCCGCAAGCGATGTTTCTGTCGCGTCCAAACCGTCCGCAAATGTCTCCAATTGGCAGTGCGCCCCGAGGGCGCGAACCATCAGTGAGGGAGGATCTCACCCGGATAATTGTCGATAGGTCCGGAAGCTGGCAGGCGGCTCGGCCGGGTAACTGGCCGGGTCGGAGCCCTGCGACAAAGGCAGCCTTGGGCTGCTGAGCGATCCGGCGGGCCGTAACGCGAGTGAAGCCTGAGCAGGCCTCGAAAGTGACAAGGCGGATGCCGACCCTCCTGCCATTTGGGGAAGGCTGCATGAGCGGGGAAGCAATCGACACGCGCACCCGCTCGATCCGCCGGGGTAGTGGGCACGGCACGTCGGAAAGGTGGTTCGTGGTTATAGGGGGAGACCCGTTGCGGGCGAGGGTAGCGGCCTCAACGTCACTTCAGGCGGCGGCCACGGCGGGAGTCGGACAGGGTCATAGGAGCGTCGAGGCCGGGTAATGCCGGCGGAGCAAAGGACCCTGACTTCTGGTGCGCTTTCGAAGATGGTGAGGTGAAGGTGATTGGCGATGAGCCTCGCAACACCCGAAAAGATCCGGAGCCTTCAGAGGAAGCTCTATCGCAAGGCGAAGGCGGAGCCTGCCTTCCGCTTCTACGTGCTCTACGACAAGATCTGCCGCGAGGACATTCTGCGCCACGCCTATGGGCTGGCCCGCGCCAATGCGGGTGCTCCGGGCGTGGACGGGGTGACCTTCGCACAGATCGAGGAGAAGGGCCTGGAAGCATGGCTGACGGGCTTGCGCGAGGAACTGGTCGCGAAGACGTATCGGCCCGATCCGGTGCGGCGGGTGATGATCCCGAAGCGCGGTGGCGGAGGCGAGCGCCCGCTCGGCATTCCGACCATCCGTGACAGGATCGTCCAGACCGCCGCCAAGATCGTGCTGGAGCCGATCTTCGAGGCTGACTTCGAGGACACCGCGTACGGCTATCGCCCCCGACGTGGGGCTGTCGACGCGGTCAAGGAAGTGCACCGGCATATCGTCCGGGGCTACACCGATGTCGTAGACGCCGACCTGTCGCGCTACTTCGATACGATTCCGCACTCGGACCTCCTCAAGTCTGTGGCCCGACGTGTTGTGGATCGCAACGTCTTGCGCCTCATCAAGATGTGGCTCAAGGCGCCAATCGAGGAGCGCGACGCAGACGGAACCCGGCGCATGAGTGGCGGCAAGGGTAATACGCGCGGCACGCCGCAAGGCGGCGTCGCGAGCCCGTTGCTGGCCAACATCTACATGAACCGGTTCCTGAAGCATTGGCGTCAGAGCGGCGCCGGAGAAGCGTTCCGGGCCCATGTCGTCGCTTACGCCGACGACTTCGTCATCGTCAGTCGCGGCCGTGCGGCCGAAGCTCTGGCGTGGACGAAGGCGGTGATGACGAGGCTCGGGCTCACCATCAACGAGGCCAAGACCTCGCTGAAGGACGCCCGCAAGGAGCGCTTCGACTTCCTGGGCTACTCGTTCGGGCCCCATCGCTTCAAGATGAATGGCAGATGGTACCTGAGCGCAAGCCCGTCCAAGAAGAGCGTGCAACGGTTCAAGAGGAGCATCGCCAGCGTGCTGGTGCCTGCAAACGTCGATCCATGGCCGGAAGTCTGCGATCAGCTCAACACCTCAATGCGGGGTTGGTCGAACTACTTCTGCTACGGGACGCGATGGGCCACCTTCCGCACTGTCGATCGCTACGTCTACGAACGGGTACGCGACTTCCTCGCGCGTCGACATCGAGTGGCAGGGCGCGGAACCAAGCGGTTCTCGTATGAGACCGTCTACAGTATGGGTCTGATGCGCCTCGTTGCGAGCCGTTGAATGTCCTGCCGTGGGCCTGCGGTGAAGCCAGTCGGAAAGCCGGATGCCGGAAACCGGCACGTCCGGTTTGATGAGCGGGGAGAGGAAACGGAGCGATGGTTCCCAGTCGGAACCCCAAGCCACCGCGCCTCTCCTCGACTCTACCGACTCGGAAATTCGTTGCGGTGCAAAGAGTTCGGCAGTTATTGGGGGTCGAGCTGACGCGCGTTCGGTCCTGCCGGACCGGCAGTGGTTGACCCAAACTCACCGTAGGCGCAGCGTGCCGATTGCACCGCAGCAAACACCTACCGCCGCATCCGGGAACTGATATCCTGCTCTCGTCAGTCCCCATGAGGCCGTGCATGAGGCGACGCGAGTTCATCAACCTTCTCGGCGGCGCTGCGGCCGGATGGCCGCTGGTCGCCCACGCCCAGCGGACGGCGCCGCTGCCGACGGTCGGATGGGCAGCGGGAGACGCAACTTTAGATGAGATCGCGGGTCCTGATCCCGTCAATCTTCCAGCGCGCGCCTTTCTGCATCGGCTGCGCGATCTGGGCTGGATCGAGGGCCGCACCGTCAACATCGAGCGGCGGCCGGCCTTCGGCCGGCCGGAACGCGCTCAGGACATTCTTGCTGAATTCATCGCGCGCAGGGTGGACGTGATCTTCGCGGGAGCGGCGGACTGGCTGGTCAATGCCGCCCGTAACGCGACCCGCACGATCCCGATTGTGGCGATCTTGAACAGAGACCCTGTGAGCTCCGGCCTTGTTGCAAGCCTGGCACGTCCAGGCGGTAATCTGACCGGGCTGACGACCACGACCGGCCGCGAGCTTTATGACAAGCGGCGCCAGCTCCTCAAGGAGTTGGTGCCAAAGATTGGCCGAATTGCCTTCCTTGGAACGCCGCTCGCTTGGGAGGCGTACCGAAGCGGGGCCGATGCTGCCTTCGTGCCACTCGTATTTGCCCCTGTCGACCGCACCGCGGACTTCGACCAAGCATTCGCGATTGTTCAGCGCGAGCGGGCTGACGCACTGCTCGTCTCGCACGGCCCGGTCTTGTTCATCAGTATTCCGCGTATTGTGGCTTTCGCTGCCGAGCGCCGACTGCCGGCGGCATATCCCTGGCGAGAAGCGACCGAGGCTGGCGGCTTGATGTCCTATGGCTCGAGCGCAGGGCATTTCGGCAGGCGGCGGGCATGTGGACCGAATTCTCAAGGGTGCCAAACCGGCCGAGCTGCCGATCGAGCAGCCGGCCAAGTTCGAGCTGGTCATCAACATGAAGACTGCGAAGGCGCTCGGTCTCGAAGTCCCTGCCACCTTGCTCGCGCGCGCCGAGGAGGTGATTGAATGACTATCGGGCGGCGGGACTTTATTCTGCTGCTTAGAGCAACGACGGCTATTCCAATTGCGGTCTCCGCGCAGCAGGAATCGAAGAAGACGCGCCAAATTACCGTCCTGACGGCTTCCTCAAGTGACGATCCGCTGGCAAAAAGCCAGATCGCAGCTCTTGAGGACGGGCTCGAGGCGTTCGGTCTACGCAATGGTCGCGATATCGAGTTGGTGTTAGGCGATCGATTGCCCAGGCCATGACGACATCGAACTTGCGCCGGCTGGCATCCTTGAGCATCGCATCGAGACCTGGCCGCTTGTCCCGGCCCTTGGCGCCGCTGATGCCGGCGTCCGAGTAGACATGGATGACGGTCCATCCCCGCCTCTCGGCGATCTGGCGAAGCTCCCGGACCTGGTTGTCGACGGACTGGTGATCGGTGGAGACGCGGACGTAGAGCGCTGCGCGCCGAGTTGCCTTGGTCATTGGATGCCCCTCGATTTGTCCATCGAAGCTACCGGCGTGCAGGCATTTCCAGCGTGGCTGGACCCCTTACCTTCACAATGGCGGTCGTCTCAGCGCATCCCTGCGCGCAGATATTAACCTTCAGTGCAACTTTGGGTGCCAAGGAAGTCGTGCGTCAGGGTTATCACGGATTTGTGCCAATCAGCCAGCGATGGAGACTTCTTAGCGCTTCCTCTTCGGCGTGGTTGGAGCGAATTCGGGAGGAGTCCGTAAGTACTGATACTGCGCCCATAGCTGCGGTGCGGCCGTTTCCCGTTCTCCACCGCGACTACCAAGCGGTCCCCGCAGATGAAGGCCGAGGATTACCACAAGCACGACGCCCTAGGTCTCGCCGACCTCATACGTCGCGGAGAGGTCCGCGCAAGCGAGGTCTGCGAAGCTGCCATCACCCGCATCGAGGCGTTGAATCCGGTTCTCAATGCCGTTATCGCGCGGCGCTTCGACCAAGCGCGAGCCGAGTCGCGCAAGATCGCGCCGGGACAAGATCAGCCGTTTGCTGGCGTCCCCTTCTTGCTGAAGGGCCTGGTGCAATGCCACCCTGACTTGCCGTCGGCGGAAGGCAGCCGATTTCTGGTGAAGCATCGGCCGGGTGTGACATCCGAGCTGGCATCGCGCATGGAGGCCGCGGGTGTCATTGTGCTCGGAAAAACCAATGCGCCGGAGTTCGGGCTCTTGGCAACGACTGAGCCTGAACTGTTCGGCCTCAGTCGTAACCCCTGGGACCTCGAACGCACCACCGGGGGCAGCTCCGGCGGTTCAGCGGCCGCAGTCGCAGCTGGCATGGTGCCCATCGCCCACGGCGGAGATGGTGGGGGCTCGATCCGCATTCCCGCTAGCTGTTGCGGCGTGTTTGGCCTCAAACCAAGCCGTGGCCGCAACCCTCCAGGCCCGCCGCCCTATCACGGCTTTTGCAGCTTGCTCATGGTGGAGCACGTCCTCTCCCGATCCGTGCGCGACAGCGCAGCCATGCTCGACGTCACGAGCGGTGCTCAGCCCGCGACACTGTTCGAGTTGCCGGCAGCTGGAGCCATCTCTTTTCTGTCTGCCCTGGGTCGGCCATACAAGAGGCTTCGATGTGCGATCCTAGAGGCTCCGCTCTTCAACCAGGTTGTCGATCCGGAATGCCGGAACGGCGTGCAGGAGGCCGCCCGACTGCTCGCCGGCCTCGGCCATGTCGTCGAGCCGGTGATTTATCTGCCAATCGACACCCAAGCGCTGGGCGATGCGTTCCTGGTTCTGTTCCTGACGGAATGCGCGCACGTCATTGAAGCGTTCGGTGAGAAGTTGGGGCGCCGGCTTCGAACTTGTGAATTGGAGCCCCTGACGTGGGTCCTGAACGTCATTGGCCGCGAAATCAATGCTGCTGAACTCGCGGCCGCCCTCTCGCACGTGCAGGACGCTCAATGGGCGATGGCGCGCTTTCATGAAGCCCACGACATCTTGGTATCGCCGGTCGTCGCCGCACCTCCGCCGCCCCTCGGGAGCGAGGGGCTGAGCATCGTCGAGAAGGCACTAATACGGGTATTCCATCGCGTCCTGTCGCCGCCGGCGACTAGGATGATCAGACGTCGTATACGCCGGGAAGCCTTTGCATGGGCGGGTTACACGCAGCTCGCCAACTTGACGGGAGCGCCCTCCATGTCCGTGCCCCTGCACTGGACACGGGATGGCTTGCCGGTTGGCATTCAAATGAGCGCGAGCCTCGGGAGCGAGGCGCTGCTGCTTAGGCTGGCGGCCGAGTTGGAAGAAGCGGTGCCGTGGTCGCATCGACGCCCGCCCACATCCATCACGTCAACGAATGAGCCGTCAACTCGAGAGGGTCACTCGCCACCAAGCAAGTTGGCCTCGCGTATTCGGAACTCGGCGCGTGCTCGAGCGACAGCTTCGCGATTGCGGTCGGTCGAGTAGTAATCTCCCAGAACAAGTATGTCCATTTCAGTCCGAAGATAACAGGAGATGGCTTCCTCGGGCCGGGCCACGATCGGCTCGTGCTTGTTGAAGCTCGTGTTGAGCAGAACCGGCACGCCGGTCAGCTTGCAGAACGCCACGATCAGCCCATGGAATTGCGGGTTTGTGTTGCGGTCGACCGTTTGGACGCGGGCAGTGCCATCAATGTGAACCACGGCAGGTATCTCATGCGTCTTTGTGGGTCTGACGCGGGGGGCGTGGGTCATAAACGGGTCAGGCTCGCTGATTTCAAAGTATTCGCCCGCACGCTCCTCAAGTACGGCTGGAGCAAACGGGCGAAACGGTTCACGGACCTTGACGCGCTTGTTGATAATGTCCTTGATTTCCAGCCGGAGAGGCGAAGCGAGAATGGAGCGGTTGCCCAGCGCGCGCGGGCCGATCTCGAACCGGCCTTGGAACCACCCAACGATTTTGCTGTCGGCGAGATCGCGGGCCACGCGTGGCAAAAGCTCATGCTCGCTCATCCGCTCATAGCGAAGACCTGCGTCTTCGAGCGCTCGCCTGATCTGGTCGTCGCTGAACTGCGTGCCGATGAAGGCATGCGTCATGCGGAAGTGGCGATCGTGCCCGAGGGTCTGGTGGTAGTGCCAGAGGGCGCTGCCGAGTGGAGCACCGGTGTCGGAGGCGCAAGGCGGTACCCAGACGTGTTCGAAGTCGGTGTCCTCGAGCAGGCGCGTATTGGCAACGCAGTTGAGTGCTACACCGCCGCTCAGGCACAAGTTGCGCGACGGGTAGGACTGGACCAGGCCGCGAGCAACGTGGACCACCACCTCTTCCGCCACCTTCTGCAGCGCGCGCGCAACGTCGCGGTGGCGATCGGCGATGGGCTCGTCGCGTTTGCGCGGCGGCCCGAACAGATTGATGAATTTCGGCTTGAAGGGCCGCAGCATGCCGTGTGTGTCGTGGGAGAAATACGCCTTGTTGATCGCGAAGCGGCCCCCCTCCAGCAGGTGCACGATGTCGCGCATCTTCTTGACCAGCGTGTCTTCGCCGCACGCGGCAAGCGCCATAACGGTCCCTTCTTCGAAGGGCTGGAACCCCAGGTGCAGCGTTACTAGTGTATAGACCATGCCGAGGCTGTCGAAGAATTCGCCATGCCACTTGCGTTCGAGCCGGTTCCCGACGCCGACAAAGGCGCTTGTGGCCGAATCATCGCCATACCCGTCCATGACCAGGACCGTCGCGTCCTCGAAAGGCGATACAAAGTAGATCGAGGCATGCGACTCGTGGTGTCCAACACCTATGACCTCGGCCCGCCAACGGCCGCCGAAATGTCGCCAGAGATCCTTGCGGAGGTAAAAATTCAGGAGCACGATTCCGCTATCCTGCGTCGGGTGAGCGCTCGGCTTGAGCAGGTTGAGGCTGGACGGAAAATTTCTCAATACCGCCGAGAAAAAGCTGCGTCGCAGCCGCCGAATGTCCCACGGTGTTGTGATGACATCGATGTCCTGCAGCGAGCAATTGGCGGCGTCGAAGACCGCTTTCAGCGACTGAATAGGGAACCGAAGCGTGTGCTTCTCCCGATTGAGACGCTCCTCTTCGACAACCAGGCGGGGTACGCCGTCCTCCACTAGCGCGACGCCTGTGTCGTGGGTTTCACCGACAATTCCTAAAATTCTCACGCTCGATTTCCACTCTCGCAGAGTGCCAGCGTCAAGTTCAGCAAGGAGAGGAGAGCTGGGCGATCCGATTGCGCTCCCTTCAGTCGTGCGCTTGCCGAGTGCGTTTGCCGGCCCTCGATTGCAGATTCGCTGCAGGTAGGAAATCGTTGTGCCAACGCACGAAATCAATGTCGATTGCGCGTTGCGCGACCGGCGAGCGCTTATTCGCCTAGCGCCGGGCGCTCGCGACCCCGGGCCTGGCGAGAAGTTCATTCTGCAACCATTCCACGAATCTCGCGGCCCGCTGAGCCACAATGTCCCGCTGCTGATCGAGCGTGACCATGTGATAGCTATTGTCGAGCACCAGCGTTTCGACCAAACCACCAAGATGCGTTTGCAAGTAGTGGGCATTCTCGAAGCTGGCCAAATCGTCCTCGCGCGGGTGGACGATGAGCGTGGGCTGACGAACCTTGCCGAGGTCGCGCTTAACCACCGCCACCAAAGCATTGAAGTTGGCGAACGAGCGCATGGGTGTGCTGAACACGCCCGCCAGGTTAGCATCCCCACTCTGCATGGCCGAGAGGACGAGGGCACGCACCCGCTCGTCCTTCAAACCGTAAGGCTCGTGCTCGGCCAGCTCGAACTCAAACCTGATCGGCAGCGGCCGGATATAGTTGAGCACCCGCGAGTACCAGGGCATCGACCAGCCATCGAGCTTGAGCGTCGGTGCAAACAGGAGGAGACCGTGCACCTCGTCGGGCCGCTTCTGCGCTAAGTGGGTAGCGAGGATGCCGCCCATCGACAAACCACCGCCAACGACGATGTCGCAACGGTCCTTCAACCGGTCGTGGGCCGCCTCGACGCTGGCGTACCATTGCTGCCAAGTCGAGCGGCGAAGCTCTTCTGGCGTTGCGCAGTGGCCCGCAAGCTGGCAGCAAGAGACGGTGTGTCCGGCGCGGGCGAGGCTATGGGCGACAAATCTGAGCTCCGTAGGCGTTCCGCCGAGGCCATGCACCAAGAGGACGCCGAGCCGTCCGCCGCCGACGAACCGGCTGCGATCCAGCGCCTGCGCGTTCGGCCCTTTCACTTCTTGTTCCGTCAAGTCTCTATGCACGCCGGTCAATCCGACAGCCTTCCTAAGCTGCGACCTCACTCTTTGCTAACGCGAAGGAGGATGTGGTCGAGAAGTTCCAGGCTCAGGTCCATCTCCTCCCGGGTGATATGCAAGCTCGGCGCCAGCGTGATCACGTTCTTGTAGTAACCGCCGACATCGAGCACGAGGCCGTACCTCTTGCCGCCGACCTCGATGTCGCCTTTCAGTCCCTCGTCCACCATGCGGTCGACGATCGCCTTCGACGGCGTGAAGCCGTCGTGCGGCTCGCAGATCTCTATGCGCAGGGCCATGCCGAGCCCGTCCACATCGCCGACGATTCTGTAGCGTCGCTTGAGTTCCTCGAGGCCCTGAAGGAGATAGGCACCCTTCTCCATCACCATGGCCTCGTAGTCGGTTTCGCCCACCATCTTCATGGCGCGTTGGATCTGGACCAGCATCAAGCCGCGTGATTGGCTGCTGGAATGATAATCAGTCGATGGCGTCGGCGACTTGCCCAAGGGCTACTTCTTCAAACAGACTTGACCTCGCCCACTGCCTGACGTGCCGGCACGTCCGGCGATTGCCGATACCGTACGATCAACCGGGATATGAGCACCCGGGGCTATGAACTCCGCCACGCGTCTTTTCCGCACCTCGCGCAACGCCACCAATGTCTCCCGCATCCGCTTGACCAGCGCTTCCGCGCCTTTCCGGTCCCGGCAGTTTCGCGTCAGCATATTCACATGAATTTCGTATTGCCCCAGGCGCATGTCCATGCGCTCGATGAGCCTTCCTAGCTCGATGAGCGGCATCTCATCCCACTCACTCATGGCGCAATTCCTCAAGTACTTGTACTCAAGGCGTTCCGAACCGAATTTACCCAATAAAGTCACAAAGTTCTAGCTGTCACTTCGTACGAAATGGGACCAAGTTTGCCGGCGTGCGGTCATGCAGTGAGCGTATCACCTGGAGGCTCTCGGTTACCCAGACATGAGCGGCGCTGCGAAAAGGCGGGGCAAGTCGCGAAATCAACGGTGTCACCACTGGCCCTAGTACGGCCGGCGGCTGGGTGGGACTTTTCCAGAACGCGTGCCTTATGCGAACAGGCCTACCGGCCTTCATCAATGCCCCAGGCGCGCCTCGCCACCCCTACGTCTGGCAGCCAGGCGAACCGGCAACGTTGAGTTGTGATCCCTAGCCAGTCGAGCGACAAGTAGCGGTGCAACCGCGTCCCCAGAGGGCGCCATCGGCTTCCGGGGCGCCAAAGCCACACCGGGGTTATTCCCCTCCACGCGTGTTCACGTCTAAGACAGTAAAGGCGTCCCGGGCGCGGGCCACGGCCGAGGGCGGCCGGTCACGTGTGTAGAAGTTGCCGAGCACGAGTATGTCCATTTCAGTTCTGAGGAAGCAGGAGACCGCCTCCTCAGGCCGGGCGACAATCGGCTCCTGCTTGTTGAAGCTGGTATTCAGAACGACTGGCACGCCGGTCAGCTTCATGAACTCCTCGATCAAGCCGTAGTAGCGCGGGTTGGACGCCCGGTCGACGGTCTGGATGCGCCCAGTCCCATCGACGTGGACGGCTGCCGGGATGGACGTCGACCTTGTCCGTGCCGGACACGTGGCCGCGAGCGGTCATGAAAGGGTCTGGCTTGGCTTATCTCGAAATAGTCAGCGGCAAACTCGGCGAGCACTGCTGGCGCAAACGGACGAAAGGGCTCGCGATACTTGATCCGGGCGTTGATAAGGTGCGAATTTCGCGCCGCAGTGGCGAGGCGAGGATGGAGCGGTTCGCCGACGCACCGAGGCCCAGCCTCAAAGCGGCCCTGGAACCATCCGACAATGCGATTTTCCGCGAGGTCACGGGCGACGCGGCGGAGGAAGCTCTGCTTCGTTTCGAGCTCCTCGAACTTGAGCCCCGCCCCATACAGGGCGCGGCGCATCTGCTCCGGGCTGTAGGCGGAACCATAAAAGGCATGCGTCATCTCGAACTCGCGCGGTCTGCCAAGTGTCAGATGATGGTGCCAGAGAGCGCTGCCGAGTGGCGCGCCCGTGTCGGAAGCGCAGGGGCGGCACCCCATGCTCTCGACGGAAGTCGGTATCGCGCCAGGATGCGCGCATTGGCGACGCAGTTGAGTGCCACGCCGCCGGTCCATCACGAGATTGCGCGAGGGGATAGGCGTGGCAGCCAAATGACGGGGCGACGTGCAGCACCACATCCTCAGTCACTGCCTGCAGCGCGCGCGCCACGTCGCGATGGCGGTCGGTGAGCATCTCACCAGGGCGCGCGTGGGGGCCCAAACGCCTCAGGAATCGGGGCTTGAACGGCTTGCGCATGCCGTACTTGTCGTGGCTGAAATAGTTCATGTTGATCGAGAATTGCCCCGCCGGCTCGAGGTGCACAATGTCGCGCATGCGTTGAATGAAAGTGGGTGTCGCCGCAGGCCGCCAGGGCCATCACCGTGCCCTCCTCGAAGGGCTGAAAGCCGAGATAGCGGGTGACGAGAGTGTAGATCATGCCGATGCTGTCGAAAAACCGGCCGTGCCACTGCCGCTCAAGGCGAATACCAGCGCCGGCGAAGGTACTCGTCGCGGTGTCGTCACCATAGCCATCGATGACGAGAATGCTGGCCTCCTCGAACGGCGAGACAAAGAAGATCGCGGC
>CAWHUM010000008.1:0-202537 GCA_963832445.1 uncultured Alphaproteobacteria bacterium
GCAGCTCTCTCACGGCTCTTCTTTGGCGCGCCCGGACTTTTCCTTACGCCGCGCGCGCCGGGAGAGCATGCCGTACGTCAGCGCCACGCCCAGGAGGACAGCCCCTCCAAAATGCGTGAGGCAGTACGCGGCCCATCCCTGTACGATTCTGCGTGCAAGGTGATTCGAACGATCTGAGTTCGGGAACCGACCCGGAGACGCCCACCAGGCGCTAACGCGATGGCAACGACCTACTACCGCGGCTACCGCATTTGGCATGACAGAACACACCGCAAGTACTTTGCGTTCGTTTGGCCGCCAGGACGGTCGCAAGCTCCGCTAAGAACCATCAGCGTGACGCCGCGCCAAGGGGCGCCCGTGCTCTTGCGCCGGGTTCGCGCCCTTATTGACGTCGAGGAGACCAAGAAGCAGCGTGCAACCGGCACCGCGTAAATCCCTCAACTCCGCCCCCGACGCACTTCCCTTCCAAAATCCGTGTGCTCGCGCAACCGCACCGAGCGATAGCCACAGCAACGATCGATCGACCCCACGCCTCACCGCCACAGATCCATTGGCGGACCAAGCTTTCGCAACACCTGGGCGCGGGCAACGGGACCGCTCCCCAACAACCTGATGCCTTCGATGGCTGTTCGTGGATGTATATCCTAAGGGACCAGCAAGATGCACTTGGAAGCTAGGAAAGCTGACAGTAGAAAATAAACAGACGCACCGACACATTCCTCAACAGTGGTCCAGCACCGCAGATGTAAATATCTCTTGTGCCCATAGACTGTATTTGATTTTCTCTGCCTTATTGCCAGAAGCACTTATTCAAGACACATTGTTATTCGAAGGTCCGAGCGTGGTTTGAGTGATGGTCATTCAAATTACATCATCCAAACAATTTTAGGAGAATCCCATGCCCAAGTACCTCATTCAGGCGTCCTACACAGCTGAGGGCCTCAAAGGCCTCCAGAAGGACAAAGCTTCGGGACGGAGGACGGCGGTCGCGAGTGCCATCGAGACGCTCGGCGGCAAGCTTGAAGCCACCTACTATTGCTTCGGCGAAGACGACGTGCTCGTCATCGCGGATCTGCCGGACAATATCGCGGCTTCTTCGCTCTCGTTGACCGTGTCGGCTTCTGGCCTCGTGAGAACGAAGACGACACCTCTCCTTACAGTCGAGGAAGTCGACAAGGCGCTGGCCAAGAACATCACTTACCGTGCTCCTGGTCGGTAACCCAATCCACGGAGAACGATTGCGTTCATTTCGGTTCGACCCGAGACGCCCTGCGCGTCTCGGGTTTTCTATTGGATGCCGCCCCTTTCTGTTTGCGTGAGCACCCGCGATCTCATCCCCTCGATCTGTCATCAGTCAGGCGGTAGTGCGCATCATCATTCGCGTGCTCGATCACCATAAGGAGAGCGTCAGCCGCTATATTCAGAGTTTCCTCCGGAAGTTCGCATACCTGGGCAATTGCCCTTTCCAACAATTTCGTCATATCATGGGGTATAGCAAACCGCCTCCAACAAAACAATTTGGGGCCAAATGTTCAGGGTGTCGGCGGCAATTCCCGCAGCAACTTGGTTTTTAGCTCCCTTGGATGATACCGCTCGACGCTTCCGCAAAAAGGGCAGCGAACCATTGTCGGATCGCGACTGTAAAATGTCTTCGCCTCAGATTCTGGGCCGTCCTCCAAGGGAACTATTTTTTGGCAGCTTTTGCAAATCGCACTCACATAGTAGAGCCCGACACTCGGCAGCTTAGCCTGACGCAACATCACACTCCTCCTGTCTCCGGCTCATCGATCTCGACATGATCAATCAGTTCCTTGTTGGAGTTCCTCCAAGACCCAATCGGCGATGACGGGGTTGATGTAACCCGCCTTCTTCGCCTCTTTGATCGCTTCGATCAGTGCCCGAATTTTTACGAGATCACGGTGGGTGGATTTCATTCACGACCTCCGTTGGCGAAAAGCACAAATAGCGGCGGTAGCACATGACGGCTGGCACGCATCGACGGCTCGATCGCGCGCCGGCGTGCACAATTTCCTTATTCTTCGACGGCTTCGTAGGTAGCCTCGAAGATATGCGGTTTGCATGGGTAAATTTCACCCGTAGCGTCCCTGATGATCCAGTCGCCGAGCGCCGCGTACCTCACGCCCGCAAGTGTCGGAACCACTAGCTCGCGCTCGGTCGTGATCTGATAGCCACCAACTCGAACCCAATCTGGGCGCGCGTCAGCCGCTGCTGTGCCGTCCCACTGCCATGCCTCAATCTCTGTCGGCTTCTTACGAAACTTGGCCATCAATCGGTTCCGACAATCCCTCGTTCCGCAAGTCGCACGAGCTTCCTTACCCCCAACTCCGGACAACCTGCTGTGCAACGCGGCCTGTATGTGATTGAATTCATCACCCTGCGTCCCAAGGACGCTCTCGCGCAAGCTCGAGCGCGACAAAAAGGCGATGTGATGCCTGGGAGCAATCAGAGCGGTGGCGGCCGCAAAGGCGGCGGGCCGTGGGGCCCGGGGTCTGGAGGATCGCAAAACAAGTCCGATCTCGAAGAAATCCTGAAGCGCGGTCAGGACAAACTCAAGCAGGCTATGCCTGGGGGCACAGGCATACCAGGCCCGGTTGTTTTGCTGCTGGCGGCGGTGTTAGCGGCTGTCCTTGCTTTCTACGCCTTCACCTTCCACGTGAATCCGGACGAATTGGGCGTAGTCATGCGCTTCGGCAAGGTCACCCGCCAGGAACCGCCCGGCCTGCACTTCCGCATGCCCTATCCGATCGATGAGGTGCGCCTGCCGAAAGTGACCCAGCAGAACATCATCGAAATCGGCATGCGGTCGAGCGGGGCGACACGCACCGTCGCCGGCAGTGTGAGCTCGGTGCGGGAGGAGAGCCTGATGCTGACCGGCGACGAGAACATTGTCGAAATCTACTTCGTCGTCTTTTGGCGCATCCAGGATCCGCTGAAATACCTCTTCAATATCCAGAACCCAGAAGGCACCGTGAAGGCCGTCGCCGAGAGCGCCATGCGCGACGTCGTGGGCCAGTCAAACATCCAGCCGATCCTGACGGGCGCGCGCCAGCAGACCGAGCAGGCAGTGCAGAAGCTCATGCAGGGCGTGCTCGACAAGTATGGCTCCGGCATCCGCGTCGATCAGGTGCAGCTGCAAAAAATTGACCCGCCGACCCAGGTCATCGACGCGTTTCGCGACGTGCAAGCGGCGGCCGCCGACAAGGAGAAGCTGCAGAACGACGCATTCACCTACGCCAGCCGCATCGTTCCCGAGGCCCGCGGCGAAGCCGAGCGCATCCTGCAGGGCGCCAAAGGCTATCAGTTGCAGACGGTCGCGGAAGCGGTCGGGCAAACGGCGCGCTTCCTGAAGGTCCAGGAGGAATACAAGAAGGCGCCCGACGTGACGCGCATGCGCATGTACCTGGAGACCATGGAGCGCGTACTCGGCAGCGCCGACATGATCATCATCGACAGCAAGAGCGGTCGGGGCGTCGTGCCATTCCTATCGCTCGACCAGCCGCACAAGCGCAAAGCGGGCAACTGATCCCCTGTTCGCAACCGTCGTCGGATGACAGCAACGCCCGAGTGGGCTCGGTGTTTTCGGACGGAGCGTGGAACTCTCTCGGACTTACCGTCGCGCAAATACATAAGGTTGGGCGGCCGACGGCTTGGCCTCGGCGACCCAATGCGTATTCCCGTGCGTCTCGCGCTTAGTAGTCCATCCCTCCCAACCTATCAGGAAGCTATGATGCCGCTTTCGCGAAGGCGCGCCAACAGCAGAAAGATGGGCGCTCCGAGCGTCGTCAAATAGTCGCCTTGAATCCGGTCGAACAGTTGAAGCCCAACGCCGTCGAGCTGATAAGCGCCTGGCAAATCGCAGACTTGCGGGCCGGTAGCAGCAAGGTAGCGACCGACGAATTGGGCCGAGAACGACCTCATCGTCAGCTGAGCCGTCTCTACGTGGGTCCAGGTGATGTTGCCGTCCTCGGCTAGCGCGACTGCCGAGTGAAGCTGATGCGTCTTGCCACGAAGTTCGAACAATCTGTCGCGGGCGGCGTCAACGGTCGTTGGCTTTTCCAATACCTTTCCGTCGAGCGAAATGACTTGATGGGCACCAATAATCGGCGCTCCAGGAACATGCGCATTTGCCTCCTCGATCCTTCTCCGTGCAAGCAGCTCAGCTACATCGGCGGGATCTGTCTCCCCTAGAAGTCTCGAGTAGCGCTTGATTTGGTGTGTTCTCCTCAAGGTTCAGCGACAAGACACGAAATGCAAGCCCGGACGCCGCAAGTAACCGTCGCAGGCTCCCCGTCTCGGATGCGAGAACCAGAATCTTTTTTGATCGATCCCTCGATCAGACTTGCACCACTATCAATCATAGCTGCGCGCTCCCACGCCCGAGGGGGGACAGCATAATCTGTCACTCACGCTCCCTGTTGTCATCCTTGTGCTTATGAAGGAACCGGGCGATCTGTTCCTTCAATAGCGCGATCTGGCGTGGTTCGACGCTGGCGATGGAATGCTCGAAGAGCTCCCTCTGAGCATGGGTCGGCAAATCGTTCCACTGCAAGAGCACCGCCGCCCGGCAGTTCGGCGCAGCTTTCATGATTTGGAGACCAATGTCCGCCATCAGTGACGTTCGATTTTCCGGCAATGCGCGCGAGCGCTTAGTGCCGGGCGTCGATCTCGCGCTGCGCAGGAGTAGCCAAAGACATCTCATGACATCCAAAAAAAGAAAGAGCCGTAGTGCAAGCCGTCCCTCAGTTTCCCACCTGGCAAGGGCACCGGTGTGAGGCAGGTGAAGTGCCGGACCAGGCACCTGGTGCACTCAGTTGTCCGTCAGCCCTTGAGCTGACTACTTCGAACCGCATCTGCCACCAGGCGGCCCAAGCCTTGTGCTTGCGAGGGGGGTAGGCGCCATCCGCAGCTGCGCGTGGATCTGAGGAAAATCCCTGGCCTTGGCCGTTCGTGCTATTGAGTGCCATTTGGCGGCCCGTGTGCACCCTAGCCGGCTCTCGTTCGGTTCGGCAAACTCGGAAAGTGCTCATTCGCTTGCAACAAGCCACCAGTAACCATCAGCCCGCGCTGACCCGCCAAATGCGCCGTCTGGTTAACAGAGTGAGCAATTTTGCTTACGAGCAGCTAGACTGAGCAGCTAGGCTACATAGTGGTGTCACCGCGTTCATCGTCAACAGTACGCACATTTTCTACGCCTTCGTTTGCACGCGAATTGCGCCCTACAGACAACACAATGGACTCGCCATGAGCGTGATCGTCTACATTCTCGGCGGTGCCGTACTCGTTTATCTCTTGATCTCGCTGCGCGTGCTACGCCAGTACGAACGTGGCGTCGTATTTCTTCTCGGCAAGTTCACGGGTGTGCGCGGGCCGGGCCTCACGCTTATCTTCGTTCCGATCCAACAAATGGTGCGCGTATCCTTGCGCACCGTCACGATGCAAATCCCCTCGCAAAAAATCATTACGAAGGACAATGTCTCAATCGACATCGCAGCGGTAGCTTACTATCACATTTCTGATCCCGAAAAAGCAGTCATCGTAATTGAGAACGTTTATGATGCCATTAATCAGATTAGCCAGACCACAGTTCGCAATGTGGTCGGACGGTTCAGCCTCGATCAGCTCCTGTCAGATACCGCAAGCATCAACGAGCAGATCAAGAACGTTATCGACCGGCACACCGAGCCGTGGGGCACCCAGGTGACGGCAGTGGAGATTAAGGACATTGTCCTCCCCGACAACATGCAGCGCGCAATGGCCAAGGAAGCCGAGGCCGAGCGCGAGCGCCGCGCGAAGATCGTCGCCGCCGAAGGCGAATTCCAGGCCGCGGTGAAGCTCGGCGAAGCAGCCGATATCATCACACAGCATCCCGTGGCGCTTCAGCTCCGGACGCTCCAGACGATGGCTGAAATCTCGATCGAGAAGAACTCGACCATCATCTTCCCTGCGCAATTTATGACGACCGTGCAGGAAGCAATCGCTTTGTTGTCAAAAAAGTCACCACTAAAATAGCCTCGTTCCCTGCCCTTTTGGACGGCACGTACCCCGCAGTCTAAGCGTCAGGAAGCACGGCCGGGGGGAGCCATGCACGCGAGCTTTTGGGGCTCGCGCAAAATGCCATCGAGGCCTTCGGTCTCGACGGAACGCAACAATTCGGCGTGCGCCGCCTCGGCGAGGCGAATGTTGCCGAGGCTGATCATCAGCTATTCCTTCAATAGTCCTACGGATCGCAACGTGGTCGCGATGATCCTGCGGGCATCAACTGTGCTTGCGTTAGGAAACCCAGGCGATTCGCCCAACAAGCCCGCAGCTTTCAACGCTGCTGTAATGATGACCGTTGGATCGTGGGCCCCCGCGGCCGCGCGACCATCCCTTTCCCTCCCCGTTTGACGACCACGAGAGCTGACTTGCTCCCTGGTGGTCGCGCTTTCTCGCGCTACCAGCGACGGCTCAACGGCTAGCGCCATTATTGGGACTAGATCTGCCCGAGCGTGATCTGCACCTTTGACTGTGAAGGCTGTTGGTTTGTCGGCAACGCCCCAGAATCTAACGATATGGTGGCTCGAAGAAACGCCGACGTCAAAATGAAAGGGCCCGGCGTTTCCGCAGGATTCAGAACCTCCATTCGCCGCGAGCGGTACTCCGTGACCCATGCCCGCTATGGTGATGGCCTCGATCACATCATCGTCCGCCTCAGTTCGCCAAACGCGTCGCGAATGGCCACCGATCTCGTGCTCAATGCGAGGACGAACGGACACTCCATGAGTGTCGATCCATTGTTTGAGAACAGCCTCCATGTTTCCTGGATTAACGATCGCGTCCGAGCTCCCATGCCATACGGAGACTCTTGGCCACGGTCCGCGGTGTGTAGAAGCGGATCGGATCAGGTCACCCCATTCTTGAGGGGAATGGTCGCGGCTGCGTGCCATCGTTTCGAACGCACCCTGAACGTTCGTGGCGCAACCGTACGGCAGGCCCGCGATAATGGCTCTCCCTGCGAATATTTCGGGGTACGACGCTAACATCGCGGAGGCCATTGCCCCACCCGCCGACAACCCAACCACGAATATGCGCCTCCGATCGATGCCATGGCCTTTGGTCACTCTCTCTATCATCTGGCGGATAGAGAACGCCTCACCGCGATCAAGCTGCGCGTCGGATGGAAGAAACCAGTTGAAGCAATTGTTGGGATTGTTTGAGTGTTGCTGCTCTGGGAACAGCACCGCAAATCCATAAGTGTTAGCCAACGTCGACCAGCCGGAGCCGTGGTCGTAAACAGCAGCACTTTGGGTGCAGCCGTGCAGAGCCACAACAAGAGCAGGACCTTCGTCTAGCTTTGGCGGCACGTACGTGAACATGCGCAAGTTGCCAGGATTGCTGCCGAAGTCGTCAACCTCGCGCAGGCGCGTGGTTCCGACAGGAGGCGGACGCCAAGGTCTGCCGCGCTTTTCCGCGGATGAGAGAAGCCGTTCGAAGCGTTCCCGGAGCGTGGCGAGGTTGGCGAAAGTCTCTTTCAAACCCTTCATGAAGCCCCCTTTGTCGGCGGAACGAGAGCTCATCGCTCCCCACTCGGGGCATTTAATGCTGCATTGCAGCATTACAAGGGCGCGCCCAACCTGCGCGACGCACGCTCGGCAGCTACCGGACAACGTGAACTGCGGACGCGCTGAGGACCGTACCACCTGCTGGGGTCTGGCCGCTGAAGTGATCGTTATTAGCGGGAACTCGGTCGTGCTGTTTGGGTCGGTGTGTTGAAGGCCGCTGCATCAACATCGTCGCCTCGCCGCGACGGTTCAAGGTTTGCTGCAATAAGGAGGGCAGTGGCCGCCAAAGCCGCACAGATCAGCATTCTTGTCGCAGCGGAGCCGGTCTTCTCACGAACGCCATGGGCCTTCTCGACTAACGGCATCTTGGAACTGCTACGGCGCGGCAAGAGCTCAATCAGGCGATCAGCAATTGTCTTCGAATCCGCTTGTGTCCATCGTCCGCCCGGTAATTGCACAATCAACGCGGCCAATCTCTGCGCGGCGCTAAACTTCGGAAGCTCGGATAGTTCAGCTGCCTCCTCCCAAGGATCAATCTCCAGTCGCGCTAGCGCTGAAAGGACGCTGAGGGGCATTCCATTTCTCTCCGCGGCTATGGGCGCGTAGAGAAAGTCGTCGAACTCGGGTCTAAAGAAAGAAACCGAAACAGCGGGCGTCACTATGATACCCCTCGATCGCGCCAGCCCGCCCCATCCGCAGCCACCCTCCACAAGGTTAGTGCATTCTTCTCGTGCATGATTTGGCCCTTTACTCGGTCACTAAAGAAGAAAACATTCCTTCTTCAGCCTTCGGATCAGCGAAGCAAGGTAACCAATGTCAGGAAGGCAAAAACGCATCCCGTGAGGACCAAATAGAAAGCTGTTATGAGCCGCTCCGCGTCCGCCTCATTCATCAACCGCGACAGGAAGATGGTCATCGAGTTCCTCTCCGCTGTTCGGCGTGCTTCCCTGCAAGATTGGCTTGGTCGCAAAAAGAAGACGCAATGGCTTCGACTGGAAGCCGCAGATCTGATTGCCCCCGGCATTTGCCGAGGGCGACCTCGTGGCAGCTACGCATGACTAGAGCTGCCGCCCTTTCGCGAACGCATCGACATCGCGTTGCGCCTGGGGTTTGTCGAGCTGGTATTTCGCTTGGACCTTAGCCACCAGGTCGTCCTTGTCCTTGAGGGCGGTGATCTCCTGGGCGCTGAACTTGCCCCACTTCTGCTGGATTTCGCCTCTCATTCCGGTGGGGAGTACTAGTGGCTTGTTGAATTCCGGCTGTGTGATGTTGGACATTCCGCATCTCCTAGACTATCAGATTGCAAAAGCAATTTGAATGCTTAGCACTCAAATCACCATAGACATATAGTTATTTATTGACAGAAAACAAGTATTGTGAAAATAATTATTCAACGATCTCAATTACAGTATAGGTATACATTAGATTGATATTCTAGATCATCTCCATGTCCCGCGACAGTGGAACGGAAATTCTTAAGAACAATTATCGTAGCCCAAAGGACATCCCGCTTGCTATAGTGCATCGGTTGCATTCTAGCGAGCAACAGACCGGCCCGGTTGCTTGTAGGCAGGCACAACGCAGCGCACGTTGCTCCGCCTTCGTCCCTAGGTCGGTGCGGCGGCATTGCCGATCACGGCAACGTG
This sequence comes from uncultured Alphaproteobacteria bacterium, assembly GCA_963832445.1. GTDB lineage: Bacteria > Pseudomonadota > Alphaproteobacteria > Rhizobiales > Hyphomicrobiaceae > AWTP1-13. The sequence goes on from CAWHUM010000008.1 coordinate 9,209, forward strand.
ATGCTGCATTGCACAAATGGGTGTTGCAATGCACAATGATCAGCACTATGTACATGCTAGCGTATGACGCCAACCCCCCGCCACTTCAAGGACGACAACCATGACCCGCCAAGTCGCAAACCAAGCATTCAGTCAGGCAGAGCAGTTCCTCAAGGACGCTCGCTTTCCGGACAACGTCCAAGCTATCGCCCAGGAGAGCGTTGCCAAGACGCACGAATTCTACACGAAGAGCGCCGCAACGGCGCAGGAAAGCGCAAAAGTTCTGACCGAAGTGGCAGAGACCGCTTGGGGAAGCACGAAAATGCTCAACGAGAAGCTGGTCCAGAATCTGACGGCCAACATCGAGGCATCATTCACCGCTGCTCATGCGATTGCAAAGGCACAGTCGCTACCAGAAGCATTGAAACTGCACACTGAGTTCTTCCAGAAACTTGCAGTTCAAACGACCGAGCAGACGAAAGAGTTCTTCGATCTTTCCACACGCGCGACTCAGCACGTGTTCGAGCAGGTGCAGGCAGCTACGTCGAAGGCGTCAAGCCAGCCGCCTGAGCCCCACAAGCTTAGATCGCCGATCGACTTTTTGTCCCGCGTCCACAAGGGATTGCGGGGCACTTCCATTCTTCACTCCCGAACCGCCAACGGCGCCGCGCAAACGATCGGCTGGCCGAGCCCGAGATGCGGTGCGCCGCCCCGTCGAGTCGCTCACATCTCCATCAATCCGTTGACGCATCTTCTTACTTCTTGCGCCGCATGAGTCAGGAATTGACACGACCGCCCGTCGGCAAGCGGCGCTCAAGACGTCTGCGACCGTGCAATGGCGTCTAGCCCAACGTCGCTAGTGGAGCCTTTTCGGGTCCCGCAGAATACCGTCAAGACCTTCGGTCTCGACTGAACGCAAGAACTCGGCATGCGCTGCGTCGTCGGTGTCAAATTCGTCATCCCAAACAATCGACGTGCCGCCCTCATCGACGACTTCAAGCTTCCATTTTGTATGCTCAAGGCGATAGATACAAACCTCTACCGTGATCCCGTTACGTGTGAACCGGCCGTTGTGTTCCGAGTCTATTAGCTTGGGATCGGACATGACCTACCTCGCCGTGATCCATGCCGATCGCCCAAAGCTGGGCGCAGCGGCACTATTTGAATTTCGCTGTGACCGCCTCACGCCATATTTCTCCAACTCGACCGGTGTGCCCATAAAGAGCCCAGGGCCATCTAACTCATTGAAATATTGGAAATCTAGGACCTATTGGGAAGCTGATGTTCTGCCACTGAACTACGCCCGCGTCGGCAACGCTTTTCGGGATCTGCGGACCCTGCGAGAGGTTCGCAAGACGCTACGCGATGGAAGCTAACAGAAGGGCGGACGGCAGCAAAGAGGCCACACTGGCCGACCGCCGCGGAATGCCCGCGCCTGCGCGCGGCCTGTGCGGAGCTGGCGGCAAGCGGTCGAAAGTCGCGTAGTGTGGGCTGCGAACTCGTAGCCTCTGCCGAAACGCGAGCCCCTTGATGACCTCCGCCGGCTCCAGCGCCGCACAGTTCGACGCCGTGGTGTTCGATCTGCTCACGGCGCTGCTCAACTCCTGGACGCTGTGGAACACGATCGCCGGGTCGCCCGAGGATGGCATGCGCTGGCGCCAGCGCTATCTCGAGATCACCTACGGCTGCGGCGCCTACCGGCCTTACGAGACCCTGGTGCGCGAAGCGGCTCTCGATGCCGGCCTGCCGGCAGAATGCGCGGAGCGCCTCGAGAGCCGCTGGCGGGAGATCGAGCCCTGGCCCGAAGCGCCCGCCATCCTCGCCACGCTCGCCGAGCGCCTGCCGCTCGCAGTCGTCACCAACTGCTCGGAGCGCCTGGGGCAGGCTGCAGCCCAGCGCGCCGGCGCTCCGTTCAAGGTCGTTATCACGGCCGAACGTGCCGGCTTCTACAAGCCGCGCCCGGAGCCCTACCGCGCCGCCCTGGCGGCGCTCGGCACCACACCGCAGCGTACGCTGTTCGTGGCCGGCTCGGCTTCGGACGTACCCGGCGCACAAGGCGCCGGCATGCCGGTATTCTGGCACAATCGCATTGGCTTGGCCGCCCGCGAGGGCGCTGTGCCGGAGTATTGCGAGCGCTCGCTGCACCGTCTGCCCGGTCTGATCCTGGCTGCCACATGAGGCAGGGCCGACGCCAGCCGCGTTGGCTTTTCGCCCTTATTTTCCACGCCGGACCGTGCGCGAGGCTTGATTGCGGCCCCTCGCCAATGCTGGAAAGGGCCCAGGCCGGCGCGGCGTGAACCGCTCGTGCCGCGGGAGGAAACGACTATGGCCGAGCCCATCATCACCTGCATCGAGGACCTGCGCCTGCTCGCCAAGCGGCGGGTGCCGCGCATGTTCTACGACTACGCCGACTTCAGGCGCCTGGACCGAAAGCACCTACCGCGCCAACGAGACCGACTTCCAGCGCATCCTTCTGCGCCAGCGCGTTGCCGTGGACCTCACCAACCGCAGCCTCGCCACCACCATGGCGGGCCAGCAGGTGGCGATGCCCGTGGCGCTGGCGCCCGTCGGTATGACCGGCATGCAGCACGCCGACGGCGAGATCCTGGCGGCCCGCGCCGCGGCGGCGGCCGGCATCCCCTTCACGCTCTCGACCATGAGCATCTGCTCCATCGAGGACGTGGCCGAGAATACGGACAAGCCGTTCTGGTTCCAGCTCTACGTCATGCGCGACCGCGACTTCATCGACCGGCTGATCGGCCGCGCCAAGGCGGCCGGATGCTCGGCGCTGGTGCTGACGCTCGATTTGCAGATCCTCGCCCAGCGCCACAAGGACCTCAAGAACGGGCTCTCCGCGCCGCCGCGCATGACACTCGCCAACGTCCTCGACATCGCCAGCAAGCCGCGCTGGTGGATGGGCATGCTCTCAACCAAGCGGCGCACCTTCCGCAACATCGTCGGCCACAACAAGAACGTGAAGGACACGCGCGATCTGGCGGCGTGGACCGCCGAGCAGTTCGACCCGACGCTCGAGCTGGGACGACGTCAAGCGCATCAAGGACCGCTGGGGCGGCAAGCTGATCCTCAAGGGCATCCTGGACCCAGAGGACGCCGAGCTCGCGGCGCAGAGCGGCGCCGACGCGCTGATCGTGTCCAACCACGGCGGGCGGCAGCTCGACGGGGCGCCCTCTTCGATCTCGGCGGTGGAGCCCATCGCCAGGGCGGTCGGCAACCGCATCGAGGTGCTGATGGACGGCGGCGTGCGCTCGGGCCAGGACGTGCTGAAGGCGCTGGCGCTCGGCGCCAAGGGCGTGTTCATCGGCCGCGCCTACATTTATGGCCTCGGCGCCATGGGTCAGGCCGGCGTCGCCAAGGCGCTGGAGATCATCCGCAAGGAGCTGGATATGACGATGGCGTTCTGCGGCCTGCGCGACGTGCGCAGGATCAACGGGGACATTCTGTTGAAATCGAACACGTGAGTCCCGACAACCTGCCCGTCATTGGGAAGCCGAGGCGCTGCCGGGAATCCGCGACGTATTCGACTTCGCAGCGATCCCGGCTCACCGGGCTCGCGCCGTTGGCGCGAACGCTAGCCCTCAGTCTTGCTCTCTCTGCCGCTTGTATCGAAAATCGCAGTGGCTCGCACCCTGCATGATGGTTTGCGTGCGCGTGAGCTTTATGTCGGGACCAAACCCCTCCGCCATGGGGAAGTCCGCGCTGCAAACCAGCAAGAAGCCAAGGTCCGGCTCACCCAGCTCCTTGTAGAACTGCGCGTACCGGCATCCGGTAACGTCGATGTCGATGCTATCGTGCGATTGCGCGCGTACGCGATAGTCAAGCGCGTCCCCACGGGCGAACGTGGCGAACGCCGACGTCATGACGTTCCCCAAATTCTTGTCGTTCTTCGCCCGCCAGAATTCCTCTCCGTGGCGGCGATAAATGTCGCCGAGCGCCTTGCGGACAAGGGCGTTTGCACGCGCCTCACCCAATTCCGCCTGCAGGGCCTTGATAAGAGGAACCAGGACCTGAGCTTGGATTTTGGCCTGCTCGATGACGGGAATGCCCACGATCTACCTCCGCGGGGTCTGGCGTGCGGAACCTATGGTTCACGCGGCGGCCGCTCGCTTGACGCGACGAGCCACCATCGCCCAATGCTACCCTACACGGGCAAGATCTTGCCCGGGTTCATGATGTCGAGCGGGTCGAGCGCCTGCTTGATGGAGCGCATCACGGCCAGGCCATCGCCCAGCTCGGCCTTGAGGTACTTGGCCTTGCCCTGGCCGACGCCGTGCTCGCCCGTGCAGGTGCCCTCCATGGCGATGGCGCGCTTGGTGAGGCGGTCGAGGAAGGTGTCGAGGGCAGCCATCTCCTTGGCGTTGGCGCGATCGACCATGGGTTGTGTGTGGAAGTTGCCGTCGCCGGCATGGCCGGCGATGGGCGCGATGAGGCCAAGCGACTTGATGTCGGCCTGCGTCTCGAGCAGGCATTGTGCCAGCCGTGAGATCGGCACGCACACGTCGGTGGCAAGCGCCTCGCGGCCGGGCCACGTGGTCTTGACGGCCCAGTAGAACTCGTGCCGCGCCTTCCACAGCCGGCGCCTGTCTTCCTCCTTCTCGGCCCAGTCGAAGCGGATCGCACCCTCGGCCTCGGCGATCTGGCGGAACATCTCGACCTGCTCGCGCGTCTGCACCTCGGTGCCGTGGAACTCGAGAAACAGGGTCGGCTTCTCCTCGAGCGCGAGCTTGGAGTGCTTGTTGACGGCCTGGATGGTGGTTTCGTCGACGATCTCCATGCGGGCGGCACCGAGCCCCAGCTGGATCGACTGGATGACGGCGTTGCAGGCGCCCTCCAGGGTGGCGAAGGGGCAGACGGCGGCCAGGACCCGGTCCGGGATGCCGTAAAGGCGCACGGTGAGCTCGGTGATGATGCCGAGCGTGCCTTCCGAGCCGACCAGCAGGCGCGTCAGGTCGTAGCCGGCGGCAGACTTGCGCGCGCGCTGGGCCGTTTTAACCACAGAGCCGTCCGCCAGCACGGCGGTCACGTTCAGCACGTTCTCGCGCATGGTGCCGTAGCGCACCGCCGTGGTGCCGGACGCGCGGGTCGAGGCCATGCCGCCGATGGTCGCCTCCTCGGCCCCGGGATCGATGGGGAAGAACAATCCGAGGTCGCGCAGATAGTCGTTGAGCTGCTTCCTCGACACCCCGGCCTCCACCACGCAGTCGAGGTCGCGTTCGTTGACGGCGAGCACCCGGTTCATGCGCGAGAAGTCGAGCGAGAGGCCTCCGCGCGGCGCGTTGACGTGCCCCTCGAGCGAGGTGCCGGCGCCGAAGGGAATGATCGGCACGCGATGGGTGCGTGCCACGTCCACCACGTTGCGCACTTCCTCGGCATTCTCCACCCACACCACCGCGTCGGGCGGCTGGTTGGGGAGCCAGGTGATGGTGTTGGCGTGCTGGCGGCGGATGGCCTCGCCGGTCTGCACCCGCTCGCCGAAGCGCTGGCGCAGAATGGCGATGGCCGTGGCGACGTTGCCGTGTTCGCTGGGGCCCGGTGCCGCCGGCATGGCCATGGTGCAACCTTTCTCGTGCTTGGTTATTGGTCGGCCGCTGTGGGCCAGGGGTGCAAGATACTCTACAGAACGCGGTTCACAAGTTCGTGTTGCGAAGTGAAGCTCGACGCCATTGCCCAGCGGGGAGGCCGTATCGATCTAGCGATTAGCCAATCATGAGCTGAGATCGGCGGTTGTTGCCGCCGGAAAGAGACGCAAATGCTTCGCAACATCCTTCGCCGCCAGGTGCGGCTGCAGGCCGAGAACGAGAATGATGTCGCTTTGGCAGCCCCTGCGCCGGGCGGCGTGTCGATGTCAAACATGCGTGCACTGGCTACTGGCGCGGCTCTGGCTACTGCCGTCGACAGCTCGCCAGCCGTGCTGGTCAGCATCTACGACTACGCCCACCGCTACCGCGACAAGGGCCGTAGGTCGGCGTAACCTTCGCGTGGCGGCCTAGCGGCACCACCCCAGTCCAGGCAGCTCAGGAGCTTGGCGCGGGCTGACCGCAGCCGTCAGTGTCGCTTGGCGGCCCATGGTCAGAATCGCGGCAGGGATCGCGGCGCTTGGGCGGCTGCTGGGCAAGCGCGGGACGGCCAAAGGCAGCCGCCGCAGCAACACCGACGCCAATACCAAGATTGTGCAGAAGCGTGCGACGCGTGACGCTCGGCCGCGACGAGATGTCGGCTTCAGTCAAAGTGCAGATTTCCTTGGTCATCGACGTCGCTTTCCCAGACCCAAAACGGGCGGCCCCATGGAAGCATCGGCACGTCGCGCGGTCAATTCCTTGCCGTAGTGCTCGCGCAAAACCCTGACGCGTCGCTGCGAGGGTGTCACGGTGTTTGCGGCGCCGCTATCGCGCCGGCGTAGCGCTGCAAGGCTTCGACACGCGCTTCGATCGAGGGGTGGGTGGCGAGCAGGCCGCTGATGCGGCCGGACACCGGATTCTCGATGAAGAACGCCTCCATGCGGGAGGGGACATCGAAGGCGGCGTGGTTCTCGATCTTGCGCAGCGCGCGCACCAGCGCGTCGGGGTTCTTGGTGAGCTCGGCGGAGCCGGCGTCGGCCAGGAACTCGCGCGAGCGCGACAGCGCGAAACGGATCAGGGTCGAGACGCCCCAGGTTATGAGGATGATGGCGATGGCAAGCACGATGGCGACAATTGCGCCGCCTCCGCCATCGCGGCTGCGTCCGCTGCCGCTACTGGAGCGATCGCCCTGGTCGTCGCCGCCGGTGGTCCAGCCGCCGCTGCCCGACTGAGAGGAGTTCTGCCCCTCCCAAGGCGAGCGCTGGCGCCTCGGCGTCGGCGACCAGCCGTAGGGGAAGTCCCAGCCGCGAATGATCATGTCGCCGAAGAACGCGAAGATGCCGGCGAAGATCACGGCAATGACCATCATCTGGGTGTCGCGGTTGCGGATGTGGGTAAGCTCGTGCGCCAGCACGGCTTCCAGCTCGTCGTCGCTGAGCGTGTCGACAAGGCCGCGCGTGACGGCGACGACATATTGGCCCTCGCGCATGCCGGACGCGTAGGCGTTGAGCGCGGGTGTTTCGATGACCTGCAGAGCGGGCATGGGGATGCCGCGCGAGATGCACAGGTTCTCCAGCACGTTGTAGAGCTTGGGCGCTTGGGCGCGCGTTACGCCCCTGGCGCCCGTTGCCATGCCGATCAGCGTCTGGTGGGCGAAATAAGCGATCGCGAACCAGATCGCGGAGGCGATCATGGCCACCGGCCAGGAGCGGCCGAACTGCTCCACCGCGCCCTCCACGATCTCGTCGAACGTGCCGCCCAGGAAGGCGCTCCAGATCAAGAGCAACGAGAACAGCAGCGCGTGCAGCAGCGCCACGAACCCCGCCAGCAGCAGGATCGAGCGGATGCGGTTGGCCTGGATGTGGCCGTAGAGTCCGTAGGCTTGGAACATGTCTTGCCTCTCCCTCTCCCCGTCCCTGCGGGGAGAGGACCGGGGTGAGGGGCGGAAACAAGCTCCAGCGTAGTGACCGCGGCTGCCCCTCACCCTAACCCTCTCCCCACTAAAGTGGGGAGAGGGGACTGTCGGGTTAGAACTTCACCTGCGGCGCGGTCTGCACGGCGCGGCGCTCGCCTTCCTCCAGGTTGAAGAACTCCTGCGGCCCGAAGCCCAGCGATTGTGCGAACAGCACCGCCGGGAAGCTGTCGCGCGTTGAATTGTACTCCGCAGCCGCGTTGTTGAAGAAGCGGCGGGCGGCCGCGATCTTGTTCTCGAGATCGGCAAGCTCGCCCTGCAGCTGCTGGAAGTTCTGGTTGGCCTTGAGGTCGGGATAGGCCTCCGACAGCGCAAATAGCTGCCGCAGCGCGCCCTGGAGCATGCCTTCGGCCGCTGCCTGGGCCGCGGGCCCATGCGCGTTGACGGCGGCATTGCGGGCCTGCACCACGGCTTCCAGGGTGCCACGCTCGTGCGAGGCATAGCCCTTCACGGTCTCGACCAGGTTGGGAATGAGGTCGTGACGCTGCTTCAACTGCACGTCGATGTCGGAAAACGCCTGGCGGCAGCGCTGGCGCAGACTGACCAGACCGTTGTAGGTCATGATCAGCCAGAGGCCGATCAGCACGAGCAGTCCCAGTATGATCCAGCCGGCGGTACCCATGAGCTGTCTCTCCATTGGCGCCACCCGCGGCATGCCGGCGGCGAGAACGATTCTAGAGGCCAATTATTGCCGAAGATGCGACGAAATGGAGGGGCCTTGCATCGGACGTTCTACTGACGGACAAACAGGGTTGCCCTCACAACCGTTCCATCCACAACCGAGTACCAGCCGATCATGCGTAATGTGAGCCTTTTCACCTATTGGTCCCTGCAGTTGCCGTACCTCTTGATGGGCGCGTTCATCCTCCTGCTTCTGCTCCGTCTTGCGCTGGTGGCCGCCGTCGGCCGCGACGGAGGGATTGCGCGGCTCTTCGGGTCGATCACGTTGCCCATCACCGCCCCGGTCGGCGCTGTCACACCGCGCATCGTGCCGCCGGCCGGCGTGATCGCGTGCGCGATTGCCTGGCTGATTGCCGCGCGCGTTGTGCTGTCCATGGTCGCCCTGGGGCTAGGCGTCAGGCTGTGGGGATGAAGCCGATGCCCGTCGCCGGCAATGCGAGCCCTTCCGGGCGCACGACACAAGTGCTGCTGCTCGCTACCATCGCCGTGGCCGTGTTCAACGGATTGGAGTGGTCGCCGTTCTACGACTCGGTCGCCTATATTCTCTATCTCGCCACACGCGGCTATCCGCTCGTCACGCCTGCGCGACTTGCCAATGTGACGCCCGTGGCGATCGCCACCATGACGCTGCTGATCGCCGGCATACCCGCCGCACTCTACGAGCGAATTCTCAGTTTGCGCACGAGCACGCCGGTCTCGATGGGCATCTGGCTGATCGCCACGGTCCTCTTGAGCATTCCGACGATCAGGAACATCTTCGGCGGCGAGTGACAGCGGCTTGTTGCAGGCTCTAGCGCTTGGGCGCAACGGCCACATGCGGGGCCCAGCCCGCGTCCGTGTTGTCGACAGCCGCACCCTTCAGGGCGGGGCGGATGCTCGCCACGGTGTCGACCTTGGGTGCCGGTGCCATCGGCCGCGCATCGGCCAGAACAATGCTGCGGATGTAGTCCACGTTGGCCGCCGCGTTATCGGCCGGCAGGTGGCGGGCCGCGACCAGCTTGGCCTCGTCGTACTTGCCCTGCAGGCCCAGCACCAGCGCCAGGTTCTGGGAGACGCGCGGATCGCGCTCGCCCTTAGCCGAGGCGCGCTTGAGCAGCGGCTCCGCCTTCTCCGCGCTGCCTTCCATGGCGTAGGCCAGCGCCAGATTGTTGAGGACGGAGGGCTGCTCGGGCGCCAGCGCCAGGGCCCGCTCGTAGAGGGGAATGGCTTCGCGGTAGCTGCCCTGCTTGGCGAGCGCCGTGCCGCGCGCGGAGATCACGCGCCAGTCGGGATTGGTGGGGTCATCGGCCTGCTCCAGCAGGCGCTGGGCAAGGCTGACCTGGTCGAACTCGAGCGCCAGCCGGCCGTACTCGCTGAAAAAGGCGCGACTGCCAGCGCCAAGAATCGCCGCATGCTGCAACACCGCCAGCGCCTGTTGCTTGGCACCCATCGCCTTGAGGTTGCGGGCGTAGTTCACCGCCCTCTCCGCATCGCTCGGGTTCTTGGCGAATTCCTTGCCCCAGTACTCGGTGGCCTTGGCCAGATCGTTGGCGGAAGCCTTGCCGTCGTTGCCACCCTTTTGGTCGGCCTTGGCCTGGTCCGGCGGGTCGTTGGCGGCGAGATCGAGTAGCCCGCTCGTCGATTGACCGCAGGCGGCCAGCGCCAGGCAGACAGCGACGCCCGCAAGCAGGCTCACGCGGTGCACAGGCCCCGCGACCCGGTCGAACCTGAGAACGGACATGAATCAGCCCCGTGCGCGTGCGCGCGAATCACCCCAGCAGGGCGTAGTCTTCCAGGGGTGCCGTCAATTAAGTGTTAAGCACAATTAACGCGGGCAGGCGCGTGCTCGCGGTCACCCCCGCTGCCCCGTTTCGATCCCCGCGTCGCGCTCCCAGGCGGCCATTTCCGGCATGGCGAACACGGTGGCCACATAGGCCTGCGCGATGCCATCGTCGCCGTAGACCGAGAGGTCAGGGACGTAGGTGCGAAAGCGCGAGGCAACCGGCGCATACATGGCATCGGCGGCCGAGAAATCGCCGAACAGGAACGGGCCTCCTGCGCCAAAGTTGCTGCGGCAGTCGCGCCACAGAGCAACGATGCGACGCGCGTCGGCTGCCACCTCCACAGGCAACGTCGCCATGGGTGCCCGAGCCAGGAGGTCCATGGGGCAATGCAGCCGCAAAGGCCGGAAGCCCGAGTGCATCTCGGCGGAAACCGAGCGGGCCCGCGCACGCGCAGCGGCCGCCTTGGGCCATAGAGAGGCCTCGGGATGCGTCTCGGCTAGGAATTCCAGGATCGCCAGGCTGTCCCAGATGACGTTTACGCCAACCAGCAGCGCGGGTACGTGACCGGCGGGAGAATGCGCCAGAATCTGCGCTTTGGCGTCGGGGGCCCGCAGATCGATGTTCAGTTCGCTAAAGGCTATTCCTGCGCGCCGCATGGCGAGCCAGGGCCGCAGGCTCCAGGTCGACGTATTCTTGTTGCCGATCATCAGCCGATAGGCCATGGCGTTCCTCACACGAGCGCCACTCCAAAGCCAAGAGCGGAGCGGCAATTGTCATTCATCGAACGGCTGTCGATAATATCGACACGCGCGGCGGCACCAGTTCCACGATCTCACCAGGCCAGCAACAGAAATGACGATCTCCGCTTCCAATCCAGCGTCCGTGCTCCTGCCGGCCGCAACCGAGCAGAAATCGGTGCCGATCTGGCTCGCGCGCGACGCGCGCTGGATGCGCGAGGCGCCCCTCAGCGACGCGCAGAAGGCCTGGCTGGAGGCGCAGGGCTTCAAGGGCACCGGCCGCAAGCACGTGCTGGTGCCGGGAGCCGGAGGCGAGCTGGCGGGCGTGGTGTTCGGGCTGGGGGAAGCGCGCACCAGCGATCCCATGGACCGGGCAGAGCTGGCGCTGGGGTCGCTGGCAGGCGTGCTGCCGCCGGCTCTCTACCATCTTGCGTCGCCCGTAGAAGACGCGGAGCTGGCGGCTGCCGCTTGGGGCTTGGGCGCCTACCGCTTCGCCCGCTACAAGTCGGCGAAGAACGGCGACCCGGTGGCGCAATTGAAGCTTGCGCAAGGGGCAGACTGGGAGCGCGTGTCAGCCACGGTGGACGCCGTGTGGTTCGCACGCGACCTCATCAACACGCCGGCAAGCGACCTGGGGCCGCAGGAGCTGGAGGACGCCGCGCGCAGGCTCGCCAAGCGGCACGGAGCCGAGGTGACGAGCATCGTCGGCGACGATCTCAAGACCCACAACTTCCCAATGATCCACGCGGTCGGGCGCGCCAGCGACCGCCCCCCGCGGCTGATCGACCTTACCTGGGGCAAGGCATCGGCGCCCCGCGTCACCCTGGTCGGTAAGGGCATCTGCTTCGACACGGGCGGCCTCGACATCAAGCCCGCCAGCGGCATGCTGCTCATGAAGAAGGACATGGGCGGGGCGGCCGCCGCGCTGGCGCTCGCCCACATGGTGATGGCAGCTGCGCTCAATGTGCGGCTGCGCGTGCTGATCCCGGCCGCGGAGAACAGCATCTCCGGCAACGCGTTCCGCCCAGGCGACGTTCTCGTGAGCCGCTCCGGCAAGACCGTGGAGATCGGCAACACCGACGCCGAAGGCCGCCTGGTGCTGGCCGATGCCTTGGCGCTAGCCGACGAGGAACGCCCCGACACGCTCGTCAGCTTCGCCACCCTCACAGGCGCGGCCCGCGTTGCGCTGGGCCCCGAACTGCCGCCGCTCTACACCGACGACGATGCCTTCGCCGGCGCCATTGCCGCCGCCGGAAGCCGGGTTGGCGATCCGGTGTGGCGCATGCCGCTCTGGACAGGCTACGAGTCGATGCTCGACAGCCCGGTGGCGGACATGAACAACGTTTCGGACGCTCCGTTCGCCGGGTCGGTCACAGCTGCGCTGTTCCTGCGCCGGTTCGTCAAGCAGGCGCGGCGCTTTGTGCATCTCGACATCTACGGATGGCGCGCCGCTGCCAAGGCGCTCGGGCCCAAGGGCGGCGAGGTGCAAGCAGCGCGCGCCCTGTTCGAGGTGCTCCGCGCAAGCGGGCCGCAATAGGGAGCGAGGCAACACCCGTGACCTCGACGCTTCTCGACGCCCGCAGGCACCCCTACCGCAAAGACCTGGCGGCCGAATCCCTGCGCGAAGTGATCTCGGCGCCGCGCTACGCCACGGGTCAGGTGCGGCAGGTCGTGCATTCGGCGACGCCCCTGCGGGGCCGCCCCGAAGCGCTCGCGAGCTGGACCAGCGAGGTGCTGTACGGCGAGCACGTGACCGTATACGAGGAGCGCGACGGCTGGGCCTGGGTGCAGCTCGCCCGCGACGGCTACGTCGGCTACCTGCGCCCGGGCGCGCTTTCGGCCCAGGTAAAGACGCCGACACACAGGGTGCGGGCGCTCGGCACCTTTCTCTACCCCTCGGCCGACGTGAAAGCGCCGCCGTGGCTGCCGCTGAGCCTCAACGCCACCCTCAGCGTCGTTGAAATGGGGGCAGCGTTCGCCAGGCTCGAGGACGGCAGCTTCGTACCCTCGCGCCACATCGCCGACCTCGCCTGGCACGCGCCCGATTTCGTCGCCGTTGCCGAGCGCTTCATCGGCACCCCCTACCTGTGGGGCGGCAAGACCAGGCAGGGGCTCGACTGCTCGGGGCTGGTGCAGGTAGCGATGCAGGCGGCAGGGCTCGATTGCCCCCGCGACAGCGACATGCAGCAGGACGAGCTCGGCAGCGAGGTGCCCATTCCGGAGCCTCTCGATGGGCTGGAGCGCGGCGATCTCGTGTTCTGGCAGGGCCACGTGGGCATCATGACGGACGCGTTCCTGCTGGCGCACGCCAATGCGCATCACATGGCCGTGGTGGTGGAGCCACTGAAGGCCGTGGTCGATCGCAACGCACGTGCCGGAGCTCCAATCGCCGCCATCAAGCGGCCGCCGGCGAAGTCTGCCTGATCCCGAAGGAGTGAGCGAGGTGCAGGCGCCCGAGCCATTGACGCGAGCGGAGCTGGAGCGCCTGTGGCGGTGGGAACGCCAGATGACGCGCTTCCACGTGGTCGCCTTCTCCCTACTGGGGCTGTGCGCCCTGCTGGTCTTCGTCTACGGCGATATCGCTTGGGTGCGCCGATCGGTGCTGGGTCTCGTGGTCGTGCTGGTCGCCGCCGCGACCCTGTTGCAGCTGAGCGAGAAGTGCCCGCGCTGCGGTTCGCGCCTGCGCACCAAGACGCTGCTGCGCCTGCCCGCCCGCTGCCACTTCTGCGGTGTCGCGTTCGAGCGTCCGCCGCCTAGCCCCTGATGCGCTGCATCTCGGGGTCGTACAGCGGCTTCAGCGAGATTTGCGCCGGGTAGCGTTTGCCCGCGATGTCGACCTCCCAGCGGCCTTCGCGCAGCCAAGCCGGCGTGACGGGCTCGCCGGCCTCGAGCATGGCGAGGCCTACGGCGCCGCCGAGCGTGTGGCCGTAGGAGCCCGCGCGCACGTAGCCGACGGGTTTGCCGGCACGCAGCACGACCTCGGCGTGGAACAGCATGGGCTCGGGGTCTTTCACCAGCACCTGCGCAAGGCGCCGTTTCATTGGCGCCGCCTTCTGCTTCAGCGCCTCCTCGCGGCCGATGAAGCCACCGGGCTTGGCGAAGTCGACGAACATGCCGAGCCCGGTCTCGAAGGCGTTGTCGGTATTGTCGATGTCGTGGCCGTAGTCGCGATAGCCCTTCTCCATGCGCAGGCTGGCCAGCGCCTTGAGGCCGGCGTGGCGCAAACCAAAGGATTTTCCAGCCTCGACCAGGCGCTCGTAGACGTGCTGGGCCTGCTCGCTCGGGGTGTAGAGCTCGTAGCCCAGCTCGCCGACGTAGGTGATACGGATGCACAGAACGCGCGCATAGCCGATGTCGATCTCGCGCACCGTGCGGAAGGGAAACGCCGCGTTCGACAGGTCGGCGCTGGTGAGCCCCTGCAGCAGCGCGCGCGATTGCGGGCCCTGCACGTTGATCTGGCAGTAGGCGGAGGTGACATCGGTGACGAAGGCATTGGCGCCATCGGGGATGTGCCGGCGCATCCAGGTCTCGGCGTGGCGATGCATGGTGTCGGTGACGACGACGAAGAAGCGCTCCTCGCCGAGCTTGCTGATGGTGAGGTCGGCCTCCAGCAGGCCGCGCTCGTTGAGCCACTGGGTGTAGGTGATGATTTCCGCCGGCCCATCGACGTTGTTGGCCGAGATGTGGTTTAGCACGCGCCCCGCATCACGGCCCGCCACCAGGAATTTGCTCATGAACGACATGTCCATGAGGATCACGCCTTCGCGGGCGGCCTCGTGCTCGGCCTGCCACCACGGGAACCAGTTCTGGCGGCCCCAGGAGAGCTTCTCGACCTTCGGCTCGCGCCCCGCGGGCGCATACCAGTCGGCGCCCTCCCAGCCGCTGACGTCGCGGAAGTAGGCGCCTGCTGCCGCCAGCCGGTCGTGGATGGCCGAGCGCTTCACGCCGCGGGCCGTCTCGGGGGTCATCGTCGGGTAATGGCACTTGTAGACGAGGCCGAGCGACTCGATGGTGCGCTCGCGCCGGTATTCGGGATTGGCCTGGTACTTGTGCAGGCGATCGATGTTGAAGCCCGTCACGTCGACGCCCGGGTCGCCGTGCACGATCCAGTTGGCCACGACGCGGCCGATGCCACCGCCGCTGAGAATTCCGATCGAGTTGAGGCCCGCAGCGACGAAGTAGTTGTCGAGCTCGGGCGCCTCGCCGACGATGGGCTTGAGGTCGGGCGTGAAGCTCTCGGGCCCGCAGAAGAATTTCTTGATGCCCGCCTGCAAGGTGACGGGAACGCGGCCCATCGCCTTCTCCAGGTAGGGGCCCATGCGGTCCCAGTCGGGCTCGATCTCGCCGAAGGAGAAGTCGTCCGGGATGCGCCCGACGTTCCACGGCGCACACACCGGCTCGAACAAGCCGACCAGCAGCCCGCCGGTCTCCTCGCGGAAGTAGCCGTAGGAGGCGGGGTCCTCCAGCACCGGCAGGTTCGGGGGCAGGTCCGGGATCTTCTCCGTAATGAGGTAGTAGTGCTCGGCCGCCTGGTTGGGGATGCTGACACCTGCCGCTTCGCCGAGCTGGCGCGCCCACATGCCGGCGCAGTTGACGACATACTCGGCGGCGATGTCGCCGAGCGGCGTCTTGACGCCGGTGACGCGCCGGCCCTGCCGCAGCACGCCGGTGACGGCCACGCCTTCGATGATGCGGGCACCGGCGAGGCGCGCACCCTGGGCGAGCGCCATGGTGACGTCGACGGGGTTAACGCGGCCGTCGTCCTTGACATAGAAGCCGGCGAGAATGTCGTCCACGCGCGCGAGGGGAAACAGGCGCTTCACCTCAGCTGGCGAGATCTCGTGCACGTCGACGCCGCAGAAACGATTGAAGGCCGCGACCCGGCGGTACTCCTCCAGCCGGTCGGCGTCGGCGGCGACCTCGATGAAGCCTACAGGCTTGAGGCCCGTTGCCTGGCCAGTCTCGGCCTCGAGGCGATCGTAAAGGTCGCGGGTGTACTTCCTGAGCTCGGTGGAGGTCTCCGAGGTGGAGCCGAAGGTGACCATCAGGCCGGCGGCGTGCCATGTGGTCCCGCAAGTGAAGCGGTCGCGCTCGAGCAGCACGACATCGCGCCAGCCGAGATGCGCCAGGTGATAGGCGACCGAGGTGCCGATGATACCGCCGCCGATCACCACCACGCGCGCGCGATCCGGCAGCACCGGTGTAGACATGGGCTTTCCCGCCGCTCGGGGTTTGGAACCGTCTCACTTGATAGCAGATCGGCCAGCAAGACTCGACCTGGTGCGGGTCGCAGCTAGCGCCGCGGGTGCAGCAGCGTGAGCGCAGCATCGCCGAGGTTGGCCAGCGACAAGGGGGCGAAGCGGAACACCACGTGATGCTTGCCCTCAGCCACCTCCACGCCGCGGAACAGGACGTTGGCACGCAACAGCCGCGCCGGCTGCCCATCCACCTCCACGACCCAGCCCGGATAGAAGGCCTCGTGCAGCACCAGCACACCAGGTTGCACGGCATCCACATCCACCTCCACGCGATCGGGACGCCACACCACGATCTGGGCGAAGTCGCCCTCGCGATTGCCGAGCAGGGCCGCGTAGTTGCGCGAAGGAGCCGTGTCGTGGTCGATGAGCGCGGTCTCCGCTGCGGGGTTGACGCGGAACTCGCCGGCTTTGACCTCGGCGCTGATGTTGGCCACTTGCACGCGGCTGATGAACCTGACCCGAGGCTCCGGATCGGCGAGACGGTAGATCCACACCCTCGGCCCGGCGAGCAGCACTTCCGACACGGGCCGGCGCACCAGGTGCGGGACCTCCTCGATCGGCCGGCCGAGAACCACGTACTCGAGGCCCAGCTCTCGCGCCAGCGCACAGTCGTAGGTGTCGAAGGACGCCGGAAACTGGCGCTGGTCGACCATGTACGTCGTCTCGCCGGGCGATACCAGGCGGTCGTACCAGCCGATGCGCAGCGGGTTGTAGCCGTTGGTGGCCTCGAGCCCGCGCGTCATGGCGAGGTTCTGCCATGATCCGCCGACCCCCACTACCTCCACGCGCGGCCGCTCGCCTTGCGCGCGGCGAGCTTCGATCTCCCGTTCCAGAATGGCGAGCGCAACAGCCTCCTGGCCCGTCGGGTTCTGCAGGACCGCGTAGTAGCCGGGCGGCTCGGAGTTGAGGCTCGAGGCGGCGTTCCACCAGAGGAGCTCTCCCGCCGCCACGGCGGCGACGCAAGCGGCAGCGAGGCCGCGCGCCGAGGCCGATCGTGCCAGGGCCAGGGTGGCGATCACCGCGAGGGCGATCGCAGCCGCCTTCAGCACCTCGCGCAATGCATCCCACCCGTGACCCCACCTGGCGGCGAACACGACAGCCCATGCGATTAGGGTGAGCGCTCCGACGGCAACGGCGATCCGGCGCCAGCGCGGCGAGCACGGCAACCCTTCGCGCACGTAATCCGCGAGCAGCCGGCCGGCGAGCATGGCGAGAACGGCAACGAATATGAATGCGGCATCGATGGGACGGCGGAAAAGGTTGATCCCCGGAACGTGCTCGAATGCCCAGGCGTAAAGCGGCGTGTATCGGCCGAGCATGTAGAGCAGCGCCAGCACCAGCACGCCGGTCAGCAGACGCGAGCCGCGGCGCAACAGGCCGCCGCCGGCAAGGCCGAACCACAGCAGCAGAACGGTGGTAGCTGACCCAACGAAGAGGTAGTTCGACGAGCGGTCGGTGGCGGCCACCTCGGGCAACGTCTCGTAGTTCGGTCCCCAGTAGTTCTGCGTCGCTTCCAGCGAGCCCATGACGTTGGCGACCGCCATCGAAGCGAGGTTTGCAGGATAGAGCGAAGACTCCAACGCCTTGTCGAGTTGGATCTCGGGTCGGTTGGACAGCGCCGCGAACTGAAGCGTCAGCAGCAGAGGAACTACAGTGAGCGCTGTGGTGACCAGCCCCATGGTCGCCAATACGGCCCTGCGCTCGCGGAGCCATCGCCGTCGGTGGGAGCCCGACACGACCTCGCCGATGAACGCCGCCACCAGGACGAAGCACAACAACAGAGCTTCCTGGTTGCGGCCCAGCAACAGCATAGCGGTCACCCCGCCGAAGGCAGCGGCGAACAGCAGGGATCGGCGCTGCAGCGCTAGCGACATCAAGAGCAGCGCAGGCGGCAGCATGGAATAGCTCAGGATGATGCCGGTGTGCTGGAGGCGGCCGGCAGCCGGTCCCCCGAACATGAACACGGCGGCGGCCAGCACCGAGGCGGCAGGGGCCCACCCTCGGCGCCAGCCAATGACGCCGAGGGCGAGCCCTCCGATCAGCAGGTGAGCGTAGACGATGAGATCGAAGGCCCGCATCGACGGCGTGGGATCGAACCAGGCCCAAACGAGGAAGGCGGGGGCGAATATCAGCGACTGCGGGTCGGCAACGCTTGGATGCCCCCCGTAGTGGTAGGGGTTCCAGAACGGCGAGTCGCCCGCGGCGAGCGCCGAGGCGAGAAAGCGAAAGAACGCGTAGAACTGGTTCTTGCTATCCCAGGGAACCACGGCGTGCGTACTGATCCAGCGGCTCGCTGCAAGCAGCCAGAGGGCCGAGATCGCCGCCACAGTGACGCCGAGGCCGCGCAGGGCCCCAGACCTCGGCGCAAGTCTAGCGTCGGGGTGAAGGTCAGGCTGAGGTTCTAGCACGCACGCCCCTTCTGCATACGCCGAAGGGCAGGCGGCGTGAGCTCCCCTCGACTTTCGTGTTTGTCAGCTTCCCCAGGGGAAGCCTAGTCGTTCCGGCGCGCGGCCTCAACCACCAGATTGGCGCAGCACACTGCTCGTTGGCAGGCTGAAGGCCGCTTTCCGGAATACCTTGCGGTGGGGGCGGGGTCCTTCGCAGGTGCAAAATCGGCAACTGATTCTACCGATTGCCAATCGCAGCTTGCCCCACCTAGACTTTCTTCTTTGCACTGTCCGCCTTTCGTACCAGTCCCAGTCGAGTGTCAAGGAGGACGTCATGGCTGAAAGCGTTTACAAGATCATCGAGATCGTCGGCACCAGCACCACGTCGTGGGAGAAGGCTGCGGCGGCCGCAGTCGAGCGCGCGTCGGCGACGCTCAGGGACCTGCGCGTCGCCGAGGTCTGCGAGCAGGACGTGACCATCTCGGACGGCAAGGTGGAGTCGTACCGTGTACGGCTGAAGATCTCGTTCAAGTTCGAGGATTGAGCGAGCGCGGCCGACGACAGGCTGGTCGCCGCAACTCTTCTGCAGAGTTCGAGTGCCGCTGGGGGCATGGTGCGACTGAACTCGCCACGCTTCGCCCATGCCGTCACGCGCCCTCGACGATGATGAAATCGGCGTCGGCGACGGCGTTGCGGACGGCCTTGGCGGCCTGGTACTCGGGGCTGGCGTAGCAGGCGCGCGCGGTCGCCGGATCGGCGAACTCCACCACCACATTGCGCTCCCGGCTGCCGCCCTCCTTTGCCTCAAACGGCCCGCCGCGCACGAGAAAACGCGCGCCATATTTCTCGAACGCCGGGCGCGCCACCGCCAGATACTCGGGGTAGCGCGCGCTATCCCGCACCGAAACACGAACGATCCAATACCCCTTCGGCATGTCATTTCCTCCTTCGATTTGATCTGCACCACGCAAATTGCCATTGCCGGAACATGATGAAAAATGAATAATAGTGATTGAAATGATCTCAGTGTGAGATGAATGGATCTGGCGGACCTGCGCATTTTTCTGGCGGTCGTGCGCGAAGGCGGCGTCACGCGCGCCGCCAGGCGCCTCAATCGCGTGCAATCCAACGTGACTACGCGCATCCGCCAGCTCGAGGACGGCCTGGGCGTCGCGCTGTTCCTGCGAGAGGGCAAGCGCATGCAGCTGGCGCCAGCAGGTCGCACGCTGCTCGAGTACGCTGAGCAGATACTGGCCCTCGCCGAACGGGCGCGTGCCGCGGTGCAGGACTTGACGCCGCGCGGGCTTCTACGTCTCGGCGCAATGGAAAGCACCGCCGCCGTGCGGCTTCCGGCGCCCCTTGCTGCCTACAGCCAGCGCTACCCTGACGTCCGGCTCGAGCTCAAGACGGGCAACCCCACCGAGCTGGCGACCGCCCTTCTAGCCGATGAGATCGATGCGGCGCTCGTGGCAGAGCCGGTACCCGCGACTTAGTTCGACAGCATCGTCGCCTTCCACGAAGAGCCGGTGATGGTGGCGGCAAAGGGTTATGCCAAGCTCGGGCCGAAGCGGGTGCCCAAGAGCGTGATCGTGTTCGAGCACGGCTGTCCGCACCGAAAGCGCCTGGAGGCTTGGTGTGAGGCATCGGGCGAACTGCCTGAGCGCGTGATCGAGCTCGGTTCCTATCACGCCATGCTGGGCTGCGTTTTGGCGGGGATGGGGGCCGCGCTGCTGCCGCGCAGCGTTTTGGCGACATTTCCCGAAAGCAAACGCCTGCAAGTGCTCCCGCTGCCGCGAGGTCAGAACCGGATCGCCACGCTGCTCATTTGGCGCAAGGGTGTGCGGTCGCCAAAGGTCGAGGCGTTGGCGGAGATCCTGAGCGGCGCGTAGCAGAGGTCTGCGAGCAGGATGTGACCATCTCGGACGGCAAGGTGGAGTCGTACCGTGAGCGGCTCAAGATCTCGTTCAAGTTCGAGGACTGAGGAATAGTGGGAGTAGGGAGTAGGGAGTAGCGAATAGGGAGTGGGGATGACGGAGCAATCGTGAATTGCCGCCCCCATTCCCTACTCCCTCCACTAGATCACCTCGTCGGTCTTGTCGTCGGTCTCGCCGTAGCGGCGCATGGTGGCCGGCTTGGTGCCGGCGTAGAGCGCCTCGATGTTGGGCGCGATCTTGGCGTTCTCGCGCTCGAACAGCGAATTGCCGGCGAGATCGCTCTCCACCAGGAACGGTCCGAAGTTCTCCACCTCCAGCACCCAGATGGCCTGCGCCAGCCCCAGCTCCTCGATCCAGTGGGTGGCGGCGACGCGCTTGATGCCCCGGCCCAACAGCGCGCCGGTGCCGTAGCCGACGGTGGTGAGATAGATGGCATTGTTGGGCACGAAGTGGCGCTTGTAGATCTCGCCGGTCATGCCGCCCTTGCCGATGATGATGTTGCAGCGGCTGAGCGCGAACCAGCCCTCGAGCCATTTGGCGAAGCGGAACGAGGCAGTGGCCGTGACGGCGCCGACGGTGGCGCTGCCGTCGGCGTTGAGGGTGGCGGCGGGCGAGCAGTGGAAGTTGGCAAAGCCCAGCGCCTCGGGCGGCGCCGGCAGCCCTGCGCCTTCCTCCACCGCCTTCTTGTAGACGCCCTCGCGGGCCGTGTAGAGGCGGCCCGTCAGATAGACGACGGTGCCGATCTCCAGCTTGGCCAGATTCTCGGTGGAGGCCGGCAGATCGAGGCGCACGGTCTTGAGTGTCGGTTTGGCTGGCATAGGCATGATCCTCCAGCCGATCCTAGGGCAGGGACGCCGGCGATGGAATGGCAGACCCGCGCATTCCCTCGAAGCGCCGGCCGCGCCCCGGCTGTGATGGGCGGCACACAATCCCGCTTCCGGCGGGGCTCGGCCGCTCATCTGTGCTGAGGATCACATTCGCCGCGTCGGCACCGTCGTAAGAAGGGATCCAGCGAACTATTTAACGGGCACGTCATCCTCAGCTAACGCCGCAGTCACGCTCGACTGACGCCGGCCTGTTTCGATCGAGCATCCCAGGCACAACGGCAGAGCTGAGCCATGACCATGACCGATCGCGTGACCATCCAGCAACCCACGGCCGACACGCTGACGCCGTCCGACGTTGCCCAGCGCATCCTGGCAGCCAACGAGAAGCGTGCGGGCCTGCCGCTGCGGAGCCTGATCATCCTGGGCGTGCTGGGCGGTGTGTATATCGGGCTTGGCGGCGCGCTGGCGACGCTGGCCCTCACCGACGGCCACCTGGGGTTCGGCCTCGGCAGGCTGGCGGCGGGTGTGGCGTTCAGCCTCGGGCTGGTGATGCTGGTGATCGCCGGCGGCGAGCTGTTCACCGGCAACAATCTGATGATCGTGGCGC
This sequence comes from uncultured Alphaproteobacteria bacterium, assembly GCA_963832445.1. Classification (GTDB taxonomy): domain Bacteria; phylum Pseudomonadota; class Alphaproteobacteria; order Rhizobiales; family Hyphomicrobiaceae; genus AWTP1-13. Next base: position 30,930 of record CAWHUM010000008.1, read on the forward strand.
TGGCCAGCGGCAAGGTGTCTCGCCGCTGCGTGTGGCGCAACTGGAGCGCGGCCTATGCCGCCAACGCCGCCGGCGCGATCCTGCTGGCCATCGTCATCCACTATACCGCCATTCTCGACACCGGAGGCGTCAAGGCCACCGCAGTGCGGATCGCAGAAGCCAAGGCGCAGCTCGGCTTCGTGCCGGCGTTCCTGCGCGGGGTTCTCTGCAACATGCTGGTGTGCGTGGCCGTCTGGCTGAGCGTGGCCGCGCGTAACGTGGAGGGCAAGGTGCTGGCGATCGTCTTTCCCATTGGCGCCTTCGTGGCCCTCGGGTTCGAGCACTGCGTCGCCAACCTCTATCTGCTTCCCATCGGCATGCTGAACGGGGCCAACATCACGCTGGCTTCCTTCCTCGGCAACATCGTTGCGGTCACGCTTGGCAACATTGTCGGCGGGGCGGGTCTGGCGGTCGCATACTGGCTTGTCTATCTGAGCGACACCTCCACTGCTCGAGCGCCGCTCGACGCTGGGAGCATCGGCAGGATCGTTCGCTCGGGGTGCCAGCAGATGCAACAGGCCGCGGCCGCCGTCGCCCGCATGCTCTAGTCGCGGCCGGCGATCCGACTCGGGAAGGTTGCGGCCGCCAATGGCGCCAAAACAGGCCGGTTATGGTTAACACTGAACATCGAATTGTTTCACGTGAAACAATCGCGCGTTCAATATTAACCATATGCCGCCGACAGCGGCCTCAGAACACGATCACGCCGCGCGCCACCGCACCCTGGGTGAGCAGGCGGAAGCCATCGTTGATCTCGTCGAACTTGTAGGTCTTGCTGATCAGCGCATCGAGGTTGATGCGCTTGTCCATGTCGAGGTCGGCCAGCACGCCGAAATCGACCGGCGGGCGGATCGAGCCGTAGTAGGTGCCGGTGATCTTCTTCTCCTGGAACACCACCTGGAACGGATTGATCTGCGCGCGGTCCGTGAACGCCGGCATGCCCACCATCACCGCGTGCCCGCCGGGCGCGATGGCGTCGACGCAGGTTTCCATGGTCTTCGCGCCGCCGATGGCATCGAAGGCGTAGTCGACGCCCAGGCCCCCGGTCAGCTCCTGCACGCGCTTCACCGTGTCCTCTTTCTTGGCGTTGACGACATGCGTGGCGCCGAACTCGCGCGCGTAACCCAGCTTGTTATCGAGCAGGTCGCAGGCGATGATGGTCTTGGCGCCGGCGAGCTTGGCCCCCTGCACCACGTTGAGCCCCACGCCGCCGCAACCCACCACCAGCACGGTTGAGCCCGCTTGCACCTTGGCGTGCCGGATGGCGGCGCCCACGCCGGTGGCCACGCTGCAGCCGATGATGGCGGCATGCGTCCAGGGCAGGTCCTTGCGCACGGCAACCACTTGCTCGGCCGGACACACCACGTACTCCGAGAACGTGCCGATGCGCGCCATCTGGTTGACGGGCTCGCCGTTGAGCTTCACCCGCGAGGTGCCATCGTGCATGCGCCAGCGGGGTGAGTCGTCGTGGCCGATGCAGATCACCGAGCGGCCCGAAGCGCAGTAGCGGCAGTGCCCGCAGTTGGGGCGGAACGAGAAGATGACGTGATCGCCCTTCTTGACGTTCTGCACGCCCGGCCCAAGCTCGACGACGATGCCGGCAGCCTCGTGGCCCAGCACCATCGGCAGCGGCAACGGCCAGTCGCCGTTCATGATGTGATAGTCGGAGAGGCACACGCCCGCGGCCTTCACCTGCACCCGCACCTCGCCGGCCTTGGGGCCTTCCTGCTCGAGATCGAGGATCTGCAGGGGTTTGTTGACCTCGGTCAGGACGGCGGCACGCATGGGGCTCCTCCTAGTGTTGTTCTGGCGGGAACGCGATGAACTCGGCTGGCACACAGTCGGTCAGCCACACCCCGTTCGTCGAGTGAAAAAATGCATGGCCTGCCGCTGCCATGCGGGCCGCAGCTATGCGTAGCACAACCGGCTTGCCGTGCCGCCGGCCAACCTTGATGGCGGTCGGTTCATCGGGGGACAGATGGACGTACTGCCGCCGGCCTCGCTTCAGCCCCTCAGCGCGGATGGCGGCGAGCGATTTGTCGCGCCGTTCCGTGAAAGAGCACGCCCGGTGGCGCTTTGGGCTCGAGCCCCAGATCGACGTCTATGGAATGCCCCTGGTTGGCGCGGATGCGCTGTCCTGTCGGATCGATCGCGAAGCGCCGCTTGTCGCTGGTGGCGACTACCTCGACGATCAGCTCGCGCGTCAGCGTCACGCCGTTGGCGCCGGCCTTGTCGATCAGTTCGCCGATGTCGACCCAGCCCTGGTCATCGACGGCCAGCCCGATCTTGCCCGGCTTGTGCCGCAGCACGAGGCTCAGGAATTTGCTGACCTTGACGAGGTTTCGCGTCACGGCGCCTTCTTCCCCCTCTCCCCGCTTGCGGGGAGAGGGGACTACTCCGCCGCCTCGCGCCGCGGCGCGTCCCACTCCACGGTCGTCCGCCGCATGTAGTCGGTGAACCACATGGGATCGGTGCGGAACTCCGCGCGCCCGTCGGCCGCCACCCGCGCGGTGGCGCGGCGCGAGGACAGGCAGAACATGTGCACGCTCATCGGCATGCCGCCGGTGTGGCAATAGCCGACCTCGATGTGGCAGTCGACCACCATGGAGCTGCCCATGAATCCCATGGCCCCCATGCCGATGTTGTTGCCGAGCTCTTTCAGCTCCGCCTCCAACTGGGCGATCTTGGGATCGGGGTTCTTCGAACCCACCGTGCGCAGGCAGGCGGCCTGCTTGCCGAGCACCATGCAAATGTCCTTCGAGCCGCCGAGCCCGACGCCGACGATGGCCGGTTGGCAGGCGAGCCCGCGCTTGCCGAAGGCGATCAGCGTGTCGAGGTAGAAGCGCTTGATGCCGTCGATGCCGTCGCCCGGGAACAGCATGCGGTAGTCCGAGCCGAACAGCCCGCCCTTGTGCACCGTGGTGAGCTCGATCCAGTCGGCGTCCGGGTGGAACGAGTATTCGATCTCCGGCGCGCCGATGCCGCAGTTGTTGTTGTGGTCGGTGCGCCAGAGCGGGTGCACGCGGTTGGGGCGCAGCGGCACGTCGTGGGTGGCATTCGCCGTGGCGCGCCGCAGCGCCGTTTCCAGCGCGATCGGCCCGCCTTCGATCGTCGCCTCGTTGCCGATCTTTACGTACCAGCGCGGCACGCCGGTGTCGCCACACATGGCGCGCCGGTCTTCCTTGGCGGCCTCGTAGTTTTCCAGCATGGCCTGGATGACGAAGGCGGAGAGATCGCCCTTCTCGGTGTTGGCGCAGACGCGCAAACCATCGAGGTAGTCGTCGGGGATCTCGATAGCCGCCTTGGCCATCAGCGCCTCGGCCGTCTTTTGCAGTGAGGAAATCGGTATCATGGGACCGCCTCTCGGGCCGCGGGTGTCATCGCGGGGCTTGTCCCCGCGATCCAGCGCGCAGCAAACTGCCTACGCCAATTGGGAATCATTGCCGCTTCCTGCCCCTTGGCTTGGACTTGCGCGCTTTGCTACCGACACTGCGTGGCTCTTGTCGTTTCCATTTTGCAATGTTCTCGTTCCTTTGTTTCTTCGATCGCAGAAAGTCTTCAGGAAACGGCAGTAGTTCTCGATCCATCAGATCACACAAGTATTCGTACATGTCGGTGCCAAATGTCCAATCTACGAACCGAGGGAACCCCGCGTCTGCAATGTCGGGCCCGCCCCAGTAGATCTTGTTTTGTTTGGGGTTCAGATCGGCGCGCAGTGCCTCGAATGACAGCCGCAGGGCCTGCATCGAGTTCGTCTCCGCACGCACATCGTATCTCTTCGTCGCCAAAACCCTTGATCTGGTAGGGGCACCCCCAGAGTTTGCCTTCCTTAAATGGCCTCCAAACGAAGACGCGAATTGGCTGGTCCGATCCTTCTCGAACCAACTCTCGCGAAGCGATTGGATCGCCCAGCTTCGCTGGAACCTTCACTCCGCCGCCTCCTTGAGCAGGCTCTCGCCCGGCCGCACGATGGTGAACTGCACGGGCTCATCCGTCATGGTGAGCGCGCCGTCTCGCTGGTGCGCAACCGTGTAGGTCGAGCTGGCGAGGTCGCCCTCGCCGGGGAAGTCCTCGCGATAGTGGGCGCCACGTGAATTCTCGCGCCTGAGCGCCGCCGCGGCAATGACCTTGGATATCTCCACCAGCGACCGCAGGTTCAGCCAGTCGTGCCAGGTCAGATTGAATGCGCGATCACCATCCGCCACTCCCGCCGCCAGCAGCTCGGCCTCGATGGCGTCCAGCTTGCCCAGGCCACGTTTCAGCCCGGCCGCATCGCGGAGTACACCCACGTCATCCCACATGGTGTCGAGCAGCCGCTCGCGCAATTGGTTGATATCGCCGCCCTTGCGCTGGAAAGGATGCTGCGCCCGTGCCGTCTCGGCCTCGATCAGCGCCTCGTCGACCGCACGATGGCCGGCGTTGACGGCGACCCAGGCGGCCATCGTCTCGCCGGCGATGCCGCCGAACACGGTGGAGTTGGCAACGCCGTTGCCGCCCAGCCGGTTGGCGCCGTGCATGCCGCTGGCATCCTCGCCGGCGACGTACAGGCCCGGCAGCTCAGTCGAGGTGTCCACTCCGCAGATCAATCCGCCCATGAAGTAGTGCGCCGTCGGCACCACCTCGACGAGCCCGCCGGCCAGGTCGAAGCCGCAGTCTGCGCAGCGCTCCACCATGCCCTTGAACTGCTTTCGCACATTCTCCGGCCCCAGGTGCCCCATCTTGATGTAGACGCCGCCGTGCGGCGTGGTGCGGCCGGCCCGCATCTCGGCGTAGATGGCGCGGGAGACGACGTCGCGGGTGGCGCGCTCGAGCTTCGCATCATAGTCGGCCATGAAGCGCCGCCGCGCGCCGTCGAGCAGATGCCCGCCGGCGCCGCGCAGACCTTCCTCCAGCACCGTGCCGGTCATGCGCGTATCGGGGCCCGCCAGCAGGCCCGTGGGGTGGAACTGCACCATCTCCATGTCGCGCAGCGGCAGGCCCGCGCGCAGCGCCATGGCGAGGCCGTCCATGCTCTTGTCGCCGGAGGGCGTGTGGTAGCGGTACATGGTGGGCCCGCCGCCGGTCGCCAGCAGCACGGCCTTGGCGGCAACGAAGCGGAAGCGGCCGGTGCGGATGTCGATCAGCAGCACGCCAGCGAGCCCGCCACCGTCCTTGGCGGGGATCAGCGCCACAGCGCGGTGCTCCTCCAGCCGCTTGATGGGCCGCGCCCAAACCTGCTCCATCAGCCGGTTGATGATCTCGATGCCGGTCAGGTCGCCCTTGTGCACGGTGCGGTCGAAGGTCTGGCCGGCAAAAGCCTTGCCGTGCAGGGTGCCGTCGGCGTTGCGATCGAAGAAGCAGCCGACCTCGTTCTCCAGCTCGTGCACCCGCTCAATGGCCTTGGTCACCAGGGTCCAGGCCAGCTCCTGGTGCGGCAACCACTTGCCGCCTTCGATGGTGTCCATGAAGTGGCGCTCGATGGAGTCGCCCGGGTTGAGCGCGACGTTGTAGCCGCCCTGCACCATGCGCGTGCAGCCGCACTTGCCGATCAGGCCCTTGGTGGCGACCGTGATGTCGAGGTCGGGATTGGCCTCGAAGGCGTGTAGCGCCGCGAACAGCCCGGCCCCGCCCGAGCCCAGGATCAGAACGTCGGTCTTGAGCCGTTCGAGCATTGGCTGTTCTTAGACGGCGCGTGCGATGAAAGCGAGGGCGGCGATGCCGGCAAGGATCAGGGCAGCCATCGCCAGCCGCTTCTGCCCCTCGCGCCAGGACAGGTTCTCGATCACCAGCACCCGGATGCCACCCAGCATGTGCACCGCCAGCAGGAATACGAGGGCCGTCTCGGCGACCTTCACCAGCGGATTGGCCGTCCATTTCAGGAAGCCGTCGAGCCGCGCCTCGCCGTCGATGGCGAGCCCCAGCGCCAGAAAGTGCAAGGGGAGAAAGCAAGCGAGCGCCAGCCCCGAGATGCGGTGCACCATGGCGGCCATCCACAAAGCATTGCGCCGGTGGCCGCTGGCATGCCGGCGGGCAGGCTGTCGCGGGTTGCGCATCACAGCACCACCGCCGCCACGGCCCTGAGCCCCAGCGCCGCCAGCGCGATGCCGAGGCCCCACATCAGGAGGCTGAGCCGCCACGCCTCGAGCGACGTCCACTCCGACGCCACGACGCGAACGCCGATGGCACCATGTGTGGCGGCCGCCAGTACGAACAGGGCGTAGAACAGCCCCCAGCCGACGCTGCCCCGCGTGCGCCCCAGGACCTCGGCGGCGCTCAGGCCCCGGCTGGTAGCGTAGAAGATGATAACGAGATGCGCCAGCACTAGCGGCGCCATGATGAGCGCCGTCGCACGCTGCAGGATATAGAGACGCACGTTCATGGGTGAACACCTGGCAACAAGCGCCGCTCGCGTTCCCTCTCCCCACACCTTCGTGGGGAGAGGGCTAGGGTGAGGGGCGGCCAAATGCACCGCCGGAACCTGTCTCTGCCCCTCACCCCGACCCTCTCCCCGCAAGCGGGGAGAGGGAGCACGAAATGCACCATCACAGCTCACCCCGGATATACGCCTGCATCGTGCGCCGCTTCAGCCCGGCAATGGAGGCTGTGGGGTTCAGCGCCTTCGGACAATGCTCCTGGCAGCTCTGATGCGAGTGGCACGCGTGGCAACCGCCGGCCTCCGCAATCGCGGCAAGGCGAGCCTTGTTGCCGGCGTCTTTCACGTCGTTGACGAGCGTCCAGGCCCGGTTGAGCGCCGCCGGGCCCAGGTAGTCCTCGTTCCAGCGCACCGTATCGCAGGCCGCATAGCACACCCCGCAGTTGATGCACTCCACCGCCGCGTCGGCAGCGATGCGTTGCGGCGTCGCGGGCGAAATCTTCTCGATCGGGTCGCCCCGCGTCTTGCTCGCGGCAAAGGCGCCCTTGGCCTTCTGCCACTTGGCGAAGAATTCGCCCATGTCGGCCGCGAGGTCCTTGATGACGGCCATGTTGGCGAGCGGCCCGATCTCGAGCTTGCCGTCCTCCACCACCTTCGAGGTATGCGTGCGGCAGGTCCAGCGCGGGCGGCCGTTGACCGTCATGGCGCACGACCCGCACATGCCGACACGGCAGGCGAAGCGGTAGGCGAGCGTGGGGTCGGCGTGGCGCTGCACCCAGGTGACCACGTCGAGCACGGTCTGGTTCTCGCGCAGCGGCACGGTGTAGGCCTGATAGCGGCCGTCGGCCTTGCCGCGCCAGAGCGAAACTTCGATCGTGCTCATTTCGCGTTTATCTCACGGTGACGCGCACGCGCTGCACGGCGTTGTTGCCGAAGCCGCCGGCGTCCCAGCGCGTCTCCAAAGGCTGCGTCTCGCCGTTGGCATCAGTGGCGCGGCAGGACAACTCGTGCTCGCCGGGCTTGGGATCCCACGTCGTGCGCCAGCCGCGCCAGGCGAACTTGCCGAGCGGCGGGTCGAGCTCCGCCGGCTGCCAGGCGCCGTCGATCCCCACCTCCACCTTGGCAATCTGCACGCCGCCGCCCGACCAGGCGCGCCCCCGAAGCGTGACTGGCCCCGCATCCACCAGCCGGCGGCGCGTGTACCAGTCGGGGATGCCGGGCGGCACCAGCAGCGACTTCACCCGCATGTGCGTGATGGGCGTGCGCGGGCCGTCCGGCTTGGAGCGATAGTGATAGCCGACGACCTGCTGGTAGCCGTCGTAGGGTTTGTCCAGCGCCTCGATGCGGGTCAGCCACTTCACGCTCGCCATGCCGTACCAGCCGGGCACGATCATGCGCAGGGGAAAGCCGTGCTGCGGCAGCAGCGGCTGGCCGTTCATGGCCCACACCAGCATCACGTCGTCGCTGAGCGCCGCCTCTCGTTTCAGGCTGCGGCCGAAGGCGTGCTCGTGCCCGCTGTCGAACCCGCGGTCGGCGCCGATGAAAGCGATTTCCGTCGCATCCTCGCGCAGCCCTACCCGTTCGAGCAGATGGCGCAGCGGCGTGCCGGTCCATTCCGCCGTTCCTACCGCTTCATGGAGCCAGGGCATGCTCGGATAGCGCGGCGTCATGGCACCGCGGCCGTTGCCGGCGCACTCGAGCGTCACTCTAAGCGTGCGCGCGGGAAAAGGCTTAATCTCATCGAGCGAGATCGCGCCAGGCCGCGCCACACAGCCCGCCAGCTCCACCTGCCAGTTGCCGTCTGCCACGTAGGGCACGTCGAAATGGCTGAGCAGATAGTGCATCCCGACGGGCGTCACATCGTAACGCAGAGCCTCCAGCAGGATGCCGCTGTTGCGGTTGGCGAGCTGCACCTCCTCCGCAAGGTAGGGCCCCTCGACATTGCGGCGTCGCTCCGTGCTCAGAAATGGATCGGCATCGGCCATCGCTTGTCCTCGTTCACCGCAGGCTAGCAAGACCGGCCCGCTGAAGAAACGGCAAGCTGGCCGCGGCCCTGTCAGCGCAGGCCTGCGGCGCTGAGCGCGAATACCTCGCCTTCGCTTTCGGCCGTATCTAGCCACAGGAACGGCAGGTCGGAATACTCCTCCCCGAGGATGGCGCGGCCGGTGCCGATCTCGACGACCAAGGTACCGGTTTCCGTCAAGTGGCGGCCCGCCTCGGCCAGGATGCGGCGCACGACGTCGAGGCCGTCGGCACCCCCGGCATGGGCGATGCGTGGCTCGGCCGCGTACTCCGGCGGAAAGGCCGCAACCCCCTCCGCGCTGACGTAAGGCGGATTGGCCAGGATCAGGTCGTAGCGACGCCCGCCCAGCTCGGCGAAGCCATCCGACTGGACAAGCGAAATGCGCTGCTCCAGGCCATAGTCGGCGACATTGCGCGCCGCCACCGCCAGGGCATCGGCGGATACATCGCTGGCATCGATCCTCGCCTCCTCGAAAGCCAGGGCAGCCAAGATCGCCAGGCAGCCCGAGCCGGTGCACAGGTCGAGGACGCGCTCGATGGCGGTGGCATCGCCCACCACGCCGGACAGACCATCGCCAAGAAGCTCGCCGATATAGGAGCGCGGCACAATGACCCGCTCGTCGACATAAAAGGAATGGCCTCCGACCCAGGCCTCGTTCGTCAAGTACGGCGCCGGTTTGCGCGTCGCAACCCGCTTCTCGAGCATGTCCCGAACCGCTTGCCGCTCGGCCGGCAGCAGGCGCGCATCGAGCCAAGGATCGAGCGTGTCGATCGGCAGGTGGAGTGCCGACAGAATGAGAAACGCCGCCTCATCGAAAGCTGTAGCTGTGCCGTGGCCGTACACCAGCTTGGCGGCCGAGAACCGGCTGACCGCATAGCGCAGCCAATCGCGCACGGTGATAAGGTGCTCAAGGGGCGTGTCCGCCTCGGCCATATGCACATCCAGCCCGAATTTTCAGGCGCAGGCTCCTGCCGTCTCGAAGCGACCAAAACGTCGCGGAAGTCGAACGGCGATAGAGCCACGAATAGCGTCGCGCCCGGCGTTGGCGCCGAAGCCCAAGTGACTATCACGCAGCCCCTTTTGATTGCAAAGGCATTGCACCTCGCGCAATAGGATCAATGCACCTTGCCGCCCCGCATCCTTTCCCGAGCTGCCGCAAAGCGCCGTTGGGGTTGCGTCTGGCGCACGCAAACCAGCAACCGCTTGAGACTCTGTGCCCTTTTTGCGGCTACCGCAGCACCTGGAGATAATCCTGTGACCCGAAAGTTGCAATGGCGCAGTATCTTCGAAATCCCGATCGATGCCCTTTTGTGAGACGGACATTTGCTCCGATCCGATTATGCAACCGCTCGTGGCGACTGGGCCTAGGAGATTGCAGCCGCTCATTGCCGCGGTTGCTGCGTTGCGTGCGCGGCCTTAACCCTTTCGCGCGATGCCGGTCATATTCTGGTGAAAAGACGAGAAGGCCGCAAACATTGGTATTGCGGATTAATCTGGCATTTGTCATTTAGCAATACAGGTGCGAGGACCATTCTATTGCCAGTAAGGAAGGAAACTATCGAAATGGCCAAGGAACTTGACCGGATGTCCCTGAGGGAGCTCACAGAGCTCGAGCTCAAAGTGAAGAAGGCCAGGGCCAGCGTCCAGGACCGCAGCAGAGCGGAAGTGCGCAAGAAAGCCGAGGCGCTGATCACCGACGCCGGCTTCAAAGTCGGCGATATCTTCGGCGGCCGTGGTGGCAAGGGCAGGACCGTTGCCGCAAAATACGCGAACCCGGACGATCCGAGCGAAACGTGGACGGGGCGTGGACGCAAGCCGCGCTGGCTCAGCGCCAAGCTGGCCGACGGCGCCAAGATGGACAAATTCCTGATCAAATAAGTCGAGTTTCGAGAACCGCGCGACCGCTCAGTCGCATTGCAAACGGGCCGGACCTCAGTCCGGCCCGCTTCATTTGTTATATTGCAACCGAGCCGCCGTTAGTGCGCCGCTTCCCAGTTGTCGGCTGCTTTCGCGTCGACGTGTACGGGCACGATGAGGCGGATGGCGGGTTCGGCGGCCTTCTCCATTACTCGCGCGACGGTCGGTAGCGCCTTTTCCACATCCGCGACCTTGGCTTCGAACACCAGTTCGTCGTGCACCTGCAGAAGCATACGCACCGAATTGAGACGCGCCTCCTGCAATACGCCCGGCATGCGGATCATTGCGCGGCGAATGATATCGGCCGCCGAGCCTTGAATCGGCGCATTGATGGCTGCACGCTCGAGAAAGCCGCGCATCGATGGGTTCTTGGTATTGATCTCGGGATAGTGGATGCGCCGACCAAAGATCGTTTCCACATATCCCCGCTCGCGCGCGCGCTTCTTGGTACTGTCCATGTAATCGCGAATGCCGGGAAAGCGCTTGAAATAGGTGGCGATGTACTCGCCGGCCTCCTGCTTTGAAATGCCGAGCTGGGCCGCGAGCCCGAAGCCCGAAATGCCGTAGATGATACCGAAGTTGATGGCCTTCGCTCGGCGGCGCACCTCCGGGGGCATGTCCTTGATGGGTACACCGAACATTTCCGAGGCCGTCAGCGCGTGAATATCGAGCCCTTCCGCAAACGCCTTCCTGAGCTGCGGGATGTCGGCAATGTGCGCGAGCACGCGCAGCTCGATTTGGCTGTAGTCGGCCGAAATCAGTTTGTGCCCAGGCTCGGCGATGAAGGCCGTGCGGATCTCTCGCCCTTCCTTGGTGCGGATCGGGATGTTCTGCAGGTTGGGATCGGTGGAGGCGAGCCGGCCCGTCGTGGTGGAAGCCAGCGCGTAGCTCGTATGGATGCGGCCGGTCTCGGGATTGATGTGCTGCGGCAGGGCGTCGGTGTAGGTCGACCTGAGCTTGGTCAGCTGGCGCCATTCGAGCATGACGTTGATGAGCTTGCGGTGCTGCTCGGGCAGATCCTCGCTTGCCGCCAAGTCGTCGAGCAGCCCGGCGCGCGTCTCCCACTGGCCGCTCTTGGTCTTGCGGCCTCCCGGCAGCCTCAGATTGTCGAACAGGAACTCGCCCAGCTGCTTCGGCGAGCCCAGATTGAACTTGTGGCCGGCAAGATCGTAGATTTCTTCCTCCAGCCGCGCGACGCGCTGCGAGAAGGTCGAGGTCAGCCGCGCGAGAATGCCCCGGTCGACCTTGACGCCGGCGCGCTCCATATCGGCCAGGATGCACACCATCGGCCGCTCCAGCGTCTCGTAGACGGTGGTCATGCGCTCGGCCACCAGGCGTGGCCTCAGCAGCATCCACAGCCGCAGCGTCACGTCGGCATCTTCGCCGGCATACTCGGTCGCCTTGTCGAGCGGCACCTGCCCGAAGGTCTTGTCCGACTTCTTGGCGCCCGGCGCATACTCGAGCACCTGCGTGAAGGGCATGCAGGCGTGCTTCAGATGCCGCTCGGCCAACGCGTCCATGCCGTGCTGGGTGCGGCCCGCGTCGAGTGCGTAGGACATCAGCATCGTGTCGTCGAGCGGCGCCAGCTGGATACCGTGACGCTGCAGCACCAGGCAGTCGAACTTGAGGTTCTGCCCGATCTTGAGCACGGACGGGTCCTCGAGCAGCGGCTTGAGGGCAGCCAGCGCCCCGGCGGTCGGCACCTGCTTGGGATTGGCGTCGCCGAAATCGAAACTGCCGCTGCCGGCACGATGGGCGAGCGGCACATAGCAGGCCTTGCCCGGCGCGGTCGCCATGGAGAAGCCGACGAACTCGGCCTGCATGGGATCGAGGCTGGTGGTCTCGGTGTCGAAGGCGAAGTGGCCCGTCGCGCCGGCCTCGGCCACCCAGGCCTGGAGGCGGACCAGATCGGTGACAGTTTCATACTTGGAGCGGTCGATCTTTGCCGCGGTTGCAGCCTGCAGCGCGGCCGCGACCGCGGCGGCCGGACCGTCGGCGGAAGCGCCCGCTTTCGGCTTGCCATCGGCCGGCGGCGCTTGCGGAGCGCTGCCGCTGGCCGGGACCGGCTGGGCGCCAGTGACCGAGGCGGAAGCCCGTTCGACCGGCGGCGGCGCCTCCGCCCCCAGTCCTTCGGCGATGCGCTTGGTGAGCGTCGCGAATTCCATCTCGCGCAGGAAGCCCAGCAGCGCATCCGGCTCAGGATCGCGCACGCCGAGCTGCTCGACCGGTGCCTCGAGTGAAACGTCGTCCTTGAGCAGTACCAGCTCGCGCGACAGGCGCGCCTGCGAAGCGAACTCGGTCAGCCGCTCGCGCCGCTTGGGCTGCTTGATCTCGCCGGCACGCTCCAGCAGCGTGTCGAGGTCGCCATACTCGTTGATCAGCTCGGCGGCGGTCTTGACGCCGATGCCCGGCACGCCCGGCACGTTGTCGGTGGAGTCGCCGGCCAGCGCCTGCACGTCGACCACCTTGTCCGGCACCACGCCGAATTTTTCACGAACCTCGTCGGGCCCGATCTCCTTGTAGTTTATCGGATCCAGCATCCGAATTCCTGGTCGAACCAGCTGCATCAGGTCCTTGTCGGAGGAGATAATCGTCACGTCGCCCCCGGAAGCCAGCGCTTGCTTCGCATAGGTGGCGATGAGATCGTCGGCCTCGTAGCCCAACTGCTCGATGCAGGCGATGTTGAAGGCACGGACCGCTTGGCGGATCAGCGGGAACTGGGGCACCAGCTCTTCCGGCACGGGCGGGCGGTGCGCCTTGTAGTCCTGGTAAATCTCGTTGCGGAAGGTCTTCTCGCTGGCATCGAAGATGACGGCGAGGTGGGTTGGAGATACGCCACCGACCTTTTCGCTTAGCAACTTCCACAGCATTCCGCAGAACGTCATGACGGCCCCGCTGGGCGTTCCGTCAGATCGCGTGAAGCTCCTTCCTTGAGTCTGCGCAGCCTTGAACATCGCAAAGTAGGCGCGAAAGATGTAGCCCGAGCCGTCGATCAGATAGACGTGGCTGCCTTTGATGACGGGCACCGGCTCGCCGGGAGGAATGGAGCACGCCGCCGCCGGCCGTGCGGATTTCTTGGGTCTTGCAGATGTCGTGGCCATGGGCGCGCACTATAGGCGCAGCTGAGAGAAAGTCAGCTGACAAAGCCCGACGCAACTAGCGTGATGATCGAGAAGTCCGCTACATCGCGCCAGGCTAGGGTCGTAAGCGGACTTCTCGATCTGAATCGCACTAGCACCATGATTTTGCTAGTGTCCTGATCACGCCCTTCTGGCGCCGGGCACGCTGTCAACCGAGGCAAAATAGGGCTTGATGTCAACGAGCGGCGTGCCGTCGACACAGTCGACGCTGCGCACCGTGAGCACACTGCCCTCGATCTCCAGAATCTCGACCACGGCCAGAGAGATCGGGTTGGGCCGCGCCGGCGAGCGCAGGGCAAACGTGCCGCGGGGGTGCCCCAGATGCGCCGGCACCTGCACCACGAGATCGCGCCGCGCCTGGTCCATCCAGTAAAGCAGGATGGCATGCGAGTAGAGGCGCAAATCCATGAGGCCGGCGGCATAGCGCGGCTCCAACTCTACGCGGCCGACGGCATCGGACTGGGCAGTGTTCTTCGGGCAATCGTCGCGCGTCTTGAATGGCGTGCGGATGCGGCCGATGAAATGCACGCCGGCATCGAAGTCTTGGGGCAGCTCGACTACTACCTCGCCAGGCCGCACATCCCATTTCTGGCTCACGGCGCACACTCCTCATTTCCTGCTCAGCAGACCGGCGTCCGCAATCCAGCCCGAACCCCGTCCTTCCAGCGGAGGTTTGCGGCGTTTGCGGCTCTTGGTCAAATGGAGTATCAAGCGCCTCCACGCACCCGTAGCTCAGCTGGATAGAGCGCTGCCCTCCGAAGGCAGAGGTCACAGGTTCGAATCCTGTCGGGTGCGCCACTTCGGTACGGTCCATTCCGGTCACATAGGTGACGGTTTATGCCGGAGACATAGGTAACACCTTTGCTCCGAACGGGTTAGCGATGGGCTCGAGCCTGCAGGTCTCTTCGTCGAAGTATCCCAAGTCATAGTGCATGAAGCTGGCGAGCCAGAGCCGGTCGTCGACCTGCTTGATGCCGAGCATTTGGCCTGCGAAGACCTGGCTGAGGTTGATCTTCTTGCGGTTGAGGCAGATGCGGCCGCAGGTGGTGACGGTGACGGCCTTGTCGTGGAAGGGATAGTCGAGTTCGGGCAGGCCTGCATAGGAGCGCGGTGAGGGTCTGTAGTGCTCGGCCGGATAGGTCATGCCCAGCGCCTGATGCGGTCGCTCATTGTTGTAGCAGGCGATGAAGTCGTCGAAGCGGGCCTGCTGCTGCAGGAAGTTCTCTGCCGCCGGCCTTGTGGTCTCCAGCTTCAAGGTGAGGTGCATGCGCTCGTGGCGGCCGTTCTGCTGCGGGTGGCCCGGCTTGATGCGTTCGATCTCGATGCCGAGCCTGAGCCACCACACCGACAGCCTCGACAGGTTGAAGAGGGCGTTGGGGCTGGCGAAGGGGACGCCATTGTCGGTGCGGATGGCGCTCGGCAGACCGCACTCTTTGAAGGCGCTCTCGAACACGGAGAAGGCAAAGGCTTCCTTGGTGCTGTGAAGCGCCTCGCAGGCGATCAGATAGCGGCTGGCGAAGTCGGTGATGGTGAGGGGATAGCAGTAGCGCCGGTCGGCGAGCATGAACTCGCCCTTGTAGTCGGCGCACCACAGTTCGTTGGGTTGGCTGGCCGACGAGAGAGGCGTCCCCTTGGCCCGGTTGCGTCGTCCCTTGCGGGGTTTGACCAGGCCATGGCGGTCGAGCACGGCATGCACGGTTGAGACCGCCGGTCGGTGCACATCCGGGTAGAGCCGAGCGAGGCGTTCCCTGATCTTCGGCGCGCCCCAGCTCGGCTTCTCCCGCTTCAGCCGCACGATCAGCGTCTCGATCTGCAGCGGCAGCTGGTTGGCGTGGCGATAGGGCCGGCGCGAGCGATCGGTGAGCCCCTCGACCCCGCAGTCGCGGTAGCGCTTGAGGATCTTGTAGCCGGTCTTGCGCGAGATATCGAACGCTCGGCACAGGCTCGACATCGTCTCCCCGTCGAGCAGTCGGGCGATGAACCTCACCCGTTCGTCCATGACGTGACACTCCCTCCACGGCACCTTTGCTCTCCCGCAAAGGGCCAAAAGTGTCACCCATGTCTCCGGAATGAAATGTCACCCTTCTCTCAGGAAGGGCATACAAAACTGGGCACTCCAAAAGCTGCTGTTTTTGCGCTCGACGCGGCGACGAGTGTGCGCAAGAGCACGCTCTTGGCTCCCATGATGCGAACTTCTTTCGCGTCCACTTCGGCGCGCTGGGCGAGTGCGCGCAGGTGATCGCGACGGTAGCCGCCGCTCTCGGTCCGCATGCCCTTGCGGGCCTGTCTGGCGAAGGTCTTCAGCGCCTGCGGCGTGATGCTCGGCCCGAGCCGATCGAGCGTACCCTCGGCCCGCTCTGCGTCGGCGCGGGCCTGGTCGCGGATGGCCATCAACTCGTCTACACGGTCCTTGAGTGCTGGGTCGGAGACGTCGGCAATGCCGTTCTCGATCGCATCGTAGAGCCGCTTGAACATCATCGGCGTTGAGCCGCTCATTGCGGCGATGAGCGCGTGAGACGCGGGTGCGGTTGGCCCGTTAGATCGCTCTCAGAGCCTCAGGCAAGCCCGCCGGCGGCAATCTCGCCTCCCGATCGGAAAAATTTGCCACATTCGCGTCAAGTTGCCTCTCGCAGGTCGCCTCACTCCGTGCTGTCGCGTTCTCACGCGGCCAAGACCCAAAGCAGACGTCAAGCGGTAGCGTACCGCTCAATGCGGTCCGCTCGTCAGCGGTGTGGTAGGATAGGCGCGTCTGGCTGAAGCGGCGGCCGGTGAAGCGACGCGAGTTTATTTGCTGATCGGCGCCGGCGCGGAGTCCGAACAAATGCGGCGGATCGGCGTGCTCTTGTACTGGGCATCCAGCAACCGCGAAGGTTAGACCGGCGGCGGGCATCTATAACCAGCGCAGCAGTTTCCCCATTTTATCCCGCAGTTTCAGGCACGATGTCTCCCGAACTTATATTCTGGCTTGCGCTTACAACGAAAATGGCGGTCACCGCCTTGTTCGTGAGCATAGCGACCATCATAGCGGAAAGACTCGGCGCCATCGTGGGAGCGCTCGTGGCGACGCTGCCCGTCTCAGCTGGGCCTGTTTACGTGTTCTTGGCGCTCGATCACGACGCGGCTTTTATTTCCGCGAGCGCGGCGGCAAGCCTAGCATTGAACGCCGCAACCGCGATCTTTCTAACGACCTACGTACTGATTGCACAACGACACTCGCTGTGGCTCAGCGTGTCCGTTGCATTCGTGGTATGGCTCACGACCACGTTGGCGCTCAGCGCTTTTCACTGGACTGCATCCCGAGCATTCGTTCTCAATCTGGTTGTTTTCGCGTCCTGCTTCTTCATTGTGAGGCCGTTCTCTCACGTACGCATGCCAACGACGACGCAGGCCTGGTACGACTTGGTCATAAGGGCCGGTATGGTGACCGTGCTCGTCGGCGTCATTGTGGCTTTAAGTTTCAAAATTGGCGCGGAAGGAAGCGGCGTGCTTGCTGTATTCCCTGTGATCTATGCGAGCATCATGCTGATCTTGCATCGCCGCATCGGCGGCCCGGCTACGGCCGCGGTGCTGGCGAACGCCATTTCCGGCCTTGCCGGGTTTGGTGCAGCGCTGCTAACGCTGCACCTAACGGCGGAGCCACTCGGGTCCGCGCTGGCTCTCGTTCTCGCCCTTGGCGTTTCTGTTGCTTGGAACGCCGCCATATATGGCGTACGCAGACATCATCGAACTCTTGCCTGAAGATTGTCCCGGTACCTGCGATCGTTGTTTGCGCGGGCTACGGCTGCTCGACTTGCTGCCCGTAGACTGTGTTCATGGCGGCGAATTCCGGCATGTCCGTCAGGAATACAGTGACCTTAATACCTCGTTTCAGATGTGTGCGAGCTCGAAGCCTTCATCTTGCCATCCGGTAATGCCGCCGATCATCTCCTTGACGGGCCGTCCCAGCTCGGCAAGCCGCACGGCCGCCCTGTTGGCGCCATTGCAATGCGGTCCGGCGCAGTACACGACCACACGACCACAAGGCGGTCCTTGGGATAAGGCGCGAGCGTTGTCTCGCTGATCATGCGATGCGGAAGATTGGTCGCGCCGAGAATGTGACCCGCGGCGAACAGCGCGGGTGAACGGACGTCGAATTTACCCTGCTGCCGCCGCGCGCCCGTGAACCGCCGCTGGTCACCGGTGCCCGGAAAATGCTCGCGGAGCAACTGGCCTCAGCGTGAGGTAGCTAGCGGCAGGCGTCGTAAACGACGTAAGTCGCCCTGTTTTTCAGTCTCACGAAGCAATGACACGACGTGGCCGGCCCCACGTCTCCTAGTGGCACATCGCGTCGATCCGAGGATTGATCAGCACCGCCGCTGTCAAAGGCTAAGCGGACCACGGTGCGATATTTGCAGCACGCCGGCCCTCAAGGCGTAGCGTAAGATCGCAGGCTGGCGCAGACTTGCCGATTGGAGAGCGTCGCAGGCCGCGGCATCATGCGCCACAGCGAAGCAATAGTGCCCATCTTCATCGACTGCGGCGCGCCACCCTTCTCGCCACAATTCGAAGTTGGATCATGCGCGGCTGGCCGAAAACGGCCGCCTGTCATAGGGTTCATTCTCCCACCGGCTACAATTTGCCGGCCCGGGCCGCGCTGATCTGCCAGCGCGACAAATTTTGCGCATGCAAGAGCAGGGGGAATCCGTCCATGCCGCCAACTCTCGAGGAGCATTTGTTTGCAAAGGGGCCCAAACGCGTTCTGGCCCTCGACGGCGGCGGCGTAAAGGGCATCGTCACCATCGCCTTTCTCGAGAAGATCGAGGAGCTGCTTCGCGAGCGCTCCGGCCGCGGCGACGACTTTCGCCTGTCGGACTATTTCGATCTTGTGGGCGGCACGTCGGTCGGGTCGCTGCTCGCCACCCTGATCGCGCTCGGCTACCGGGTCTCCGAGATCAAGCAGAAGTTCAACGACTGGACACCGCAGATCTTCCGCCGCCCATGGCCGGCCATCCCGATCTTGACCCCTCGCTTCACCTCGCGCGGGCTGCGAAATCATGCGCACAAGCTACTCGGGGAGCAAACGCTGGAAAGCACCGAGCTGAAGACGGGTCTGGCGATCATCACCAAGCGCCTCGACACCGGCAGTCCGTGGGTGCTGACCAATAACCCCCGCGCCAAATACTGGAACGACCCGGAAAGCTTCGAATACCTCGGCAATCGGCACTATCTCATCGCCGATCTGGTGTGTGCCAGCACCGCCGCCCCCTACTACTTCGCGCCCAAGAAGATACGCATCCTGCCAAAAACGAGCGGATTGGGATTGCCGGGACTTTTTTCCGAGGGCTCGGGACTGTTCGTCGACGGCGGCGTTTCGCCCTTCAACAATCCCGCCCTGATGCTCCTGATGCTCGCGGGCATCAAAGGCTACCAGTTCCATTGGGGCTTGGGCGCCGACCGGCTGTTCATGGTTTCGGTAGGCACAGGCAGCTACCGCATGCGCCTGAAGCCCGGGTTCCTGATGCGGTGGCTTCCAGCCTATTTCGCGGCCAAGGCCCTGCAGAGCCTGGCTGCCAACTCCGATGTGGTCTCTCTCACCTTCATGCAGTGGCTCTCAAAGCCCGCGACGCCATGGCCAATCAATTCAGAGATAGGCGATATGAAGGGAGAGCTGCTGCATCCCGCGGAACACGAAGCCGATCCGAAGCGCTTTTTCTCCTTCGTTCGCTACGATGCCAAACTGGAGCAGGAGTGGCTAACCGACAAGATCGGCAAGGCGCTGGAGAAGACCTTCAACGAGGGTTTGATCGAAGGTCTCAAGCAGCTCGATCGCCCCGATATGATGACGCAGATGTATGAAGTCGGCGCCGCCGCAGCCGCACAACAAGTCACCGCGGCCGACTTTGACAAGAGCTTCGATGCCCCGGCCGGGCCAGGCAGCCCTCAGCGCGCACAACCGCTGTTCAATATCGAAAGGACGGGAAGATTTGGGCGCAAACCCCGTCTCGTCGCGACCCGGCAGCTGACGCCGGCGGATTTCCGCGCCGTTGCGGTCAAGCTCGGCAAGCGACCGCAGACGGCACGCCGGATCGGCCTCGTCGCCGCGCGCCAAGCCACGACCCTCGAGAAAGTGGAGACGCGGTGGAACGGTAAAGAGTCGCAAAATAGCGCCGCACCGGGAGACTGGGTTGTGACCAACCTCTCGACCGAAGGTAAGGTGCTGCGCGACAAGGCCGGCTTCACCAATGTGTATGTCATCCGCGCCGACAGGTTTGCCTCCCTCTACGATCGCCACACGGGCGAGACGGAAGCGGGCGCCATCTACAAAGCCAAGGGCGATGTCCAGGTGCTGTATTTCGCGGGCGGGTTCGAGCTTGTAGCCCCTTGGGGCGAGCTGCAGCAGGCCCCTGAAGGCTACCTCCTGCTCAACGATGCCGAAGTGTACGGCAACAACCGCGAGACGTTCGTCACGAGCTACGAGATCGATCGCCGGGAACAACCCCGACCGGCTGCCGCATAACCGGCAGCCGGCATTGCGCGGTCGACGTTACCCTCGGCCGCGCACCCAATTCATGAACGGCCCCAGAATGTCGGAGTAGTCGTCCGTCCACGCCCGCAGGCCGCCGTCGTCCATCTCGACGACCCCATCGATCGAACGGTACGGCGCCAGCGCCTCCTCGCTCTTGGCGAAGATTACCACCGTCGACGACGACTGGGCGTAGCTCCGGTCGGCGTTGGTGTCGGAGGCAACGATGCCGGCTGTTCCGGGCGGCAGCTCCTTCAGCGTGGCGCCCAGCACCGAGTCGAGGTCCAGGTAACGGTTGGAGGTGTGCAGCAGCACCACGCCGTCGGACTTGAGCTTGGCGAGGAACATCTCCACCGCTTCCTTCGTCAGCATGTGCACCGGAATGGCGTCCGACGTGAAGGCATCGATGATGAACAGGTCGAAGCTCTCGTCGGGCTCCTTCGCCATGGTCTGGCGCGCGTCGCCTACGGCGATGTCGATGTCGGGCTGGCACTTGGTGATGAACGTGAAATTCTTTGGGTCCTTGGCGATCTTGATCACTGTCGGATCGATTTCGAAGAAGCGCCAGGTCTCCCCTTCGCGCTTGTGGCAGGAGCTGGAGCCGGTGCCGAGACCGACGATGCCGTAGCGGCCCTTCTCGCCCTTCGCGGCAAGCACCTCGCGCCGCTTGGAGATCGTCTGGCCGATCGGGCTGCCCGGGTAGTAGTAGGTGGTGGGCGTGGTGTCGTCGACGGGATTACCGTCGTCGCCGTAGAAGCGCTGCGAGCCATGCAGCGTGGTGCCGTGCATCAGGATCTTGAAGGCGCCGTCCTCGGACGGCTGCACGCGATATACGCCGAAGAAGCTCCTTTGCGCGTCGCCGCGATTGGGATTGGACGGCAACCAGATCAAGGCAAGGGCCATCAGCAGGGCTGCCACCAGCTGCCGCGGCGGAAACTTGACGCTGGCAATCAGGATGGCGGCGAGGAACAGCACCACGAGCGGCGTCGTACCCCACTGGCTGATCAGGATGCGGTTCTGGATGGCGAGCGTCGGCAGCCACATGATGGCGAGAATCCCGATCATCGCGATCAACCACAGGACGATCAGCTCCTCCTTGCGCTTCTCCTTGTCGCCCGTGAGCGCGAGCGCACCCGGCCGGCAGGCCATGGAGAGGGCGAGCAGCAGCGGATACTCGAACACCTGGCTGAAAATCTTGGGTGCGATGAGCGCGGTGAACATGCCGCCGAGCGCGCCGCCGAACGACATCCACAGATAGAACTCGGTCAGGTAGCGCGGCGCGGGCCTGGCTTCGTACAGCGTCCGGTGCGCCAGCATGGCGGTGGTGAAGAACACCGCCACACCCGTCGAGCTGGTCACGAACCAGCTGCCGCTCTGGAGCTGCGATAGCGTGATCAGCGCCACGACCAGGGCCACCAGGTGCAGGAACAGCAGCGAGTCGCGTGAGATCAGCGGGTTGTCGCGGAACACCAGCACGAAGGTCAGCAGATAGAGCGCCAGCGGGATCACCCACAGCAGCGGGGCCGAGGCTACGTCGGTGGTGATGTGCACCGTGAAGGCGGTGACCAGCGCAGAGGGCACAAAGGCGAGCCCAACCCAGCCCAGGCGCTGCTGCAGCGTCGGCGGCGGCGCGGCAACCTCGGCGCCAGGCGGCAGAGCCGGCGTTTCGGGTACGCCACCGGCCTGCGCGCCGCGCATCAGGTAGAACGAGCCGGCAAGGGCGATGATCAGCGCTCCGTAGGCATAGGCCCACAGGTGGCTCAGTTGCGAGAGGCCGAACGCCGGCTCGAGAATAAAGGGATAGCCGAGGAGTGCGATCAGGCTGCCGAGGTTGCTCGCAGCGTAGAGGAAGTAGGGATCGCGCGCGTTGGGGTGGCCGCTCCTGGCGAACCACGCCTGCAGCAGCGGCGCGTTGGCGGAGACCGCCATGAACGGCAGCCCGATCGAAGCCGTGAACACGGCAAGCTGCCAGAGGTAGGGCTCGCCCTGCGGCGGCTCGCCCCAGCGCGTCGACAAACCGATCGGCAGGCAGATGACGGCAGCGAGGCACACACCCAGATGGATGATGCCCGTCAGATGCGGCGGCGCCTTGTTGATCAGAAGGTGAGCGTAGATGTAGCCGGCGAGCAGCGCGCCCTGGAAGAAGAACACCGATACCGACCACACCGACGGCGAGCCGCCGAGCACCGGCAGTATCATCTTGGCGAACATCGGCTGGATGGCGAACAGCAGCAGCGCCGAGAGGAAGGTGGTAACCGTGAACACCCACATCATGGCGGGAGCGTTCTTGGCGAGGTCGACGAAAAACTGGGGCACACTGGCGGCCACCCCGCCTGCCGCCGGCTTCACCGGGCCCCCGCTCTGCACGGAATTCTCAGACATCCCCTTGCCCTTCCCTTTGGCGACTTGCGCGTGCGATCGACTGGTCGCCGCTATACGGTTTGTTCGGACTGGCGCCGCTTGCCCAGACTTGGCACGTGGTTGTGACCGCGTCGGCCCGGCGTGCAAAGTTAAGCTTCGGTAATGGCTCCCCAAAAGCCTCAAAAGCGATCAAGCTCCGGTGCCGGGCCGCCTGGTCCGTGCAAACAGACGGGCGGCTCGGCCGGCGCTTGGACCAGCACAATGGGCAAACGCGCTATCGCCTTTCCCAAAGTGGTAGGTCGGAAGAGAACCGCTGAGTATCGCAAGCTGCTCGCGAAGTCGAGAGCATTTGCTGTTCCGGCAGGTCGCGCGCCCCGCGGTGACAAGCCCAAAATGCGCGAAACGAGGCCGCCCGGACCGGATCACCCAAACGCCCGCGAGCGAGCGCCTGGAGGTCCGGGCGTGAAGCCGCACCCGTCATGGCTGGATGGGACCAGTTAACGGCCATTCAGCAATCCTTAGCAACCCCCTGCCAGAACTCTCGCCCGCTCACGGCTCGGAGAGTTGCATGCAGTTGCCCGGACCCAAGTTCCTGCTTTTCAACGCCGCTGCTGCGCTGGCGGGTGGGGCAGCGGTGCTGGCAGCAGCGTGGTCGGTGCTGATGCCCACCCCCATTGCCCCCTGCAGCGAGCGCTACCACGCCATGACCACGTTCGGCCTCGAGCGGGGCGGCGTTGTCCTGACCGCGGCTGAGTTGCAGGCGGGCCTGGGCGGCAAGGACGTCGGCGTGATCGACAGCGTCACCATCGGGCCGGTCAAGGACGCCCCCGCAGCGTTCGCCATGGCCGTGATCCTGCAGAAGGCGTCCGTCTCGCAGCAGGGCGTAGCCACCAAATTCTCGGGCGGCACCAGCTTCCCATGGCACCCGCGCGCTTTGCAGGGCAAGGCCAGCGCGTGCCTGAGCTACAGCGTGCTGCTGCCTGCCGACTTCGAGTTTCACAGGGGCGGCGTGTTGCCGGGCATCGCTGGCACCGACGGGACCGAGGGAGGCGACAGGTTCGCGGTCCAGCTCGCGTGGCGCCCCAAAGAAGGCGGTGGCGTGACCGTACGTGTCACCGAAAACGGTGTCTCCCAGGCGATGCCAGCCGAGCGACAGACGTTCGAGTTCGCCCGCGGCCGTTGGACGAAGGTCGAGCAGGAGGTGGTCCTCAACACCCCCAAGAAGCAGGATGGCACATTGCGCGTATGGGTGAACGGCGTCCTGATGGTCGATCGGCGCGACATCGCCTATCGCGCCAAGCCGGACGTGACGGTTGCCGGTGTTGCCGTCGACGTGTTCCGCGCGGGCGGTCCTACCGACCCCCAGGCCGCCGCGAACAAAGATGCCAAGGTGTGGCTGGCGCCGTTCGAGGTGCGCTGGCAGTAGCCGTCGCGCGAGCCGGACCCAGCCTTCATGCCCGCTAGGCGGCAGCACCCGCCAGCGCCCGCACTTCCGCCAGCAGTTTCGCATCTACCGCGATGCCCTCGCGCTGGGCCTTCTCGCGCATAGCGATGCGCCGTGCGCCCGGCAAGCGGGCGGCGCCCTCGCCCTCGATCATGGCGGCAAGGGCGGCCACCCGGTCCGCCACTACGTCAGCGCCTGCAAAGGCATCGCCATCGATGGCGATGAGCAACTGGCCTACGCCCGGCGGGGGCCCTTGCGCATCGAAGAAAGAGCTGGCCTCGAAACCGAACCGGGCACCCGTCAGGGCCACGGCCAGCACTTCCACCATCAGCGCCAGAGCCGCGCCCTTGGCCCCGCCGATCGGCTGCAGGGCGCCCTTGAGCGCGGCGGCGGCATCCGTGGTCGGTACCCCGTGCTCGTCCACCGCCCAGCCGGCCGGGATTGCCTCGCCCTTCTGCGCGGCGGTCAGAATCTTGCCCCGCGCCACCTGGCTCAGCGCCAGGTCGACCACGATCGGCTGGCGGCCGCGCAGCGGAGCGGCAAACGCGATCGGGTTGGTGCCGTAGAGCGGCCGGCTGCCGCCCCACGGCGCAATGGCATTGGGCGTATTGCCGAAGGCCAGCGCCACCAGGCCGGCTTCGGCCAGTCGCTCGACATGGCGGCCGGCGACGCCGAAATGGTGCGAGCGCGTGAAGCCTGCCGCGGCTATGCCGTTGGCCCTCGCCAGCTCGGGCAGGCGCACGATGGCGAGGTCGAAGGCCGGATAGGCGAAGCCGTTCTTCACGTCGATCATGAGCGAGCCGGGCCGCTTGTGATGCGCCTCAGGCGTGGCGTGCCCATCGACCTTGCCCGCTTTGGCCTGGGCCCCGTAGCTCGGCACGCGGGAGAGGCCGTGCCCCTTCTGACCGTCGATCTCGGCCTGCGCCAGCGCACGAGCGACCGACAGCGCATTGGCCCGGGACGTGTTGCAGGCAACGAGCGCCGACACGATCAGCGGCTCCAGCTCAGCCACAGGTATGACGGTGGTCTCGCTCATCGACCCTTCTTGAGCACGCGGGCAACGCTTTCCACCGTCATGAAGCTCACGCGGTGGTTGGCCTCCACCGTCACGCCCGAGATGTGGGGGTGCAGGATCACATTGGAGATTCCGGCGAACAGCTTGCCCACCTCGGCCCTGATCGGCTCGTCGTCGAACACATCGAGCGCGGCGCCACCCAGGTGCCCGCTTCTGAGTGCTGCCGCGCAGGCCGACTCGTCGACGATGCCGCCACGCGCCGAGTTGATGAGCACGGCGCCCTTCCTCATGCGCGCCAGCTCCTGCCCAGCGATCATCCCGCGTGTTTGCTCATTCAGCGGGCAGTGAACGGTGACCACGTCGGATGTCGTCCAGCAACTCCCCGAGCGTCACCTTCTCCGCCAGGTTCCAGTTCTCGTTGCCTTCGGGCAGATAGGGGTCGCAGGCGATGACGCGCATGTCCAGTCCGCGCGCCTTGCGCGCCGTTGTGGAACCGATGGAGCCGAGCCCGATGATACCGAGCCGCTTGCCAGCCAGCTCCACGCCCCGCCCCAGCTCCTCGCGCGGCCATTCGCCGGCTACCAGGCGGTGGGTATCGCGATAGGCCCGCCCGCGCAGCAGAATCATGGCCATGGCGATCGCATACTCGGAAACCGAGGTGGCATTGGCGCCGCGGGCGGAGCACACCTCGATGCCGCGCCGCTCGCACTCGGCGACGTCGATGTTGTCGAGGCCCACGCCCAGCCGACCCACGACCTTCAGCTTCGGCGCCAGCTCCAGCAGCGCCTTGTCGACGCGCGTGCGGTTGCGCACGATCAGCCCCGGCACGGCGCGCACCAGCTTCTCCAGGTCCGCGCGCTTGGTCCACAGCTCGCGGTCCCAGTGCACCTTGAAGTCCCTCTTCAGGACCTCGATCGCGGCCGGCTCCAGGAATTCGGTGATGACGATGTCGGTCATGCTGTCCCCTACGCTAGGCCTCACTCGAACGCCAGCCGTTTGCGCATGTCGGCGAACATAGTGGCTCGCAGCTCCATGCCGATGCCCGGCGTCTCGTGGGGCCGGGTGTAACCGTCGACGACCGGAATGGTGTCGGCGAAGCCGCCGTAGGGCTGGAACACGCCAGGATAGCTCTCGGTGCCTCCGAGCTGAAGTCCGGCCGCCATGTTGAGACCGAGCTGGTGTCCGCCGTGCGGCACGCAGCGCCGCCGCGACCAGCCGGCACGGTCGGCCATGTCGAGAATGCGCAGGGCCTCGGTGAGCCCGTAGCAGAGCGACGGGTCGGGCTGCAGCCAGTCCTTGTGCGAGCGCATGCCGCCGTGGCGCACAAGGTTGCGGAAGTCCTGCACCGAGAACAGGTTCTCACCCGTCGCAATCGGCGTTGCAGTCGCCTCGCACAGCACGGCGTGGGCCTGATAGTCGAGGGGCTCCACTGGCTCCTCGAACCAGCCGAGCCCGTAGCCATCGACAGCTCGGGCGTAAGCGAGCGCAGTGTCGAGATCGAACCTGCCGTTGGCATCGACAGCGAGGTTCGCGCCGTCTCCCGCGATCTCCAGTGCCCACTCGATGCGCTTGAGGTCCTCCGCCAGCGGTGCGCCGCCGATCTTCATCTTCATGAGCCGGTAGCCGAGATCGCGGCACTGGCGCATCTCGTCCTGCAGGCCCTGCTTCTCCTTGTCCGGATAGTAGTAGCCGCCGCCAGCGTAGACGAGCACGCGCGCGTCGAACCTGTGCCCGTTGAAGCGCTCCGACAGCACACGCCACAGCGGCTTGCCGAGGATCTTCGCGGTCGCGTCCCACACCGCCATGTCGATGGCGCCTGCCGCGAAGGCACGGTCGCCGTGGCCGCCAGGCTTCTCGTTGCGCATCATGGCGGCCCAGATCGCCTCGGGGTCGAGCGTGCCTGCAGCCTCGTCCCGCAGCTTAGCCGGATCGGCCTCCAGGATGCGTGGCGCTAAACGCTCGCGGATGATCCCCGACTGGGCATAGCGCCCGTTGGAGGTGAAGCCGTAGCCGATCACCGGCTTGCCCTCGCGCATCACGTCGGTCTCGACCGCGACCACGCTGATCGTCATCTTGTCAAAGGAGATGACGGCGTTGCGCATTGGCGAGGGAATGGGCGCAACCGCGTCGCGGATGCGGGTGATCTTCACGCCTGTCTTCCCCGTTAGGGCCGCCTAATTCCACTGGGACCATGCCTCTCCATCGCGGTGACCGCAAGTCGGAGCGGGGGAACTCGGCGGTAATGGGAAGGGTTCTGCTTGGTGTGGCGCCCGCCGGCCGACCTGTCGCGACCCTGGCGCAGGGCGCCTGGGAGTCCTACGATCGAATGAGCTAGAGCGGGGGGCCAGAAGGAGTACGAACATGGCCCAATGCAGCGTTTGCGGCAACGACTACGACAAGGCGTTCCAGATCACCCAGCAGGGCCGGACCATGACGTTCGACAGTTTCGAGTGCGCTATCCATGCGATGGCGCCTAAGTGCGCGCACTGCGACTGTCGCATCGTCGGGCACGGCATCGAGGCACAGGGCAAGATGTATTGCTGCGCCCACTGCGCCAGGCACGAGGGCGTGAAGGGCGTCGTCGATCGGGCAGCGTGAGGCGCGCCATGATACGGAAGCTCAAGTCCGGTCAGTGGCGCCTCTATTCGCGCAAGAAGGACCCTCGCACCGGCAAGCGCCGCAACCTCGGCACCTTCCCGACGCGGGCCAAGGCGGAGCAGCACGAGCGCGCCGTGCAGTATTTCAAGCACGCGGGCGGCGGCTGACGATCCAGCCGAAGGAAGGCGAGATGGCGCGAGCGAGGAAGCCTGCAAGTAAGGCCCCGC
Organism: uncultured Alphaproteobacteria bacterium; assembly: GCA_963832445.1. Classification (GTDB taxonomy): domain Bacteria; phylum Pseudomonadota; class Alphaproteobacteria; order Rhizobiales; family Hyphomicrobiaceae; genus AWTP1-13. Next base: position 58,548 of record CAWHUM010000008.1, read on the forward strand.
GCAGGAGGCCAGCCAAGAAGCGCGCGAGCGGCCGCTGGTCGGCCGAAGTCTTGCGGACGAGCAACGCCCTCGACCTGGAGCACGGCGTCTTCACCTGGAAGGACCCGGCGCGCATCGCGGCATCCCTCAAGCGCTCGGCCGAGACCAGCACGCGGCGCAAGGCCGCTCCCTTCCGCTCCGCCCTGTCGATGCTCACCTTCCACATAAACCGGGCCGGCCGAAAGCTTCCAGCCGGCCAAAGGAAGGTGCTGGAGCGGGCGAAAGTCGAGCTGCGCAGGCAGTTCGGGCACAAATAGGCGCCTGGCTGCCGCGAAACGCGCTCGCCAGCGTTCATGCGCAGAGCGCCCGCTGCGCGAGCCTCACGCGCTGCGGTAGAGCTTGGTCATCACGAACTCGCGGTGGCCCAGAGCCTCCGCCGCCGTCAGCCGCCCGTTGGCGGTGCGGACTATCATGTCGATGAGCGCGTCGCCGGCAGTATCCAAGGTCAGCTCGCGGCGCAGGATGCCCGAAACGTCGAGGTCGATGTGCTCGCCCATGGTGCGCACGGTCTTGGGGTTGCCCGAGATCTTGATCACCGGCACGATCGGGTTGCCGATGATGTTGCCCTGGCCGGTCGGGAAGGTGTGCACCACGTAGCCGGCCGCCGCCATCAAGGTCACGCACTCGGCCGCCGCCGACGACGTGTCCATGTAGTAGAGCCCCGGCCCGGCGGCGGGCGCCTCGGCCGGCTCCAGCACCTCGATGTACTTGCATGTGCGGCCAATTTTCTCGAGGTTGCCCAACGCCTTCTCCTCGATGGTGGTGAGCCCCCCGGCGATATTGCCCTTGGTCGGCTGGCTGTCCATGAGGTTGTCGACCCTGTGGGCCTCGATCACCTCGTCCTGGTAGGCCTTGAACACGGCCATCCACTTCTCGCCGATCCTGGCATTGATGGCGCGCGCCTTGGCGATGTGCTCGGCGCCCGTGATCTCCGAGGTCTCGCCGAATACGCCATGGATGCCCTTGGGGATCAGCTTGTCGTACATGTTGCCCACCGTCGGACACGACGCGAGGCCGGTCGTGGTATCGCTCTCGCCGCACTTGGTCGACACCCACAGGTCCTCGATGCCGCACTCCTCGCGCTCCATCTCCGAGGCTCGTTGCAGGAACTCCTTGGCCTTGTAGGAGGCCTTGGCGATGATGGCGATATCGCCGTGGCCCTCGATGCCGAAGCCCACCACCGGCTTGCCGGTCTTGGCGATGCCTTCGACCACGCGATTGGTCCAGCCGTCCTCGATGCCGATCACCACCACGGCCGCGACGTTCGGGTTGGAGCCGGTGCCGATGAGCGTGCGGAAGAACAGGTCGAGGTCGGCGCCGAACTGGAGGCGGCCGTAAGCGTGCGGCAGCGCCAAGGTACCCTTGATATTGTTGGCGACCGCCTCGCACGCGGCGTTCGACAAATCGTCGAGCGGCAGGATCGCCACGTGGTTGCGAACGCCGACCCGCCCGTTCTCGCGCCGCCAGCCCTTGAACCGCAGGTTGCCCTTGCTCTTGCCGTTTGACTTTGCTGCCATTCCAGCTTCCTCACCAGCGCTTCGTCTTGAGGTTCTGCACGTGCACGTGCTCGCCTATGCCCACGTCGGCGACGATCCTGCCGATATCCTCGCCGTACTTGATCACCGTATCGCCCTTCTTGAAGGGCTTGAGGGCCACCTTGTGCCCGATCGGGATATCGTGCCTGGACTCAAGCTTGAGCGTTGCGTCGGTCTCGGTGACCACGCCCAGCATGGCGGTGCCGGCCTTGAGGCCTTCCACCACCACCACGCCGACGTTATCTTTTGGGCTATGGACTAAAAAATGTGGTGCACTCATCCGAATTCTTCTCCATGCTGCTTTTTCCGCGCACGATCTGTTCGCGGAAGATTCTTATATAAGACCCAAGTTATGTTCCAGGGATACCGACTTAATGCCTCGCAAAGCCGCCTCAGGCAAGAGCATTGAACAGTCGCTCTATGCCCGCATACACGCCCAGCTGGTCGAACGCATTCGCACCGGCCAGTGGAAGCCCGGCCAGCGCATTCCCAGCGAGTTCGCGATCGCAGACGAGTTTCGTGCAAGCCAAGGCACCGCGCGCAAAGCGCTGGAGACCCTGGCTGCAGACAAGCTCGTTATCCGCAAACAGGGGCGCGGTACGTTCGTGTACACGCCGGAGGACATCTTGTATCACTTCTTCAATGTGTTCGACCACAAGGGCGAGCGCATCATTCCTCGCAGCCGCAGCACAAAGTGTGCGGTGCGCAAGGTCAATCGAATCGAGCAAAGGGCGTTGGGCTTGCAGAAGAATGCGCGCGTTATTCGCATTGATCGCCTGCGTATGCGCGGCGCCAAACCGTTCGTGACCGAGCGCATCTCACTTCCAGAAGCCACGTTCCCCGGCCTTGCCGACCTGCCTGAAATTCCTGACAGGTTCTACGACATCTTCCAGAGGGACCACGGGGTTCTCGTCTTGCGAACCGATGAACGCGTAACGGCCGCTGCTGCGGACGAAAAGACGAGCGCGAAACTGAAGATTCCGCCCGGCACCCCTCTCCTCAGGATCGAGCGCATCGCCTTCACGTTCGACGACCAGCCCGTCGAATGGAGGATCAGCCTGTACCATCTGCAACGCGCGCACTACCTGGCTGTTACCAAGGGTGGGTCGGGATAGCGCTGAGTTGTCTCACCTTGCAGGGCGCGCGTATGCTGTGCCAGCAGGAAAGACGGAGCAATGCCAGGCGATCGCTTCTCCCTCCGCGGCAAGACGGCGTTGGTGACGGGCGCGTCCTCCGGCCTCGGCCGCCATTTCGCGCGCGTGCTGGCGGAGGCCGGCGCCAAGGTCGCCGTCGCCGCCCGCCGGCTCGAGCGATTGCAACAACTTGCATCCGACATACGAGCGCAGGGCGGAGGCGCCGCTGCAGTCGAACTCGATGTCACCGATCGCGCGTCAATCGTGAGCGCATTCGATGCCGCCGAGGCCGAGTTGGGGCCCGTTTCGGTGCTCGTCAACAACGCGGGAGTGCCGGCGGGGTCCTACTTCCTGAACATGAGCGACAGCGAGTGGCGCGGCGTGATGGAGGTCAATCTCGACGGCGTGTTCCGCGTCGGCCAGGAAGCGGCCCGTCGCATGAGCGCCAGGGCCTCCGGCGGCTCGATCATCAACATCGCATCCATCTCGGCCTTTGCCGTGCTCAAGGCCGTCGCCCCCTACTCGGCCTCCAAGGCGGCGGTGGTGAGCCTGACCAAGTCCATGGCGCTAGAGCTTGCCCGAGACAACATCCGCGTCAATGCGCTGGCGCCGGGCTACTTTTCCACCGAGCTCAATGATGCGTTCCTGGCAAGCGACGCCGGCAAGCGGCTTTTGTCGCGGGTGCCAATGGCGCGCGCGGGGAGGCTCGATGAGCTCGACGGAGCCCTACTGCTGCTGGCTTCCGACGCCGGGGCTTTCATGACCGGCAGCGTGATCACCATCGATGGCGGCCACCTGCTGGCCATGGGCTAAAGTCAGTCGGACTGCCCCTTGCGCCAATTCGGGTCTGCGACGTCAGCCGGCTTTGGCTTGGTCTCGTCCGTCATCACCTTCAACTTGGCCGCCAGCACTACCGGCTCGAAGTTCTCCTGCTTGGACGCGCCCTGAAAGCGGGCCCCATCCTCGATGGCGAGGTTCTCGTGAAGGATGTCGCCCTCGATGTGCGCGCCCTGCTGGAGGATGACGCGCTTTGCGCGCACGGTTCCCTTGACCTTGCCGCGCACGACCACCTCGTCAGCCTTGATATCCCCGAATATGCCGCCCTCTTGCCCGACAATGATGTGCGCGCAGGTAACCTGCCCCTTGATCTGACCATCGACCTGGACTTCCCCGTCCGTTTCGAGGTCGCCCTTGATGCAGAGGCCGGCGTCGATGATGGCGCGTGCCGATACTCCGTTGGCTTTGCGATGGCCGCCTGGCTCGCTGTCCCTTGCGACGAAGGGAGTGACACGGTCGGACGAGCCGGGGTAGTTGGCCTCGTCAGCTGCCTTCCTGTTGAACATGCTGTGATGCTCCTGACTGTTCGGCGCATCGCCCGATGAACGGGCGCTGCGCCAGTCGCGATCTCGAGTAGGGTTCTGGCTGGCGATCCGGTGAGCCGACGCGCAGATGTGGTCAGGTGCCGGCCGTCCCCCCGAGGCACTGACACATGCCGTCTCACCGGCTGCAAGGCTGGTTCGATTGCAACCTTAATGGGCGCCTGCGTTGCGTCCAGCACGATGCCGGCTGTTCACCATGCTCGCGACCCCACACGTTCCGCGTTCGCGGGTGTGGAACTTGGCGCAAAGAGGGTTGCGGTCTTGTCGCACCATACTTCGGTTGGTACTGCACCTGAACTCGACAGGCTTCACGCGCGGCGTCGATGCGCGCATGATTGGCTGAGCCGTCGTGGCCGGCAGGTCACAATGGGGTAGCCCGATGAAACCCTGGACGCGCCTCAAGGAGGAAGAAATGGCCCACGAGCGACCCGAGCTGCGCAAGCGCGCGGCCAACTTCGTGGCCCTGAGCCCGGTCAGCTTCCTGGCGCGCGCCGCCAACTTCTTCGGCGATCGCACGGCGATCATCCACGGCAGCCGCCGCTTCAGCTATGCCGAGTTCTACGCGCGGGCCCGACGGCTTGCACACGCGCTAACCAAAGCCGGCGTCAGACGCGGCGACACGGTGGCGATACTCGCCGCCAACGTACCCGCGATGCTCGAGGCCCACTACGCGGCGCCGATGATCGGCGCCATCCTTAATCCCGTAAATATCCGCCTCGATGCGCCGCTGGTCGCCTTCTGCCTGGAGCATGGCGAGGCCAAGCTGTTCCTGGCCGACCGCGAATTCCATTCCACCATCGCGCCCGCACTCGAGAAACTCGGGAGCAAGCGCCCGATCGTGGTCGACATCGCCGACGCGGAGACCGCAGGCGCGCCGAGCTTCGGGGGCGTGGAGTACGAGAGCTTCATCGCCTCCGGCGATCCGGCATTCGCCTACCCTGGCCCCGAGGACGAGTGGGACTCCATCTGCCTCCTCTACACTAGCGGCACCACCGGCAATCCCAAGGGCGCGGTCTATAGCCACCGCGGCGCCTACCTGGGCGCGCTCGCCAATGCGCTCACCTTCAAGCTCGACCACGACAGCCGCTATCTGTGGACCTTGCCGATGTTCCATTGCTCGGGCTGGACTTTCACCTGGGCGGTCACAGCGGCGGCCGGCACGCACGTTTGCCTGCGCAAGGTCGAACCGCAGCGCATCTTCGAGGCGATCGCCGAGCACCGCATCACGCACATGTGCGGCGCACCGATCGTTCTCAACATGCTGGTGCATGCACCCGCCGAAGCGAAGCGCCAGCTGCCGCTGCGAACAAAGGTGGCGACTGGCGGCGCGGCGCCGCCTGCAATCGTCATCGAGCGCATGGAGGCAATGGGCTTCGAGGTGCTGCACCTCTACGGCACCACCGAGAGTTACGGGCCCTCCACCTACTGTCCCCCGCTGCCGGAGTGGCAGGGACTGCCGACAGCCGAGCGCTACGCCCGCATGGCACGCCAGGGCGTGCCCAACCCCGTGATCGAACAGATGGTGATCGCCAATCCCAAGACGCTGGCCCAGCTGCCCCGTGATGGAACCTCCATGGGCGAGATCGCCCTTGCGGGCAACACGCTAATGAAGGGCTACCTCAAGAACGAGGTAGCCACGGAGGAGGCCTTCGCCGGCGGCCTCTATCATTCCGGCGACCTTGCGGTGTGGCACGCCGACGGCGCCATCGAGGTCAAGGACCGCTCCAAGGACATCATCATCTCGGGCGGCGAGAACATCTCCTCGCTAGAGGTAGAAGAGATCCTCTACCGGCACCCGCAGGTGATGGAGGTTGCCGTGGTGGCGCGACCAGACGCCAAGTGGGGGGAGAGCCCGTGCGCGTTCATCACCTTGAAGCCCGGCAGCGGCGCAATTGCGCCCGACGACATCATCGCCTTCTGTCGCGCCAACATGGCGCACTACAAGGTCCCGAAGGCGATAGTGTTCGGGCCGTTGCCCAAGACCTCTACCGGCAAGATCCAGAAGTTCGTGTTGCGGGAGAAGGCACGAGCGTTGCCGCAAGCCTGAGGAGGCACGGACCCACTACGCAACTTGTGCGATATTTCGGCAACGGCGATGCACTGCCAACGCGCAGGGCTCTTCCTTCTGCCGGATTGACGCGCCACCCTGCTGCCGCGCGGGGGTCACGGTCCGGGCGGCAGGCTGGCCTCGCCCGGGGGAGACACGATCCATGGAAATGAACCCTCTACGCCAGCTGCGTGCGGGGCGCCTGCCGCAGATGGTGTCGTGGTACGATCCGCGGCTGCTCGCCCGCGTCGGCATACGCACGATCGTGTCGTCCGTGTTCGGTCAATACGCCGACCAGCGCTTGATGCAGGCGGTCACCGACCCTTGCGACGACCAGGAGCTGTGCCGTCGCTACGACTACAGCAACCCCGCTACCGACCATCCCCAGCATCGCCTGGCGCTCAACTCCTCGGGCGCGCTGTGGGTCGACTATGTGGCCGATGTCGGCGACGGCTTCGACGCCACCTATACCACCGCCTACCTGCTGGCCCAGGACAGCCTGGATGTGCGCGGGGCCGGCAAGCTCCGCCACGGCGAGATCCTGATCATGGGTGGCGACCAGTGCTACCCGCAGGCCACCCGCGAAGATTACAAGAAGCGCCTGCTGCAGCCCTTCAACTGGGCGTTCAGCGTACGCGAACCCAGCCGCAAGCTGTTCGCCATCCCCGGCAACCACGACTGGTACGATGGCCTCAATTCGTTCGACAGCCTGTTCTGCTCCTCGCGCGATCGCCTCTCCGACGCCAAGGGCAATGTGATCGGCGGCTGGCAATGCCAGCAGCACCGCAGCTATTGGGCGTTGCGCCTACCCTACAACTGGTGGATCTGGGGCGCCGACATCCAGTTCTCCAAGTACCTCGACACCGCGCAGGTCAGCTATTTCGAGGCGATGGCCAAGCAGATTGCGCCTGGCGACAATCTCATCATCTGCCTGGCAGAGCCGTCATGGATGATCGCTGAACTGCATGGACTGGACGAGGAGGAGAACTTCTTCAAGATCACCTCGATCGCCCGTGCCAGGGGTGCGCGCGTGGCGGCCGTCATTGCCGGGGACTGGCATCACTACAACCGCTACTACGCGCACGAGCTCGACGTGCACTTTGTAACGGCCGGCGGCGGCGGCGCCTTCCTGCATCCCACGCACGTCCTCAAGAACAACATCTCGGTGCGCTGGCCCGAGCGGCGCGAGGATATAGAGACGGCGCCTGCCGATGCGCCAGCCCTGCGCCCGGGAGAGGCCTGGCACCCGCGCGAATACAACATCCGGCTGAAGCGCAACACCGTGGCGGCCGACAACGTCGTGGAGCAGGCCGTCCAGGATGTGCAGGACGTCCTCCTGGAGCCGCTGAAGGACGCCGCAGAGCCTGGGCGCGGCAGGCGCCGGCCACTCAGGCCGCAGGCGCCCAAGTGCTATCCGAGCAAGGGGAGAAGCTACTGGCTGAGCCTCGCCAACGTCTTCTTCCCCTTCTACAACCCTGCGTTCGCGATCGGCATCGGGCTCATCTATTGGCTGATCACATGGGAGTTCCAGACCCTCGTCACGAAAGAGCAGATTTCGCTCGGCAAGATCGACCAACTGGGCCTCAGCACCACGATCTGGGAAGTGCTGCCCTTCATGCCACTCTATCTCGTGCAGGCCATGATAGCGTCGGTCAGCCTGACGATCTTCGTGGTCGGGCTATACGCCGTTCTGGTCTGGTACGTCGATGCCGTCGAGCGCCCGAGCATTCGCCGCTATGCCGCGAAGTTCATTGTCGGCACAGCGCATTTCCTGGCGCACATGACCGCCATGTTCACGCTGTCGCTGCTGGTCGTCGGCTGGAACAACCAGGCCTCGCCCGTCCTCGAGCGGCAGTTCGACGCACTGTACAAGGAGCGTGACCGGCAGCCGCAGATCATTCAGGAGCAGCTGGAGACCCTCAAGCGCAAGGAGGCAGTGCAGCGCGCCCAGCCGGGTCCGAAGACGCCCACGGCGATCCGTCAGCTGGTGGGCTTCACCTTGTATCCCATCCTGATGATCGCGCTCGGCGCCCTTGTCGGCGGCTCGCTGTGGGGCTTCTACTGGGTCGTCACGGGCGTCATGGGGCGCATGCACGCGGAGGACGCGTTCGCGGCGTTGAGGATCCAGAACTACAAGAACTTCCTCAGACTCAAGTTCGAACCGGACAAGGTGACGATCTACCCCCTCGGCATCGACAAGATCCCGAGCCACGATCACTGGCTCAACGCTCCGCGCGGACGCGACAATCCCCTGCCGCACAACCCGAAGCTCATTGCGGCAAAGCCGATCGACGTCCGCCTGATCGAGAACCCCATCGTGATCATGCGCCACGATGCGACGGCGGAGTGACCCTCGTCTGCCTGCGTCCTCGGATGGCCTCGCACCCCCGGGCTCGGCCTCCGGGAACGCAAGCCCCCGGACCCTCCGCCGTCAGGCGGCTCTGGTGCGCCAGCCTTCGGCGTAGTTCTCGCGCGCCTCCCGCGCGTAAGGCGTGGGCGATACGCGCACGCGGATGTCCGCCTGTTTGTGCCTCTCGGTGGAGGTTTTGTCGCTGCCGCCGTCGGGCTCGCCCCAAACGAGTGTCAGGACGTCACCTTCCTTGATATCGGGATCGACGATGCCCAACGACAGCATGCAGCGCTCGTTGAAGCTGTAGCCGTTGAACATCGACAAGCCCACGACCCTGTCGCCGAGCATCACCTTGTCGAAGCCCGATGAAGCGTAGTTGGGCTGCGGGAGATCGATCCACTTGTAATTCATTTCGCCCGGCTGAAATGCGGAGGCGACCACCTTGAGGAGATCCTCCGCGTTCCACTCGAAGGTCACCCGCTTGCGGTGCGGCCGGCCCTGCATCTTCTCCAGCGCCGCGCGCCCAACGAAGTCGTGGTCGAACTTGACGTAGCCGGCGTAGCCCAGCTCATAGGGCGTGGTGTAGTAGTCGCGAATGTCTTTGGAGACGAAACTGCCGCCGATAGAGCATGTCGCCTCGTAGCCGTCGGCGGGCAGCCACTCGCGATAGGCTTTCAACTCGTCGCCGCTGTAGATGGCGGGAAGCGGCGACGGGATCCAGCCGGACTCCAGCGTGTTGGTGGAATAGGCGCGCGCACCCGACTGCCGCAGATCGACGCCAGCTTCGCTGGCAGCCTTCAGGACGGCGGCGCGGACCTCGTCCTTCTCCGCGTATGGACCCCAGATTTCGAGCCCCGGCGCTCCGGCCATGCCGTGGCGAAAAGCATGTACCTTGCGTCCGCCGACATTGATCCAATCGACATGGAAGAACTTGATGTTCGGCACCGGCCCGCCGTTCATCTTCTCCAGCACCTTCGGCGCCTCCGGACCCTGGATCTGGAAGCGGTAGTGCACACGATTGACCTTGTTGCCGTCAGGCCGCGAGGGCGACCGCGGGTCGCGCGTGAGCTTGACGTTGTGCTTGCCCAGCGAAGCGTTGAACTCGACCCAGTTTGCCGTCGGCGCACGGCCGACCAGAACCAAGCGGTTCTCATTCTCGCGGAAGATGATCATGTCGCCGATGACATGGCCGTCGGGGGAGACCGGCACGAAATGCTTGGCCCGCTCGGTGCCGAAATTCTTGAAGCTGTTGATCGTCAGCCGCTCCAGCAGCTTTGCCGCGTCCGGGCCGTCGACGATCAGCTCGTCCATGTGGTGCGACTGGTCGAACAGCACGGCAGTCTCGCGCCACGCGCGCTGCTCGTCGCGCCAGTTCGTGAACTCCGAGGCAACGACGGGATACACGTACATACCGATCTTGGAGTTGCGCAGCATGCGGACAACGCCGTCGCCCTGGTCCAATTTGGTCTGCAGGCTGGGCTTCGCCATGTTTCGGTCCTCCTTGATATTCCGCCACAGTGAGGGATCGGGGAACCCCACGCCTTTGGCACAGCATTGGACTGCGACCCGTCCTGTATAGACAGGGCATGAAGCCGCACAAGGATGGGCTTCGTCCCAAAGCCTCCCATTCGGTCGCCCACTGCCGCCGCGCCGCACCGGATGGCCTTAGGACACCTTGGGACGCCTGCGCCCTTAGATCAGGCGCGCCAGCCCGGCGATACCCCGATCGATCGCCTCCGCGTCTGGCAGCGAGTAGCTCAGACGCAGCGTGTTGCGGCCGCGGCCGTCGAAGAAGAATGCTCCGCCAGGCACGAACGCCACGCCCATCTCGTCGAGCGCACGCTGCAACAGGCTGGCGGCATCAATCCCTTCCGGCAAGGTGAGCCAAACGAACAGCCCGCCCTGCGGACGGGTCCAGGTTACGCCTTTGGGCATATGCTTGGCGAGGGCAGCCAGCATCGCATCGCGGCGGCGGCGATAGTGCGCGCACGCCAGCTCGACCTGGGTGCCGAACGCCGCATCGGCCATGCGGTGCATGACCATCTGGTTGATGGTGGCGCTGTTGAGGTCGGACGCCTGCTTGATCAGCACCAGGCGCCGGATCAGCGGCTTCGATGCGACGATCCAGCCGACACGCAGGCCGGGCGAAAGCACCTTCGAGAACGTGCCGCAATAGATCGAGCGGGCGCGCTCGATGCTGCCGCGGCGCTCGACCTCCAGCGCCAAGATGGAGGGCAGCGCCTCGCCCTCGAAACGCAACATGGCATAGGCGGCATCCTCGACGACGGGGATGTCGAGCTCGGCGGCGAGATCGAGCAGCCGCTCGCGTGCCGCTAGCGACAATGTCTCGCCCGTCGGATTGGCGAAGCTCGGCACCACGTAGGCGAGTTTCACATCACCGCCGGCTTGGCGGGCAGCGTCCGCATAGGAGGCCGGCGTGCGATTGCCGTCCTCGGGACGCAGCTCCTCGTAGCGGGGCTCCGAGGCCGAGAAGGCCTGCAGGGCGCCGAGATAGGTGGGCGCCGTCACCAGCGCCGTATCGCCGGGGGAGAGCAGCAGCCGGCCGAGGAATTCCAGGGCCTGCTGCGAGCCCGAGGTGATGATGACGTTGTCCGGCTCGCACGGCACGCCGAGGGTGCCCATGTGGTGCGCGACCCACCGGCGCAGCGGCAGGTATCCCTCGCTCACCGAGTACTGCAGCCCGTCGGTTGCCAGCGGGGCGTCGCCTAGCACCTCGGCGTAAGCAGCTTTGGCCTCGTCGACGGGAAACAGGGCCGGATCGGGAATACCGCCGGCAAAGGAGATGAGCCCCGGCCGCTCTAGTACTTTCAGAAGCTCGCGGATCTCGGAGGCGCGCATGCGCTCCGCCCGGCGCGCATAGCGCGGCTCCCATTCGGCTGCTGGTGCGAGATTGCCCACGTTTCGGCTCCATTTTCCCCTGGAGTCTAAATTATGTCAGCAATGCTGACCTATTTTCAAGGGAAAGATCGCGGTCCCTCACACCTTGCGCAACTGATGCCAGGTGACCCGCCCGCAGTTTGCGCAGCGCACCCGACGGCGAGGGCTGCCGGCCGCCTTCCAACGAATACCGCCCAGGTCCCACACCGACCGCTCGCCGCCGCAAGCCTCGCAGCGGGCCATCCAGGCCCGCGATTCCGCCTCCATGGACACGGCCCACGAGCGTGGCAGGATCGCAGTCATCAGTCGCTGAACGAAGCTCAAGCCGGCCTCCCTAACGGGGCACCAGGCGGCCCCTTTCAGGCCAGCCGCTCGCGCCCGGGCGGCGCATCGTAGTCGATCGCCGGGCCGATCGGAACGATCCCCGTCGGATTGATGGTGCGGTGGCTCATGAAGTAGTGCCGCTTGATGTGGGTGAGGTTCACCGTCCCGCGCACGCTAGGCCACTGGTAGAGGTCGCGCGTGTAGGCGAACAGCACCGAGTAATCGATCAGGCGGCGGATGTTGCACTTGAAGTGCCCGACGTAGACGGGGTCGAAGCGCACCAAGGTGGTGAAGAGGCGCCAGTCGGCCTCGGTGGGCTGCGCCCCCAGCAGGAAGCGGCGGCCCCGCAGGCGCTCGTCCAGCCAATCCAGCGTTTCGAACAGAGGCAACACCGCGGCCTCGTAGGCCTCCTGCGTGGTGGCGAACCCCGCCTTGTAGACGCCGTTGTTGACGGTCTCATAGACGCGCGCGTTGATGGCATCGATCTCCGCCCGCCACGGCTCGGGGTAGTAGTCGCCGGGTTTGGCGCCGACCGCATCGAAGGCCGAGTTGAGCATGCGGATGATCTCGCTCGAACTCGTTGTTGACGATGGTTGAGCGCTGCTTGTCCCACAGCACCGGCACCGTCGCCCGCCCGCTATAGCGCGGATCGGCCAGCGTATAGAGCTGGTGGATATAGGAGGCGCCGTTGACGGTGTCGGGCACCACGCCCTCGCCGGGCGCGAAGGTCCATCCGTTCTCCGCCATCAGCCAGTGCGTCACCGACACGCCGATCATGCCTTCGAGCCCCTTGAGGGCGCGGAAGATCAGCGTGCGATTGGCCCAGGGACAGGCGAGGGACACGTAGAGGTGATAGCGGCCGGGTTCGGCCTTGAAGCCGCCTTGGCCGGTCGGCCCCGGCGCGCCGTCCGGCGTGATCCAGTTGCGGAAGCTCGACTGCGCGCGCACGAAGCGGCCGCCGGTGCCGCGTGTGTCGTACCACTGGTCGTGCCAGACGCCGTCGACGAGAACGCCCATGCCCGGTAACTCCGCTCAAGGCCCGTGGTTCGGCCCGACCAAATTGTCATCCCGGGCTTGTCCCCGGGATCCGTCCATCCGCTTGCTCCGGCGTTCGCCGAGAGCTGGATCCCGGCAACGAATGCCGGGATGACAGACCCTACTCCGCCGCCTCCTTGCGAGCGGGCTCCGGCTGCCACCGCAACCGCGGCTCGCGCGCCGCCTTGGTCTCGTCGAGCCGCCGCCGCGGGGCAAAGCGTGGCGCATCCTTGAAGCGGGCGGCATCGCCCGCCTTGGCGGCCTCGGCGAGCCCGCGCAGCGACGCGATGAACTGATCGAGGCTTTGCTTGGATTCCGACTCTGTCGGTTCGATCAGCATGGCGCCATGCACCACCAGCGGAAAGTACACCGTCATGGGGTGGAAGCCCTCGTCGATCATCGCCTTGGCGAAGTCGAGCGTGGTGATGCCGGTGCCTTCGAGCCATTTGTCGTCGAACAGCACCTCGTGCATGCATGGCCGGTCGCCGAAGGGGAGCGACATCAGGTCGGAGAGGGACGCGCGCACGTAGTTGGCGTTGAGCACCGCGTCTTCGCTCGCCTGCCGCATGCCGTCGCTGCCATGGGAGAGCATGTAGGCAAAAGCCCGCACGAACATGCCCATCTGCCCGTAGAACGCGCACATGCGCCCGAACGGTTTAGCACCCACCTCACCGCTTGCTCCTACCGGTCCCCCTCCCCCTTGTGGGGAGGGGCTAGGGGTGGGGGTAACATTCGAAGGAACCCTTGCTTTGCCCCCCCCTCCCTGTCCCTCCCCCACGAGGGGGGAGGGAACCCCTGCAGCAGCGTGGTGATAGTGCTCCACGTATCGCACGCTATCGCCATCGGTCACCGCGTACGGCACCGGCATGAACGGCGCCAGCGCCGCCGACAGCGCCACCGGCCCGGCGCCCGGCCCGCCGCCGCCGTGCGGGGTGGAGAACGTCTTGTGCAGGTTGATGTGCATGGCATCGACGCCAAGGTCGCCGGGGCGCACCTTGCCGACGATGGCGTTGAAGTTGGCGCCGTCGGCGTAGAAGAAGGCGCCCGCCGCGTGCACGGCCTCGGCAATGGCCACCACGTCGCGCTCGAACAGGCCGCAGGTGTTGGGGTTGGTGAGCATGATGGCGGCGACCTCGGAAGAGAGATGTTTCTTCACCTCCTCGGGATCGACGGTGCCGTCGTCACGTGCCGGCACCGTTTCGACCCGGTAGCCCAACAGAGCCGCAGTCGCCGGATTGGTGCCGTGCGCCGACTCCGGCACCAGCACGACTGCGCGCTTCTCGCCGCGCGCCTCCAGCGCCGCCTTGATGGCCATCAGCCCGCACAGCTCGCCGTGTGCGCCGGCCTTGGGCGTCATGGCGATCGCCGGCATGCCGGTGAGCTCGGACAGCCAGCGCGAAAGCTCGGCAATCAGCGCGACGGCGCCAGGCACGGTGGAGAGCGGCTGCAGCGGATGGACATCGCCGAAGCCGGGAGTGCGCGCCATCTTCTCGTTGAGGCGCGGGTTGTGCTTCATGGTGCACGAGCCCAGCGGGAAGACGCCGGTGTCGATGCCGTAGTTCTTCTGGGAAAGCCGCACGAAGTGGCGCATCACCTCGGGCTCGCTCAAACCGGGCAGGCCCAGCGGCGCGGTGCGCTCGAGCCTGCCGAGCCGCGATTTGAATTTCGCCGGCTCCTCCAGGTCGACGCCCGTGGTGTCCGTGCGCCCGATCTCGAAGATCAGCGGCTCCTCGATAGCGAGCCCGCGGTTGCCGCTGAACGTCTCGCTCTGCCGCGCCTCGGCCTCGCCCGCCGCCGTCGGCCGTCCCTGCCGGTTCAGCATCACAGCACCTCCCGCAACGCCTTGGCGTAGGCCGCACGATCCTCGTCCGTGTTGACCTCGGTGGAGGCCACGACGATCAGGTCCGCCAGATCCGGGTTGTCCGGCGACAGCCGCGATGCCGGCACCCCGCCGAGCACGCCCTTCTCGCTGAGCTTCTCGATCACCTCGGCGCCCGTGCCCCGCACGCGGATGGTGAACTCGTTGAAGAACGCGTCGTTCAGAATCGCCACCCCCGGCACCTTGGCGAGCATGTCTGCGAGCTTCACCGCGTTGGCGTGATTGACGCGCGCCAAACGCCGCAGGCCCGCCTCGCCCAGCAGGCTCATGTGGATGGTGAACGCCAGAACGCACAGGCCGGAGTTGGTGCAGATGTTGGAAGTGGCCTTCTCGCGGCGGATGTGCTGCTCGCGCGTGGAGAGCGTCAGCACGAAGCCGCGCCGGCCCTCCTTGTCCACGGTCTCGCCGCACAACCGGCCCGGCATCTGCCGCACAAATTTCTGCCGCGTGGCGAACAGGCCCACGTAGGGCCCTCCAAATGACAATGCGTTGCCGATGGACTGTCCCTCGCCTGCGACGATGTCGGCGCCCATGGCCCCGGCGGCTGCACCAGCCCCAGCGACACGACCTCCGTGAACACGGCGATCAGCAGGGCGCCAGCGGCATGGGCCGCCTCAGCGATTGGCGTCAGGTCGCGCACGTGCCCGAAGAAATCGGGGTTCTGAACGACAACACACGACACCGTCGGGTCGATCAGCCCGGTCAGGTCCTCCGCCGCGCCGTGCGGCAGCGGCGCCACCACCTCGTGCCCCGCCAGCCGCGCCACGGTCTCGATGGTCTCGCGGTAGTGCGGATGCAGGTTGCCGGAGAGCGCCGCCTTGTGCCGCTTGGTGAGGCGATGCGCCATCAGCACCGCCTCGGCTGCTGCCGTGGAGCCGTCGTACATGGAGGCGTTGGCCACCTCCATCCCCGTCAGCATCGCCACCTGGGTCTGGAACTCGAACAGGTACTGCAGCGTGCCCTGCGCGATCTCCGGCTGATATGGCGTGTAGGAGGTGAGGAACTCGGAGCGCTGGATCAGGTGATCCACCGTCGCCGGCACGTGGTGCTTGTAGGCGCCCGCGCCGACGAAGAATGGCACCGAGCCAGCCGGCACGTTGCGGGCGGCCAGCCGGCCCAACTCCCGTTCCACCTCCAGCTCGCCCCTGGCCCTGGGCAGGTCCACCAACTTGCGCAGCGCCTTGTCTTTCGGCACGTCGGCGAACAGCGCATCGATGTCGGCGACGCCGATCTTGGCCAGCATGGCCTTGCGGTCTGCATCGGTCAGCGGGAGGTAGCGCATCGCGGTCACACGGCCTCTTGTTGCGGCTGAAAATGCTGAAACAACGCCTCTGCGCTATCGATGTCAAAAATCCGCACCGGGCCCCAGTCGAGCTCCGAGCTGCGTACCGAGGGCGGCCGCAGCACTTCAGGCGCAAAGTCGAAAGTCACGAACAGTCGCGCGCGCTCGGCGAGTTCGAACAGCAACCGGCAGAGTGGACGATCAATGTCCGCGACAGTCAGCCAAATGTGGCAACCGACGCGGTTGTCGTCGAATTGGAGAGCATCACGAACGTCACCAAACCATCTGCGATTCCAACCCCCGGTACCCTTGCGAGGAGGACCCAACTCGAAGCGCGCGCCCTGGTCGGCGAGGACCTGATCGCGAAGGGCGCGCCAATCCTCGATCGACGGTCCGCAGCCTCTATCGAACAGCGAGATACAGATCGTCATGGGCTGGACTCCGGCTACGCGGGCGGCGCTTGCGCCTTGATCGCCTCTCCGTTGTCCTACGAACTGTCCTTCGCGAACGCCTCGTAAGCCGCTCGGTCCATCAGCGCATCGAGCTCGGCCGCGTTGGCGATTTTGATCTTGAAGAACCAGGCCCGCCCTTCCGCATCCTCGTTGACCAGCGCCGCGTTGCCGGCGAGGTCGCCGTTGGCCGCGATCACCTCTCCGGCAACGGGGGAGTAGACGTCGCTCGCCGCCTTGACGCTCTCCACCACCGCCACGGCCTCGCCCTGCGCCGCCTTCCGGCCCACCTCGGGCACCTCGACGAATACGATGTCGCCCAGCTGGGATTGCGCGTGGTCGGTGATGCCGACCGTGCCGACGCCGTCCTCGACGCGGATCCACTCGTGGTCCTTGGTGAAGCGCTCGGTGGCCATGACAAGTCCTCGCTGAAGCTAGGTTTTGCGAATGTAGCGGTGGGGTACGAAGGGCAGTGGCACGATGGAGGCGCCCTGTGCCTTGCCGCGCACCATCAGGTTCACGGGAGTACCGGCCTCGGCGCGCCCGGCAGGCACGTAGCCCATGGCGATGGGGCCGTTCACGCTCGGCCCGAAGCCGCCCGAGGTGACAGTGCCCAGGCGATCGCCCAGCAGCGCCAGGATCTCGGTGCCTTCGCGCGCTGGTGCGCGGCCGTCTGGCTTGATGCCGACGCGGCGGCGCTTTGGGCCTTTATTCAGCTCGTCCTTGATACGCGCATAACCCGGGAACCCGCCCTGCTCACGCCGCCGCTTCTGGATCGACCACTCGAGGCCCGCCTCGATCGGGCTCGTCGTCTCGTCGATGTCGTGGCCGTAGAGGCAAAGGCCAGCCTCCAGCCTGAGCGAGTCGCGCGCGCCGAGGCCCACCGGCTGCACGCCCTCTTGAGCTAACAACAGGCGCGCCAGCTTCTCGGCCTTGGAGGCTGCAACGGAAATCTCGAAGCCGTCCTCGCCGGTGTAGCCCGAGCGCGAGATGTGGCAGTCGAACTCGCCGACCTTGCCGCTGGCGGCAGACATGAATCCCAGACCAACCGCGACATCGGAGAGCTTCGCCATCACCTCCTTCGCAGCGGGACCCTGCAAGGCAAGCAGCGCTCGCTCAGGCGTCGGCTGCAGCCGCACATCGTCCGGCAGCCGCGCCCCAATGTGGGAATAGTCGACCTCCTTGCGCGAGGCGTTCACCACCAGCATTAGGCTGCCGTCGTCCTCAGAGGAGGCCGAGCGCGTCACCATCAGGTCGTCGACGATGCCGCCGCTTTCGTTCAGAAGCTGGCTGTAGCGCTGCTGCCCGGGCTTCAGATTGACGATGTCGGCGGGAACGAGTGCCTCGAGGGCGGAGGCGGTCGTCTCGTGATCGGGGCCGATGAGAAACGCCTGGCCCATATGCGAGACGTCGAACAGACCGGCCCTCGCGCGCGTGTGCAGGTGCTCCTTGAGGATGCCTAGCGGGTACTGCACCGGCATCTCGTAGCCGGCGAACGGCACCATCCTGGCGCCGAGCGACACGTGCAGCTCGTAGAGCGGCGTTCGCTGCAAAGCTGCCGTCTCAGAGGTAGCGCTCATGCTCGCCCGTCCCACACAGCTTGCATCCCGCGCCGGCCGGCACGGGTTCAAGCCCCCTCTGTCGCGGGACCTGAGAGATTTCGGCGGCCGGACCGCTCAGCCCAACCGCCTTACCCCTTCGGTGAGCCGGATTGCCCGGCTGCTTTCCAGAGCGCCATCTACCTGCGGTCCTTTTGCCTGAGAGGTTCCGGGGCGGTTGCTCCTTCGGCGCCGCGCCGCGCTTGCGCACGGAGCGATCTCTTCCGCGCGTATCGTTTGGCGAGTGGAATGATACGCCCGCACCCGATGAAGTCAAACCGTCACCGGCAGCCGCAAGGCGCGAGAATGCGCAAATTGTGGACGAATGTTCGCTAGCCGGCGCCCGGGATGTTGCGATCGAAGCCTACGTAGACCTCGAACTCGCCGGGCCGGGACCCCTCTGGGATCGGGAAACTCATGGAGCGCACTATCGAGAAATAGCCAATGGGGTTGTCGAGGGCGACATCAACGTCGATCCTCACCTTCTCCGAGGTGATCTTCTCCCGTTTGGCATCTGCCACGAACACGGTGGCAGGCAGCGTTACGCGCCCTGATTTGCCCTTCTGCCCCAAGAGCACGCGACCGGAGAACCCGTACTTCACCGTGACGCGGCCAGGCTCGATATTGCACTCGCGCGCGGTCTTGGTGATCTCGCCGCGATGCATGACGGCAAGCGCATCGCCGATGTGGCCTGCCTCATAGACGGTCACATAGCCGTCGCGCGACCAGACCTGGAAGCGCGGGCAGCCGTGCGCCACCCCGCCGCCGATGCCGGCCAGCGAGCCGCTGTCCGTCTTGGCGGCGGTGAGAAGCTCGTCCTGGTTGACCGAGCCGACGTCGGTATTGGTGGATTTCTTGCTGCCGAACCAGCCGCCGCCGATGCCCGACGTGATCGAGGACATGCCGCAAGCGCCAAGCCCGCTGAGCAGGATGGCCAAGGCCAGCGGTCTCGCAAGCGAGACCAATGCGTTACACACCGATTGCGTCACAGCGCCCCTGTCCGAACACTTGCCCGGCTTCTTTCGTACCGGTATTCCCTACCCAACGAGCCGCGCCCGTGCGCCCGCTGGTCCAACGTCCGGTGATTCGCAATTTTACTGTCAACGACGTCCCGAGCCAAGCTATGGGAGTGTGAACCAACAACGAACATGCGACCTATTTCATGGCCCAGTTAACCGTGTCGACAGAGCACCCGCGTCCCTCCATCACCCTTCTCGTGGCGGCCCCGCGCGGCTTCTGTGCAGGTGTCGACCGTGCCATCAAGATCGTAGAACTGGCACTGAAACGGTTCGGGGCACCCGTCTATGTCCGCCATGAGATCGTTCACAACCGTCACGTGGTCGAGTCCCTGAAGGCCAAAGGCGCCATTTTTGTGGAGGAGCTCGACGAGATTCCCGAAACCGGCGCACCCGTGATCTTTTCGGCACACGGGGTGCCAAAGTCGGTTCCGGCGACGGCACGGGCCCGTAACCTGTTCTACCTCGACGCCACCTGCCCCCTCGTCTCCAAGGTGCACGCAGAAGCGCGCATGCACCATGAGGAGGGCCGCGAGATCCTGCTGATCGGTCATGCCGGGCACCCCGAGGTGGTCGGCACGCTGGGGCAGCTGCCGGCTGGGGCGGCGACACTGATCGAGGACGCCGAGGCCGCCCAGCGCATCGAGCCGCGCGACCCAGACCGGGTCGCCTACATCACGCAGACCACGCTATCCGTCGACGATACCGCCGCCATCGTCGCCATTCTCAAGGCCCGCTTTCCCGCGATCGTCGGGCCGCGCAAGGAAGACATCTGCTACGCAACGACCAACCGGCAGGCCGCCGTCAAGGCGATCGCGCCGCGCTGCGATGCCCTGATCGTGGTGGGCGCGCCCAACAGCTCCAACTCGCTTCGGCTGGTCGAGGTGGCGGAGCGGGCCGGCTGCAGAAAGGCACTGCTCGTTCAGCAATCGGGCGACATACCCTGGGCCGAGTTGCAGGGCGCGGCCAGGGTCGGCATAACGGCCGGGGCATCGGCACCGGAGGTGCTCGTCACCGAAATTCTCGATGCTTTTCGCGCACGCTTCGAGGTGACGGTGGAAAGCGTAGTCACCACCGAAGAACGCATCGCCTTCAATGTGCCGCGGGAGTTGCGCGAGGCGGGCGCGCCCTAAACCCTGTCGATCATCCCACTCGCCGGTTTCCGTCGAGGCCAAGCCAGCATGGCGGTCTACACCGAAGTCTCCGACGACGAACTGGCGGCGTTCGTCGCCAGCTACGGTCTTGGCGCGCTCCTCTCCTACAAGGGCATCGCCGAGGGCGTGGAGAACACCAACTATCTCGTGCACACGGACAAGGGCCCGTTCTTTCTCACCCTCTACGAGAAACGCGTCGCTCGTGACGACCTGCCGTTCTTCCTGGGCCTGATGGAGCACCTGGGCAAGGCCGGCATCAATTGCCCTACTCCCGTTCGCGACGCGCAAGGCCGCATGCTGCGAACGCTGGCCGGCCGGCCAGCGGCGCTGGTGACGTTCCTGGAAGGCGTGTGGATCAGGCGGCCGCAGCCCAGCCATTGCCTGGCCGTGGGCGAGGCGCTGGCAAGGTTGCATGTGGCGGGCTGCGGTTTCGAGCGGACCCGCGCCAACGCGCTGGGGCTTGCCGGCTGGCGTCCCCTTTACGAGCGCTTCCGATCGCGCGCCGACGAGATCGCGCCGGGGCTCGGCGCCACGATCGAGCAGGAACTCGCGGACCTGGAAGCACGCTGGCCGGGCGGACTGCCACAGGGCATCATTCACGCCGATCTGTTTCCCGACAACGTCTTCTTTCTGGGCGACAAGCTCTCCGCACTCATCGACTTCTACTTCGCCTGCAACGACGCACTGAGCTACGACATTGCCGTCACGCTCAACGCCTGGTGCTTCGAAAGCGACAATTCCTTCAACCTCACCAAGGGCCAGGCGCTACTGAAGGGCTACCAGAGCGTCCGCGCGCTGACCCCCGCGGAATTGGAGGCGCTGCCGCTGCTGGCGCGGGGAGCCGCGTTGCGCTTCCTGCTGACCCGAGCGCACGACTGGCTGCACACATCCAGCAACGCCCTGGTCCACCCCAAGGACCCAACCGAGTACCTGCGGCGGCTCAGATTCCACCGCACCGTTCGCGCAGCGCGCGAGTACGGCCTGGAGGCAGCAAAGCGAATGAGCGGCAAGCCCACTGTCACCGTGTTCACCGACGGCGCCTGCGCGAGGAACCCTGGGCCCGGCGGCTGGGGCGCCATCCTGATTTCCGGCGGCCATCGCAAGGAGCTGGCGGGCGGACAAGCATCCACCACCAACAACCGCATGGAACTGATGGCGGCGATATCGGCGCTGGAAGCGCTTGCCGAGCCTTCCCGCGTCGATCTTCACACGGACTCCGAGTACGTGCAGAAGGGCATCAGTCAGTGGATCAACGGTTGGAAGCGCAAGGGTTGGAAGACGGCGGCGGGTACGCTCGTCAAGAATGTCGACTTATGGAAGCGGCTCGACGCGGCGCAGCAGCGCCACGAGTTGAAATGGCATTGGGTGCGCGGCCACGCCGGGCACGACGAGAACGAGCGAGCCGACGAGTTGGCGCGCGAGGGCATGCGCCCGTTTTTGAAGGCGCGGTAGCTCCGGACAGTAGGCCAAAGCGCCGCTACTTGGCTTTCGCGGCCTTGGCGGCGTCGCGCTTGCACTTGCTGCGGAACTTCGCCCGCTCCTTGCCGTGCAGGCCCTTTGCGTCCGCCTGCTTGGAGCATTCGATGGAGGCCGGCGTACGCGGCTTGCTCGGCGCCTTGGCTTTGCCTGTGTCCTGGGCGAGGGCGCCCGTAAACGAAACGGCCAGCGCTACTGCGCCGGCGAGCAACATTATCCTTCTCATGGCGGTTCCTCCGATGGGGCCCGCCGCCGGTCTAGCACACGGAGAGACACGGCTCCTGCCCGATATGTGCTGCGCAAAAACCATGTTGCAGAAAAACTACTATTGATACCGGAAGACCTGGATGATGGCCGGGCCCAGGATCACCACGAACAGCACAGGCAGGAAGAAGACAATCATCGGCACCGTGAGCTTCGGCGGCAGAGCTGCCGCCTTCTTCTCGGCTTCGGCCATGCGCATATCGCGGTTCTCACGCGCCATCACCCGCAACGCCTGCCCGACCGGGGTGCCGTAACGCTCGGCCTGGATCAGGGCGGTTGCCACCGCCTTGATGCCGGGAAGGCCCGTGCGCTTGCCGAGGTTCTCGAAGGCCTGGCGCCGATCCGGCAGGTAGGAGAGCTCGGCCGTTGTCAGGCTGAACTCCTCCGCCAACTCGAGCGACTGGGTACCGACCTCGCCCGATACCTTCTGGAAGGCGGCCTCCACCGACATGCCCGACTGCACGCAGATCAGCAGCATGTCGAGAGCGTCTGGGAAAGCGTTCTTGATGGACGTCTGCCGGCGCTGCACCAGGTTCTCGACGAAGAAGTTGGGGAGGTAGAAGCCGATGTAGCCCGCGCCGATCGCCAGCCCGAGCTTCACGATCGGGGGATACCCATAGTCGGTAACGACGAAGAGATAGAGAAGAGCGATGACCGAGACGATGCCGGGCATGGCCACGCGGAAGAACATATAGGTGACCAGTGGTGCCTGGCCACGCAGGCCGGCCATCTTCAGCTTGTCACGCACCTCCTCCGAGTCGAACACGCTGCGCAGATTGAAGCGATCGACGATTTCCTGCATGAAGCCCTTTGGCGTCGTCCTGAGCTTGCCCTGACCGTCCTTCTTGGCAAGGTCGGCGAGGCGCGCGGCGCGCATCTTGTCGCGCTCGGTCGCCATGACTTGCATGCGCGCATCGAGCCGATCGCGATTCAAGATCGGCATCAGCGCCGTCAACGCGGTGGCAAAGGCTGCGATCGCCGCCAGCAGCGTCACGAAAATCTGCGGTTGCGTCAGCGTTACAATGGCTTCGAACATGGCTGCGGCGTTCCCGTGAGGCCTGCTGTGGACATGTCTGCTCAGTACTTGAAGTTGATCATCTTCTTCATCACCAGGATGCCGCACGTCATCCAAAAGCCCGCCGCCACCAGCAGGAACTGGCCCATGCGCGTGGTCCAAAGCAGGGCAATGTAGGAAGGCGTCGAGATGTAGACGAGCAGCATGACGATGAACGGCATCGCGCCCAACACGGCCGCGGATGCCTTGGCCTCGGCGGACAGCGCGCTCACCTTGGCCTGCAGGCGCTTGCGGTCGCGCAGCACGCCCGAGAGGTTGCCGAGCGCCTCGGAGAGATTGCCGCCGGCCTGCTGCTGGATGGCGATGACGATGGAGAAGAAGCGCACCTCCGCCAGCGGCATGCGCACCATCATGCGCTCGAAGGCCTCGGCCAGCGGCACGCCCACACGCTGCTGCTCGACCAGGTCCGTGAACTCACCCCCGATCGGCGGAGGCGACTCGCGCGCAATGATATTGAGGCATTCGATCAGCGGCAGGCCCGATTTGACACCGCGCACGATAATGTCGATGGCATTGGCAAACTCGTCGGTGAACTTGCGTTGCCGACGCTTGGTCAGGCGGGCGACCACCCAGCGCGGCAAGCCCAACGTGCCCACGAAGGCTACAAGCAGAGGCACGATCACCGGCAGGTTGGGCGCCATCGCCCAGACGGCGCAACCGACCACCAGTCCGGTCACGACGCTGGCGATCCAGAACACGCGTGGCTCTATGTCGAGCCCGGCGCGCTCCAGACGCAGCCGCAGCGACACTTTCTCGCGCTGCTTCTGCCGGTCTTCGAGCTCCTTCAGCGTGTCGGCGACCTGACGGCGGCGGCTGTTGGCCGTCTCGACCTGTTGCTTGATGGCGATGCGCCTGCCCTTGTTCTCGGTGGCGGCCTGGATGCGCTTTTCCGTGCGATCGCCTGACAGGAAGGACGAAAGCACAAGATAGACGACTGCGGCTACAGATATCGCGGCGAGCCCGAGCAGGCCGACCAGCATGAGGTCGTTGCTATCCACGCGCCTCTCCCATCGGCTGACCGCGGGTGTCGTGGACCTCCGCCGCTGACAGCGCCTCGGCCAGCCGCTTGGTCTCCTTGTAGTACTCGGCCCGCTCCCAGAAGCGCGGACGGGCGATGCCGGTCGAGCGATGGCGGCCGACAATCTTTTCCTGCACGTCCTCGCCGGTGATCTCGAAGACCACGAGGTTCTGCAGGATCACCACGTCGCCCTCCATGCCCATCACCTCGGTGATGTGGGTGATCTTGCGCGAGCCGTCGCGCAGACGTGAGGCCTGGATGATGACGTCGATGGAGCCGGTGATCATCTCCCGGATCGTCTTGGGCGGCAGCTGGAAGCCGCCCATCATGATCATGGACTCCAGGCGGCTGATGGCTTCGCGCGGGCTGTTGGCGTGCAGTGTGCCCATCGATCCATCGTGGCCGGTGTTCATGGCCTGCAGCAGATCGAACGCCTCCGGTCCGCGCACCTCGCCGACGATGATGCGCTCAGGACGCATGCGCAGACAGTTGCGCACGAGGTCGCGCATGGTGATCTCGCCCTCCCCCTCGAGGTTGGGAGGGCGCGTCTCCAGCCGCACGACATGCGGCTGCTGCAGCTGCAGCTCGGCCAAGTCTTCGCAGGTGATGATGCGCTCGTCGTGATCGATGGACGCAGTGAGGCAGTTGAGCAGCGTCGTCTTGCCCGAGCCGGTGCCGCCGGAGATCAGTACGTTGCAGCGCACGCGGCCAATGATCTCCAGGATCGTCTTGGCCTCCGGCGTAATGGACTTGTACTTCACCAGCTGATCGAGCTTGAGACGGTCCTTCTTGAACTTGCGGATGGTGAGGGTGGGCCCGTCGATGGCAAGCGGCGGGGCGATGACGTTGACGCGGCTGCCGTCGGGCAGGCGGGCGTCGCAGATGGGGCTCGATTCGTCGACGCGCCGGCCGACCTGGCTGACGATGCGCTGGCAGATGTTCATCAGCTGCGCATTGTCGGCGAAACGCACCGGCGTCTTCTGCACCTTGCCGGCCACCTCGATGTAGGTGGTGTTGGAGCCGTTCACCATGATGTCGGCTATGTCGTCGCGGGCGAGCAGCGGCTCGAGCGGGCCGTAGCCCAGGACGTCGTTGCAGATGTCCTCGAGCAGCTCCTCCTGCTCGGCAATCGACATCACCACGCTCTTGATCTGGATGATCTCGCTGACGATGTCGCGGATCTCCTCGCGCGCGGCGGCCGACTCCAGCTTGGCGAGCTGGGTCAGGTCGATGGTGTCGATCAGCGCGTTGAAGACGGTGGTCTTGACGTCGTAGTACTCTTCCGAGTGGCGCCGTTCCTGGACTACCGGCTCGGGGCGCGGCGGTGCCCGCTCCAATGCGGCAACCTTGGTCTCGACCGGTTTGGCCTCGACGGCGCCGGCCTCCGGCGGAGGCATCGGGCGGCGGGGTGCGGCACCCTCGGACGAACGCTTGCCGAACATCTGATGGCTCCTAGCGCTTGAACTTCAGCTTCTCAAGCAGCGGGCCCAGCGGCGCCAGCGACGACGTCTTCTTCTTCTCTTCCTTGTGCTCCTTACGATGTGCCAGGGCGAGGGCCAGCTCGCGGAACTGAGGCGCAGCTTTCGCCTTGCCGGAGAACTCCTCGATCATCTGGCCGTTGTTGGAGGCAAGGCCGAACGACTCGCAGTCGAACTCGATCACCAGCGAGGGATTGAGATCGAGGGCAGCGGAGAACTCCTTGACCGAGATCTCCGGGCGCTTCGGCATCTTCGCCATGTTGATCACCAGGCGCGGCGGGCCGTCGTTGGTGCGGCCCTGCTTCAAGAGGTCAATGAGGTTCTTGGCGTTGCGCAAGTTGGCGAGGTCCGGCACGGCGGTGATGACGATCTCGTCCGCTTGCAGCAGCACCCGCTTCACCCAAGGCGTCCATGTGTGGGGCAGGTCGACCGCGACGAAAGGCACGTTCTGGCGCACGATATCGAGCACGATGTCGCAAGCATCGGCGGAGATGTCGTAGTCGCGGTCGAGCACCACCGGGGCGGCAAAGATGCTGAGTCGCTCCGAGCACTTGGTGAGCAGGCGGTCGAGCAGCACCTCATCGAGGCGTTCCGGGCTCTGCAGCGCCTCGGCAATGCCCTGTACCGGATCCTGGTTGAAGTCGAGGCCGGTGGTGCCGAAGGCGAGGTCCAGATCGGCCACGACCACGTTGGACTTGAGGACCTCCGACATGGACCAGGCGGCGTTGTGGCAAACGGTGCTGGAGCCGACGCCGCCCTTGGCGCCGATGAAGGCGATGACGTTGCCGACGGGATCGGTGTCGGGGTTGTTGTAGAGGTTCGACAGGGATTCGATGAACTGCATGGGAGCGATGGGGGCGATCAAGTACTCGCTCACTCCGCGCTTGATCAGCTCCCGATAGAGGAACACGTCATTCACGTGGCTGATGATGACCACCTTGGTGCCGGCGTCGCAGCTCTCGGCCAGGCGATCGAGCTCGGTCAACATCTGGGCACGAGGTAGCGTCGTCTCGACGATGACCAGATTGGGGGTCGGGCTCTCGAGGTAGTGGGCGACGGCTGCCGGCGCCCCACCCATGTGCACGCTGACGTGCGATTTGGCGAGCCGCCGGTCGACGGTGGCCGCCTGCAGCGCTTCGGCGGTCTTGGGATCCTCGCAGAACGCCTGGATGGAGATGCGCGGGATTGGGCGGGCCTTTTGCGGCGCGCTGATATCCTGCATGTCGGCATCCGCCGCGACCAGCTCGCGGCCGGGTTCACCTTCCTCGGCGACAGAATATGGCTGATTGCTCATATCAAACCCCGACTATTCGCCCTTGACCACAACTCTTTCGTCGGCGCTCTTCTCGGCACCGGTCGTCTTGCCCTGGCGATACCTGTCGATCACCACCGCGCGGCGTTCGGCGTCGGCAGGTGCCATCGTGCGTGGACCCAGCAGATCGGCCGGATTGGCGATCTGCGCGGCCAGGTTGTGCTGCTGCGCGCAGCCGAAGTTGGGATAGTTCAGTGCTCGCGGCTCAAAGGCCAGGTTGGTGGGCCAGTTGCCGCAATCGGGCGCCTCGGCGACGTAGCGCAGATACGCCAGGCGGATGGGAGCGCTCGGGTCGCGGCCGCCGCCGTAGGGCTGCATGGCGACCGTGCTTTCCGAGAAGCCGAACTCCCTGATCATCTCACGCAGATTGGCGGCCGCCCGCATGGCGGCACCTTCGTTGGGAGAGCCGCTCGGAACGGCGATGACAAGCTTGCTGTTGCCGCTGTCCACACGGCGGTAGCGCCCAAGGAAATCGGCGACCTGATCGACCTGGCCGGCGGACAGCCCAGGCGCACTGCTGGGCACCCGGATGGTCAAGGTCGCGGGTTGTTGAGAGACCAGGATCGGATGCCGCTGCGAGGGGTCGACGAGCGTCCAGCCGGCGACGTGGGCACCGGTCTCTTCCGACGCCTTGCACCCGACCAGGGCGGCAGCGACAACAGACATGAGCGCTAGTGCTCTTGCGGCTTGGTTGGAGCCGGACACTTTGGCGATCGGAGAGCGCATTTTCTTGATCCTCGTTTGTCCGGCTACTCGATGATGAACCCGTAGTCGCCTTTGAGAGCGCCGGGCGGTAGTTCCCTGCCCTTGCCGTAGATGCGGTTGATGTGGCCAAGGAAATTGGCCTTCAGATCCGAGGCCGCGATCAGTCCGTCGTCGGGCCGCGCGAGGTTCTTGCGTGCGGTCGGCCGCACGATGAACGGCGTGACTATGACGACGAGCTCGGTCTCGTTCTTGGTGAAGTCGCGGCTGCGGAACAGCGTGCCGACTATTGGGACGTCCTTTAGGCCCGGAAAGCCGTCGATGTTCTGGCGGGTGTCCTCGGAGATGAGGCCGGCAATCGCCAGCGAGCCGCCCGAGGGCATTTCGACCGTGGACTTCGCCTGGCGCTTCTTGAGCGCCGGGATCCTGATGTCGGAGAGCGTGACCGCGCCGGCATCGGTGAGCTCGCTCACTTCGGTCTCGATCTTGAGGCTGATGCGCCCTTCCGAGAGAACAACCGGGGTGAAGGCGAGGCCGACGCCGAACTCCTTGAAGGTCACCGAGAGCTTGCCGGTGCTGTCGACCAGCGGGATCGGGAACTCGCCGCCGGCCAGGAACTTGGCCGTCTCGCCCGACACCGCGGTCAGGTTGGGCTCGGCCAGCGTCTTGACGAGGCCATCGCGCTCCATTGCGCGCAGCGCGCTTGTGATGGCTGTGTTGCCGGCCGCGAAGTTGTTGGACACGCCGGAATTTCCGAACGCATTGGAACCAACAGGACCGGGGTTGTAGTTGCAGAGCACTCCGGAGGTCGCGCAGGAGATTGATGCGCCCGCCGCCAGTGCTTCCGTTCCCAGAGCCGGCACCGGCAGCTTGCCAAGGCCCGCGGCCGATGTGAGCGGAAGTGCGTTCTCGCTCAAAATGCCCGTCGTGATGTTGCCCGACTGGATGACGGCGCCAAGGTTGACGCCGAACTGCTTGAGCAGCGTGCGCTGCACCTCGGCGACGGTGACCTTGAGCATCACCTGCTCTTCGCCCTCGATGGTAACCAGGTTGATGACAAGATCGCTCTTCTTGTTCGACGTGGTCTGCTGACCCTGGCCGACCTGGGTTTGGGTCTCGGTCTCGGTTCCGCCCCTGCCCGAAGTGGTCGTCGTCGAGGAGATGGCGTTGCGGTTGGCCTGGGCGAACTGGTAGGCAAGATCGCCGGCGCGGGAGGCATCGACCGGTGTGCGCACGAGCCCTGTCAGGACGATGGCGTTGCCCGCCATCTCGGACTTGACGCTCGATCCCGGAATGAAGCGCTTGATGAGGTCGTCCAGGGCGCTGAGGTCGGCACCGATCGACACCTCGAGCGTGAGCACTTGCCTGCCCTGTGTATCGAAGAAGAAGGCGTTGGTCTGGCCGACTTTCTTGCCGATCAGAAAGACGCGGTTGGAGGACTGCACGACCGCATCCATTTTCTCCGGATCGGCGACGAGCACGTCCTTGAGCTCGAACGGGAACTGCACCAGCATCGACTTGCTGGACCCGATCGGCACCTTGATCGTCATGGGGAACGGGCCGCGAGCGGGGATTTGCAGAACCGAGTTCTGCAGCACATCGGCTGGCCGCGTCGCCCGGTCGGCGCCGAGGGCGGCAAGTGGGGCAACGACTGCTCCGATCAGTGCGAGCAGCAATACCCGCGCCGGTCCTCCCTGAAGCATTCGCATGTTCGGCAACCTTCCTGCCAGGCCAACTGGGATGCACGCAAACTCAGTTCGAAACGCCCTGCACACGCGACCTTGCGCCGTAGCGCATTACCTTCACTTGGGTACTCAACTTCTCGTCCCCGCCCTTGATGTCGGCGATGCTGCGCAGGACGAGCGAAATCTCGCCCTTGGAATTGGCGGCGGCGAGCTCCTCGGCTTGCCCGGGGGTGAGCTCGAGGGTGGCTGTGTTGCCCTCGGCGAGCTTCTTGCCGTCCCGGGCCTCTATCAGCTGGCCGATGGCAAGGATGCGGATGTTGCGAAAGAGCGTATCGGCGACGTGGTCGCCGCGCCTGCGCATGGTGAGGATCACGTCGACGTGGTCGTTCGGCAGGATCAGTCTGCCGACGCCGGTCTCCTCTTTGATGCGCGTGGAAATCGCCCGCATGCCGGCGGGCAGAATTGCCGCGAGCACGCCGCCGTCGCCCGCTTTGACGAGCTTGTAGGGCGTGATCGGCTCGCCGGGCAGCAACGGCGTGCGCGCCACCGCGCCGCTGAGATCGGAGATGGCGTTGGGGCGGGTGCCGCGTTGGATGTAGCTGGGACTCAGAGCCGACTGCGGCCAATCCTGCCAGCGAAAGCTCTCAGGGCCGGTAATCTGGCCGAGGCCGATGTCCGCCTTGGCCACCAGCACTTGGGTCGTGTTGAC
Source organism: uncultured Alphaproteobacteria bacterium (assembly GCA_963832445.1). Lineage (GTDB taxonomy): Bacteria > Pseudomonadota > Alphaproteobacteria > Rhizobiales > Hyphomicrobiaceae > AWTP1-13. The sequence goes on from CAWHUM010000008.1 coordinate 88,385, forward strand.
CGCCACCTCTTGCGTGATGACCGTGGCCGGCCGGTTGACAATGCTCAGCACGCCGTAGAAAGCACCGAGCCCGCACACTCCGGCAATGGTGACGCCCAGCAACTGTGCCCGTTTCATCGCGCACTTGGTCCTTTCGCCCGGGAGAGATCGCCAAGGCGCAATGTGCGCAACGAATCATCAATGGTGAGTTAACCGCGGGCGCAAAACAGGACGAACGGCACCCATTCGCCGGCGCGGGTGAACAGCAGCTTAAGCAGTGTTGCGAGAAGGCCTCAGCCAGGCAAGCCGGTGAACCAGGCGGTCTGCGGGTACACCCACAAGGCGCCAATGGCCAAGGCGATGCCGTAGGGTATCCCGCCGCCCTTGCTGAGCAGGCGTGCCGCCCAGGGCTGTGTGGCCACCAAGGCCGGTATCGGCATCTGCCGCAGGGCCAGGATGGTGGTTGCCAGCGAGCCGCCGGCAAGCGAGGCACAGATCAGGAAGATCAGCACGTGGTCGACGCCCAGCCACAACGCGACGGCAGCCGCGAGCTTGGCGTCACCCCCGCCGATCCAGCCCGGAATGAAAAGCAAGACGCCGCCTGCCAGAACCAGCAGTCCGGCACCGACGTGGGACGCGATGGCCCAGGGGCCGAGCCCCATCAGCGGTGCAAGCAGCACGAACGCCGCGACCAGCGCAAGCGATAAGCGATTGGGGATGGTCATGGTGAAAAGGTCCATCGCCGCCGCGAACAGGACCACACCTGGGAAGACAGTCAGAAGCGCTATTTCTGCCATGACCTGCAACGCGGAGAACGCACACCCCAAAAAGCGCGCAAGCCTACCAACAACGCCTCAAGGGAGGATTAAGGTGCGGCCACGCAAAAGCGTGGCGTCACGACGAGCAAAAAAAGGCCGCTCGCGTGAAGCGAGCGGCCTCGTGGCGGCGGCCGCGGCCGCCGTGCAAGCAGGCGTTAGTTGGTCTTGGCCATCTCGTCCTTGACCTTGGTGAAGGTAATGCCGATCTGCGAACCGAGCTGAGTAGCCGAGAAGATGATCGCAACTGCAATGAGGGCGGCGATCAGGCCGTACTCAATAGCGGTGGCGCCGGACTCGTCCTTGACGAAACGTGCAACGAAGTTCTGCATGACAGCTCTCCCAAGCTTTCCTAGGTAGCGCGAGTGCGCGGTAGTTCACGCCTCAAGGAGTCGGGCCCCGGGTGGCTGAACTGACCCGGATGCTAGCGAAGGCAAATTAAAGTCGAGTAAAAACAACTGACCAGTGCTGGGTTAGATGTTGGCCGTATAGGCTAGCTTGATATCTAAATTAACAATCGATAAATGGTGTAGTTATACAGTATTTCTTCGGATGCCCTCTTGACGAAATTGGGAAAAGCTTCGGTTTATCTCTGATGTTGTTGGTTACCGCACCGTTACTTATGTGTTTTCTGTCGCATAGATTGAAACTATGGGAACCAAGTTGCCTGGAATTCCTGGCTACCGGTTGAGGAAGCCCATGACGGAAGCTTTGTGAGGCAGGGCGGCAACCGGGTTCATCCCGGAAAGACTTAACGGTTGCATGGACCGCCACAGAGGGAACGCGAGCGACCGGGTTCGTTTGCTCTTCCTTCACCATTTCATCGGCACAGTCGATTCTCGCGGACCGCTCCGATCCCAAGGGTGCATTGCCATGATTTCCCTTCACGCCAGGCGCGTTGTTGGACGAACCATTGCGGTCGGCGCATTCGCACTCCTCGCCATGCTCGGCGCGGTGATCGCGCCCGAAGCGCAGATGGGCGACGACATCATCGTCAAGTACGACCAATCCCAGCTTCTGCGGCTGCCGCAACCGGCATCGGAGATCATCATAGGCAACCCGGTCATCGCGGACGTCACGGTACAGACGGGCGGATTGCTGGTGGTCACCGGCAAGTCGTTCGGTGTCACGAACATGATCGTGCTCGACGCCAAGCGCGAGGTGATCTTCGAACGGCGCATCATGGTCAGGCGCGACGATGCGCGCGCTGTGAACCTGCAGCGGGGCGTCCTGCGCCAGACTTACAACTGTACGCCACAGTGCAACCCGACGGTCACCATCGGCGACGAACAGGCCTACTTCGAGGCCATGGCCAAGGCGGCCGATCGCAAGGCGGGCATGTCGGACAAAGCGGCCGACGGCACCCAAGGCGGCAACTAGCCCCGATCCCGGCGCGAGTGCCGGCATGACCGTTTCGGGATGGCGCTCATCTCGGATTTACCAAGCTAAATTTCTGTAAACAAATTTACGAAGCCTTTATCGGGTCTTTGCATAATCCAAGAGAAATGTGCGTGTGGAGAGCGTTGTCATGATGCGGCGCCTTGGACGTTCTGTGCGGCGGGCTCATGTGCGCCTGCGTCGCTGGCACAAGGACGAGGCAGGAGCAACGGCGGTCGAATTCGCCATGATCTCGCTGCCGTTCGTCGCGCTGCTGTTCGGCATCATCGCGGTCTGCCTCTACTTCTTCACCGTCTTCACGATGGAGAACGCGGTCTGGCAGGCTGCGCGCGCCATTCGCACCGGCCAATTTCAGCAGGGACGTCGGCATCTACGCCGGATTGAAGACCGACGAGGATCGCAAGAAAGCCTTCAAGGCGGCGCTGTGCGCCAAGGCGCCGTCGTATATCGACTGCAACAAGGCGATCGTAATGGTCCAGAGCAACAGCGGGGGCTTCGGCAGCATCAGTCAGCCGATCTGCGCCAGCGACGGGGCGATGATCGACCAGTCGAAGGCCGATTTCAATCCGGGCGGCGCCAGCTCCGTTGTGCTCGCCACCGTCTGCTACCCATGGAGCTTCGGCGGCAAGCTGCCGTTCCTCGGCACAAGCAACATCGATGACGGATCGCTGCTGATACAGGCTTCCGTCACCTTCCGCACAGAACCGTATCCCACCAACTAGGCTTCGCCAGGGTACCTCATGCCAAGGATATCGGTCAGCACAGCGTTCGGGCGAGCACGCGATTTCGCTGTTCGCTGGCGCAAGGACAAGAAGGGCATCGCGGCGGTGGAGTTCGCCTTCGTGGTACCGATCATGATGGTGATGTTCATCGGCGCGGTGGAGCTGAGCCAAGCCATCACGGTCGATCGCCGCGTCACCCAGATCGCAAGCTCGACGGCCGACCTCGTGGCGCGCAAGGAGACCTCGATCTCCAACAACGAAATCACCGATATCCTGCGGATCGGTGGTTTCATCATGGCCCCCTACAGCCAGAGCCCGCTACAGGTGGTGATGCGCAATGTGTCGTCTTCGTCGAAGGACGCCACGTCCACCAAGCAATCGTGGCAGTGCACCTTCTCAGGCGCCGGAGTAAACCCCACTCCGACCTGCGCCTGCATGAACGACACCTATGCCCTGCCGGCCGGCCTCGTCACCACCAACGACAGCGTGGTGGTGGCCGAGGTGACCTACACCTACACGCCGATCCTGTTCGACTACTTCTTGAAGCAGGGATTTCCCAATGGCGCGGGCGGTCCAGGCACCTACGCATTGACCGAGCGCATCTTCATGAAGCCGCGCGGCCAAGCTGCCATGCTGCTCAAGACTGACGGCACGCCTTGTCCGTCTCCCACCTTCTGATCGGACGGCGCAGGACCGTTCCCGCTCGTTTCGTACCCCGTGGCAGCCTGCCGCAGGTTGCAATTGCGGAAAGGGGCGCATTCAACCTATGCTGGCGACTGTTCAGAACACGCCGGCGGGAGAGTGCCGCCCGGGATGGCTATGGGACGACGGTCGACGCACACCCCGCAGCAGCTGCGCGAGCTGATACTCGACGCGGCGCAGGAAATCATCGACGCGCAGGGACTAGCGGGGCTTTCGGCGCGGGAGATTGCTCGCCGTATCGGCTATTCGCCGGGCACCATCTACAACATCTTCGACAACCTGGACGACGTGGTGCTCAATGTCGAGGCACGCGTGCTCGACGCGCTGGACAAGCGTCTTTCGGACATTCATCAGGCTGACAGGAATGCCGCCGGGCGGGTGATCCAGATCGCCCACGCCTACCTGGCCTTCACCCAGGAAAAGCCGCGCCTGTGGAATCTGCTGTTCGAGCACCACCTGCCAGCCGGCAACGATTTGCCTGCATGGTACCAGCAGAAGCTCGAGGGGCTGATGGGCCACGTCGAGCGGGCCCTTTCTCCGCACTTTGGCCCAGGCCAGGAGGCCGACCTGCGGCGGGCCTCGCGCGTGCTGTGGGCCGGCGTGCATGGCATCACGTCGCTGTCGACTGCCGACAAGCTGTCAGTGGTGACGACGGAGACGGCCGCGCGGCTGATTGACGACCTCATTGGGACCTACCTGGCGGGCCTGCCCAACCGGCAGGCCGCCGCAGGAGCGGTTCCTGAACCCGATGCTATGCGCCCGTGAGGGCGTGCGCCGCCGGCTCGCTGCCGACCAGGTGCGCGATGGCATTGGCATAGTAGGCCAGCACCGCACGCTCCGCCGGGTTGGCGCGATAGACGCCATCTTGCTGCTCGACCAGGTGGCGCAGCATGAGCATGCGCAGGCCGACCTCCACTGCGTACTCTTGATCCTGGCGCGGGATGTGCACATGCGCGCCGGCGGCGCTCAGGCGCCCGATGAGTTCGAATACTGCGCCCTTGAGCTCGAAGCTCGACAGGCCCCGTTCGCCGGCGCCGAGGACCGCGGTCGCTACGAGCGAGACTGGTAGCGCCGGCACCACTCGTCCGACCTCCAGCATCAGGCGCTGTCCAAGCCGGTCGATCTCGGCGAAGCGCGGCTCAGCCGCCAGCGAGCGGAAATCGATGGCGCGGTCGCGCACGTATTCCCTGAGCGACAGGGGCCGGCCGAAGCTGACGCAGGCATAGCCATAGCGATACCAGCGCCCGCGCAGTCGGAGCCACAGGCTGCGCATCAGCCACCCCACCAGCACCAGCGGGTTGAAGGTGAAGCGAGGCTTTTCACCCTTCGGCGTGGCGGCGGCGGCAACCTGGATGCGGTCCTCGAGCACGCGGTCGTAGTTGAGGCCGACCGGGACAAAGACGATGTCGCGCGGGCCTTGGGGATCGAAGTGGGACACCATGTAGGAGAGGATGCCGAGCTTGGGCGGCCGCAAGGCGCCGTCGCGGGTCAGCCCACCCTCGGGAAACACAGCCTGGGCGACGCCTGAGGCGGTGGCCATGTGCACGTAGCGCGCCAACACCTTGCGGTAGAGCGCGTTGGAGCTGTCGCGGCGCACGAAATAGCCGCCCATGGCGCGGATCAAACTCTGCAACATCCACACCTGTGCCCATTCGCCGACGGCATAGCTGAGCGCAGAGTTCTCCGACACCAGGTAGGTGACCAGCACGTAGTCCATGTTGGAGCGGTGATTGATGACGAACACCACGGAGGCGTCGTCAGGCACCTGATAGAGCGTGGCCTCGTCGAAGGCGCCGACGCGCACGCGATAGAGCGAGGTGGAGAGGCGCTTGGCGAGCGACGCGCCCACCCGGAAATAGGCGTAGGCGCTGAAGGAGGGGATGATCTCGCGCGCATAGCGCCGGGCCCGGGCATGCGCCACGCTCTTGGGCTCGTTACGCGCCTTGGCCTCGTCCTCGACCGCCTTTAACACCTCGGGATCGAACATCAGCTGCTCGATCAGCTGGCGCCGGCGGGCAAGCTTGAAGGGCGGGATCTTGAGGCGCAGGCGCTGGTTCAGCTCGTCGATGGCCCGGTTGGCCCGCCGCCGCAGCCACCAGCCGAGCGCCGGGCTGAACAACCGGTCGATGAGGGCGATGAGCGCCAGGATCGCGGCCGCTATGGCGAGCCAAAGCGGTATCGTCACGCTGGATGCCACGGCTCGGTTCCCTCCCCAGAGACGGCTGCAGGCGGTGCCCACTATAGCCGGTCGCGCGGGCCAAGGCCTTCAAGGTTCGACGACGGTGAATTTCTGCTCGGCTAGCTTCCTGTCCTGGTGCCAGATTTGGAAGGTCCACGCACCAGGAACGATCTCCCAGTCGTGGTCGAAGGTATAGCCGTCCACATAAGGCTCGCCGACGGCTTTCAAGTCCTAAACCTCGTCTCGGCGAGTGCGCCTGCCGGTCTTTGGGTTCACCAATCCGGGCGCAGGATAGAGCGTAACGAAGCGCAATGGCACTTGGGCTCTGAGGGGTTGCCCGATGACCCTGTAGGTGTAGCCGAAGCGTACGCCCTTCTGGGCCGGGACGATCTGTCCGCGCTTCACGAGCGCCGCGTCCTTGACGTGGGTGTAGGCACCCGAGGCGAGGGACGGCGCGGGCTTGGCGCCTATCTCAACTGCCCGATAGATGCCGACGCTCGTTACCAGGATGCGGTCGATACTGACCGACTGGGCCGAGGCGGCAGAGCAGACTGCCCACAGCAGCAGGGCGATGGACGCCAGGCGCACCCGCTCCCCCATACTCTGCACCCGAGCAACGTCACCAGGCGACCCGTTATCCGGGATGGCGCCGCGCAACCGGCACCCGGCGGCCGAACTGAGGTCCGCACTTCTCCATGGGGAAGGCCGTCGTCGCCCAACCATCCTTGGTGATGGTCACGACGTAGCGGCGGCAGTCGGAGCCCGCGCCCTGCACGAAATGCACCTTGAACAGCGCCAGCCCGGCCTTGCGCTCTCGGGGATACAGAAAGGCGCTGCCCTCGGGGGTCTCGGCCAGCGCGGTCTTGATGGCGATGCCGGCATTCTTGTAGTCCGCCTCCGACAGCCGGGTCAGCAGCACGCGTGACAGGCCCGGGTGCAGCCCCACAGCTTCCGCCTTCACCTGGAAGGGATCGGAACGGTCGACGGCGGGAGGTGGCAGCGGCTCGACCGGCTGGTTGACGGTTGTCGTCGGAAGGGAGCCGGTGACGATCGGCGACGGCGGCGCGTTGGCCGGCTCGGGCGCAACAGGGGCGGCCGCAGTCTTGATGGCCGGCAAATACTCGGGAGGCGGCAGCTTTTCCAGGATCGGCTTGGGCTCGGCCGAGGCTACCGGCCGGCGCTCGAACTCGGACCACTTGCGCTCGAGCGCGGTGTAGACAGCGGAAGCCTGCGCGGTGGCGTAGTTGGCCCAGCGCTGGACCGGCCAGGTGGACGGGTGGCCGTAGAGGCCCCAGGTCCCACCGAAGGCGATCAGGAGGAGGACGATGCTCCACAGGGTCTTGCGGCCCCTGCGCTTGAGCGGGCGGCCGATCCTCTCGTCAGGCGACAACCCGCCATCGAAGGCGTGTCCATCGGGGTCCAGCCCACCGTAGTCGTCGTATGCAAAGGGGCGAATGCCGGAATGAGCGGAGGCTCTCATGAGCTGCCCTGCCGTTACGCGTTACTTGGGTCCCCGCTGGTGCGTAACGGGCGGCAAAACATCGGCAAAATGAGGGCAGCGGGCTGGAATAGATATATGTGCCGCCCCCCAGCTACCGCCGGCAGGAAAACAAATGAGCAAGAACCCCCTGGCTCCCGTGCATCCGGGAGAGAATCCTGCGCGAGGAGTTTCTCGCGCCCCTCGACATGAGCCCTTACGCTCTGGCTGCGGAGCTGCGCGTGCCGCGCACGCGCATCGAGCGCCTGGTGCGCGAGGAGACCGCCGTCACGCCCGACACAGCGCTGCGGCTCGCCCGCTACTTCGGCACCACGCCCGAGTTCTGGCTCGGCATCCAGAGCCGCTTCGACGTCGAGACGGTGCGCCGGGAGGTGAACGGCGACATCGCCGCCATCAAGCCGCGCAAGATGGCGTGACCGACGCGGGTTACAATTGAGACTTGCGCGTGCCGCAGACGCTCAAGTCGGCTTCGGGTCTTGGAGCGGAAGATGAACAAGAAGCTAGGCGCGCCTGCGAGCGTCTCTTTTCGCCTTGATGGCGTCCCTCTGCTTCTGAACGCCGTCCTTGAACGGCAGCTTGAGAGCAGCTTCGTTCTCGTTAGTTCTGCCGCGTTGATTTTTTGCTCATGGTGGCGTGGGTACTTCAGTGTTGCCCGCAACGGAGGCCCAGATCATGTCCGAAATCAAAACCTACTTCGTTGCCATCGCCCGGCTTGCGTTCGGGTTGTGGGGAGTTGGGCGTAACGTGAGCGTCCTTCTCCTCAGCCTTGTTGTCCTTTTTCTCGGTGCTACTGCCGGGCTCGAACTCGTGTTCACTCAGTACGCTGGCCAGCTCTGGCTGCGGATGCTCGCCATCGTTTTCCTGTTCCTGGTTTTCGTGGTGGCGCCGTATCGCTTATGGCTCGTCGGGCGGCGCGATCTCGAAACAAACGAAGAGAAGATCGCATCCTTGCAGGCGCGTCTGACAACGAGCGCTGCAACTCAAGAGCTTGTTGACCAACTCTGGTCGCTCCGCGATGAGGGCGTGAAGATCCGTAATGAGCGGATCAAGGAGCATGAGGAGGCAACTTGGATGCTTCGGTATGAGGACTGGCGGCGCCGCATTCTCGAAGCAGCGCGCGAGCTTTCCCCAAACCTCCGCCGGGATCTGGAAGTGTTGGATCAAACGGGTGACCCGCCGGCGGGCGTGAACCCTGTATCGAAGCGCCATGCACGAGACGTCCGTATTGCTTCCGAAATCACCAAGCGCTTGGCCGAATACCTAAAGAGGCACTATCCGTGACCATTGCCCTTAGCATACGTACCGGACTCGTTGGTGCCGCGTTGCCTCGCGAGCGTGCGTGGAGACGCAGCGCGACATTCGACAGACAGTCGGCTCTCCGAAATCGAACCGACTGATTGGCATCCGCAAGCCAAGGAGCGTTTTGACTCGCTTATGGATGCGATGGCGAAGGGCGCTCCTGGCGGCGTTGCGTAGCCTCCTCTAAGGCCAAAAGGCACTCGCTGCTATTTGCTTTGTCCTGAGCGGCCACAAGCCCGAAGAAAGCTGTGAACAGGTCGCGGACGTGACCACCGCCAGCGACAAGACCGTCTAAAATTCGCGCAGTAACGTCCGCTGCGACAAGGGCGTGGCTGGGCATCTCTGGAGATACCTCTGCCATGGAGTTATCCGATCTCAAGGACTGGTTCGGCCTCAGTAAGGAGGCCATTGAGTTGATGAAGGCTGCCTATAGCGTCCTGCCCAAGGGCAAGGAGCGCGAGGAAGCTGAGAAGAAAGTGGAAGCTGCGGCCGCTTTACTTGCGCGTAGCGACGCCAAACTAGCCAGGGATCTTGGGTACAAGATGTGTCAGTGCACGTTTCCACCGCAGATCATGCTGTGGAAGGAAGCACAGAGTGCATGGATGTGTCCCAATGCCGAATGTGGATCGGCCAAGAAAAGTGCGCAGATTTCATCGTCGAGGGAGACTCCGAGTTGGAGCAGGCTCACCGAGGCTAGACGGGGGTATGGGCGCAAAGACAACCGCTAACGTACCGGGGCTTCCAGCACGTCCTTCGGCGTCGAAAGCACCTGGAACGAAGGCATCAGGTCAAACATCAGCTTGGTACGAACGCCATGCGCAATATTGATTGAATGAGCGTTGCTTCGAAATAAGTGCCAGCTGGCCTGTAAGCCGGGTTCTGTCTGGGGCCGAAGCCCCGCGACGGCCATTCATCTGGGACCGGGATTGCTCCCGGCCTCTAGCAACCAACCCGGGCGGCGGCCTGGATCAAGCCTGGCCGCCGAGCTTGCGCCCGGCGCCCGCGCCGCCCCTATTCGGTCTTGCTCCCGGTGGGGTTTGCCGTGCCGCCTCTGTTACCAGAGGCGCGGTGCGCTCTTACCGCACCGTTTCACCCTTGCCTTTGCGAGTTGCCCCGCTAGGGCGGTCTCATCTCTGTGGCACTTTCCCTGGGGTCGCCCCCGGCGGCCGTTAGCCGCCACCGTCGATCCCTGGAGCCCGGACTTTCCTCCACCGGGCGCGTCTGGCCGCAAAGCCTCATCACCCGGCAGCGGCCGTCCGGCCAGCTGGCAAACGGGAATAAGGGGGCTTCGGGGCGCCGGGTCAAGGGGTGCTTGCACCCGCAAACGCCGAGCCTGTCGAAATCCGGCACGCCGGCGCGAGGTTGCGATGCGGCTGCAGGCTGGCGCCACCCCCGAAGGCGGCACGTCGGCGTGCTGATCCGCAGGTGCACCCTCGCGGGCAAGTGTACCGGGTCCCGGCCGCTTCCGGCTCGCGTGCGGAGCCTGCGAGCCGCGCCGGGATGACGGCGGGACTCAACCCCCTTGACTCGGTCGGTCGACCGAAATATATATTCGGTCGGTCGGCCGAATTTATGCAAAGCGGCCCTCGCGATATCGAGCGAAAGGACACCCCATGAATGGCATGATGGCTGTTGCGTACGGTGCGGTTGGGTACCTCGTGTTTCTGGTGGCGTTCCTCTATGCCATCGCCTTTGTCGGCAATCTGCCGGCGCCGAAGACCATCGACAGCGGCGAGCCGGGTGCGGTGGCCGTGGCGCTGCTGGTCAATACACTGCTGCTCGGGCTGTTTGCCGCGCAGCATAGCGTGATGGCCAGGCCCGCTTTCAAGAGCTGGTGGACGCGGCTGGTGCCGCAGCCGGTGGAGCGGACGACCTACGTGCTGTTCGCCAGCCTGGCGCTGCTGCTTCTCTACTGGCAATGGCTGCCGATGCCGGCGGTGGTCTGGTCGGTCGCCAATCCGGCGGGCGCTGCCATCCTGCAGACGATCTTCTGGGCGGGCTGGGCGCTGGTGCTGATCAGCACGTTCCTGATCAATCATTTCGAGCTGTTCGGCCTGCGCCAGGTCTACGCCCGGCTGCGCGGCCGCACCCTGCCGGCGCCGGAATTCAAGACACCGTCCATCTACAAGCAGGTGCGGCACCCGCTCTACCTCGGTTTCCTGCTCGCCTTCTGGGCCGACACCGGTCATGACCGTGGGTCACCTGTTGTTTGCAGTTGCCACCACGGGTTACATCCTGATCGCCATCCAGCTCGAGGAGCGGGACCTGATCGCGCAGTTCGGCGATCAATACCGGCGCTACCGCGAGCAGGTGTCGATGCTGATCCCGCTGCCCGGCCGGCAGCGCCTCGAGGCTGATGCCGACCAGCCGCCGGCGGCGTTGAAGCGTCGATAGGAATGCGAGACAGGCGACAGACAAGAGACCGCATGGCACGCGCATTGGCAAAGAAGCCCGAGACCAGCGTCACGCTGCTGGAGGCGGCGAAGAAGGTGCTGCGCCAGAACGGCTATGCAGGGCTCTCGACCCGCGACGTGGCGGCTGTTGCCGGGGTGCCGCTCAGCCAGATCCACTACCATTTCGGCTCCAAGCAGGGGATGGTGCTGGCACTGTTCGAGTACCTCAACGCCCAGCTTCTCGATCGCCAGAACGCCCTGTTCCACGACCCGACGCTCAAGCTGTCGGAGCAGTGGGACAGGGCGTGCGACTATCTCGACGACGATATCGCGTCGGGCTACGTGCGCGTGCTGCAGGAGCTGATCGCGGCCAGCTGGGCCGATGCCGAGGTGGCGAAGGTGGTCCGCACCGGCCTGCTCACCTGGTTCGATCTCCTCACCGAGCTCGCGCGCAAGGCGGAGCGGGAGCTGGGAGGTCTCGGTCCGCTGTCAGCCGAGGAGGTTGCCGCGCTCATCGGCTGCGCATTCATGGGCGCGGAAAGCCTCTATCTGGTTGGCGGCGAGAAGAAGGGCGTGCCGGTGCGCCAGGCCCTGCGGCGCGTCGGCGATCTCATTCGCATTGCGGAAGCTGCATCTACGGCGAGGTGATGTCATGCGCGCAAAACTGCCGAGCAAGGACGGATTTGCCGAGCGCGACGGCGTCAAGATCCACTACGAGGTCTATGGCGACGGGCCCGAGACGATGGTGTTCCTGCCGCCGTGGAGCATCGTGCACTCGCGCGTCTACAAGGCGCAGCTGCCCTACTTCAGCGAGCGCTTCCGCTGCATCACCTTCGATCCACGCGGCAACGGCAAGTCCGACAGGCCGATGGATGCGGCCGCCTATTCGCTCGACAACTTCGTGGCCGACGCGCTTGCCGTCATGGACGCGACCGATGCCGGCCAGGCCATATTGGTCGGCCTGTCCCTGGGCGGCTTGCACGCCTCCGTGCTCGCCGCCTACCACCCCGAGCGTGTGAAGGCCGCGATCCTGGTCGGCACCGTGGCCACCGTCGGGCCCGGCTATCCCTACATGACGCCACGGCATTTCGTCGCCGAGCGGGATCGGTTCGAAGGCTGGGACAAATACAATCGCGCCTACTGGCTCACCGAGTACCCCGACTTCGCCGAGCATTTCATCCGCAACATCTGCTCCGAGCCGCACTCCACCAAGCAGATCGAGGACGGCATCGAGTGGGCGGGCGAAACGAAAGGTCCCGTGCTGGTCAAGACCGTCGAGGCACGGACCATCCCGCCGAACCTCGACGCGGGCGAGGACATGTATCGCAAGATCCGCTGCCCGCTGCTGCTGATCCACGGCGACAACGACCAGATCCAACCCTATGCGCGCGCGCAAGTGGTTGCCGAGCTGACGGGAGCGGAGCTGTTCACCATTCCCGGCGGCGGGCACAATCCGCTCGGGCGCTTTCCGGCCAAGTGCAACGATCTCATCAACGATTTCCTCGATCGCAGGCTCGGCATACCGGCGCCCGGCAAGAAGCGGACGGCGCCCTCGGGCAAGACAAGACGGGCGCTCTACCTCTCATCGCCGATCGGCTTGGGGCACGGCCGGCGCGACATCGCCATCACGCGCGAGCTGCGCAAGCTGCACCCCGATTTGCAGGTCGACTGGCTGGCGCAGGACCCGGTCACGCGCCTGCTCGACGCCTGCGGCGAGCGCATCCACCCGCTGAGCGCGCGGCTCGCCAGCGAGACGCGGCACATCGAGCTGGAGTCGGGCGAGCACGACCTGCACTGCTTCCAGGCCATCCGCCGCATGGACGAGGTGCTGATCGCACAACTTCATGATCTTCCAGGATGCCGTCGACCAGGGCGACTACGACCTGGTGATCGCCGACGAGGCCTGGGACATCGACCACTACTGGCACGAGCACCCGGAGCTGAAGCGGGCCAAGCTCGCCTGGTTCACCGACTTCGTCGGCTACGTGCCGATGCCGTCAGGCGGCGAGCACGAGGCGTTCCTGACGACCGACTACAACGCCGAGATGATCGAGCACATCGAGCGGCATCCCGGCGTGCGCGACCGGGCGATCTTCGTCGGCTCGCCCGAGGACATCGTGCCGCTGTCGTTCGGCAAGGACCTGCCGGCCATGCGCGACTGGGTGCCGAAGCACTTCGATTTCGCCGGCTACATCATCGGCGAGCATCCCGACACGTTCGGCAGCCGCGCTGAGCTGCGCGAGAGCCTCGGCTACCGCGCCGGACGAGCGCGTGTGCATCGTCACGGTCGGCGGCTCGGGCGTCGGCACGCATCTGATCAAGCGCATCCTGCAGAGCTGGCCGATGGTGCAAGCGCGCATGCCCGAGCTGCGCATGATCCTGGTGGCGGGGCCGCGCATCGATCCGGCCTCGCTCAATGCGCCGGCCGGCGTGGACGTGCGCGCCTTCGTGCCGAACCTCGACCGCCATCTGGCGGCCTGCGATCTGGCCCTCGTGCAGGGCGGGCTCACCACCTGCATGGAGCTGACCGCTGCCGGAACGCCGTTCCTCTATTTCCCGCTCAGGAACCATTTCGAGCAGAACTTCCACGTCGCCCACCGCCTCGACCGCTATGGCGCCGGCCGGCGCATGGATTTCGCCACGTCGACGCCGGACAGTGATCGCCGAGGCGATGGTCGACGCATTGCGGACGCGCGGCCAGCTTCAAGCCGGTGGAGGCCGACGGCGCCCGACGCGCGGCGCGCATGATTGCGGACCTTCTGTAGTTGTCACAATCTGTTGCTCGAAGGACTTGCGTGGAAATGATCGACGACCCGCGCGGGCGCATCGACTACGACGAGAGCGGGTTCCGGCCCGACGCTGGTGCTGGTGCCCGGCTCGTGCAGCACGGGCGCTGCGTGGCGGCCGGTGATGGCCGGCTGGAACGGCCATTTCCGATGCGTGACCACCAGTCTGCTCGGCTACGGCGGAACAGCGGAGCGGCGCACCAGGAGCGATCCATCGATTGCGCACGAGGCCGAAGCACTGGAGGCGGTGATCCGGCGCGCCGGCGGCCCGGTGCACCTTGTCGGCCATTCCTTCGGCGGGCTGGTGTCGCTGGTGGTGGCGCTGCGCAAAGAAGTCCCGCTCGCCAGCCTGACGATCGTGGAGGCGCCGGCGCTGGAGCTGCTGCGGGCGGTGGGCGAGGATGAGCACTACGGCGCCTTCCGCACGATGACCGATCGCTACTTCGCGGCGTTCGAGGCGGGCGACCGGGAGGCGGTAGCGGCCATGATCGATTTCTACGGCGGCGCCGGCACGTATGCCTCCTGGCCGCAGCGGGTGCGCGACTACGCGATCGAGACGACGCACGTGAATATTGTCGACTGGACCAGCGCGCGCGGCTTTCCGCTGACACCGGCGGCGCTGGCAAGCTTGGAGGTGCCGACGCTGGTCATGACGGGCACGGCCAGTCACCCCGCTCCGCGCCGCGCCAACGAGCTGCTGGGCGAGCATATCCCCGGCGCGGCGTTCACCCTGGTCGAGGGAGCGGCGCATTTCATGATCGCGACCCACGCGGCCGAGGTGGCGCAGCGGATCGCGGAGCACGTGCGGCGGACTCAAGCCGAACCGGACCCCTAGAAGGCATCGACAGCGTCGCGTCCGGCCGAATCGCTTATTTCGCGCTTCAAAGAGCCGGCGTTGACGACGTCGACGCGGCCAGAGAACAGGTCCGCGACCGCACGCTTGATGCGGACAAAGTCGAACACCGTCAGACTATTGACGTCCTCAATTTCGATCAGGACATCGAGATCACTGCCGCGCCCAGCCTCGCCGCGCGAGACGGAACCGAATACAGCTGCGCGCCGAATGCCTTGGGCCTTCAGCTCAGCTTTGTGCTTTCGCAGAATTCGGAGCGCTTCGTCTCTTGCAACCATAGGTCATCATAACGAACGACCCGCCCGACCGGCAATTGCTTCCATCGTCAACCATGCTCCGTTGCCAAGGCTCAGGCGACTGGGGAGCCCTGCGGCAGAGCCGCGATGCAGCCGCTGCAGCGTGGTGATGGTGGACTGGTCGATGCGGCCGTCGACGCGGGCCTGGCGGAAGTGGCGCTGGAAGGCGGCCACCACCTGCTCGGTCCTGCCGTCGACGAGGCCGGTCGCGTCGATGCCGTAGCCGTAGCGGGCGAGCAGGGTCTGCACGTCCGCCACCAGCGGGCCCGCCACGCCGATGGCGAGGCCCGGCTCGGCCGCTATCACCGGGGCGGGTTCCACCCAATGGCCGATGCCGGCGGCGGCAAGCCGGGCCCAGGGGAATTTCTCGCCCGGGTCCTGCTTGCGGCCGGGAGCGACGTCGGAGTGCGCCAGCACGCGCTCGGGCACGATGCCATGGCGGGCAATGATGTCCTTGCACAGGGCTTCGACGGCCTTCAGCTGCACTTCGGGGTAGTCGGGATAGCCGCCGTCATGGCCGGGGTTGTGGATCTCGATGCCGATGGACGCGGAGTTGATGTCACGCTCGCCGACCCAAATCGCCTCACCCGCGTGCCAGGCCCGCATCTCCTCGGCCACCATCTGGGTGATGCGGCCCTCCTCGTCGATGGCGTAGTGGCAGGAGACCTGACTCTCCACACGGGTGAGCCAGTCGATGGCTTGCGCGGCGGTCGGCACGCCGGTGTAGTGCAGCAGCAGGATGGCGGGACGCAGGCCGCCCCGCCGCGGGCCGAAGTTGGGCGAGGGGACGAACTCGCAGGCAAGACGAGTGTCGGCCCGGGCGATCAAAGCCCGCGTTCCTTGGCGATGGCATCGTAGGCGGCGTTGATGGCGGCGAGCTTGCGGGTGGCAATCTCCACGAACTCCGCCGGCACGCCGCGGCCCATCAGCTTGTCTGGGTGGTTGTCGGAAACGAGCTTGCGGTATTGCGCCTTGATCTCCGCATCGCTGACCTCCGGGCTCAGCTTGAGGACGTCGTAGGGGTTGTCGTTGTCGACCACGAAGCGGGCGCGGAAGAAGCGGTATTCGCTCTCGGAGAAGCCGAAGCGGTGGGCGACGTCGCGCAGAAACGTGTCCTCCTTGGGATGCATGCCGCCGTCGGCAGTGGCCACGTGCATGAGGCCCTCGAGCACGTCCTGGCGCAGCTTCTTGTCGTCCTTGAGGAGGGCGGCGATCTGGTCGGCGTAGGTCTCGTAGCCCGCTACGTCCTGCTTGGCGAGGTTGAAGATGCGGGCGACGTGGCTCGCCTCGTCCGGCGAGGATTGGAACACCTGCTTGAAGGCCGCCACCTCCAGCGGCGAGACGATGCCGTCCGCCTTGGCCATCTTCGCCGATAGGGCAATGACGCCGATGGTAAACGCCACGTCGTTTTGCGGCTCGCCCGCATCACGCCCGAGGCCGAAGACGTGCGCCAAGTCGTCGAGAACGCTGTTACCGGCATCGCCGACGGCGTTCGCGAAATCAGTTATTTTCTGCCAAACAGTCATGCCGCCCGCCAAAACCATTTGCCGCAGCCGGATTGCACCGTTGCCGCGAGACCGCTAATCCCCAGTCTACAGGGAAAGTCAAGGAACCATGATGCAGCCAGCGGCAAGTGACGACGTCTTGATCCGGCGTGAAGGCCGGGCCGGGCGCATCACCATGAACCGCCCGAAGGCGCTGAACGCGCTCACCTACGCCATGGTCGGGCGCATCTGGAATGCGCTCACCGAATGGCGCGACGACCCGAAGGTGGAGTTCGTGCTGCTGGATGGGGCAGGTGACCGCGGATTGTGCGCCGGCGGCGATGTGCGCTCGCTTTATGACGCGCGCAGCGAGGGCTCGGGGGTTGCGCGCGCGTTCTGGCGTGAGGAATACCGGCTCAATGCGCTGATCGGCCGCTACCCCAAGCCCTACGTTGCGATCATGGACGGGATCGTCATGGGCGGCGGTATCGGACTGTCGGCCCACGGCAGCCACCGCATCGTCACGGAGCGGTCGCGGCTCGCCATGCCGGAGACCGGCATCGGCCTGATCCCGGACGTCGGCGGCACGTGGCTGCTGTCGCATGCGCCCCAGAGGCGTCGCATGTCCAAGGAGACCGGCACGTACCTCGCGTTGACCGGGCGGCAATTCAATGGAGCCGAAGCCTTGGATCTTGGGTTCGCCAACGCCCTGATCATGCTCGAGCGCCTGCCCGGCGCGCTGGCCGAGATGACGGCCGACGGCCACCCGGACGGCGCAATGATCCGCAACAATTCTACCACCGATGAAGCGCCGCAATCCTGGCTCTACGATCTGGCGCCCGCCATCGATAGGGCCTTTGCCTTCGATCGGGTCGAGGCCATCGTCTCGGCACTAGAAGGCATGCCGGGCGAGTGGGCGGTGGAGACACTCGCGGAACTGCGCACGAAGTCTCCCCTTTCCCTCAAGCTCACGCTGGCGGCGCTGCGGCGCGCGCGCGATTTCGTCTCCCTCGAAGAGTGCCTCAACATGGAGTACCACCTCACGGTGCGGCTCTACGAGCACGGCGAGTTTCTGGAGGGCGTGCGCGCTCTGATCGTCGACAAGGACAAGACACCGCGCTGGAATCCTCCTCGGCTGGAGGCCGTGACGCCGGCGATGCTGGAAGCCTTCTTCGCCCCGCTGCCCGCGGACGCAGAGCTGGGGCTCGTGGCCGAGGGACCATCGAGGCTGTGGACATAGTGCGGGGCTCGGGAGCAAGGCCATGACAGCACCTCGGCATCAGGGCCCGCTGGCGGGCATGCGCGTCCTCGACCTGTCTCATGTGATGGCCGGGCCCGTGTGCGGACTAATGCTGGCCGACATGGGTGCCGACGTCATCAAGGTCGAGCGCATCCCCATCGGCGACGACAGCCGGCAGATTCTGCCCCCAGCGATCGCCGGCGAGTTTGCCGCCTTCATGATGATGAACCGCAACAAGCGCGGGATCGCGCTCGACCTCAAGCAGCCCAAGGGCCAGGAGGTGCTGAAGCGGCTGGTGAAGGGCGCGGATGCGCTGATCGAGAACTACCGCAAGGGCACGATGGAGAAGCTGGGCGTCGGCTATGAGACGCTCAAGGCCATCAATCCAGGACTCATCTATTGCGAGGTGTCGGGTTTCGGCCGCACGGGGCCGCTTGCCGACCAGGGTGGCTTCGACCTCGTCACGCAGGGCATGTCGGGCCTGATGTACATCACGGGCGAAGGGCCGGGCCGTCCGCCGGTTAAGGTCGGCGCGCCGATCACCGACATCACCGCGGGGCTGCTTGCTTGCATGGGCATCGCTGCTGCGTACACCCACAGGCTCAAGACGGGCGAGGGGCAGCGCGTCGATACCTCGCTGTTCGAGGCCGGCATCATCCAGACCTACTGGCAGTCGGCGATAGCGTTTGCGACCGGCGTTTCGCCAGGGCCGCTGGGCTCCGGCCACCCGCTCGACTGCACCTTACCAGGCGTTCGAGACGAGCGACGGCTGGATTACGCTCGGCGCCTCCAACCAAAAGACCTGGCGGCAGTTCCTCGAGGTGCTCGGTGCGCCGGCAATCAAGGGCGATGCGCGCTTTGCCGAGAACGCCGGCCGCATGGCCAATCTGCCGGCGCTAGTTGCGGCGCTGACGCCCCACTTCAAACAGCGCAGCACGGCGGAATGGCTGGCGCTGCTGGAGAAGGCGGGGGTACCGGCGGGACCCGTGCTGTCTGTCCAGGAGATGCACGCCCACCCTCAGACCGAGGCGCGCGACATGGTGCCGACAGTCGAGCACGCGCGGGCCGGGCAGGTGCAGACGCTGGGGTTGCCGATCAAGTTCTCGGCTACGCCGGGCACGGTCGCGTCCTCAGCACCCGTGTACGGGCAGCACACCCGGGAAATTCTCGAGCAAGCGGGCTACGCGGCTGCGGAAATCGATCAACTGGTGGCCGAACGTGTGGTAGCCGAGCCCACGCAAAGAGATGGAGCTGGGAAGGCATGACCGAGCGCGTGGTCGTCGACGGCCTGAGCGTCGCCAAGGTCCTCTACGATTTCATCAACAAGGAGGTGCTGCCCGGCACCGGCGTGCCGGAAGCAGGCTTCTGGACGCGGCTCGACCGCATCGTGCACGACCTGGCGCCCAAGAACCGGGCGCTGCTCGCCAAGCGCGATGCGCTGCAGGCAAGAATCGACGACTGGCACCGCGCCCGCAAAGGCAAACCGTTCGACCTCGCCGCCTACAAGGCCTTCCTCGGCGAGATCGGCTACATCGTGCCCGAGGGGCCGGACTTCGCCGTCGACACCGCCAACGTCGATGCCGAGATCGCCCGCATCGCCGGGCCGCAGCTCGTCGTGCCGGTGACCAACGCTCGTTATGCGCTGAACGCCGCCAACGCCCGCTGGGGCAGCCTCTACGACGCGCTCTATGGCACGGACGCCATCTCCGAAGATGGCGGGGCGACGCGCGGCGGCAGCTACAATCCCGTGCGCGGCAACAAGGTGTTCCAGTGGACCAAGCGGTTCCTGGACGAGGTGGCGCCGCTCGTCACCGGCTCGCACGCAAAGTGCGCGGCTATGCCGTGCGTGACGACCAGCTGGTGGTCAGCTTCGAGAGCATCGACGAGACCTGGCTCGACAGCGCCGCGCGGATGGCCGGCATCGACAGCGCCGGCAAGATCGTGGGTCTTGCCGACCCCTCGCAGTTCGTGGGCTTTCGCGGCAATCCCTCCGAGCCCCGCGCCATCCTGTTGAAGCACAACGGGCTGCACATCGAGATCCAGATCGACAACAGGCACTACATCGGCAAGGCGGACATCGCGGGCGTCGCAGACGTGATGCTGGAAGCCGCCATCACCACCATCGTCGATCTGGAGGATTCGATCGCGGCGGTCGACCCGGACGACAAGGTGGCGGCCTACCGCAACTGGCTGGGGCTGATGCGCGGCACCTTGGTCGAGGACTTCGTCAAGGCTGGCGCGCCCATGACGCGGCGGCTCAATCCGGACCGCGTCTATACCACGCCCGATGGCGGCGGCGAGCTGGTGCTGCCAGGGCCGCAGCCTGCTGCTGGTGCGCAACGTCGGCCACCTGATGATGGACGCCTCCGTGCTCGATCGCGAGGGCAACCCTGTTCCCGAGGGCATTCTCGACTGCGTAGTGTCGTCGCTCATCGCCATGCACGACCTCAAGGGCACCGGCGCGTTCCGCAACAGCCGCGCGGGCTCCGTCTACATCGTCAAGCCGAAGATGCACGGGCCCGACGAGGTGGCCTTCGCCAACGAGCTGTTCGATCGCGTGGAGGACGCGCTCGGCCTCAAGCGCAACACGCTGAAGATGGGCATCATGGACGAGGAGCGGCGCACCACCGTCAACCTCAAGGAATGCATCCGCGCCGCGCGGCATCGCGTGTGCTTCATCAACACCGGCTTCCTCGACCGCACGGGCGATGAGATCCACACCTCCATGGAAGCCGGGCCGATGATCCGCAAGGGCGACATGCGCGCTTCCGCCTGGATCAAGGCCTACGAGGACTGGAACGTGGATATCGGGCTTGCCTGCGGACTGCCGGGCCACGCGCAGATCGGCAAGGGCATGTGGGCGATGCCCGACCGCATGGCCGACATGATGGCGCAGAAGATCGCGCATCCGCAGGCCGGCGCCAACACGGCCTGGGTGCCTTCGCCGACGGCGGCGACGCTGCACGCGCATGCACTACCACAAGGTGGACGTGGCCGAGCGCCAGGCCGAGCTGCGCTCGCGACCGCGCGCCTCGCTCGACCATATCCTCACCATCCCCGTGGCCGACCGGCGTGAACTGGTCGGCGGAGGAGGTGCAGCAGGAGCTCGACAACAACGCGCAGGGCATCCTGGGCTACGTGGTGCGCTGGATCGACCAGGGCGTCGGCTGCTCCAAGGTGCCCGACATCAACAACGTCGGCCTGATGGAGGACCGCGCGACGCTGCGCATCTCCAGCCAGCACATCGCCAACTGGCTGCATCACGGCATCGCCAGCGAGGCCCAGGTGATGGAGACCATGCGGCGCATGGCGGCGGTGGTGGACAGGCAGAACGCGGGCGACCCGCTGTATCGGCCGATGGCGCCGAATTTCGACGCGTCGGTGGCGTTCCAGGCGGCGTGCGACCTGGTGTTCAAGGGCCGCGAGCAGCCGAACGGCTACACCGAGCCGATCCTGCATGCGCGGCGGGCGGAGGCGAAGGCGCGGGGGTAGGGCTGAAGACCCAGACGGGCAGCGCTTGCCACGGTTCGGCCTCGTCCTAGCCGACCATGCGTTCCCGGCCGGCCCAATAGCGGGCACGCACGACCTTCTTGTCGACTTTGCCAACCGCGGTCAGGGGCAGCCGGTCGACAAAATCCACTCGCTTGGGGGCATGCGCGGGACCTTTGTGCTCCTTGACGAGTTGCACGAGTGCTTCCGCACTTGGGTCGGTGCCGGGCTTCGGCACCACCACCGCACACACCGCTTCGCCCCATTTCGCATCGGGAATGCCGATCACACACGCTACTGCCACGTCGGGGTGCATCGACAAGGCGTCTTCCACATCGCGCGGGTAGACGTTGAACCCGCCGGTGACGATCATGTCCTTCTTGCGATCCAGGATGTAGAGGTAGCCTCGCTCGTCCTGGCGTGCGATGTCGCCTGTGTGCAGCCAGCCATTCCGGAACAGCTCTTGCGTCGTGTCCGGCCGCTTCCAATACGACGTGACTGCATGTGCCGCACGCACGCAAATCTCACCCGGCACGCCTAGCGCGACCTCCTGATCGCCGTCGTCCAGTATCCGAACATCGCAACTCGCAACTGGAACGCCGCAGGACGCGAACAGCTCCGGCCGCGCCTTGTCATGATCGCCCTTGCGCAGCACCGCGATTGGGTAGCACTCCGTCTGTCCATAGAGCTGTGACAAGACCGGCCCGATCCGCTCCAGCGCCTCGACGAGACGGGTCGGCGACATCGGCGAGGCGCCGTAGAGGAGCAAATCCAGAGACGACAGATCGGTGCGGTCCAGCGCCGGGTGATCCAGGAGAACGTAGATCATTGTCGGCACGAGCAGCGTGAAATTGATCCGCTCGCGGGCAATTGCTGCAAGAACCGCCTCGGGATCGAAGGCTTTCAGAAGGTGCACGGTGCCGCCCAACATCAGCGTCGGAAGGATCTTGGTACCTGCGACGTGGCTCATGGGCGCAATGACCAGGTAGCGCGGCGCCATGGGAATTTCGAAGTCGGCCACAATGGTGGAGACATAGGAGGCGACCTGCGCTTGGGTGCGCAATGCCCCCTTGGATTTTCCGGTCGTGCCGCCCGTGTAGTTCAGGATCGATATGTCTGTGGCGTTCGAGACGTCTCGCACCGTCGCTGTGCCTGCCTCGGCCGCGGCCGCGAGCAGGTCGGTCCCGTAGTCCGCCGGCCCGAGCGTATAGAGCGCTGTGACATTGCCGGCCCGCGAAGCGAGATCGCTTCCGCGCTCGAGAAAGCTGGCGGCGTCCACAACCAGCCCCGTGCACTCCCCATCCTCGATCTGCTCGATCTGATCCTGCAACGACGCCAACGGATGGAGCCAGGTAATGCTCAGCCTCGCGGCTTGCGCCGCGATACTGGCGCACCACGACTCCCCCCTATTTGCAGTGAGTATGGCGACGCGCTCCCCCCGCCTTAGCTTGCTGGCGCCGATCACCGCCTGCATGCGGCCGATCAGATCCAGCGCCGCCCTGTAGCTCAGTTTGGAGTCGCCAGACGCAAACGCTGTGCGCTCTGGATAACGTGCCAAGGCGCGCAGCGCCTGCATGACCGTTGTCGGCCCGCTATGGACGAGATCGTTCATTGCGTCCTCCCGTGGAGGCAGACATTGCGCGTTGCCTCTCTTTGCCGGACAGTATACGGGGGGCACGTTTGCCGACAAAGTCTTGCGGCATGGGAGCTCGAGCTTGTCCGATCCAAAACTGGAGCGCTTCGGTCCTCGTCTCAGTCTCCCGTTGATCGCGGCACCCATGTTTCTGGTGTCAGGCATCGACCTGGTCGTCGCGAGTTGCACAGAAGGCGTGATCGGCGCCTTCCCGACCGCCAACTGCCGCAGCAGCGAAGAGCTGGATCAATGGATGCGCGACATGCGCTCCCAGATCGTCCAGCGTGAAGGCATATCGGGACGTCGAGCGGCTCCAATCTGCGCCAATCTCATTGTGCACAAGTCCAACACCCGTCTTGCCGAGGACCTCGACGTGCTGTGCCGGCATGCGCCCGAGATCGTCATCACCAGCGTGGGCTCCCCGGATGCCGTGCTGGACAAGCTTCACGACCACGGTGCGCTGGTATTGGCTGATGTGGCCTCCATTCGACACGCAGAAAAGGCGGTCCAGGCCGGTGCCGACGGACTGGTGCTGCTCACGGCCGGCGCGGGCGGCCAGACGGGATGGCTCAATCCGCTCGCCTTCGTTCGCGCCGTGCGCGCCTTCTATGATGGACCGCTCGTGCTTGCCGGAGGCATCAGCGACGGACACGCGCTGCTTGCCGCGCAGGTGATGGGCTGCAGCGTGGCGTACATGGGCACGAAATTCATCGCCACCCGTGAAAGCATGGCCAACCCTGCTTACAAGGAGATGCTGGTGGGCAGCACGGCTGATGACGTTCTTCTGACCCGTGCCTTCACCGGCCTGGAAACCAGCGTGCTGCGGCCGTCAATCGTTGCCGCCGGGCTCGACCCGTCCAACTTGCCCGCACGCGGCGCGATCGATGTGGCAAAGGACATCAGTGTCGACGGGCGGTCCGATCGCCCGAAGCGCTGGCGCGACGTGTGGAGTGCGGGGCATAGCGTCTCGGGGGTTGATCGGATCATGCCTGCGGCCGAACTGATCGCGCAAACTCGGGCCGAATACCAGGAGGCCCGGTCCGCGGTGGCGTGTTTCAACAGCTACACGGAGCCGATCCTGGATGCGCGGCGGGTGGAGGCGAAGGCGCGGGATTAGACGACGGCGTGTCCAATTTCGCGAGGCGTAAAGATCCCGGATAGCCTCGCCTCGGCTCGAGAGCCGGGCTCGGCTTCCGGGAACGCAAGGCGAGAAGCCTGTCAATGGCAGGCAGCGGTCAAAGTCGGACTCGCAGCATGGCGGCGAGGGGTTCGGGGATGGCGAGCCACTGCAGGATGAAATTCGTGTCGATGGAGACGGCGCAGGCGCCGGCGATCGATACGACGGTGCCGAACACGACCAGGAAGCCGAACACCTCGTGGTGAGGGTTGAGCAGCAGCGCGAACAGGAACCGGAAGACCAGGGAGAGCTGCAGCAGGGGAATGACGAGCATGATGGGCGCGACGGCCAGCGCTGAATAGAGGAACCCCTGGGCGGCCGCCACGAAGATGCCCGAGTAGACGAACCAGCGGGCGTTCTCGCCGCTCACTTTCATCACGTTGTGGCGCAAGGAAGGGATGAGGAACCCAAAGGCAACCGCCACGGTCGCTGCCGCGTAGGCGACGGAGCCGCCGAAGAGCCCGCCGAGCGGCCCAGCCCCGTCCAGAGCCTGGCGAATGATGATGGGCGAGGTGCCGTATGCTAGCGCGGCGATCGAGGCGAAGAAGAAACCCGCAGCGACGCGCGGCGTGAACACCGGCAGATCATGCGGCCTGGCCGCGGCGGCGGGTTGCGAGGCACGCTGGGTAACGAGAGAGCCCGCGACCATCAGCACGGCGCCGGCGACCTGCAGCATCGTGCAGGGCTCGCGGAGAACGACCACAGCCAGGACGAGCGTAACGACGGCATTGAGCTGCATCACCGGGGCCGTGAGATTGACGCCCGCTGCCTGGCTCGCCCGCAAATTGCAGTATCGCCCGAGCACGAAATGCAGAACGCCCGCAGCCGATAGAGATGCAAGGGCGGCGCCGCTGAGGCGGCCGAAGTCGCGGTAAGCGCCCGTGAGCAGCGCGAGCGCCACAAAGCATGCGAGGCCCACGGGCAAGCTGATGACCATGCCTTGTGCCGCGGTGCCGGTGATGACGCCGCGGCGGCCGGCGGCGTTGGTGAGGGCGAACGTCGCCGCAGAGAGGACCGCCAGCGTTGCGCCCAAGAGATGCACTGGTTTCCCCCGGTAGGCTTATTGCCCACCGGGCCACGCGGTCGCGCATCGCCTTGGGCTGCTTGGCAGCAATGGTAAGCGGGGCCCGATGCGGCCCGTCAAGGGTGCGCTGCCGCGCGGCAGATCCGCAACGACTACACCGGGCCGATCCTGCATGGGTGGCGGGTTGAGCGAAGGCGCGGGGGTAGCGTAGGCCTACTCGGCAGCCACGTGACGTGCGGACGGGGCCGGTATGGTGCGGCCGAGCGCACGGGGCTTCGTCGATCCAGGCCGCGGCAGCGTCGCGCACATTTGCCAGGGCTTCTTCCGGTGTTTCACCGTCCGACATGCAGCCCGGCAGATCCGGGACGGTCGCCAAAAAACCCCCGCCATCCTCCACAGAGAGAGGCTCGATCAGGACGGGATACTCGAGTTTCGCAGTCATTGCTTTGTTTCGGCAACTCCGGGGCCGTCTAACTTCTGTAGGGTATCATGCAATTCGAGACCATCGGATGTATGCCTGCCCGCGACAAGAAGCGGGAAACCGATCCGATTGCGAAGTTGGGTTCAGGTGTCGGACCGACGACAACAAGGTCGAACCATGCACCCCCCTGGTTATTCCGAGCCAGCGGAAACTCGATGTAGGGGATGAGCATGGTTTTGCCTGCCCGATATTCGATGGGGGCGGTAACGTAGTTATTCTGGATCGGCGAGACCAACCGCCACTCCACCTCCTCATGAAACGATTGGTCCTTTATTAGCGCAGCTATCCTTAGTAGGTCCGGCTCGGCTTCCTGAAAAACATGATGGTAGGAATTGTCGGGGTGGGCCCTGCCAGAGGGACCAACCTCTGCTGCGCGATGCAGGACGGCATCTACAATGCCCCGGGCGAGTGACCTCTTCTCGTCGCCGCCATAAAGGCATCGTGCAATCAAATACTCACTAGACGCAGCTTGCATTATGATTTTCGTTGGAGCGAACCCTATGCTCACTCCACTTCCATTAGCACAGTATCCTCTCCACTGGCTGAGCAAGTTGCCGTTCTCTGTGAAGGACGCGACGAACAGCATAGGCCCATCTCTCAGTCTCGCGGGCAACCACAGCGAGAGCTGTTCGAGCACGTTGCGGATGTGCTCAGCGCAGTTGTCTTTGTCGTGCAACCGTCGAGAGAGCTCATGTTGGAGCCACCCGTTGATGTGACGCAGTTCCTCTAAGTCGTTAAGATACCGGATCTCACTAGCCCAAAGGGTGCGCGTGGACACAATCCCCTTTAATCCCTCCAAGGACGTGTAGTGGAACAGGGGCTTTGTCGGAGCCTCTGCATAGAGTGCCTTCACGATATGGGACAGCATCTCTGGCCTCGCGGAATAGAATCAGCCGCATTGGTCGTAAAGCATATTGCCTCCCCCTACTTCGCATCACAAAAATCACGCGCCGCGAGGTGGCAATGCTGGAAGCACAACGCAGCGGCGCCACGGAAGAAATCTCGCGACGCATCGGCTAATGATGGCAAAATCCCGCGACAACAGTATCGGTGTTCTCGATGCGTCTGCCCTTCCGCGGGTAGGCAACATCGCCGCCCGGGTGGTATGGAAATGCAAGCACGATAAGACCCACGGGAACGTCCTCCATGACCACCTCGCCGTTCGACTTCGCGCCGCTGCTGGCGCCCAACCAGCCGGCGCCGGCGGCGCGCTACACGGGAGCGCCGAAGTACAATTTCGTTGGCGGCCACATCGACCCCGAGCACGTGCCCGTGGATGAGCTGATCGCCGCGGCAACGGCGGTTCTCAAGCGCGAGGGGCGCACGCTTTCCACCTATGGGCTCCGTAGCGGGCCGCTCGGCTACCGGCCGCTGCGCGAGTTCTTGGTCAAGAAGCTCAAGGGCTACGCCGGCATCGCCTGCACGGCGGACGAGGTCCTCATCACCTCGGGCTCACTGCAGGGGCTCGACCTCGTCAATTCGCTGCTGCTGGCACGCGGCGACACGGTGCTGGTGGAGGAGGACAACTACGGCGGCACGCTGTCCCGGCTCGCGCGCATCGGCGCCAACGTCATCGGCGTGCCGCTGGACCAGGACGGCATGCGCACCGATGCGCTTTCCGCCGCGCTGGAGGACTGCAAGCGCCGGGGCATCAAGCCGAAGTACATCTACACCATCCCAACGGTGAACAATCCGACCGGCGCCATCCTGAGCGAGGCGAGGCGGGCGGAGCTGCTGGCACTGTCGCGCGCGCACGGCGTGCCGATCTTCGAGGACGAATGCTACTCGGACCTTGTGTGGACCGGCCGGCGCCCGCCGGCGCTGTACGCTCTTGCTGGCGGCGAGGGCATCATCCACATCGGCTCGTTCTCCAAGTCGATCGCGCCGGCGCTGCGGGTGGGCTACGTGGTGGCCAAATGGGAGGTGCTGGCGCGCATCCAGGCCCTCAAGACGGACGCGGGCAGCGGGGCGCTGGAGCAGATGGTGCTCGGCGAATACTGCCCGGCGCACTTTGCGGCGCACGTGCCGGCGCTCAACCGCGGCCTGCGCGCCAAGCTCACGACGCTGATGGAGGCGCTCAACGAGCAGTTCGGCACGGCGGCGGAGTTCACCGAGCCGCCGGGCGGCATGTTCCTGTGGGTGAAGCTGCCCGACACCGTCGACACCACGAAGCTGGCGCAGGCAGCGCTGGCCGAGGGCGTCGCCATCAACGCCGGGCCGGAGTGGTCAGTGGACAAGGCGCGGGGGCGGACACGCACGCGGCTGTGCTTTGCCAATCCGACGCATGAGGAGATCCGGGAAGGCATCGCGATGCTGGCACGCGTTTGCCGTCGCGAGTTCGGCGTGCCGACCCGCATCGCCAACGTGGCGCGGCAGGGGTAGCCGGTTGCCACCTGGGTCACATTCGACCGTGCCCCATGCCTCGTTCGGCTAGAGAAGACCGAAAGCGGACACGGCAGTCCGGGCCCAAAGGTTGGTCGGCGCGGTAATCCTGCTGAGCGGGCGCGGTCACTTCGCGTCGTGGAAGATGATGCCCGAGCGTGTGGCGGCGGCCGCGAGCGCAGGCGGCTGACGCCGTGGCGCATGTTGACGCGGTAGACGCCGCGCGTGCCCTGCACCGGGCGGTGGTGCACGGGGAAGATCACGCCGTCGCCCTGGCGCAGCGGCACCACCTCGGCGCGCGACTGCATGCGCGGGCGCTGCTCGGTCAGCACGAACTCGCCGCCGGTGAAGTCGCTGCCCGGCGCGCGAGAGCAGGATCGCGACCTGCAGCGGGAAGACGTGCTCGCCGTAGAGGTCCTGGTGCAGGCAGTTGTAGTCGCCGGGGCCGTAGCGCAGCAGCAGCGGCGTCGGCCTGCGTCTGGCCGGCGGCGTGGCAGCGGGCGAGGAATTCGGCATGCTCGGCCGGGTAGCGCACCGGCGATCGCCCAGCGCCTCGTTCCAGCGGTTGGCGATCGTCGGCCAGGCGCGGATAGAGCGCGCTGCGCAGCGCCGCGACCGCGATGCGGCAGGGGATAGGCGAAATACTTGTACTCGCCGCGGCCGAAGCCGTGCCGCGCCATGACGATGCGGCTGCGAAACGGGGACTCGGTTGCGTAAAGGGCGGCGATCTCGCCGCACACATCGCGCGACAGCAGGGGCCCGTGGTTGCGCAACCGTGCTGGTCGAGCTCGGCGGCGATGCGGGCCCAGTCGAGGGATGGTTGCGGCCGCGTTTGTGTGGCGGTGGCGGTGTCGCGCGAGGTGCGCGTTGCGGTGTGCATTGGGTGGCCTTGTTGTTCGCGCGAGGTGCGTGCGCCCTGCGCTTGCGAAAACGGTCGGCAACTGGCGCCACAACCACTTTCGCGTCCGTGATCGCACTTGCAGCCTAGCGCGAGTTGCCATGCGCGCCACCCGTTTCCTGCGCACTCCAGTTTGTGCCGGCGGGGGCCCCGAGCCGTGCTAGGCTCGCGCGTGCGGACTGGCGCACCGATCCGTCACGGCGCGGGTTTCCCGACACGTTTACAAGCCGAGGAGCAGGCAATGGATTCCGATGCGATCAAGGACCGCGTGAGGGCTGACATGGAGGCCGAGTTTCTGCCGGACCCCTCGCCCGACACGCTGAGCCAGGTCGACCGGCGCATGGCCAATGCCGCCGAGTACATCGCCTATCATCTGGGTCAGATCGACAACAAGCTCGACCGCCTGATCGCGCTGCTGGAGGCGCAGGCGCAAAGGCCGAATTGAGGGGGCCCCGCGGCTATCTGAGCTCGTCCCTGCGGAACCGATCCTGCACGCGCCGGCACGTGCGCGACCAGGCCTGCTTGCTCATGTGCGTCCCGCGGTCCCACATCTCTTCGCAATTGATCACGGCGGCTACGTGCGCCTTTTCACGGGCCAATGCTTCCTCGTGGGCGGAGAGTTTGGCCGCCGGCGGCTTCGGGGGCGCGACCTGCGCCATGGCGAAGCTCGCGGTCACGAGCAACAGCGCGACGCTCATCAACAGGCGCATGCCAACCCGTGCCTCTCCCTCGAGTAAGTCGCAACCGCCGCAGCCGACCAACCGGCGCAGCGGTAGCCTCAGCGCTCCTTGGCGTCCTTGTCGTCATGGCCGACCAGGTCGGACACGTCCGTGTCGTCGGCCTCCGGCTCCAGCACAATGTCCTCGTCGGGACCCACGGCCGCAGGCTCGTCCGCCGCCTCCTCCTCCTCGACCTCGGGGGCCTCGGGCACCTCTTCGGGCACGGCCGCCACTGGCTCCTCGCGCTTGACGCCTCTGCGCCAGCCGGTCTTGCCGGTGTAGGACGGGGTGGGAGGCGCGACCGGCGCCGGGGCCGGCGTGTACACAGCGCCGCACGCCGGGCACACGATGGGGTCGCGCGCCAGATCGTAGAACCGCACCTCGCATGCCTGGCAGACACGCTTGGTGCCGCGCAGCGCTTTGCTGCGATCGGAGATGGTTGTCATGGACTGCCTTCAATAGTTGTCATGGCCGCGCGTACTGCTGCAGCCATGCTTGCTGAGTTGAACGGCGCCCGACTTACACGGACGTCAGCTAAGCCTTCTCGATCTCCGAGGCCTGCTTGCCGCGACCTTTCCGGTCGTCGACCAAGACGAACGAAACCTTGTCGCCCTCGTTGAGATATTTGATGCCTGCGGCCTCCAGCGCCGTCGCATGCACGAACACGTCCTTGGAGCCGTCCTCTGGCGCAATGAACCCAAAGCCCTTAGCAACGTTGAAGAACTTGACCGTTCCGTTGATTTTCACGGGAGATACGCCTTTCCGCTGCGCGTGAAGTGGAGCCGGCCGAACATGGGCCACCTGGGCCCGGCAAGCAGGTTCGGGAAAGGCACATGGCCGGTGACGGCGAGTGTCCAACCAAAAAGTGATGCGCGGCCCACTATGGACCGCACCGGCATTGATACATATGCACTTCGATAGGATAAAATACAAGCAGATAGAGCCTGGCCGAACCCGTTGCTGCATCAATTCGTGTGCAATTGCCCGACCTTTCGAGCCGCGGGCGTCGGCAAAAAAAGAATGTAATGACGCGCGCCGGCCAACGGCGTACTGTGAATGGTGCGCCCGATGGACGCTCGAGTCCTCGCGATCCGATCGCGGCTAGCCCCGTTTTTTGATCAGTCAACTCCGGCAAGGTGCACGCCGCTGTGCGCCGGGAACCACCTACCGAGCCCTGTTGGAACCCCGGTCGCGGACGGACTGCGCAGCAGCTTTCGATCGCAATCTCGGCATGGAGACATCGCATGGCAAACCGTGAGCAGCGTGGCGGACGGGAGAAGAGAAAGCCCAAGGCCGAGAAGCCCAAAGCGGCCCCGCAGACCTCGTCGTTTGCGCCCAAGCAGGCGATGGGCGGTGCCAAGAGCAACGCCGACAAGAAGGGCCGTTAGGCCTAGTGTGATGATCGAGAAGTCCGCTACATCGCGCTGGGCTAGGTTCGGGAGCGGACTTCGCAAGCAGGTTGGATGTCGATGCACAAGTTCAAAGTAGGCCAACTGGTCAACTTCAACCCCGGGCGGGCGGCCATGTCGGCCTCGTCCAGGGAATACAAGGTCCTGCGCCTGCTGCCTGCTCAAGACAGCGAGCTGACCTACCGCATCAAGTCTTCGGCTGAAGCCTTCGAGCGCGTGGCTCGCGAGGGCCAGCTCGTTCGGCGGCAGACCTGAACTGCACTCCAGAGTGAGAAGCGCATGCTCGACACCATCCGTCTCTACTTCGACGCCACGCTGGCGGTGGCGATAATGGTAACGCTCGGCGTCATTGCGGGGTTTGTTGCCGCCGCGCTAACCGACGATCGCGCGCTGATCCTGGCGACGGTGATAGTAGTATTCGGCTTGACCGGGGCGGCACTGCTGGTGCGCCTCTGGCTGATGATGCACAGGCCTGCCGCGCCGCAAAATCCGCCCGTCGACAATTAGCCTGACAAGCCCTGCGGCCGCTCAGCGTTTCGTTGCAGGCAGATGCGACCTGCGCAGGTCTCTGAACGAGATCAGGCGCTGGCGACCCTCGTCCCAAAGCACCAACGGCACACAGGCAAGGCTCTGCAGCAGCGTGAGGCGCCCGACGCCTTTGAGCTCGGGATAGTCGCGTAGCACGCGTGGCAAGCGATAGTAGGGAATGCGGCTCGATAGATGGTGCACGTGGTGGACGCCGATGTTGGCGGTGAACCAGCGCAGGAGCCGCGGCAGGTCATAGTGCGAGCTGCCGTGCAGCGCCGCCTCGTGCTGGCTCCAGTTCGGCGGTCCGCGCCCAGTAGGTCTCCTCGAACTGGTGCTGGACGTAGAACAGCCAGACGCCGATCGACGCACGCCAGCAGGTGATCGGCAGGTGCACGAGGAGGAACGGCTTGACGCCGACCGACCCACATCATCGCCGCGATGACGATGGCGATGGCCACGTTGGTCGCCATCGTGCTGATCCAGGCATGCCCAGCCCGGCGATGCACGCTCGAGCGGCAGGCGATGCTGCAGCATGAAGAGATAGGCCGGCCCGAGTCCGAACATGACGAACGGGTTGCGATAGAGGCGATAGCCGAGACGGCGCCAGCGCGAGAGCGCCAGATATTCCTCGACCGTCAGCGTGGTGATGTCGCCGATGCCGCGACGCTCGAGATTGCCCGAGGTCGCGTGATGGATGGCGTGGGTCGCGCCGCCAGCGTCGTAGGGCGTCAGCGTCAGGACGCCGATGACCCGGCCGACCCAGTCGTTGGCCGCACGCTGGCGGAAGAAGGAACCGTGGCCGCAGTCGTGCTGGATCATGAACAGGCGCACCAGAAAGCCGGCGGCCGGCACGGCCACGAGCAGGGCCAGCCAGTAGCCGAGCCACAGCGCAGCCCACGTGAGGACCCAGAAGGCGACGAAGCAACCCCCCGTCAGCACCAACTCGAACACGCTGCGCGTATGGTTCGGCTCGCGGTAGCGTGCAAGGATTTTCACCCAGTCGCGCGCGGCAGCGGCCCGGGCATAAGTCTCTTCTGCGCTCACGATCAGATCCGTCCCCCGTTGTGCCCTGCGCGATCACTTCGCAGGTATTGGTCCAGCATACGGCAGTCTGCGCCCGCCCCGCACACTAACAGAGGCGCGGTCATTGTCACATTACGTATCGGCAAGAAGCCCACACAATGCACAGTATCCGGCAAAGCCCGGCGAACGAGGCCCCGCTTCGGGCCAAGCGAGGACCATGGGCGCGGGCTCACGCCAGCCCCACAATCTTGTGCGCACTTGTTATGAGGTGACCGCTCCGCTGTCGTATAGAGTGACCTTATCAACAGCTGACGGAGGAAGCGTCGATGTGGTGGCGCTCGCTCGCTATTTTCTTCGCCGGCGGCGCCCTCGGCACCGGCTTCGGCGTGGCGCTCGGCTTCTTCCTGTTCCCGTTCGTGTTCCCGCCGCCGCCCGCGGCCGAGCAACTGACAGTTGCCGACACGCGTGCTCCCATCGTCGCGGAAGGAACCTTCATCCACGCCAACCCGAGCGACCCCGTCCATTGGGGCAAGGGCAGCGTTGCCGTGCGCCAGGACAGTGTCTACCTCGGGCCAGACTTCGAGGTTGGTCCGGGCCCCAAGTTCCACGTCTACCTCGTGCCCAAGGCTCCAATCCGCGCCAGCTCCGAGCTGCAGGGTGAAATGTTCGTCGATCTCGGCCGCCTGCGCGCCTTCAAGGGCAGCCAGCGCTACCCGATCCCGGCTGGCCTCGATCTCTCCAAGTTTCAGAGCGTCATCATCTGGTGCGAGCAGTTCTCGGTGCTGATCTCGCCAGCCGACTTGAAGCGCAAAACGCAAAGTTGAAAACAGCACCCGAACGGGCTTTCGTCCTTCGGCTGCCGACCCGCCCCCTGCATCCCGACCAACTCGCGTTCCCGATCGCGATCAACCGCGGCACAATATGAACGTGGCCGCTGTGCCATTGCCCGGCGGCGCGAGCAGAATTTGCTGCCTACCCCATAAACATCCTGCTCATTGGGGAGGCACACGCGCTCGATAGCCAACCGCTCACTGTCATTCTATTGTCGTGTCGTGGCAGTTGCCCAAAATTTGCACCCTCGGCTTGGGGGATTGGGCCAGAGCGGGAACAACGTGGACGCGCGATCGCCGGCGGCTTTCGACGAGATGAACGGGTGCGGGACGGGAGTCCGCGAGCCCTACCGCTCGGTGTCCGAGTGGCTGCAGACGCAGCAGATCGACGACCTCAAGCGCAAGCGTAGTGAGGCGGAGGCGCTGTTCCGGCGCACCGGCATCACCTTCGCCGTCTACGGCGATGAGGCGGCGACCGAGCGGCTGATCCCGTTCGACATCATCCCGCGCATCCTCTCGGCGGCCGAGTGGCGCCGGCTGGCGGCCGGCATCGAGCAGCGCGTGCGCGCGCTCAACGCCTTCATGTACGACGTCTACCACCGCCAGGAGATCATCCGGGCGGGGCGCATCCCCGAGGACCTCATCATCCAGAACGCGGCCTTCCTGCCCGAGATGATGTGCGTCGAGCCCGCCGCGCGGGGTCTACTCGCACGTCATCGGCATCGACATCGTGCGCACGGGCGAGAACGAGTTCTTCGTGCTCGAGGACAATACGCGCACGCCGTCCGGCGTCTCCTACATGCTGGAGAACCGCGAGACCATGATGCACATGTTCCCGGAGCTGTTCGCGCGGAACCGCGTGGCGGCGGTGGAGGACTACCCCGACAACCTGCGCCTGACGCTCGAAAGCGTGGCGCCCGCGCAACCTCGATCGCGAGCCCACCGTGGCGGTGCTCACGCCCGGCATCCACAACAGCGCCTACTTCGAGCACTCGTTCCTGGCCGACCAGATGGGGGTGGAGCTGGTGGAGGGACAGGACCTGCGTCGTGTCCGACGGCGCGCTGCATGATGAAGACCACGCAGGGCTTGAAGCAGGTCGACGTCATCTACCGCCGCATCGACGACGCCTTCCTCGACCCGCTGGTGTTCCGGCGCGATTCGGTGCTCGGCGTGCCCGGCATCTTCGACGTCTACCGCGCTGGCCGCCTCACCATCGTCAACGCGCCAGGCGCCGGCATCGCCGACGACAAGTCGATCTATACCTACATGCCCGACATCGTCGAGTTCTACACGGGCCGCGCGCCGATCCTGAAGAACGTGCCGACCTATGTGTGCCGCAAGCCCGACGATCTCGCCTACGTGCTGGAGCACCTCTCCGAGCTGGTGGTGAAGCAGGTGCACGGCTCGGGCGGCTACGGCATGCTGGTCGGGCCCGACCGCGACGCGCGACGAGATCGAGATGTTTCGCATGCTGGTGAAGGCGCCGGCCCGACCGCTACATCGCCCAGCCGACGCTCGCGCTTTCGACCTGCCCGACGCTGGTCGAGACGGGGCATCGCCGAGCGCCACCTCGACCTGCGGCCCGTTCGTGCTGGTCGGCGACCGGGTGCGGTTGACTCCGGGCGGGCTGACGCGCGTGGCGCTGCGCGAGGGCTCGCTGGTGGTCAACTCGAGCCAGGGCGGCGGAACCAAGGACACCTGGGTGCTGCAGGAGTAGGGCGATGCAGGGATCAGGGGTCAGGTTTCAGGGGTCAAGTTTCAACGTAGGTTGGGTCAAGCGGAGCGCAGACCCAACACCACACCATTTGATGCCCGTTGAAGGGTGGGGCATCGCTGGCGCTCGACCCAACCTAGCGGAGGGCTCACGCATGCTCGGAAGGACCGCCAACGACCTGTTCTGGATGTCGCGCTATATCGAGCGCGCCGAGAACATGGCGCGCCTGCTGGAGGTCGGCTACCGCATCGCGCTGCTGCCGCGCGAGGGCCACGGCCAGGACGAGGAGTGGCGCTCCACCTTGCGCAGCGCCGGCTGCGAGCAAGGGCTATCTCGCCAAGTACGGCGGCTACGACACCAGCGACGTCGTCAACTTCGTGCTGTTCGACGCCGACAATCCCTCCAGCGTCTATTCCTGCCTCGCCACCGCGCGCCGCAACGCGCGCGCCCAGCGCACCGCGCTGACGCGCGAGATGTGGGAGAGCCTCAACAGCGCCTGGCTCGAGTTCTCGGCCATCGACGGCGACGCCATGACCCCCAACTCGCTGCCGCCGCTGCTCGACTGGATCAAGGAGCGTTCGGCGCTGTTCCGCGGCACGCTGCTCAACACGATCCTGCGCAACGACACCTTCTACTTCAACCAGCTCGGCACCTTCCTGGAGCGCGCCGACAACACCGCGCGCATCCTCGACGTCAAATACTACGTGCTGCTGCCTCACAACGAGATCGTCGGCGGCGAGATCGACAACGTGCAGTGGGCAGCGATCCTGCGCTCGGTTTCCGCGCACCGCAGCTACCGCTGGGTCTACAAGGACAGCTACAAGCCCTGGCGCATCGCCGACTATCTGATCCTCAACCGGCAGATGCCGCGCTCGCTGCGCTCCTGCTACGAGGAGATCATGCTGGCGCTGGTCGAGCTCGGCCACTTCTACGGCACCGTCAACGGCCCGCAGGCGCTGGCCGGCGAGATCCTGCGCGGCCTCGCCGACGGCGACATGGACACCATCTTCCAGTCGGGCCTGCACGAGTTCCTGGCCGATTTCATCGCCCGCAACAACCGGCTGGGCACGCGAGATCTCCACCACCTACCACTTCACCGACGGCGCGCCTCATGCTGATCAGCGTCCGCCACGTCACACGCTACGTCTACGCCGAGCCGGTGAGCTACACGGTGCAGAGCCTGCGGCTGACGCCGGCGCCCTTCAAGGGCCAGCGCGTCGTCGACTGGCACGTGCGGGTGCCGGGCTGCGGCGAGCCGCTGCAGTTCCGCGACGGCTTCGGCAACACCGTGCACCTCGTCACGCTGAGCGGCCGGCACAGCGAGCTCGTCATCGAGGCGGGCGGTACGGTCGAGACGAAAGAGACTGCAACGGCATCGTCGCCGATCTCGGCAAGGTCGATCCCGCCGCGCGTGTTTCTGAAGGAGACGCCGCAGACCCGCCCCGACGCGGCCATCCGGGACGCTCGCAGCGGGCGATTCCGGCAGCAGGACCAGCATCGCAGCGGCTGCACGCGCTCGCCGGAGCCGTGCGCGACCGGGTCGAGTACGTCAAGGGCGCCACCGACGCCCACACCGAGGCCGCCGAGGCGCTGGCCGACGGCAAGGGCGTGTGCCAGGACCACGCCCACATCTTCATCGCGGCGGCGCGCACCCTGGCGATTCCCGCGCGCTACGTCACGGGCTACCTGGTCATGCACGGCGACGGACCCGACCCCGACGAGGAGGCGGCGGACACGGCAGAAGCGGCCCCCGCCGATGCGCACCACGCCTGGGCCGAGGCCTGGGTGGAGGCGCTCGGCTGGGTCGGCTTCGACGTCGCCAACCGCGTCTGCCCCACCGACCACTACGTGCGCCTTGCCTGCGGCCTCGACGCCAGCTATGCAGCGCCGATCATCGGCTCGCGCCGCGGAGGGGGCGGCGAGAAGCTCGAGGTGTCCGTCGCCGTGCAACAGCAGCAGCAGAGCGCGCAGCAATGACGCGCAGGCTCCGTTACGCCTCACCACAAGGCCTGCCCCGCGCGCCGAGGACTGCCGCATGACCTACTGCGTGGCGATCAGACTCAACCGCGGCCTGGTGTTCGCTGCCGACACGCGCACCAGCGCCGGCAACGACAACGTCGCCACCTTCCGCAAGCTGCTACTACTGGCGCAAGCAGGGCGAGCGCGTCATCGTCTTGATGTCGGCCGGCAACCTTGCCGTCACGCAGTCCGTCATCAGCCTCATCAACGAGCAGCTGGTGGAGGAGCTGTCGCCGGGCGCGGAGAGCCTGTTCACCGTCCCCTCCCTCTATCGCGCCGCGCGTCTCGTGGGCGACGCCCTGCGCGAGGTGCGCCGGCGCGACGGCCCCGCACTCGAGGACAGCGGCTCGTACCTTCAACGCCAATTTCATCTTCGGCGGGCAGATCGGCGACGAGGTGCCGCGCCTCTTCCACATCTACCCCGAGGGCAACTTCATCGAGGCGACCGACGACACCCCCTATCTTCCAGATCGGCGAGCACAAGTACGGCAAGCCGATCATCGACCGGGTGGCGCAGCCCACCATGCGGCTCGGCGAGGCGGCCAAGCTCGCGCTGCTGTCGTTCGATTCCACCTTGCGCTCCAACCTGTCGGTCGGCTTGCCGATCGACCTTTTGATCTACGAGCGCGACAGCCTCGACGTGCGCCGCGAGAAGCGCATCGAGGCCGAGGACGAATACTTCCGCAAGCTGTCCTCGGCCTGGTCCGATGCCCTGCGCGCCGCCTTCGCCAGGATCGAGGAGTTCAAGCTCTGATCGCTGGCCGCCTCATCGCTGATCAGGCCGCCACCAACCTGCGCTTGGCGTGTGCAGGCGATGGCATGACCCCACTGCAGGGCATGGCTTCACTTTAGGCAGGCATTGCCCAGCGAGCATGCGCCTGCCCGCATCGACGGCAGAGGCTGCCTGCTAATTCGGCCGCCGCTTATGCAAAATCAAAGCACTAGTCTTTTCGTTAACGGCTGGCACACGTCTTGCGAAACGTCGGTAGCGCTTTGCGTGCTCGGCGCGGGGCGCTTCGGTGGCGGCTTTATGGGGGAACCCTGACATGCACGTCTTCGCCTTCCGCTTCGTGCCGATTGCAGCGCTTGCTGCCCTCCTGCTCTCCAGCCTGACCGACCCCGTCCTGGCACAGGCCGCTCCGGCGCCGACCCCCAACAAGGGCGATACCGCGTGGATGCTGGTTGCGACGGTGTTCGTGCTCATGATGACCATCCCGGGACTGGCGCTGTTCTATGCCGGCCTCGTGCGCGTCAAGAACGTCGTCTCCATGCTGCTGCAGGTGTTCTCCATCGTTTGCCTGGTGGCGATCCTGTGGGTGCTCTACGGCTACAGCCTGGCCTTCACCGGCGGCCCGTTCAACGACTACGTGGGCGGCCTCTCCAAGATCTTCCTCATGGGGGTCACCCCCGACTTCAACGTTGCCACCTTCTCCAACGGCGTCGTCATTCCGGAGCTGGTCTACATCTGCTTCCAGATGACGTTTGCCTGCATCACCCCGGCGCTGATCGTCGGCGCCTTCGCGGAGCGCATGAAATTCTCCGCTCTGATGCTGTTCATCGGCCTGTGGGTCACCTTCGTCTACTTCCCGATCG
This sequence comes from uncultured Alphaproteobacteria bacterium, assembly GCA_963832445.1. GTDB lineage: Bacteria > Pseudomonadota > Alphaproteobacteria > Rhizobiales > Hyphomicrobiaceae > AWTP1-13. The sequence continues at coordinate 126,949 of CAWHUM010000008.1, forward strand.
CCCACATGGTCTGGTACTGGGCCGGCCCGGACGCGCTCGCCGATGCGGCGAAGAAGGTTGCCGAGGCCGCAGCCGGCCCCGCCAAGGCGGAAGCCGAGAAGGCACTCGCTGCCGTACAGGCCGACGCGGGCTTGGCATTCCAATGGGGCGCCATCGACTTCGCCGGCGGCACGGTGGTGCATATCAATTCGGGCATCGCCGGCTTGGTCGGCGCGCTGATACTTGGCCGCCGCGTCGGTTTCCGCCAGGAGCCGATGCCTCCGCACAGCGTGACGCTCACCTGCGTGGGCGCGGCGATGCTGTGGGTCGGCTGGTTCGGCTTCAACGCCGGCTCGGCGCTCGAAGCGACCGGCAGCGCCAGTCTCGCCATGGCCAACACCTTCATTGCCACGGCCGCGGCCGGCCTTGCCTGGATGATCGTCGAGTTCATCTTCCGCTGGAAGGTGTCGCTGCTCGGGCTGTGCTCCGGCGTGGTGGCGGGGCTGGTCGCCGTCACCCCGGCGGCGGGCTATGCCGGGGTCATGGGCGCGGCGGTCCTTGGTGCGGTTGCCGGCGTCGTCTGCCTGTTCTTCTCGACGGCGATCAAGTGGCTGATGCGCTACGACGACAGCCTCGACGTGTTCGGCATCCACTGCATCGGCGGCATCATCGGCGCGCTGGGCACCGGCCTGCTGGTCAGCCCCGAGTACGGCGGCACCGGCATCCTCGACTACGTCGTGAGCCCGGGCACCGCCAAGGTCGCCGAGTACGTGCGCGACGCGCAGCTGATCGCGCAGGCCAAAGCGGTCGGCCTGACACTGGTGTGGTCGGGCGTCGGCTCGGCCATCATCCTCCTTGTCGTCAAGCTCGTGATCGGCACGCGCGTGAGCCCGGAGGAGGAGCAGGCCGGCCTCGACCTCAGCCAGCACGGCGAGCGCGGCTACGCCTACGAGACGTAAGCGCATGCCAACACCGGCGCAGAAGGGTTGAGCCTTCCCTCTGACGCCACCTCGGATGCCCGCGGCGCCAACCCGCGGGCATCCTTCGTTTCGGGCCAGGTTGGCAGCGCTCTTCCGCTCGGGCTAGCTTGCCTGCTAGGCGCATAGGCCAGGAGAGCGGACCGCATGAATTCCAGCATCAGCCGTGACCCGGCGCGCTTGTCCGCTACCGAGCTCGTGGGGCTCTATCGCAGCAGGAGCCTGTCGCCGGTCGAAGCGACGAAGGCCACGCTGGCCCGCATCGAACGCTTCAACGGCGCGGTCAACGCCTATTGCCACCTGGACCCGGACGGCGCGCTGGCCGCGGCGCGGGCGAGCGAGGCGCGCTGGATGGCGGGGGGCCCCAAAGGGCCGACCGACGGGGTGCCGATCGGCGTCAAGGACAACATCGCGGTCGCCGGGATGCCGTCGCGTTTCGGCTCCAGGCTCACCAGCGCCAATCCACTTGCGTTCGATGCGCCAGCCGTCGCGCGCCTCAAGGAGCACGGCGCGGTCATGCTCGGCAAGACGGCCATGCCCGAGTACGGCTGGAAGGCCACCAGCGACAGCCCGCTCACCGGCTTCACCCGCAATCCCTGGGACACGCGCATGACGACGGGCGGCTCCTCGGCCGGCGCTGTCGCTGCCACCGTGCTCGGCATGGGCGCGATCCATCTGGGCACCGACGGCGGCGGCTCGATCCGCATTCCGGCGGCATTCACCGGCTGCTTCGGCCATCAAGCCGACGCGGGCGCGCGTGCCGTCGTTTCCGGCTTCGCCGCTCGGCACGCTCGCGCACGTCGGGCCGCTGACCCGCACCGTCGCCGACGCGGCGCTCGCCATGTCGGTGATCGCTCAACCGGACGCCCGCGATGTCTATGGCTGGATTTCGCCCGCGCCCGACTTCCAGGCCGGCCTCGACGCCGGCGTGCGCGGCCTGCGCATCGCCTACTCGCCGCGGCTAGGCTTCGCCAAGCGCGTGCATGCGGAGATCGAAAGCGCAGTTGCCGCGGCGGTGAAGACGCTCGCCGGCCTCGGCGCCATCGTCGAGGAGGCCGACCCCGACCTCGGCGGCGATCCGATCGACACCTGGAACACCTTCTGGTGGCCGGCCATGCAGTACCAGCTGGCGGCCTTGAGCGAGGGCTGGCGCGAGCAGGCCGATCCGCTGCTGGTGGCAGAGCTGGAGCGAAGCGCCGAGATCGGTGCGACCGCCCACATCCGCGCCCAGCTCGAGCGCGCCCGCCTGCACAATGTGTTCGCGCGCTTTCACGAAAAGTATGATGTGCTCGTCACGCCGGCGCTGCCGCTGCCGGCCTTCGAGGTCGGCGATCTCGTGCCTCGCTCGGGCGAGTGGGGCACCGCGTGGTGCGACTGGGCACCGTTCAGCTACCCCTTCAACCTCACGACCCAGCCGGCGGCATCGGTCCCCTGCGGCCTCACCAGCACAGGTCTGCCCATTGGCATGCAGATCGTGGGCGCGGTCGGCGCTGACGCTCTAGTTCTGCGCGCCGCCCGCGCGTGCGAGGCCGCCATGCCGTTTGCCACGCTCGATGCCCCGCGCGCTGGTTGAGGGGCTGACCCTATCCGATCGGCCTTGAGCACCACCCATCGCCCGTGTGACCATGGTCGGCAAAGAACGATCACATGGGAGGAAGAACCTTGGCCGAAGAGATCCGCATCGAGTTCACGCGCTTTTCCGCTTTCTATTCGCCGCTGATCGCCACCATGGCCGGCGGCTTCCTGGAGAAGGAGGGGCTCAAGGGCACGCACTCCGTCTCCGCCCCCGGCAAGTCCGCCATCGCCAGCCTGCTCGACGGCTCGGTGCACGTGGCGCAGTCGGCGCCGAGCCAGGGCTTCACCGCGCTGGAGCAGGGCAAGACCCCACCGGCCGTGCACTTCGCCCAGATCAACGAGATGGACGGCTTCTTTCTCACCGGCCGCAGCCCTGACCCCGCCTTCACCTGGGACAAGCTCAAGGGCAAGGAAGTAGTCATCGATCACGGCGGCCAGCCGATGGCGATGTTCAAGTACGCCTGCTTCAAGCGCGGGCTCGACTTCTCGGCAATCAAGGCCGTCGACGCCGGCTCGACGGAGAAGATGATCGCCGCCTTCCGCGGCGGCCAGGGCGACTACATCCACCTGCAGGGCCCGGCCCCGCAGCAGCTCGAGCATGACAGGAAAGGGCACATCGTGGCGGCGGTGGGCGATGCCATCGGCCCCTGCGCCTTCTCGAGCCTCGCCGCCACCCGCGCCTGGCTCGCAACCGAACAGGCCCGGGCCTTCATGCGCGCCTATCGCAACGCCCGCGCCTGGCTGATCGCCACGCCCGCGGCCGAGGTCGCCAAGGCCGAGGCGCCCTACTTCAAGGATATCGACCTTGCCGTGCTCACCGCCACCATTGCCACCTACCAGAAGCTCGGCAACTGGAGCCCGCACGTGGAGATCACCCGGCCGGCGTTCGAGGCGACCCTCGACATCTTCCAGCACTCGAAGCTGATCACCAAGCGGCACAGGTACGAGGATATCGTCGTCCAGCCGCCGGCGTAGCCCGAAAGGCGAGCGCGGAAGTGCGCCGGCCGCCTATTGCGCCGGCTGCAGCTGCAGCTCCGTCGCCGGCCCGCCCAAGTTGACGTGGCGCCAGACGCCCAACAGGGTGAGGGGCACGACGATTGCGGCGGCGGCCATCGCCCAGTTGCCGTCGGGGTGCAGCAGGACCACAAGAGACAAAGCGGCAAGACCGATGCGCAGCGGGATGTTGCCGGCGAGACTGCCGACAAAGCGTCCGAACAGGGCGAAGGTGACGCCGGCAGTGCCGGCAAAAACCAACAGGGTGGCGCCAACCTGCGACCAGCCTACTGTCACCACCATGTCCGACCGGGTGAAGATGGCGAACGTCATCAGCGTGATGGGGGCGCAGATTTTGAGCGCCTCGTACATGGTACGCATGAACGAGGCCTCGGCGATGCGGGCCGAGACGGCGGCAGTGAGCGAGGTCGGCGGCGAAAGCTCGCCCCACACGGACAGCAAGAACACGAAGAAGTGGGCGATCCAAGGGTTGATGCCGAGCTCCTGCAACGGGCGCACGATGACGATGGCGCCGATGATGTAGGTGGCCGTCGGCGGCAGGCCCGCGCCGGCAAGCCAGCCGAACACGTAGGCCATCAGGATCACACCGATCATGTTGGCGGCGCCCAGATCGAGGATCATCGCCCCCATGCGGTTGATGAAGCCAGTGACCGTGAAGAGGCCGATCATGATGCCGAGCGTGGCGAGCAGCAGCGTCAGATAGGACGTCATGTCGGCGTGCGTTTCGACGGCGCGCCGCAAGCTGCCCCACAGCGTCTCCTGCTCGAGCGTCGGGTCCTTGAGCGCATATTTGAAGAAGAAAAAGGCGATCAGCAGCAGCCCGAACAGGAAGGCGGCCGTGTAGAGGGCCGACAGCAGCTCGCCGGTGCCGACCCAGCCCATCTGGTAGAGCAGGAAGGCGACGGAGGAGAAGAAGATCGCCGTGCGGACCTGGTCGTAGGCAGGGACTTTCGCCGCCGGCACCAGGTCGCGCGGCAGCAGGCGCACGCAGATGAGATAGATGGCAAAGGCAATCGACGCGTAGTAGACCAAGGCCAGCGCGAAGCCGCGCTTCACTACCTCCCAATAGGAAACGTTGAGGAAGTCCGACATCAGGAAGGCGCCGACACCCATCATCGGCGGCATGATGAGCCCGCCCATGGATGCGGCGGTCTCGGCGGCCGCGGCGAAGGTGCCGGGCACGCCGTAGCGCTTCATCAGCGGGATGGTGATGGTGCCGACCACCGCAGCATTGGCAGAGCCCGAGCCGCTCACCATGCCGATCGCCAGCGAGCCCATCACCGCCGTCTGCGGCACAAGCTGCCGCGAGCGGCCCGCAAGGCGGCGCATCACCTGGATCATGGCACCCTGCGCGCCGAAACCGTTGGCGGCGGCCGCCAGCAGCAGGAACGCGGCAATCAGGGTCAGGGCCAGCTGTCCGTAGATGCCGTAGATGCCGGTGGACAGCTCCACCGTGCTCGACGTGACGACGCGGTAGAAGCTGGTGCCCGGATGCCAGAAGAAGTCGAGCGGGCTCAGGTAGCCATAGAGCGTGTAGAACACCAGAATGAGATTGACCCAGAACAGGGTTGGATGGGCCAGCCGCGACAGCTCCATCACCAGCAGGAACACCAGTAGCCCGACGATGTAATCCTGCCGGGTAAAGGTGCCTTGCGAGTAGATCGCGATGCGTTCGAACTCGGTGAGGAAATAGATGAAGGAATAGGCGCAGATGCCGATGTAGACCGCTACGATGATGTGATTGAGGATGGCAGGGAGAAACTTATAGAAATAGTCCTGCTCGTACATGAACAGGATCTGCAGGATCAGCGCGATCGCCATCACGTGCGCGACGAGTTCCTGCGAACCGCCGTAACCGGTGTAGTAGAACCAGAGCAGCCACGCGAGCTGGATGGACCCCAGGACGAAGATTGCGTTCCTGAGAGTGAAGAGTCCCTTCAGTCGGTCGGTCATGATGGTTTCTACGCCGGCCGAAAGCGCGGCTCCCCGGTTCTTACCGCTTGGTTGGTGTGGTCGGATCTCGCTCGAGCGCCTGTGGCGGGGAGCTGCACTGGAAGTGCAGCTCCCCGCCCCGGGCAAATCCGTTCAAGTCGTCACGACTCGCTGCCGGCGACCTTCCACTTGTCGTTCCAGGCCTTGTGCTCCTTGAGGAACTTGGCCAGGCCCGCATGCACCGGGACTTCCGGATTGGCATTGATGCCCTGCACCTGCATGCCGACGAAGTCCTTGGCCATCGGGGTGAAGCCCGGATCGATCTTCACCAATTCGTCCTTCTTGTCGTAGAAGGCCTTGATCATCTTGTAGACGATGGCACCGGACATATCCGACCGGACGTTGTAGCCGAACAGGATCGGCACCCCTTGCAGCGTCTTGGGTCCGACGTCCTTGCTGAAGGCGTCCTTCGCTTCGACCTCGGCCACGCTGAGCCCCGCCGCCTTCAGTTTGGCGACCTCATCCGGACACGGGTTGATGACCTTGATGTCCATCCGCACCTCGGTCTCCTTCCAATAGGGCGGCAAGGAGCGCCCGGCCGTGGTGTAGATCGCGGAGCCCACGATGGTCCCCTGCTCGAGGGCATCGCCGTTGGCCTTGTTGTCGATCTGGACGTGCTTGAAGTCGTAGCCTAGCGTCTTGAAGATGCGCTGCCAGTTGAGCCAATTCTGGAAGCCGGCCTGCGTGAAGTACACCTTCTGGCCGCTGAAATCCCTCCAGCACTTGAACTTGCCGGCGTCCTTGGCCGACGTCGCCATCATCGACTCCATCGGATAGGCGTACCAGGTGTGCACCAACTCCGGCTTGGTCGGCTTGTAGTCCTTGAAGGGACCGACCCGCTCCTGGAACTGGGTCATGCCGATGTCGGCGATGTAGGCAATCTCTGCATCCCCGTCCATTGTCGCCTTCATGGAGACCGTCGGCGATTGATAGGGCTGGACGGTGACGGTGTATTCGCCGCCCAGCGCCTGCTCGAGGACCTTCGCCATCGAGGCGGCGATCGTGTAGCCGTAGGAGCCCACCTGGGCCGTGGACCAGCGGATCGACTTCCTCTCCTGCGCGTCGGCCGCGGGCATCGCGGCAAGCGCGAGAACCGCGACGGCAGCCGAGGCCGCCACGGCATATGTCCACTTCTTTGGTGTCATTCCTTCCTCCTTTGCGCACCAGGCAGCACGCGCCTTTTCGGCGCAGTTCTTCTTTACTCACCGCTAGTTGAGCCAGCACATGGCGGCCGTGTCAACGCTCGTGGCAAAACTAATGCGCCCCAGTACGTCTAAAGTTGGTGCGCCTGCGAACAGGTAGACGGCTGCGGCGCTCGCGGCCGGCCAGCTGTGCAGACTGCCTCCTTGACCGCGAGGGCCGAGCGCCGGACATTGCACCCAAAAAACTCACTCAGAGGCGCTACAATGAAAGAGACCATCGGCTGGATCGGCATCGGCAGCATGGGTCATCGCATGACCCGTCACCTGGTCGCCGCGGGCCACGACCTTGTGGTGGCCGACGCCGTCAGCACCGAGCGCGCACCGCCGCAGGCGCGCGCGGCCAAGAGCAACGCCGAGGTGGCCGCGCTCGCCGACACCATCATCCTCTCGCTCCCCGACGGAAGCGTGAGCGAAGCCGTGGCGCGCGAGATCGCCGCCGCCTCCCCGCGCAAGGTGAAGACGGTGATCGACACCTCCACCATCGGCATCAAGGCCGCCGAGGCCGTTGCCCAGATCCTAGGCAAAGCCGGCATTGCCTTCATCGACGCGCCGGTGTCGGGCGGCACGGCCGGCGCCGACAAGGCGACGCTCGCCATCATGCTGGCATGCCCGGCAGACGCCTACGAGCGCGTCAAGCCGCTGATGAGCCTGATGGGCAAGCCGTTCTACGTCGGGCCGAAACCGGGACAGGGGCAGGCGGTCAAGCTCTTGAACAACTTCCTCTCGGCGACGGCGCTGGCCGCCAGCTCGGAAGCCATCGCCTTCGGCGTGAGCCAGGGCATCGCCATGCAGACCGTGCTGGACATCGTCAATGCCTCCACCGGGCGCAACACGGCGACCGAAGACAAATTCCCCCGCCGCATCATGAACGAGAAATATGACGCCGGCTTCACCGCCAAGCTGCAGCTGAAGGACATCAAGCTCTACCTGGAGAACGCGCGGGCGGCGGGAATAGCCGACGAGATTGCCTCGACGGTGGTGGGCGTGTGGACGGGCATGGATGCGGCCATCCCCGGCGCCGACATCACGATCATGTATCCCTACACGCGCGATGGGCGGAAGAAGGCTTAGGTGTCAGCCCGGACCCGGATGGCTGGATCCGGCACTAGGCCCGGGATGACAAACCGCGGCGACGCTAGGTGCCCGTTTCCAGCAGGTCGGCGCGCTTCTTCAGGATCGCGTCCGACTTGTAGGAGGGCAGCTTGAACTCCCAGCCCTGGGTGCGCTGCGTGATCTCCGCGGCAGCCTTCTTAGCCTCGTCGCCCTCGCCTGTCGCAGTCACCGAGAGCCAGTAGGCGTCGCCGTCCTTGCGCAGGCGCAGCGTCAGGGCGGGCGCGTCGGTCTGCTCGATCTTCACCGTGCTGACGCCCGGGCCGCCGGGCGTTGCGGCGAGCTTGCGCACGTCCTCCATATCGATGGAGGCGAGCGCGCGGGCCAACGTCTCGGCGGCCGCTGCATCCTTGAGCTTCTTGCCGTCGGGCGGGAAGCCCACGAGCTTGAGCTTGCCCGGAGCCGCGGGAGCCGGCTCCTCCTTGGCCTCCTTGCCGTCCTTGGCGTCCTTCTTGGGCGGAGCTGCCGTTTCCCGCTCGATCTTCAATGCCTCCTCGCCCGGGATCGCGATCGTCAAGCGGCTGAAGTTGGAGGCGTCAAGAGTGAGCACCGACGTCTTGACCCAATCCTTGATCGCGAGCGGTGCATCAAGCTCGGCGTTGGCGAGCCAGGTCTGCGGGTCGCCGGGCTTCCTGACGTAGGTGCCGCCTTTGCCTGTGCCCAAAATCTCCACGCGCTTTTTGCCGATCACCGCTTCGCCGATGACCTTGCCCTGGGCGCCCAGAAGCCGCACGAGGCGCGACTTGGCGCCCTTCTCCGCCGGCTCTTCCAGCTCCAGCACGCCGTACCTGTCGGGCCGGCGCGTCTTGCTCTCGATGAGCTCGGCCTCCACAAGCCCGACCAGCAGCGTGCGCACCTTTGCAGGATCGGCGGGATAGCCGTCGCGGCTCTTGAGGCTCCAACTGCCCCCCTTGCGCTCCAGCACGGCGACCTCGTCGCCTTGCTTGACCTCGATGGTGGCGACCTGGCTCGCCTCGCTCACGAGCGCGGGGAACAACTTGTCGCCGGCAGCGCGGCCCTTGCTCCACTGGTTGTTGGAGGCATAGCTGACAATGGCGAACAGCACAGACAGCGCCGCGGCGATGGCAAGATAGACAAAGGCCTTGGGCGTCATGACCGGACCTCCGGCGCCTGCTGCTGCTGCGGCGGCGTTGCGACCTTGCGGCGGCGGAAGGTGGCCCAGCCGACGCCGAAGACGCCGATCAACAGCGGCACGAAGGCGATGTTGGCGAACTTGAGAATGCCGTCGAGGCGGTCGATGTCCTTCCTCAGCTCGCGCTTCACCTCGCGCAGCTCGCGTCGCACCGCAAGCATGTCGCCGCGGAACTTCTCGATCTCCTGGCGGTCTTTCTCGGTCAGGACGAGATTTTCGCCGTCGCTTTGCTTCTCGAGGCCGGCAAGCTTGGTTTGCAACTCCCTGAGCCTCGCGGTGAGCAACTGCTCCTTGCTACGGAAGCGCTCCTCGGCGTCGCGCCGCAGGTCGGCGACCAGCTCGAACGGCCGGTCGCTGATGCCGCGGCCGCGCAGCGAGATCAGCGCGTCAGAGCCCGAGAGATTTTCCAGCGCGCCCAGCACGAAAGCACCGTTGTGCGAGTTGGGAACCGCCACCTGCTGGCCCAGGAACTCCCGCACCTCGACCCAGAACTGGTCGTTGAGGAAGTCGGTGTCGGCGACCACCACCACGTTGATCTTGCCGGAAGCGACATGCTTGGGCGAAGGGGTAGCCGGTGGCTCGGCCTTCTTCTCGGGCGCGGGCGGAGCAGGCTCAGCCTTCTTGTCGCCCGTCTTGTTGTCGGCAGCCTTGGGCGCACCCTTGTCGGTCTTGCCCTTGGCCGGCGGCGTCTTGTCGGCGGGAGGCGCCTTGTCCTTGCCCGCGTCGGGCTCGACCTTGGCCTCGGGCGCGCGGCACACCGTCAGGGAATGCGCTCTTGGCGTCGCCCGAGATGCGCGCGCCGATCACCAGCGCCTTGCCGCCGCGCTTGTAGTTGCGCAATAGGCCTACCGCGTCGGGCATCATGCTGACGCTCTCGGCGGGGATCACCATGGCATCGCCGGTGGTCTTGATGATGGGGTTGAACTGGGTGGTGGCGTCCGGCGTCTTGTCGAGAAAGCCGGCGCTGGCGAAGTTGAGACGCTCGACACCGCCCGTCAGCACGTCGCGCTCGTCGAGATTCCGACGGTCGAGGCCCATCCAGAGGACATATTCAGTCACGTTGCCGCGCGGTCCGCTGCCGAACTGCACGCGCCGGGCGCGCGAGATGTCGCCCGCGACCTTGCCGGTATCGAAGGCGACGCCCCAGGCCTTGAGCAGTTTGTCGAACTCGGTGAGGTCGGGCGGCCCCTGCATCATCATCATCATGGGGTTGCCGCCCTGCCGGCTCATCTCCGGCACCGGATCGACGAATGCCAGCACCTTGCCGCCCGATAGCGCAAACTGATCGATGGCGTAGGCGAGATCGGCGCTCAAGCCTTCCGGCTGCACGACCATCAGCACGCCGACGTCGGAGGGGATTTCCTTGGCCTCCTTGGGGATGCTCTTGACCTGGAAGAACTCGCGGATGTGGTCGAGCATCAGGATGCCGGGCGACGGCGGCCGGCCCAGCATGGGCATGCCGGGGTTGCCCTCGATCGGGATGCCGGAGATCAGGCCGATGCCGCTCTTGGTCTGGTTCGCCAGTGTGACCACCAGCTTGGTCACATCGTACTCGAGAAAGCGCTCGCGATCGGTCGATATGAAGGGCAGGTTCAATTCGGTGTCGGTGGAATTGGTGCCGACGATGCCGAAGTAGCCCATCTCGCCTTCCTGGTTGAGGCGGATGCCCTTGAGGCCGGCGGCCACCGCGCGGTCCTCCGCGTCGGAGAACGGCTCCGGATCGAGGAAGGTGATCTGCAGCTTGCCGCGGGCGATGCCGCGGTACTGCTCGAGCAGCGTACGCACCCGCTCGAACATCTTGCCGTAGCTGGGCGCGGCCTCGCCGAGTTTTTTCGAGAAGTAGACGCGCACGTCGATCGGCTCGTCGATCGAGCGCAGGGCTTTGCGCGTGCCCTCCGACATCGTGTAGAGCCGCTCCTTGGTGAGGTCGAGCTTGGCGTCGCGGAGCGCGCTGGAGGCAATCAGGTTGACTGCGAGCAGAATGATCGCGGCGAGGGCCAGCCCGCCCCAGGCCAGATGATGGCGATTGATGCGGCCGGCCATAGCGGCGGCCCGATCGAAAGCACCAGGTGTGTTTTGCTTGGCTTCAGCCATGGTACGCGAACCCTCTAGTGTCCTGATCGCGAAATTCGTCTCACTGTGCGGCGACGAGGTACGAATTTCGCGATCTGAAGGACACTAGCAAATTCATGATACTAGTGTGATTCAGATCGAGAAGTCCGCTCTCGATCCTGGCCCAGCGCGATGTAGCGGACTTCTCGATCATCACACTAGGCGGCCTTGCGCAGATCGATGATGATCCTGTTGGCGAACAGGGCGAACACGATCAGCGAGACGTAGAAAACGATGGCCGGCAGATCGAGCAGGCCCTTGGTGATGTTGTCGAAGTGCGAGAGGAAGCTGAGCGAGGCGATGGCCGACACCAGCTGCGCCGGCGCCCAGGCGCGAAACACGTTCTGCACCAGCTCCAGCCCGCTCATCACGAGCAGGAAGCACACGGCGGCCGCCACCACGAAGGCGATCACCTGGTTCTTGGTGAGAGCGGAGATGCAGGACGCCACGGCAAGGTAGGCCCCCGCCATCAAGAAGCTGCCGAGGTAGCTCGCCACGATGACGCCGTTGTCGGGCCGGCCAAGGACGTTGACCGTGAACCACATGGGGAACGTCAGGACCAGGGCGAGGCCGATGAAGCCCCAGGCGGCAGCGAACTTGCCGAGGATCGCCTCCCACGGCGAGATCGGCTGCGTCATCAGGAGCTCGATGGTGCCGCTCTTGCTCTCCTCGGCCCACAGCCGCATGCCGATCGCGGGCACGAGGATCAGATAGAGCCAGGGATGATAGATGAAGAAGGTGGAGAGGTCGGCCTGCCCGCGCTCGAAGAAGCCGCCGACGTAGAAGGCGAAGGCGCCGGTGAGCGCCACGAAGATCACCAGGAACACCGTGGCGATCGGGGTGGCGAAATAGGCCGCGAACTCGCGCTTGGCGATGACCCAAGTGTTACTCAACAGCTCTGACATCAGTTCTTGTCCAGGTCGGAAGACGTGATCTGGCGGAAGACGTCGTCGAGTTTGCCGCGCTCGACGAATACCTCGTCCACGACGAGGCCTTTCTGGCGGATGACGGAGGCCACGTCGGTGACGATGCCGGCGCCGTTCTTCGGCACCGCGCGCAGCAGAAGCTGGCCGTTGCCGCTGCTGACCGTCTCGACGACGCTGATCCCGGCGATTGCCGCCAGCGCACCCTTGAGGGCCTCGGACTTGTCGGTGGCGACGCGAATGGCGACCGCGCCGTGATAGGGCACGCGGCGCATCAGGTCCTCGGCGGTGCCGTCGGCGACGATGCGGCCGCGATTGATCACGACCGCGCGCGTGCACACCGCCTCGACCTCCTCGAGGATGTGGGTGGAGACGATGATGGCCTTTTCCTTGGCCATGTCCGTGATCAGTTCCCTGACGTGGTGCTTCTGGTTGGGGTCGAGCCCGTCGGTGGGCTCGTCCATGATCAGCACCTCGGGATCGGAGAGGATGGCCTGGGCGATGCCGACGCGGCGCTTGTAGCCCTTGGACAGCGTCTCGATGGTCTGATCCAGCACGGGCCCGAGCGCCGTCTTCTCGACCGCCATGGCGACGGACCTGGCGAGGGCTGCCCCGCGCAGGCCCCTGAGCTCGGCGATGAAGGCAAGCAGCCCCCTGGGCGTCATCTCGGCATAGAGCGGCGCCCCTTCCGGCAGGTAGCCCAGGCGCTTCTTGGCCTCTTTGGGCTGCTGCTGCACGTCGAAGCCGGCGATGCGGGCACTGCCGGCGTCCGGCTCCAGAAAGCCAGTGATGAGCCGCATGGTGGTCGACTTGCCGGCGCCGTTGGGCCCGAGAAAGCCCAGCACCTCGCCGCGTGCGACGTTCAGCGTGATGCCATCCACGGCCCTGAGCGTTCCAAAGCTCTTGACGAGCCCCTGCGCTTCAATGAGGGCGGCCATTCGTTTCTCTCCCCTACGCGTCCCCGCGCACTCCTGTTCACAAAGGCTTGGCAAGTCAAATGAATACGGCGCCATGAAGGAGCGACCGGCAGCGCCGATCCGACAGCGCGGCCAACCGGGCGCTTATCGGTGCGGCAGGGTCGCGGGCAGCAGGACGACTGCCCAGGCGCGGGGTTGTAAAAGAGCTGCTGGCAGTGTCAAGGGGAGAGTGCCAAGGCCGCAAACCTTTGCGGCGCAAGGCTCAAGAGTGCGCCGGCCAGCGCGATCACGTGACGCGGCTGGTGATGGCGATGGGCGGCGCCGTGGTGAGCGTCTGGTAGACCACGCAGTAGCGCTCGGTGAGCTTCATCAGGGTGGCGCGCTGCTCTTCGCTCAGGTCGCCGTCGATGTCGAAGGCGAGCCGGATGGCGCGGAAGCCGACGGGCGCGTCCTTGGCCACGCCCAGGGTGCCGCGGAAGTCGAGATCGCCCTCCGCCCTGATTTTGGCATCGCGCACCCCAAGGCCGAGCGCAGTCGCAACGGCATTCAGGGTGACTCCGGCGCAGGCGACCAGCGCCTCGAGCAGCATGTCGCCGGAGCAAGCGTGCGTGCCGGTGCCGCCGGTGGCGGGATGCAGGCCCGCCTCGACCAGGGCCTTGCCGGTCTGCAGGGAGCAGGTGACGCCCTCGCCGATGCGGCCTTCGGCCTTCAGCGTGACGACGGCAGTCTCGGGTTCCGCGCGATAGCGCTCCTTGAGCGGGGCCTGCAGCGCCTTGAGAGCATTGGCATCCATGGGTGTTCTCCGCGCGATCGGGAAGCTTTGCCGGACGATAGATGACATGAGCTTCCGTGCAAGGGGCAGCATGCTGCAGCGCGCGTTGACACCCCCCGTGATCGGCCTAGACTGCGCCGCTGTTCCAGGGGGGCCGGCGGCAGCCGGCTGAGATGGCGCTGATACCGCGCCGCCACCCTTTGAACCTGATCCGGGTCATGCCGGCGAAGGGACGGAAAACGCGCGCTATCCCCTCACCAGCACGTTCCGCGATCAGCACGAGCGCCCTCTTCGCCGCTTGCGGCGAGAGGCTTGAGATGCGCCGGAGGACCGAAGCAATGAACAAGATCACCCGCAGCAAGGACCTGATGATCCCCAAGGTCACGACTGGGCCGATCAGCGCCATCGACCAAGGTCTATGACTCGCCGGAGGGCCACGACGACGTGCGCGTGCCGTTCCGCGAGATCGCGCTCAGCGAGGGTGCCGATGAGAAATCCTTCCGCGTCTACGACCCGTCCGGTCCCTATACGGACGCGCATGCCACCATCGACGTGGAAAAGGGCCTGCCGCGCATCCGCGCGGCGTGGGTCAAGCGAGCGCGGCGGCGTCGAGGAGTACGCAGGGCCGCGACATCAAGCCGGAGGACAACGGCAACGTCGCGGGCAAGCACCTCGCGCGCGACTTCCCCAACAAGCCGGCGCCGCTGCGCGGCCTGCCGGGCAAGCCGGTGACGCAATACGAGTTCGCCAAGGCCGGCATCATCACCAAGGAGATGATCTACGTCGCCCATCGCGAGAACCTCGGGCCGCAAGGCGGCGCTCGCCCACGCCAAGGCCACGCTCGCCGACGGCGAGAGCTTCGGCGCGGCGATCCCCGAGCACATCACGCCGGAGTTCGTGCGCGAGGAGATCGCGCGCGGCCGCGCCATCATCCCGGCCAATATCAATCACGCCGAGCTGGAGCCGATGATCATCGGCCGCAACTTCCTGGTGAAGATCAACGCCAACATCGGCAACTCGGCCGTCACCTCGTCGGTGGAGGAGGAGGTGGAGAAGATGGTGTGGGCGATCCGCTGGGGCGGCGACACGGTCATGGACCTCTCCACGGGCCGCAACATCCACAACACGCGCGAATGGATCCTGCGCAATTCGCCGGTGCCGATCGGCACGGTGCCGATCTACCAGGCGCTGGAGAAGTGCGGCGGCGACCCCGTCAAGCTCACCTGGGAGCTCTATCGCGACACGCTGATCGAGCAGTGCGAGCAGGGCGTCGACTATTTCACCATCCACGCCGGCGTGCGCCTGCCCTACGTGCCGCTCACGGCAAACCGCGTCACCGGCATCGTCTCGCGCGGCGGCTCCATCATGGCCAAGTGGTGCCTGGCGCATCACAAGGAGAGCTTCCTCTACGAGCGCTTCGAGGACATCTGCGACATCATGCGGGCCTACGACGTGTCGTTCTCGCTGGGCGACGGCCTGCGCCCCGGCTCCATCGCCGATGCGAATGATCGCGCGCAGTTCGCCGAGCTGGAGACCTTGGGCGAGCTGACCAAGATCGCGTGGACGCAAGGGCTGCCAGGTGATGATCGAGGGCCCCGGCCACGTGCCGATGCACAAGATCAAGATCAACATGGACAAGCAGCTCAAGGAGTGCGGCGAGGCGCCGTTTTATACGTTAGGCCCGCTGACGACCGACATCGCGCCGGGCTACGACCACATCACGTCGGGCATCGGCGCCGCCATGATCGGCTGGTTCGGCACCGCCATGCTCTGCTACGTCACGCCCAAGGAGCACCTGGGCCTGCCCAACCGCGACGACGTGAAGGTGGGCGTCATCACCTACCGGCTGGCGGCGCACGCGGCGGACCTGGCGAAGGGCCACCCGGCGGCTCAGCTCAGGGACGACGCGGTGAGCAAGGCGCGTTTCGACTTCCGCTGGGAGGACCAGTTCAACCTCTCGCTCGACCCCGACACGGCGCGCTCCTATCACGACGAGACGCTGCCCAAGGAGGCGCACAAGGTGGCGCACTTCTGCTCCATGTGCGGCCCGAAGTTCTGCTCCATGAAGATCACGCAGGACGTGCGCGACTATGCCTCCAAGCTCAACGAGGCGGGGGTGGAGCTGGCGGAGGAGACGACGCAGGTCGATCCCGAAGCCGGCATGGCCGAGATGACCGCCAAGTTCCGCGCGATGGGCGGGCAGGTTTACGTGGATGCGGAGCGGGTGAAGAAGAGCAACGAGGCGCTGAAGTAATCAACCTCCGGCCGGCCCTTGCAAGAGATCATCATCATTGCTGGGCCGAACGGTGCCGGAAAGACGAGCTTCGCAAACGAGTACCTTCCGGCGGCACGAGAAGGCCTCGTCTATCTCAACGCTGACGAAATCGCCCGCGAGATTTCGGGGCCTGCACTGACGAAGGCACAGCTCGATTTGCGCGCCGGGCGTGAAATGCTCTCGCGAATCACAGCACTCGTTGGCGCGGGCACCGAGTTCATGTTCGAGACCACGTTGGCGTCGCTAAGCTACGCCACCAAGGTGCCCGCCTGGCAGGCGCGAGGCTACACGGTTGCCCTGATTTACCTGCGCCTGCCGAGCGTCGAGATGTCCATCGACCGTGTGCGCAGGCGAGTAGCCGCAGGAGGCCATGGCGTCCCCGAGACCGTTATTCGCCAGCGCTTTGCCAAAAGCGCGGCCTACCTCGAATTGCACTACAAGCCGATCGTCGATGAGTGGTATACTTGGGAAAGCTTGGAGGGCCAATTCCGGCTCGCGGAAGCATGGGATGATTGATGTCGAAGGTCGTCGACGTGAGCAAGGTTCAGCAGGCCCTCGACAGGGCCGCACGCAACGCGCAGCGCGGATCGTCCGACGTGCGGGCCGGCAAGTACCTTGCTGGCCGTAACGCGGCAAGCGGTCAATTTACGAGGGCGCGCGACAGCACCGGCACCCACCGAACAAGCAAGAAGAAATGAATGACGCGACAGCACCGGCCAGGATGACAAGTTTGCGTGGCTCCCTGTGAATTGCGAGACTTGCCTGCACCGACGCAGATCGGGGTTCGCAATCCATCCCTCGACGGACTTCAGAGCAAGCTGATGGCTGGATGCCGGGGACACCGGCCTGCGCCGGTGCAGGCAAGCCCCGGCATGACAGCGTTGGCTGCACGTCGGTGCAGGCAAGCCCGACCGTGACAACTTTGGCATGGTAAGTGTATGGGATGCGGTGCGGGCGAGGGACGCGGGATCGCGTGAAGGTTTCGAAGATGGGGGAAGATGCGTGACAGGAGATTTTGCTTCGCTCCGGAAAATATGCCGGGCGGCGTCGGCAGCGCTGCTCGTCACACTGCCCTGGCTTGCCGCCGGACCCGCCGGCGCGCAGCAGGCGAAAGGGCCGGCGGGCTTAACCGTCATCTCGCCGATCTTCGGGCAGCTCGTGGCGTTCTCGCAGCCTGCGAACTTCGTGCCGGCGTCCGAGAATGCAACCGCCGCCAGCTACATCAGGGAGTCCGTCCCCAGGGGCGAGACGGTCAAGCTGTGGTCACAGATGATCACGGTGACCGGAGCCAAGGGGCTCGCTGCGAAGCCTGGGATGTCGCCGGGGCTGTTCGCGGGATTCATCGCCGACGGTTTCAGGAAAGCCTGCCCCGATACGTTCTCCGCTGTCAGCCTCGGCGAAACCGAGATTGCGGGACATCAGGGCTTCGCCGCCGTGGCAAGCTGCGGGATCGTCAGGACGGGAGCAATCACGCGCAGCGAGACCGCGCTGATCCTCGCCATCAGGGGCACGAGCGACTACTACACGATCCAATGGGCGGAACGCGCGGCCGCAAGCCGCCAACCGCCGGCGATCGACAAAGCCCTTTGGGCGAAACGCCTCGCGCAGCTGGGCCCGATCCGCCTATGCCCCATCGTGCCGGGGGAGAAGGCGCCGTATGCGAGCTGTGTGAGGGGGAGTTAAGGGGGGGCGGTGACCGCGGAGGCCTGCGCCCGGCGCAATAATGGCTTGCGGCAACATTAGTCTGTGGACTTAACAACGTCTGGCGGGCACCGCAAGAAAGCGGCCATTAGGAGAATAGCCTTTCTCTTGTTTCTGGCCACCCCGAGAACATTGCAGTGCGCGGGGTTCTCGGCTTCCGGTCGCGGGACAACCCACATCCCCCTACTGTGAAGATCGCCCACCTTAAGCGTCATCAGGACTTCAAGGTCCGGCGCAAACTGAGCCCGATCGGCTGGATCAATGCCGCGAGACACCAGATTAGACATCAGGTCAACAGACATTCCCTCTTCCGGATCTCGCTCTGGAGATGAAGCTGAGAACTGGCTCTTCGATATCTCGCGCTTGCCATCAGCTCGGCGCGCACCCGGCAGGACGCGCCGGATCACGACTTCATCGTCGGCCAAGGCGTCATCCGGTTTTGGCCCCGCTGTCGGCATCGAGCGTCATGGCTCTCTTACGCGACGGCGTGCACCGGTCTAGTGCTTTGTTCCAACGCCTCACTGATTTTGGCGAACTCACTGGTGATGTGGAATTCCTCGGTTCCGCCCGTCGCCAGGACTTCTATTAAGACGTCCACATCGTTAGTGTTGTTCACTTCCACGGTGAGCTCATGGGTCCGCGTTCGCCACTCGATCATAATTGAGCCATTGGACATCGGATTGATAGAAGGGAAGGCCAGCACGCTGGCTTCATTCTTCACCTCGCCCAACAGTAGCAAGGCGAAATTCATCGTGGATTTGGAGATGCGGTCCGCCTTGTAACCGTCCCAACCCGGCTGCAAATTGTCGATTTCCTCGAAGCGCTTGCAGACCTCCGCTGACCAATCATCCGTTAAAGCACTAGCAACCATAGAAGTAGTTGTGGCCTCGTCGGCCGTTGCCGTGCTGAGCGTTTCCATCGATGTTGCTGCGACTTCTGTTCGCGGTGCACGAACTAGTCTCAGATGCTCGCGCTTTTTCATACTACCTCCCCTCAGATGCAACACTGCGTCCCCATTGGGCATGCATCTGTTCTGTGATCATCGAATCAAACAATCGAACTATTGCTTCGCGTCCAAAAGCAAGAAACTCTACCAGCTCCATGCCAACGTCCTGAGTCCACGGGCCCCGAAATACAAGTGAGAATTGAACAACGCGCTGGTTGCGGCGCTCAGCAGCTTGTGCGGTGCTGTGAATACGTGCGAGCGGCGAATGCTCACTGTTCCTGACGATGTGTGTCAGTGTGAAGTTGCTCGCGTCCTGGTCCAGGGTGCCACCATCTTTCAATGCATCTTGCTTTGGCTGGCCGTTCCAGACACGGAAGATTCGAGCGAAAGCCTCGTGAAAGGTCTCGCCTTCGTCCACCGCCATAATGTTGAAGTATGACAATTCGCATTGGTTGAGCGCGAGCGGTGGTAGTCCTTGCTCTGCTAGGAACGTCTGAAAATGTTGGCAGCGGTCCACGAACTCGGGCAAGACATCGTGTAATCTCGGATATCTCCCTTCGCCCTCGACCTTGCGCCAATTGTAAACGAACCGGTCGGACTGAACCTGGACGAGACGGTGCTTGTCCTCGCTCATGTACCAAACCCGAGGAAGCGGAACGTCCACGGCTTGAAACTGAAACTGGACCGGTGCTACCCGTTTTCCGAAAACTTCGAACGTTGGATTAATCGGTCCCTTATCCTCATGCTGGACGAGACCAACTTTGCGAAGCCTTTCGCCGAATTGACCGTAGTGAACGATCTTCAAGCCGGGAATGTCGTTAAACTGAATTGAAACGGCAACTTCATCAATGGGCGGCCGCTCCCAGTGAGGGAGGTTGTCTGGTCTCTTTATCTTGCTTAGGTCCAGCATGGAATGCGGATTGTCCCGATTAACGTCAGCCTACACCGCTTCGCGCTTTCGACAAAGTGGAGTTCGACGACAGCCTCCACTGTTAGCATTTAAGTCTGCTTAGCGAGACTTGCCAGTGCCACACCAGCACACACAACTGGCTTATCCCCGCCCTCTCCAGCCGTGCTAGAGTTCGCCTCACCCCGGACATGGGGCGGTAGCTCCGGAGCTGCCGTCTCAACTCAGGAGCCGGGGGCCGCAGTCCGCAAGCCTCTGCGGGCCGGCCGTGAGACCCCACGGATCGCCATGTAGGGGCCCGGATGTTGGCAGAGCAGGGCGCTCGGAGCGCCTGTGCAACGCAACTCTTGGGTCGACAAGGCGCAGGGCGCCCTGCTCCTCCTACCCCAAACCCCCGGGTGCTTGGCACCGCGGGGCAAGAGTCGTGCGCCATCGATGTCCCCTCTCCCCGCTTGCGGGGAGAGGGTCGGGGTGAGGGGCAGCGGCACATTCTAACGTTGGAGCCTATGGCTGCCCCTCACCCTAACCCTCTCCCCATTTGCCCTGCGGGCATGGGGAGAGGGGACACGCTACGCGCCGCGGCGCGCGGAGACGTGCATGGGCTCCCGCCTTCGCGGGAGTGACGCCGGTGGAGAGGGTGACACCCTTAAGGCCGGCCACCTTGCCGGCAACAAGGCGTGCGTGCGAGCATTCTGCATGACCCTCCCACGAGCGCTCGTTGCGCTGTCTCTCGTCCTTGTCGGCACGCTCAGCGCTTTGGATAACGCGCACGCCTGCGCCTGCTGCAGCAACCAGGGCCAGCGCGACGTGGGCACGGCGAAGCTCGACTCCACGATGCGCGAGCAGATCGAACGGCTGCGCTTTGCCGCCGAGGCCGAGCTCTACATGGGCGAGCGCGACCCCTCCGACATCAAGGGCATCGCGACACCTTCAGGCAAATATGCGCTGCAGGTTGCGCGGGAGGCGAAGCGCTGGACCTTCACATTCCGCGACACGGCCGGACGCAGCGGGACGCTCAGCCTCGCCATTCCCGAAACGGTCTCGATTTTCGCCGTCGATCCGCGGCTCGACGAGCGTGAGGGAACGACCGGGCCCGCACTGTTCAAGGAATGGAAGCTGACCTCACCCGTTGCCGGCACCGGCATCTTCGCGGCCGGCATGGGCGGCGGCCAGCGCATCACGCTGATCCTGCAGGGCCACGGCAACAACTGCACCAGCCCAGACATGGCGACGCACTGGACGCTGGTGGTGCACGGGCCGAAGGCGGAGTACCACCTGTTCGGCAAGCTCGTGCAGTAGCGATCGTGCAGCCGCTATCCGCCGGCGCCGATGTCATCCATGGGCACGGCGGAATAGCCGAGCCTGGCTCGCGCCGGCGCCGGGGTGGAGATGGCGTCGCTGTAGAGCGTGCCGTCGTGGAAGAAGTAGCTGACGAGGGTGCGATAGGCGCCGATGCGCGGGTGATGGCCGGCGTCGAGCACGCTCCTCGTCGTCGCCTCGACGCAGGCGATCTCGCCGGCGGCGATGCTCCGCTGCAAGGCGCGGTCGTCCAGCATCTGGGCGAGGATGCCGCGCGCCTGGGGCGCCAGATCGCGGCCGATCCAGCCGCGCATCATCGGCCGCTTGGCAAGCGCCGGCCCGGATAACGCCAGCAGGCGCAGGCGCGGCATGCGCGACAGCGCGCGGGGAACTGGGCAGTGGCGGACGGCCTGGACGAGGCTCGCCAGCAGCGGCGCGGGCGGCGTCCATCCCAGATCGCGCAGGTGTTTCTGTAGGGCGATGCTGGGCTTGTCCTCGCCGCGCTCCCACCGCGACACCGTGCGCTGCGAGACGCCGATCACGCCTGCGAGGCGCCCCTGGGTCAGGCCGTGCCGTAGACGGTAGCGCTTGATGAGGACTGCCCATTCGTCGGACATTCGCGCCGCCCCCTCCCGGGCGTAGACGCCTTTAGACGTTGATCGATTATGACAGCTTTCTTACAACCTGAGCGTGACCGTTTTCGGGCTTGCTGCGGGGTGACGAGCACGGCGGTCATTGCGACGCGACCAGCACGTCGCGTCGAGCCTCGGCTTTGCCGGGCGGCCGCAACCGCCTGGCGACACTGACAGAAGTCAGCGGGGTGATGGACCATTGAGGGCGGCGCTCTCAATGGTCCTCGCGCTCGAGCCGCCGCCTCCAACCCGCTATTTCTTGCCGATGCGCTCGACCCACGCCGCGAAGGCGTCGACGTAGCCCTGCATGAATTTGCGCGTGGCCTCGTCGGTGAAGTTGCCCGAGGCGTCGAGCATGTCCTTCTTGAAGACGATGTAGCCTTCGGGCTGGCCCATCAGCACCACGTTCAGATAGCCGAAGATGCTGCGCAGGTGCTGCTGCGCCGCCGCCGTGCCGACGGCACCCATGGAGGTGCCGATGCCGGCCGTCGGCTTGCCGTTGAAGGAGTTTTTGCCGTAGGGGCGCGAAGCCCAGTCGATAGCGTTTTTGAGCACGCCGGGAATGGAGCGGTTGTACTCCGGCGTGACGATCAGGACGCCGTCGGCCGCCTCGATCTCGCCCTTGAGCCGCGTGACGGCGGCCGGCGGGGCGGGCTCGAGGTCCTGGTTGAAGAGGGGCAGGTCGTCGATCCTGCAGAACACGAACTGGGCCTTGGGGGCAGCCAGCTTGGCCAGCGCCTCGGCCAGCTGGCGATTGATGGACTCGCGGCGGATGCTGCCGACGATGACGGCGATCTTGGACATTGGGGGCTGGTCCTATCGATTGGAGTGAGCCGTACATATGCGCCCAACCGCGCCGCGGACAAGGCCGATGACGAAAGCGGATACCAGGCGAGGTCGCAGAAAGTGGCGGCGACTGCTGTGTGGGACAGCAGCGCAGTAGCCCGGGTCTGCAAGCATTCAGTTGACACAGACAGCACGGTGTCGATGGTGTGTCCGCGCCAATATCGGAGCGTTGCATGACTGCCGGTGTTCAGGATGTGCGTAAGGTGCGAGGGTTTTGCGGTCTCTGTATCGCCCGTTGCGGCACTATCGCGACGGTCGAAAATGACCGCTTCACGCGGTTGGACCCTGACCCCGCACACCCGACTGGCGCAGCCATCTGCGCAAAAGGCCGCGCCGCGCCGGAGCTTGTATATAGCAAGGATCGGCTGACGCGACCGTTGCGCCGAACGCGTCCGAAGAGCGATCCCGATCCAGGCTGGGAAGAGATTTCGTGGGATGCGGCACTTGATCAAATTGCGGCCGCCATGCGCCGTCTGGCCGACCAGTTCGGGCCGCAAACAGTCGCCTTCAGCCAATCTTCGCCGTCGACAACTGCCATCGCGGATTCCAGTGCCTATGTGCGGCGGCTGATGCACGCCTTCGGCACGCCCAACCTGGTATCGTCACTCGACTTGTGCGGCTGGGGACGCGCCTATGCCACCCGCTACGCATTCGGTGTCGGCAGCGTGGCTACGGGCAGCGCGGGCGGGGCCATGCCTGATATTGCACGGTCCGGCTGTTTGATCCTGTGGGGCTACAATCCCTCCATCTCACGACTGACGCATGCGACGGCAACCGTGGCTGCCCTGAAGCGCGGCATGAAGCTGATCGTGGTCGATCCGCGCAATGCGGGCCTCGCCAACAAGGCAGACGTCTGGCTGCGCGTTCGTCCAGGGACGGACGGTGCGCTGGCGCTAGGTCTGGCCAACGTGATGATCGAGCGCGGATGGTACGATCGTGAGTTCATCCGTGATTGGAGCAACGGCCCCCTGCTGCTGCGCTCCGATACGGGGCGCCTGCTGCGCGAGAGCGACCTGGCGACTGGGGGAGACGAGCGACGTTACGTCGCTTGGAGCGCGCAGGCTAATCGGCCCATCGCGTACGATCCGGCCACGGGCCGCTACGACGGAGGCAGCGAGCACCTTGCGCTGGATGGCGAATACCGTGTCGTCACTGCAAGCGGCACGATCAGCTGCAGGTCGGTCTTCGATCACTACGCCGCCCTCTGCCGGAAGTATTCGCCGGACGCAGTGGAGGCCACGTGTTGGATTCCGCGGGCGCAGCTGGAAGAAGCTGCACGCCTCATCTGGCATGCCCGCCCCGTCTCCTACTACGCATGGAGTGGGCACGAGCAACACGCCAACACGACCGAAAACGCGCGCGCCATGGCGTTGCTCTATGCATTGACCGGCGGCTTTGACGCCCCCGGGGGAAATGTCTTGCTTCCCTCGATACCGACCGCCCCCATCACCGGAGAGGACCTGCCCGCCGCAAAGCGACTTGCCCCGGCGATCGGCCGTGCCGAGCGCCCGCTCGGGCCGGCGCGCTGGAACAACGTATCGCCGCATGATTTCTACCGCGCGGTCCTCGAGGGCATTCCCTATCCCGTGCGCGGACTGATTGGATTTGGTGCCAACCTGTTGCTTGCACAGGGCGATCCTGTGCGGGGACGCGCCGCGCTCTCGGCATTGGCTTTCTACGCCCACGCCGATCTCTTTATGACGCCCACGGCGGCTTTGGCCGACATTGTGCTGCCCATTGCTGCGTGCTTCGAACGCGAGGCGCTGAAGATCGGATTTGAGATCAGCCCAGAGGCACAGTCCCTTGTCCAGTTTCGCCAGGCCGTGGTACCGCCGCCGGGTGAGGCACGACCCGACACCGATTTCATCTTTGATCTCGCCAAGCGCTTGGGCCTTGGCGAGCACTTCTGGCACGGCGACATCGATGCTGCCTATCGGCATCAGCTCGGCCCCAGTGGCGTAACCTTGGAGCAGCTGCGGGCGGCGCCCGGCGGAATCCGGGTCGCGCTAACCACGCGTCACGCCAAGCATGCCGAAGCCGACGGGCAGGGGAACGCGCGGGGGTTCGCCACCCCTTCGCGGAAGATAGAGCTATGGTCGGAGACCTTCCTCGATCATGGCTATGCGGCTCTGCCCGATTTTGTCGAACCGCGGGTTGGACCGGTGGCCAGCCCTGAGTTGGCCGCTCGGTTCCCCCTTGTGCTGACCTGCGCAAAACCGACACTCTTCTGCCAAACCCAGCATCGTGCCCTGCCGAGCTTGCGCAAACGGGCGCTGGAGCCGGAGGTGGAGCTGCACCCGGACGCGGCGGCGGTGCGCGGCATCACCGCAGGGAGCTGGGTAGCTGTCGAAACGCCAGCGGGAGCCATGCGGGCGCGCGCCCGGCTGAACGATAGGATCGATCCTCGCGTTGTCGTCGGCGAGCATGGCTGGTGGCAGGATTGCGAAGCACTGAGCGTCGGCGGCTATGACCCTTTCAGTCCGAAGGGCGCCAATTTCAATGGGACAGTGGACGCTACGATGCGCGATCCCGTGAGCGGCACGCCCTCGCACCGAGCCAACCTGTGCGAGATTCGGTTGGCCCCGGCCGCCAGCAGCGGCGCGCTGTGACTGGATAGGCGTTGAACCCACCTGCTCGCCCGGGATGGCAAGGCGGCGCAAAGGCGGCTAGGGTCGCCGCAAAATCGGACCGGTAGCCCTGCGCATGTCCCGCCCCCGCCACGCCCGCAACATCCTGTTCATCATGTGCGACCAGCTGCGGTGGGACTACCTGTCCTGCTACGGGCATCCCAAGCTCCATACGCCCAACATCGACGCGCTGGCTGAGCGCGGCGTGCGCTTCACACGCGCCTACGTGCAGTCGCCCGTATGCGGCTCCTCGCGCATGAGCTTCTACACAGGCCGCTACGTCGCCTCGCACGGGGCCAGCTGGAACGGCGTGCCGCTGAAGGTGGGCGAGATGACGATGGGCGACTATTTGCGCCCCCTCGGCGTTCGCACGGCGCTGGTCGGCAAGACACACATGAAGGCCGACGAGGAAGGCATGCAGCGCCTCGGCATCGATCCCAATTCGATCATTGGCGTCCGCGTCTCGGAGTGCGGCTTCGACCCTTACGAGCGCGACGACGGCCTGCATGCGGTGGGCCCCGACGGCCGCTACGATCCGCAGCTCCCGCGCTACAACCGCTACCTCAACGACAGGGGCTACGCCGGCGCCAATCCCTGGCATGACTGGGCGAACGCCGCGCAAGGCGAGGGCAATGCGCTGGCCTCCGGCTGGGCGATGCGGCACGCGGCCAAGCCGGCGCGGGTCAGCGAGGAGGATTCCGAGACGCCCTACATGACGAGCCGCGCCATCGACTTCATAACGGAGGCCGGCGACCAGCCCTGGTGCCTGCATCTCTCCTACATCAAGCCGCACTGGCCCTATATTGCGCCTGCCCCCTACAACGCCATGTTCGGCCCGAGTGATGTGCTGCCCGTGGTCCACAGCGAGGAGGAGCGCCGCGATCCCCATCCCGTCTATCGCGCGTTCATGGATTCGCGGGAGAGCGGCAGTTTCGCGCGCGAGGAAGTGCGGGGGACGGTGATCCCCGTCTACATGGGTCTCATCAAGCAGATCGACGACCAGCTCGGCCGCCTGTTCCGATTCATGGCCGAGCGGGGATTGCTCGAACACACGCTGATCGTCTTCACCTCCGACCATGGCGACTATCTGGGCGACCACTGGATGGGGGAGAAGGACCTGTTCCACGAGCCCTCGGTCAAGATACCGTTGGTCATCTGCGATCCCTCGGCGGAAGCGGACGCCGCCCGCGGCACGGTGTGCGACGCCCTGGTGGAGGCGATCGACCTGGCACCGACATTCCTGGAGGCGGTCGGCGCCGACCCGGCACAGCAGTCGCACCGGCTGGAGGGCCGCTCGCTCATGCCCTTCCTCACGGCCAAGCCGCCTGCCGAATGGCGGCGCTTCGTTTTCAGCGAGTACGACTATTCGCTCAAGCCAGTGGCGGCGAAGCTCGGGGTCGAGCCGCGCGACGCGCGCCTGTTCATGGTGGCGGACGGGCGCTGGAAGTACGTGCACGCCATCGGCTTCAGGCCGATGCTCTACGACCTCGAGTCCGACCCCAACGAGTTCCGCGATCTCGGCGCCGACCCGGCGCACGAGGGCGAGCGCAAGCGCTTGGCAGCGGCGCTCGGCGAATGGGCCTTGCGCCTGTCGCAGCGCACCACGCGCTCGGAGCAGCAGATCAAGGCGCAGCGCGGCAGTGCGCAACGCCGAGGTATCCTGATCGGGGTATGGGACGAGAGCGAGTTGCCGGCGGAGCTGTGGAGCGGCTATCTGGGGGAGGAGGACAAGTGAGCGGCCAAACGGTAGGGCGCAATAGCGAAGCGTATTGCGCCGTTCCAACGCCGCTCGGCGCAATACGGCTGACGCCTATTGCGCCCTACGACTATCCCCGCAATTGTTTCACGTGAAACATTTTCCCTAAGCTCAATGGCTAACGCGCCCAAGAAGAAACGGGGACGATACAGGGAGGAAGCCGCATGATCCGCAGATGCACACTGGCCGTCGCCGCCGCGATGGCCCTCGTCATCGCCGCAGCGGCCCCATCCCCGGGCAATGCCCAGATAAGCGGCGATACCGCCCGCATCATCTTCCCGTTCGCCGGAGGCGGCTCGGGCGACGCGCTGGCGCGGCTGCTGGCCGAGCACATGCGCACCGCGCTCAACCAGCCTGTCATCGTCGAGAACCGCGCGGGGGCACAGGGGCGGCTCGGCGTGTTGGCGGTGAAGGGCGCCGAGCCCGACGGCAAGACCATCCTGCTCACCCCCGTGGCGCCGATGTCGGTCTACCAGCACGTCTACAAGGCCCTGCTCTACGATCCCATCGCCGACTTCCAGCCCATATCGCAGGTGGCGACCTTCGACTTTGCCCTCGCGGTCGGACCGCAGGTGCCGGTCAAGACCCTCAAGGAGCTGGTCGAGTGGGTGAAGGCCAACCCGGACAAGGGCAACTACGGCACGCCGGCGGCCGGCACCTTGCCGCATTTCTTTGCCGTCTCGTTTGCCAAGACGGCGGGCCTCGACTTGCGCCATGTCGGCTACAAGGGCTCCGCCGCCGCGCTCACTGATCTCGTCGGCGGGCAGATCACCATGGTCTTCACCACCACCAGCGACCTTCTGGAGCAGCACAAGGCCGGCCGCATCAAGGTGCTCGCCACCTCGGATGCCGCGCGCTCGCCGTTCCTTCCCGATCTGCCGACCTTCAAGGAGGCGGGCTACAGCATCGTCGGCAGCGGCTGGTACGGCCTGTTCGCCCCCGCCAAGACGCCGGCAGACGTGGTGGCGCGCCTCAACACGGCGATCGTGGCGGCCGTGCAGCAGCCGCAGGTGAAAGAGCGCCTGCTGGCCTTCGGCCTGGTGCCCACGGGCACATCCGCTGCCGAGCTCGGGCGCATCCAGAAGGCCGACTCGGAGCTGTGGGCGCCGGCTGTGCGAGCCTCCGGCTTCACGCCGGAGCAGTAGCAGCCGACCCGGCCTGTCTTGCGTACACGGCCATAGTGGCCTGAAATGACCTGCAATTGGCCTTTCAGCCAGGCGCCGACAGATGCTAGGGGTCGCCCATGGTCGCTTGTCGCAACATCCTGCTGCTCGCGTTTCCGGACTGCCAGCTGCTGGACGTGGCGGGACCGCTGCAAATGTTTGCCGGCGCCAACGATGAGCTGTCGCGCAAAGCCTATCGCATGGAGATCGCTGCGCCGAGCGCCGGCCCGTTCACATCATCCTCGGGTGTGCGCCTGGTCGCCGACCTGTCGTTCCCGCACGTGACGAACCGGCGCCTCGCGCGCACGCACACTGTGTTCACCGTCGGTGGCGAGCCGGGCATGCAAGCGGAGCTGGAACGTGGCGCCGTCACGGACATCGTCGCGCGGGCAATCGGGCGCGTGCCCCGCATCGCATCGATATGCAGCGGAACATTCTTCCTTGCTGCAGCGGGCGCGCTGGACGGCCGGCGCGCGGCCACCCATTGGAGCAAGATCGAGGCCTTGCGGCAGTTTCGCCCGGCAATCGTCGTCGAGGACGATGCCATCCATGTCGAAGATGACGGCGTGTGGACCTCTGCGGGAGTGACTGCCGGGATGGACTTGGCGCTCGCCATGATCGAGGCGGATCACGGCCGCGCCGTTGCCCTCACCATCGCCAGGCGGCACGTGGTGTTCCGGATCAGGCCGGGCGGTCAAAGCCAATACTCTGCCGAACTCGCTGCGCAGTCGGCTGGCAATGCGAGGGTGCAAAGGCTTGCCGAGAAGATCACCAAAGCCCCTCGCTCACACTGGAAAACTGATGCCCTGGCGGCCGAGGCCGGCGTATCGCAGCGCTCACTCAGCCGCCTGTTCCGATCCAGCCTGAACGTCAGTCCGGCGGACTTTGTCGAGCGCGTGCGCATCGACCTTGCCCGCCGACGCTTGCTCGACACGGACGAGCACATCGAGACGATTGCCGTCAGCTGCGGCTTTGGCTCGCTGCGCCGCATGGATCGCGCCTTTGCGCGCACGATCGCCGTTACGCCCACCGAGTTTCGCGCCCGTTTCAAGACGACCGGAGCCTCAACATGTCCAACTTCAGAATCGGGTTTGTCATCTTCCCTCACCTGACGCAGCTCGATTTCACGGGCCCGCTTCAGGTGCTCACGGGCCTGCCGCGATCGACGATCCACATCGTCGCCAAATCGATGGCGCCGGTGCCGAGCGATACTGCGCTCAAGCTCCTGCCGACGCATACATTTGCAGACTGTCCGCCGCTCGACTTGATCTGCATCGCCGGCGGCAGCCAGGGTGTGCTCGACGCTATCGGCGATCGCGAGACCGTGGAATTCGTGCGCCGGCAGGCGAGCGGGGCAAAGTACGTCACCTCCGTCTGCACGGGCGCATTCCTGCTGGGCGTCGCCGGGCTGCTCAAGGGACGCCGGGCAACGACGCATTGGGCATATGCCGATTTGCTGCCGCTGGTGGGAGCCACGCACGAGAAGGCGAGGGTCGTCAAAGACGGCAACGTGATTTCCGCCGGCGGCGTGACCTCGGGCATCGACTTCGGATTGGAGGTAGTCGCCGAGATCGCAGGCGAGGCGACGGCGCGGAGAATCCAGCTCGGCATGGAATATGACCCGGCGCCACTCTTCGATGCCGGCCATCCCGACCGGGCGCCGGAAGTGGCATCAACGCTGCTCAAGGGTCGCTATGACCAGTTCAGGCAGCGCTACTGCGCCGGCATCGACAACGCCGCCCGGCTTTGATCGAGCATCGAAGACAGGCGCAATTGCAGGGCTAGGGCTGGGCTCCCGGTCGCGCTTCGCTGGGCTGACCTGACAACGGACGCCGCACCAGGAACACCAGGAACGGGATCGCTGCGGACGCTGCCATCCACACCAGCGGCAGCGTCGCATCGCCTGGCATCTCCACCACCTTGATCGCACCCTGCGCGGAAAAGTGCAGCAGCGCCGGCGGCCAGATCGTGTTGCCGCCGAGCTCGAACAGATAGGCGAGCGGAAACGACATGACGACCGACAGCAGCACGGCGGCCAGCGCCACCGGCCAGGGCATTGTCGCAAACAGGATGAGATGCACGAGCACGAACGGCACCGTCGCCAGCGCGGCCGCATGCCAGAAGCTACGGTCCCAGCGCAGCCGTCCGAAGAGGTAGCCGCGGAAGAGCGCCTCTTCGGCGATACCGGCCTGCGCGAAGAGCCCCGGCAGCAGCCACAGCCATCCCGGATAGGCGGTGAGCGACGCCCCGCGCAGGGCCGCATACACAGGGATGACCGCAATCAGCAGCAAGCAGACGCCGAGCGCCGCGAAGAGCCCAGTCGGCGCCGGCCGCCCGAACCCAAGCGAGCGCAGCGCGGCGCCCACCGTTTGCGCGAACAGCACGCGCTCCGCCGCGATCAGCGCGGCGACCACAAGGGCGGCGATCAGCAAGCCTGCCTGCCCCCGGTCGCTGCCCAGCGTATTCCCCAACACCTGGAACAGGGCGAAGACGACCGCAAGGCCGGCAAGCAGCTTCCACCACCAGCCTGCAGTCTGCCCCGCGCTAACATTGTGCCCCGGCGCGTTGTCGCCGTTCATGCCACGCGTCCTCCCGTCTCGGCCGCACAATAGGCGCACCCCGACGGAAAGAGCGAGAGCGGGGTTCGTTCGCAAGCTCGTGAGTTTGCGAAGTCTCAGCCGATGCGGCGACGCATTGACCCAACCGGATCAACCTCAGGCGGCGCGCTCGATCGCAGCGTGCTCCGCAGCCGTGGCGTGCCGGCCGACATGGAACTGATCGATCAGCTGCGAAAGCAGGCCGGCCTCGCGTGCCAGCGTCTGCCCGGCGGCCATGGCCTGCTCGGCCATGGCGGCATTCTGCTGGGTCATCTTGTCCATCTCGCTCACCGCGATATTGACCTGCTTCAGGCCGCCGGCCTGCTCCTGGGCGCCCGAGGCGATATCGGCGATCGCCGAGTTGATGTGTGTGACATTGCCGACGATATGTATGAGGGCCTCGCCGGTTTCGCCGACGAGCTTCACGCCCTGGTCGACCTGCGCCGCCGAGGTCGTGATGAGCTCCTTGATCTGCTTGGCGGCGTCCGCCGAGCGCTTGGCGAGCGCGCGCACTTCCACGGCCACCACGGCGAAACCGCGGCCAGCGTCACCGGCCCGCGCCGCTTCCACACCAGCGTTGAGCGCCAGCAGGTTGGTCTGGAAGGCGATCTCGTCGATGACGCCGATGATCTGGCTGATCTGCCGGGCCGATTTCTCGATGCCGCCGACCGCCTCCACCGCCTTGCGCACCACATCGCCGCCGACAGCCGCGTCGCCGTGCGCGGTCGCCACCACCTGCCGGGCCTGGACTGCGCCCTCTGCCGCCTTGTTGACGGTGACGGTGATCTCCTCGAGCGCCGCAGCGGTTTCTTCCAGGTTCGCGGCCTGCTGCTCGGTGCGGCGCGCCAGGTTGTCTGAAGCGCTCGCAATCTCCGCCGTGCCGGTGTCGATCACCTGCACGCTGGCCCTCACCCCTATAACCGCTTGTTCGAGCTGCTCCAGGGCCTCGTTGAAGTCCGACTGGAGCTTGCGGTAGGCCTCGGGCAGATCGTCCGTCATGCGATAGGTCAGGTCCTTGGCTGCCAGCTTGGCGAGCCCGGCGCCGATCGAGCCTTCCACCGCCGCGCGCTCGCGCGCGATCGCATCCTGCTCGGCTTGGCGGCGCAGCTCCTCGTTGCGCACGCGCTCCTCCTCCGCTTCCCGCTCGAGGCGTAGCTTTTGCTCGGCCGCGTTGCGGAACACGGCGACGGCCTTCGCCATGTCGCCGATCTCGTCCTTGCGACGCTCGGCGGAAAGGTCGATGGCGAGGTCGCCGCCGGCCAGCTTCGTCATCTCGCCGGTCATGGACGCGACGGGGCGCACGAACCAGCGCGTGATGCAGAAGATGCAGCCGACCACGATGCCGAGGATCGCCAGTGCCAGAGCGCCCAGAACGATCATGATCAGGCGCTCGTTGGAGGCAGCCTCTGCCTCCAGCGCGGTGCTAAAGCGGTTGGCCTCGGCGACCACGTTGAGGATGGCCGCGTGATGCTCCTCGAAGGCCTCTTTCATCGCCAAGAAGGCGTCGCCTGCCGCGTCCCGATCGCCCTTGTCCAGGGCCGGCAGGAATTGCTGCTCGGTGGCCTCCCAGAACCGCATGGCGGGGGCGTGACCGGCGGCCAGCAACTGGTTACGCATGGCCCCATTGAGGCTCTGCTTGCCCCAGAAGGCGATGCGCTCGTCGTAGGCCTTGCGCAGCTCGGCGAGCCGCTTGCGCCGCGGCTCCAGGCTCCACGGCTCGTTGTTGATGAGGTTGGTCTCGAGATAGGCCTGAACCAGATACACGGGCGGCGGCACCACGTCGGCGATCAGGTCCTTGCCCTTGACGATGCGCTCGTATACGGGGCCGCCCACTTTGAGCTCGTGCAAGGCCGCCCAGCCCAGTCCCACCATGACGACGAACGCCGCCGTGACGATCGCACCCATGACTCTCGAGGTGGTGGCAATGCGCATGTTCTCGCGGCCCCGCTGCCGTGCAGATGTGACATGAGCTCCGCCGGCCCCAAGCCCTTGCGGAACATGGGAAACAATCCGTCACTCGCATGAATAAAGATTTATCCATCCCACGGCTGATCATTTTTCTGCGCACCCGAGCCGGGGCGCAGGCTGCCATGGGCAACGGTTGCTGGCGCAATGCCGCTCGTGCACCGCGAGCTGCGGCGCGGCCTACACGTGGCGGTGGTTTATCCAGTCGCCGCGACGCGCCCGCGCCAAGCCGGGATCAGGACGTGGTGGCGCTGCGGCGCAGGCCGGCGAACGCCTGCTCCAGGCGCGCAACCTGCGCTTCGACCGGGCTGCCAGCGGGGTCCGCGCTGCCGTCGACCACCACCTCCATGGCGCGGTCGAGCCGCACGATGCGGTCGTTGAGCGCGAAGCTCGCGGTGATCAGGTTGCGCAGGCCCTCGGGCAGCTCGTCGAAGCCTTTGACGTGCGACAAGCGCCCCGGCGCCGTCAGCCGCACACGCTCGCGCTTTTTGCGCACCTCGGCGGCCGTAATCTCGCCTTCCTTGTGCGCGCGGCGGATCATGAGCCACGAGGCAAGCTCGAGCAGGCGCGTGGTGAGGCGCATGCTCTCCGTGGCGTAGAGCATCGCAGCCGGCCCCCGCAGCGCGCGCGCTTCCTTGCGGCCCGGCCCATCCAGATAGGCCGCGGCGCGCTCCACCAGGGCCATGCCCTCGCGGAAGATCGCGTCGAACTGTTCGGAGGCGGCGAAGTGCTCGCCGAAGGAGATGGTGACGCCGTCGCCGGCGGGACGTTCGCTACTGTTTACCGATGTGCCCATGACAGAACTTGGAACAACCGCTTACTTTTCACTGACCACGCGCCACCCTGGCAGGCAGCGGTTAACAAGTCACCCACAAATGGTTCGAAAAGTTGACGGCGCTCGCCAAGTGCGTGGCGCATGCAACGCTTATCCCCAGGAACGCTGGCTTTTCCAGTGCCTGGGCGCCACAGCTACGAGGGCTGAGAAATTTTATTCCGCTGGTGCGCCCGCAGGCGCCGCAGCGGGAGGGGCTGGCCGCGCGCGGTGGGCTGCGTGGTCGCGGGCGACGTAGCTGTACACCACCGGCGTCACGAACAGCGTGAACAGCGTGCCGATCGTCATGCCGGCGGCGATCACCAGCCCGATCGAGAAGCGGCTTGCGGCACCCGCTCCGCTCGCGGTCAACAGCGGCACCATGCCCACCACCATCGCCGCCGTCGTCATCAGGATCGGCCGCAACCTGATCGCTGCCGCGCGCTCGATCGCCTCGCGGCGCGAGAGCTCCTCGTTCTCCTGCAGGTGGTTGGCGTAGTCCACCATCAAGATGCCGTGCTTGGAGATCAGCCCGATCAAGGTGACGAGCCCCACCTGCGTATAGATGTTGATGCTGGCGAGCCCGAGGTTCATCGGGATCAGCGCACCGAACATCGCCGTCGGCAGCGCAATCAGAATGATCAGCGGATCGCGGAAGCTTTCGTACTGCGCCGCCAGCACCAGGTAGATGATGATGAGCGCGAACACGAAGGTGATGACGAGCGTATTGCCCTCCTGCACGTACTGGCGGCTCTCCCCTTGGAAATCGTAGGTGAATCCGGCCGGCATTTGCTTGGCGGCCGTTTCCTTGAGCAGGTCGAGGGCCTCGCCCACCGTGCGGCCTGGGAACGGCACGCCGGTGAGCACCGCGGAGTTCAGCTGCTGGAAGGTGTTGAGCGCGTTGGGCTGCACCGACTGCTCGACGGAGACGATGCTCGACAGCGGCACCAGCGACCCGGCGCTGGTGCGCACCTGATAGCGTTTGAGCCAATCGGCGGTGAGGCGGAAGTCGCGCGGCACCTGCGGGATCACCTGGTAGCTGCGGCCGTACAGGTTGAAGCGGTTGACGTAGTTGCCGCCGAGCAGCGTCGCCAGCGACCCGCCGATGTCCTGCATGGTGATGCCGAGCCGGTTGGCCTTGTCGTGGTCGATCTTGAGCTCGATCTGCGGCGTCTCGAACTTCAGGTCGCTGTCGATGAAGATGAACATGCCGCTCTTCTGCGCGTCGGTCTGGACCTTCTCCAGCACCTGCGCCAGCTGCGTGTAGTCCGCGGTGGTGGTGATGACGAATTGCACCGGCGGGCCGCCGATGGAGCCCGGCAGCGACGGCAGCGGAAAGGTGAACACCTGCGCGTTGGCGATCTGCGACACGGGCCCCTGCAGGCTCTGCAGGATCTGCTTTTGCGAGCGCTTGCGCTCGTTCCACGGCTTGAACAGGATGCCGGCGAACGCCTGATGCACGTCCTGCAAGCCGTTGATGGTGAAGACGTGCTCCTTCTCCGGCACCTTCTCGAACAGCTTGCCGAGCTGTGCCGTTGCCTGCTCGAGGTAGTCGAGGTTGGCCGTCTGCGGCGCCTTGACGATGTTGAACAGGATGCCCTGGTCTTCCTCCGGCGCCAGCTCGCGTTGCGTGGTCATGTACATGATGGCGGTCGCCGCCATGACGGCGGCCAGCACCAGCAGCGTCACCGGGCGGCGGTCGAGCGTGCGGTGTAGGCGCCGCTCGTAGCGACGGCGCAGGCTGGCGAACAGGCGGTCGAGCAGGCGGTTGAAGCGGCCACTGCCGGTGTGCGGCTTGAGCAGCCGCGATGCCATCATCGGCGACAGCGTCAGCGCGATGACGCCGGACACGATGACGGCGCCCGCGAGCGTGAAGGCAAACTCGCGAAACAGGACACCGGTTAGGCCCGAGACAAATCCGATCGGCGCATACACGGCCGCCAGCGTGATAGTCATGGAGATGACCGGAACGGCAATCTCGCGCGCACCGGTGATGGCCGCATCGAACGGCTGCATGCCTTCCTCGATGTGGCGGTGGATGTTCTCGACCACCACGATGGCGTCGTCCACCACCAGGCCGATCGCCAGCACCAGCGCCAGCAGGGTGAGCAGATTGAGCGAATATCCAAGTGCCAGAAGCGCGAACATCACCCCGATCAGCGACAGCGGGATGGTGACGATCGGGATCAGCGTCGAGCGCAAGTTGCCGAGAAACAGGAAAATGACGACGATCACGATCAGGGCCGCCTCGAACAGCGTCATCTGCACTTCGTGGATCGAGGCCTCGATGAACTTGGTGGCGTCGTAGGCGATCGCCGCCTCCATGCCTGCGGGCAGCTGACGCTCGATATCCGGGAAGGCCTGGCGCACCTTGGCGATCACGGTGAGCGGGTTGGCGGTCGGGTTGGCGAACACGCCGACGAACACCGCCTTCAGCCCATCGAACACGGAGGAGGAATCCGCGCTTTCGGGGCCGAGCTCGATCGTAGCAACGTCGTAGAGCCTGATCAGCGCATCGCCGCGGGTGGCCACCACCAGCTTGGCAAACGCCGCCGGATCGTTGAGCGACGTCTCGGCATTGATGGTCGTCTGCACGAAGTCGGCCTTCACCTGGCCTGCGGCGGTGACGAAGTTGTTGGCGGCCAGCGCGTTGCGCACGTCGAGCGGCGTGATGCCGAGCGCCGCCATCTTGTCGGGGTTGAGCCACACGCGCATGGCGAACGTCTGCCCGCCCAGGATTTGAGCGTTGGCGACGCCGTCGATGGTCTGCAGCCGCGGCTGCACCACTCGCGTGAGATAGTCGGTGATCTGCGAGGACTTCATCACCGGGCTGTTGAACGACATGTACATCAGCGCGACGGGGTCGCCGGTCTGGCGCACCACCACCGGGTCCTGCGACTCGCGCGGCAGCGCCGCCTTCACCTGCTGGACCTTGGACAGCACGTCGGAGACTGCGCGGTCGGCATTGGCATCGAGGCGCAGGTTGAGCGTGATGGTGCTCACGTTCTGCTTGGAGGACGAGGTGAGCGTGTCGATGCCCTCCGCGCTCGCCACCGCCTGCAGCAACGGCGTGGTGATGAAGCCCCGGATCAGCTCGGCGTTGGCGCCGGGATAGGCGGTGGTGATGGTGATCGTCGTGTTGGTGAGCTTGGGGAACTGCCGCACGGGTAGATTGAGCAGCGCGGCGAGCCCGATGAGCAGGATCATCAGGCTGACGACGGTCGCCAGCACCGGACGGCGAATGAAGATGTCGGTGAACGACATGGAGGTCTGCCCCGGCTACTGCTTAGGCCGCTCTTCTGGCCGCGTCAGCGGCTGGGTGTTGTCGATGCGGATGCGCGCCCCGGGGTTGAGCTTGAGCTGCCCCGTGGTGACGACCTGCTCGCCCGCGGTTATGCCAGACATGACTGCAACGCGGTCGTCCCTGGCCTGGCCGGTCTTCACGAAGCGCCGCTCCGCCACAATGCCAGCATCGGCATCCTTGCCTTGTCCGCCAGGTGCCTGTGCCACGACGTAGATGCTGTCGCCGTAGAGGCTGTAGGTGACCGCGGTGCGCGGCACCGTCACCACCTCGCGCGGCGCGCCCACCAGCACGACGACGTTGGCGAACATGCCGGGCAGCAGCTTGCGCTCGGGGTTGGGCAGACTGCCGCGCACCAGCAGCGTGCGGGTGTCCTGGGCCACGCGGGCATCGAGCGATTCGATCTTGCCCTTGAACACCACGTCTGGATACGCGTCGACGCTGACCTCGATCTCCTGGCCGACGCGCAGCTTGCCGATCATCTGCTCCGGCATGGGAAAGTCGACCCGCATCGGATCGAGCTGCTGCATGGTGACGAGCGTCATGCCGGGCGAAACATACTGTCCCCGCTCCACCTTGCGGATGCCGAGCCTGCCAGTGAGCGGCGCCATGATGGTCTTCTGCGCGATGACGGCCTCGATCTTCTTGGTGGCGGCGAGCGCCGTGTCGCGCTTGGCGCGCGCGGTGTCGACGTTGGCCTCGGAGGTGACCTTCTTGGCGATCAGGTCCGACTGGCGCTGATAGGCAACTTCCGCTTCCTGCAGGGTGGCCTTGCTGCTGGCGAGGTCGGCCAGCTCCACCGCGATATCGAGCTGCACGAGCGTTGGCCCCGCGCTCGGCGTCCTGGCCGCTCTGCACATTGACCTCGGTGACGATTCCGGCCACCTGCGAGGTAATGTCCACGCCGTGGGAGGAAATGAGCGTGCCGATCGAGGTCAGCTGCTCGATCCATTGCTCGGACTTGGCCGCTTCCGAGGTCACGGTCGCCGGCGGCGGGACCTGGGACGACATGATCGTCTTGATCATGTTCGGCTTGAACAAGAAGTTGAACCAGGCAATCCCTCCGAGGAGAACGGCGGCGACGATGCCTGTGATGAGGAAGCGTAGCATGAGCGGATGGGTTCGATCGCTGCGATGGGTGACCGCCCTAAGGTGGTGGGGAGATGGCGTTAGGCAAGCGGCTGATCGTCACCCGAGGGGGGTTGGACGAGCAACAATGCCAACCTGTTGTGGCTTCTTTGCATCTCCATCCTCGGACTTCAACGCTTTGATGAGGCAGCCTTAACCACCCTTCAATAAGGCCAATGCAAACTAGCCTCGCAGAGGTGTCGGCAGAATGGCAATAGCCACAAATGATCAGTGCCAGTCGACGGGAGCGCGATGAATTCCTCAGGGCCTTGGAGGAGGCCCGCCGTGCCGCCATGGCTGCGGACGAAGAGGATGCGTCTTGCCGAAGAGCGGGTCTCCGCCGCTGAGCCGCCGCGCAGCTCCGAGTTTTTTGGCGCGCTCGATCGGGTGGCCGGCGCAATCAAGTCCTACATCTCCACCGGGCTGCTGGCCCGCCTTTACGCGGACGGCACGTCGCGCACAGCGCCGGAAGCCGAACCCGAGCTTCAGCGAGCCCGATGCCGCCGCCGCCGCCCGCCCCGCCAAAGTCCGAGCACGAGGCGGTCGTCGACGAGTTGCATCTAACCCCGAGTCTTTCGTGCGAAGACCTCGCCCGCATTCGTCGCGAATATGCCAAGCTCCATCACCCCGACCGCGTATTGCCGCCGCAGCGGGATGAGGCGACTCGGCTCATGACCATCGCCAACTCGCTGATCGACGAAGCTCTGCGCAGCAAGCGTGGCCGGTCCACTAGGTCCTGATCGCGAAATTCGTCTCACTGTGCGGCGAACCAGGTCACGAATTTCGCGATCTGAAGGACACTAGCGCCGGTCACTATCGACCGCACGCGTTCCTATGGCTGGGCCAGCAGGCGCCGCCGCAGCTTCGCCTTCGCCTCCGACATCATGCGCGTAGCTGTGGCGAAGTCCTGCGCGGAGCTGCCGATGACCGCGCTCTCGGCTGTGCGGCAGATGCCGAACGCAAACTGCAGCGCCAAATCGTTGTCGATGGAGTTGCTGGTCGCCGCCCGGAATTGACTTTCCACGCACTGGTCCCACTCGAGCAGGCGCGCCTTGAGGTCCTGGGCCGCGGCTGTGGCAACAAGTGCGTGCCACGTCGCGCACACGGTG
The DNA here is from genome assembly GCA_963832445.1 of uncultured Alphaproteobacteria bacterium. Lineage (GTDB taxonomy): Bacteria > Pseudomonadota > Alphaproteobacteria > Rhizobiales > Hyphomicrobiaceae > AWTP1-13. The sequence continues at coordinate 165,738 of CAWHUM010000008.1, forward strand.
GCAGCCGCACGGCACCAGCGCAGCATCCTCATTCCGACGTTTCCTGGCGAGACACGGACCCGGCAACGTGGTGGGCGCGACAGGGATCGAACCTGTGACCCCTACCATGTCAAGGTAGTGCTCTACCGCTGAGCTACGCGCCCGGTTCGCGGCCGTTTCCGCAGGCTTCGGCTGCCTATATCGGCTATCCGCGCACGTGACAAGCGCGCTTGCAGCCCGGCTTGCGGGACCTGGTCGCGCCGGCCTGTCCTTGTTGCGTCCGTCGCGTTTGTCCTGCCCACATCTTGGGCTTGGCTCACCGCTCCTCGCATTCATCTCCACTGACGGAGCGCGGCCGTCGGCGGGTCCCGCCGGCAAGACGATCTACGTCACGCAGGACGACGGCGGTTTCATCGAAGCCTTCCGCGTCGACCGGCCGGGGCGAGGGCCCTGCCTCATGCCAGGAAGGATTGCCGAGCCAGCCGCGGCTCCTGCATCTCGTCGCCAAGCACGGGGCACTCACGCGGCCAGCAGGCGATCGATTTCGCGCACCAGGTCTTTCAAATGGAACGGCTTCGACAGGACGCGGGCGTCCTTCACGGCCTTGGAATCGGTGTTGAGGGTCACGGCGGCAAAGCCGGTGATGAACATGATCTTGAGCTTGGGATCGATCTCGCTTGCGCGCCGCGCCAGCTCGATGCCGTCCATCTGCGGCATGACGATATCGGTCAGCAGCAGCGTGAACGCTTCATCCTTGAGGCGCTCGTGCGCCTCCTTGCCGTTGGCGAAGCTCGTGACCTCGTATCCCGCCTTGATGAGCGCACGCTCGATGAAGGCGCGCATCAACTCGTCGTCCTCTGCCAGCAGGATGCGCCGCGCCGGCAGACGTGATGGCTTGGCAGTCATGATGATCGCGAGCCCGTCCCCTTGGCGGCGTGCCGACCGAACCGGCACATTAGCGTGGCAACCGCCGTTGCCAGGGAAATCTGGCGCGAATTTGGTAAACGAGCAATGAACCTGTGGGGAGGGCGCCTGAACATGCCTCCCAGCATCATCCACGATATGCATCTCTCGACGCATGGACAGGGGGCGCGGCGCTTGGCAGATTAAGCTAAGCTGCGGTCCCCGGATGCAGCGTCCAGGCGGGGTGGGCAATAGCGTTCATTACAGGAAGTTCAATCACCGACATGGCCGAGAGTGAAGGCGCATCGATCCTCGCCGAGCTTACCCCTCCATACATGCTCCTACGGCCGGCCGAACAGGCGACTCCGGTCGTGTTCTGCTCGCCGCACTCGGGGAGAATCTACCCCAAGGCATTCCTGGAAGCCTCGCGGCTCGATCCCATCACCCTGCGCAAGTCCGAGGACTGCTACGTGGACGAGCTGTTCGAGCCGGTAGTGGCGCTGGGCGCACCCATGATCGCCGCCCGCTTCCCGCGCGCCTATCTCGACGTCAATCGCGAGCCCTACGAGCTCGATCCCGAGCTGTTTCAGGGGCGGCTGCCGGCGTTTGCGAATACCCAGTCGGCGCGGGTGGTTGGCGGCCTCGGCACGATCGCCCGCATCGTTGCGGACACCGAGGAGATCTACCGGGAGCGGTTGCCGATCGGCACGGCGTTCGAACGCATCGAGCGGCTCTACCGGCCGTTCCACGCGGCATTGGCCGATCTTCTGGAGTCGACGCGCAAGGCCTTCGGCATGACTATGCTGATCGACTGTCATTCCATGCCTTCGGCCTCCATGGGCCAGCCGGCCGGAGGCCGGCCGCATTTCGTTCTCGGCGACCGGTTCGGGGCTTCGTGCGACGCCAAGCTCACCCGCTTCATTCGCGATCTGCTGCAGCGGGGCGGCTACGAGGTGCAGATCAACCGCCCCTACGCCGGCGGATTCATTACCGAGCACTACGGCAGCCCGAGCCGGGGCGTGCACGCGCTGCAGCTCGAGATCAATCGCGCGCTCTATTTGGACGAGGCGACGCTGAGCAAGAGCGCCGACTTCGCGAAGCTGCGGCGGACGCTGGCCGATGTAGCGGCACGCGTGTTCGAGGCTCTGCCGGTCCTGCTCGAGCGGCGTGCGGCGGCCGAGTAGGCGTCGGCCTGGCGAGGCGTCATATTGCAGCGCAATAGACTCGGCGGCGGCAAGAGCCCCTCCGCGCAGTCCCGTTCGGAGCTTGGGTGGGCCCCTGATTGCCGTGGCAACCCTTGAGCCGCACGCTCTGATGGCGCTTCAAAAGGCGTTGAAGCAGGCCACAAAAAAGAAAAGGGGCCGCTCGCGGAACGAACGGCCCAAGTCTAGGGAGGAAACGCCCAAGGAGGGCAGCGAAGCCAGCGATGCAATCGCCAACCTCGCAACAGAAACCTAGCTGTGCGACGCACAAATTGCAAGCTTTTCTTTTTGCATTGCAGAAGTCATGGGGTCGCATAGGTCAACAATGCTGACCTACCCCAGGGCCGAATTGCCCACGCAACAGGCCACAGCCCTGCGCGATGATGAGCCGAGGTGTCAAAAAAGAAGGGGCCGCTCGGGTAGAGCAGCCCAAGTCTAGGGAGGAAACGCCCAAGGAGGGCTGCGACAGCGCAAGCAGGGCTCGCCCATGTCGCGCCCTGGATATGGGCATATTCGCTGCGCTGCGCAATATCACGCCACGCAAGGCCTCATGGCTTTCAGGGGGCATGTGGCCCCTTCGCCACGTAAATCTACGCAGAGGCCAGCAGCGAGCGTTGTCCGGCGCAGCCGGCGAGTGCTAGTGCGGGGGCCGAGCAAGATTGAAAGACCAGACCGTGACGCGCGCCCGCAAGCCTGCAGCCAAGGATTTCCTGCGTTTCGCGCACGAGCTGGCCGACATTTCGGCGGCGGCCATCCTGCCCTACTTCCGCCGTTCACTGCGCGTGACCAACAAGCAGGCAGGCGCCGGCTTCGATCCGGTGACGGCCGCCGACCGGGCAGCGGAGCGGGCGATTCGCGCGGCCATCGCCAGGCGCTTCCCCGATCACGGCATCCTGGGCGAGGAGTTCGCCTCGGTCGAGGGGTCCGGCCGCCACCAATGGGTCGTCGACCCCATCGACGGAACGCGCGCGTTCATCATGGGGAGCCCGCTCTGGGGCACGCTCATCGGTCTCATCGACGGCGGCAGGCCGCTGCTCGGGGTCATGGACCAGCCCTTCACGCGGGAGCGGTTCTGGGGTGACGGCCGCACCGCGCACATGCGCGGGCCGGACGGGCGGTCGCGCCGCCTCAAGACGCGCACCTGTCGCGCCCTGGCGGAGGCTGTCGTCACCAGCACCGATCCCGACATGTTCGCCGGTTCCACGGAACGAGCGGGATACGGGCGCGTCAAGGCGCGCGCGCGCATGACGCGCTACGGCGGCGACTGCTACGGTTATTGCCTGCTGGCGGCCGGCTTGGTCGACGTGGTGATCGAGGTTGGCCTGAAGTCGCACGACATCGTGGCCCTGATCCCCATCATCGAAGGTGCGGGCGGACGTGTCACCACCTGGGACGGCGGGCCGGCGCTCGATGGCGGTCGGATCGTTGCTGCCGGCGATCCGCGCGTGCATGCGGAGGCGCTGCAGCTTCTCCGCGCATAGCCGCAGTCACGTCTCCGCGCGTCCGCGCGCGGCAGGGTCAGGGCACGGGCGCGTCCACGCCCATATAGGCATCGAATGCTGCCCAGAAGTCTTTGCGGACCGCGTCGGTCTCTTGCAGGATCTCGTGGCGCGCCTGGGACAAGAGCACGTGCGTGCCCACCTTGAGCTTCTGCCCGAATTCCTCGATGGCCGTGGTGGAAACGATGGTATCCATGCCCGCCGCGAACAGCAGCAGCGGCACCTTCACCTTCAACGGGTAGTCGGGCGCCGATACCCTGGCGATCGACCTGAGCGCGGCTCTGAGCCAGCCGATGGTCGGCGAGCCGAGCCCGAGGGCGGGCGCTGCCTCGATGATCATGCGGTTGCGGGCGTAGCGCTCGGGGTCCGTCGTCAGGGGATTGTTCTCGAACGGCGCTGCCTCGATCGGCTCGTCGCTACCGCCCGAGGCATAGAACCGGCCAAGCCCGATGCCGCCCATGATCTCCGCGTAAACGCGCGCAAGTCCTGGCCCCGGACGCAGCCGCGCCTCGGCGATCTCGATCATGGGGGCGGACAGAACCATGCGCTCGAACCAGGGGCTCGGCTCGCCGGCATTGCGCAGCAGAATGTGACCGCCCATCGAGTGCGCCATGGCGAAGTGGGGCGGCCGGCAATCCGGCAGCACGATCTCCCGCATGAAGGCCGCAAGGTCCTGATCGAATTCGGCGAACGAGCGCACGTGCCCTTTCCTCGGATTGGAGAGCAGGCGCTCGGAGCCGCCCTGACCGCGCCAATCCATGGTGGCGACCGCAAAGCCGCGCCGGCGCAGGTCTGCGACCACCTCGAAATACTTCTCGATGCACTCGCCGCGGCCCTGGAACAGGCACATGGTGCCGCGCGCCGGGCCGCGCGTGGCCTCCCAGCGCGCGAAGCGCAAGCTCAATCTGCCCGAGCTTTTGAAGGTGCCGACGGTGGCGCCGCTGGGAACCGGATTCTTGGCCAGTGCGACCAGTTCCATGCCCGCCTCCCGCCCGTCCGCATCCCCCACGCGCACGCCTTATAGCAGGCTCGGGAGCCGAAAGCAGCCAATGACGCAGCGGAGCGCGGGCGCAAGGCAAAAAGACCCTGGCTTTGCAGCCAGGGTCACAAGGGAGCAGTCAATCGATGGGGATACTAGTCGCCGTACCACCACCCGCGGCGCGGGCCGCCGTAGCCGTATGGGGGTCCGCCGTACGGGGGGGGGCCATCGCGCCAGCGGCGATCGTAGCCGTATGGCCTGTCGTCGTAGCGGTACGGCCGATTGAACGCGTAGGGTCCGAACGGCCGACCTTCCAGAGGCCTCACCTCGACGACCTGGCCGGAGCAACGGTGCAGCGTCAGCTCGAACAGGCGGCCATTCGGGCGGCGCGCCTTCATCACAACCATTTCGCCCTGCTGTTGGCCGTCATGGAAGTCCTGCCAGCCCGAATCGGTCAGCTGCTGGCGCACTTCGCCGCTGCGCACGCAATTCTTGTTCGAGTACCTGTTGCCGGGCGGTGCGAACGGCGGCGGGGCGGAGAACTTCTTCGGCACCGGCCGGTCGTCGTCATCGCCATCGTCGTCCCGGTTGTTGTATCCGGGGCCGGGAGGAGGAGGCGCCTTGCGGCGCGGATCGGTATACGCTCCGCGGTCATCGTCGTCATCGACATCTGCAGCGTAGGCACCGCCCATGGGCACCATCGCCGCGGCAGCGAGCAGGCTCGCCGCCAACACCCAGCTCCTCATCTCCGCTCTCCTCGATAATCGCAATACCCGCCGCAAAAAGAGATCTGCATTGTTGCGCCAAGCACCTGAACCCGCGATGAAGGCGAAGTGTTGTCCGAGGCGGCGCAGCGCCCTTCGGACAGGCCGGCCAAGCCCGACATCGACAAGCCCAAAAATGCCTTGGCACTCCCCTTGACGGACTGCCAAGCGCCCCCAAATACGGATCAGCGCATGCCACTGATGGGTGCGCACCGAGAGCTGCCTGGCCCCGACGGGCAGGCGAGTGCCCCACCTTCGGGCAGGCAGATGACACACGTCGCTTCTAAAGGAGGACCTGTGATGCGACACATCGATTTTACCCCCCTCTATCGTTCCACCGTCGGCTTCGACCGCCTGTTCAACATGCTGGACTCCGTGTCCGGGCTTGATCAGGGCCCGACTGCCTATCCGCCCTACAACATCGAGCGGCTGGGCGAGAACGAGTACCGGATCACCATGGCGGTCGCCGGCTTCGCCCAGGATGAGATCCGGATCGACGTAAAGGAGCAGACGCTCAGCGTCGTGGGCGAGAAGAAGGCCGAGGAGAAGGAGCGCGAGTTCCTGCATCGCGGCATCGCTGCGCGCACGTTCGAGCGGCGCTTCCAGCTGGCCGACCATGTGGAGGTGAAGGGCGCCGACCTCAAGGACGGCTTGCTGCACGTCGATCTCGTGCGCAACGTTCCCGAGCGCCTGAAGGCGCGCACCATCGCCATCGGCAATGGCAAGGCGGCGGCCAAGCAGGTCGAGGTTGCTGCCTAACGGCACACCCAAGGCTTAGAAGGACGGCGGGCGTCGCTCAGCGGCGCCCGCTCCTTTTCGTTCAACCTCGCCCGACCAGCTTCAGCCACTCGTCCTCGGTGAGCACGGTGACACCGGCCTCGCGCGCCTTGGCGAGCTTCGAGCCGGCGTCGGCGCCGGCCACCACGTAGTCGGTTTTCTTCGAGACCGAGCCCGACACCTTGGCGCCCAGCCGCTCGGCCAGCGCCTTGGCCTCGTTGCGCGTCATCTTCTCGAGCGAGCCGGTGAACACCACGGTTTTGTCGGTGACGGGCGAGGCTGCCGCCGCTGCTCTCACGAACGGCTGGACGTCAACCTGCTCGAGGAGGTCATCCAAAGCCTTGATGTTGTGCGGCTCGCCGAAGAACGCGATGAGCGCGTCCACCACGGTCTCGCCGATCCCTTCGATATCGTCGAGCTCGCGGTAGGCTTCGCTGCCCTTGCCACCCTTGGCTGCGGCGACCGCCACGTCACGAAACGCATCGAGCGTGCCCAGCGCCTTGGCAAGATCGCGCGCGGTCGTCTCGCCGACGTGGCGGATGCCCAGCGCATAGATGAAGCGATCGAGTGGAGTCTTGCGCCGCGCCTCGATCGACTTGAAAAGGTTGTCGACCGACTTCTCGCCGAACCCCTTCTTGGCGGCCAGGCGCGCCTCCGGCGGCAGGCGGGCATCGCGCGCAGCCAGCGTGAAGATGTGGGCCGGCTCCTTGATGAGGTCCTCATCGTAGAACAGTTCGATCTGCTTCTCGCCTAGGCCCTCGATGTCGAAGGCATTGCGCGAGACGAAGTGCTTCAGCCGCTCCTTGAGCTGCGCCCGGCATATCAGGCCGCCGGTACAGCGCCGCACCACGTCGGCCTCGCCCGTTTTGGCATCGACCTCGCGAACAGCGGCGCTTCCGCACACGGGGCACAAATGCGGGAACTTGTAGGGCTTGGCGCCTTTGGGACGCTTGTCGAGCACCGCGCCCATTACCTGCGGGATGACGTCGCCGGCGCGCCGCACGATTACAGCGTCGCCGATGCGGATGTCTTTGCGCGCGATTTCGTCCTCGTTGTGCAGCGTGGCGTTGGAAACCACCACACCGCCGACCGTCACCGGCTCCAACTTGGCGGCGGGGGTGAGCGCCCCCGTGCGGCCGACCTGGATCTCGATGTCGAGCAGCTTGGTGGTCACCTCCTCGGCCGGGAACTTGTGGGCGATGGCCCAGCGCGGCGCGCGCGAGACGAAGCCCAGCCGCTCCTGCCAATCGAGGCGGTTGACCTTGTAGACGACGCCGTCGATGTCGTAGCCGAGCGAGGCGCGCTTTGCGCCAATCTCGCGATAGTAGGCGAGGACGTCCTCGAGGCTGTCGCAGACGCGCAGCAGAGGGTTGGTGGGCAGCCCCCAGCGGCCGAAGCATTCGATCGCGCCCGATTGCGTCTTGGCCGGCAGCGCGCTCGCCGCTCCCCAGGCATACGCAAAAAACCGCAAAGGGCGGCGCGCGGTGATGGAAGGATCGAGCTGGCGCAGGGAGCCGGCGGCGGCGTTGCGCGGATTGGCGAACACCTTGCCTCCGCTCGCCGACTGCTCGGCGTTGAGCTTCTTGAAGTCGGCATGGGCCAAGTAGATCTCGCCGCGCACCTCAATGCGGCCCGGCACATTGCGTCCACTGAGCCGCTGCGGCACTTGCTTGATCGTCTTGACATTGGGGGTGACGTTCTCGCCTTCGACGCCATCTCCGCGCGTTGCGCCCTGCACGAGCCGGCCGTCTTCGTAGGTGAGCGAAATGGACAGGCCATCGATCTTCGGCTCCGCCACGACCTCGATCGTAGCCTCGGCCCCAAGCCCCAGGAAACGACGGACGCGGCCCATGAAGTCGGCGACTTCCTCCTCGTCGAAGGCGTTGCCGAGCGAGAGCATGGGCACGGCGTGGCGCACCTTGCCGAAGGCTTCCACGGGCGCCGCGCCAACCCGGTCGGATGGACTGTCGGGGCGCCGCAGGGCGGGAAAACGCGCCTCTATCGCCGCGTTGCGCTCGCGCAGCGCGTCGTATTCGGCATCGGAGATCTCGGGCGCATCCTTGCGGTAGTAAAGCTGATCGTGATGGGCGATTTCGGCCGCGAGGCGCTTGAGCTCAGCCTTCGCCTCCGCCTCGCTCAGTCCCTCGACCGGCTTGTTGGATGCATTCGCTTTCATGCCGGCGAGATTGCCCCCGCAGAAGCAGAAAGACCATCCTCGGGGCGGCGTTGTCCGCCGCTAGCTGCGGCTCAGCCGTAGGGCGGCCGGCCGTTCGGGCCCTTCGCCGTGGGCACGTCGCCCTTCGGCGCCGGCATGTCGTTGGCCGGCGGCTGGCCGGGACCCGGCGCCTTCGGCTCGACCTCCGGCTGCTTCTTGGAGCCCGGCGTGAGCGCTTTCAGCGTCTTGGTGAACCAGGAATCGCCGCCGATCGACGGGCTCACGCCGCCCGACTTCAGGAGCGCGTAGGAGCGCTTGTACCAATCCGAGTTCGGGAAATTGTGCCCAAGCACCGCTGCAGCGGCCTGCGCCTCGGGCACGACGCCCAGCGTCATGTTGGCCTCGCAGATGCGATAGAGGGCCTCCTCCGCGTGCGCCGTCGTCTGGTACTCGGCCACCACCGTCTTGAAGCGATTGATGGCACCCACGTAGTTCTGACGATTGAGGTAGTAGCGGCCGACGTTCATCTCCGAGGCGGCCAATATGTCCTCGGCAATGCGCACCCGGTTGATCGCTTGCTTGGTGTAGGGGCTGTCGGGATAGCGCTGCACGAGCAGCTTGAGCTCCGCCAGTGCCTTGCGCGTGGCTGTTTGATCGCGCTGCGGCTCCTTGATCTCGTCGAAGTTGGCAGACGCGATGATGTGGTGCGCCAGCGCTGCATCCTTGGTGCCGGGATGCATGGTGGTGTAGCGCTTGCCTGCGGCTTGCGCCTCCGGGAACTTGCCGCCCTTGTAGTAGGCGTAGGCCGCCATCACCATCGCCCGGCGCGCTTCCGGCGAGTAGGGATGATCGCGGTCGAGATCCTCGAACTTCCTGGCTGCTTCGTAGAAGGCACCCTTGTTGAGCAGGCTGTCGGCATCCGCAAACATCTTGCCGGGCGGGTCGGGATTGAGCACCTTGGCGGCGTCGCTGGTGGACGAGCAGCCCGCGGCCGTGAGCGCGGCGGCAACCACGAGCCAATGCGCCAGCACGCGCACGCCCAGCAATCGCCCGAAAGCCTGAAGCACCATACGCCCGTATCCCTGCTCCGCCCCGGTTCTTGCGCCGGAGCGGTAGTCCAGTCTTTGCGCCCGCCCAGTGGCGCCAGAGGGCCCAACGACCCAGCTCGAATCAGCCGGCCACCCGCAAGCACCCTAGGATCGGCATACTTTGGCGCGAAATTGTGTTGGCGCGTCCAATCGCATGCCGAATATCGGCTCGTTTATGTGCTGTTTGTGGACGACTGCCTCGCCAGCGTCACGTCCGGTCAGCGGCATAGTTGACTGCCGCCATGCCCGCAGACACATCGACCGGAACGGTGTCGCGCACCCAAGGCGCACGCACCGTGGACCAAGCCTCGGCGTCGGCGAACAACTTCTGCAGCACGTAGGCGTTGAGCCGGTGGCCGCCGCGCACGGACCGGTAGGAGCCGAGGATGGGCGCGCCAGCGAGCGCCATGTCGCCCACCGCGTCCAGCATCTTGTGGCGCACGAACTCCTGCGGATGGCGCAGGCCTTCCGGGTTCATCACCCTATCGTCAGCGAGCGCAACCGTGTTGTCGAGCGAAGCACCCAGCGCCAACCCGGCCTTCCACAGCCCTTCCACGTCGCGCATGAAGCCAAACGTGCGTGCGCGCGCGATTTCGTTGCGGAACGCGCCCGAGTTCATCTCCAGGGCATAGCGCTGGCGACCGATGAGCGGCGTCTCGTAGGAGATCTCGATATCCAGATGGAAGCTGGAATGGGGCTTCAGCTCTCCCCAGCAGCCGCCCTCGTCGACGCGGATCGGCTTCAGAACCTTGATGAACTTGCGCGGCTGGTGCAGCTCGCGGATGCCGACGTCGTCGATGGCGTCCACGAACGCGGAGGAGCTGCCATCCATGATGGGCACCTCGCGCGCGTCGACTTCGATGTAGCAGTTGTCGACGCTCAGGCCGCGCAGGGCGGCCAGCAGGTGCTCCACCGTGCCGATGGTCACGCCGGTCTCGTCCCCAAGCACCGTGCACAACGTGAGGTTCTTCACGAAGTCGACGTGTGCAGGAATTTCCGAAACGATGCGGCCGCGTTTGCTGACCAGGAACCGGTAGCCCACATCGGCCTCGGCCGGATGCAGCACCATGGATACGCTGGCGCCGCTGTGGACCCCCGTTCCCGACAATTCAACTTCACGGCCAATCGTCGTCTGTCGCGAGCCTATAAAGCGCTTCGACATGGTGCGACGTCCCTCGATCCCCTATCAGCGAGATGCCAGCCCCGTCGCCAGGCATCGCCGCCCCCATTTCCAACCCGCAAGTCAACCGAACCTTTTGATCTAGCTAAGGAAAATTACTTCTGGTCGGTCGTGTCACAGCGAGTTCGGTGAATCGGACGATACTGTGCTGTCCCAAACTGCGACAAATCACGGTTTCTTACACTGTGTTACCGTTTCGCCGCAGTTGCGCCACCGTGTCGCCATCACTTGCGCCGTTCGCTTTCAAAAAACGCTGGCACATCAGCTTGTTCTTGCGAACCCTCGGAACTTGGCTGAGCAGCGGCCTGCCGACGGCGGTCCCATCCGCCCCCGGCAATTCGCTCCAGTAGCCCCAGCTTGCGCACAGGTTGCAGCACCACCGGCATTGCTTTTGTATTGCCGCTGGATTTGGCCCAGTACTCGCGCTGCGCATTGGCTGGAAAGTCACCGATGGCGGGCATCGGACGCCCGCCGCGGGCTGCCTGCTCCGCGCCAGTGGGATGCTGCTGCACCCGTTCGCGAATGACGACCTCCTCGGTCGGCTGCCACTCGTGGTAGCGGGACCCGTCGTTGCGCTGGGAGTGATCCGGCGCGATCGCCTCCGACAGCCGCGTGCGGAAGTCTCGCCCGCCCGCCTGAGGCCGTTCGGAGCCGCCTGCGGGCCTTTCCTGCGCCTGGTGCGAGCGGGCCATGCCTGAAGCGACGATCGACACCCGGATCTTGCCTTTGAGAGACTCGTCCAGCGTGGCGCCGAAGATGATATTGGCTTCCGGGTCGACCTCGGCGCGCACGCAGTCGACGGCGTCGTGCACTTCGAACAGGGTGAGGTCGCTGCCGCCGCTGATCGACAGGAGCAGGCTCTTGGCGCCCTTGAGCGTCACGTCGTCGAGCAGCGGATTGATGACGGCTTCCCTGGCAGCCGCGACCGCGCGATTGTCGCCGGAGGCCTCTCCCGTGCCCATCATGGCCGTGCCCATGCCGCTCAACACCGCGCGCACATCGGCCAGATCGAGATTGATCAGCCCTTCCTTGACCACCAAGTCGACGATGCAAGCAACGCCCGCGTAGAGCACCTGGTCGGCGAGCAGGAAGGCTTCGGCGAACGGGGTGCGATCGTTGGCGACCTTGAACAGATTCTGGTTGGGGATGACGAGCAGGGTATCGACGTGGCGCTTGAGCTCGGCGATGCCGGCCTCGGCAACGCGCATGCGCCGCTTACCCTCGAACAGGAAGGGCTTGGTCACCACGGCCACCGTCAGAACGCCGAATTCCTTGGCGACACGGGCGATCACCGATGCGGCGCCCGTACCGGTGCCGCCGCCCATTCCTGCCGCGATAAAGACCATGTGCGAGCCGGCGAGCGCACCGCGAATCTCGTCGAGCGCCTCCTCGGCCGCGGCCTCGCCGATCTCGGGCTTGGCGCCGGCGCCGATGCCTTCCGTCAGCCGCGCGCCGAGCTGGATGCGGGTCTCCGCGCTCGACACGGACAGCGCCTGAGCGTCGGTGTTGGCGACGATGAAGCGAACGCCGGTGAGGCCGGCGGCCAGCATGTTGTTGACGGCGTTGCCGCCACCCCCGCCGACGCCGATCACGACGATGCGCGGCTTCAAGTCAGCCCATTTGGACTCTTGCATATTCATCATGTCCGGTCCTCAAGCACCATCCAGTAGCGATTGGTCGACGCGTTCGAACCTTGCGGGCCTTGCCAAGGCGGAGCCGTTGCGCGCCCTGCGCACCCCCGCCGTTGGATCGAGTGCCAGCTGAACGACGCCGACAGCGGTCGAAAAAGGCGGCGCGCAGCAATCCGCCGGCATGCCGGGCGCCAGCTCGGGACGGCCGATGCGCACCGGCCGGGCAAGAATGCGCTCGGCGAAGTCGCTCAATCCAGTGAGCTGGCTCGCCCCACCGGTCAGCACGAAGCGCTTGGCCGCAAGGCGACCGGCGCCGAAGCGCGCGGTGCGCTCGGCGACGTGGGCGAGCAGGTTCGCCATGCGCGTGGCGATGATGCCGTGGAGCTTGGCGTTGCTGGTCTGATGCAGGGCCAATTCCTCCTCCCCGGCTCGGGTACAAGCAACCATCCCCTGATCGTGCGATGCGGCGGCATCGAGTGTGCCACAACGCGTCTTGATTCGCTCGGCGTCCTCAAAGGAGGCCGACAAGCCTCGGGCTATGTCGAAGGTGATGTGCTGGCCGCCCACCGCCAGCGTGTCGACAGCGCGCAGGCTGCCGCCTGCGAACATGGAGAGCGTGGTTGCGCCGGCACCCATGTCGATGCACACGACGCCCTGGCGCCGCTCCTCCTCGGTCGCGGAGGCAAGGCCGCTGGCGCAGGGCGCCGGTACCACGCCGACGGCCTCAAGCTCCGACCTCTCGACGGCCTGCAGCAAGTTGGCGAGGGGCTCGCCGTCGGCGGTAACCGCGTGCAGCTCAGCGGCCAGAACACGACCGGTCACGCCGATCGGGTCCGACACGGGATCGCCCTCGTCGAGGCGGTAGGCGATCGGGTTCATATGCAACAGCATGCGCCCGTCGCGGACGGCGTACCTGCGCCCCGCTGCGAGCAGCCGGTCGATGTCGGCCGGCGACACGCTGCGCCCCTCGATCTGGATGTCGGCCGCGAAAGTGCGCGAGCGCATTCCGCCGCCGGTTACGGCCACATAGACCGCGTCTACGGCGACCTCGGCAGCCTGCTCCGCGCGCGTAACCGCTTCGCGCACGCTGTGCGCGGCACCATCCACGTCGACCACGACGCCCGCCTTCACTCCGTGTGTGGGCGCACATCCGACGCCGGCGAGCCGCACGGGTTGACGCCGCCAGGACACACCGCCGGCCTTGGGGCGCGCAACGATCAGGCACACAGTCTTGCTGGTGCCGATGTCGAGCACCCCGAAGAAGTCCGAGGGTCCCGAGCCATTAATGCGCATCAACACGGGCGCGCGCTCCTGTTGCGGGCGCGGCCGTTGCGCATGGCGGCATGAAGACGGCAGGCGAGCAGCGGGTCGGATGCAGAAGCCTCAAGGGCCGGGTTTGGCGCTGGCGGTCGATCCGCCCGCCTCGCGATGTCCGGCCTGGCCTCTACCTGTTGCAACTGGCCTCCTCGACCATCCAACTCACCAGTTCTGCAAACGAGAGCCCGGCATGCTGGGCCAGCTCCGGCACCAGCGAAGTCGCCGTCATTCCGGGCTGCGTGTTGATCTCCAGGCAGATCACTTCACCCGATCCGCCCGCGGTGTCGTCGTAGCGAAAGTCGGCGCGCGAAACGCCCCGGCAACCCAATGCCTTATGGGCCATCAAGGTTAACTTCTGCACCAATTCGTAAACATTCGGTGAAATCGGCGCCGGCACCAGGTGGCGCGAGCCGCCCTCTGCGTACTTGGACTCATAGTTGTAGAAGCCAAGCGCTTGAGCCGGCAGGATCTCCGTCACGCCCAAGGTGCGATCGCCCATCACCGCGCAGGTGAGCTCGCGGCCCGGAATGAAGCGCTCGGCCAGCAGGAATTCGCCGTAAGCCCAGCCCGGATCGTTGAGCTCCTGGGGCGGATGCGTATGGTCCTCGCGCACGATGAACACGCCGACGCTCGAGCCTTCCGTTACCGGCTTCAGCACGTAGGGACGCGGCAGGGCATGCGCCCTCGCGGCTTCAGCGCGCGCCACGACCCGGCCGTCGGCAACCGAAATGCCGGCTGCCCGCATCACCTCTTTCGCGCGCTCCTTGTGCATGGCGAGCGCGGAGGCCAGCACGCCCGAATGTGTGTAGGGCATGCCGATCAGCTCCAGCAGGCCCTGCACACAGCCGTCCTCGCCCCAGCGGCCATGCAGGGCATTGAAGCAGACATCGGGCCGGACGGTGCGCAACTGGTCGGCGAGGTCCCGCCCCTGATCGATGAGGGTCACCTTGTAACCGGCCTGCTCCAGGGCTGCGCCGCAGGCCTTGCCCGAGTTGAGGCTCACCTCGCGCTCGGCGGAGAGGCCGCCCATCAGCACCGCGACATGATGAAATTTGCGCGAGCTTGCTACCTGGCTCATTGCGCCAACGCCTCCACGAGCGCCTCGCCCGTCGGCCTGCCGGCGAGCGGCACGCCCAAGCGGATGATCTCCCATTCCAGTGCCACGCCGCTCTTCTCCCTGACGCGCGCACGCACGGTCTCGCCCAGCCGCTCGATGTCCTCACCGCAAGCGTTGCGATCGTTGATCAGGAAGTTGCAGTGCATTTCCGACACCTTGGCGCCGCCGACGCGCAGACCTCGGCACCCTGCCGCGTCGATCAGCTTCCAGGCGCTGGCGCCGGGCGGGTTCTTGAACGTCGACCCACCGGTGCGCTCCTTAACCGGCTGATTGGCCTCGCGGTACTCGGCGACCTCGCTCATCTCCGCAAGAATTTTCTCCGTCTCACCGGGCGCACCCTGATACAGCGCCTCGACGAAGATCCAGTCCGGCGGCACGGCGCAGTGGCGGTAGCCGAACCCCATGTCGGCGAGCGAGAGCACATGCACATTGCCCTGACGGTCGATGGCACGGGCCTCAACGAGCACATCCTTGGTCTCGCGGCCGTGGGCACCCGCATTCATGCGCAGCGCGCCGCCGATCGAGCCCGGAATCCCGCGATAGAACGCGAGGCCCCCTATCCCCGCATCCGCTGCCGCGCGGGCGAGCTTTGCGTCGGGAACGGCAGTGCCGGCGCGCAGGCGATTTCCGTCCTCCACCTCGATCTCGGAAAAGCCGCGCCCCAGGCGGATCACCACGCCCGGCACGCCGCCGTCGCGCACCAGCAGGTTGGAGCCGAGGCCGATCACGAACACCGGTACGTCAGCCGGAATGCCGCGCAAAAAATACGCAAGGTCGTCCGCATCGGCCGGCGTGAACAGTACCTGCGCAGGCCCGCCGACGCGAAACCAGGTGATGTCCGCCAGCGGCTGGTTGGCGGTCAGCCGGCCGCGCAGTTGCGGCAACGCTGCCGCCAGCTCGCCTGCCAGATCGGGAAAGCTCACAATGCCCCTCCGGCGCGCAGCGGCTCAGCGGCGAGCCATTGAGGGAGGGCATGCGCCCAATCGGTGCTGTTACCGGCGCCCAGGCAAATCACCATGTCGCCTGAAGCCGCGAAGCGCCGCAGCATGGGGGCGATATCGTGCTCGCCGGTGATGGTGGCAACACCCTGGTGCCCCGTATCGCGGATCGCCTCAGCCAGCGCCACGTGATCGATGCCGTCGATCGGCAGCTCGCCCGCCGAGTAGAGCGGGGCAACGATGACGCTATCGGCATCCTTGAAGCAGGCGGCGAACTCGTCGAAGAGATCGCGCACGCGTGTGTAGCGATGCGGCTCCACCACGGCGATTACGCGGCTGCGTGCGCCGGCGCGGGCGGCTTTGAGCACCGCGGCGATCTCCACGGGATGATGGCCGTAGTCGTCGTAGATGGCGATGCCGTTCCACGTGCCCGTCAACTGGAAGCGGCGCTTGACTCCCGAGAAGCTCGCCATGGCCTTGCGGATCGCCTCGTCGCTGATGCCGGCCTCGCTGCAAACGGCGATGGCGGCCAGCGCATTGAGCGCGTTGTGGCGGCCAGGTATCGGCACGCTCCAACCCTGGATCGAGCGCTGGCCGCCTTTGACGCGGGCGCCGAGATCGGCATCGAACACGGTCTTGCCGCCGTCGACTCGCGCGGACTTCAGCACCAGGTCCGCGCTTTTGTCCGCGCCGTAGGTCAGCAATCGACGGCCGTCGCGCCTGAACTCGAGACGGTCGATCATGTCGGCCACGATGGGATGATCGATGCAGGCCACCGCGAGGCCATAGAAGGGAATGTTGCGGAAGAACGCCTCGAACTCGCGATGCATGTTCTCGACCGTCTTGAAGTGGTCGAGGTGCTCGGGATCGATGTTGGTCACGACGCCGATCTGCGTCGGGATCTTGGTGAAAGTGCCGTCGGACTCGTCGGCCTCCACGATCATCCAGGGCCCTTCGCCGCGGCGGGCATTGGAACCCCACTCGTTGATGATGCCCCCGGTGATCACCGTCGGATCGAGCCCAGCCGCATTGAACACGTGGGCGATCAGCGAGGTAGTGGTAGTCTTGCCGTGCGTGCCGGTGACGGAGACCGTCGCATAGAGGCGCATCAGCTCGGCCATGATCTCGGCGCGACGGATGATGGGCAGCCCTTTCGAGCGCGCCGCCTCCAGCTCCGGGTTGCCGCGTTTCACCGCGCTCGAGATCACCACGTTACGCGCCCCGATCAGGTTCACCGGATCGTGGCCGACGAACACGCGAATGCCCTTGGCGCGCAGGCGCTTGACGTTGGCGCTTTCCTTCTGGTCGCTGCCCTGCACCGTGTAGCCCTTGGCGTGCATGATCTCGGCGATCGCGCTCATGCCAATTCCGCCGATCCCCAGGATGTGCACGGGGCCGATGTTGAGCGGCATCTGCATCGAGTGTTCTTTCCCTCGCTGGCGGCGCGGCCGCCTCGTCAATCGCAGTCTACGCGCTTATTCTAGGCGCTTCCTGGCCGCCGGCCCATCAGCTCTTCCACAAGATCTGCGAGCCGTTGGACCGCATCAGGGCGGCCCTGGGCCTTGGCGGCGGCGGCCGCGCGCGTCAGCGTCGTCCGGTGCTGCAAGCAGGCGGCCGATGACCTCGGCCAGGGCCTCGGGCGTCAGGCCCTTCTGCTCCATGCACCAGGCTCCCCCCGTCTCAGCCAGCCGGCGCGCATTGTTCAGCTGATCATTGTCGATGGCATGCGGAAGCGGGACAAATATGGCCGGGCGGCCCATCACGGCAAGCTCCGCCACCGTCGAGGCGCCCGAGCGGGCGACGACGAGGTGGGCCTTTGCCATCTCTTCGGGCAGGTTGGCAAAGAACGCGGCTAAGTGCGCGCGGATGCCAGCCTGCCGGTAGGCCTCCTCGACGCGCGCAAGGTCTTCCTCGCGGCATTGCTGCACGACAAAGAGGCGGGCCCTGACCTCGTCTCGCAGCGTCGCCAGCGCCGCCGGCACCGTATCTGAGAAGAAGCGCGCGCCCTGGCTGCCGCCGAACACCAAGAGCGAGAACGGTCCATTGCTCGGCGGTGGCTGATAGCTTTGCGTCGCCCAGTCGACCACCTGGTCGCGCACGGGATTGCCCGTCATGCGCGCCTTGGTGCGGGCCCGGCCGCTGAGCAGCTTGGTGTTCTCGAACGAGGTCGCCACCACGCTCACGTGGTTTGCCAGCGCGCGATTGGCGCGACCCAGAACCGCGTTCTGCTCGTGCAACGCCGTCGGGATCTTGCGCAACCGGGCTGCAACCAGCGGCGGGAATGCGGGATAGCCGCCGAACCCGACGACCGCGCTTGGCTTCACCTGCGCTCATCAAGCGTGAGCGAGGCGGCGATGCCGCGCGCCAGCATCCACGTCGTTCGTCCGGCGCCGAATATCGATCTTCCCGCGAAGGTGGCCGAGGGCACCCGATGGATCGCGCGCGCCGGAAAGCTGGTGCCGTAGCGATCACCGCGCATGTCGGTGACCAGGTCGACGGGGATGGAGCGACGGCCCAGCTCCTGGGCCAGCGCGAAAGCCGGGAACAGGTGGCCGCCGGTTCCGCCAGCCGCGAGCATGACCGATGGGGACGTCATTGAAGTCATGGCCAGTATCGACGCATCCGGGCGGCACAGGCACCAATGCCGGTGCTTTGGGGCAAGAGCGAGTTGCGAGTTGGCACTAGTTCCGGCTCCGCCGGCTGAGCGCGATACCCGGCAGAGCCTCCACCAGCGCACGGAAGGCTTCGCCCCTCACCTCGAAGTTGCGGTAGTGATCGAAGGAGGCGCACGCCGGCGAAAGCAGCACGACCGGTTGGCGAGCATCGCTGGCTGCTGCGTCGCGCGCGGCTGCGGCGACCGCCCGGTCCAGTGTGCCGCAACGTTCGAAGCTCACCTTGTCCTGCAGTGTCGCGGCAAACTCCTCGGTGGCCTCACCGATCAGATAGGCCTTGGCGACGCGCGGGAAGTAGGACACGAGCGAGGTGATGCCGCCCTGCTTGGGCCGCCCGCCGAGGATCCAGAAGACATCGCGGTCGAAGGCGGCGAGCGCGGTGGCGGCGCTGTCGGCATTGGTCGCCTTGCTGTCGTTGATGAAGAGCGCGCGCCCGACCCTGCCGATCTCCTCCAGGCGATGCGGCAGTCCGGGGAAGGTCGCGAGTGCCGCCGCTACATCCGCCGGCGCCACCCCGAGCTGCATGGCGGCAGCGCTGGCGGCGAGCGCGTTCTGCAGGTTGTGCTGGCCGCGCAGCGAGGCGATGCCGGCGAGGTCCGCGAAGCCGCCGAGCGGTCCCGTCCACGGCGCGCGGGCGACCAGCTCGGAGCCTACCGCATACCAGCCGTGGCCGACGCGCGAGCGCGCCGAGACGATGTCGACCCACGTGCGGTTGGCGAGCCGCAGGCGCTCGGCGATGTCGCGGCACCAGTCGTCGTCATCGCCGATGATGGGATGCTCCGCGTGCTGCACCAGCCGCGCCTTGAGGGCGGCGTAGTGCTCCATGGTGCCGTGCCGGTCGAGGTGGTCGGGCGTGATGTTGAGCAGGATGCCGACGGTGGGCTCCAAGCGTCGGCGTCAGCTCGATCTGAAATGAGGACATCTCGATCACGTGGCAGCGGCTCTGGCGCCGGCGGCTGCGAGCGCCAGGATCGCGGTGCCGATGTTGCCGCCCATCTGCACGTCCCTGCCGGCCTCCTGCAAGATGTGCGCGATGAGTGCCGTGGTCGTCGACTTGCCGTTGGTGCCAGTGATGGCCACGAACGGAGCGTTCGGGGCGCTGGCCGCCCGCTCGCGCGCGAACAGCTCGATGTCGCCGATGATCTCAACGCGGGCGGCCCGGGCCTTCGCCACCGTCCAGTGCGGCTTGGGGTGCGTCAGCGGAACGCCAGGCGCCAGCACCAGCGCCGCGAACCGGCTCCAGTCCGCCGGCGCAAGATCCTCGACAGCCGCGCCGGCCTTGGCAGCTGCCTCGCGCCCTCCCGCGGCATCGTCCCACGCAACCACCTGGGCCCCGCCGGCGGCCAGCGCGCGGCAGCTCGCAAGCCCGGACATGCCAAGGCCGAACACGGCAACTGTCCGCCCGGCAAAGGTGGTCACGGGGGTCATCGCGGCACTCTAGTGTCCTGATCGCGAAACTCGTCTTACTGTGCGGCGGACTCGGTACGAATTTCGCGATCTGAAGGACACTAGCAAAATCATGATGCTAGTGTGATTCAGATCGAGAAGTCCGCTCCCCAACCCAGCCCAGCGCGATGTGGCGGACTTCTCGATCATCACACTAGCGCGAGTCGGTTTCGGGGCGCGCCATCAGCGCAATTTCAGGGTAGCGAGGCCAACGAGCGCAAGCACCACCGAAATGATCCAGAACCGCACCACCACGGTCGATTCATGCCAGCCCTTCTGCTCGAAGTGGTGGTGCAGCGGCGCCATGCGGAACACGCGCTTGCCTGTGAGCTTGAAGGAAAGCACCTGAATGATCACCGACAAGGTCTCCAGCACGAACAGGCCGCCGACGATGGCGAGCACGATCTCATGCTTGGTGGCGACCGCGATGGCGCCGAGCGCACCGCCCAACGCCAGCGAGCCGGTATCGCCCATGAAGATCATGGCCGGAGGTGCATTGAACCACAGGAAGCCGAGCCCCGCGCCGATGATCGCCCCGCAGATGATGGCAAGCTCGCCTGTGCCCTGCACGTAGTGGATCTGAAGGTAGGCGGCGAAGCGCACGTTGCCCGTCAGGTAGGCGATGAGGCCGAAGGTGGCCGCAGCGATCATCACCGGCACGATCGCCAGCCCGTCGAGGCCGTCGGTGAGGTTGACGGCGTTGCCGGCGCCGACGATCACGAAGATGCCGAGCAGGATGAAGAAGACGCCGAGTGGAATGACCACGGTCTTGAAGAACGGCACCGTCAGCGACGAGGAGAAGCCCACGCTGCCGATGCGCGTGATGGCGAAAGCGGCAACCGCGGCCACCACCACCTCGGCGGCGAACCGCCATTTGCCCGAGAAACCCGACACCCGGCCGGCGGTTACCTTGAGATAGTCGTCGTAGAAGCCGACGGCGCCGAAGGCGAGCGTCACGAACAGCACGAGCCACACATACAGGTTGGACAGGTTGGCCCACAGCAGCGTCGCCACCGTGATGCCCGACAGGATCATCAGCCCGCCCATGGTGGGCGTGCCGCGCTTGGCGAAATGCGTCGCCGGTCCGTCCTCGCGGATCGGCTGGCCCTTGCCCTGCTTGATGCGCAGCACGTCGATGATGGCCGGCCCGAACAGGAACACGAACAGCAGCGCCGTCATGATCGCCCCGCCGGTGCGGAAGGTGATGTAGCGAAAGACGTTGAGCGCATTGATCTGATCGCTCAGGCTTACCAGCTCGAACAGCATTCCATCCTCCGCCAGGGCGCGGCCACGCCCTATCCGCCAACGTTCGTGAAGCGCGCCCGCAGCGCCTCCACCAGCGGCGCCATTCTGCTCGCCAGCGAGCCCTTGATCATCACCGCGTCGCCGGAGCGCACGGTGTCGCGCAGCGACATCGACAAGCCCGCCCGAGTCCGGCGCCCAGCCGCCTTGCTGGCCCGGTTTGAGCGTGTCGTACAGCAGCCGCATCATGGGGCCACAGGCAAGAACCAGATCGACACCGGCGGCGTCAACCGCTTCTTTGAGGCCCCGGTGCAGGTCAGGCGAGGCGTCGCCCAGCTCCAGCATGTCGCCCAGCACAGCAATGCGACGCGGAAAATCCGTGCGCGGCGTGGTGGCCATGGCGGCGAGCGCCGCCCGCACGGAAGCCGGGTTGGCGTTGTAGCTCTCGTCGATCAGCAGGATGCGGCCGTCGGGAGCGTCGAGCCGGGTGCGGGCGCCGCGCCCGGCGGGGGCGGTGATACGCGCCAGCGCCGCCAGGCGGCGTCCCGGGTCTGCGTTGAGCGCCACCAGGACCGCAAGCACTGCGAGCGAGTTCTTCACGTAGTGCTCGCCGGGGGCGCCCACGCGATAGGGAAAGCGCTGCGAGCCGAGCCCGGCGATG
Organism: uncultured Alphaproteobacteria bacterium; assembly: GCA_963832445.1. Taxonomy (GTDB): domain Bacteria; phylum Pseudomonadota; class Alphaproteobacteria; order Rhizobiales; family Hyphomicrobiaceae; genus AWTP1-13. The sequence goes on from CAWHUM010000008.1 coordinate 187,288, forward strand.
ACCGAGGAGCCTCTGGCCTCCAGGTTGGCCTGGATGCAGACGATGTCGGCCTCCTTGGCGAAGCCGAAGCTCATGATCTTGGCGCCGACGGCGGACGCGCGCTCCTTGAGCAGCTCGAAGTGCGCATTGTCGCGCGGCAGCACCGCGGTGCCACCCGGGACCAGGCCCTTGAGGATCTCGGCCTTTGCCTCGGCGATGGCCTCCACCGACGGGAAGTATTCCAGATGCACCGGCTCCACCGTGGTGATCACCGCCACGTGCGGCCGCACCAGCTCGGTGAGCGGAGTGATCTCGCCGGCGTGGTTCATGCCGATCTCGAATATGCCGAACTCGGTCGCTTGCGGCATGCGCGCCAGGGTCAGCGGCACGCCCCACTGGTTGTTGTAGGATTTCTCCGAGGCGTGGGTTGCGCCGGCATCGGTTAGGCACAGCCGCAGCATCTCCTTGGTGCCGGTCTTGCCGGCGCTCCCCGTGACGGCGACGATGCGGGCATTGGTGCGGGCGCGCGCCGCGCGGCCAACCGCCTGCAGCGCAGCGAGTGAATCGGCGGTGCGAAGCAAGGCGCCATCGTGCGCGCCACGCCGATAGCCCTTGGCAACCAGCGCTGCCGCCGCCCCCGCTTTGAACGCATCGCCGACGAAGTCGTGGCCGTCGCGCTCGGCCTTCAGCGCCACGAACACGTCGCCGGGAGCCAGCGTGCGCGTATCGATGGAGAAGCCGGTGATGGGCACCGAGGGCGTGCCGTCGGCGCGCCCTTCCGCGGCCGCGACCAGCTCGTCCCACTGCCACAGCGGCTCGGTCATCCAATCTCCGTCTCAGTCAGCACTTCGCGAACCACATCGTGGTCCGAGAAGGGTATCACCGTGGAGCCGACGATCTGGCCGGTTTCATGGCCCTTGCCGGCAACCAGCAGCACGTCGCCGGTGCCAAGCAGCCTGGACCCGGCCCGGATGGCTTCCGCCCGATCGCCGATCTCGCGCGCGGAAGGCGCACCGGCCAGGATCTCGGCCCTGATCGCCTTCGGGTCCTCGCTGCGTGGATTGTCGTCGGTGACGATCACCGTGTCGGCCAGCGACGCGGCGATTCTGCCCATGATCGGGCGCTTGCCCTTGTCGCGGTCGCCACCGCAGCCGAACACGCACACCAGCCGGCCCGGCGCGAGCGGACGCAAGGCTTTGAGCGCCGCCGCCAGCGCATCGGGCTTGTGGGCGTAGTCGATGACGGCGAGACCGCCGCGCACCAGCCCCATGATCTCGAGCCGGCCCTTGACGCCTTTGAGCTTGCCGAGTGCCTGCAGGGCCCTGTCAGCGGGCTCGCCTGTGGCCATCGCCAGCCCGGCTGCGAGCAGCGCGTTGGTGGCCTGGTACTCGCCGATCAGCGGCAGGCGGATCTCGACGGCCTCGTCGTTGTGGCGGACGCGCATGCGCTGGGCAAAGCCATCGGGGGAGAGGCTCTCGAGCGTGCAGCGTCTCGCCGGCTCTCGGCCGACCGTGGAAACTGCGGCGACCAGCTCCCTGCGCGGCCGCGATCACCTCGCGCGCATGCTCGGCATCGGCATTGACCACAGCCACGCCGTCCGGGCGGCAGCAGCTCGGTGAACAGGCGAAGCTTGGCGGCGAGATAGGCCGCCATGCTCGGGTGATAGTCGAGGTGATCGCGGCCGAGGTTGGTGAAGGCCGCCGCCATCAGCCGGACGCCGTCGAGCCGGTACTGGTCGAGACCGTGCGAGGACGCCTCGAACGCCAGGTGCGTGATGCCCTCGCCGGCGAGCTCCGCCAGTGCGCGATGCAGCGCCACCGGGTCGGGCGTGGTGAGCCCGCCGTAGACGCCACCTGAGGGCTTCACCAGGCCGATGGTGCCGAGCGAGGCCGCCTGGCGCCCGAGCATGCCGAAGATCTGGCGCGTGAACTCCGCCACCGAGGTCTTGCCGCTGGTGCCGGTGACGGCGACCGTTGTTTCCGGCTGTGCGGGATACAGGCGCGCGGCCATCAGCGCGAGCGCGCGGCGCGGCTCCGGCGAGAGGAGCACCGGCACGCCGTCGGGCACACCCGCGGCGGCGCCGCTACCCATGAGGATGGCCGCCGCGCCTTTGCTCACTGCATCGGACACGAAGCGGGCGCCGTCCGTCTTGGCGCCGGCAAGCGCCGCGAACAGCCAGCCGGGCCGAACCTCGCGGCTGTCCGCCGTGATGCCGGCGATCTCCGCCTCGCCGCACCCTGGCGGGACGGCGACCTCCGGGCCGGCCAGCATGGAGAGTTTCATTGCGCCTCAGTTGAAGCTTCGTTTGGTGGGCGGCACATCCGGTTGATATTGCGCGCCCGATGGGGCGTCAAACAACACCGCAGAAGCTCACAAACGGGGAATGGCCAGGTCCAACGCCTCCGCCGGCCAGGGCGGCGCTTCCGTACGAGTTGCCGATCGCAGCTTGGCCGAGCGCGCCCTAGGGTTGGCGGCCGTTTCCTGCTCTCCGGCCGTCTTTGGCCGGGCATCGTCGATCCGGAAGCTCGGCGCCAGTTTCACTGATTCGCTGGGCGGTAGGTGACGCGACCCCTGGCGTGCGGCCTCGGCGCGCCGCTTGAGGAAGCGCTTGACGATGCCATCCTCCAGCGAATGGAAACTGACGACCGCCAGCCGCCCGCCCGGCTTCAATGTGCGCTCCGCTGCGGTTAGGCCGCGCGTAAGCTCGCCCAGCTCATCGTTGACGTAGATGCGCAGCGCCTGGAACGTGCGGGTGGCGGCGTGCCGGCCGTCGATCTTCGCGCGGCCCAGCACTTTCTCCGCCAGCTCGGCGAGCTCCGATGTGCGCGTGAACGGCTTCTCGCCGCGGCGGGCGACGATGGCGCGCGCCATCGCGCGCGAGCGGCGCTCCTCGCCCAGATGGAAGAGAATGTCAGCGAGCTTCGCATCGTCCTCGGTGTTGATGACGTCTGCAGCGGTCGGCCCGTCGCCGCCCATGCGCATGTCGAGCGGGCCATCGCTTTGAAAGGAGAAGCCGCGTTTCGCGTCGTCGAGCTGCATTGACGAGACGCCGATGTCGAGCACCACGCCGTCGGCGGGCGCGAAGCCCTCCTGCGAAGCGATTCGATCGAGATCGCCGAACTTGCCTTCGGCCAGCGTCAGCCGCCCCTGGCTTTGTGCAGCGAGGCTCTTTCCCGCCACAACGGCAGCGGGATCGCGATCGATCGCGAGCACGCGCACGCCCGGGGCCGCTTTGAGCAGAGCGGACGTGTAGCCGCCCGCGCCGAACGTGCCGTCAATGAAGGTTTGATTGGCCTGCGGAGCGAGCGCGCTGAGCACCTCGGGAAGCAGCACGGGAACGTGGCGCAGCGTCCCTCTGCGGACACCCTCGGCCGTTGGGGTGCCGCTGCGCGCCGTCATTCCCGTGCTCCTCCCTCGCCGTCCTCCCCCGAGAGACGGCGCCCCGCGCCGAACAGCTTGCGATGGTCGCGGACTTTTTCGCGCGCGCTTGCACGGCGGGAGTCGAAGCGCGCGGGCTCCCACATCTGGAATTTCTGGCCGAGCCCGACGAAGGCCACGTGGGTCGATATGCCGGCGTGGGCGCGAAGCGCTTCAGGAAGCACGATGCGTCCGTCCTGGTCGATGGTGAGCGTGACGACGTCACCATAGAGCGCGACAGACAGCTCGTCCCGCTCGTCCGAATAATCCGGCAGGCCGTCGAGAAGCCGGTCGATGTTCTCCGCAAGGCTCTTGCCGCCTGCATCGAGCGCCGGAGCATCGAGCGAGGGGTAGCAGTAGATGCCGCCCGGCATAGCCGGCGCGCTCGAGGATGGTGCGGAAGGGTGCGGGCACGGAGACGCGGCCCTTGGCGTCGACCTTGTTGATGAATGTCGAGACAAAGCGGTCCATCCCCGTTGCTCGAGCCTCGCCTGACGCCGACTTGACCACGCCTCGCCTACCGCGAGGTGAATTCGGCCCAGTCGCACGTCTCGCGCTGCGATTGCCCTCAAGGGCGCGGGACGACGTGGACTGGGCGAATATGGGATTACATGGGCTAGAATGGGTGTCAATGGTCGAAGCGTGGGCTGGAGGCAGAAATGCCCAGCATTTTGCTCTCGTGGCTCCCGCGCCACATGGTGCTGTCGAGCCGGGCATATCCATGCGCGTGCTGCTGTTGCGCAGGCAGCGCGGGCGTGCTCAGTCACACTCAGCACGTGGAAGAGGAAGCCCCGGACTCCGGGCCGCAAACACGGCTACATCTGACGGAGCAATTGGCCGCCTGCGGGGCGGCTTAGTGGCCCGGCTCAAGTTCAGTTCAACCGAGGTGTGAGGGAGGTTCGTTGTGTTGAGGACCATCTTGGCAGCGGCGATCGCGCTCGCCGCCTTTTGCGTCGGCGCTCAGGCGCAGGACATTCGGATAGCGCACGTCTACGACAAGACCGGGCCGCTCGAGGCCTATGCCAAGCAGTCCCACATCGGCTTCATGATGGGGCTCGAGCACGCCACAGGCGGCAAGATGGAGGTCCTCGGCCGCAAGATCGTGGTGATCGAGAAGGACACGCAGTCCAAGCCCGATGTCGGCCGCACCGTTCTCGCGGAAGCTTACGGCGACGACAACGTGGCGCTCGCGGTGGGCCCCGTGAACTCGGGCGTGGCGCTCGCGATGCTGCCGGTGGCGCAGGAGCACAAGAAGATCCTGCTGGTCGAGCCCGCGGTGGCCGACTCCATCACCGGCTCCAACTGGAACCGCTACATCTTCCGCACTGGGCGCAACTCCTCGCAGGACGCCGTCTCCAACGCGGTGGCGCTCGGCAAGCCCGGCGTGGTGATCGCGACCCTGGCGCAGGACTATGCCTTCGGCCGCGACGGCGTGTCCGCGTTCAAGGCGGCGCTGGCCCCGACCGGCGCCAAGCTGGCGTTCGAGGAATACGCCAAGACCGACACCACCGACTTCACCGCGAGCGCACAGCGCATCTTCGATGCGCTCAAGGACGAAAAGGGCCGCAAGTTCATCTTCGTGATCTGGGCCGGCGCCAACAATCCACTCGGCAAGCTCAAGGCCCTGCAGCCCGAGCGCTTCGGCATCGAGATCGCCACCGGCGGCAACATCCTGGCGGCGCTCAAGGCCTACAAGGAATTGCCCGGCATGGAGGGCGCCACCTACTACTACTACGAGATCCCCAAGAATCCGGTGAACGACTGGCTGGTTGCCGAGCACAAGAAGCGCCACAACAGCCCGCCCGACTTCTTCACTGCCGGCGGCATGGCGGCCGGCATCGCCGTGGTGGAGGGTCTCAAGAAAGCCGGCACCACCGACACCGAGAAGCTGATCGCCGCCATGGAGGGTCTTTGCTTCTTGACGCCCAAGGGCCGCATGTGCTTCCGCCCCGAGGACCACCAGGCGCTGCAGTCGATGTATCACTTCAAGATCAAGGTCGATCCCAACGTGGAGTGGGGCATCCCCGAGCTGGTGCGCGAGCTCAAGATCGAGGACATGCAGATCCCGATCCTGAACAAGAAGTGAGGCCGGAAGGAATTCGCGACGACATTGCGGGCGACTCCCCTCCCCCTTGCGGGGAGGGGATGGGGGTGGGGGTAAGCGGCTAGGGCGGCGATGTTGGGAAGGCACGCCGACACGCGCAACGAGCTCGCGCTTTCCCCTGTATCTTCACCCCACCCCTAACCCCTCCCCATCAAGGGGAGGGGAATTCGGTCGAGCGCGCTTCAGGGTTGGTGCATTCATGGCCGTGGCTTCTCCAACACTCGAAACGCAGGATCTCACCATCCGCTTCGGCGGCCATGTCGCCGTCGACGCCGTGAGCTGCGCGTTCGAGCGCGGCACGCTGACCGCCATCGTCGGCCCCAACGGCGCCGGCAAGACCACCTACTTCAATTTGATCTCGGGCCAACTGAAGGCGACGGCGGGAACGGTGCGGCTCGACGGCCACGACATCTCGCGCGCCGGCGTCGCCGAGCGCACCGATCGCGGCATCGGCCGCGCCTTCCAGCTCACCAACCTGTTCCCCAACCTCACCGTGCGCGAGAACGTGCGCCTTGTCGCCCAGGCCAAGGCGCGGCGCGGCTTCGACATGCTGTCGATGGCCGACACCCACACCGAGCTCATCCAGCGCGCCGACGAAGTCCTCGCACGCGTGAAGCTGTCGGACGTAGCCGACCGCAAGGTGTCGGCCCTGCCGCATGGCGATCAGCGCAAGCTCGAGGTGGCGATCCTGATCGCGCTGGGCTCGCCCGTGCTGATGTTCGACGAGCCGACCGCCGGCATGAGCGTCGACGAGGTGCCGGTGATCCTCGACCTCATCACGCAGCTTAAGGCCGACAGCTCCCGCACCATCCTGCTGGTGGAGCACAAGATGGACGTGATCCGCTCCCTGGCCGACCGCATCGTCGTGCTGCACAACGGCCGGCTGGTGGCGGACGGCGCCCCACGCGAGGTGATGGCCTCGCCCATCGTGCAGGAAGCCTATCTCGGCGTGGAGGCGGCGCGTGCCTGAAGCCCTGCTCACGCTGGAAGGCGTGCACACCTACATCGCCCAATACCACATCCTGCAGGGGGTGAGCTTCGCCGTGCCGGAGGGCGGCATCACCGTGCTGCTCGGCCGCAACGGCGCCGGCAAGACCACGTGCCTGCGTACCATCATGGGGCTGTGGCGCGCCGCGCAGGGCCGCATCACGTTCGCCGGCAAGGACATCGCCTCACTCGACACCCCGACGATAGCGCGGCGCGGCATCGCCTTCGTGCCGGAGAACATGGGGCTGTTCACGGACCTCACCGTGCAGGAGAATCTGGTCCTGGCGGCGCGGTCGGGCCCCATCGATGCGGCGCGGCTCGAATGGCTGTTCGGCCTGTTCCCGCCCATCAAGACGTTCTGGACGCTGCCGGCCGGCAATCTCTCGGGCGGACAAAAGCAGATGCTGTCGATCGCGCGCGCCCTGATCGAGCCGCGACGCCTGATCCTGATCGACGAGCCGACCAAAGGGCTGGCGCCTGCCATCGTCAAATCCATGACGGCGGCCATCGCCGAGCTGAAACGCACCAACACCACCATCCTCCTGGTGGAGCAAAACTTCGCCATGGCCAGTCAGGTCGGCGACACGGTGGCGGTGATGGACGACGGCCGCATCGTGCACACGGGAACCATGGCGGCGCTGGCGGCCGACGCTGGCCTGCAGGAGCGGCTGATGGGTCTCAGCCTGGAGGCGCATCAATGAGCCAAGCCGCGATCGCCCCCACTATCGTGCGCCAAGGCCTCGGCCGAGCGCCTGGAGGCGATGCTGCCGGTTCTGCTGGTGCCGGTCGTCGCTCTCATCGGCCTCGCCCTGATCGGCGCGCCGGCGACCTGGCTCACGCTGACCGCTGCAGGCCTCGCCATGGGCATGATGATCTTTCTCATGGCTTCGGGGCTGACCATCGTGTTCGGCCTGATGGACGTCATCAACTTCGGCCATGGCGCCTTCATTGCGGTCGGCGCCTTCATCGGCGTCACCGTGCTGGCGCGGCTGGCGGGATGGACCGAGGCAGCGCCTCGGTGGCGCTCAACCTCGCGGCACTGGCGGCAGCGCTGCTGGTGGCGATGGCCGCGACCGGGGCGCTCGGCTGGCTGTTCGAGCGGGTGATCGTGCGCCCCGTGTACGGCTTCCACCTGAAGCAGATCCTGGTGACCATGGGCGGGCTGATCATCGCCCAGCAGCTGATCCACGTGATCTGGGGGCCCGACGCGATCACGCTCGCGCGGCCGCAGACGCTCAAGGGCTCGGTGGTGATCGGCGGCGCGCTGATCGAGACCTACCGCATCCTGGCAGCTGCCTTGGGACTGGCGGTGTTCATCGCCATGCGGCTCGTGCTCGGCCCGCACCAAGGTCGGCCTCTTGGTGCGCGCCGGGGTGGAGAACGGCGAGATGGTGGAGGCGCTCGGCTATCGCATCCGCCGCCTGTTCGTTGCCGTGTTCATGGTCGGCTCGGCGCTGGCGGGAGCGGGCGGCGTGATGTGGGCCCTCTACCAGGAGACCATCACCGCCCACATGGGCTCGGAGATCATGATCCTGGTGTTCATCGTCGTCATCATCGGCGGGCTCGGCTCGATCGAGGGCTGCTTCATCGGCGCGCTGCTGGTGGGCCTGATGGCCAACTACACCGCCTTCCTGGCGCCCAAGGTGGCGCTCATCTCCAACATCGGCCTGATGGTGCTGATCCTCATGTGGCGGCCGCAAGGGCTCTACGCCGTCGTCAAGGCGAAGTGAGGGGCGCCCATGCTGATCAGGCTCATTTCCGGCGATCGCCCTGGCAGCGTGGTGCTGAGCCTGGTGCTGATCGCCATCGCGCTGGGCCTCGCCTTCGCGCCGTTCGTGTTCCCCGGCACGCGCTCGCTCGATACGGCGGCGCGCATCTGCATCTTCATCGCGCTGGTGGCGAGCTATGACCTGCTGCTCGGCTACACCGGCATCGTCTCCTTCGCCCACACCATGTTCTTCGGGCTGGGCGCCTATGGCGTGGCGATCGCGCTCAAGACCATGGGTCCGAGCTTCACCGCGGTGGTCATCGGAGCCGCACTCGGCACAATCGCGGCGGCCCTGCTGGCCCTGCTGATCGGCCTCTTCTCGCTCAGGGTGCGGGCCATCTTCTTCGCCATGGTGACGCTGGCCGTGGCCAGCGCCTTCGAGCTGCTGGTGTCGCAGCTCTCCGCGCTCACGGGCGGCGAGGATGGCCTCAACTACACCATTCCCTTCTGGCTGACGCCGGGCTTCCGCCTCACCGAGGAGCGCGTGCTGGGCGTCGCCATCAACGGCCGGCTGCATCGGCTACTACCTGACCTTCTTCGCCTCCGCGGCGCTGTTCCTGCTGATGCTGCGCGTCGTCAACTCGCCCTTCGGCCGCGTGCTGCAGGCGGTGCGCGAGAACGCCTTCCGCGCCGAGGCGATCGGCTACCGCGTGGTCTACTATCGCACCGCCGCCACCGTGCTCTCCGCCGCCATGGCGGCATTGGCGGGCGCCCTGCTGGCGCTCTGGCTGCGCTACACGGGGCCCGCCACCACGCTGTCGCTCGAGATCATGGTCGACATTCTGTTGATGATCGTGATCGGCGGCATGGGCACCATGTACGGCGCCGTGCTCGGCGCCACCGTCTTCATCATCGCCCAGAACTACCTGCAGAACCTGATGAAGCTGGCCTCCGAGGCCACCGCCGCCGTGCCGCTGCTGCCTAACCTGCTGCACCCCGACCGCTGGCTGCTGTGGCTCGGCCTGCTGTTCATCCTCAGCGTCTACTTCTTCCCCACCGGCATCGTCGGCCGCCTGCGCGGTCGGGCGTAGCACAACAGAAGTCGGGTTACGGCCTTCGGCCCAACCCACCCACTCTGGAAGCACCTTTAGCCTCGCCGGCCTTTGGCCTCGAGGGTGAGAGGGGGAGGAGCAGGGCGCCCTGCGCCTTGTCGACCCAAGAGTTGCGTTGCACAGGCGCTCCGAGCGCCCTGCTCTGCCAACATCCGGGCCCCTACATGGCGATCCGTGGGGTCTCACGGCCGGCCCGCCGCGTCAGAACCCCACCTTGTCGCCGCCCTTGAGCTGCAGCATCTCGCGCGCCTCGTCGGGGGAGGCGATCTCGAGCCCCAGGCCCTCGATGATCTGGCGCGCCTTGCTCACCTGCTCGGCATTGCTCTTCGCCAGCTGCCCGGGCCGATCCACAGCGAGTCCTCCAGGCCGACGCGCACGTTGCCGCCCATGGCCGCCGCCTGCGCCGCGATCGGCATCTGGTTGCGCCCCGCGCCCAGCACGCACCAGTGATACTCGCTCGCCGAACAGCCGGTCGGCCGTGCGCTTCATGTGCAGCACGTCCTCGGGGTGCGGGCCGATGCCGCCCAGGATGCCGAACACGCTCTGGACGAAGAACGGCGGCTTGACCACGCCGCGGTCGGCGAAGTGCGCGCAGCGTGTAGAGGTGGCCGATGTCGTAGCACTCGATCTCGAAGCGCGTGCCGTTGTTGGCGCAGGTGGTGAGGATGTACTCGATGTCGGCGAAGGTGTTCTTGAAGATGCGCTCGCGCGAGCCTTCCAGATAGGGCTTCTCCCAGTCGTGCTTGAACTCCTTCTGGCGCGCCAGCATCGGGTAGAGCCCGAAGTTCATGGAGCCCATGTTGAGCGAAGCGACCTCCGGCTTGAAGGTCGCGGCCGGCCGCACGCGCTCCTCGATCGTCATGGTCGGCGCGCCGCCGGTGGTGATGTTGACCACGCAGTTGGAGCGCTGCTTGATCACCTTGAGGAACGGCGCGAACGCCTCCGGCGACTGGTCGGGCCGGCCGTCCTTCGGGTCGCGCGCGTGCAGGTGCACGATGGCCGCGCCCGCCTCCGCCGCGCCGATGGCCGCGTCCGCGATCTCCTGCGCCGTGATCGGCAGGTGCGGCGACATCGACGGGGTGTGGATCGAGCCGGTGACGGCGCAGGTGATGATGACTTTGCGGGCTTTGGCCATGGGCGCGTTTCCTCCGATGCGGTCATTGGCAGTCTGCCACAGCAGGACGGAGGAATCCCATACCGGGGCGCAGCCCAGCTATCCAGCGGCCCACCAACACGGTGACACTCGCGATGGCGAAACCGGCCGCTCTCGCGATGCACCTAGCCGCGCGCGGCGCCGGCAAAACCGCCGAGGCGGGTGCGAGCCGCCGACCCAGGATGGCCGTTCGACAAGGACAGGTCGCCCGCAGTGGTACGGATGAACGCCTCGATTTCGGCGAGCACGGGAGCACGCCAGCGCAACGGCCTGGAGACGGCAAGCAGCAGGCCGCCGTGACCGATGGCATCGAACTCGAGGGCGCGGACGCGCACGCCCGACGCCCGCAAGGCCTCGGCAAGGGTACGCATGTTGGAGAGCTGCACAGTTTGGTCTTGCAAGCCGTGCATCAGCAGGGCCGGCGGCGCTCCAGTAGCGGCAAGACTCGCCGGACGCGCATCCTGCGTGCCTCGCGCGGGAGCGAAGATGTCCTTGGTCGAGGGATAGGTCGTAGGGTCGAAGGCGTAGGGACCGGCAAGGCCGACCAACCCGGCAGGGCGATCCTGTGGCCCCACTCCCGCAGCCGTCAGGTGGCGGGGGTCCAGCGCCAGCAGCGCAGCGATGTGGGCACCAGCCGAGTGACCGAGCACGAAGATGGGGCGCCGCCGCTTGTCAGGTGCAGAGGCCAGGTTGGCGCTGGTCCATGCGTAGGCGCGCGCGGCATCCTCGACAAAGCGTGGAAACTGTACCTCGGGGTAAAGCCGGTAGTCGGCAATGACTGTCGTGATCCCGCGCGCGGCCAGGGCAGCGCCGACGAAGCCGTAGGTGGCGCGCTCGCCGCTGAGCCAACCGCCACCGTAGAAGAAGATCGCGATTGGGCCGTCGCCGCCTCATGGGCGGGCGCGGGACGATAGACATCCAGCCCATGGCGGGGGAGCGGGCCGTACTTCACGCCAGTTTCGACCTTCAGGCCGCGCTCGGCCACGAGCGTGCTGTAGAGGCCTCGCAATGTCGGAAGCACCGGTGCGGCCAGCAGCGCGAGCGCGGCTACCGCGGCGCAGAGCCCCAGCACGCCGAACAGCGCCAGTGCCCTCCTGTTCATGCAATGCCTCCGCGATCCGGCGCCCACGTGGCGAGGGTACACCGCTTGGATGCGAGGCCCGATACGGGGCGGCAGCAAGATTGGATCGGCGGCGAGCCGCGCCCACTGCTCGCGGAGTGCCGAGGCACAGGGTGCTCGACGTTCAGTGTCGACGTCACGCGGAGGAATGGTGCTGCCGGAGGGGATTGAACTCTCGACCTCTCCCTTACCAAGGGAGTGCTCTACCACTGAGCTACGGCAGCTAACCGTTGATTTTTCTTTCTTTTCCCGATGGCCGCCTCCCTAAGCTGGGTAGTTTTTGGGTAGTACGGCCGCAAGAAGCGTATCAAGAGCGCCACAGGCGGCCTTCAGGTACTCCGGGTCGTACTCGGTGTAAACCCCTGTCACCCCAAGCCTGCGGTGGCCGAGTTGCTGGGCGACCTCCTCGGCGGGGACGCCGTGCAGCCGCATCCAGCGGGCCGCGGTGTGGCGCAGCGAGTAGGGCCGGACGGCGCCGGTCAATCCTGATCGGCGGACAGCCGCGCGCCAGGCGGTCTTGATGCTCTCGGCGCGTCGCCGCCCCTGCAGGTGACGAGCCATCCCTCGAAGATCTCGCCAGCGAGGGTCCTGGGAAGTTTCACGACAGGGCGGTATTTCTTGTTCTGCTCGCGGCCCTCGGGGTTGAGCCGGATGATGCCGTGCGACCACTCCACCTGCTCTGAGCGCAGCTGGAGGATGGCCTCTGGCCGCGCCGCAGTGCCCAGCATCCAGCGGATGAAGGTGCGCACGTGCGGGACACTTGCGTCGTAGAGTTGCGATAGCTCCGCCACTTCCATGGGCCGGCCCTTGGGCGGATGGCCTTTGACGGACACCGACACCACAAAGGGCATCGCGGCCAGCTCGCCGCGCTTGAAGGCGCGGGAGATGGCGGCCTTGCCGATGTTGAGCGTGCGCTGGATCGTGCTGAGCTTGAGCCCGAGCTGCTGAAGATGCTTCACGAAGGCGTCCTGCCGTTCGACCGAAAGGTCGGCGATCGAGGCTTCCTGCCAGTAGTCGAGCCACTTCTTCAGCGCGTCGCGATTGCCACTGGCGCTTGGGAGATGCTTGGCGTGATTGTCGAAGTAGCGCCGCAGAATGTCGGCGAGCGATGCGTCCGCGGCACCCTCTTGCCTTACGGAGCGGGTCAGCAGCCACCACTCCTCGAGGAGGTGCTTGGCGTGCTCAAAGTCATCCGTGCCAAGGCTAACGCGCTGGAACTTGCCGGTGCAGCGGTCGAAGCGTGCGCGGTAGTAGGCGGGGCTGTCGCTGCGTTGCCAGAGGAACCACTCGCCGAGCTGGAACTTTCGTTGGGTGTACCTGGCCATGTTGGATTTCCGCTGGCTGCTGGCTCAGCTCGCATTGGGGGAGACTTGGCGTCGACGCCGAAGAGGATGATATCGGCGATGTGGTAGCCCATGTACGCGATTGAGCCGCCCCCGACATCGACGAACGGTACCAGGCCGGCACGGCGCTTGCGCTTGATGGTCGAGTAGTCGCAGCCGAGATACTTGGCGGCGTGCTTCTCGGAGTACCGCTTGTAGAGCTGAAAGCCATGCTCGGCCGCGACTTTCTCGCGGAGGCTCTCACGGTAGTGATCATCGTCGGTCATGGTGCCTCCATGGGGACTGTGCTAGCTGCTCCGGTCCTGTCGACACGAGAGCGAAGCTGGGTTGCGGAGCGTCGCGCCAGACAATTTCGCGAGGCGACGTCTGGTTGCGCAGCGATGAGAGTGCGCCGCCTCGCTGTTGCCGGGGTCAGGCATGAGAGGCGCCCTCATGAAACTTGTAGGGCTGCCTGCCAAGAGCATCGCCAAAGGACAGCGATTCGGACGCGCTTTGCCGTTCGGCTATGGCCATGGCTCGAGCGGCAAGGTCGGGGTGGCTGGCCACGATCGAGCGCATCACGTCGGTGATCAGGCCCGTATCAGAGGCGATGCGCTTGGCGATCTCCCTGACGAAGACCTGGTAGCGCTCGCGTCCGAGCGCCTCGGCAGCAGGACGCTCGCTTTCGGGCACTGGTGGCGTGACCATCAAGACGTAGCGCACGAAAACGGCCAAGGTCTCGCTGAGTACCAGGGTTTCGCGCTGTAGTCGCCGCACCCGCTTGCCCAGGGCTCTGAGAGCCTGGAGCATCTCCTCGCCTGGCTCCTTGGTGGGTGGCGGGCTCAGGAAGCAGGCGAGCGCCTCGTTGACGAGAGCGGATTTGGTGGTGCCGGGGCGTCTTAGTGCGACTTTGAATCGCCGTGCCACATCGTCCGTCAGGTACACGCCGACCTTGAGCGTCATGACACGCCTCGCCCCCGCCTGCGATCACGGCGACCGTGCACCAGGCCGGTTGCCGCGGCGCGTCGGTGCTGACCAGCTGGGCGGTGGGCTGGTGGTGCGCGGACGCAGGGAACCGGATCAGACCCGCAGATCGCCAACAGACTTGCGGGAGCACGTTTTGGGGACGCCATGACAAATCCCTCCACGCTTCCAAACTGTCAATTGCAGTTCATCATACGTTCTTTCTAGAGGTTTGTAAATTGGGTATTTGGAATTAAGAAGGGGCGGGGGAGGGAATGAAGCTCCGTGAATGGGAAGGAACCATCTCAGACAATATCAGTGCTATTGCAGCGCCTCTTATACTGACTGGTGGCAAAACGCACGCCGCCCTTCGGCCTTTTCTCCTGCAAAGCATTGGGCCCAGAGAAGTATCTGCCTCGCGGAGCCGTCCTTGCCCTCGGCCCCTTCAGGGGGACGGCTTCGCGAGGCAGATACTCGGCACTGCCTCGTGGTGAGTTCGAGAGCTGTCACTCGCACTACGTGGATGATGCAGTAGCCTCGTCTCGTTGAAATCGTGGTTCTGCGGCAGGGGGCGCAACCCGCATGGGCGGAAACCGCGTCAGCGGGTTCCGTCGCGCGGCCCTTTTCGGCCGCGCGATAGCACCCGGTCGCGGCCGCTTGCGGCCGCGAGCCGCCCAAGCCCATGCCTGTCGTGGCAACCGCATTGCCCTTCAAGGACGCTCCCGGCAAGGCAACATTCGTGACTCGAATTCACAGCGACGTGAGTTGGTGCCTAGCCAAGTCTCGGAAATTCCGAGCGAATTTACGATCTGTCGACAATCAATTTGGATGAACTCAACTATCCCATTGAAATTAACGAATAAGACTCCCAATTGGTGCCTGTCTTTTATCTTCATCTCCAAATACCGATGCCGACTTTTCCCGCAGATTCACAAACCATTTTCTGTTCCTATTTCGGCCTGCCTCCCCGATGTGATACCGGGGCCTAAGAGCGAATCCGGCTATTTCCGAAGTCTCAGCAGGAGATGTGGACATGGCACGGAAGGGGAAGTCGACGGAGGAGATCATCGGCTTCTTGCGTGAAGCCGAAGTGCGGATCGCGCAAGGGGAGACGGCGGGCAAGATCTGCCGGAGCGCAGGGATCTCGGAGCAGACCTACTACAAATGGCGGCGTGAGTACGGCGGCCTGAAGATTGATCAGGCCAAGCGCCTGAAAGAGCTCGAGCGCGAGAACGAGCGGCTGAAGAAGGCGGTCTCGGAGCTGACGCTCGACAAGCAGATCCTGAAGGAAGCTCTGTCGGGAAAATAGTGTCGATATCGAGGGCGTGGCAGATCGCGCAGAGCTCATTCATGAAGGCGATGTTGAGATCGCGTTGGGTATTCTC
>CAWHUM010000009.1:0-292936 GCA_963832445.1 uncultured Alphaproteobacteria bacterium
CGAAATGCGGCGGCTAAACGCGACGACACGAGCCGGGCAACATCCCCCGCCCACGTCGTCCTCCTCGTCCTGCTGCCGTTCGTGAGCGGCTACTACCTCTCTTATCTCTATCGCTCCATCAACGCCCTGATCTCCGAGGCGTTGGTCGCAGAGTTCGCCCTGTCGCCGGGGAACCTCGGGTTCCTGACGGCGACCTACTTCCTCGCCTTTGCCGTGATTCAGCTCCCCCTTGGGGTCTGCCTCGACCGCTTCGGGCCACGTCGCGTCCAAGCCGTCCTGCTGTCCATCGCGGCTGCCGGAGCTGCGCTCTTTGCCTACGCGGATAACTTTGTCACCCTCGCCATCGGCCGAGGCCTCATCGGCCTCGGCGTCGCCGGTGCGCTGATGGCCGGGCTCAAGGCCATCGTGCTGTGGTTCCCGGCCGAGCGCATCGCACTGGCCAACGGCTGGTTCATCATGCTGGGTGCGCTAGGCGCCGTCACCGCCACGGTGCCGGCCGAAATCGTGCTCGCCCATGTGGGCTGGCGCGGCGTGTTCGCCGTCCTCGCCGCCGTCACGGCCGCTTCAGCGCTGCTGATCCTGCTCGCCGTGCCGGAGCGGCGACAGAGCTGCGATGCGAGTGCGTGAGACTGGCGGACTGGACTTGTCGCGGTCTACCGCGACTCGCGCTTCTGGCGCCTGGCACCGCTGTCGGCAAGCTGCATCGGCTCGGCTTGGGCCCTGCAGGGCCTGTGGGCCGCACCGTGGCTCGCCGACGTCGAAGGCTTCGAGCGACCCGTCGGTCGTCGCGCACCTGTTCGTCATGGCGCTGGCGCTGAGCGCGTCGGCGCTTCTGCTTGGAATAGGTGCCAATCGGTTGCGACGGAACGGCATCTCACTCTCTCAGACTCTTGCCGTGGCGACCGGCATCGCTCTCATCGCACAACTGGCACTCGTGCTCCGTTGGCCCGTGCCCGCCTGGCTCCCGTGGATCACGATTGCCGCCATCGGCGCAGGCACTGTGCTGAGCTACGCGATCTTAAGTGAGATGTTCCCAAAATCGGCCTCCGGCCGCGCCAACGGCGCGCTCAACCTGCTGCACGTCACAGCCGCCTTTGCGGTCCAGTACACCATCGGGCTTGTCATCCAGCTCTGGCCCGCCGAGGCCGGGCACTACCCCAACGACGCCTATCGGACGGCGTTCGGTCTCAACCTGGCCCTGCAGGCCGTTGCGTTCGTGTGGTTCATGCGGCCGCAGCGCAAAGCCGCACTGCACCACCTGCCGGCGCATCCCATCCACGCCTTGGCCTCAAGCCTCGGCCTCGCCCCGGCGGCTGCCCTCTCCTATGCCCGCGCGCGGCACGGCTGGTCCCTGCATATAGCCCGCGCTCGCGCGCACCAGCAGGCTTGGCGCACCACTGCCTTCGCTTCGTTCGCGGTATCGGCGCTTCTCGCCTTATCGGTGGCGTCGACAGTTCTCGGCACCTCGGTTGGCGGCAGTGTCATAGAAGGCGCGCACGCGGCCGAGACGCGAGACCTTGCGGACGGGCATTCCAAGCAATCTGTGATGCTCAATACCGAAGTGCTGCCCGCTTGGCTGTCACTCCGCAACCCGTACGGCCTCATGCAACAGGGGAACAAAAGTGCCGACAAACAACAGCGCTGACAAAGGTCCCGTGCCGTCCGACCAACTGTTGTGGAACATCGAGACCGTCTCTCTAAGAACGGGCCTCTCGCGCGCCACCATCTATCGCTACATCAAACGCAAGCTGTTCCCTCCCCAGCGTCGCATCGGCCCTAACCGCGTCGGATGGCTTGCAGCGGAGGTCATCGCCTGGGTCGCGGCCCTTCCTCGTCCGGGTGAATGACCGTACAGCAGCCATTAAGTTCTCCGCCGGAACATCCGGCGTTCAGAGCGTCGACCGCCGGTCGGGCCACATGTGATCCCTCGGCCCGACTTCAGCCATTGACGAGTAGACTTTCTCCTGTCTTCATCAAAACGGAGCCGGAGAGAATCCAAAGCCGAGATCCCGCGTGATGAGCGTGTGATGAGATTGAGAACGCGCCGAGATTCACGCTCTAACTAATTGAAAGCACACTCAGCTCTCTAAGCTCCGTCTTGAACAGCCAATAGGCGGGCCCCGACCTCGCCGCAGTCGACCCGCTGCTGCCAGAACTGGATGACGTCTTGGCCTTCTTGGGCACTGGGCAACTCCTCAGCCTAACACACAGACAACGGGCATCCTTATGCAACCGCGCCCCAAGTCAACACTGCACGTGATTGCGTAGTCTTGGGGCCGGTGCAGATCGCCGACCCCGCAGTGCCTACTTCTTCGACGCCCTCGGGTCCTTTACGTTCTCGACCTTGTCGAACTCGACGTTGACGAGCTTGCCGCCGACCTTCTGCACGCGCCGAATGTAGACAGTCTGCACGATGTCACGCGTTTCCGGATCGATCGAGATCGGTCCGCGCGGGCTCTCCCAGCGCATCCCCTTGGCCGCATTGACCAGCGCTTCCGCGTCGGTCTTGCCACCGGTCTTCTTCAGGGCCTCGTAGATCAGGTGAATGCCGTCCCAGCCGCCGGTGGAATAGATGTTCGGATTGCGGCCGCCATATTCGGCGGCGAAGCTCTTGACGAACGCCTTGTTCATCGCCGAATCGTGATTGTGGTCGTAATGATAGACGGTGATGATGCCCAGGCTGGCGTCGCCCATGCTGTTGCGGGCCTCGTCCTCGGTCAGCTCGCCCATTCCGAGCACCTTGAGTTTGTTGGGGTCGATCCCGCGTTCGGCCAGCACCTTGCCGATGGCGGCAGGTTGCGCCCCGCCCGGCACGAAGATGAAGATCGATTCCGGGTTCATATCCTTTGCGCGCTGCACAAAGGCGGTGAAGTCGGGATTGGCAACGGGAAAGCGCACCGAGCCCACGATCTCCCCGCCCGCCGCCTTGAAGCCGCGGTGGAAAGCTCCTTCCGCATCGTGACCGGGCCCGTAGTCGGAGACCATCGTGTAGGCTTTCTTGATACCGCTCTTGTAGGCCCAGGTTCCGAAGGTCTCGACCAGTTGCGGGATAGTGGCCGAGGTGCGCACCATGTAGGGCGATTTGGTTACGACGATCGAAGTCGCCGCATTCATGACCACCATGAATTTCTTGGCTTGTTCCGACACGTCGGCTGCGGCGATGGCGTTGGGCGTCAGCACGAAGCCCGCGAGAATGTCGACCCCGTCACGGGTGACCAGCTCCTGGGCCAGCCGCTTGGCGACGTCGGGCGCAACGCCGCCGGTGTCCCGGCGGACGAACTCGATCTTCCTGCCCGCAACAGTGTCGCCCTTCTGCTTGACGTAGAGCTTGACCGCGTTGTCCATCTGGCTTGCGGTATCGGCGAACTGTCCGGAATAGGGCATGATCAGGCCGATCTTGATGGCGTCTTGCGCTGAAGCCGGCCCAGCGAGCACCGCTGCCGTGAAAGCAATGCCCAGAATCGCAAGCGATGACTTTTGCATTGACTCCTCCCTTGCTGGGCTGTGATCGCCCCTTTCAGTCAACCGTAGTTTCGCTGGCGCCGCGGGTCAATTTGCAGCTCTGATCTCGGACTAAGGGCTGATAGGTTGCAAAGTCCGGCGCGTCCCTGCACTCGTCGGATCCAGGCCATCGCAGCGAGGGATCGCATGGGCAAACTCGAGGGCAGGACCGCGATAGTCACCGGAGGCGCCCATGGCCTGGGCCGCGTGTTCTCGGATGGCTTGGCGCGCGCTGGCGCAACGGTGGCGGTGCTGGACATTGCCGACGGCGAGACAGCAGCTTCGGCCATCAACAAGGATCTCGGCACCGCGTCATGCTTCGGTCTGGAGACCGACGTCAGCGACGAAGCGTCCGTCAAAGCCGCAGTCGCCGGCGTGCTCAGCCGCACTGGCCGCATCGATATCCTTGTCAACAACGCCGCCGTCTACTCCTCCCTCCCGCTGGCAGGTTTTGCCGACATCGACGCTGCGCTGTGGGACAAGGTGATGGCGGTCAACCTGCGCGGGCCCTTCCTGATGGTTAAGCACGTCGCCCCGGCAATGATCTCGCGCAAGAGCGGCAAGATCATCAACATCGCCTCCGGCACCGCCTACAAGGGCATGCCGCAGATGCTCCACTACGTCACATCCAAGGGGGGTGTGGTGGCCTTCACGCGCGCCCTGTCGCGTGAACTCGGTACACATAACATTTGCGTTAACTCGCTGGCCCCGGGGTTGACCCTGAGCGACAGCATCCAGGCCAACCCCGAGCACATCGCCTTCGCCCGCGACCGCGTGGTGGCCAGCCGGGCCATCCAGCGTGACGGCTACCCGCAGGATCTCGTCGGCGCCCTCCTGTTCCTCGCCTCCTCCGACAGCGATTTCGTCACCGGGCAGACGATCGCCGTTGACGGCGGCTCGATCAACACCTAGCCGCCCACGCCTGCGTCCCCTGACGCAGCCGAGATTTCAATTCGACTGCCAATCCTCTCCTGCCCGCGGATGTCAGGAGACCTCCCTCCTACACGCATTTGTCAGATCGCGTGTACAGACGAGCGGCCATAATTGCCGGGTATGGAACCTAAAGCCAGACGGTGCATTTGCCTCAGCAAGCACCGGGATAGGCTTTTGGGGGCCTCGATGCGGCCCGCAGGCCGCAAAACAATGCCCGGCAGGGCCAAGAGGAGTAGCTATGGCAAAGCAAGTTTCAGTTCAACGCGCCACGATCGAGGGGCAGCGCTTCCTCGAGAATCGGCTGCTCGACACCCGCCACCTTTCACACGAGCTAGTCGGCCCCCTCAGCGCCGAGGACATGGTCGTCCAGGCGATGGAAGATGCGAGCCCCACCAAATGGCATCTCGCGCATGTAACCTGGTTCTTCGAGACATTCATCCTCACCAAGCACCTCCCCGGCTACCTCCCCTTCGACGACGCCTTCAACTACTGCTTCAACTCCTATTACGAAACCCAAGGCCCGCGGCAGCCCCGCCCCAAACGCGGCGTGCTGACGAGGCCCTCGAGTGAGCGCGTCTTGGCTTACCGGGCCCATGTCGACGAGGCGCTGGGCAAGCTGTTCGCCAAAGGCGTGGAGCCGGGCTCCGAGGTGGCGCGGCTCATCGAGGTGGGCATCAATCATGAGCAACAGCACCAGGAACTGCTGCTGACCGACATTCTGGCGCTGTTTGCGGCCAGTCCCCTCCGCCCCGCCTATCGCACCCGCCGCCCGCGCGCGGCGGCCTCCGACCCAGGCCCACCTGACTGGATCGAATATGCGGGCGGCATTCGCCAGGCCGGCCATGACGGCAACGGCTTCGCTTGGGACAATGAGGCGCCACGTCACGACGTGCTCATCCATCCCTTCCGCCTGGCCGACCGCCTCGTCACCAACGGCGAATGGCTCGAGTTCATGGCGGATGGCGGCTATCGCACGGCCACGCTGTGGCTGGCGGACGGCTGGGCGACCGTCAACCGTGAGGGCTGGGAAGCGCCGCTGTACTGGGAGCAGCGCGATGGCGAATGGCTCGCCATGTCGCTCGAGGGACTACAGCCCGTCGAGCCGGCAGCGCCAGTGTGCCGTGTCAGCTACTACGAGGCTGACGCCTTCGCGCGCTGGGCCGGCAAGCGATTGCCGACCGAGTTCGAGTGGGAGATCGCCGCGCAAGATCTACCCATCACGGGCAACACACTGGCGACCCGCGCGCTGCGCCCGCTCCCCGCGGAGCCGGCCACGGGCCAGCCGCGCCAAATGTTCGGCGACGTGTGGGAGTGGACGCAAAGCGCCTATCTGCCCTACCCGGGCTATGGGCCACCCGAAGGTGCGCTCGGCGAGTACAACGGCAAGTTCATGGTGAGCCAGCAGGTGCTGCGCGGCGCATCGTGTGCGACCCCCGATGGCCACTCGCGCGCCACCTACCGCAACTTCTTCTACCCCCACCAGCGCTGGCAGTTCATGGGCCTGCGTCTCGCCGCGGAGATCAACTGATGCTCAACCCAAAAGCGCGCCGGCTGCCAGTACCCCTGCCAGCCGAGGACGATGATTTTGCCGCGGCCATAGTCGATGGCCTATCCCGCAGCAAGAAAACGTTGCCCTGCCGGTTCTTCTACGATGCGCGCGGAAGCGAGCTGTTCGAGGAGATCACCCGGCTGCCCGAGTATTATCCAACGCGCACGGAGGCAGCGATCCTGAAGGCCAATGCCGTCGAGATGGCGCAAAGCGTGCCAGCCGGCGGCGTGCTCGTGGAGTTCGGCTCCGGCTCGAGCCTCAAGACGGAGATCCTTCTGGGGCAGCTGCCACAGTTGCGAGCCTACGTCTGCATCGACGTCTCGCACGATGCGCTCCGCGAGGCACGACAACGCCTTGCATCGCGGTTTCCAAGCCTCGATGTGCGCCCTATCGTCGGCGACTTCTCCCATCCAATCGCGCTCCCTCTCGACCTGCGCGATTGCAGCAAGACCGGCTTTTTCCCGGGCTCGACGATCGGCAATCTGACCCCTGTCGAAGCAGGGCGCCTGCTTCGGGTGTTTCGAGCCGTGCTCTCTCCCGGCGGCAGACTGATCGTGGGCGTCGACCTCAAGAAGGACGAGGGCAGGCTGGTGCTGGCGTACAACGACGCGGCGGGCGTTACCGCGGCGTTCAACCTCAACCTGCTGGCCCGCATTAATCGCGAGCTGGGCGGCGCCTTCGCGCTCGAAGCGTTCCGGCATGAAGCCGTTTACAATTCACGCGAGGGCCGCATCGAGATGCACCTGGAGAGCCAACGGGAGCAAGATGTGAAAGTTCGCGGACGGGAGTTCCACTTCAAGGCCGGCGAGCGCATCCACACCGAGAACTCATACAAGTATTCGATCCGCCAGTTCCAGGATCTGGCGCGATCGGCCGACTGGCAGCCGCAGCGCGTGTGGACGGACGCAGAGCAACTCTTCAGCGTGCATGAGCTGTGCGCGGCCTAGCAACCGCGACTTGGTCGCGACCTCGCCTCCATGGTATTGCCGGTCATGGGTGAGACCGCGGCCATTGCGATCCGGGACGTCACCAAGCGGTTCGGTGACGGCCCGGTTGTGCTCGATGGTGTGTCTTTGTCCGTGCGGCCAGGCGAATTCCTGGCCGTGGTGGGCGCGTCCGGCTCCGGCAAGACCACGCTGCTGCGCCTGATCAACCGCCTGCTCGATCCGAGCACAGGAACACTGCAGATCGGGGGCACTGACGTGCGATCGCTCGACGCGGTCGTGCTGCGCCGGCGCATCGGCTACGTATTCCAGGAGGTCGGCCTCTTCCCGCACATGACGGTGGCCGAGAACATCGCCATCACGCCCAGGCTGCTCGGCTGGGACAGGGCGCGCCGCGACGCGCGGGTCGACGAGTTGCTGGAGCTGGTGCGCCTCGATGCAAGCTACACCGGACGGTTTCCGTCCCAGCTGTCAGGCGGTGAGCGCCAGCGCGTCGGCGTTGCGCGGGCGTTGGCGGCCGCGCCCGAGATCGTGCTGATGGACGAGCCGTTCGCCGCGCTCGATCCGCTGACCCGCGACGGTCTCGGCCAGGACTACCGGCAGCTGCACGAGACGCTCCGCCTCACTACCGTGATGATCACACACGACATACTGGAGGCCTTGGGGCTCGCCGACCGTATCGTCGTGCTGCAGAGGGGCGCCGTGATCGCCGATGGCGCACCTTCCTCGCTGATGTCCGACGAGCACGCCTACGTCCGCGAGCTGATGCGGACCCCCAGAAGAATTGCCGAACGTGTAGGCGCCTTGTTGGCCAGCGAGGGGCGCTAGTATGATGATCGAGAAATCCGCATCATCGCGTTGGACTAGGTCCGGGAGCGGATTTCTCGATCTGAATCACACTAGCATATTGATACTTCTAGTGTCCTTCAGATCGCGAAATTCGTTCAGAGTTTGCCGTACGCGGCGACGAATTTCGCGATCAGGACACTAGATGGATCCCCGCTTCGCCGACGCGTGGGCGCGCATGCCGGACTACCTCGGCAACCATGTGCTCGTCAGCGTGACGGCACTGGCGCTGGGCCTTGCCTTGAGCTTCCCGCTGGCACTGGCGTCGCTGCGCCGGCCCAATGTGCGCGCGCTGCTGCTGGCGGCAACCAGCATCGTGCAAACCATTCCTGGCCTGGCGCTGCTGGCGCTGTTCTATCCCGTGCTGCTGGCTGCGGCGGCGCTCTCGGAGCGCTTGTTCGGTGTCGGCTTTTCCGCCCTGGGATTCTTGCCGGCGGTGCTGGCGCTCGCGCTCTACAGCATGCTCCCAGTCGTGCGCAACACCATCACCGGCATCGACGGCATCGACCCGGCGATCAAGCAGGCGGCCACGGGTGTAGGCATGACCGAGCGGCAATCGCTCACCATGGTCGAGCTGCCGCTGGCGCTGCCAGTGATCATGGCCGGCGTGCGCACGGCCGCGGTGTGGGTGATCGGCACCGCCACGCTGTCCACGCCCATTGGCCAGACAAGCCTCGGCAACTACATCTTCACCGGACTGCAAACGCAGAACTGGATCTTCGTGCTGTTCGGTTGCGTTGCCGCCGCCGTGCTGGCGCTGGCGGTCGACCAACTGCTGGCCCTGATCGAGCGCGGCTACACGCTGCGGCACCGCAATCGCATGGTGGCCGGGGGCATCGGGCTGGCGCTGATCCTGCTTCTGTCCCTCATCCCCAATCTGGCGGGCAGCCGCGGCGGCTATGTGCTCGGCGCCAAACCGTTCGCCGAGCAGTACATCCTGGTGGCGCTGATGGAAGACCGGCTGCGCGCCAAGGGGCTCGCCGCCTCGCGCCGCGATGGGCTCGGGTCCGCCGTCATCTTCGATGCGCTGGCCGCAGGCGACATCGATGCCTACGTCGAATACTCGGGCACGCTGTGGGCTAACCAGATGCGGCGCACGGACATCCTGCCCCGCGGCGAGGTATTGGCAGAGGTCGCCAAATGGGTGAAGGAGCGCCACGGCATCGCCCTGCTCGGAGGGCTCGGTTTCGAAAACGCCTATGCGCTGGCGGCAACGCGCAAGCGCGCCGCCCAGCTCGGACTCAAGTCGCTCGGCGATCTGGCGCCGCACGCGCCGACTTTGTCCATCGCCGGCGACTACGAGTTCTTCGGTCGCCCCGAATGGAGGGCGATCCGCGAGACTTACGGCTTGGCATTCCGCCAGCAGCGGCAGATGCAGGCGGAGTTCATGTACCCGGCGGTGGCGGCGGGCGAGGTCGACGTCATCTCGGCCTACACCAGCGACGGCCGCATTGCGCAGTTCGACCTCAAGGTGCTCGACGATCCCCGCAATGCGATCCCACCCTACGATGCGATCCTGCTGGTGTCGCCGAGGCGTGCGAACGACAAGGCATTCCTCGACGCCCTGCGCCCCCTCGTCGACGCTATCAACGTGGAGCTGATGCGCGAGGCCAACCGGCGGGCCGGAGAGGGCGCATCGCCGGCGGCTGTCGCCAGCTGGCTCGTCTCGAAGTTGCGGCCCTGAGCATTGTCGCCAGAATTGACCGCAGCACCAGGAGCGTCGGCGCCTGACGCGCGCTCCGGCGGCCCAGCAACCGCCATGCGCCGCTGCCACCTGTCGCCACAGGGATCGTCACCTCAGCATCATGTTGACCTTACTGATGGATGGCCCTAAGGAGCGGGGCCGCGCTGGCGCAATGCGGCGCGGTGGTTAGGCGCCGAGGACCTGGGAAGACCCCGGGGGGCGGCGTGCGCGAGCAACTAACCTATTGAATTACAAGGCAAGCACCGGTAGCTCAGCTGGATAGAGCACCAGACTACGAATCTGGGGGTCAGGGGTTCGAATCCTCTCCGGTGCGCCATTTGCGAACGGTCCATTCCGGTCACATAGGTGACGGTTTATGCCGGAGACATAGGTAACACCTTTGCTCCGAACGGGTTAGCGATGGGCTCGAGCCTGCAGGTCTCTTCGTCGAAGTATCCCAAGTCATAGTGCATGAAGCTGGCGAGCCAGAGCCGGTCGTCGACCTGCTTGATGCCGAGCATTTGGCCTGCGAAGACCTGGCTGAGGTTGATCTTCTTGCGGTTGAGGCAGATGCGGCCGCAGGTGGTGACGGTGACGGCCTTGTCGTGGAAGGGATAGTCGAGTTCGGGCAGGCCTGCATAGGAGCGCGGTGAGGGTCTGTAGTGCTCGGCCGGATAGGTCATGCCCAGCGCCTGATGCGGTCGCTCATTGTTGTAGCAGGCGATGAAGTCGTCGAAGCGGGCCTGCTGCTGCAGGAAGTTCTCTGCCGCCGGCCTTGTGGTCTCCAGCTTCAAGGTGAGGTGCATGCGCTCGTGGCGGCCGTTCTGCTGCGGGTGGCCCGGCTTGATGCGTTCGATCTCGATGCCGAGCCTGAGCCACCACACCGACAGCCTCGACAGGTTGAAGAGGGCGTTGGGGCTGGCGAAGGGGACGCCATTGTCGGTGCGGATGGCGCTCGGCAGGCCGCACTCTTTGAAGGCGCTCTCGAACACGGAGAAGGCAAAGGCTTCCTTGGTGCTGTGAAGCGCCTCGCAGGCGATCAGATAGCGGCTGGCGAAGTCGGTGATGGTGAGGGGATAGCAGTAGCGCCGGTCGGCGAGCATGAACTCGCCCTTGTAGTCGGCGCACCACAGTTCGTTGGGTTGGCTGGCCGACGAGAGAGGCGTCCCCTTGGCCCGGTTGCGTCGTCCCTTGCGGGGTTTGACCAGGCCATGGCGGTCGAGCACGGCATGCACGGTTGAGACCGCCGGTCGGTGCACATCCGGGTAGAGCCGAGCGAGGCGTTCCCTGATCTTCGGCGCGCCCCAGCTCGGCTTCTCCCGCTTCAGCCGCACGATCAGCGTCTCGATCTGCAGCGGCAGCTGGTTGGCGTGGCGATAGGGCCGGCGCGAGCGATCGGTGAGCCCCTCGACCCCGCAGTCGCGGTAGCGCTTGAGGATCTTGTAGCCGGTCTTGCGCGAGATATCGAACGCTCGGCACAGGCTCGACATCGTCTCCCCGTCGAGCAGTCGGGCGATGAACCTCACCCGTTCGTCCATGACGTGACACTCCCTCCACGGCACCTTTGCTCTCCCGCAAAGGGCCAAAAGTGTCACCCATGTCTCCGGAATGAAATGTCACCCTTCTCTCAGGAAGGGCATACAACTGCGAACCCCTGGCGCTGGGCTGGCTTCGGCCAAGACGGTCTGCTCCAGCACATCCTTTCGGCCGGCAATGCAGATCTCGAGGCCGCACCCGATCGCGTCATCTGCGCGACCGATTGGCCGCACACCTTGCATACCGAGCCCAACGACGGCGATCTCCGCGAGCTCCTCATCCGCGCGACCGATGACGCGGAACGGCAAAAGATTCCGGCAATCCAGCCCGGCTCTTTGGGTTCGATCCTTGAAGCTCGGTGGCTTCGCCTGCAACCGCGGCGAGCTTCGACCGGCTGAGGCACACCCAAGCTGCTCGTTGTCCGCATCTCAGCAGTGCGTCGTCCGCAGGGTGCCGGCGCCCGAAGGTCCGCGCTTGCCAGCGCGCACACGTCGTCCTTGATATTCCCCCGAACAGCAACGATGCTGGCGCGCATAAGGGCTGGCAGAGCAAGGCGCATGCAAGCGCCTAGCCCGATTTGGGAACAGGAAACGCAATGGCAGGCGTCGACATCCGCAATGTGCGCAAGGCGTTCGGCAGCGTTGAGGTGCTGCACGGCGTGAGCGTCCCCATTGCCGACAGCGAGTTTGTGGTGCTGGTCGGACCATCCGGCTGCGGCAAGTCCACGCTGCTGCGCATGATCGCGGGGCTGGAGAATATCACCTCTGGCGAGATCGCCATCGGGGCACGGGTGGTGAACACCGTGCCGCCCAAGGATCGCGACGTGGCGATGGTGTTCCAGAACTACGCGCTCTACCCGCACATGACCGTGTTCGACAACATGGCCTTCTCGCTCAAGCTCGCGCGGGCGCCGAACGAGGTCAAGCAGCGCGAGGTGAGGCGCGCGGCGCACATTCTGGGTCTCGAGCAGCTGCTGCACCGCTACCCGCGCCAGCTCTCGGGCGGGCAGCGCCAGCGCGTCGCCATGGGACGGGCCATCGTGCGCGATCCGCAGGTGTTCCTGTTCGACGAGCCGCTGTCCAACCTCGATGCCAAGCTCAGGGTGCAAATGCGCTCGGAGATCAAGGCGCTGCACCAGCGATTGCGGGTCACCACTGTCTATGTCACGCACGACCAGATCGAGGCCATGACCATGGCTGACAAGATCGTGGTGATGAACCACGGCGTGGTCGAGCAAGTAGGCCCGCCGCTGGAGCTCTACGATCGCCCCGCCAATCTGTTCGTCGCGGGCTTCATCGGCTCGCCGGCCATGAACATCCTGCCGGGCACCACGGGCGAAGGCGGCTTCGTCACCGAGGGTGGCGCGGTGTTGCCGCCGCCGCCCGGCTTGCGCAACGGTGCCGGCTATTACGGTATCCGCCCCGAGCACATGCGGCTCGACGAGGGCGGCATACCGGCGACCGTGAAGATCATCGAGCCCACGGGCTCGGAGACGCAGGTCATGGTTCGCATCGGCGACACGCCGTTGACCTGCGCCTTCCGCGAGCGTGTCTCCGCACGCCCCGGCGAAACGATCCGGATCTCGCCGGACCTCGGCCTCGTGCATCTCTTCGAAAAAGGTTCCGGCCAGCGCATCGCCAGCTGAAACCCAAAGCAAGCAACGAAGAATTCTTCAACCACCAGGGAAGGAACTACCATGGCACTGATTACCAGACGCACGGCTCTGCAGCTCGGCGCGAGCGCCGCAGCGCTTAGCGTCTCCGGCGGCTTCGCTTTCGCCCAGTCCAACATCAAGACCGCTGACGCCACGCCGCCGAAGCTCGACATTGAGAAGGGCGCGACGCTGCGTATGCTCCGCCCGGTCCGCTTCGTGGAGCCCGACGAGGTGATCTTCCGCGCCAACTGCGCCAAGTTTGCCAAGGATACCGGCGTCGACGTCAAAGTCGACTTCGTCGGCTGGGAGGACATGACCCAACAGACGGCCGTCACCGCGAACACCGGCGCCGGCCCCGATCTCATCATGGGCTTCAACGAGGCGCCGCACATCTATACCGACAAGCTCGTCGATCTGTCGGATGTCGCCGAGTACATCGGCAAGCGCTACGGCGGCTGGCTGGCGATGGCGCAGAAGTACGGCAAGAAGCACGGCACCAACAACTGGATCGGCCTGCCGTTCGGCGCCTCGGGCGGCCCGCTCGTGTGGCGGAAGTCGGCGGTGAATGCGGTCGGCTACGATGCGCCGCCCGATGACCACGACAGGTATCTCGACCTGTGCCGGAAGCTGCAGGCCGCCGGCAAGCCTCCGGGCTTCGCACTGGGCAACGCGGTCGGCGACGGCAACGGCTTCGCCAACTGGCTGATCTGGTCGCACGGCGGCTTCCTGGTCGACGAGGACAACAGCGTCGCTATCAACCGGAAGGAAACGATCGAGGCACTGAAATACCTGCAGGAACTGTATAAGACCTTCGTCCCGGGAACGATCGCTTGGGGTGACATCAGCAACAACCGCGCCTATGCGGCCAACGAGATCTGGTTGACGGCGAACGGCGTCTCAATGTATTTCGCGCTGAAGCGGGACGAGAAGCTGGCTTCGATCGCCGAGGATACCCAGCACAGCCTGCTGCCCAAGGGCCGCCTGAGCGTGTCGCCGATGGCGGGCCTCACGCTCAACGCGATGGTCTTCCGGCACAGCAAATTCCCGAATGCGTCGAAGGCGCTGCTCCAGTTCCTGCTGGAGAAGGAGCAGTACGATCCGTGGCTGCAAGCGAACCTCGGCTACTGGTCGCAGCCGCTCGAGAATTACTCGGAGAGTGCCGTCTGGCAGGGCGACCCGAAGGTCTCGATCTTCCGCAACGTGATGCGGAGCAACTTCTGGGTCGGCTACAGGGGGCCCATCAGCCAGGGCTCGGCCGCCGCCAACGCGGACTACGTGATGGTGCAGATGTGTGCCTCCGTCGCCTCGGGTCAGGCAACGCCCGAGGCCGCGGCCGCCGAAGCAGAGCGCCGCGCGAAGCGCTTCTTCCGCTGAGCTGAACGGAACCGGCAGCGCCCTTCACGGGCGCTGCCGTCACAGCAGGATTTGCCCGCGCCATGACCGACGCCTCGATCTCAGCGACCTGGGTCCATCGCCGCGCAGACCCCACTTGGCTTGTGCGCCTGTTCGACTCGAAGCCCTTCCTTGTTGTCATCTGCCTGCTGCCGGCCGTCGGCCTGCTGATGACCTTCCTGACCTATCCACTTGGCCTTGGCATCTACCTCGCGTTTACCGACACCACGATCGGCCGCCGGGGCGTGTGGGTCGGCATCGAGAACTTCCAGTACCTGTTAAGCGACCCGATCTTCTGGAATGCCGTCTTCTTCAGCGTCTTCTACACATCCGTTGCCACGATCGGAAAATTCGGCCTCGGTCTTTGGCTGGCCCTGCTGCTCAACAACCATCTGCCGTTCAAGAGCCTGCTGCGCGCGATCATCCTGCTGCCGTGGATCGTGCCGACGGTGCTCTCGGCTATCGCCTTCTGGTGGATTTACGACCCGCAGTTCTCGATCATCTCCCATCTGCTTATCCAGTCGGGCCTGCGCGAGACCAATGTCGATTTCATCAACACGGCCTGGCCTGCGCGCTGGTCGCTGATCGCGGCCAACATCTGGCGCGGCATTCCGTTCGTCGCTATCTCGCTGCTCGCCGGGCTGCAGACCATCTCGCCCTCGCTCTACGAGGCGGCGATGCTCGACGGTGCCACTGCCTGGCAGCGCTTCCGCTTCATCACCTTCCCGATGCTGCTGCCGATCCTCGCGATCGTCATGACCTTCAGCATTATCTTCACCTTCACCGACTTCCAGCTCGTCTACGCGATCACGCGCGGCGGGCCGGTGAACTCCACCCATTTGATGGCGACGCTCGCCTTCCAGCGCGGCATTCCCGGCGGTCAGCTCGGCGAGGGCGCGGCCATCGCCGTCTCGATGATCCCGTTCCTCGTGTTCGCGACGCTGTTCAGCTACTTCGCCCTCGCGCGGCGCAAGTGGCAGCAGGGAGAGACCAATGACTGACGCTGCTGCCCCTGCGGAAACCCCGACCTCCGCCACCGCGCCGCCGGAGACCATGGCCTGGGACAGCCGGGCGCGGCGCATGGTCGTCGTGTGGCTGCCGCTCGCCTGCTTCGTGATCATCCTGCTGTTCCCGTTCTATTGGATGACCGTGACGGCGTTCAAGCCGGACGCCGAGCTGTACAACTTCGCCAAGCACAACCCGCTCTGGATCAGCTCGCCGACGCTCGACCACGTCTATCTGCTGCTGTTCAAGACCTCGTATCCAAGCTGGCTGAAGACCACCATGATGGTCGCGGTCGGCGCGACCTTCCTCTCCCTCTTCTCCAGTACGCTTGCCGCCTACGCCATCCAACGGCTGCGTTTCCACGGTAGCCAGTACGTCGGCCTCGCGATCTACCTCGCCTATCTCGTGCCGCCGTCGATCCTGTTCATCCCGCTGGCCACCATGGTCTACCGGCTCGGCCTCTTCGACACGCCGCTGGCGCTGATCCTGGTGTATCCGACTTTCCTCATCCCGTTCTGCACGTGGCTGCTGATCGGCTACTTCAAGTCCATCCCCTACGAGCTCGAGGAATGTGCACTGATAGACGGCGCTACGCGTCTGCAGATCCTCCGCCAGATCACGCTGCCGCTGGCGGTGCCCGGCATCATCAGCGCCGGCATCTTCTCCTTCACGCTCTCCTGGAACGAGTTCATTTATGCTCTTGCCTTCATCCAGTCGAGCGAGAACAAGACGGTCCCGGTCGCGATCCTGACCGAGCTTGTCACCGGAGACGTCTACCAGTGGGGCGCATTGATGGCGGGCTCGCTGTTTGGCTCGCTGCCGGTGGCGATCTTCTACTCCTTCTTTGTCGACTACTACGTCTCCTCGCTCACGGGTGCGGTGAAGGAGTAGGCCTCGCCGCCGCGACCAGCAGCATTCGCCAAACTCGTCCAAAAGCCAGTCCAGGAAGCATCCATGCCCAGATTTCGCATCGTCACGCCTGCTGCCGCATCCTTCACGACCGCCGGCGGCGGCTATGCCTACGAGATGGAGGCGCTCGAGGGCCTCGGCGCCGAGATCGTGGAATGCCCCGCCACGCAGGAGGGCTTCATCTCCGCAGCCAGGGACGCGGACGCCGTCTACGCCAAGGGCATGAAGTTCAACGCCCAGATGATCCAGGCGCTGGACAAGTGCCGCATCATTGCGCTCGGCAGCGTCGGCGTCGACTATGTCGATGTGGCCGCCGCCACCGAGAAGGGCATCCCCGTCACGAACTGCCCCGATACCTTCATCGAGGAGGTGGCGGACCACGCCATGATGCTGCTGCTTGCAACCCACCGCCGGGCCATCGAGCAGGATCGCATGGTACGCGAGGGCCGCTGGGGCGAGGGCCGGCCGCAACTGCTCGAGGTGCCGCGGCTGATGGGCCAGACGCTGGGCTTCATCGCCTTCGGTCGCGTCGCACGGGCGGTGGCGGAGCGTGCCCGCGCGTTCGGGTTGCGCATGCTGGCCTTCGATCCGTTCCTCGACGAGCTCGATATCTCGGCGCGGGGAGTGGAGCCCGCCAGCCTGTCTGAGGTGCTGAGCCGCTCCGATTTCATCTCCATGCACCTGCCCGCCACGCCTGAGGCCGTCGGCTTCCTCAAGGAGCAGCATTTCCGCCAGATGAAGCCCAACGCCATCTTCATCAACACGGGACGCGGGCCGACGGTGGTGGAGGCGGCGCTGATCAAGGCCCTGCAGGAGAAATGGATCGCCGGCGCCGGCCTGGACGTGCTGCAGACCGAGCCGCCCAAGCCCGACAATCCACTGCTGAAAATGCCCCACGTGATACTTTCTCCCCACAACGCCTCGGCCTCCGCACGCTTCGATCCGGGCCGCAAACGCCGGGTAGGGCAGGAGCTTGCCCTGGTGTTGTCGGGGCGCTGGCCGATGTCGTGTGTCAATCCGGCTGTACTGCCGGCTACCGGCTTGCGTCGTTGGCAGCCGATCTCGATGCAGCGCGGTCCGAACGCTTAGCGCCATCAAGCCATCAGGGGAGGCTGAAGCACCGGTTGGCTCAGCCGGCAACAGCGACATCCACCTCGACGTCGATCCTTTGCTTGCTGCCGCCGAGCAGCACGCCGCTGACAGGGCTGACATCGTCGAAGTCGCGTCCGTACGCAACGTTAATGTGCTCGCTCGACGGCATGATGCCGTTGGTCGGATCGAAATCCACCCATCCCGCTTTTGGCGCCCAGACGCTAAACCAGGCATGCGAGGCATCGGCTCCCCGCAGCTTCTCCATGCCGGGCGGCGGATAGGTCAGGAGGTATCCGCTGACATAGCGGGCCGGCAGGCCCAACGCCCTGAGGCAGGTAATGGCAAGGTGCGCGAAGTCCTGGCAGACACCCCGCCGTTCCTGCAAGACGTGCGATACCGGCGTGGAGATGTCTGTCGCCTTCGCATCGAAAGTGAAGTCGCGATACATGCGCTGCGTGAGATCGAGCGCCCCCTCCAGGATCGGCCGACCGGGCGGAAACGACGGCAGGACGTAGTCGATCGCACCGGGCACAACCCGGGTATGACGGGAAGCGCTGACAAACTGGAGAACGCCGATATCCAGCTCGCCGGACTCTTGGCGCGCTTTCGCCGACACAGCTTCCCAAGCGGTGGAGAGTTGCGGCATGGGCTGGTCTCGGTCGTGGACCTCGACGGTGCTGCGGGCGTGGATGACGAATTGCGAGTGTTGCTCCTCGACGGTCAGGATCACGCTGCGGTTACCGAAATAGTCTTCCAAGCCGGTGTTCGAGGTCGGCGCCGGTTCGATGAACAGACTATGACGATGAAGGGTTTGCCGTCTTCCGGAACGGGGCGTCAGATGGACGAGGTGCTCCGACTGAAGCACGGGCTTGCGGTACCTGTAGGTGGTGCGGTGGCTGATGTCGAAGATCATAGTTCCTCGCGCCCGCGTGCGCGGACCCACTTGGCGCCCTTCTCGACCGGATTGAAATAGCGAAGCTCGATAAGATCGGAAAGCGCAGTGAGAGTGGCGGTCTGCCGGTTCAGCAGCTTCTGCAATTCCGCACGCGAACCGTCCGCGTCGGTGACCGCGAGCGAGGTTACGTCGGCGAGGCGCACGTCCGTCAGCAGCGACAACGCCATTCGCTGCTCCTCGATGCGGACGCCCCCTTTGCCGGACTGCGGCAGGGTATCGACGTGGCGGGCGACTGCCGCCAGTTGGTAGGCGATGCTGCGAGGGTTGGTCTCGTCGACCAACAGCAGGTCGAACAGCAAGGCTACCATCGGCTCCAGGCGGTAGCGCGAGCGATACGTGATGAAGCTGTCGGCCAGCTCCAGGGTCAACAGCAAGCTTCCCGACTCGTCGTCGCCGGGCGCGACCCGGCCAAAGACTTCGTTCAGCAGCTCGGCCAGGTTCTCCGCCCGCGACAGCCGCCGCCCCAAGTCCAGGAATGCCCAGCCGAAATTGCGGGTCATGTTTTCGTGGGTGAGGCCATGGAACGCGGCCAGCACCTGCAATCCGTCATCGAGAAGGCGGAGCGCATCGCCTCTCGCGGTCGGCATCGCGTCCGCGCGCCAGCGCCGGCTGGCGTAGAAGTCGTTGAGGGTGCGCCAAGCCTCTAGCGACAACCGATCGCGCGTGACGCTGACGAGCCTATGGATGCTCTCCAGGATGTGCGGCAGCCCACAGCTCCACTCGGACGATGTCATGAGCTCATGCGTCAGCCGTTCGATCAGCCGGACGTCGGTCGCTTCGATCGCCGACGGAATGGCTTCTTCCTCCTCGGCGAGCAAAGTCTCGAGCGCAACGCGGCATGCGCGTAGCGCGCGCCGCGGGGCGGTGTCCTCCTGCAGGCGGCTGAGGCAAATGCGCAGGACGCGCATCGTCCAGTCCGCATCCTCGATATAGCGCCCGAGCCAGAACATGTTGTCGGCCGTACGGCTCGGAAGGTCCTTGCCGGTGCGCTGAATGCGCGCCGACTCGATTGCCGGTTGCCACAGGCTGGTGAACGGCGCAGGCGCGCCTTCCTTGATCACCCACACATCGCGCGATTCCCCGTCGGGAGCACTGAGCGCAACGGTCTCGCCAGGGTCGACCGTCATTGCGAGCCCCCCGGGCAGCACGGCGAAACCATCGCTCGTCGCCGTAACGAACAGCCGCAGCGCGTAAGGCTTGGGCACCAGCCCGGCAGGCGTCCAAGAGGGCGTCGTTCCGAACCCCACCTTCGCCTCTGCGACGAGGGATGGTCCCCTGAGCGCCACCTCCTGAAGCAACTGCTCGAGCTCCCTTGGGCCGAGCCGAGCGGGATCGATGCCCGGGATTGCCCGTCCCGGCCTGGCTGTACCCTCGTGCGCTGGCCGGATAACGACGTGCTCAATATCCGCCATGACACGCTCGCGGCTCGCCGGGTCGCCGAGCCACCACCGTTGCCCGTCGGCGATGAGCAGCTCCTCGCCCAAGAGAACCTTCGCCAGCTTCGGCAGGTATGCGCTCAGGCCGCGATTCTCCGCGAGCGCCGAGCCCAATGCGTTGGTCACAAGGTCTGGTTGCCGGCGCAGCACCTGCAGCAGGCCGACCGGCCCGGCAAAGTCTGTGGAGTCGAGCTCGAGCGGGTCAGCGACCGCACCGGCGACACACCGCACGATCAGGTCCACCGGCATCAGACCGTGCAAGGTCTTGAGCGAGACACGGCCGCCGGCGACGCGCAGATCTCCCCCTTCGACGAGCAGCAGCCCCAGGTAGCGGGCAAGGTATGCGTGGCTGAAGAAATCGCTGTGCCGTGGCCCTGGCGTCAGCAACGCGACGTTGGGGTCGACGCGGTCGGCGCGGCGTGCCAGCGATGCGCGCAGCTGCTGGAAGAACGGCGCCAGCCGGAGGGCCCTGCTGGCAGAGAAGATATCCCCCGCCACATTGGTGTGCACCATGCGGTTGGCGAGCGCGTAGCCAATGCCGGCCGGAGTCTCGGTGTGGGTATCGATCACGCGCCAGCGCCCGTCCGGCCCCCGCGCGAGATCCGTGGCAAAGAACTGGACGAAGCCGCTCTTGGGCTGCAACCCCTTGCACGGCCGCAGGAATGAGGGGTCGCTGAATACCAGCTCATGTGGAATCGTGCCGGACGTCAGCAGTTTCTGCGGCCCGTACAGGTCGGCCAAGAGCCTTTCGAACAGCAGCGCGCGCTGCTTCAGCGCTCTCTCGAGGCCATGCCACTCCTCGGCACCGACGATGAGCGGCACCAGGTCGACCCGCCAGGGCTGCACCGCACTCGCCGGATCGGAAAAGGGGTCGTAGGAAATGCCCGTCTCGCGCACACGGGCGTTGAGCTGCTCCACTCTCAGGCTGCGCGTGCCAGGGTCGAGCGCGTCCAACGATTGGAGAAACGGCAACCAGTGCTGCTTGGGTCCGCCGGAGCTGTCGATGAGCTCATCGAAACAGCCGGGCTTTGCCTGATAGGAGGTGATCAGGGCATCGTTCGGCAATATCTCGGCATGGGCGGTCTTGGTCATCGCTCGTGAGTGCCCATTCGACTTATGCGTTTCTCCCGGTGCGGTCCTTTCTACCATGCCGGCAAACCGCAAAGCCCGGGGCACGTTAACCTCTGTACCCTTCTGTCGCCAACTGCGGTTATTGGGTCACCCTAAATCTACTCGGTTGAGACCCGGCGCAGGTCGAGAGTGAGCGGGAAATCCGGGTGCACAGCCGCGGCCTCGAACCGGGTCCCACCCGGGGAGTGTCCAAACGGTTCGAACAGCACGCGGCGGCGTGCCTCGGCCTCCTGGGCATTCACCGGCAACGCCTGAGCCCCGCCGCCGTCGGGGGGCGTGGCGTGATAACGGCAGCCTCCGATCGATCGCCCGCTCCACGTGTCGACGATGTCGAACGTCAGAGGCACATGCGGCGGGATATTGGGGTGGAGACCCTCGCTGGTGCGCCATGCCCTGTACCGCACGCCTGCAATCTGCTCGCCGCCGACACCCGTTGGGGCAAGCGGAAGCTCACGCTCGTTGCAGGCAACTCGGTAGCGCTCGCCGCTCGCGCCCTTCACCAAGACCTGCACTCGGTCGAGCGAGGAGTCCACCGTGCGGGTGGTGCCAGCGCCGCCTTGCTCGCCGAGCACGAGCCACGGCTCGAGTGCCTGGCGCAGCTCGAGCGTCACTCCACCCCGCTCGATCGTACCCAGCACCGGGAAGCGAAACTCGAAGTGCGGAGCAAACCACTGGACATCGAATGGAAAGCCGGCATCGCGCAGGTCGGAGACGACACTCTCGATATCCGCCCAGAGAAAGCGCGGCAGCATGAACCGGTCGTGCAGCGTAGTCCCCCACCGCACCAGCTTCTGCCGGTAGGGCCGCTCCCAGAACCGGGCAACGAGGCCGCGGATCAACAGCTGCTGCACGAGGCTCATGCGGGGGTGCGGCGGCATCTCGAAGGCGCGAAACTCGACGAGGCCGAGCCGCCCCATCGCCCCGTCTGGCGAGTAGAGCTTGTCGATGCAGATTTCCACGCGGTGGGTGTTGCCGGTGAGATCGACGAGAAGATTGCGAAACAGGCGGTCGACGAGCCAGGGAGCAATCGCGCCGCCGGACGATGGAACCTGTTGCAGAGCGATTTCCAGCTCGTAGAGCGACTCGTGACGCGCTTCGTCCGCGCGCGGGGCCTGACTGGTGGGTCCCACGAACTGTCCCGCAAACATGAAGGACAAGGATGGGTGATGGTTCCAGAAGGTGATGATGCTGGCGAGCAGGTCCGGCCGGCGCAAAACTGGGCTGTCGGGCGGCGTAATGCCCCCGACCACGATGTGATTGCCGCCACCGGTCGCAGCATGTCGCCCGTCCAGTTTGAACTTTTCTGCCCTCAACCCAACCCGCACGGCCTCCTCGTAGACCGCGGTAGTGATGTCGACCG
This sequence comes from uncultured Alphaproteobacteria bacterium, assembly GCA_963832445.1. Lineage (GTDB taxonomy): Bacteria > Pseudomonadota > Alphaproteobacteria > Rhizobiales > Hyphomicrobiaceae > AWTP1-13. The sequence goes on from CAWHUM010000009.1 coordinate 21,928, forward strand.
CATGCTCCCATGAGGTTGCCGGGTGGACGTTGATCTCGATCACCCCGGGATCGGGCGTGATCCTTATGGCGTTGAGGCGTTGGTCGGGCGGCGGCGCGTAACCCTCCAGCGACACGGCCTGTGCCGTCCGCGCCGCTGTCGCCTCTATTGCGGCGATAAGGGCGGCATAGTCTTCCGCATCGGCCAGCGGCGGCAGGAAGACGCTGACGTAACCATCGCGCAGCTCGACCGCAAGTGCCGTTCGCACCAATTCGGCGCGGGTCTCGCCATTGCAGCTCCCGGTATCCGCCAACAACTCGGAGCTAGCGGGGATCTTGCGGGCATCGGCAAATGGATCGATCGGCGTCACATGCGGATAGTCGACGAACTCGATGTCGGGCAGGCCTGTCAGCGGAAGGCGCAGTCCAATCGGCGAGTCGCCTGGCATCAGAAACAAATGCTCGCGCCGAAACGACCACCGCTCCGTGACGAACACCCGCTTGTCTCCCGCGGTGCGCACCAGTAGCGGCAGCACGTAGCCGGCGGGACTGTCGAGGCCGCGGGAAAAGACTCGCACCAGACGTGCGCGCTCGACCGGATCGGTAAGCGTATTGCTGCCCGGAGCCACTCCAGACGGCAACCTTTGTTCGACTAGCGCAAAGTGTGCGGCATCTTCATAGGCCGGTAAGGCAGAGCCTGTGGGCAGACCCAGAGTACGGCACAACTCGGCAGCAAACCTGGGGGTGTCATCAAGCGTTGCCGGGGCCGAGGCCTGCTCGGAAGCAATGAGCTTGGTGTCGCGCCAAAGCGGCTCGCCGTCGCTGCGCCAATAGATGCCGTACGCCCACCGGGCGGCCGGTTCGCCGGGGTACCACTTGCCGAGGCCGTAGTGCAGCAGGCCGCCTTGGGCGAAGCGAGCGCGCAGGCCGCGTGCCAGCTTGTCGGCGTAGCCGCGCTTGGTTGGACCTAGCGCCGCAATGTTCCATTCCGGCGCCTCCGCGCCGGCTTCCGCCACGAAGGTCGGCTCGCCGCCCATGCTGAGCCGCACATCGGCGGCTTTCAGCCTGTCCTCCACCACGCGGCCTGCGGCGTCGATGTTCTGCCACTGCTCCTCGCTGTAGGGCCTGGCGACGCGCGGCGCCTCGCGCAGGCGCTCGATACGCATTGAAAACGAGAAGTCGACCTCGGCCTTGCCGTGCGTCCCCTCGATCGGCGCCGCCGAGACCGGCGATGGCGTCGCTGCCAGTGGTATGTGCCCTTCGCTGGCTGCCAGGCCGGACGTCGGGTCGAGGCCGATCCAGCCTGCGCCCGGGATGTACACCTCGGCCCAGGCATGCAGATCCGCGCTGTCCTCTGCCGGGCCATCCGCGCCCGCTGTTTCATCATCCGATCGAAGCTGGATCAGATAGCCCGATACGAATCTGGCCGCGAGGCCGAACCGCCGCAGGATTTGGACCAGCAGCCAGCCGGTGTCGCGGCAGGACCCCGATCGACTGGCCAATGTCTGCTCCGGCGTTTGCACACCGGCTTCCATGCGCTGGCGGTAGCCTACGTCGCGGCTGAGTGCGCGGTTGACGCCCATGACAAATGCGATGGTGGTTGCTGCACGATCGAGCGTCTCCAGATAGGTCGCCAGCAGCGGTGTGCTTGGCAGCACCTCGAGGTAGGGCTGCAGCTCACTCGTCGACCGGGCATCGTACGTGAACGGCCAGTTGGCGGCTTGCGGGTCGACAAAGAAGTCGAAGGGATTGATGGTTGCAATGTCGGCAACCAGATCGACGCTGATCGTTAGCTCGTTGGTTTCGCGGGGCACGACGATCCGTGCCAGAAAGTTGCCGAAGGGGTCCTGCTGCCAGTTGATGAAATGGTCCTTCGGCGCGACCCGCATCGAATAGGCAACGATCGGGGTGCGGCAGTGCGGTGCCGGCCGCAACCGCACGAGATGCGGGCCAAGACGAACGGCGTCACTGTAGCGATACTGTGTGCAATGCGAGAGAGCGACTTTGACGGCCATATGTCTCGGACCACGACAACCCCGAGCGGGCAGACGCCAGCATCCACGTCAACGGCTCGGGACAACAGACATATGCAGTAGCGCATAGTCCGACATGTCCGAAGCCTATTGTTTAGGCGCGGCGACCGCAAACTACGCGGAATGGCGCCGGCCGGCGCCCGATGATCGGTGGTGCCATGAAGATTGGCCCGCAGCGGCCGCACCGCCCGAGGATCTGAGGAGGAGGAGCAGGGCGTTCGGGCTCGCGCCCATTGACTTTGCGACCTTACTCCGGTTATGGGCGCAAAGGACGACGCCCTGCTCGGCCCGCATACGCACTCTGTCTTGGCGCTTGTCACGCACGCTGGGTCAATGCCCGAGTTTGCGCTATCGCCACTCATCCAGTCCTCATGATTTCCATCCACGAGAATCAGGCGAGTCCCGGATATTTCGCGCGGGCCTCCCTAGCAACTGTCCGAGCGTGACCGTCCTGGTCGATTACTGACTTAGCCGAAGAGGTGACGCAGATGACCACCAACCTAGTATCCACGGTTGCACGCTTCTTGACGCCTGACGTCGTGCGCAAGATCGGAGCAGCCTCCGGATTGGAGGACAGCACCATTGGGCAGCAAGCCGTGAACGCCGCAGTACCGACCATTCTGAGTGGACTCGCCAGCCTCGCCGGCAAGCCCGGCGGCGCCAAGAAGATAGGCACTGCCGTCGCGGATCAGTCGTTCGATCCGGCGAGCATCGCCAGCCACATAGCTTCGTCGACCAACTTGGCTGCCGACGGTACCCGCATTCTATCGTCGTTGTTTGGCGGCAACGTGCCGGGCGCACTCGCGTCCATATTGAGCAGATTTGTCGGCACCGGCGAAGGTTCCATGCGAATGGTGTTGGGTCTCCTTGCGCCCGTGATCATGAGCGTGTTGGGTCGCGAGCAGCGTGCTGCAAATCTGGACGACAATGCCCTCGCCAGAATGCTGGGTGAGCAGAAGAATGCGTTGAGCGCCGCCATGCCTCCCGGCCTCAAGAGCATTCTGGAAGACGCGATGCCGTTTGCCAGCATTGCCACCGTCGCACCGACAGAAAGACGCGCCTACGAAGCTCCGCCTGCCGATCGTGATATTCCTCGCACAACTGCCATGCAGTATGCGGTCGAGGAGCCGAGGGCCAGCAGAGGCCCCCACTGGGCCTATTGGGTGTTGCCGCTACTCGCGTTGGGCGCGCTGTTCTGGTACATGCTGCCGGCTGGACCCGATACCGAGCCGCTACCGAAGTCCACATCGCTTCCACCCCGTACGGAGCCCGCCAGGGCGGTTTATCTCCAGACTGCCCCGGCCAACTGGGTGTCGATCGGCAGCGCCCCTAACGAGTACGTGAATGCCGATATCTACAACAGGGCGGGCGAGAAGGTCGGCACTGTAAAGGACATCTTGGTTGGGCCCGACGGCAAGATGGCTGCAGCCATCATCAGCGTCGGCCGCTTTCTCGGCATCGGCGACCGCGACGTGGCCGTGCTTTTCTCGACGCTCAAGGTTGAAAACAGAGAAACCGGCCAGCGCATAGTCATCGATACCGTGAAGGATACCCTACTGGCCGCGCCCGCGTTTGAGCATCGAGCGCCCAAACAGTAGACCGCGCCTGCAATCATCGACCCGCCGCGAGCCGGTCAATGCGGCAATGCGACGGCTGCCTCGCGCACGTTCCGGCGGGGACACCGCGTGTCACCTGCCGAGCCAGCCGCGGGGTTGTGCTGGAGCTATACCAACGCCGAACGAACTCGAGGTTTCTGGGACGTCTGTCCTTAGGGAGCGATGCGGAGCGCGCAATGGCCCACACCAAGGAAGATGAGGTGATGAAGCTGCGTCGCGCCGTTGCCGACCTCAGACAGAAGAACATAGCGCTGTGCGCCATGCTTAGGGATGCCATTCACCTGGCCGACCTTGCCATCAAGCTTGGCGCCGACAACAGCGCCGCGGAAAGGAAACGCCTCCCCGGGAAAGCATGCCCCCGCAATGGCCCCTTCCGCGGAATGTCCGCCAAGCCGCGGCAGGTGTAGTCGACTGGCCTCGTCCGCCACGGGGAGCACCTCGGAAGCGTTGGTTCCGCGGTGCCCCTCACACCGGTGGCGCGCGCAACTCCACACGGTGGTTGCTCCGCGTGGACAGCTACGCGCCGCACCAAAAAAGCGGCGTTGCATTTTGATTTGCGAACCGATTCGGCGCGGGACAAATGCGCCATCGGGTTACACGCCCTGCCTGTCTCAGGGCTTTCACCGGTGTTGCTCCTGCTGGACTGTACGTACGGTGAAACCGTTGGGCCAACCTAACGAGAAGCACGTTGCTGGAAGCCTACCAAGCGCCAGCGCGACCAGGAGTACAGCGAATGTCAGCAACCAAATCTCTGCTTATCGCCGTTGCCGCTGCGGGCCTTACTGCAGTCGGCTTTACCTTGTCCGGCTCGGCGCAGCAGGAAAAGAGCGCCGTGGGCGAGCTGCGAGCCAATGAGGGGATCTTCGTGGACCCGGCCAGCTTTGCCATCTTCAAGGGCACGGCCAAGAGGGATCCTACAGCGCACATCTCCAAGCTCAGCGCCAGAGAGGTGAGCAACGGCGCCATCCTCTTCCGCGTGGGCGACAAGCTCTATCTTGCCGATGCAAACATCGGGCAGAAGAGTCTGCTCAACGCATTCTGGGAGGAGCACGACCGCATGCGGCCATGAGGCTCGGCCGGTCAAGCATCGACGCTGTAGAAATTGCAGTCAGCGCCGGCCGGACAACTTTCCTCCTCCGGCTCGCAGTGGAGATGTGCTTTGATGTCTGCTAGCAAACGCCGCGGTGGGCTGGTCTGCGTTGCCGGCGCCGCGCTGCTTGTGTTGTCAGGAGCAACCGCCGGCGCCGACTTCCAGTCAAATCGCATTCGCATCGAATATGTGGTTCCCAAAAACCCGCAGCATCAGCCTATCTATGACATGCTCAAGCAGAAGCAGGCGCTCGAGAAGCTGCAGGAGATCTTCGGCGCTTTTCAGTTGCCGACCGAGCTGACCCTCAGAACGGCGGGTTGCGACGGCATTCCCAACGCCTGGTACCAGCGGGCGGTAATTACCGTTTGCTACGAGTATCTTGACCACGTCAAGAAGACCATGCCGAAGGATATGGACTCGTCCGGCGTAACGCCGGCCGACGCCATTGCCGGCCAATTCTTCTATGCCTTCGCCCACGAGATGGGGCATGCGGCCTTCGATCTGCTCGACGTGCCAAATCTCGGCCCGCTGGAGGATGCTGCAGACAGGTTCGCCACCTTCATCATTCTCCAGTTCGGTCCCGATGACTGCCAGAAGCTGATCAAGGGCGCCGCCTATGCGTACAGACCGTACGTGGAGAACGCCAAGCTCTCGGTACCGCTGCTCGTCTTCTCCGACGCGCACAGCCCTCCGCCCCAGCGCTTCTTCAATCTTCTTTGCATAGCCTATGGTGCCAATCCGCAGCTTTTCGGCGAGTTCGTGACCAAGAACTACCTCCCCCAGCAGCGCGCTAGGCAATGCCAGCGCGAGTACGGGGAGCTGGCTTACGCCTTCAAGAAGCAGATTGGCCCACACATCGACCGGGAGATTGCAAAGCGCGTCATGCAGCGCGAGTGGTTGCCCGAAGACAAGAGCGGCTCGAAATAGGTCGACCTGTGCTTTGTTTGTGCTTCGCTCGAAGGAACTGCCAACTCGCCGATTCTACCCAATCCTCCGCACTCATTCTCGGGTTTCACCGGGTACCGTCAGCCAACGGATGCTCGCTAGCCTCCGCAAGCAATCCCCAAGAAAGGAGCCTGCCCATGAGAATCTCATTCCGCACTTGCAGCTCGGTCGCTATCGCCGGCTTTGCATTTCTCGAGCTGAGCTCCACGGGCGTTCAGGCTCAGGGGCCGAGCGCATGCGTACAATCGTGTCGCACCGGCGGCTGGTCCTACAGCCAGTGCACCAGATACTGCCAGACAACCGTCGCGGCCGACGCGAGGCCGACGGCCCGCAGCGGGCCCCCTCGCGTGTATGGCTACCGCGCGTATGGCTACTACGGCAGGCAGAGCGGCAACTGCGGTCAGTATCGCTACCTCAAGGGTGGCCAGTGCGTTGACGCACGGGTCGATCCGCCCATCCTCCGCTAGTCACGATTCCACTGGTACACTGAACAGGCGAGAAGCGGGTGCGGGCCCCTCTCGCTCAAAGTGCTCGCCGACCACAGGTTTTCGCCACCGGGCCAGTTTGTCTCTTTCCCGGCAATCGGCTGGGCTCAGGCCTCGATGATCTTGTTGCGAATGGCGTAGCGCACGAGCGATGCAGACGACGACAGGTTGAGCTTTCGCATCACCGCCGCGCGGTGTGTCTCCACGGTCTTGAGACTGATGTTGAGCACATTGGCGATTTGCTTGTTGCTGTGCCCTTCCGCGATCAGCTGCACGACGCCCCGCTCGCGAGGCGTGAGCGCGAACTGAGCGTGCCCGGGCCGCTTGAGGAATGAGTTGAGCAATGCCTCCGAGACCTTGGCCGTGAAGAATGGCTTGTGCAGCGCCAGCGACTCGATCGCTGCCAGCAGAAAGCGTTTTGCGTCAGACTTGAGCAGAAAGCCGCGGGCGCCCGCCGCGAGCAGGTCGCGAATGAGTGTTTCGTTGTCGTGCATCGTAAATATCAGCACTTCAGTGCGCGGCTGCCGCGCACGAATTTGCCGCGTCGCCTCGATGCCGTTGACGAGCGGCAGCGCATAGTCGAGCACGGCGATATCGGGTTTGAGCTCGAGGGCCTTTGCCACGGCATCCTTGCCGTCCGACGCTTCGCCCACCACCTCCCACTTCGGCTGTGACTCCAAGATCTTGCGCAAGCCGGACCGCACGACCTCATGGTCGTCGGCAATCATGATACGGGTCATTGGGTTTCGCATGCCATTTCGAACGATCCCTCTTAATCCTTGCTGCGCATCGCTATCAGAATGTCAGCATACGACAGCCTGGGGCCCATTAGGCCAAACCCTGGTGCCAACAGCGTTAAACCCTGAGGATCAAATTGAGCAAATTGGTGCGCACCAGGGCCCGGCCGCTCTTGGGCGCCTGCCAATCGGGAGCGAAAAGCCGGCTTCGTCGGCCAGTTGTAGATTGCCGCCATGACTTAACCAGTTCTTCAGCGTCCCATCGGCAACCGCACGGGGATGCCCAAGCCGAAAGGGTTGAGAGCAGGACCGCACAGGGGCTCTACCCACCCGCAATTGGGAGGAGGCTGGGGGATCGATCGCGGCCACGGGGGAGAATGACCGGTCTCGCGTGCGGCCCTGCACTCACAGCATCGCCCGCGCCGTAGGCTCAATCCATCGGTGCAATTCCCGAGTTTCGACGTGGCGAGTTCCACTTTGAGAGCACGTGGAACGCTCACCCTTCCGTCGCTGCGCCATCTGAGCCTGTCTCAGCGCGTCGGGGTTAGCCCAGCGCGAAACCGGGATTTCACCCGATATTCGCCGTAGCCAAAGACGAACAGGTTGCACCGCCCGAGCGGGGATGGAGAGCTTGGATAGGCCCGCGGTGGCCAAGTAGAGCGTTGCGTCGAACGAAAAATGGCTAGACGCCAGCCGCGCCCCGCAAACGCCCAGATTCAGCTTCGCAACAGAGAGGATCCGGCCATGTCTGAAGGCATGCTGACGGCTATCGAACAGTTCTTGGCAGGGTACACCACGACTGAGAGAGCGCTGTCGAATGACTGCCGTGCGTACGTCTATGCCGGATGCCGGCACGCCCGGTAGCAGCTGCACCTCGCCCGGTCGGGCTCGCTTAGGGCCGCAGTCCCGCCGCCGAGCCTGGACTTGGTGATCACTCTCAGTTCACAAGCCAGCCTCCAACTTCAGAAAAACCGCGCCCAGCGTGGCGCTTTTCGCAAGCGTTTACCTCGCAATCGGAGACTTTCTCGCTCTGCCCGCGCGCAGGATAGCTTTGCCGTTCTGGGTTGGTGTCTGGGCCATTCCCGAGGCTGCTCAATGTCTGCAACAAATGGCGAGAATAGAACCGAACGGAGCCTTGCGGGCATGCAGGTGCTCGTGGTGGAGGATACGTGGCATGTCGCCAAGGCCCTGAAGGCGGCTTTGGAGGGTATCAAGATGACCGTTGTCGGACCTGTTGCCCGGATAGCCGATGCCGAGCGGCTCCTCGAGACGGAAAACCCGGACTTGGCGATGGTCGACGTCAATCTCAAAGGCGAAATGGCCTACAGCCTGATCGACCATCTGCACCACAAGGGAATTCGCGTGATTGTCGTAACCGGCTACGCGGTGCTGGCGCACCCGGTGTGCAAGGAAGCGGTAATACTGCAGAAGCCTTTCAGCGGCCGCGCTCTGTTGGCGGCGTTGCAGCAGGCCGCGTTTATGCGGCGCTGTAGCTGAAGTCTCGCGTTTTGCGTGCCGCGAGGAGGCCGCTCCACAGAGTCCTGGCGTGATCTCGGGTGAAGTCCTGATCGTTGGCGCGAGCCGGTGAGGCTATACGGCTGGGACGGAGTAGCACCACCATGAACATTTACTTCAAAGCGCCAGACCAGCCCGAGGCGGATGCGGATGTGGAAGCATCCTTTTGGGCTCAATCGATAGGTGACGAGGCGCGCGAGGTCGCCTGGCTTTCGTTCATAGTCGCCACCTTGTCAACGGCCGGGGTCGGGCTCGGTGTCGTGCTTGCCCTCGCGCTCGATGGCTATCTGATCTAGCGCGCAGGCCCGGCAGCTCTACACCTCCCGACGCTCAGCCAGAGCACAGTCGTTCCCTCCAGCCGGCAGCATTCGCTTCCTCCCCTGGCCACGGTCGAGTGATGCACGGGGGTGCAAGCACGACTCACACTCGCGACCGGGAATTCCCTGAGCACGCCTGGCAGCAACGATACTAGGGGGAAACACCTAGTTGGCGAGCAGGTAACCCTGAAGGAGACAACAGGATGCATGGTCGCGCAAAGCCCAGGCTAAGGCAGGCGGTGGCTCCTGCCCCTTGCTCGGCTGTGCATTCCGCCGCGGGCGCGGCGCCTACTGCATGCCTGGGTTGCTCCGTCGCGGCTAACCAACCGCGGCGTGCGACTTTGACTACGATGCGTACTGCATATTACATTGCCACTGGGAGTTGAAGACGGGTGGCGCGCTCGATACAGCGGGAAAAAACGTGCGAAGCGCGGTAGGGGCCGCACTGGCCAGCTCAGGCGTCGATAGCAAGCAAGTCGGCGTCAAAGACCACGTCGGACGCGTTGCGCCCGGCTACGCTGGGCCCTCTGACGTGCCGCATCGACATTTCTGGGACTGCGCGCCCCAGGGTCTTTTCATAATTCGTGCTCTCGATGACGGCCGCGTCGTCTTTGACGAAGCCAATCCCGCCTATCGGGGTCAGGTTTCGGTTGGCGATATGGAGCTCGCTGGCAAGCAGCCGAAGGATTTCCTGCCAGCCAACATGGCGCAGGCCTTGTCGGAGCGGTGCTGGGAGTGCGTAACGACGGGTCTGCCCGTCCACTATGAGGACAGCGCAGGGCCCCGCACGGATCGGCGCTGGCGCACCACCTTGGCGCCCGCGATAACCACCGAGGCCAACACGGCGTCGATCTTGACGGGGCAGCTGTGGGACCTCGGCCCCAAGGACGACGATAGTGACGCGGACGATGACGGTCAGCGGCTGCTGAAGCGCGTCATCGATACTTCCCCCGATGTCATCTACGTCTTCAATGTTGCCAGGGGACGCGCCGCTGTTCTCAGCAGCCGGGTGCGCGAGGTATTGGGCTACGAGCGTGAATATCTGCAGGGCCTCGAAATCGCCGATTTGCTCGCACTCATCCATCCGGAAGATCTCACGGTCGTAGAGCAGCACATTGCCCGCATGCGCGGACTGGCAGACGGCGCGGTGGCGACCGTCGAGTATCGCTGCCGCAGCCGGGATGGAAGCTATCGCTGGTTCCGCAGCAAGGAGACGGTCTTCTCGCGCGCCAAGGACGGCAGCGTCGAGAAACTGGTCGGCATCCTCTCCGACATCGACCAGCTCAAGAAGGCGAGGATCGCGTTCACCGACACGAACGCGAAGCTTAAGGCCATCCTAGCGAGCATCAGCGACTGCTACATGACGCTGGATCGCGAGTGCCACGTCACCAACGTCAATGCCACGGCCGCCAAGTGGTTGGGCAGGAGCATCGACGACGTGGTGGGCAAGCCGATCCGTGACGTCTTCGCCGGGTCGGCTGCACGGGCAGCCGTCAAAAAGGCGAACCGTGAGCGGCGGGTGGTTCACGTGGAGCTGCCGTCGCATATCCACGCGGGTCGATGGATCGATCTGCGTGTCTATCCTTCGGACGACGGCGTGAACATCTTCTTCAGCGACATCACCAAGCGCAAGCTCGCCGAGGAGGCCGCCGCGCGGTCAAAGGCGCTGCTCAACGCGTCCATCGATTCGTTGTCGGCCCACATCGTCATTCTCGATGCGGCAGGCACCATCGTCGCTTCCAACAAGGCATGGCGGCGCTTTGCTGCCGGCCAGCGGCGCACGCATCCGACGACTGGCCCGGGCTTCCTGGCGCTATACGAGCAGTTGGGCAACGACTCGGCCGATACACCCCTCATCGCCGCCAGGGTGCGGTCCCTCCTGGCCGGCCGCCGCACGAGCCTGCGCCACATCTTCGAACTTGGCTTCGACAAGCAGGTACGCTGGTACCAGCTGGTCGCAGCGCGCTTCCTGCACGAAGGCAAGGCCTTTGCGGTGGTGGCAACCGAAGACGTGACCGAGGTGAGGGAGACCCACCGGGCGCTCGGCGAGTTGTCCGAGCGCCTACTGACGCTACAGGAAGACGAGCGACAGCGCATCGCCGCGGAGCTGCACGATTCCACGGCGCAGCATCTGGCGGCCATCGGCCTCAACGCGATGAATCTGAAGGCGCGCAGCGCCTCCGATACCGACACGCAGAAGCTTTGGGAGGATGTCGAGGTCTCGCTGGAGGAGGCAACGCGCGAACTTCGTGCTTTCACCTATCTCCTGCACCCGATGCGGTTGGACCGTGATGGCCTCGACGCCACGCTTCGGCGCTATGTCGAGGGCTTTGCGCAGCGCACGGGTCTCTCAGTGACGCTGAGCATGACTGCGGGCATCGACGATTTGCCCATTGAGATGAGGCGCTCGATGCTCCGTATCGTCCAGGAGGCCCTCGCCAACGTTCACCGACATGCGTCCGCGTCCCGCATCTCCATCAAGCAAAAGTTGGTCGGCAATAGTCTTCACCTGATCATCCGGGATGACGGAATGGGTATGAAGGCGTCGGCAGAGTTGCTCGGTGCCGCCGGCGCTCCGCTCGGCGTCGGCATTCAGGGGATGCGGGAGCGTCTGCGGCAGTTCGGCGGGCGTTTGGAGATCAGGAGCGGGTCTCGTGGCACCACCGTGCACGTCAGCATTCCGTTGGGACATGGCCGGCGCGATTCGGCGTACCTGTAACGCCAGCTGCTGTTGGACCGCATATCAGCACTTTTCCTTGCTCCGGTCCGCGTTTCTACCGATTGCCCAGGAGCTGCGCTTTCGCCTTCGCTGCGTGGGCCGCGCCGGTTAACCAAATCGGTTGCTTACGAGGATCGCGGCGGGAGATGGGAGGGATCATGCTCGCCAAGAGACGCTGCCCGCACACCGGCATCGTGAACTTCTTCAGCGATGTGGAGCCCTTCGTTGCGGTCGGGTCGATTACCGAGACTGCGGGATCGGGGGGCTGGGTCTGGCGCAGCTATATCGGCGAGGAAGCTGCAGGGCTTTCGGCCGACATGGTAAGCGCGGAATTGCGTCTGGCAGGATTGCTCCTGTCGGAGATCGGAAGTCCTTCGCGCACTTCCCGCCCGGGAATACGAGACTGGCTACCAATCTGGTCGGTCAACTCAACGCTGCGGTAGATGCAGCTTGCTCACCGGGCTTCCCGTTCTGCGGGCTCTTCCTTTCCGGTGGCGGCGCCAATCTCCTTTTCGCGATAGTAGTTCAGCGCCGTGCGGATTGCGGCTATCGCCGCGAGCTGACCGATGTCCTTCCATGTCGGCGCGATGGCGGTTCGGATGATGTCGGCAGCGAGGGCGAATTCGAGCGACAGAACAATCCACGCCGCAAATCCCAGCCATATTGGCTTTGCAGCAGTCGGGTCGGAGCCCGCGAGAAGGGCCAAGCCCACGATGCGCGCCAGTGCTTGCAAGGCGCCGAACGTGACGACGACGATTGTTGCTCCTTCGATGCCAAGGCCAGCAGGCCTGCGATATCCTTGAAATGCTGCTCCAGCGAGGTCATCGATGCCACCTGGCCCTTAGGACACAAGGCACGATGAGAAGACGCAGCAACGCCCGCACTACATCGGGCCAAACCCCTACTAGGCCCGGCAACCTTTGCCGAGCGCCCCATCCTGCTGGCGGACGCGCCGCAATGCAGGAGGCGGCGACATTTCCCGTTTCCGTCGACAGCTCGGCAGTTCTCTAGGGCCTTGCAGGGGTAATCACGGATTCCGCATGGGCCGGCTTCGTGATGCCGTCACCGCCGATCGCCGTCTGCTCTGCGGCTAGCAACTTTTCTGGAGAAGCGGCATTGCCGAAGGATGGGCCGAACATCCTTGTCGTCTGGCGCCACCATCTCGCAATGGCTCTGCGCAACTGAGATCGCGATCGATCCGGTCAGGAGAAACCAGATATGGCGTCAAAGTCTGTCCCAAAAGACAAGCCCAACATCCTCGTCATTTGGGGCGACGACATCGGCATCAGCAATCTCAGCTGCTACTCGCACGGCTTGATGGGCTACCGCACGCCCAATATCGATCGGCTGGCCAAGGAAGGCATGATGTTCACCGATTCCTACGGTGAGCAGTCTTGCACCGCAGGACGATCTTCCTTCATCACCGGCCAGAGCGTCTACCGCACGGGCCTGTCCAAGGTCGGCATTCCCGCAGCGCCCGTAGGGCTGCAGGCGGAAACCGTCACCATCGCGGAGCTGCTCAAGAACCACGGCTACGCAACGGGCCAGTTCGGCAAAAACCACCTGGGCGACCTCAACAAGTACCTGCCGACCGTGCACGGCTTCGACGAGTTCTTCGGCAATCTCTACCACCTCAACGCGGAGGAGGAGCCGGAGATGGACGACTATCCCTCGGCCAAGGACTTCCCCGAGTTCCGCAAGCGTTTCGGGCCGCGGGGCGTCATCCATTCCTGGGCGCAGGAAAAAGATGACCCGACGGTGGAGGAGCGATGGGGCCCCGTCGGCAAGCAGAAGATCAAGGACACCGGACCGCTCACCAAGAAGCGCATGGAAACCTGCGACGACGAGTTCGTCGCGGCGGCCAAGGACTTCATCACGCGCCAGCACAAGGTCGGCAAGCCGTTCTTCGTGTGGTTCAACACGACCCACATGCATCTGTTCACCCACACGAAGAAGGAGAGCCGGGGTCAGGCGGGGCGTTGGCAGTCGGCCTATCACGACACCATGATCGACCACGACAAGAACGTCGGCGAACTGCTCGAGCTGCTCGACGATCTCAACATCGCCGACAACACGTTCGTGATGTACTCGACCGACAACGGGCCGCACATGAACACCTGGCCCGATGGGGCGATGACCCCGTTCAGGAGCGAGAAGAACACCAACTGGGAAGGCGCCTTCCGGGTGCCGATGCTGGTGCGCTGGCCACGTCATATCAAGCCCGGCACGGTCTCCAACGAGATCGTCCAGCATCACGACTGGCTGCCGACATTCCTCGCCATGGCCGGCGAGCCCGACGTGACCGAGAAGCTGAAGCGAGGCCACAAGGCCAACGGCAAGACCTTCAAGAACCACATCGATGGCATGAACCTGCTGCCCTACCTGGCCGGCGACGAGAAGAAGAGCCCGCGCAACTTCTTCTTCTACTTCAGCGACGACGGCGACGTGATGGGCATGCGCTACGACAACTGGAAGATTGTTTTCATGGAGCAGCGCTGCCCCGGCACCCTGCAGGTCTGGGCGGAGCCGTTCATCAAGCTGCGCCTGCCCAAGGTCTTCAATCTGCGCACCGATCCCTATGAGCGCGCCGATATCACGTCGAACAAATACTACGACTGGTACTTGTACCACGCCTACCTGATCTATGCCGCGCAGGCGGGCGCCGCGAAATTCGCCGCGACGTTCAGGGAATTCCCGCCGGCGCAGAAGGCGGCGAGCTTCACGGTCGACGATGCACTGAAGGCGATGGAAACGGCGGCGAGCGGCGCCAACCATTGACCGGAAGCGCTGGCGGGCGGTGAGCCCGCGTCGAGCCCGGTCGCTTACCGCCCAGATAAATGGAGGTCTGTTATGGCAAGCACCCTGAGCAATACCGGCGGGGAACCGCGTCCGGGCGTGTTGCTGCATGCTCTGGCGCGAAACTGGTGGCTTGTTCTGCTGCGCGGGATCTGCGCGATAGTTTTCGGCGTGTTGGCCTTCATCTGGCCCGGCGCCACCCTGCATCGCGCTGGTGCTGCTCTACGGTGCTTTCGCCGCTCGCCGACGGCATCTTCGCGCTCGGCGCTGCGATCTCGGGCGACACGCAGACGTCGCGCTGGTGGCTCGCCGTCGTCGGAATTCTTGGGGTCCTCGCAGGCCTGATGGCGTTCCTGTGGCCAGGACTGACCGCTGCTGTGCTGCAGATCATCATCGCTGCCTGGGCGATCACCACCGGCATCATGGAGATCGTGGGCGCAATCATGTTGCGCAAGGAGATCGAGGACGAGTGGTACCTCATCGCCGCCGGCACGCTCTGGGTCATCTTCGGGTTGGTCCTGGTGCTCAAGCCGGCCGTCGGCGTGCTCGCCCTGCTCTACACGATCGGGACGTTCGCGGTGATCTACGGCGCGCTGCTGGTCTCGTTCGCTCTGCGGCTGCGCTCACACAGCCATGGCCACGCGGCCGCTCACTGAGCGGTGGGATCCCATGTTGGCCGAAGCCGGCGATGTACTGAACCGCATATGGGAGGACATCCTGGCGCGGCCCGATGGGCCGCTGTCGTTTCGCTTCATCTTGCAGCCGGCCATGGCTGCGATCTTGGGCATTCGCGACGGCATCAATGACGCGCGCACCGGCCGCTCGCCCTACTTCTGGACCGTCCTGCACGACAGAGAAAAGCGGGGCCCACGCCTGGAAGAGGGGCTCGCCGCGACGGCCCGCATTCTCCTGCTCGGATTGGCGATGGACCTGGCCTATCAGGTCTGGGTGCTGGGCAAGTTCTATCCCACGGAGGCGGCGGTGGTGGCCCTGGGCCTCGCCTTCGTTCCCTACCTCCTCATTCGCGGGCCGGCTGCGGGCCTGGCACGCTGGTGGCAACATCGTGCGCACCCGGACGAGACCCGCCTGCACAAACCGCAATGACGCAAATCGAGGAAAGATCATCGGGGCGGAGCGCGCACTTCGGGGATCCCGCCGTCGAGCTCTCCGCGCGTCGCACCGGCATGTCGTTCCAGCGCACCCGCATGAGTGCGGAGCGCACCCTGATGTCGGTGATCCGCACCTCGCTGTCGCTGATCGGATTTGGGTTCACGATCTTCCAGTTCTTCGACCATCTGCGCGAGTCGAAACTCATAGCCGGCAGCGGCCATGCTGCTCGCAGTTTCGGCTTGACGCTCGTCCTTCTCGGCGTGGCCATGCTGGTCGTGGGCATCTGGTACCATTTCGAGTACATGCAGGGCCTGCGCCACGAGCGCGAGCGATTGAAGCGCGAGCACCTGATCCACGGCGAAAGCGGCTATCCCGTCTCGATGACCCTCATCATCGCGGTGGTGCTGCTGGCGATAGGACTGCTGGCGATCCTCAGCATGACATTCCGGACCGGGCCGTTCGGATAGTCGCTTGGGTTTGGAAGGAAATGTCGCAATGGCCAACGTTTTGGACGTCCCTCGTGCGAAGCGTCTGAGGCAAACCAGCCGCAAGCCTTGGGCTGGCAGCATGGCCTGGATCCCCGGCGGCACCTTCACAATGGGCTCCGACCACCACTACCCGGAGGAGGCGCCCGCACATCGCGTCACCGTGGAGGGCTTCTGGATCGACCGCACTCCAGTCACCAACCGGGCGTTCCGCAAGTTCGTCGAGGCCACCGGCTACGTGACGCTGGCGGAAGTGCCGCCCGACCCGAAGGACTACCCGGGCGCGCTGCCGCATATGCTCTATGCCGGCTCGCTGGTCTTCCGGCGGCCGCTCGAGCGCGTGCAGGCCGACCACTGGCAGCATTGGTGGACCTTCAAGGCCGATGCCAACTGGCGCCAACCCTACGGCCCGGACAGCAGCATCGAGGGGCTCGACGACCATCCGGTGGTGCACGTCGCCTATCGTGACGTGCTGGCCTACGCGCGCTGGGCAGGCAAGGAGCTGCCGACCGAAGCGGAGTGGGAGTTCGCGGCGCGCGGAGGACGCGACGGCGCCGAGTTCGCCTGGGGCGACAAGCTCTCGCCCGGCGGCAGGATGATGGCCAACTTCTGGCAGGGCGCGTTCCCGTGGCAGAACCTGGCTGAGGACGGCTACGAGCGCACCTCGCCCGTCGGCGCCTTCCCGGCCAACCGCTACGGGCTCTACGACATGATCGGCAACGTCTGGGAGTGGACCACCGACTGGTTCAACCCGCGGCATACGGCGGATGCCGGCAAGCCCTGCTGCATTCCGAAGAATCCGCGCGGCGGCCCGAGGAGCTGAGCTACGACCCCTGCCAGCCGGAGTAGCGAATTCCGCGCAAGGTGCTGAAGGGCGGCTCGCACCTTTGCGCACTCAACTATTGCCGGCGCTATCGCCCAGCTGCGCGCCATGCGCAGCCGATCGACACCTCGGCCTGCCATGTCGGCTTCCGCTGTGTGGTGCGGAGCCCTCAGCGGAGAGAACGAGATCAGAGTGAGGTGGGAATGCAAAGTGCGGCGTAGTGCCGGGCTTCACCGGGGACTATCCGCTTCCGGCGCTGCTTCATGTCGACGATCATCCGCCCACGTGCCTTCGCGTCATCGCTGCGTAATCTCCCCGGTCGGATCGACGGCCCTACCTGCGGCCCTGATCGCCGAGGTTGCGTCGCACTTCTGAGGCAGTGATGGTCAGCTTGATAGCCTGGCCCGTGTGCACGAACATGTCGGTCGGGATCGCCACCGGCACCGCGCCGATGCCCAGCGGCTGGTCGATTTCCGCAACGATGACCGGTTCGCCGTCGTCGGTGCCGACTTCCGTCACCACGCCCATCCTCACGCCATCCGAGCTGAAGATGGGAAGGCCGATCACGGACTCGTCGATCTGCGAGAGTGGTGGTCGATCGGGTCGCTGCTGCGCGAGCGAAGGATTCGTCAACCCCATTACGGCAACGAGCACGCCTGTCAGCACGGCTTTGGTCATCGCGACGTTCCTCGGAGCGGTTCGCGGCGCGTCCTCCGGAATGCCCACCGGCCCGTGGCCATCAGATTTCTGTGCCACCGACACATTGCCGCGCACGGGGAAGCGAACCTCGCCTACCAGCCGTAGTAGCCATAGACCGGGCGGTAGTAGGCGCGCTGGTATCGGTAGGGTGCAACTGGCGGCGCGTAGTAGCCATAGGCTTGCACCGGCGGGTAATAGCCGTAGGCCGGGGCCGGCGCGTAGTAGCTGTAGACTGGAGCCGGCGGGTAGTAGACCGGAGCCGGCGCGTAATAGCTGTAGGCTGGAGTTGGCGGGTAGTAGCCGTAGGCTGCCGGGGCCGGGTAGTAGCCGTAGGCTGGTGCGGGCACGTAGTAGTAGGTGGGTGCGTAGTAATTGTACCTCGCACAGCCATTCCATCCGCAAAAAGCCGACGCAGGAGCGCTGAAGCTCGCAAAGCTTCCTACGGCCAGGGACAATCCAATTAGAACGCGCCTGAGCATCTTGAGCCTCCTGTTCTCGAGACTTGGCTAGGGGCTCTCAAGGTATGGGAAAGCCGACACCTTGGAAGTCGGGGGTAACCCCGACCGGTGCCGGAAATTCTCCCATTCACCGTGTCCGACGCCGACGAACCCGAGGCGTACGAGCTCCCACGGTAGCGCGGCGCGTATGGCGAAAGGCTGCCATACACGCGGCTAAGCCGGTCGGGCCTGGGGCGCGGAGGCGGATAGAGCCGCACATACCGAGAGCTACGACGCCCGACACGGCGCAAGACACGCCGGACCCACCGGGCGGCGAGGTCATGGGCGATGCCACCGTCACTCCTGCGCGAGGCGGCTGCGATAGTGCCAGAACAGGAGGCGCTCCTCGACGATGCGCAGGCCGGTATTGAGGAGCAGGCCCACGATCGCGATGGCAACGATGCCGGCGAGGCCGGACGACACGTGAAAGCTCTCCTGGCTGCGCTGCACGAAGGCGCCGATGCCGTTGGTCGAGAGCAGCATCTCGGAGGTGATGGTCACCAGCAGCGAGGCCGAGATCGCAAGGCGAAAGCCGGTGACGATGCCGGGGAAGGCCGCCGGCAGGTCGATCAGCGCCATCGACTCGAAGCGGCTCGAGGCGCAGCGAGCGCCCGACGCGGTCGAGCATCGGCGGCGCCTGGCGCACGGTCTCGATGGTGGTGATCAGGATGCCGGGCATCATCGCATAGCTGATCACGGCGATCTTGGCGGCATCGCCGATGCCGGCCAGCACCATGACGATGGGAATGACGGCCGGCGGCGGGATGGTGACCAGGAATTCGAGGATCGGATCGACGATCATGCCGAGCAGGCGGATACGGCCGCAGGCGATGCCGAACGGCACCATCACCAGCACCGACAGGCCGAACGCGGTGAAGGCGCGGCGCAGCGTGTTGCCGATCTCGGCCAGCGATGGTGTGGAAGTTCTGCTACGATCGCGACCGCCGTCTGCCACGGCCCCGGGAACAGCACGGTGTCGTAGCTCCAGGCGACGAGTTGCCAGCGCGCACAGCACGAGCGCGATGGAGAGCAGGCCCCAGGGATCGAGCCGATGCCGCCTCATGCCGCGGCGGCCTCCGCCATCATCTGCTCGTGCCAGCCGATGAAGAGGCGTCGCAGGCCCAGCACCATCTGGTTGAACAGCATGCCGTTGATGCCGCACAGCACGGTCAGCGCCAACACATCGGGGATGCGCAAGGCGAAGGCGCGCTCGAACAGCAGATAGCCGAGCCCGTCCTGGCCGGCGAACAGGTCGGTCACCACCGACCCGATCAGGCTGACGCTGGCCGCGATGCGCACGCCGATGAAGATCTGCGGCAGCGCCTGCGGCAGCACGATGCTCCTGACCAGTGCCAGCCGGTCGCAGCCGAAGGCGCGGCCGGTGCGCAGCAGCACCTCGTTGGTGCCCGAGAACGCAGCGACCGTGTTGAAAGTAGACCGGCCAGACAGCGCGGCGAACACGATGATGAACAGATAGAGCTTGAGACCGAAGCCGATCGCGAACACCGAGATCGGGATGATGGCCGCTGGCGGTAGCGGCCGCAGCAGCTCGGTCCACGGCCGCAGCATCCTCTGAAACACGGGCACCAGCGCGCCCAGGACGCCGAGCGCGATGCCGAGCGGCACGGTCAGGGCAAAGCCGGCAAGCGCGCGCAGCAGCGTGAGCGCGACCGCCTTCATGTCGTCGGGCGAGGCGACTATCCGCGCCAACGCCTCGGCGGTGGTGCAGGGCGAGGGCAGGTAGCGCTCCGGCGCCAACCTGCAGCCACACGGCGACCTGCCAGATCGTCAAGCACGACGGCCAAGGCCAGCAGGCGCCGCAGCCAGATCATGGCGCCGCACCGCGGCCGCGCGCGCCGCTCGCTGCGGATGAGCGAGAGCACGTCGTGGCGGATATCGAGGAAGGTCGCCTCTCGCGCGTCTCGATCTGATCGCGCGGCCGCGGCAGCGGCACCGCGATCTCGCGCACGACCCGGCTCGGCCGGCTGGACAGCACGACGATGCGGTCGCCCATGTAGATCGCCTCCTCGACGTCGTGGGTCACGAGCACGCAGGTCTGGCGATAGCGCTGCGCGATGGAGAGCAGCAGGTCCTGCAGGTCGGCGCGCGTCTGCGCGTCCACCGAGGCCAGCGGCTCGTCGAGCAGCAGCAGCCGCGATTGCGAGGCGAGCCCCCGGGCGATGGCGACGCGCTGCTGCATGCCTCCGGACAACTGCCAGGGATAGCGGTCTTTGAAGCCGGCGAGGCCCACCGCATCGAGGAGGCCGGTCGCCTGCCCGATCTTGTCCGCCGGGGTGAGCCCGCCGACCCGGCGCATGCCGAACAGCACGTTGCCGAGATTGGTCTTCCACGGCAGCAGCGAGCGGCTGTAGTCCTGGAAGACGATGGCCATGCCTTCCGGCGTTGCATCGCGCACGGGGTTGCCGGCGAAGTGCACCACGCCGCCGTCCGGTCGCAGCAGCCCGGACAGCAGCAGCAGCAGTGTGGTCTTGCCGCAACCGGAAGGCCCGACAACGGACACGAACTCGCCTTCACCGACCGTGAAGTCGATGCCGGCCAAAACCTGCAGCGGCGGCGGCCCGTCGAATTGCTTGGTGAGCCCTTCCACCGCCAGTATCGGCCCGGCCCCCGCCGCCTGGCCGGAGCGCGCGGCCTTGGCATCCTCCGCACGCATTCGGTTCGATCCCTTCTAGAAGGGCAGTGTCGCGATCACGTCTTCGATCGGGAACGACTTGGTCATCATCCCGGTGCGGATCAGCGTATCATAGATTGGCGCGATCGATTCTTTCTTGATCGTGATGGTCTGGAACCAGGACGGCGGAATGGTCTCGGCCACCGCGCGCTCCATGCCGGAGAGCTTCACCACCAGATCGAGACGCAGCTTGGGATCGGCCTCGATGTCCTTCTGCGCGCGCTGGTAGGCCCGCCCGAAGGCGACCGCCAGCTTCTGGTTCTTGGCGAGCCAGGTGTCGGTGGCGAAGTAGCAGGCGGCGGTGACGACCTGGGTGCCGCTGAGGCTCAGATTGCCGCGCCCCAGCACCTTTCCGCCAATCGCCTTGTTGGCCATGATCGCGGCCTGCATCGGAAAAATGGTCACCACCACGTCGGCGTTGCCTAGCTCGAGCGCCGCCGGCATCTGCGGGAAGGGAACGACCACCTTCTTGACGTCGTCCCAGCTCACCCCCGCAAGCTGCAGGCGATCGCGGATGGCGAGCTCACCCGCCGTTCCGAAGGCATTGATCATCACGGTCTTGCCCTTCATGTCGGCGAACGAGGTGATGCCGGACTTGGCGGACGCGGTGATGTAGGTACCGTAGTGGTCGGGCGGACCTTCCTGCTCGGAGCTCATGAAAATCTTGACCGGCACGCCGTTGGAGCGGGCGAACATGGGCACCGTCGCCGCGGCCCAGCCGAGGTCGGCCTGCGCCGAGGCGACGGCGGACACCGACGCCGCGCCAGTCGCCACCTTGACGATCTCGATCTCGAGACCGGCCTCGGCGAAGTAGCCCTTGTCCATGCCGTGGAACAGCGGCAGCGTGCCCACACTGGCGAAATTGGTAACGCGAACCTTGTCCGCAGCCTGCGCCTTCGCTGCCAGCGTCGCCGCACACAGCAAAGCCGCAACCATCGCCAATGCGCGGCCGCGGCCTCCACAGAAAATTGAAGCCATGAATTTCCTCCCCTATTGCCGTCTTGTCTGTCGAACGCCCAAAAGAAGACACCCCGGGCGCTCCCGGCACTTCGCAGTCGAGGCGAAGATTTGTGCGCCGACAGCTATTTAGGTATGAATAGAGAACCATGGTTCATATTTCGGGTCAAGCAACGCTGCCGGACGACAGCGGCGTCGACGGCGTGCGGCCAGTCAAGCAGCTGCGCGCCCGGCGCAGCCGCGACCGGCTGCTCGACGCCGGACAGAAGCTGGTCGCGAGGCGCCCATTCGATCAGCTGTCGGTTGCCGACATCGCGCGGGCAGCCGACTGCTCGGTTGGCGCCTTCTATCTGCGCTTCCGCGACAAGGACGCTTTCTTTCGTGCGCTCATCGCGCAGTATCTCGCCGAGGTGCGGACCGAGACGTCGCAGGTGTTTGCAACGCACGGCGATGACCGGCTGATCGGCGTGCTGGTCTCGACCACGACAGACCGCTTTCGTCGCTATGGCGGTCTCATCCGCTCGGCCATCCGCAAGCGCATGGAGGACCCGACGGTGTGGGAGCCGATCCGTCAGAGCGGGCACGTGAATGCCGATTGCTTCGTCGACTGGCTTGCTGCGCGCCACGTGCGCAAGCTGACGGTGCCCGAGGACCTGTCGGTGCGGTTCGCCTTCCAGGTCCTCTACGGCACGCTCAACAATGCCCTGGTGAACGAGCCGGGTCCCCTCGACATCGAGGATCCGGCATTCCCGGTTCACCTCGAGCGCGCCTTCCGCCTTGTCCTCCTTTCGACCGGCACCCCCCCCGCGCTCGGGTGATGCGCTCGCCGTTGCAGGACATGCGGCTCCTCAAGTCCGCGAGACGTGGAGCGATGGAACGCGGCTCCTCCAGGGCATCGCCGCCTCCAAGCCGGTCGCCAGCTGCAGCAGCAGGTGCTCCGCCGCCGGCTTGGCGGCAATCTGCACGCCAATCGGCACGCCGGTGGAATGCATGGCAAGCGGGAGCGACATGGCCGGCGTGCCCATCATGTTGTGCGGGACGGTGTACTGGCAGGGCGGCGCGAACAGCTCGTCGATCATACCCTGCCAGCCGTCGACCTTGCGCGACAGGTTATAGCGGCCCCAGGGCTCCGACACCCGCGAGGTGGTCGGCGACAGCCAGATGTCGTACTTGCTGTAGAATTGTCCAAGCTTGCGCCGCGCCGCGTTGGCGAGGCCGGTGGCGGCCATGAAGCGCGCCGGGGTGATCTGCTTTGCGGCCTCGTAGACGAACAGGATCACCGGCTCGAGCGTCTCGGGTCCGACCTTGTGGCCGCTGCGCCGGGCGTAGCCGTCGAGCCGCACATCGAAACCAAAAAAGAAGATGTCGAATGCCGCGGCCAAGGTGTCACGGCCGCCCATATCGGCCTTCGCCCGCTCCACGCTGTGGCCCAGGGCCGCCAGGGCCTTGCCCGTCGCCTCGACGGCATTGGCCACCTCCGGATCGACCTTCATGCCGACCAGCTCATCGAGCACGATGCCGACCTTGAGTTTGCCAGGCGACTTCCTCGCCAGCGATGCGTAGGGCTCGTCGGGCTTGGGAATGATGAATGGGTCGCCGGGCTGCGGGATCGCCAGGCAGTCGAGCATGGCTGCCGCATCGCGCACGGTCTTGGTCTGCACGAAATTCATCGACCAGCCCCAGCCGCCCTCGTCGAAGATGGGGCCGGAGGAGATGCGCATGCGCGAGGGCTTCAACCCCACGCCGCCGCACCAGCTGGCCGGAATGCGGATCGAGCCGCCGATGTCGGAGCCGTGCGCGATCGGCACGATGCCGGCCATCACGGCGGCCTGACCGCCGCCGGTGGAGCCGCCCGCCGAATAACCCTGCTTCCAGGGGTTCGACGTGTTGCCGAACATGGCGCTCTCGGTGGTGGCCGCCATGGAGTATTCGGGGGCCGCCGTGCGGCCGAGGATGTTGACGCCAGAGGCCCGCAGAAGCTCGGCGAAGTGCGTGTCGACCTCTACCTTCATGCCTGCGCACAGACGCGAGCCGAACTCGATTGTGCGGCCCTTCTCGTGGCCGAACACGTCCTTGATCAACGTCGGCACGCCGCGGAAGGGACCGTTGCCGAGGCCGGCTTCGTCGAGTTTTTCGATGCGGTCGGGATAGAGTTCGACCACCGACCTGACGGCGCCATCCACCTTTTCCTTGGCGGCGACTGCCGTCAGCGCAAGCTCCTTGGGGGTCACCTGCTTCTTGGCCACCAGCTCGGCCAGCCCCAGGGCATCGTAGCTCGCATACTCGGCAAGGTTCATGTCCGGCTTCCTCCTCGATCCTCTCGTCGGCCCAGGCCCGTCCCTGCTCAAGCCGGTGCGGCTGCGGCGCCGAATTGCGCGCTGCGTCCGGGAGCCGCCTCGAACAGCGCGCGAGTGTACTCGTGCTTGGGCGCGGCGAACATCTCCACCGTCGCGCCCTGCTCCACCACGATGCCGCGCTGCATCACGGCGATACGGTCGCAGATTTGTGCGGCGACGCGCAAGTCGTGGGTGATGAACAGGAGGGCCAGATCGAAGCGCTGGCGAATGTCGTCGAGCAGCTTGAGCACCTGCGCCTGCACCGACACGTCGAGTGCGGAGACCGGCTCGTCGGCGATCAGCAGCTGCGGCTCCATGGCGAGAGCCCTGGCGATAGCGATGCGCTGGCGCTGGCCGCCGGAGAACTGGTGCGGATAGCGGTCGAGCGCATCGGGCGACAGGCCCACCAGTGCCATCAGGCGGCTGGCCCGGTTCTTGGCCTCGGTTTCGGCCAGACCGAAGTTCATCGGCCCCTCGATGATCGAGGCGCCGACCGTGCGGCGCGGATTGAGCGAGCGGTAAGGGTCTTGGAATACGATCTGCACGTGGCGACGGTGCGCGCGCAGGCGGCTCTCGGGCAGGCGCGCCACGTCGACGTCGCCGATGCGGATGACGCCCGAGGTCGGCTGCACCAGGCGGGCAACGCAGCGCGCCACCGTGGATTTGCCCGAGCCCGACTCGCCGACGATGCCGACGGTCTCCCCGCGCCGCACCACGATGTCGACGTTCTCGGCCGCCCGCACCACGCGGCCGGGGAAGAGCAGGCTCATGCTGCCGTAGGTCTTGGACAGCCGCTCGGTCGCCAGCGCCACGGGCCCGGCCTTGGGCTGGCGCGGCGGTGGCTTCAGGCTCGGGACGGAGGCGATAAGCATGCGCGTGTAGTCGGACTGGGGCCGGCGCAGGATGTCGCTGCAGGCGCCCTGCTCCACCACGCGGCCCGACTGCATGACGACGACGCGGTGGGCGATCTCGGCCACCACGCCGAAGTCGTGGGTGATGAACAGCACGCCGGTGCCGCGCCGCTCCTGCAGCTCCCGGATCAGCTTCAGGATCTGCGCCTGCGTGGTCACGTCGAGCGCCGTGGTGGGCTCGTCGGCGATCAGCAGGGCCGGGTCGAGCACCAGGGCCGCGGCGATCATGATGCGCTGGCGCTGACCGCCGGAGATCTGGTGGGGATAGACGTCGATCAGGCGCTCGGGCTCGGGCAGGTGCACGGAGCGCATGATCTGCAGCACGCGCTGGCGGCGGTCGGACTCGGGGAGCTGGGTGTGGATCTCCAGCACCTCGGCGATCTGGTCGCCCACCGTCATGACCGGGTTGAGTGCGGTCATCGGCTCCTGGAAGATCATGGCCATGCGCGTGCCGCGCAAGCCGCGCAGGCGCGCGGGCTTGGCCTGCAGCACATCCTCGCCCTCGAGCAGGACCTGGCCGGCGGTGGCCCGCAGCTCGCGCGGCAGCAGCCCCATCACGGACTGGGCGGTGACGGACTTGCCGGAGCCCGATTCGCCCACCACGCACACGATCTCGCCGGGGTCGACGGAGAAGGCGATGTCCTGGATGGCGTTGGCACGGTCGGAGCCCGCCGGCAATCCCACGGTGAGGCCTTTGATAGCGAGGACAGGCGAGGGAGCTTCGGCCATCCTCGCCTCTCACACCCGCTTGGCGAAGCGCGGGTCGAGCGTGTCGCGCAGGCCGTCGCCCAGCATGTTGATGGCCAGCACCGCCAACGCCAGGCACACGCCCGGATAGAAGATGTTGTGGGGATAGATGCGGAACAGCGAGCGCCCCTCGGCCATGATGTTGCCCCAGGTCGGCGTCTCCGGCGGTATGCCGATCCCTAAGAACGACAGGATCGCCTCGACCAGGATGGCCGAGGCGCAGATGAAGGTACCCTGCACGATCAGCGGGGCAATGGTGTTGGGCAGCACATGCCGCACCAGCAGTGTGGGCGTAGGGGTGCCGACGGTGATGGCGGCCTCCACGTAGGGCTCCTCGCGGATCGAAAGCACGGTAGCGCGCACCAGGCGCACGACGCGCGGGATGTCGGGGATGACGATGGCGATGACGACCGCCGCCAGGCCGGCGCGCGACAGCGAGACGACGCCCATGGCGAGCAGGATCGCCGGGATCGCCATCAGCCCATCCATGATGCGCATGACAATGCCGTCGAGCCAGCGGATGTAGCCGGCCATGAGACCGATGGTAAGGCCGATGGTGACGGCGAGAATGGCCACCGTCACGCCGATGATCAGCGACACGCGCGCGCCATAGACGACGCGGCTGTAGACGTCGCGCCCCAGAGTATCGGTGCCGAAACGGTGCACGAACACCGTCTCCTTGCCATTCTCGTCGCGCATCACGCGCTCGACGCCCGGCCTCTTGTTGCGAAAGGCCGGGTTGATCTCGGAGGGGTCGATCGTGCCCAGCAGCGGCGCCAGCAGGCCGACGAGCGCCAGGAATGCCACGATCGCTCCGCCGATGATGACGCTCGGGTTGCGCGCCAGCGTGCGCATCGCTCCCCACCGCGGCGCCGCGGGCGCGCGCTCGGCCAATTCACCGGGCAGGGCCTCGATGCTCAATAGCGGATCCTCGGGTCCAGGAACGTGTAGGCGACATCCACAGCCAAGTTGATGAGCACATAGGCGAGCGAGAACAGCAAGATCACGGCCTGGATGGTGGGGTAGTCGCGGGCAAGCACGGCATCGACGGTGAGGCGGCCGATGCCGGGGATGGTGTAGACCGACTCGGTCACCACCACGCCGCCGATCAGCAGGGCGACGCCGAGCCCGATCACCGTGACGATTGGAACCGCCGCGTTGGCAAGTGCGTGCCGGATGAGCACGCGCCCCTCGGTCTGGCCCTTGGCGCGGGCCGTGCGGATGTAGTCCTCGTTCATGACCTCGAGCACGCTGGTGCGCGTGATGCGGGCGATGAGGGCAATGTAGATGACGGATAGGGTGAGCGACGGCAGGATCAGCCGCTGCAGCCAACCGCCGATCCCGAGCCTGATGCGCTGATAGCCTTGCACCGGCAGCCAGTTGAGCTCGATGGCGAAGACGTAGATGAGCATGTAGGCGATCACGAACACCGGCACCGAGAAGCCGAGCACCGAGAAGCCCATGACGATGCGGTCGAGCCAGCCGCCGTGGCGGTAGGCCGCAATTACCCCGAGTGGGACGGCAATCAGCACCGCCAGGACAATGGTGAGCAGCGCCAGTGACGCCGTCGGCTCGAGCCGGTCGAGGATCAGCTCGGCCACCTGCTTCTTGAAGAAGAACGATTCGCCGAAGTCGCCCTGCAGCGTCCTCGTCATCCAGATGACGAACTGGGTGAGGATCGGCTGGTCGAGGCCCAGGCGCTTGCGGATCTCCGCCACCTGCTCGGTGGTGGCAGTGTCGCCAGCAATGATGGCGGCGGGATCGGAGGGCGTCAGGCGCAGCATCAGGAAGACCAGCGACGCGACGATCAGCATCACCGGGATGGTCGCGGCCAGTCTTCGCAGGACGTATGCGAGCATGTGCGCCGGCTTGTGTTGGGAACCAGCAGCGCGGGCTGACGGCTCCTTTGCCGTATCAGTTCATGACGACGTTCCAGAACACAGGCACCGGAGTCGTCAGTATGCCGGAGATGTTCTTGCGTGCAGCAATAGGCTGGTACCACTGGCCAAGGTTGATGTGGGAGACGGCTTGCGTCGCGCGCACCTGCACCGCTTCGGCAATCACCTTCTGCTTGGCCGGATCGGTCTCGCGCGCAAATTGGTCACGCAGCTTTTCCATCTCGGTATCGCAAGGCCAGCCGAACATGGCCTTGTCGCAAGCCGAGTTCAGGAAGCCTGTGAAGATCGGATTGGTGATGTCGGCGGCCACCCAGGACGTGAGGAAGGCGTGCCAGCCACCGGCATTGGGTGGATCCTTCTTGGCACGGCGCGCAACGACTGTCTGCCAATCCATCGACTGCATGTCGACCTTGAACCCGGCCTTCTCCATGAGACTCTTGGCGACTGGGGCCAAGTTCGTCAGCACGTCCAAGTCGGTCGAGTGCATGAGCACGATGGGCGTGCCATCGTAGCCCGCCTCCTTGAGCAGCTCCTGCGCCTTCTTGAAGTTCGATGCCAGGAGAGCATCCATGCCCTTCTCGGAGGCCAGCGGTGTCCCACACACGAACATGGCTTTGCAGGTCTTGTAGTAGTCGGGATCGCCGATCACCGCGTCCAGAAAGTCCTTCTGATTGAATGCGTACCAAAGCGCCTGGCGCACCTTTTCATTGTCGAATGGCTTGTGCAGCCAGTTGGGGCGGAAGGTGTACTGGTTGCCAAGCGGATTGTAATCCCACAGCTTGATGTTGCTGTCGCCTTTCAACAGCGGCAGCAGGTCGTGCTTGGGCGCCTCGATATACTCGATCTCGCCCCTGATGAGCGCATTCATCGCCTGCTGGTGGTCGGAGATGGCGCGCCACTCCACGCGGTCGATATGCACCACCTTGCCGCCCGCAAGCCCCGAGGAGGGCTCGGAGCGCGGCTTGTACTTGTCGAACTTGACGTACACGGTCTTGTCGCCGGGCTTCCACTCGTCGCGCTTGAAGACGAACGGTCCGGAGCCCGTGAAGTCGGAGATCTGCGTATTGGGGTCGGTCTCTGCCACGCGCTTTGGCATCATGAACGGCACCGCCGAGGACGGCTTGCCGAGGCCCAGCAGCACCAGGCCGGTCGGCTCCTTCAGCTTTATGACAAACGTCTTGGGGTCTTTGACCTCGAAGCCGGCGATGAAGGTCATCAGCTTCTGACCGGTGGCATCCTTCGCACCCCAGCGCTTGATAGAGGCGATGCAATCCTCCGACGTCACCGGCTGGCCGTCGTGCCAGAGCAGGCCGTCGCGCAAGGTGAAGGTGTGGGTGAGCTTGTCGGCCGAGACCTCGTGCTTCTCCACCATCTGCGGCTTGATCTCGCCATTGGCATCGGTGGCAAACAGCGTGTCGTAGATCATGTAGCCGTGGTTGCGGACGATATAGGCGGTGGTCCAGATCGGATCGAGGATCTTGAGGTCGGAATGCATCACCGCGCGCAGCGTCTTCTCCGCCTGCCCAGCGCCCGTGAAACTCGTGGCGGCAGCCACGGTCACCACGATCGCAATTGCCCACCGACGCAAGAACATCATCGTCCACTCCACTGTCCGCAGTCTCGCCCCTATCCGCAGCCGCCAGAGCCCCGGCAGCTCTCTCCGGGTTCGGATTAGACAGCTGGGTCTGCGGCAAGTCAAAGCCTAGATGTGCCTGCTTTTTGGCGACTATGCCCGCCGTCACGGCATCGCAGCCGGCAAACATGCCGAAGCGCATTCGGCGGCACGCATCAATGCGTTGCACGAAGTCGCGAGGTGTGCCGCGTCTGTCGGCCTGAATGTCGACGGCGCTGCATCTCCACCCTTATCGGCGCGCAACAGAGACCCTTCTGTTGATGGCGCAGAGTGCGTCGGAGACCGCAGTGCGGAGCGGAGTGCGGCAGCGCAAGGCCTCGACATGGGGTTCAGTCTTCGGCGCAGGCAGACGTGTCAGTCCCCGGCCGATTCGCATTCGTTGTTGCGCGAGACGGTGCGCTTGCCGCCAGGCCTAAACTCGAGGCTTGAAGATTGCGTGACCCGTTTCCAATCCCCGGGCCGAGTAGCTGGCGCTCGCGCCCTCCCGCGCTTCGAGCGGCGTGACGGGCCGCTGCGATCCTGGGGGATCGGCAACACCGTGCGGCAAGCGCACTTCGTGGGTGGCCCCGTAGCTTTTCAGTGTTTTCCCTGATTGGTCTGTGTCGTCTCGTCACGTGATGGTCTTGCTTGAACCTCACCGTTGGCGGCCATCTCCATGCGCACTACCCTTCACGTCTGCTCGCTCTTGCTGTGCGTTTGTGGGACTGCCTATGCCCAAACCAGCACGCCACCTAGCGGCGAGGCCTTGCCGCCCAAGGCTGAAACAACAACCCCGCCGAAACCCGTGGCAAAGACACGCAGGAGCAGATCAAGGACCGGGGAAGGGCTTGGTTTCAGCAGTGCATGCAAGACTGGGATACGGCAACCCACATGACCAAGGTGGAGTGGGAGCGCACCTGCCGAAGAGTAGCCACGGAGCGCACCAAATTTCTGATGGAGCAGTCCAGATAGCCGGGTAACTCCGGTTCGCATGCTCCAGAAACGGCACGGCGGATTGTGCGAAATGGGCAACCCCGCTCGTGGCCGCGTCGTCGATCTCGAAGAGAGTGGTTCCTCTCGCCGATATCAGGTGAGTCCCTGATACCGGTATCCCCAATCACTGCTAGTGACAGGAGAACGAAGCAGCGGGCGCTGCGAGGATGCGCCATGGGCTTTTCAAAGTTGGTGGCGGCAGGGGCTGTTGTGACGACCTGCATCTGGTACGAGGGCTTGCCGGCGTTGGCTCAAACCGAGGCGCTCTCCCGGCCCGTCTTGAAACCTGCGAAAGCGAGAGGCACCAATCCGCGCGCTGCCGTCGCGGAGGATGCAACACGCGCCGACCCGGCGCCGTCGCAAACCATCACGCGGTGCGTCGCCGGCTGGTATGGGACGAGCGACATGACGCAGGGGGAATGGCGTAAGGCCTGCGAGCGCACTGCGGCGAACCAAGGGGTGCCACAAGAGCGGGCCCTGTCGTTGTGCATAGATGCCTGGGAGCCCGCGACCCACATGACAAGGCGGGAGTGGCGGGCGGCCTGCCAGCGTTCGGTTCAGCAGCATCCTGGTGCGTTTGAGCGATGAGAGCCGGAGCAGGCCCGCAAGAATCACTTTTTGTATTTGCGTGCGCGTTTGCCATCACGGTCGTCCCGCTTTGCGACACGGGAGCGCATGCGCAGGGCCAGGACAGGAAGGTGACCGTGTTGCCCGTCGCCACGGTCAGGGCGGAACGCCAGGCGATAGAGAAGACCCGTGATTTCGTGGCCGGGTGGATGCGATCGAGCGGGTGGAAGTGAGGGCACGGGTCCAGGGGTACCTTGATGCGGTGTTGTTCAAGGAGGGTGACCTGGTCAAGGCAGGGAGCCCGCTCTACCGCATCGAGAAGGGGCTGTTCGAGGCCGCCGTCGGGCAAGCGAAAGGTGCACTGGAGCGCAGCAAGGCGGCGAAAATTCTGACTGCAGTACAGCTGCAACGGGCAGAAGAGCTGCTGGTCGAGAGCGCTGGCACCGTTGTGGCACGCGATCAGGCTCTTGCGGCAGACCGGCAGGCGGGCGGGGCCATCGTCACCGACGAGGCGAACCTGGCAACAGCCAAGATCAATCTTGGCTACACCGAAGCGACCGCCCCGATTACCAGACGGATCGGCAAGACCAACATCACCAAGGGCAACGTGGTCGGTCCCGACAGCGGTGTCCTTGCGCTCATCGTGAGCCAGGATCCGATGGAGGGGAAAGAAGAGGAAGGCGTTAGCTTGGGATGAGGGGAGATTCAGTATTGGATAGCAGGGCATCTACGTCTTTGTCGTCGAGGATGGGAGGCGAGGGACGCTCAAGACCAGCAGGGATGTGACAGCAACGTAATCGTCGAAGAGGGCTGTCGGCGGCGAGCAGGTGATCGTCGAGGCATGCAGAACCTGCGGCCCGGGCGCGCCGGTCGCCGCAACGCCCTCGCTATCGACGCTCGATCGGAGTTGATCCATGCTTTCCGCGGTGTTCGTCGACCGGCCGCGGCTAGCCATTGTCATCGCCATCGTGACGACGATCGCCGGCTTGCTGGCCCTGCTGTCGATCCCCGTCGCCCAATACCCCGATATCGTCCCGCCGCAGGTCTCGGTGACCACCACCTATCCCGGAGCCTCGGCTGCGGTGGTGGACTTCGACGATAGCGCAGCCGATCGAGGCCCAGGTCACCGGCGTCGACAAGATGATCTACATGAAGAGCGTGAGCGGCGATGACGGCAGCTACACGCTGACGGCCTCCTTCGAGCTCGGCACCGATCCCGACATCAACACGGTCAACGTCAACAACCGGGTGCAGGTGGCGCTTGTCGAGCCTGCCGCAGGACGTGCAACGCCAGGGCGTCAGTCGTGAAGAAGAAGTCGTCGGCATTGCTCGGTGTCATTGCCCTGTATTCGCCCAAAGGGACGCACGATCCGCTCTTCATCTCCAACTACGTGACCATCAACATCCTGGACCAGGTCAAGAGCACGCCCGGCGTCGGCGACGCCACGCTGTGGGGCCCGCAGGACTATGCCATCCGCGCCTGGGTTCGGCACCGACCGCTTGACGGGTCTCGGCCTGACGACCGGTGACATCATCAACGCGATCAAGTCGCAGAACGTGCAGGCCGCCGTCGGGCGCATCGGCGCCCGGCCGATTTCCAATGAGCAAAAGCTGCAGTTGAATATCGAGACGAAGGGTCGTCTCACGTCGACTGCGGAGTTCGAGAAAATCGTCATACGCACCAACCCCGACGGGTCCGTGCTTCGCCTCAGCGACGTGGCGCGGTTGGAATTGGGTGCTGCCAACCTCGACCGGGAAACGCGCCTGAATGGAGGTGCCGCGTCAGTGATGGCCATCTACCAGTCACCGGGCGCCAATGCCATTGCCACGCTCGATGCCATTCGCGCCAAGCTTGGCCAATTTGCAACAGCGCTTTCCCGACGATCTGGCTTGGAAGATCACCTACGACCCGACCGAGTTCGTCAAGGAGACCATCAAGGAGGTGCGCAAGACGCTCATCGAGGCATTCGTCCTGGTCGTGCTGGTCGTCTTCCTCTTTCTCGGCAGCGTACGTGCAACCTTGATCCCGACGCTCGCCGTGCCCGTGAGCCTGATCGGCACCTTCATCGTACTCAAGGCGATCGGCTACTCGGCCAACTCCGTATCCTTGCTGGCGATCGTGCTGGCAATCGGCATCGTCGTCGATGACGCCATCGTCGTGGTGGAGAACGTCGAGCGCATCATGGAGGAGCACCCCGAGCTCTCGCCCGCCGACGCGACCAAGCGCGCGATGGCGCGAGATCACGGCGCCCATCATCGCCATCACCCTGGTGCTTCTTTCCGTGTTCGTGCCGGTCGCTTTCATCCCCGGCATTTCCGGCGAGCTGTTCCGACAGTTTGCAGTGGCGGTGTCGGTTGCCATGTTCCTGTCGGCGATCAACGCCCTTACCCTGTCGCCGGCGCTTGTGCGCGGTGTTTCTGCGGCCGCATCACGGGCCGCGGCGGGGCCTCATTGGCCGCGTGATGCGCGGCATCGACCACGTGCGGGACCTGTATGGGAGTGTCGTGGCGAGGATCGTGCGACTTCTCGGTAATCGGGCTGGCGATGGTTGCGGTCTCCGGGATCGGCGTGTGGGCCTTCAACCGCATCGTGGCAACGGGCTTCCTGCCCGAGGACGATCAAGGCGCGCTGTTCGTCGTCGTGCAATTGCCCGGCGGGGCATCGGTCGTTCGCACCGCGGACGTCATCAAGCGGGCCGAGACAATTCTGCGGGAGGAGGAGGCCGTCGAGGACATAACCTCGGTCATCGGGCTGAACTTCATCGACAACTACTCGCAGTCCAACGCGGCCTTCATGGTCGTGACCCTCAAATCCTTCCACGATCGCGAGGATCGCGCGCTGCATGCGCCCCAGGTTATCGCGCGGCTGAACGAAAAGTTTCGCCAAATTCAGGGTGGAACGGTTGTGCCCATGGCGCCACCTCCGATCCTCGGCCTCGGCACCGGCGGCGGCTTTGCCTTTGTGCTGCAGGACGTCAGCGGTGGCGATCCAAAGGCCCTGGCGCAAGTGTTGCAGGGTCTCGTAGTGGCTGCCAACGCCGATCCGAAGCTCTCGCGCGTGTTCAGCACCTATTCCGCCACCAACCCGTCGATCTACCTCAACATCGATCGGGACAAGGCGCAGATACTCGGCGTGCCGCTGAACGATCTCTTTCAGGTGCTGCAGGCCTCGCTCGGGGGGTTCTACGTCAACGACGTCAACCTGTTCGGCCGCAGATGGCAGGTCCAGGTGCAAGCCGAGGCGGACGACAGGTCGAGTATCGATGATGTCTATCGCATCAACGTCCGCAGCACCGACGGGAAGATGATCCCGCTGCGCAGTCTGGTGGAGGTGAAGGTGGTCGTCAGGTCGCCGTCGCTCGTGCGCTACAACAATCTTCGTGCCGTTACCGCGCAGGGCACGCCTGCGCCGGGTATCTCGTCGGGGCAAGCTCTGAAGGCGATGGAGGAGGTCGCCGCGAACACCCTGCCCAAGGGATATGCTGGAGAATGGACGGACACCGCGTTCCAAGAGAAGCGCGCCGAGGGCAAGACGGCCATCATTCTGGGATTTGCGGTGCTGTTTGCATATCTCTTCCTGGTGGGACTGTATGAGAGCTGGACCATTCCCGTCCCAGTGCTGCTGTCAGTCACAGTCGGCATCCTCGGGTCCTACGGGGCGATCGCGCTCGCCGGCTTGACGCTCGATCTCTATGCGCAGATCGGAATGGGTCGTCTTGATCGGCCTCGCCGCCAAGAACGGCATTCTGATCTTGGAATTTGCCAAGGAGCAGAGAGAGCGCGGCGTACCGTTGCACGAGGCCGCGACGGAGGGAGCACGGCTGCGCTTCCGTCCGGTCATGATGACGTCGCTCGCCTTCATACTGGGGCTTCTGCCCTTGGTGATAGCGACCGGTGCCTCCGAGCTGGCGCGGCGCGGCGTCGGGACGCCGGTATTCGGCGGGATGATTCTGGCGTCTGTCGTAGGGATTTTTGCAATACCGCCGCTGTATGTCTGGTTCCAGGCCGTGCGGGAGAAATTGAAAGGTCTCGGACGGCGGTCGCCATCGGCGGCGGGCGGCGAATCTACCCAGCGTGAAGCCCACGGAATGAGCATTTCGCACCTTGTGCAGCGGGTGCGCCAGGCAGCGGCCGGCGTCATGTCGCGCTGGCGGCGGGAAGGGAGCACCCCGCAATCGTACGCAGGGCCTCAGGGCACGATCGCCGACACTCCGGCCAAGGCGCCCGAGCGGCACTGATCTTGGTCGTGGCCAGTCGGACCGCGCGCCCGACCCCGCGAACCGCTCGCGCACAAATGGTCTGTCTTGCCTGCCACCGGCTCAGAGTTCCATTTGCGGAACGCGATCTGGGACTGCGAGAGGTGCTTCGGTCGCCTCGACCGCGTGGCCAACCGAGACACCGGGCGCTATCTCGAGAAGGGTGGCGCGACCGTTGGGAAAGCCGATCACGGCCATCTCGGTTACGACGAGGTCCACCGGCCGCACCGACGTCAGCGGCAACGAGCATGCCTTGACGATCTTCGGCTTGCCCTTGGCAGTGTGCTGCATCGCCACGATGACGCGCTTGGCACCGGTCACCAGGTCCATGGCGCCGCCCATTCCCGGAACCATCTTGCCGGGGATCATCCAATTGGCGAGGCGCCCCTGAGCGTCGACCTGCAGCCCGCCGAGCACCGTCATGTCGAGGTGGCCACCACGGATCAGCCCAAAGGACATGGCGCTGTCGAAGATGGAGGCGCCGGGCAGCGCGCTGACCGGCCGCCCACCCGCGTCCGTGAGGGTCGGGTGCGCCATGCCCTCTTCGGGGATGGGCCCCGTGCCGATCAGCCCATTCTCGGACTGGAAGAACACGCTGACGTTGGCGGGAACGTAGTTTGCCACCAGCGTCGGAATGCCGATGCCCAGATTGACCAGCATCCCTTCGCGCAGCTCGCGCGCTATGCGCTTGGCAATGACGATCTGTGCATCCATGCACTCACCTGTTGGCGACGAGGTAGTCGACGAGCGGGGCCGGCGTCACCACGTGATCGGGCGCTATGACGCCCACGGGCACGATGTTTTCTGCCGTGGCGATGACGGTGTCCGCCGCCATGGCGATCACGGGATTGAAATTGCGTGCCGTGAGAGCGTAGGAGAGATTGCCCGCATAGTCGGCAAGGAACGCATGAACGAGAGCGAAGTCCGCTCGCAGCGCGGTCTCGAGCAGATAGCTTTTTCCGTCCACCTCTATGCGGCGCTTGCCTTCCTCCACGACGGTTCCAACCCCGGTCGGGGTGAGAACCCCACCCAATCCGAAGCCGCCAGCCCTGATGCGTTCAATCAGCGTGCCCTGCGGCACGAGATCGACCGCCATCTTGCCGGACATCATCTGCTGCTGGGTCTCCGGGTTCAGCCCGATGTGGCTAGCGACCACTCTGGCGAGCAGCCCCGCGGTGACGAGCTTGCCGATGCCTCGTCCGGGGACTGCCGTATCGTTGGCGATGACGGCGAGGTTGCGTTTGCCCTGCCGCACCAGCTCGTCGATCAGGCGTTCGGGACTGCCAACCCCCATGAACCCTCCGACCATGAGGCTTGCGCCATCGGGAATCATGGCGACAGCATCCGCGATTGAGACGGTCTTCATGAGTAGCGCTACTTGCAGATGAGAACGGGTATTCGACTTTGGCTCAGTACGCGGGTTGCGTGGCTGCCGAGAACGAGGCGCGAAAGTCCGCTCCGCCCGTGTGAGGCCATGACGATGAGATCGCAACCTCTGCTATTGGCTACCTGCAAGATACCTTCGGCCGTCTGGTCTTTGACGTGGACAGCCGCACACTCGACGTCCAACCGCTTGGCCAGATCGCAAACGGTGGCGAGGCTCTTCGATGCTGCCTCTGCCGACGCAGTCTCGTATGCATCGAATGGTACGACCACCGAGCCGTGGCATGTACGCGCCGTGGCCCAAGGTTCCGAGACTGTGACGGCTGTCGCCTTGGCGCCGAAATCCTTGGCTAGCGACAGGCCCGCGACTACCGCCTTCTCGGCCAACTGCGAGCCGTCGGTGGCGATCAGGATGTGCGCATACATTGTTGGTGCCGCCTACGGTCTCACGCGCCAGGTGAACTAGGCGGCCCTCTTTTGTGGAAGCACGTTGTTGGTTGCTTCGTCGGCTGCATGTTGCGCGGCCACAACCATCTTGTTTCCCAGCCCCGCCATGAGCTTGGTCATGGTGGTGGTCTCTTTGCCGTAGTCCTCCGCTGCCGTCTGCCAGAAATCGGTGTAGGCATGCATGATCTGTTCCGGGGTGTGGCTCGCGCTGAGCCGCTCCAGCAGACGGCGGTCTTCCTTGAGCCGGCGGCCCACGAAATTCTGCCACTCGCTGAAGATCGTCCCGAAGCCGTCATTGACCTGGGCACTGCAGGTCAACGTGCTGGCCAAGAACGGATTCCACATGCTGAAGGCTAGCCACGGAGCTAGAAAGACCTTCGATCCGTGATCCGTATTGCTTAGTAGTACGTGCGGAAAGCGGTCAGCCACGCTTCACCTCCCTGTTCATCCTGCCACCGCATCGGGTAACCGGATTTACCCACATCACGCACAGCTAACGAACGCACTCGCCTTGCCGCAATCGGGGTAAACCCGGAACCGGACGTAGGCTGGCGGAACCAAGCGCGGCATTGTGAGCCCCCAACTTCAATCGATGACGTGATAGCCGCCGTCGATGTAGAGCGTTTCGCCCGTGATCAGCTTGGCGCCGTCCATGCCGAGGAAGGCGACGGCGATGCCGACGTCGTCGACTGAGACCAGACTGCGCGACGGTGCCTTCGACTGCGCCTTCTGCAGCAGCTCCTCGAAGGCCGTGATCCCGGATGCCGCGCGGGTCCTCAGCGGACCTGGCGAGATCGCGTGCACCCTGATGCCCTTGGGCCCGAGTTCGGCCGCCAGATAGCGTGTCGCCGACTCGAGCGCGGCCTTGACCGGGCCCATCATGTTATAGTGCTCCACCACCATCTGGGAGCCGTAGTAGGTCATGGTGTAGAGCGTGCCGCCATCCTTCATCAGTGGTTCCGCAAGCTTGGCCATCCTGATGAACGACCAGCACGAGATCTCCATCGCCAGAAGAAATCCTTTCTTCGAGCAGTCGACGACGCGGCCCTGCAGATCCTCCTTCGGCGCAAAGGCGATCGAGTGCAGGCACATGTCGAGCTTGCCCCACGTCTTGTCGATCGCATCGAACACGGCCTCCAGCTGACCCTCCTTCTGGAGGTCGAGCGGCATGAAGATCGGCGCGCGGATTTCCTTGGCCAGTGGCTCGACGTAGGGCTTCGACTTGTCGTTGAGGTATGTCACCGCGACCTCGGCGCCGAGGGCGTGAAAGGCCTTGGCGCAGCCCCAAGCAATCGATTGGTCGTTGGCAATGCCCGTTACGAGCGCCTTCTTTCCCTTCAGCAGCGTCAGCGAAGAGATGTCCATCATGCTCGTTTCTCCATGCGCCGGGACGGGGAGCTCGCACGCAGGGCGCTGAGCGTGTGGCGCGCGATCATCTGCTCCTCGTCGGTGGGAATGACATAGCCGGCAACCCGCGACTCCTTGTGCGAGATCAGCGGCCCGCCACCGGCGTTCGCGGTGGGGTCGAGCTCGAGGCCAAGCCAGGCAAGTCGCCGCATCACCGCCTCGCGAACAGCTGGCGCGTTCTCGCCGATGCCTGCCGTGAACACGAAGCCGTCGATGCCGCTCATCGCGGCAGCCAGCATTCCTGCAAAGAGCGCGATCCTGTGGACAAAATAGTCGAGCGCCAGCTTGGCGCGAGGATGCGTGCTGGCCAGCAGTTCCCTCACGTCGTTGCTGATGCCCGATAGCCCCTTGAGGCCGCATTCATTGTAGAGAAATCGCTCGATGTCCTTCGCGCTCATTCCCTTCGCCGTCATCAGGTAGAGGATGACGCCGGCATCGATTTGCCCGGGGCGCGTGCCCATCGGCAGGCCATCGAGCGCCGTGAAGCCCATCGTGCTGTCCACGCTCTTTCCTGCCGAGATGGCACACATGGATGCGCCGCTGCCGAGATGCGCCACCACGACCCTGCCCTTGGCAAGGTCGGGCGCGACTTCGCTCATGCGGCCGGCGATGTATTCGTAGGAGAGCCCATGAAATCCGTAGCGGCGCACACCTTCGGCGTAGAGCGGCTCGGGGATCGCAAAGCGATCGGCGACGTCGGGATGGCCCCTATGGAAGGAGGTGTCGAAGCAGGCAACCTGCAGGAGGTTGGGTTGCCGCTCCAGTATCGCGCGGATCGGGCGGAGGTTGTTGGGCTGGTGCAAAGGCGCCAACGGCACAAAGCGTTCCAACTGGGCGAGTACCGCGTCGCTGACCACGGTGGGCGCCTTGTAGTCGGGTCCGCCGTGCACCACGCGGTGGCCGATCGCCACCGGCAGTTGCCCGCCGACCTGCCCTCGCAGCAACACGAGAACCCGGTCAAGCGCCGTGGCGACGTTGCCGACTTCAGTCGCGGTCCACGTCTCCTCGGCGATGCTCCGGCCATCGTTGTTCTTGACCTGCATTCGAGGCCGCGTGCCGATGCCCTCGACCTGCCCCTTCAGCAGCCGCTCGAGGCGGTCGCGAACGCCAACGGCAAACAGCTGGAACTTTATGCTCGAGCTGCCGGCGTTGAGCACGAGGATGGTTTCGGTCATGGCTAGGCCCGAATGGGCTGCTGCGCCCTTCGACTGTGAGCGAGCAGCATGGCCACGGCGCACGACGCCATGCGACTGCGCAGGCTGTCGGCGCGCGATGTCAGAATGATGGGCACGCGCGCACCGAGCACGATGCCGGCAGCGTCGGCTCCGGAGAGGAACGTCAGGTTCTTGGCCAGCATGTTGCCGGCCTCGAGGTCGGGAACGACGAGGATCTGCGCCTGGCCGGCGACGGGCGACTTGATGCCCTTGATGCGCGCGGCCTCCGGACTGATCGCGTTGTCGAAGGCAAGCGGGCCGTCGAGCTCGCCGCCGGTGATCTGGCCACGGTCCGCCATCTTGCACAGCGCTGCGGCTTCGATGGTGGAAGGAATGCTCGGATTCACGGTCTCCACGGCGGACAGGATGGCGACCTTGGGGACCCCAAGCCCGAGGCCTGCGTACAGGTCGATGGCGTTCTGGATGATGTCGCGCTTGGCCATCAGATCGGGCGCGATGTTGACGGCGGCATCGGTGATGAAGAGCGTATGTGGATGGTTCGGCACGTCCATGACGAAGACGTGGCTGATGCGCCGGCCGGTGCGCAGGCCCGTTTCGCGCTTGGTGACCGCGCCGAGAAGCTCATCGGAATGCAGGCTGCCCTTCATCAGCAGCTCGGCCTTGCCCGTGCGCACGAGCTCGACCGCTTTTTCGGCCGCCTCTTGGCTGTGCGGCACGTCGACGATGTCGACGCCCTGTATGTCGAGGCCGTGCGCCTTGGCCACGCTGCAAATTCGGTCCTTCGGCCCTACCAGAATGGGGATGATGATGTTCGCTTGGGCCGCCTCCAGCGCTCCCATAAGCGAGGTCTCGTCACAGGGATGAACGACCGCGGTCGCGAGCGCCGGCAGACCCTTTGTTGCAGCCACCAGGCGCTCGTACTTTTCGTGCCGTCGCAGCTCCGTGACGGCAGCTCTTCGGCTCATGGCGCTGGGTCCTAGTTGAGGGGGCGGGCTTTGGCGGCGCCGCTCGGCTTTAGTCACCACTTCAGGTACAGGGCGGCGTCGCCAGGCATGCCGCCTGGGAAGCTGATGATCTCGGCGTGGAGCTTGTAGCCGAGGGGGCGCAGCTCCTTGACGTAGAAATCGTAGGCCTTCTTGGCGAAGCCCTCGAGCGTGCTCGGCCACTCCGGGTCGGCTATGTTTATTCTTCTGCCGCCATCGCTGCAGTAAGTGCAGGGGAATGTGATGACCTGCAGCTGGTGGCTGCCTTGCTCGGCGGCAATGCGGACCGCCTTGTTGATGCGATTGATGGCTTCGGGATGTACCTCGCGCGACATGAACGCCTCGCGAAGTTCGGTGGCTTGAGCTTCTTTCCTCTCCTTGGACTGGCGCTGCACATCCATCTTCGCCATCTCGGCGTCAGATGCGATTTCCAAGAGGTCCTCGGGGCGTAACAAACCAGACATTGCCTTTACTCGCACACGGTGGGGGTCAGGGTGATCTCATGCGTGCTTCGGGCCTCTGGCCGCATGGGGTGGTCGCGTCGAGCGAATCGCACCCACGTGGGTCCGCGAGTCGTCCTCGTGCTCGGGGCTGGTCTCGAAGAGAGACTCGACCTCCGCCAAGCGGGCCTTCGACACCTTGCTGCTGAGCCCGACGACTTCGAGCAACTGTCGAGCATTGCCTGTGAGGCGGGAAGCGAGCTCGGGGTCTCGCGCCAGCATGGTGGGAATGGCCTCGACCGCGCGGCGCTCGTCCAGCTGCAGCATGAAGAATTGCTCGCGCACCACGTTCTTAAAGGCTGCCAACGTAAGACCTTTTCCAGCCTCTTCCCGCATGCGCCGAAGCAGATTGAAGCCGCGCTCGTCCACGGCACCCTCCGGCATGCGGATGTAGAGCAGCGCGCGCAGCACCGCTTCGCGCGGTCCACCTTTCGCGACGCCGGCTTTCAGCTCCTCCAAGCGTTGCGCGACCAGGGCGTGGTGGGCAGTGTCTTTCCCAGGCCTGCGGCGCGCGGAGGCGTCGGACGCTTTGAGACCGACCATCGCCTGCACCAGAGGAGAACCGTAGATCGCATCGAACCATGTCTCGCAGGCGTGGTCGCGGATATCGCGATAGGCATCCAACGACGTCTCGATCCAGGTCGAAAACTGCTCTTGAGCGAGCCAGAATGCATTGTCCTTGGAGACCGGCTGGCGGTTCTCGCGCACCTTTTCGACGGACGACAGCAGCGGCTGCAAGAGCGGATTGGCGTGGGACAACATCTCGTACTGCAGCCGCAATGGGTGCGCCTCGCGCATCCACCGGGCAAAGCCCTCGTTGGCCCAATTGCGCACCCAGGGCTGGACGAACATGCGATAGAGACCGAGATTGATATCGGACACACGCGCGGCCGCGGCGAATTTGCGCTCGTCCTCCTCGTCGTTGCCGCCGAGCGCCCTGATATCGTCCAGCGTCCTGACTTCGAAGCGCACCAGATAGTCTCCGCCGATAAGATCGGCGGATGGATGGTTCGGATCCTTCGGTGTCATCACCGCTTCGTAGAGGCCCGGGGGCAGCACATCGATGAGATCGATGTTGCTCGCGAACTGGTCGTGCTCCTTCTTGGCGACCGAACCCGAGACGAAGATGCCGAGATGGCCGATGGACTCGTGTATCGCATAGACGATGGTCTGGCCGTGCGCCCGGATGTCGTCGACACTTTCATAGAGATCGAGGATCCAATCGAGCGCCTGCTGCGGCGGCGTGATGTTGTCTGCTTTCGAGCAAAAGACAACGATGGGCGAACGTATGTTGCGCAAGTCCACCCGCGAGCCATCTCTTGCCTGGATCTCGGCGGTGGCCAGCTTGTTGCCCACGAACAGCTCGTCGACGATGAACTGCATCTCTGCCGCATTGAGCAGCACGTGGCCGCCCCACCATTGCTCGAATTCGAGGTAGCGCGGTGTCTCGGTGTCGATCTTGGCATAGAGGTTGTGGTGCTTGGTCCACAGCGTATTGGACGGGTTGAGGTTCTCGAAGTTGCTGACGAGCCAAGCGCCATCGAACTTGCCATTG
The DNA here is from genome assembly GCA_963832445.1 of uncultured Alphaproteobacteria bacterium. Classification (GTDB taxonomy): domain Bacteria; phylum Pseudomonadota; class Alphaproteobacteria; order Rhizobiales; family Hyphomicrobiaceae; genus AWTP1-13. Next base: position 64,192 of record CAWHUM010000009.1, read on the forward strand.
CCGAGATCGCCCATCAATGCCGTGAGCCAGCTTCCGCCGAGCAGACCACCGAGGTAGCGCAAGGGGTTTTGCCCGTGAACGCCCGCCCAATAGGATAGCGGCGAGCCGGCAACGACGATGGGACCAAAGAGTTCGGGCCGCATGGCTGCAAGCAGCATGACGGCCCACCCTGCCTGGCAATTGCCGACGACCGCGGGTTTACCCTCGGCTTGCGGATGTAAGGCGATAACGCGCTCCAGGAATGCCGCCTCCGCGCACGCGATGTCTTCAATCGTTTGCCCCGGCACTGGATCGGGCAGAAAGCCGATGAAATAGCAGGGGTGACCCGCATTGAGGGCAACCCCGACCTCGCTCTGCGATTTGAAGCCGCCGATGCCAGGCCCATGACCCGCACGCGGATCGACGACGACGAACGGACGCTTCTTGGCGCTGATTTCGGTGCCGCCAGACGCCACGATGCGTACCAGGGCGTAGTTTACCGGCCGTGGCAGCCTGCGGCCGTCCATGACGAGTTCGCAGGCGAATTTCAGCACATGCGGAGCGACCTTCGCCTGGTGCTCCCGATAGCCCTCGCTGCGCTGGTGGAGGGCGTCCAGGAAGAGCAGGCCGCGCTGCGCTGCATCGATCCAGTAGTCCGATACGTCCCGGACCAGGTCGGTGTCACCACGCGCGAGTGCTCCATTTGGAGCCTTCTGACCGGGGCGTTTGTTCAGGCCAGATTGATTGGCTGAAGGCATCGGGCACCGCGATGAGTTGGTCGTGACGGGGTGTTTTGTTGGTTTTGCACACTGCTACCCAGCGGGGGTGCCTAGCCATCAATGGTTCTACCGATATTTCCTTCAAGCAATCCCGAGCCTGTGTACCTACGGGGGGACCAAACCATTGGGCTCGCGCCCGGCTTCCACTGCCGAGCGTTCTTATCTCCCCTGGAGTGGGGATGTAGGTGCATGCGTCCGATGCTATCTGACCTACCGTGGTCAGAGCGACAGCGCTGCGGCTTGATCACGACACTGTGGGGGCTCGGCTCGGCAAGAAGCTGGGTCCGCTTCGTGGGAAGCTTGAGGCAGCCCGGCTAATCGTCAGGGCTCGATCTCCAAAATCAAGGGCCGCGTCCAGTTTCGGGGGAAGCTGGCGCGGCCCAATTTTTTTCGAAAGTCCAGCGGACATTGATCGATTGGCGCGGCTCGCATCGCGCGTGCTTCGCTCGGCGTCGCATGACGCAAGTGGCGAGGCTTTGCACCCCACCCCGGACCAAGACCAGGTATCAGACAATCAGGAGATCACGCATTGCTTGGGCCACTGTGTGCGTGCGATTGAGCGTTCCAAGCTTTGCTTGTGCCTTCTTGAAATGAGTGCGGACCGTTTCCTCGCCCACCCCCAGGGCTTTGGCGGTTCCTTGCAGCGTCTGACCAATGGAGGCATGCCGCAGCACGGCCTGCTCCCTGGGCGTCAGGCAGGCTCGAGCGCCTACGCGTCTTGGATCGTCGCCAACCAGCTGCTCCAGGCGAACAGCGGCCGCGCTGGCAGCCATGTAGAGCAAGCCGCGAGTCTGTTGCGTGAACCTTTGGTCGAGAACTTTCGGTGACCAGAATGCCACCAACCATCGTCCACCAACTGGACACATATACCCATCGCGCATGCCGTGCTTCCGCGCCAGCTCGAAGGGCCAGCGATCAGCCCCGATTGGGTCGAGCAGTCTCGAAAGCTCCGTCCAAGTGAAGGGTGCGAGGCATATTCTTGCGGTCATGAGTCCAATTGGGTGACCGCTTGCCACGAATGCGGCCCACTCATCGACCCACCCTGGCGGAACGTCCTGGTGAACAAAGACGTTCTTGCCGATCTCGATGCGGCGCCAATCGCCAACCTTGACAGAAAAGCGGTTGGCACCCTGAACCCGAAGAACGCTTGCCTCCGAGACGATGTCGTTCAGCTGGTTCAGCACCTCGGTGGGCGTGGTCAGTCGCGCCACGTCCATCGAGTAGTCTACAAGCTTGGCCCGCGTTTCCTGACAGAAGAAGTCCCGGTTCTGCAACATTAGCGCTCTATCGGTATGGTTCCACCACTGGTCACCCCGCCCCGAGTTCGGTAGGCGACTTCGTCGCAACCGCATCTGCTGTATGGCAAAAGAATGCAACGTGATCGGTGAAAAGGCACTAGGGCCTTTCCCTGATGTCTGGCCAAGCCGCCAGCTACCGCAAAATTAGAGGGCGATCAGACGTAGCAAGCGTGAGGAAGGCGGCCGAAACTGAAGCTATCCCGGGTCAGTGAACTGATCTCATCCTCAAGGAATTTCCAGATTTCCATTTCATGAACAGCCCAATAGCACGATGCGGAGCAACAAATTCACACGGTCGCCGGAAAGATCGTTGCGACAGACGACGCGGCTAATGAGGTACTGACTTACCCTGTCGGGCGCTCGGCATATGTTGGCAAATTTGAAGGGTTTGGAGCGTCGGGTCGTTGGCCAGCTGCCCTAGGCTGCGGTGCACTCGCCAAAAAGCATGACGCTCGGTTGCGAAGCGCCGCAATGCTTAGTGGTCCGCTGCCCAACGCGCCCTCACTGGAGACTAGATCTTCCGGTTCATTTGACGTCGGTGGCAGGATGCGCTGCGGCTTGCCCGGCGCGATGTAGCGCCAGCCGATGCCTCGGGGCGCTTGCGCGGTGGCAACAAACAAGGTGGGATAGTCATCGTGAGATGTTGGGCGAGCTCCTGTCGCACCCCTGGGCGCCGCACGAGGCAAATGAGCTTTCCGTGAGCTGTCAACTTGAGCCGGCAGTACCTAGGCCACGATTGTATGCCGGTGCCGATCAGCCAGCGCGCCTGAGTCTGGAAATTGAAGTCATCGAGCATCAAGGAACGGCAGTCCCTGTCGCGTCGCAAGACATCCTGCAGATGCCATTCTGCGCGGTCACGCGACTTGCAAGGTCGGATGGGGCGCATCTGCCGAAGGTGCTGGTCGTTGCTCCACTCTCCTCCCATTTTCCCATTCTCTTGCGCGATCTCGTGCTGGGCCTGCTTCCCAACTTTCAGGTTTACCTGACGGATTGGATCAATGCGCGTCATGTGCCAGTTGAGCAGGGTTCGTTCGATTTCGACGAGAACATATCTTACGTCATCGAGGCCATGCGGGCTTTGGCCCCCGAGTTCAATGTCGTTGCCCTCTGTCAAGCAGGCGTGCCGACGCTTGTGGCCGCCGCCTATCATTCCGCCAATGACCAGGGTTGTGCGCCACGCAGTCTCGTGTTGATGGCCGCGCCGGTCGATCCTGCGGCCAACCCGACGCGTGTCTCGCGCCTCATCAGATCGCGCACGCTGTCCTGGTACGAGCGCAACGTGATCGCGCAGGTACCGCCGCCGGACGTCGGCAAGGGCCGTCTCGTCTATCCAGGATCCGTACAGCTGATGGGTCTATGGGCGCACTTGGCCCGGCATCTGCGAGAAGGCGGCGAGCTTGTGAGGAAAGTGTTCACTGACGACGGTGAAGATCCAATACGCTTCCCATTCCTTGATCTCTATTCGGCCGTGATGGACCTTCCGGCCGAGGTCTTTCTCGACATCATGCGCCACGTCTACCTGGAACGCACGCTCGTGCGCGGGAATTTCCGCGCCCGCAATCGGAAGGTGGCACTGGCAAGCATCCGGGCCACGGCGCTCATGACGGTGGAAGGGGAATACGACGACATCGCCGCGCCCGGCCAAACGCAGCGGGCACACGACCTGTGCCCGAGCGTGCGTGCAGACGCGCGCCGACGGCTGATTGTGCCCGACTGTGGACATTTCTCGATCTTCCACGGCGACATTTGGCGCACACGAGTTCTTCCAGAGGTGCGGGCCTTCATTGGCCAATTTGGCCGTCCGGCAAACAGTGGCGCGTCTTGATGTTGTGGATCGACCGGGTCCTCGGAAATGAGAAGGAGGAGGGGATGCCCGATGCATCGGAGGGCAAAGACACACGGTGTCTTTGCGCTGGGTGAGAACCTTGTTGGTCTAACTACCCAGAACGACGGAGGAAACGCCATAGAGTAGTGTGTCCTTGGCGCTCCCGTACGGTGGCATGCGCCAAGCCCTCGCAGCGGCGAAGGTTGATTTCGCGGTCAAAGTACTGTTCGAGACCCGAGCGGCGAGCTACGCCGATCACCGTTACGGCGGCAAGATCGGTGCGCAGGAAGTCCATCATCTTGGCTTCGCTGACCTCGTCCAAGGCAGATGTGGCTTCGTCCATGATGACGATGTCCGGTGGATCGACGAGGAGACGTGCAAACGCCAGGCGCTGCTGCTCCCCGCCAGAGAGCGTATGCCCCCACCCATCTTCGTCGTCCAAGCGGCCAACGAGACGCGACAGCCCGCATTGCTTGAGGGCCCCGTGCAGCTTCTCATCGGGCGTTCTCGGATCGGCGGCGGGATAAAGAAGGGCATGCCGCAAGGTGCCGGGTGGGATGTAGGGCCGCTGCAGCAGGAACACGAGACGCGCCTCCCGCGGGCGAAGAATGCGGCCGCTCCCCCAGGGCCACAACCCGGCCATGGCGCGCACCAGCGTGCTCTTGCCCGTTCCGGGATCACCTCGGACCAGGACGTTTTGGCCACGCGGAATCACGATCTCGGGTCCGTCGATCATGATCCTTCCGTTGGGCTCGGCGATCGAAAGGCCTTCGATATGGAGCGCATCGTCTGGGCTGTCACCGACGACAACGGCGTCCTGCGCGGCGGCCTTGATTGCCGTGTCGAGGTCGTCGAATGATGCGGACAGCTCGACAACGCGGCGTGCTGAAGCCAGCCATTCCGCGATCCGCACCGTGTTGTTGGCAAGCCAATTCAGGGCCAGATGCACCTGCGCAAAGGCCGCGGCGATTTGCATAAGCTCGCCGAGCGTGAGTTGGCCCTGCAGGTATTTTGGAGCCGAGAGCAACAGCGGTACTACAGGCATCAACACGAGGTTGCCGTTGGTGAGCCACGTCAAGCGCAACTCGCGCCAGACAACAGCGAGCCAACTGCGAACGACCTTCGCCAGCATCGTGCCCAGGCCCTGAAGCTCGTCGCTGTCACCGTTGATGAGGACAATATGCTCAGCGTTCTCACGCACCCTGGTGAGCTCGTAGCGGAATGTCGCTTCGCTGGCATTCCTCGCCTCGAGGCAGCCAACGAGTGGGCGCCCGACGATCCACGTTGTCATCGTCGTGAACAGGGAATATGCGAGTACGCCCCAGACCATGAACCCGGGTATTGATACGGCCAAGCCGTAAGGCCCGAGGTCGAGCACGCCGCCGATGTACCATAGGATGCCGACGAAGGTTGCTGCGGACAGCACCGAGCTTGTCAAGCCGAGCACAAAGTCGACCAGCGGTTCGGTCGCCATGCGGATATCATCGGCAATCCTATATTCCGGGTTTTTGGCGGGATCCCCGGCGATACTGAGCTGGTAGAAACGCCGCTCCGAGAGCCAACGGTCGATCACGCGTTCGGTCAGCCATTGACGCCATTCCACTTGCAATCGCATTTTGCACTGCACGAAGGCGGCGCCTGAAGCGGCAGCCGCCACGGCAAGCACAAGGATGAGTTGAACTCCGTAGAGGACTGCAGTTGTGTCTTTGCGTTCGAGAGCGTCGAAGAACAGGCCGTTCCAGCGGTTGATGCCGACCTGAATGAGCAGATCGGCGATCACCAGCCCCAGCACCCCGAGCGATAGCAGCCATGCTCTAACAGGATGCTTAGTCCACCAAAAACCACATGATAACTTAGCGAAATCGCGCACGGGCCGCAGAGTTGCGTGCGGAGCAACCCTTCGGGGGGCCAAGTCAACATCTGAGGGCAACAACACCACAACGCTTCTCGCAATCACAAGCGCTCGCCAGCTCGCCTACTCTTGGATCTGAGTGATGCCGATTGGCGATGCTGAGTGATCAAATCTCGAACGATGGCGATTAACAGCAGCAGTCACGTACGAAGAAACGGCAGCAAGGGAATGGCCGTGTTGATGTGGATCAAGGGGAGTGCACCCGCATTGGTGCCACTCGCCATGGTCAACATCAAAGACATATTGCGAAAGCGGCTGTCGTGCCGAGCGCAAGATCGCTGGCATCGCCTGCTCGGCCGCTGCGTATCGAGATGGTGGTGGGTAATCCGGCAGCCTGGTGCGCGAGTCTTGGTCGGAGCACCTTGTGATGTGCTCGTAGCCCGGGCTTAGTGAGTGTTCACGGCAAGTGATGCTTGCCCACGGGTCGGACGGACGTCGCTTGTGGGCCTTTGTCTCCGACCGTCTCTGAGAATCGCACCTCCTGGCCGATCTCGAGATGCTCGAACTTGCCACCGGTAACACTGTTGCGGTGGAAGTAGATCTCGCGCCCATCTGATGCGGCAATGAAACCGTGATCGCGCTCGGGAATCAGCGATGCGATCGTGCCGTGCGGCGGGGTCTCATGCGCCTTGACCTCGCCCTCGAGCTTGCGAACCTGGTCCTGCAGCTGGCGGCCCGCGGCGTCGAACGCATCTCTGATGGTGACGTGGGCATCCTCGTGCCGCCCGGTTGCCGCCGGGTCGCGACTGATGTCGATGTGCTTGCCGCCTGGCACGGCCACATGAATGCGAACGCAATAGGTGTCGCCCTTGTGGTGGCGATGCTGAGGCCGGGCAATAACCACGCGCGCCGATGTGATGCGCTCGTAGAAGTGCTCGAGCCTTTGCGCCTCTTTGCGGACGGCAGCCTCGAGTGCGTCTGAACGGTCGACGTGCTCAAAGACGATTTGGAGGGGCACCTGCATGGAAAGGACCTCAAGCTTCAGACAACTGCAACCTGGCGCCTGTTCTCATCGTTCGCGAGGCAACGCCAGGCGCGTTTCTTAGCTGGATGTCGTCCGTCGACATTGACCAAGGTCAAAGTGGCGGGGTGCCACTGCACGCTCCGCGTGCTGGCAGGACACCCATCAGGCTCGGCATGCGTCAGCACCAGAACCTCAAGTGTTCCGTCGGCTAAGGAAATCCTCAATCAGGGCGCTCAAGCGCGGCTTGCCCACCTCGGCGAACTCGTAGCGTGCGCGAACAACCGGCTTGTCGAGCCGCATGAGATGCGAAAGATCGCTCGGGGTGCCGGCGATGACAACATCGGCACTCGATGCGTTGATGGTTTCTTGCAGCTCGCCTAGCTCCTCGGCCGAATAGCCCATGGCGGGCAGCACCTTACCGATGTGGGGGTGCTGCCGGAACACCTCGGCGATATCGCCCACGGCCGACAGCCTGGGATCGACGATCTCGGCCACCTGCGCCTGGGTCGCCGCGACATAGCCCGCCCCGTAGGGCATGCCGCCATGGGTAAGCGTCGGCCCGTCGTCGACGACGAGGACACGCTTGCCGGCGACCGCCGCCGGATCGTCGAGGGTGACGAGGGAGGCCGCACGAACCACGGTGGCGTCGGGAGCAAGACGACGCGCAGTCTCGGTCACCGCGTGGATGTTTGCCTCGGACGCGGAATTTGTCTTTGCTACGACGACGATGTCTGCCATTCGCAGCACCGTCTCGCCCGGATGATGCGTCGTCTCGTGACCCGCACGCAGCGGATCGACCAGCACGATCTGCAGGTTGGGGCGCACGAACGGAAAATCGTTGTTGCCCCCATCCCAAACAATGATGTCCGCCTCCGTCTCGGCGAGAGCGAGAATGCGGCTGTAGTCGACGCCGGCAAAGACGGTATTGCCGGCACGGATGTGCGGTTCGTATTCCTCGCGTTCCTCGATCGTGCATTGGGCCGCGTCGAGATCCGCCAGGCTTGCGAAGCGTTGCACCGCCTGACGCTCGAGATCGCCATAGGCCATAGGATGGCGCAGCACGGCGACCCTGAGGTCTCGGTGCTTCAGAAGCCGCGCCAGCCAGCGTGCGGTCTGCGACTTGCCCACGCCGGTGCGCACGGCGCAGATGGCGATGACGGGTAGGCACGACGCGAGCATGGTCCGCGCCGGCCCGAGCAGCGTGAAGTCTGCCCCGGCTGCGAGCGCGATCGAGGCCTTGTGCATGACGAGGCCATGTTCGATGTCGCTGTAGGCGAACACCACCTCATCGACGCCTTGTCCGCTGCAAATCTTCGCTAGGTTTTCCTCATCGAGGATTGGTATTCCGTGTGGGTAGCGTTCTCCGGCCAGAGTTGCCGGGTAGCGTCGACCAGAAATGCCCGGGATCTGGGCGGCAGTGAACGCGACGACCTCGCAGGCCGGGTCGCCGCGAAAGACGGTGTTGAAATTGTGGAAATCGCGCCCGGCGGCGCCCATGATGAGCACGCGCTTGGCTTTCTGTCCGGCCGTCATGGCGGCTAGCGATTGTTGGGCGTGTGCGCACGCAATCCGCGGCGGACGAGCGAGTCCCATCCCTCTTCCGCGGTTTCGGCGAACTCGAACAGCTGCAAATCCGCCGGCGAGATCATGCCGTCCTCGGCAAGCGCGTCGAAGTTCACGATGCGGCGCCAGTAGGCCTTGCCGAACAACACGATGGGGGCTGGCGGAGCCTTGCGGGTTTGCTGCAGGGTGAGGAGCCCGAACAGCTCATCCATGGTGCCGAACCCCCCGGGGAAGATCGCCAGAGCATTTGCGCGCATCGCCAGATGCATCTTGCGCATGGCGAAGTAGTGGAAGCAGAAGTTGAGCTCCGGCGTGATGTAGGAATTGGGTTTCTGCTCCTCCGGCAAGGTGATGTTGAAGCCGATGCTCGGAGCGCCGACATCGAAAGCGCCACGGTTGGCGGCCTCCATAATGCCGGGGCCTCCGCCGGTGGCAATGACGTTGTCACGCCATCGTGCCTTGGGAGCGAATGCCCCACCGCGCTGCGAGGCGATCCGGCCGAACTCGCGCGCAACTTGATAGTGGTTCGACAGCTTCCTGAGGCGTTCGGCGCGTTGCTTCTCTGCCTCGGTTCGGGCCGCCTCTGCCGACAGCGCGGCCGCCTCCGGCGAGGGAATGCGAGCCCCTCCAAACACGATGATGGTCGAGCGTATGCCCCAATCACGCAGCGCCAGCTCGGCCTTTGCGTACTCGAGCGCGAAGCGAATGGCCCTCATCTCATCCCGGAGGAGGAACTGCGTGTCCTCGACGGGAAGCAGATAGCTTTGAGACACTGCTGGTGCGTCCGGCTCCTTCATGCGGCCAAGTCCTCTGGGATCGATCTCTTGCTACGCTGTCCGTGGCTCCAGATACTGCGAGAACCACGCCGTCGCCAGCGAAACTACGCGCTCAAGGGTCCCTGGCTCCTCGAAAAGATGGGTGGCGCCGGGAACGATCTCCAGGCGCGTTGGGCAAGAGAGTTGCGTCATGGCCTGGCGGTTGAGCTCGATGACGACCGTGTCGAGTTCGCCGACGATCAGCAGTGTCGGCGCCAAAACGCTCGCGAGAGCGTCCGCAGCGAGGTCAGGCCGGCCACCTCGCGAGACCACGGCCGCGATCGGCTCCGGCCGTCGCGCGGCCGCGGTCAGTGCCGCCGCCGCGCCGGTGCTGGCGCCGAAAAGACCAACCGCCAGATCGGCCGTGCTCTCCTCCTCCTCGATCCAGTCAAGCGCCACTTCGAGTCGACCCGCGAGGAGCGAGATGTCGAACACCTTGTGGCGATCTTGCGCCTCGGCCGGTAGCAGGAGATCGAACAGCAGTGTCGCCAGCCCGGCGCGATTGAATGCGCGAGCAACTTGGTTGTTGCGCGGGCTAAGGCGGCTCGAGCCGCTTCCGTGTGCGAAGAGGACGATGCCCCTCGCCTCGTCCGGAAACGTCAACAACCCCTTGAGTCCGAGGGGGCGGATTTCGATGTCTTGCGGTTGCGCATGGTCGGCCATCGGTATTGGCCTTGAGACTTACGTCCGTGTGCGGCAGCCGCGCGAATCCGGGATACGGCTCCGTAAACGAGGTTTGGAGCTGTGGAAGCAAGGTCTTGTCTAGTTGATGCCCGCAAAGTCACAACCGCTCTCCCACGCCACGATCGAGGTGCGCATTCGCGAGCTCGGACAGATCTTCAACTCGCTCGATCCCTCGCCCTTCACCGAACGCGACCTCGACGACGAAGCCGAGGCGTATATTGCCGGCTGGGCCCGTGAAGTCGACACCGGGGCGCCCTTCCGGATCGTCGTTCATCTGCCGGTTGGCGAGCAAAGAAAGGCGCAGGAACGAGACCTGGAGTCTGCCATCGGCAACTACTTCGCGTATCGTGCCGGTATGCTGGAACGCGATCTGAAGGATCTCCTTCGCGTCGGCCGGCGGTCGCTTGTCATCGGCGTTGCCGTGCTTGCGGTCTGCATCGGCCTCAGCCAAGTCCTCCGCACGGCACTCCCGCAATCGGCACTTGGCCAGCTCCTCGCCGAGGGCATCATGATCTTCGGGTGGGTCGCCAACTGGCGTCCCGCGGAAATCCTTCTCTACGACATATGGGCTGTCCGCCGGCGTGTAGGCCTCTATCGACGGCTAGCCGATGCTCAGATCGAGCTGAAGTCGTTCTGAAGAACAGATGACGCCGCCGGCCCTAGTACCTGCGCTGCCGTTTGATTGCCCCGGCGGGAGGAGCCGGCCTCACTTGTTGCGTGCGAGATCGTAGAGATAGGCAAGAATGGCAGCGACATCCTCGTGGGAGAAGCTGATCTGCGGCATCTCCTTGTGCTTGGAAACCATTCCCTCCAACAGCTCCTCCTGCAGCTCCCGGGTCGCGTATCGGTTGTAGATGTCCCGCATTGGCGGCGCCGTTTTGAGCGGGCTCTCGCCGGCTGCTTCGATGGCGTGACAGCGTCCACAGTGCTTGTGGAGGATCGCCTTGCCCTCCGCGCTCCTGTCGGCGGCGTTTGAGACTCCCGCCCAGCACGTTGCGAGGAGCAGGGCATGCCAGATCACGTATTTCGCTCCGTGAAATGCCTTCCCCCTCACAATTACCTCGTTACTCATGTCCGTGGCCCCGTGGCGCAGCTATCAGTCAGCACCAGCTCCCTGTGCGGCGTCGTCCGTTTCATCGACTAGCCCTCCACGGCAGCCGGATACTTGACCTCCGTCAATGCTCCCCCGTCTGCAGCGCCGAATGTAAACGCATGGCGTGCTTAGGGCGATACCGTGGTCGCCTCGGACCGCAGGCCCTGACCATCATGCACCCCATGCCCGGATAGCAGGAAGGATTTCGGCCATGCCCTACGCGTCGAATGACGATCTGCCCGCAAGAATCAGAAGCCATCTGCCGCAGCACGCCCAGGACATTTTCCGCGAGGCGTTCAACAGCGCGTGGCGGACCTATGGCGCCCGCGAGCCTCTTCGCCGGGAGGAGATTGCTCACCGTGTCGCCTGGGCTGCCGTCAAGAAGCGATACCACAAGCTGGGGGAGGATTGGGTGCCGTATCCCCAATAGTTGGGGTGAATGGCTTCAAGGGGCGTGGCCAAGGAGGCCGAGAGGGTTCGACTGGAGAGTTACATCCAGTCGCGGGGCATCTTTCACCTTCGAATTGCGTTTCAGTACTCCCGTCGTCTCGTGCAGCTTGCTGGCAATGGCACTGTTGATGGGCACCACAATGGGTGTGCCCTCACGTGCGGATGGCGGCCGTCAACGGCAGACGAGAACCGGCATCGGGCTCAGGGTGACGACCTTTGTCGCCTGGCTGCCCAGGAGTGCTCTCGAGATGCCCCTGCGCCCGTGCGAGGCCATCACAATCAGGTCGCATCCCCGCGCCTTAGCGGCTTCGACTATGCCTTCGGCAGGGTAGCGGTCTTTGACATGGAGTGTCGTGCAGGAAGCGCCGATCTTCTTGGCCGTCGCGCTGACGCCGCTGAGGATGCGGTTTGCGGCCGCCGCCATGCATTCGTCGTAGTCCGCCACTGGATTGGGCTTGCCGCGCTCAGCCAGCGCCGCCATGGATAATGCGTCCCAAGGTTCGGTGACCGTGACGGCCGTGACTTGGGCATTGATCGCCTTGGCAAGCATCAAACCTGTCGACTCCGCGCGCTGGGCAAGGTCGGAGCCGTCGGTCGCGATCAGAATGTGCTTGTACATCGTTACCTCCCTGCAAGAGACCGCCTGCGCCTGCGCCCCATCACAGCCGATTGGCTTCGAAGTCCTCGCACGACAACCCGAAAAGTGACAACCCCTCCTCGAGATAGTCGCTGACGAGTGGCGTGCCGAGGAGGTAGTCGGCTGTGTGGGTAGTCCGAGTGCTGTGGGCGCGGGCCGCCTCTTTGCGAAGGGCTTGCCAATCGTCGATCGTGTTGTCGTCGCGCCCAAGCCAGGCGAGCGCGACGAGATCGATCTGCTCGTCCTCGCTCATGCTGGAAATGAAAGAGGTCAGCTCCTCTACCACGGGGTCGTCGCCGTGATCCTCCAGGACGGAGATCATCTTGTCATCGGAAGGGTTGGAACCCGTATCGGGCTCGGTCACCACGTCTTTGACATCGAATTCTCGCGCCTTGACGATCACGAAGCATACCTTCTCGGGTGAGATGGCGAGCGGCGGCAGCTCCTCGCTTGAACGCACCTCGATGCGCTTCGGTTGCTTTGTCATTTTACTAGCCTCGCCTCGTAGAGTTTCGAACCTTGGAAGATCCATAGCCACTCGCCCGCAAGGCCCATTTGATCTTGCTCAATGCCTTGACCCTTGGAACCGGTACTTGGACTCCACCTGCAAATCAGCCGCTGCTGCGTGGAGGTCGGGAAGCCGCCTCAAGCGCGGCGCGGGAAGTCTGCGCCTTTGCTGTTTCTCCCTGCGCGGGCGGTGTGCGCTCGTCCGGCTGCTCGGCAAGGAGGCGAATAACCTCATCGTCGTTCACCTGGCGAAAGTCGGCGTAGTGCATGCCGATGGCGAAGAACGGATCAGGCATGCGCAGGCAGACGATCTCATCAACTTCGTTCCTGAGAGCCTCGATGGTCTCCAACGGGGCAACCGGAACAGCCAGGATAAGTACCTTGGGTGCCTTCCTCCGCAGCCCTCTCAAGGCGGCTCGGACGCTGGCCCCCGTTGCTATGCCGTCATCGACGAGGATCACGGTTCGGCCCTCGAGCGGCACCCGCGCGCGCCCCTGCAGATAGGCTTTGCGGCGCCGCTCGATCTCCTCGAGCTCTTGTTTGACGCTGGCATCGATATAGTCCGCGGTGATGCCGGCAAGCTCGGCGACATCTTTGTTGACCACCACCTCCGGCTCGCCGCCATCGACGACCGCCGCAACTGCCAGCTCGCGCTGCAACGGCACGCCGATCTTCCGCACGAGCACGATGTCGAGAGGTGCCCCAAGCGCGCTTGCGATCTCGGCTGCAACCGGAACGCCCCCACGCGGCAGGGCAAGCACCACTGGGGCAGTGAGATGCCTCGCCGCCAGCGCTTTTGCCAACGCGCGGCCGGCAGCACGACGGTCGGCAAATGGTCTTGGGAGGTTCATCTGTTGCACGCTTGAGGGCTATCGCCAACCCTTGGCTCGTACCCCTAGCGGAGCACCTTCACTTTGACCGTCGTCAAAGCAGAATCGGCGGCTGGTGTGGGCATGCTCGCCGGCTATGCAACGAGGCCGGTTGATCCCAATCAAACGCGCCGCAGCGCGTTGTTCTATGCCATCAGGCAGCAAAGAAGGCCTTCGACCATGGCGTGAATTCGCTGCGAAGTCGCACGACCGCACCATGCGTGGGCAACGCATGCATTCCCAGGACGATGATCATTGGCGATGGCCGCAGAACGCATCATCCGGCGAGGGTTGATCGCCACCGCTCTTGGGGGGCTCGTCCTTGGCCTCATCGCATCCTTGTCTGGCAGGACAGTGCTCGCTCAGTGGATGTGGGCGTGCGGGACGTTGCCTGTTGTTGTTGTGCTTCTGGCCTCGATGGTGCGCGATCTTCTGTCGGGCCGCATGGGGGTCGACGCCGTCGCCTTCGTTTCCATGTCTGCCGCCCTTCTCCTCGGTGAAGGTCTTGCCGCGGCTGTTGTGGCCGTCATGTATGCAGGCGGCAACGTGCTCGAAGACTTTGCCGTTGCCCACGCTGAACGCGACCTCAAATCATTAGTCGACAGGGCGCCGCGAATTGCACACCGCCGTTCGGGCGCTGCAGTTGAGGACGTGGCCATCGAGCAGGTGGCCCTCGGCGATACGATCCTGGTGCGCGCGGGCGAGGTCATCCCGGTCGATGGGGTGATCACCAGTCCGGCCGCCATGATCGACGAGTTGGCCCTGACCGGCGAGCCGATGCCCGTCAATCGCCGCCAGGCAGAGCTTGCGCGCAGCGGGACGCTGAACGCGGGCGAGACGTTCGAGCTGAGAGCCACCGCGACTGCAGGCGAGAGCACCTATGCCGGCATCGTGCGCATGGTCACGGCGGCCCAGACCGCCAAAGCTCCGTTCATACGCCTGGCGGATCGCTACGCGCTGTTGCTGCTGCCGATCACGCTCGTCATAGCAGCCGGTGCCTGGCTCCTCTCGGGCGATGCGATCCGAGGGTTGGCCGTGCTGGTTGCGGCTACCCCGTGCCCGTTGATCCTCGCCGCACCTGTCGCCTTCATCGCCGGCGTATCGCAGGCTGCCAGACGCGGCATCCTCATCAAGGGTGGCGGGCCTCTCGAAGCGCTGGCACGGACCCACACGGTGATGTTCGACAAGACCGGCACCCTTACGGTCGGCGGCGCGCGCCTCGTCGCCATCGAGACGGCTCCGGGCGAGAGGGCAGAGGAGGTGCTGTGGCTGGCGGCGTCTCTCGAGCAGGCATCGCAGCACGTCGTGGCGACGGCAATTGTCGCCGCGGCCATGGCGAAGGGCCTGCGGCTCGAAATTCCATCAAATGTGCGCGAAACCATGGGCTCTGGCGTGTTCGGCCAGATTGGCGGCCGGGAGGTGAGGGCCGGTTCGCGCCAGCTCGTACACGGCTCCAGGAGGCCGGAGGACTGGGCAGTGCGCGCGCTGCGGCGCGCCGCTTGGCGATCGGCGCTCTGTGTCTTCGTCGCCGTCGACGGGCGTACCATTGGCGCTTTGTTGCTAGGAGACGAGCTCAGGCGTGACACGCCGCGTGCCGTCCAGTCTCTACGAACCGCCGGGGTGGCGCGCATCGTGATGGTGACCGGCGACCGCGCCGATGCCGCCGAGACGATCGGCGCCGCCCTCGATCTCGACGCCGTCCTCGCCGACCGTGTGCCGTCCGACAAGGTCGATGCGGTCGCCATGGAGCAGCGCCTGCATCCGACGCTGATGGTCGGCGACGGCATCAACGATGCGCCGGCGCTGGCCAAGGCCGATGTCGGCATCGCCATGGGTGCCCGCGGCGCCAGTGCCTCTTCGGAGGCCGCCGACGTCGTCATTCTCGTTGACCGTCTGGACCGGGTTTCGGACGCCGTGATCATTGCACGCCGCGCCCGCACGATCGCAGTGCAAAGCATCGTGGCCGGAATGGCTCTGTCGGGACTGGCAATGGCCGCCGCCGCGGTTGGATGGCTGACGCCAGTCGCCGGAGCGCTCACCCAAGAAGCCATCGACGTGGCTGTCATACTCAACGCGCTTCGCGCGCTGGGCCCCGGCCGGCAATTTGGTCGGCAAGCCATGCCGCCTGCGACGGCGCGCGCGTTGCGGGAGGACCATGTGCGGCTCGAGGTAACGCTTGACCGCCTGCGGGCGATTGCCGATGCCCTGGACGATGCCGAACCCTCCGCCGCCGTGGCACTGATTGCCGAGGCGAACCGGCTCGTTGCGGGGCAAATCGTGGTGCACGAACGCGATGATGAAAGTGCCGTCTACCCCCGCCTATCGAAGTTCCTCTCCGACGCACACGGCCTCGGCGCGATGAGCCGGGCACATCGGGAGATTATCCATCAGGCGAGGCTGCTCGGCTGCATTGCCGACGGCCTACTTCCTGCCGATGCAGATCGCTACCTGATCCGTGACGCCCAGCGCGTGATTGAAGCCATCGAGGCGCTCGTGCGCATCCACAACGCGCAGGAAGAGGACATCTACGAGCATGCTGCAGCGCCCTGATGTTTCAGCGGGGATGAGCGGAAACAAACACGTCCGGCTAAACCTAGCGCAGCGATTTTCCGTGCCTGCTTTGACAAGTGTCAATGCCCAGCCTCGGCAGCCATGTTGAATTTCCCCTGTCTAGCCGATGGCACCCATGATCACACTGGAAGATTGCATCTGCATGTGCGGCCTCACCGAAGAAGAGGTGTTGGCCATCGCTGAGCATGAGCACATCCCCGAGATTGCAGCCACCGCGCTGGCGCAATACCTCCTCTGTCAGGATCACGGCGCGGAAACGATCCGGGATATGCTGCGGGACGATATCCGCGTAGCGCTCGCGCGAGGCGATCGTAAGCATGCCCGCGGGCTCTTCATGGCTCTCCGCCACTTCTTGACTGCACACCCCGAGGCACGAGCGGCTTTGCCACCGCGCCCTTAGATCAGGGGGCGGCAAGTGAGGCGCCTGCCTTGCCGCCGGGCGGCGCAGCAACACTCACTCGTGCCGCAGCGCTTCGATCGGGTCGAGGTGGGCCGCGCGGCGCGCCGGGAAGTAGCCGAACACGACGCCAACAAACGCAGAGAAGGCGAACGCTATCAGCACGATGGTCGGATCGAGCACGAAGGGCACGTCGAGAGCGCGCGTCGCAAGGCCCGCGAGCGACAAGCCCAGCGTGATCCCGATCAGGCCGCCGAGCCCCGACAGCACCACCGCCTCCACCAGGAACTGCATCAGCACCTGCCCCTCCAGCGCGCCGATCGCCAGCCGGATGCCGATCTCGCGCGTCCGCTCGGTGACCGACACCAGCATGATGTTCATGATGCCGATGCCGCCGACCAGCAGGCTCACGCCTGCAACCGCCCCCAGCAGACCCGTCAGAACGGTTGTCGTGGCGGTCTGGGTCTGCGCGATCTGCTTCATGTCGCGGACCGAGAAGTCATCGTCCTTGCTCGAGCTGACGTTGCGCCGCTCGCGCAGCAGCCGTTCGATGTCGGCCTGAACCTTGGCGGTGTCCGTTCCTTCCTCCGCCGACACCCATATCGTGGAGATATCCGAGTTGCCGGCGATGCGCCGCTGAAACATGCGCAATGGCACGATCACGATGTCGTCCTGGTCCGTGCCGAAGCTGGATTGGCCCTTGGATGCCAGCAGTCCGATGACCTCGCATGAGATCTTGTTGACGCGGATATTGCGGCCGATCGGATCGTTCCTGCCGAACAGCTTCTCCCTGCACGGTCTCGCCGATCACGCAGGCGGCACGGCCGCTGCGGACCTCGCCCTCCAGAAAGCGGCGGCCGGCAGTGAGCTGCCAGTCGTGCGTGATGAAATAGCCGTTATCGGTGCCGGTCGACCGGCGTGCTGCGGTTCTCCGACCCGTAGATGATGGTCGTCGACCTTCTGGCTCACCGGTGCCACGGCGCGAACGCCGTGCAGCTGCGCCTTCAGGGCCTCGACATCGCGGATGTTGAAGGGTTTCGCCTCGGCGCTGGCGCGGCCGGGTCCGAACTGGCCGGGACGGACCGAACAGCAGGTTGCTGCCGAGCTTGGCTAGGTCCGCGGCGACCTTGGCCGTCGTGCCGTTGCCGATCGTCACCATGGCGATGACGGCGCCGACGCCGATGACGATGCCGAGCGTCGTGAGAAACGACCGCAGCACATTGCGCAGGATCGCCTGCAGCGCCAGCTTGATCGTCTCGTAGACCATCACGCGACCTCCTTGTTCGTCACGTCGGAGGCAATGCGGCCGTCGACGAAAGCGGATGACGCGCCGCGCGTAGGCTGCAATGTCGGCCTCGTGCGTGACCATGACCACCGTGATGCCCTGGTCGCGGTTGAGGCTGGTGAGCAGATCCATGATCTCCCGGCTGGTCTTGGTATCGAGGTTGCCGGTCGGCTCGTCGGCGAGCAGGACGGCGGGGTTGGTGACGATCGCGCGTGCAATGGCGACGCGCTGCTGCTGGCCGCCCGACAGCTGACTGGCCGTGTGGCGCTCGCGGCCTTTGAGGCCCGACGCGATCGAGCGCCCTGCGTCGCCAGCTCGCGCCGCTCCTCGAACGGCATGCCGCGATAGACCAGGGGCAGCTCGACGTTCTCGATGGCGCGACGTGCGGGAAAGCAGATTGAAGCCCTGAAATACGAAGCCGAGGAAATGCCGGCGCAAGCAGGGCGCGCTGGTCGCGGCCGAGGCGACCGACATCGATGCCCTTGAAGAAATACGATCCCGAGGTCGGCGTATCGAGGCAGCCGATGATGTTCATGGCCGTCGACTTGCCGGAGCCCGACGGGCCCATGATGGCGACGAACTCCTGCGCCTGAATCTTCAGGTCGACGCCGGCGAGGGCATGAACGGCCGCGTCACCCGAGCCGTAGACCTTGGTGACGGCCGTGAACTCGATCAGCGTTAGGGGCTGATCAATCGGCTCTGTGCACAGCGCGTCTGCCTCACCGTTTGGCGGTCGTGCTGTCGACGATGACGCTCTGCCCTTCCGCGATCTCGCCTTGACGATCTCCGTACGCTTGCCCGTCGCGACACCCCGATCAGCACAGGGACGGGCACAGCGGCACCCGTTCTTCAGCAATCCATATCCTTCGGCTGGGTCCGCTCTCCTCTCTCTGGCTCGCCGCCCGGAACGGCGGGCGGCCCGGGCAGGAGCCTGCGCAGGAGACTGGTCGCTTTCCGAAACCTGCTTGGCACGGCGGAGCGTATCGCAGCGCAGCGTTGGGAACGGTCAATGCCTGGGCGACTTGCTGCACGACGATCTCGGCCGTTGCCGTCATGCCCGGCCGCAGCAGCAGGCCCGCGTTGTCGGTCGAAAGAACCGCCTTGTAGGTGACGACGCCCTGCACCACCTCGGAGCCGTAGCGCAGCTCGCGGATGCGCGCCTGGAATTTCCGGTCCGGATACGCGTCCACCGAGAACGCGCCCTGCTGGCCTTCCTTGACCTTGCCCACGTCGGCTTCATCGACGTCGACCTGGACCTCCATCTGCGCGAGATCCTCGGCGATCGTGAACAGGATCGGGGCCTGCAAGGAGGAGGCGACGGTCTGTCCGGGATCGACGTTGCGTTTCAGCACGATGCCATTGATCGGCGAAACGATGCGCGATTTGACGAGGTTCGTCTCGTTGAGCTGCACGTCGGCCTCGGCGACGCCCACATCGGCCTTGGCGCTCTCGACCGCGGCTTCCGCCCGGTCGTGTGCGGCCTTGGCCGTGTCCAGGTCCTGCTGGGACGAGACCTTGTTTGTGGAGAGCGTCTTCTTGCGCTCGTAGGCCAGCTTCTTTTCCACCAGCGTGGCTTCGACATCGAGGACCTTGGCTTTTGCCGAGGCAAGCCTGGCACGCGAGCTGTTCAGCGTCGCCTTGAGCTTGTCGGTGTCGAGCTCGGCCAGCACCTGGCCAACCTTCACCGGCGAGTTGAAGTCCACCAGGACGTTGCGGATGGTGCCCGACAGCTCGCTTGAGACATCGACCTGGTTGGTGGGCTGCACGGAGCCCGTCGCCGTTATGATCACCGTGAGATCAGTGCGGGTTGCCGGCTCCACCACGAAGCTTTGCTCGGCGCCCGAGCCCGCGCGGAACATTGCGGCGACGGCAAGCAGCAGCAGAAGCGTGGCCAGTCCGGCCCATGCCACCAGCCTGCGACTCAGGAATCGCGACACTCGCGGTTGGTCGAGCCCGAGCAAGGCGCGAATCTCGGAGTGCTCGTCCCGCGTGGGCTGCTTGTTCATTGTCGCCGCCATTTTGCTCATCAACTGGATACGCATCCTATGCCGCTTACTCCTCGCGGGGTTTGATGCGGCTCAATCCGGCCGAAGACCTTGCTGCGCGCTGCCAACGCCTTGAACAGCGCTGCTGCGGCTCGCCTCATAGAGCCGGGCGCTGCCCGTCGATCCTCGAGACGACCGGTCTCCAATTTGCGGCATCGCGGTGCCGGCCCGCGCCCCTGCGTTGACCCTAATCGACCTCCTCAGACGTATCCGAGCCAGCGCCAGTAGGTGGCGCCCAGGATCATCACCAGCGCGAAGGCGATGACGGTCAGCACCAGGCCCGTGCGCACGAAGTCCTTGGCCTCGAAGGTCTCGGTGCCGTAGGCCACCATGTTCTGCGGCGCGTTGACCACGAGGATGAAGCCGAAGCTCACCACGAACTGCAGCAGCATGGTCATGCCGACGATGTTGATGCCCTGGGTGCCGACGCCCTGCAGCACGGCGATGATGATGGGGACCATGGCGGACGCCAGCGCGGTGGCGCTGGCAAACCCCAAGTGGATCACGATCAGGAACAGGCTCATGACGCCCAGGATGAAGAAGGCGGTTGCCAGCTTCAGCCCGAACTGGGCCACCATGAGGTCCGCCAGCCACACCGCGCCCCGGGTCTGCAGCAGCGCCGTGCCGAGACTGATGCCGATGCCGAACAGCACCACCGTGCCCCAGGGGATATTCGGGCTGCGCCTGCTTCCAGGTCATGATGCTGATGCCGGGCAGGAACATGAGCGCGATCGCTGCAACGGTGGTCGAGCTGGTGTCGAAGCGGTGCAGCACGCCCTCCGTGGCCCAGAACGCCAGCAGGGTGAGCGAGATGGCGAGCAGCTTGATCTCGGAGGCCTTCATCGGCCCCAGATCGGCAAGCTGCTTGCGGATGGCGTCGCGTCCGCCCGGCACTTCCTTGACCTCCGGCGGCAGCATGCGCGTCATCACGAAGTAGAGCGCGATAGTCATGATGATGGCGAAGGGCGCGGCTGCGACCAGCCACTCGCCCCAGGTGATGGTGGCCTGCAGTGTACTTCTCGATGAAGCCGATGGCCACCATGTTCTGCGCGGCGGCCGTCTTGATGCCGACGTTCCAGATGCTCGCGGTCTGCGTGGTGGTGATCATCAGCATGCCGGCGAACGCGCTCTTCTTGCTCATGCCGAAGGCGGCGATGATGCCAAGCATGATCGGCACCAGGCAGGACACGCGTGCGGTCGTCGAGGGCACCAGGAAGGCCAGCACGATGCCGACCAGCATGGAGCCGGCGAGCACGCTTCGGGTCTCGGTGCCGACGCGGGAAAGGATGACTAGGGCGATGCGCCGGTCTAGCCCGGTGACCTGCATGGCAGCGGCGAGGAACAGCGCGGCGGCGACCAGCGCCAATGCCGTGGTGGCAAAGCCGCTGAAGGCGATGCCGAGCGCAGCGCTGGTGCCGAGCAGCACCTTAGGGTTGGCGACGCTGGGTGCGGTGCCGAGGAGGAATGCCATGAGCGCGGCGATGACGAGGGCGGAAACGGCGTAGTCCAGCGCTTCCGTCATCCACACGATGACTGCGAACGCCAGCACGGCCAGCATGCGCTGGCCGGCCATCGGCAAGCCTGCCGGCGTGGGCAGCAAGATAACCGCGATCAGGACGGCGATCGCGAGCATCAACCCCCAGTTCAGAACCGATGAACTTGGCCGTTCGACAGCCGTGGTCGACGGCAGCTTATCCGCAATAGCCATGGCAATTTCCTCCCAGCGTGTGCGGAAGCATTGTCAGCTGCAGCCACCGCGGGCTTTGCGCAGGATCAAAGAAGCACGCCCGGCCAGGCGGATAACTGCCCCTCGGATGCATCGGCGGCGCCTGCGTGAGCCCAATGCAACAGGACTGGCGGCAAGCAGTGCTCAATCCCCTGCCACGACCTACGCCCGAAGCGGTTTTCGAGGCGCGGGGCCTGACCAAGGTCTACCGCAACGGTGAGATCGTGGTGCATGCGCTCGCTGGGGTGGATCTGACGCTCTACTCAGGCGAGCTTGTGGTGCTGCTGGGCCCGTCCGGTTCGGGCAAGTCGACGCTCCTCAACATCCTCGGCGGGCTGGACCGGGCTACCTCTGGGTTCGCTCGCTTCCGCGACCACGAGCTGACCGCGCTCGACGACGCCGGCCTCACCGCCTACCGGCGCGACCACGTAGGGTTCGTGTTCCAGTTCTACAATCTGATCCCCTCGCTCACCGCGCGCGAGAACGTGGCGCTCGTCACCGAGATTGCGCGCACCCCGCTCACCCCTGAGGCCGCGCTCGAGCTGGTAGGGCTGGGCGAGCGGCTGGACCATTTCCCCGCCCAGCTGTCGGGCGGTGAGCAGCAGCGCGTCGCCATCGCCCGCGCCATCGCCAAGCAGCCCGACGTGCTGTTGTGCGACGAGCCCACGGGTGCGCTCGACAGCAAAACCGGCGTTCGCGTGTTGGAGGCGCTCTCCCTGATCAACGAGCAGCTCGGTACGACGACGGCGCTCATCACGCACAACGCCGCCATCAAAGATATGGCGCATCGCGTGTTCCTGTTCGGCGACGGACGCATCACGGGGACGTTCACCAACGAAAGCCGCAAGCCGGCTTCCGCGATCAGCTGGTGAGCCCTATGCGCATGCTCGACCGCAAACTGATCCGGGACTTGAGGCGCATGTGGGCGCAGGCGCTGGCGATCGCCCTCGTCGTCGCGTCGGGGGCCGCCACCTTCGTGCTGGCGAGCGGCGCCTTTCGATCGCTCGACGAGACGCGGCGTGCCTACTACGAGCGCTACCGGTTCGCCGACGTGTTCGCCGAGGTCCGGCGTGCGCCGAAGTCGCTGGCCGAGCAGATCCTGGCCATCCCGGGAGTGGCGGCGGCGGAGACCCGCATCGCAAGGCTTGCCCTGCTCGATGTGGAGGGCGTGGAGGAGCCTGCGACAGGGCAAATCATTTCAGCTGCCCGACTTCGTGGCACAGCGTCTCAACCGCCTGCATCTGCGCGAAGGCCGGCTGCCGGAAGCGGAGCGGACCGACGAGGTCACCGTCAACGATGCGTTCGCCAGGGCGCATCGCCTCAGTCTCGGCTCCACCATCAGGGCCATCCTCAACGGCAAGAAGCGCGAGCTGAAAGTGGTGGGCATCGCCTTGTCGCCGGAGTTCGTATACGCGCTGGGGCCAGGCGACCTGATGCCCGACGACCGCCGCTTTGCAGTCATGTGGATGTCGGAGAAAGCAGCGGCGGCTCTGTTCGATCTCGACGGCGCCTTCAACTCGGTGAGCCTGCAGCTGCTGACGGGCGCCTCCGAGGCCAGCGTGATCGAAAAGCTTGACGGTCTGCTCGCCCGCTATGGCGGCACCGGCGCATACGGCCGCAAGGACCAGCTCTCCCATGCATTCCTTGACGCCGAGCTCCAGCAGCTCGACGCCCTGCGCCGGGTGATACCGCCGGTCTTTCTATTGGTGTCGGCGTTTCTCATCAACATGACGCTGACGCGACTGATCGCGCTGGAACGCGAGCAGATCGGCCTGCTGAAGGCGATTGGCTATAGTCCCGTCGCCATCGCCAGCCACTATGTGAAGTTCGTGCTGGCCATCGCCAGCCTGGGGATTGCGCTGGGCTTTTTTGCGGGTGCATGGCTCGGCCATGGGCTGACCCGTCTCTACGCGGACTTCTTCCACTTTCCGTTCCTGCTCTTCCAGCACGACACGGATGTCTACGCGACTGCGGGGATCGTCTCCCTAGTCTCAGCGGTCATCGGCGCGGTGAGAGCCGTCACCCAAGTGTTGCAGCTTGCGCCCGCCGTGGCCATGCAGCCACCGGCTCCCGTGTCCTATCGCCGCCTGTTCAAGGGTTGGCCGCGCCTGCCAATTCGAGCCTCGCAGCTCAGCATCATGGCGCTGCGGCAAATGGTGCGGCGTCCGCTACGCGCTGGCCTCACCTCGCTCGGCGTTTCCTTGGGCGTGGCCTTGCTGGTAATGGCGCTGCTCTCCTTCGACTCGGTCGAGCTGATGATCGACATTGCCTTCTTTCGCACCGAACGCCAGCATGCAACCCTGATCTTCGCCGATGACAAGCATCCGCGCGCCGTTCAGGCCGCAGAGCGCTTGCCCGGGGTTCTGCGCGCCGAACCATACCGGACAATTTCGGTGCGGCTGCGCAATGGTCATCTCACACGCAAGCTGGCGATTACCGGCAAGCCCAGGGATATGGACCTGTCGCGGGTGCTCGATATCGATTCCCGGCCGGCTGTGCTTCCGGAAGGCGGACTCATGATCGACGCGCGCGTAGCCGAGGTGCTGGCGCTGAAGCGCGGCGATATGGTGGATGTCGAGTTCCTCGAAGGCCGGCGCGGCACGCGCCTGGTGCCCGTCACCGACATCATCCAGAGCTACTTCGGCCTCATGGCCTTCATGGACCTCGATGCCCTGCACGGCATCACCGACGAGGGACCACGCGTCACCGGCGTGCACATCGCCTACGACACGCGAGCCCAGCACGAACTGTTCACCGCCATCAAGGCGACACCGGCCATCGGCTCCATCGGGCTGCAGAACAAGGCGCTCACCCGCTTTCGCGCCACCATCGAGCAGAACATGAACTACATGGTGACCGTGTACGCTACGCTGGCTGTGATCATCGCCTTCGGCGTCGTCTACAACAGCGCCCGCATCCAGCTCTCCGAGCATGCCCGCGAGCTGGCGAGCCTCAGGGTGCTGGGCTTCACGCGCGCCGAGGTGGCCAGCGTCCTGCTGACCGAGCTTGCACTGCTGACGGCCGTTGCCATCCCGCTCGGGTGGGTGATCGGCTACGGCTTCGGCTGGCTGCTGATGCAGGCCTTCTCGAGCGATCTCTATCGCGTGCCGTTCACGATCAGCCCGGCGACGTACGCCAAGGCGAGCCTTGTCGTGCTTGCAGCCACTACCGCCTCGGCGCTCATCGTGCGCCAGCGCATCAACAAGCTCGACTTGATCGCCGTTCTCAAGACCAGGGACTAGGAGTCGACCCCATGAATCTGGCAGCGATGTTCACCGTCAAGCGAGGTCTCATGGCACTGGCTGCCCTGGCAGTCGTTGGCGCATTCACCTGGGCCCTGTGGCCCAAGCCGGTTGCCGTGGACCTCGCCGAGGTGACCCAAGGAAAGGTGCTCGTGACCGTCGACGAGGAGGGCAAGACCCGCATCAAGGACGTCTACGCCGTCTCCGCGCCGATCAGCGGCAAGGTGCTGCGCCGGTTGCTGGAGCCCGGCGATCCCGTGAAAAAGGACGACACGCTCGTTGCCATCATCGAGCCGACGGCGCCGCCGTTCCTGGATGTGCGCACTCTGCGTGAGCTGGAGGCGCAGGCCGCTGCCGCCAGGGCGGCGGTTGCGCTCGCCGAGGCGGAGGTGCGCCAGGCCCAGTCCGAGCTGGGCTTCGCCGAGGCCGAGCTTGGCCGCGCAAATGCGCTGGCGCATTCCAAAACCATCGCTGTGCGCGCGCTCGAGAAGGCGCGGCTCGATGTCGATACCCGCCGTGCAGCCCTTGCGCGCGCCGCGTCCAATCTGGAGGTGCGCAAGCGGGAGGTGGAGAGCGCGCAGGCGCGGCTGACGGCGCCCGACGAAGCCTGGAAGGGCGAGGTGCCAGTGGGCTGCTGTGTCAACGTGCGGGCGCCGGTGAGCGGCCGGGTGCTGCGGCTCATTCATGAGAGCGAGAAGGTCGTCATTGCCGGCACGCCGCTGGTCGAGATCGGCGACCCGGGCAATATCGAGATCGTGGTCGAGCTGCTGTCGGCCGATGCCGTCAAGGTGCGCGAGGGCGCCGAGGCGGCGGTGGAGGGCTGGGGTGGGCCGCCTCTGGCAGCCCAGGTCGTGCGCGTGGAGCCCGCCGGCTTCACCAAGGTCTCCGCCCTCGGCATCGAGGAGCAGCGCGTGCGCACGATTCTGGAGCTGCAAGGGGCACCTGCGGCCTCGACGCGGCTAGGGCACGAATTCCGCGTATTCGTCAAGATCAACGTCTACGAGGCCCCAAACGCGCTGCGCGTGCCGATCAGCGCGCTATTCCGCAAAGGAGACCAGTGGGCGGTGTTCGCCGTCGATCGGGGGCGCGCCTGGGCAAGGGAGGTGGACATCGGCCACCGCAACTCCACCTTTGCGGAAGTGCTGGGTGGTTTGCGCAAGGGGACCCAGGTCGTGTTGCACCCGAGCGACCGTATTGCCGATGGAGTAAGGGTCTCCCGCCTTCGGTGAGAGGCGAGCCGACGTGCGCTAAGGGTCTGGGCTCACGCAAGCGGGGCGGCGCCTCGAGTTCGAAGGCTGGGTGCTCAACGTCTGCGCGAATGCCAGCATTGACGCACTCACCGCCAAGGTGCCTCTGGAAAAACTCCGCGAAGTAGCCGGAAGCCGACGAAATCACACCCCGCGGCACGCGTAGCAACGCTCATGCAGAAGAAAGGAGCGGGCTGTCCTGGCTACGCGTTGCTCGCCCGGGGGCGAGCGCATCATCCATCAGTGGCGCATTCCGGCAACTATTGCGCGGGCGGTTTCGCAATGCCTTGCACGACGAATTGACAGAGTGCGGATTAGTCTGATGAGTTGCGCCCTCCAAAGAGGGAACGCAGTTAGAGATGATGACGGATCGGTCCCCACTTCACCTGCTTCACAGAGCAATGCAACAGGCCAACGATGTGTTCTTGTCCGGCGTCGCTGGCACCACGCCGAGGCAACTCGCGGTTCTCATTGCCATAGACGAGAACGAAGGAGCCAGTCAGCGAACACTGTCCCAGCGCACCGGCATTGATCGCGCTACGCTTGGCGACATCGTGCATCGCCTAATCCGCCGGCAGCTGGTAAGCCGACGGCGGAGCGGTAGGGATAGTCGCGCTTACGCCGTAAAGCTTACGAGTGCAGGCCAACGCCTCCTGCGGCACGCGGAACCGCTGGTAAGAAACGTCGACCAGCGTGTTCTTAGCGCACTGCCTGAGAACAGGCGCCAACAGTTCCTGACCCTATTGTCGGTCATATCGAGCAAATTGGGCCATAACGGCCGACCCAAGTCGAAGCGGCCGTGAGCCACGTAGCCAAACCCGCAGTAGTCCCTTACGCCTGGTGCTGGCCGGCCCAGCTCGTAAACATCGCCGCCAGGGGCGACCCAGCGCCGACCGTCGACACCGGCCGCCGGCTCAGCCTTCGGCGCTCAGCCGCCGCAGCAGGCTCAAGAGCCGAGCGCGGCCGCCCGGCCCGAGCTTAGCGTCGAGGCGTGCCTCGACGACAGCCACGCGTGCATTGGCACGCGCCAACACCCGCTCACCCTCCGCGGTCAGGTGGAGCGCATAGGAGCGTCGGTCGTTGGGCACGGCGCTGCGCCGGGCCAGCCCGCGGCGCTCGAGGGCGTTGATCAGCGCCACGAAGTTCGCGCGCTGAATGCCTAGCGCAGCCGCCACGCTCGACTGCTTCAGACCAGGCCTGTGCCCGACCACCGCCAGCACGCTGTACTGCCCAGGCCGCAGGTCGAGCTCTGCAAAGCTTCGGATCACGTCGTCGAACACGGCAAGCTGTGCGCGTCGCAGTACGTAGCCGATCTTGTCCCCGAGCGGTCCCAGATCGACAGGGGGCGCACGCTTTGCGGGAACGTCTTCCGCCCGCCTCCTGACCCTTGTCGCGCCCTTCTTCTGCGCGCCCTCTCCGGTCTGTCGCCTCGCCTTTCTAGGCGCTGGCTCTCCTGCGGCAGGCGGGTGATCGACCGAAGTGGCGGGCAAATGTGGTTTCATGCTGCTTGATAGGGTACAGCATAATTGTTATTCGGTACTACAAAATAACCCGTGGGGAGGAGTACCTGGGCCCAGAGCCGTCGCAGCGAGCGGTGGCAACAGCTCAACCGGCCAGCAACTGCCCGCAACCTGTACGGCCGGCGGGCAATCCGTCCGCAGGCTGACCCCGGGCGTGTGCTCGGGAGCGCCGGCGTCCACCCTGCCATCTTCGAGCCGATGCGGAGCGCCAGCGCTTGGACAGCACGATCCTTCTCTTCCTCCTACAGGACGGCGTGATCAACGGAGCCATTTACGCCCTCCTGGCCCTGGCCCTGGTGCTGGTCTTCGCGGTCACGCGCGTCATTCTGGTGCCGCAGGGCGAGTTCGTCACCTATGGTGCGCTCACGCTCGCCGTGCTCGACCTGGGGCGCGTGCCAGGCACCTTGGGGCTGCTCGTCGTCTTTGCCGTGCTGGCGCTGCTGGTGGAAGCCTGGAGTAAGCGCAGGCGCCTGTCGATCAAGGTCTTGGGTCATCTGGTGCTCGCGTTCGTCCTCCCGCCGCTCGTGATCGCCGCGCTCGTGTGGTGGCTGGCGCCAATGCGCCTTGGGCCGGTACCCCAGGCCCTACTCGCGATCGCCATCGTGGCGCCCATGGGCCCCTACCTCTATCGCATCGCCTTCCAGCCCCTGGCGGAGGCCTCCATCCTCGTGCTTTTGATCGCGGCGGTGGGAGCCCACTTCTCCATGACTGGGCTCAGCCTCCTGTTCTTCGGCCCCGAGGGCATGCGCGCGAGCCCGCTCCTCACGTCGGGCTTTGCGGCGGGGCCGATCCCCGTGTCGGGTCAGAACATCGCCATTTGCCTCGCTGCAGTCGTGCAGGCGGCCACGCTCTATTACTTCTTCGACCGGACCATCATGGGAAAGGCGCTGCGCGCGACCGCGGTCAATCGGCTCGGCGCGCGGCTGGTCGGCGTGCGTACTGCCCTGTCGGGCCAGTTCGCCTTTCTGATCGCCGCCGCGATGGGCGCGTTCTGTGGGGTCCTCATCGCACCCGTTACGACCATCTTCTACGACTCCGGCTTCCTGATCGGGCTCAAGGGGTTCGTCGCAGCCATTGTCGGCGGCCTCGTCAGCTACCCGATTGCAGCAGCAGCAGCCCTGTTGGTGGGCATCGTCGAGGCCTTTGCATCGTTCTGGGCATCGAGCTTCAAGGAGATCATCGTCTTCATGCTCATCCTCCCCGTGCTCCTGGTGCGCTCGCTCACCACGACGCATACCGAGGACGAGGAGTGAGGGGATGCAGGGCCGCGCCACGATCGTCGTACTCACCGCCGTCGGCGCCCTCCTGCCGGTGCTGCCCGGCATGCCGATCTTCTGGATCACACTCGTCAACAACATCGGGCTTGGGGCCCTGGTGGCGATCGGTCTGGTGATTTTGACCGGGGTCGGTGGGCTCACGTCGTTCGGGCAGGCCGCATTCTGTGGCTTCGGCGCGTTCACCACCGCCGTCCTTACGACCCGCTACGGCTGGTCGCCATGGGCCACGCTCCCCGTGGCGCTCACCGTAACCGGTCTCGGCGCCCTCGTGCTCGGCCTACCCACGGTGCGGCTCTCCGGCCACTACCTGCCGCTCGGCACTATCGCCTGGGGCTTGAGCCTGTACTTCCTGTTCGGGGAGCTGGAGCTGTTCCATCGCCACGACGGCATCACGGCCATCCCGCCTTTCAACGTCGCCGGCTGGGACCTCTACGACAGCCGCGGCATCTACTACGTGATCTGGGTGTGCGTGCTGCTGGCGGCCATTGCCACGCGCAACCTGCTCGACTCACGCACGGGGCGCGCCATTCGCGCCCTGCGTGGCGGGGCGCTTGCCGCCGAGTCGTTCGGCGTGAGCACCACGCGCGTGAAGCTTGTCGTCTTCGTCTATGCGGCGCTGCTGGCGGGCGTCTCAGGCTGGCTCTACGCGCACATGCAGCGCGCCGTGAACCAGACTCCGTTCGGCATCAACGCCGGCATCGAGTACCTGCTGATGGCCGTGGCCGGAGGCGCCGGCCACGTCGGCGGGGCGATCCTGGGCTCGGGCATCGTTACGCTGCTCAAGGACCAGCTGCAGCGCATCCTGCCGGCCCTGTTCGGAGGCAAAGGCAACTACGAGACCATAGTGTTCGGAGCCCTGCTGGTGCTGTTGCTGCAGACCGCGCGAGAGGGACTGTGGCCGCGCCTTGCAGCCCTGATCCCGGCGCGCGCCGAACCGCCGCGTCCACCCGCGGCGGAGCCACTCCCGGCCCGCGCGATGCCGCCGGCCGGGACAGCCCTGTTGTCGCTTGCCGGCGTGCGCAAGACCTTCGGCGGGCTCGTTGCCGTCAACGATGTCAGCTTCGGGGTGCGCGCGGGCGAGATCGTTGCCCTGATCGGGCCCAATGGCGCCGGCAAGAGCACCATCTTCAACCTGGTGACCGGCGTGCTGCAGCCGACCGTGGGCGATATCGCCTTCAAAGGCGAGCCGATCTCGGGACGCTCTGCCCAGGCCATCGCTGGTCGCGGCATCGGACGTACGTTCCAGCACGTGAACCTGCTGCCTACCATGAGCGTACTGGAGAACGTGGCTCTGGGTGCGCACCTGCGCGGGCGCAAGGGCGCGGCCTCCAGCATCCTGCGCCTCGACAGAGCGGAGGAGGCGCGCCTCATGGACGAGGCCGCCCGGCAGATAGAGCGTATGGGGCTCGCGGCGCACATGCATCGCCCGGCAGGGAGTCTGTCGCTGGGACAGCTCAGGACCGTCGAGATTGCACGCGCGCTGTGCCTTGATCCGATCCTGCTGCTTCTCGACGAGCCCGCCGCCGGGCTGCGCCACATGGAGAAACGCGAGCTGGCCCGCACGCTCACGCGCCTCAAGGAGCAGGGCCTCACCATCCTTTTGGTCGAGCACGACATGAGCTTCGTTATGGGGCTCACGGACCACATCGTCGTGCTCGATTTCGGCACCAAGATCGCCGAGGGGCCGCCGGCGCAGGTGCGCGCCGATCCGAAGGTCATCGAGGCCTATCTCGGAGGCGTGGTGTGAGCCATCCGATGCTGGCTATCGACGGCCTATCGGTCGCGTACGGCAAGGTAGAGGCCGTGCGTGGGGTGTCGCTCGCCATCGCGCCGGGCAACGTCGTCACCGTCATCGGTGCCAACGGCGCCGGCAAGACCACGCTGCTCAATGCGGTGATGGGGCTGCTGCCCGCGCGGGGCGGCGTGACGTTCGACGGGGTTCCGCTCGGCGACTATGCCATCGAGGAGCGGGTGGCGATGGGCATGGCGCTGGTGCCGGAGCGGCGCGAGCTGTTCGGCTCCATGACCGTTGCCGACAACCTGGTGCTCGGCGGCTTCCGTCAGCCGTCGGCCGCGCGTGCGCGGCTGCTGGAGGAGGTGTATGCCCGCTTTCCGCGCCTCAAGGAGCGAAATGCGCAGCTTGCGGGCACGCTCTCGGGCGGCGAGCGTCAGATGCTGGCGATGGGCCGCGCGCTCATGAGCCGGCCGCGACTGCTGATGCTGGACGAGCCGAGCCTGGGGCTAGCGCCGCTCATCGTCCGCGACATCTTCGAGATCATCGTCGGCCTCAAGCAAACCGGCGTGTCGATCCTGCTGGTGGAGCAGAACGCGCGCGCCGCCCTGCAGGTTGCCGACTACGCCTCCGTCATGGAGCTCGGCGAATTCACCGCTCAAGGCCCGGCCGCCACTCTCGCCGCCGACCCGCGTGTCGTGGAGAGCTATTTGGGATTGGGCGGCGCAGCCGGCTGACCGGGAGCTGCGAGGCTGCGCGTCGCCTGGCTACTCACAATCGATGAGCCACGAACGCGCAGAAACGCAGGTAACGAGAAGCAAGTCGCGGATCTCCCTCTCCCCCACACGGCTTCACGGCTACACGGGGAGAGAGGTACCTAGCCGTTGCCCTATTTCACCAGAGCCCAGGTGCCGTTTTTGACGGTGAGCAGCACGCGCCCGCGCCCGTCGAGACCCGCATGGTCGGCAGGCGTGAAATTGTAGACGCCGTGGCTCGCGGGAATCTCCTTCTCGCTCTCGATGGCCTTGAGCAGCGCGTTGCGGAACTCCTGCGTGCCGGGCTTCGCGCTCTTCAGTGCGACGGGGACAGCCCGCTTCAGGATCTGGGCAACGTCGAACGCATGGCCGCTGAACTGCGTGATGCTGCCAGCGCCGTACTTGCCCTCGTAGGCCTTCAGGTGCTCGAGCGCCGCCGCCGTCTGCGGACTATTGGGAAGCAGCTCCGCCACGACCAGCGGCCCGGATGGCAAGATCACGCCTTCCGCCGTCTTTCCGGAGATGCGGATGAAGTCCTTAGTGACCGCTCCGTGCGTGTGGTAGATCGTGCCGGTGAAGCCACGCTCGCGCAGCGCGATCTGAGGCAGGGCCGCACCGGTGCCCGAGGCTCCCACCAGCACCACGTCCGGCTTGGCAGCCACGAGTTTGAGTGCTTGGCCGGCAACCGAGGTGTCGGCACGTGCATAGCGCTCCTCGGCAACCATCTTGAGGCCCATGGGCTCGGCGAGCGACTTGAACTCCTTCACCCAGAGATCGCCCCAGCTGTCGGAGAAGCCGATGTAGCCGACCGTCGTCGCCTTGTTGGCTTTCATGTGCTCGAACACGGCGCTCGCCATCAGCGACACCTTCTGCGGCATCATGAACGTCCACTTGTCGCGTCCGGGCGGCAGTCCGACGGGCGACTGCGTGAAGTGCGGCACACCGTTCTCAAGTGCCACGCCGGCAACAGCCATCGAGCTCGGTGTGATAGACGAGCCCACCAGCACGTCCACCTTGTCCTCGGTCACGAGCCGGCGAGCGTTGGTGGTGGCCTGGTTGGGATCGCTGGCATCGTCCAGCAGAATGAGCGTCACTTTCTCGCCGGCGATCTCCTTTGGCCAGAGCTCGGTGAAGGTGTTCCTTGCCGGCACGCCCAGAGCGGCGGCCGAGCCGGTGGCCGCGATCGTGACGCCGACCTTGATATCGGCCAGCGCAGCCTGCGGCAGCGCCAGCGCGGCGGCTACGACGGCCGCCAAGTGCCAATGCTTCAAGGAGGTCTTCATTGCCGTTCCTTCCCTAGGACTTTGCTTCCGTTGTGCTCTGGGATCGCACGGCGTCATGTGAGCAAGGCGCGCCAGCCGAACCCCGGTTTGATAATAAGGGCAATTGTTATTGAGTACAACATTACAGGTCAAACGGCGGCGTCAGAACCCGTGACATTCCCGCTGGCACTTGGCCGGCCTACACGCGCCCAGGCATGTCCGTTCTGCTCTCATGAGCGGACCTTTTTTCGCCGGGCATCGAGTGTCCGCAAAGTTCAATTGATCGCGGGCTCGGGGACGGGTTTGCCGAAGCCCGTCTCCAAAAAATCGAAGTCGCAGCCCTCGTTGGCCTGCTTGATGTGGCGCGAGAACATCCAGCCGTAGCCGCGCTCGTAGCGCGGCGGCGGCGGCTCGAGTGCGGCGCGGCGCTTCGCCATCTCGGCGTCGGAGATGTTGAGCGTCAGCGTGCGCGCGGGCACGTCGACCGTGATGGTATCGCCGGTCCTGACCAGCGCCAGCGGCCCGCCCACGTAGCTTTCGGGCGCCACGTGCAGGATGCAGGCGCCGTAGCTCGTGCCCGACATGCGCGCATCCGAGATGCGCACCATGTCGCGCACGCCCTGTTTCACCAGCTTGGTCGGGATCGGCAGCATGCCCCACTCGGGCATGCCGGGGCCGCCCCGCGGCCCGGCGTTTCTCAGCACAAGCACATGGTCGGCGGTGACGTCGAGGTCCTCGCGGTTGATGTTGCGCTTGAGCTCCTCGTAGGTGTCGAACACCAGCGCGGGGCCGCTATGTTTCAGAAGACGCGGATCGCAAGCGCTCGGCTTGATCACGCAGCCGTCGGGCGCGAGGTTGCCCTTGAGCAGCGCAAGCGCGCCCTCTTCGTAGATCGGCTTGTCGAGCGGGCGGATGACGTCGTCGTTGTAGACGGTCGCGCCCTCCAGGCTCTCGGCCCAGGTTTCTCCGCTGACATTGATCTGCTCGAGATCGAGATGGTCCGCCACCCTCGACATCAGCCCGAGCAGACCGCCCGCGTAGTAGAAATCCTCCATGAGATAGGTGTCGCCGGACGGCCTGATGTTGGCGATGACGGGGATCTTGCGGCTTGCAGCGTCGAAGTCCTCGAGCCCGATGGCGTGCCCCGCGCGCCGCCCCATAGCCAGGATGTGCACCACCGCGTTGGTCGAGCAGCCCATGGCCATGGCGACATTGATGGCGTTGTGGAACGCGGCCTTGGTCATGATGCTGGCCGGTGTCAGATTCTCCCACACCATGTCGACGATACGCCTCCCGGCCGCCGAGCACATGCGCACGTGATTGCTGTCCGCCGCGGGGATCGACGAGGTTCCGGGCAGACACATGCCCAGCACATCCGCCAGCGCCGTCATCGTCGCCGCCGTGCCCATGGTCATGCACACACCGTAGGAGCGGGCGATCCCGGTCTGCATCTCGTCCCAATCCTTGGTCGAGATGTTGCCGGCGCGCCGCTCGTCCCAGTACTTCCAGGCGTCGGAACCAGATCCCAGGGTCTTGCCGTGCCAATTGCCGCGCAGCATTGGGCCCGCCGGCAGGAAAATTGCGGGCACGCCGGCGCTGGTGGCGCCGAGGATGAGCCCGGGCGTGGTCTTGTCGCATCCTCCCATCAGCACGACGCCGTCGACGGGCTGTGAGCGAATGAGCTCCTCGGTCTCCATGGCGAGGAAATTTCGGTAGAGCATGGTGGTGGGCTTGACCGTGCTCTCGCTGAGTGAGATGGCGGGCAGCTCGACAGGGAAACCACCGGCCTGCAGCACGCCGCGCTTCACGTCCTCGGCACGATGCTTGAAATGCGCGTGGCACTGCGCGAAGTCCGACCACGTGTTGATGATGCCGACGATGGGTCTGCCCTGAAACTCCTCGACTGCGTAGCCGATCTGGTTCATGCGCGAGCGATGGCCGAAGGATCTGAGGTCGTCCGCGGCGAACCAGCGTGCCGAGCGCAGGCTATCGGGGGTCTTGCGAGTGCGCATCAGATGGGCCTCTTGGCTTGTCTCACGGCGGGCAAGCTGCGGCGCGCGCCCGGCACTGTCAGTAGCGGTCGATGCTGTGTGCGGGAGTTGCGTGCTACGTGCGCTGCTTCCTGCGTATTCGCTTGCCTCATCACGGCACCTGCAACCAAAAATCCAAGAGCCCGCCCCTGCTCCCCCTGACGGGGTCGGTGCTCGGGAAAGGCACGCGCGCCATGGCGCTGAGCTCGGCTGCCGACAATGCGTCGCGCCGCAGGTCCCACGCCTGTCCCGGCGGGTAGGCTCCGACGACAAGGAAGTCCGCACTGGCATCGAGCCGGCAGTGTCCTGTCCCTGCGGGCAGCAGCACGCAATCGCCCGCGCCTACCTCGACGGGCGTGCCATTGGGTCCGCCGAGCAGCACGCGTCCGTTTCCGCGCGCGATCCCCAGCACCTCATGAGCCGTGGAGTGATAGTGATGAAATGGATAGATGCCGTTGCGCCACTGCGGCGGCCAGCCGTTCTCGCTCGAACAACCCCTCGCACGCCGCCGCCCGATCGGGGTCGGCGGGGATAGCCTGCCGGTAGAGCAGGGCCGGGAGACGCTGGTTGTTGGGCACCCAACCGTCGGCGACAAACCACAGCGCCGTTACGCCGGTGCTCGGGTCTTCCTGGGTGCGAGTCAGAGAGCCCATGGGAGCTGCAAGGCCCTTCTCATGCGGGCCACGCCTGGCCGCCGCCGTCCACGCGGACGACCTGGCCGGATACGAAGGCGCCCATGGGGCCGGCGAAGAACTCCACCACGCGCGCCACTTCGTCGACGGTCGCGATGCGGTCGAGCGTGCCGCCCTCGGCCAGACGCTCGGGATCGACGGCTCGGGTCGCTAGGAAGCGCTCGGTGCGGGTGTCGCCGGGCGCGATGCAGTTGACCGTCACGTCGTAGGGTCGCATCTGGTCGGCGAGGCAGCGCGTGAAGTGCATGGCGCCGGCCTTGGCGGTGGCGTAGATCGATGCGTTGGTGCGCCCCTTGAAGGCTGCCACCGACCCTATGGTGATGATGCGGCCGCTCCGGCGCTGCATCATGTTGCGCGCCACGCGCTGGCAGACGAAGATGGTGCTCAGCAGGTTGCGGTCGATGACCGCGCGCACGTCCTCTGCCTTGATATGCACGACGTCGTTGGGATCGGGCTTGCCGCCGGCGGCCGCGATGTCGCCGCCTGCGTTGTGCACGAGAATGTCGATGGGCCCGAGACTTGCGGCCGCCTCGCCGACGACACGCTCGATATCGTCCGGCCTTGTGAGGTCGCCCAACAGCTTCACCGTGCGGACGTGGTGCTTCTCCGCGATCTCGCGCGCGACATCGCTCAGCGTGTGCGTGCCGCCATATTCGGATGGGCCCTTCTCGCGCATGCCGTGCACCGCGATATTGCAGCCGAGCGATGCCAGGCGCTCGGCGAAGGCGCGTCCCAAGCCGCGTCCGGCGCCCGTGACCAGGGCCACCTTTCCTTCCAGGGATCGTTCGGACATGTGACGTCCTTTCTCCGCGCCACCTTGCGCTTCAGTCCTGCGCCAGCGTCAGCCCGACGGCGAGGCTTTGCGCAAGGCACATCGGCGCCACCATCGTGCGAAGGGCGGCCTCGGGCATGTCGGGGATCTCGAATACCACCTCGGCACCCTCTACGATCGGACTGAGCAGGCTGTCGGTGATCGAAACGGCTGGCAATCCACGGGCCACGAGCTCGGGAAAGAGCCGCACGGTGTCGCGATTGTAGCTCTTGAAGCTGATGGCAATCAGCGCGTCCCCGGGCGTGGCCGCTACGGCCTGCTCCTCGAGCGCACTGCCCAAGCCATCGAGCAGGGCCACGCGGCGGCCGAGCTTGCGCAGCACATAGGTGAGATGCAGGGCAACTGGGAACGAGCCGCCGAGACCAAGCACGAAAATGGTCTCTGCCGCGCCTATGAGGGAAATGGCGCGGGCCAGATCCTTCTCACTGATACCTTGCTGTAGGCTTTCCAGCGACACAATACCCTCCGAGGCAAAACGCGCCAAGACGCTGTGCGGTGTGTTCGTGTCGCGGAAACGGCCGTCGCGGCGCAGGCCAGCGATGCGCTCCTTGTAGGTCGGGGCCACGCTCGCCACGAGGCGCGAGCGAAACACCTGCTGGATCTCGCTGAAGCCGCCGTACCCCAGCGCGTGTGCGAAGCGCACCACCGCGGAGGGCTGCACCTTGGCTCTGCTAGCGACCTCGGCGACTGTGCCCAGCGCCATCTCGGTGGGGTGCTCGAGCGCGAACTCGGCGATCACCTTGAGGCGATCGGAGAATTCCGGATGCCGGCGCGCGATTTCGGCGCGCAGCGCCTCGTAGGGATCGGCCCTGACCGCGTTGCCTTTGCTCGAAAGCCGTTTGTCCATTCGCTGCACGTCTTACCCCTGGTTGCGCCCCTGAATTGCACATGGCTCATTTATTCCACTTCACACGTTCTATAGAATGTGTATTCTATGATCAATACCAAGCTGGCCCGCCAAGCACGGGCCGCCCAGACCACAAGGAGGAGACGATGAAGAAGCAGCGCCCCAACACGCATGGCAGTTTCCCGTCGCACGATCGTCAAGGGCGGTCTGACGCTCGCGGCAGCGGGCGGTGTTGGCACGTTCTTCGGCCCCTGGGAGCACAACCGGGTGTGGGCGCAGGGCGCCAAGCCGATCAAGCTGGGGCTCACCTGCGATGCCAGCGGCCAGTACGGCAACAGCGGCCAGGACGACGCGCGCGGCATCCGCCTCGCCATCGACGAGTTCAACGCCAAGGGCGGCGTGCTCGGGCGCAAGGTCGAGTGGATCACCGCGGACACCGAGACCAATCCGGCGACCGGTACCCGCGTGGCGGAGCGCTTCATCGCCCAGGAGCAGTGCTCGTTCCTGATCGGCGCGGTGCATTCCGGCGTCGCCAACGCCATCACACAGGTCGCCGCCAAGTACGGCACCGTCTACCTCAACACCAACTCGTCGGCGCCGAGCGAAGCGGGCGAGAACTGCTCGCGCGTCAAGTTCGTGTGGGACGGCAACGGCACCAACTTCTCCAAGGCTTCGGTGCAGAACGCGGTGGAGAGGATCGGTAAGCGCTGGTTGCTCCTCACCAACGACTACGTCTGGGGCCACACGACTTCTGCTGCGACCAAGGCGCAGGTCGAGAAGGCCGGCGGAACCATCATCGACAACCTGCTGGTGCCGCAGAACACGCGCGACTTCACCTCCTACCTGCTCAAGGTGCAGCAGCTGAAGCCCGACGTGGTGGCAACCGCCATCGGCGGCGACGACATCAAGGCGCTGCGCCAGCAGGTGAGCGAGCTGAAGCTGGAGGACAAGGCCGCCTGGATCAACAACCAGCAGGACTGGCCGGACGTGTGGGGCGCGCCCGAGACCCTGTTCGGCGTGTTCGGCACCACCTGGTATCACTACCTGCCGCTGCCTGGCGTCGACGCGTTCGTCAAGCGCTGGAAGACCGCCTACCCGCAGTCGCCGATCCCGGTGCCGGGCAACGTCTCCTACAACGGCTACATGGCGACGCGCGAGCTGCTGCGCGCGGTCGAGCGGGCGGGCTCCACCAACAATCTCAAGGTGATCAAGGCGCTCGAAGGCCATAAGATGTCTGCCGCCGACCGCATGCAACACTTCGATGCCCATATCGATGCCGCCACCCACCAGGTACAGCAGACGATCTACCTCGCCCGCCGCAACCCCAAGCCCAGGGATGCCTCCGACCTGTTCGAGATTATCAGCTGGACCAATCCGCAGGCGGCGCTCGATGATGCGGCGCCCGGCAAGTGCAAGCTCAAGCCCGACGCCGAGGTGCCGAGCTACGAGATGTAGGTGGTGACCCAAGGGCGATGTTTGTTATGCCGGGGCTTGTCCCCGGCATCCAGCCATCTGCGGGCGCCGGAGCATGCTGCACGATGGATCCCAGCGACAAGCGCCGGGATAATAAGAACTCCAGTGCTTGCGCCAGAACACTGAAGAAGAATGGGCAGTCTTCTCAACCTCCTCCCGCATCTTTTGAACGGCATCACGCTGGGGCTGCTGTTCGCCCTGATCGCGCTCGGCTTCATGCTGATCCTGGGGCTGATGGAGCAGATCAACCTGGCGCATGGCTCGCTGTTCGCGCTGGGCGCCTACTTCGCTTACGCCATCACCACCCCGCGCCTGCCATTGCCGCCTGACCTCCTGCAGATATGGGCGGACGTGCCGCTCGGCTGGCGCTTCACGGCGGCGCTGCTCCTGGCGCCGGTGCTCGTTGCCCCGTTCGGCCTGGTGCTGGAGCGCCTGATGCGCCGCACCTACGGCCGCGACCCGTTGTACGGGCTGCTCCTCACCTTCGGCGTCGCCATGGTGATCGAGGAGTTGATCCGCGTGGTTTGGGGCACGCGCGACTACACCCTTCAGGTGCCGCGCGGGATGAGCGGCGGCTTCATCATGCTCGACCTGATCTGGTCCACCTACCGCTTCTGGGCCGCAGGTCTGGCCGTCGTGGCCATGGGGCTGGTATGGGTGATCGTGGAGCGCACGCGCTTCGGCGCCATGGTCAAGGCCGGCGCCCACGACAGCGAGATCGTGCAGGCGCTCGGCATCGACCTCACCAAGCTCAGGGTATGGGTATTCGTGCTCGGCACCATGCTGGCGGCCTTCGCCGGTGTGATTCTGGCGCCGCTGTGGGGCATTCGCCCGCACATGGGGGTGGACGCCGTGGTGCCTGCGTTCCTGATTATCGTGCTGGGTGGGGTGGGGAGCTTCTGGGGAGCGTGCATCGGCGGGCTGCTGGTCGGCATGGCGGTGGGGCTGTCGGGCGCCTACGCGTCGGAGTGGTCGATGCTGTCCATGTACTTGCTGCTGATCGCTGTGGTGACGTTCCGCGCGCGCGGGCTCTTCGGCAAGAAGAGCATCCTGGAGGCTTGATATGGCGCCGGGACGCGTCGTGCCGAC
The DNA here is from genome assembly GCA_963832445.1 of uncultured Alphaproteobacteria bacterium. Lineage (GTDB taxonomy): Bacteria > Pseudomonadota > Alphaproteobacteria > Rhizobiales > Hyphomicrobiaceae > AWTP1-13. Next base: position 103,589 of record CAWHUM010000009.1, read on the forward strand.
ATTCACCGTGCAGATGCTCGCATGCTGGCTCGTGCTCGCCACGGTGCCGCTGTGGATCGAGCGCGTGGGGCTCTACCAGTACCTCGGCGTCGAGATCCTGATCTTCGCCACCTATGCGCTTGCCTACAATCTCCTGCTCGGCCACTCCGGTCTGCCCTCCTTCGGGCACGGCGCCTTCTTCGGCATCGGCGCCTACGCCTTCGGCCTCGCGCAGTTCAATATCGCTGCCAACCTGTGGGTCTGCCTCGGCGTGGCGACGCTCGCCGCCGCGGCTGCGGGCGCGTTCGTCGCGCTCTTCATCTCGCACCGGCGCGGCATCTACTACGCACTGATGACCATCGCCTTCGGCCAGGTCTTCTGGTTCGTCGCCATAAAGTCGCACGGTATCACCGGTGGCGAGGACGGTCTCCTCAAGATCGAGCGGCTGCCCGTCACGCTTGGCGCCGGCACTTTCGAGCTCAAGAGCAACGTCGCCCTGTTCTACTTTGTCCTCGTCGTGTTCATGGGCGTCTCGCTGCTGCTGTGGCGGCTTGTGCACTCCCCGTTCGGGCGCGTGGTGGCGGCGATCAAGCAGAACGAGACCCGCGCCCGCTTCGTCGGCTACCACGTGTGGCGCTACAAAGCCGCCGTACTCACCATTTCCGCCGGCTTCTCGGGGCTCGCCGGTGCCCTGTTCGCCATGGCGCAGACCTCGGCCTTCCCCGACGTCATGAGCCTGCACTACTCGGGCTACGTGGTGATGATGACCTTGGTCGGCGGCGGCCTCGTCTCGTTCTGGGGGCCAGTGATCGGCGCCGCCGCCTTCTTCGTTGCCCGCGACGTGATCGGCGCCATCACCACCGGCTGGATGTTGTGGTTCGGCCTGCTCTTCGTGGTGCTGGTGCTGTTCAAGCCCGAGGGCATCGCCGGCATGTTCGCCTCTTTGCGCGGGCGCATCTCCAAGGGAAGCGCCGCGCCGGCCCCCGCGCGCCCGCAGTTGCAGGCGAGGTGAGCCATGGCGCTGTTCGAGGCTCACAACCTGCACCTGCGCTTCGGCGACCGCGTCGTGCTGGAGAATGTGTCGCTCGCCTTCGAGGCGGGCCGCCTCTCCGGCATCATGGGCCCCAACGGCGCCGGCAAGACCACCTGCTTCAATGTGTTGACGGGACGCTACAAGCCCGATCGCGGCAGCGTCACGCTGGAGGGCCGCGACATCACCGGCCGCGCGCCGCAGGAGATCGTCGGGCTGGGTGTGGCCCGCTCCTTTCAGGTCATGAGCCTGTTCGACGAGTTCACCGTCTTCGAGAACGTGGCCATCGCGCTGCCCGCGACAAGGGCCCGCGGCGGCGACCCGCTCGGCCAGGCCTATGCCGATCCCGCGCTGGTGGCAGAGGCCCACGACGTCCTCGGCCAAGTCGGCCTCGCGCCCCACGCCGAGCAGCAGGCCAAGTCGCTCTCCTACGGCCAGCGCCGCGCGCTGGAGATCGGCGTGGCGCTCGCCTGCCGCCCCAAGTTGCTGTTCCTCGACGAGCCGACCGCGGGCCTCGGCAGCGACGGCCGCGCCCGCCTCGCCGACCTGGTGCGCAGCCTCAAGGGCAACGTCACCCTCGTCATCATCGAGCACGACATGCAGTTCCTGTTCTCGCTCGCCGACGAGATCTCCGTGATCCACTGGGGCCAGGTAATCGCGCGCGGTACGCCCGGCGAGCTGAAGCAGAATCCCTGGGTGCAATCCTCCAACCTCGGGCGGCTCAACTGATGCTCGAGATCTCGGCCATCGACACCTTCTACGGCGAGACGCAGGCGCTGTTCGGCGTGTCGCTCGGCGTCGGCAAGGGTGAGGTGCTGGCGCTGCTCGGCGCCAACGGCGCCGGCAAGACGACGGTGCTGCGCTCCATCCTCGGGCTTACCCGCCCGCGCCGCGGCGAGATCCGCTTCCAGGGCCGGCCCATCGTGGCGACGCCGACGCATCAGATCGCCCAGTCGGGCATCGGCTGGGTGCCGGATGATCGCCGGCTGTGCCCGACGCTGACGGTCGCCAAGAACCTGCAGCTCGGCCAGAAGCGCACTGCCTTCCGCCCGTGGACGATGACCGAGGTCACCGACATCTTCACGCCCCTCCAGTACCTCATGGCCCGCGAGGCCGAGACCCTTTCGGGCGGCGAGATGCAGATGGTGGCCATTGCCCGCGCGCTGCTCGGCGCACCCGGCCTGGTGCTGTTCGACGAGCCGAGCCAGGGCCTCGCGCCCAAGATCGTCGACGATGTGCTATCCGTCATCCGCCGGCTGAAGCAGGAAGGCATCGCGGCCATCGTGGTGGAGCAGAACGCCGACATTGCGCTGAGCGTCGCCGACAACGTCGTCGTGCTGGCGCATGGCCTGGTCGCCTGGCAGGGCCGTGCCACAGCGCTAAGCGCCGACCCCACCCTCAAGCGCCAGCTGCTGGGAGGGATGCAATGAGCGCTCCTCTGCTCGCTCTCGAGAACGTGCTCAAGGTCTACACCCGCGGCCTTCTCGACCGCACGCCGGCCTTCGAGCTCGCTGTTGACCACAGGTTCGAGAAGCCCGAGATCGTCGGCGTGATGGGGCCGAACGGCGCCGGCAAGACCACCCTGTTCGAGATGATTGCCGGCTCCAACGTGCCAACAGCCGGCCGCGTGCTGGTGTCCGGCCAGGACATCCAGCGCGTGCGCTATCGCCAGCGCGACCGCCTCGCCATCCACTACCACCAGTCCTACCAGGTTCGCCGCTTCCGCAAGACGCGGCCCGCGTTCATGCTGGAGCGCTCGGCCAGCCCCTATCCGCTCGTCCACCTGTTCGACGAGCCGCAGTTCAACACCCAGGACGGCTACATCGGGTTCATGCTGGACTTCTTTCGCAAGCTGCGCAGCGAGGGCCGGCTGGTGTTCGTGTGCCTGCACCCCACCGCTGCGTTCCAGCTCGACATCCTGCGCGAGACCTGCGAGCGCTTCCTGTTCGTGAGCGGCGGCAAGGTTGCTCAATACCCCACCTTCTCCAGCCTCGTCGCACAGACCGGGGTACGCAGCTATCTCGGCGCGCTTGCTCCTTGATGCTCGTGGAGCGCATTGTTTCGGTGCAGCGATAAAGGGTGCGTCGAACTGCAACTTGGCCTGAGCAGCACACCTTCTGAATGACCGGCGGCGGCGGGTCAGGAACATCAAGTTCGCGGCGAGACGTCATTCAATGATGCTGACGTAGAGGTGGTCGCCGGCCACGCAGGGCCAGCTTACGGGGTTCCTCATGCTGCAACAATCGAGGCAATCAAATTGGCGGGTGCGCTTGAAGCTCTCGTGCCCGATCCGGTCTATTCGGGGAAAGGACTTGCTGGCTTGATCGCACTCGTGCGGGCCGGCCGCTGGCAGCCCGACGAAGACGTTGTCTTCGTCCATACGGGCGGTGCACCGGCTTTGTTTGCTTACCGGAGTGCGTTGGATATCTAGTTCAGACGATTGGTCCGGTTGTGGCACGAACTCACCGCCTTCGACATCGTGTTGGTCCGGCAGCTATGCAGGGTTCACCTGGCGTAGCAGCGGCTCGTTATGAATGCGTGCTGTTGACCCGGTCCGGACCAAAGCCGACCTTCGTGCGAAGTCGGCCCCACGCCCGGAAGCTCACATAATCATCTGGACGCACAAATCATTGGCGGGGTACGGCGCGCCGCTATGGCTGGCGCTTGCACACGTCAAACAGTGACAAGTTCGGGCAGAAATCGGGCCTCTGGCCAACCTGCGGCGGCTCATCGAGCCATCGCAGGCATTTGTCGCTAGTGCCACACGACAGGCATCGGCTATGCGCCTGCGCATAGGCGTCGCCTTGCCGCAATCGCACCAAGGCAGCAGGATCCACGTCGAGGCGTCTCATCATGTCGTGCATCCGGCGCGCTTGACGTTCCACACGGCGAGCCATTGGCGATCGCATGGCCAATTCTCCTCCAGCAAGCTCTACCGCCGTGTATGACAGTCGACCGTCAGCGCGTCGATTGTCGCCGAGTTGAGGCAATAGCCGTCCATGCCGGCCTGCACGTTGCCGCGCGCTAGATCGTGCTTGCATCGGCGCCAAGCGGTACACGCCGCGCACACGCGCGCCAGGTCTCGGTATGTTTCGGGCTCCGCGTGCCTGACGAACTCCACATCCAGCCCAAGCTGCTGCAGACGCAGCGGCATCAATTCCGATGGACCAGGATGACTGCAGGTGAATCGCGTCAGATCGGTCGAGCTCAATCCAAGGTCTGCGGCGATCCGATGCAGTTCCTGGGGTGGGCAGGCCGCCAATTCCGTCATTGCCCGCTGGGCGCTCATTCTCCGCCTCCAGCCCTCGCGTAGCTGGGCAATCGCCTCAGATGCTCGAACTCATGGCGAACCTCCTCGCAGATTTGCCGTTGTGGTCTTCTCCGCTGTGCAATGCCGAAAGAAATGCGCGTTGGCGCAGAAATTCGGAACGCGTTGCGCTCTCGCTTCTGGGGGCAATGCCAGAAAGGAGGCACAGCGGCGGCTCCACTCGCAGTCAATGCATCTGAGGCGTGCCTGGCACCTGGCATCGACTTGAGTGCAGGCATCCGCCTCGACGCCAAGCCAAGCAACCATGCGGTCCATCAACTCGACTTGGCGCGCAATCCGTTCGAGCGCCCGCGGGCCCAGGCAGAAATCGGTCACGGGCCACCTCCGGCTATTAGCAGCGCAAGTATGGTGCGGGGGATTGCGTCCGGTCGCTTGATCCAGATCAAACTCAGCTGCGGCCTATTGGGCGCACACAGATGCCGTGGATCGTCGAAGCAGCCAGCCAAGGTCGTGCCGAGACTGTGCCGTCAGAGAGAGCGCTCTTTGCCGAGTGCTCACTGCGGAGCAGCTGACAAGTCTTAATCGCAACTCTTTTCGCAAACGCTATGCGGCCGGCCAACTGATCGCAGGTGTCATGCCGACAGAAGAGTGGTGCGGGACCATTCTCTCGGGCGTCGTCAAGCTCACAAAGTCCCTGCCGGACGGTAGACACCAGATTGTCGCCTTGCTGTTCCCGTCTGATTTTCTGGGTCGACCGTTTAGTGCAGCAAGTTCCTGTGCGGCAGAAACAGCGACCGAGGTGGAGCTGTGCTGCTACAGGCTTGAAGATTTCGAACGCCTGCTGACGGAGCAGGTCGAGCTCAAGCAGTTGTTTCTGGAGCGCACTTTGGATGCTGTCGACGCAGCGCGCGAATGGATGGTCTTGCTGGGGCGCAAGAACGCCCGGGAAAAAGTGGCTGCATTGCTTCTCATGATAGGGCGCCGGATACGGCCGGCCGCCTGTGCGTGCGCCGGTCGGCACATCGAACTCCCGCTATCGCGCAGCGAAATGGCCGACTACCTCGGCCTGCGCCTCGAGACAGTAAGTCGGCAGCTCAACCTGCTGGAAGCAGCTGCTGTCATCAAACGGGTCAACAGGCGGGGGTTGGTGTTGCTCGATGTAGGAGCGCTCGAGCGCATATCGGCAAGCGATGGCTGATTCCCCATGCTAGGTTGCGGCATCGTCGATCAGCGGGTCGGGCCTTGCGAACCTGGTAAGCGCAGCCACATCCACAATCCGCAAGTTTGCGCCGTCCACCTCAACCCCTAGGCCCGAAAGCTCGCCGAAGGCGCGCGAGAGGTTCTCCGGGCGCATGCCGAGCAGGTTGGCGAGGGCCTTCTTCTCCATCGGCAACTTGAATTCGCCCGGCCGCCCGACCTTCGCGTCGTGCGCCAGGATCCAGTTGGCGAGCCGCTCCAGGCTGGTGCGCAAGCGCTGGTTCTTCAGGTCCTTGACGAGCGCGCGATATCGCAGCGCCAGCTCGGCGACGACGGCGCGCGCAAACGCTGGATCCTTGTTGAAGGCGCCGCGGACGGCGTCGGCGGGAATGAGCACCACCACGGAGCTGTCCGTGGTTCGGGCGGATTTCAAGTACAGCTGGTCCAGCACCACCGCCGCGAGGATGAAGGCACCCGGCGGCGCCAGGAAAGAAAGAGTAGTTTCCCGCTCCCGGCTGGCTGAGAAGAATTCGACCGAGCCCTCCACAAGCACGTGCAGGAAGTCGGGTTTCTGTCCTTCATGCACGAGGACCACGCGGTGCGGGAAGCGCTGCAGGTAGCCGGCTCCGATCAGGGTCTCGAAATGCGCTCGCTGCATGCCGCTGAAAAGCGGCAGCGCGCGTACGATTTTGGCGTCGGCATCTCTCATGAGGTGGCCTCCAAGACGAAGCAAAACCCATTGGTTTGACAAAAGTCAATCAAGAAGATGATGATAAGCAATTCCATGCTCATCATGCAGCAAGTACAGCTTTTGGGAAATGAACAATTCGCATCCCATCAGCTTAGAGGCGATACGCCGAAGTTGATGCAGGTCAATGAGGCCGAAGTGCTCATGGGATTACTTCGCTCCGCCGGGCACTTCATCGGCGAATTGAGATGGGGAGCGACCCATGAACGACCTGACCGCAGTGCGCAAAGGCGACCAGGCGCGGGCGCTGTGGCTCTCGACGATTGCCTTTACGGTCTGTTTTGCGGTGTGGACGATCTTCTCGATCATCGGCATCCAGATCAAGCGGGACCTGGGGCTCAGCGACACCCAGTTCGGATTGCTGGTGGGCACGCCGATTCTCACGGGCTCGCTGATCCGCCTGATGCTCGGCATCTGGACCGACCAGTACGGCGGCCGCATCGTCTACGTGGCCGTGATGCTCTCTGCGGCGGTGGCGACTTGGCTGCTGACCTTCGCCTACGACTATCCCACGTTCTTGTTGGCCGCTCTCGGCGTCGGCATCGCCGGCGGCTCGTTCGCGGTCGGCATCGCCTACGTCTCCAAGTGGTATCCCAGGGAGCAGCAGGGCACGGCACTTGGGATCTTCGGCGCCGGCAACGTCGGCGCGGCCGTCACCAAGTTCGTCGCGCCTTTCATCATGGTCGCCTACGGCTGGCAGACCGTCGCCAATGTGTGGGCGAGTCGCCATCGCCGTGATGGCGATCGTGTTCTGGCTCGCCACCAAGGATGACCCGCAGCTCGAGGCGCGTCGCCGCAGCGGCGCCAAGCCCGAATCGCTCCGTTCCATGCTGGAGCCGCTGAAGAACATCCAGGTGTGGCGCTTCTCGCTTTACTACTTCTTCGTGTTCGGCGCGTTCGTGGCGCTGGCGCTATGGCTGCCGCGCTATCTCATCGGCGTCTACGGCCTCGACATCACCACCGCCGGCATGATCGGCGCCGCCTACTCGGTGCCGGCCAGCCTGTTCCGCGTTTATGGCGGGGTACTCTCCGACAAGTACGGCGCGCGCCGCGTCATGTACTGGACGTTCGGCGTCTCGGTCGCAGCCTGCTTCCTCCTGTCCTACCCGCCCACCGAATACGTCGTGCAGGGCATCCGCGGGCCGGTGAGCTTCCGCCTCGAGACAGGGCTCTTCGCCTTCACAGTCATCGTGTTCGTGCTCGGTTTCTTCATGAGCCTGGGCAAGGCCGCCGTCTACAAGCACATCCCGGTCTACTACCCCAACCACGTGGGCTCGGTCGGCGGCGTGGTCGGCCTGGTCGGCGGCCTCGGCGGATTCGTGCTGCCGATCCTGTTCGGCGTGCTCAACGACCTCACCGGCGTATGGCAGAGCTGCTTCATGGCGTTGTTCGCTATCTCCGGCATCGCGCTCGTGTGGATGCACATGGCCATCCGAGCCATGGAGAAGGGCGTCTACGGCGAGGAGCTCAAGAGGCTGCCCGAGCTGCCCGAGATGCAGGAGATCCACGAGGCAAAGCACGTCGGCGTCCTGGGCCCGCATCTCATCGAGGACTGGCGGCCGGAGGACAAGGAGTTCTGGAACTCCACGGGCCGCAAGATTGCCCGGCGCAACCTCATGATCTCGGTGCCCGCGTTGCTGCTGTCGTTTGCCGTGTGGATGGTGTGGTCGGTGGTGGTGGCCAAGCTGCCCGCCGATCGGCTTCACCTACACCACCGACCAGTTGTTCTGGCTTGCCGCGCTGCCCGGGCTCTCGGGCGCGACGCTCAGGATCTTCTATTCCTTCATGGTGCCGATCTTCGGCGGCCGCCTGTGGACCACGCTGACCACCTGGTCGCTCATCATCCCGGCGCTCGGCGTCGGCATGGCGGTGCAGAACCCGGATACACCATACTGGCTGTTCCTGGCGCTGGCGCTGCTATGCGGCTTCGGCGGCGGCAACTTCGCCTCGTCGATGTCGAACATCTCCTTCTTCTTCCCCAAGGCCGAGAAAGGCAACGCGCTGGCGCTCAACGCCGGCCTCGGCAACCTCGGCGTTTCCGTGGTGCAGTTCGTAGTGCCGCTGGTGATCACGGCCGGCGTGTTCGGCTGGTTCGGCGGGGATCCCGTCATGGTCAAGCAGGCGGGCCGGGAAGTGCCGCTTTGGCTCCAGAACGCCGGCTTCATCTGGGTGCCGTTCATCATCGCCAGCGCGTTTGCGGCCTGGTTCGGGATGAACGACATCGCCTCGGCCAAGGCCTCGTTCGCCGAGCAGGCGGTGATCTTCCAGAGGAAGCACAACTGGATCATGTGCTGGCTCTACACCGGCACTTTCGGTTCGTTCATCGGCTACTCCGCAGGTTTCCCCCTGCTCGCCAACACCCAGTTCCCAGAGGTGAATGCGCTGGCCTACGCGTTCCTCGGGCCTTTGGTCGGCGCGCTGTCGCGCTCGCTGACCGGCTGGGTCTCCGACCGGTGGGGCGGCGGCCGCGTCACCTTCTGGGTGTTCGTCGGCATGGCTGTCGGCGTCGCGGGCGTCCTCTATTTCCTAAGTGTTGGCAGTTGGTCCGGATTCTTCGCCATGTTCCTGTTCCTGTTCTTCGTCAGCGGGGTCGGCAACGCATCCACCTTCCAGATGATCCCGGCGATCATGCGCTCGGAGATGGACCGGCTGATGCCCACTGCCGACGCCGCGACGCGCATTCGCCAATCTGACAAGGAGAGCGCGGCGATCATCGGCTTTACCTCGGCGATCGCAGCCTACGGCGCCTTCTTCATCCCGAAGAGCTACGGCACCTCCATCACCTTGACCGGAGGGCCACAGGCAGCGCTGTGGGCGTTCCTGGTGTTCTACCTCTCCTGCATCGCCATCACCTGGTGGTTCTATACGCGCCGCGGCGGGCTGCTGCGCGACATCGAGCGCGGTGGGGTATCGCCCGCCGCCCGCACACCCGCCGCCCAACCGGCCGAATAGCGAGGGACGCGATATGAGCCATTTCCTCGACCGCCTGACCTTCTTCAAGCGCATCGACGGCGACTTCGCCGGCGGCCACGGCATCACCACCAACGAGGATCGCCGCTGGGAGGACGGCTATCGCAAGCGCTGGCAGCACGACAAGATCGTACGCTCCACGCACGGGGCGAACTGCACGGGCTCATGCTCGTGGAAGATCTACGTAAAGGGCGGCATCGTCACCTGGGAGACGCAGCAGACCGACTACCCGCGCACCAGGCCCGACCTGCCCAACCACGAGCCGCGCGGCTGCTCTCGCGGCGCCAGCTACAGCTGGTACCTCTACTCCGGCAACCGCGTGAAGTACCCGCTCGTGCGCTCGCGGCTGCTCAAGCTGTGGCGGCAAGCGCGGACGGTCAGGAAGCCGGTGGCGGCGTGGGCCTCGATCGTGGAGGACCCGGCCAAGCGCGCGGCCTACACGAAAAAGCGCGGGCTCGGCGGCTTCGTGCGCGCCACGTGGGACGAGGTGACCGAGATCATTGCCGCCGCCAACGCCTACACCGCCAGGACCTACGGGCCAGATCGCGTCATCGGTTTCTCGCCGATCCCCGCCATGTCGATGGTGAGCTACGCCGCCGGCTCGCGGTATCTCTCGCTGCTCGGCGGCGTGTGCATGTCGTTCTACGATTGGTACTGCGACCTGCCGCCTTCCTCCCCACAAACCTGGGGCGAGCAGACCGACGTGCCGGAATCGGCCGACTGGTACAACTCGGGCTTCCTTATTTTGTGGGGCTCCAACGTGCCGCAGACGCGCACGCCGGATGCCCATTTCTATACCGAGGTCCGCTACAAGGGCGCCAAGAGCGTCGTCATCTCGCCCGACTATTCGGAAGCCTCCAAGTTCGCCGACCTGTGGATCTCGGTGAAGCAGGGCACCGACGCGGCGCTGGCGATGGCCATGGGCCACGTGATCCTGCGCGAGTTCTATATCGACCGGCAGGCCCAGTACTTCGAGGACTACGCGCGCCAGTACACCGACATGCCGATGCTGGTGCGTCTGGTTAAGCAGGGCGACCACCTGGTGCCCGACAGGCTGCTGCGCGCATCCGATTTCGCGGACAACCTCGGCGAGACCAACAATCCGGAATGGAAGACCGTCGCCTACGACGAGACCTCCGAGAGCATCGTGGTGCCCACCGGCTCTGTCGGCTTCCGCTGGGGCGAGAAGGGCAAGTGGAACCTCGAGGAGAAGGAGGCAGGCAGCCGCGAGACCAACCTGCAGATGAGCTTCGCCGCCGACAAAGACGAATTGGCCGACGTTGCTTTCCCGTATTTCGGCAACCGCGAGCACGACCATTTCGCCGGCACGGACCATCCGAGCGTGCTGGTGCGCAAGGTGCCGGCCAAACGCGTTCAGTTGAAGGATGGCGGGGCCCTTGTTGCCTCCGTATTCGACCTGTTCGTCGCCAACTATGGCGTGGATCGCGGCTTTGGCGGCAGTCACGCAGCTAGGTCCTACAACGAGAACGTGCCCTACACGCCGGCGTGGGCCGAGAAGATCACCGGCGTGCCGCGCGACCAGATCATCCAGGTGGCGCGCGAGTTCGCCCGCAACGCCGAGAAGACCAAGGGCCGCTCGATGGTCATCATCGGCGCGGCCATGAACCACTGGTTCCATTGCGACATGAACTACCGCGGCGTCATCAACATGCTGGTGATGTGCGGCTGCGTCGGTCAGTCGGGCGGAGGCTGGTCGCACTACGTTGGCCAGGAGAAGCTGAGGCCGCAGTCGGGCTGGCTGCCGCTCGCCTTCGCGCTCGACTGGGCGCGGCCGCCGCGCCAGCAGAACTCCACCTCGTTCTTCTACGCCCACACCGACCAGTGGCGCTACGAGACGCTCGACGTCGGCGAGATCGTTTCGCCGACGGCTCCGCCCGGGCCATGGGACGGCGCGCTGATCGACTACAACGTGCGCGCCGAGCGCATGGGCTGGCTGCCGTCTGCACCCCAGCTCGAGACCAATCCGCTCGAGGTGGCCAAGCACGCTGCCGCGTCGGGAAAAGAGCCGAAAGACTATGTCTCTGGCGCGCTCAAATCCGGCGAGATCAAGCTCTCCTGCCACGACCCGGACAATCCGAAGAACTGGCCGCGCAACCTCTTCGTGTGGCGCTCCAACCTGCTCGGCTCCTCCGGCAAGGGGCACGAATACTTCCTCAAGCACCTGCTCGGCACCGCCCATGGCGTGATGGGCAAGCAGCTGGGCGAGATGGGTGCACAGAAACCAACCGACGTCGCCTGGCACGACAAGGCGCCGGAAGGAAAGCTCGATCTGCTGGTGACGCTCGACTTCCGCATGTCGACCACCTGCGTCTACTCCGACATCGTTCTCCCCACCGCCACCTGGTACGAGAAGAACGACCTCAACACTTCCGATATGCACCCCTTCATCCATCCGCTCACCGGCGCGGTGGACCCTGTGTGGGAGGCGAAGAGCGACTGGGACATCTACAAGGCTATCGCCAAGAAGTTCTCGGAAGTCGCGCCGGAGGTGCTGGGCGTAGAGAAGGATGTCGTGCTCACGCCGATCATGCACGACACGCCGGCCGAGATCGCGCAGGCGATGGACGTCAAGGACTGGAAGCGCGGCGAGTGCGAGCCGGTGCCTGGCAAGACCATGCCTGCGGTCACCTTGGTCGAGCGTGACTACCCCAACCTCTACAAGCGCTTCACGTCGCTGGGGCCGCTCATGTCCAAGCTCGGCAACGGCGGCAAGGGCATGGCCTGGAACACCGAGCACGAGGTGGATTTCCTCAAGCGCCTGAATGGTGTGGTCACCGAGGAAGGGCCGACCAAGGGCCTGCCGAAGATCGAGAGCGACATCGACGCCGCCGAGGTGATCCTGACGCTGGCGCCCGAGACCAACGGCGAGGTGGCGGTGAAGGCGTGGGCCTCGCTGGGTGGGTTCACCGGGCGCGACCACAAGCACCTCGCCATCCCCAAGGAGGACGAGAAGATCCGCTTCCGCGACGTGGTCGCGCAGCCGCGCAAGATCATCTCCTCGCCGGTGTGGTCGGGGCTAGAGAGCGAGAAGGTCTGCTACAACGCCGGCTACACCAACGTGCACGAGCTGATCCCCTGGCGCACGCTGACGGGCCGCCAGCAGCTCTACCAGGACCACCTGTGGATGCGGGCATTCGGCGAGGCGCTGTGCGTCTACCGGCCGCCCATCGACACGCGTTCGGTCAAGCCGGTGATCGACTCCAAGCCCAACGGCGAGCGGCAGGTTGTCCTCAACTTCATCACGCCGCACCAGAAGTGGGGCATCCACTCCACCTACACCGACAATCTGCTGATGCTCACCTTGAGCCGCGGCGGCCCCATCGTGTGGATCAGCGAGAAGGATGCTGCCAAGGCCGGCATCGTCGATAACGACTGGATCGAGGCCTACAACTCCAACGGCGCGCTGGTGGCCCGCGCCGTCGTCTCGCAGCGTGTGAAGCAGGGCATGTGCATGATGTATCACGCGCAGGAGAAGATCGTGAATGTGCCGGGCTCGGAGATGACCGGCCAGCGCGGCGGCATCCACAATTCGGTGACGCGCGCGGTGATCAAGCCCACGCACATGATCGGCGGCTACGCCCAGCAGTCCTACGGCTTCAACTACTACGGCACCATCGGCACCAACCGCGACGAGTTCGTGATCGTGCGCAAGATGGCCAAGGTCGACTGGCTTGACCGGCCGGCCGCCGACCAGCCGCAAGCCATGGCCATTGCCCCCAAAGTGGAGGCTGCAGAATGAAGATCCGCGCGCAAATCGCGATGGTGCTGAATCTCGACAAGTGCATCGGGTGTCACACCTGCTCGGTCACCTGCAAGAACGTGTGGACCAACCGCGAAGGCATGGAATACGCTTGGTTCAACAACGTCGAGACCAAGCCCGGCATCGGCTATCCCAAGGATTGGGAGAACCAGGAGCGTTGGAACGGCGGTTGGGTCAGAAAGCGCAACGGCAAGATCGAGCCGAAGATCGGCGGCAAGTGGCGCGTGCTCGCCAAGATCTTCGCCAACCCCGATCTGCCCGAGATCGACGACTACTACGAGCCCTTCACCTTCGATTACGAGCACCTGCAGCGGGCGCCCGAGATGCAGGCGTCTCCGACCGCACGCCCGCGCTCGCTGATCACGGGTGAGCGCATGGAGAAGATCGAGTGGGGCCCGAACTGGGAGGAGATCCTGGGAGGCGAGTTCTCCAAACGCTCGGCCGACTACAACTTCGAGGGCATACAGAAGGAGATCTACGGGCAGTTCGAAAACACCTTCATGATGTATCTGCCGAGGCTGTGCGAGCACTGCCTCAACCCGGCGTGCGTGGCAGCTTGCCCCTCCGGCGCCATCTACAAGCGCGAGGAGGACGGCATCGTTCTCATCGACCAGGACAAATGCCGCGGCTGGCGCATGTGCGTCTCCGGCTGCCCCTACAAGAAGATCTATTATAACTGGTCGAGCGGCAAATCCGAGAAGTGCATCTTTTGCTATCCGCGCATCGAGGCGGGGCAGCCCACGGTTTGCTCGGAGACCTGCGTCGGCCGTATCCGCTACCTCGGCGTCGTGCTCTATGACGCCGACGGCATCGAGAGGGCGGCGAGCGTCAAGGACGAGAAGGACCTCTACGAGGCCCAGCTCTCGATCTTCCTCGATCCGAACGACCCGGGGGTGATCGCCCAAGCTCGTGCCGACGGCGTTCCGGAGGCCTGGCTGGAAGCGGCCAAAAGATCGCCGATCTGGAAGATGGCGATGGAATGGAAGGTAGCCTTCCCGCTGCATCCCGAGTACCGCACGCTGCCGATGGTATGGTACGTGCCGCCGCTCTCCCCCATCCAGTCGGCGGCCGAGGCCGGCAAGATGGGTAGCGACGGGGCCATGCCCGACGTGCGCTCGCTGCGCATCCCCCTCAAGTACCTGGCCAATCTGCTCACCGCCGGCGACGAAGAGCCAGTTGCTCGCGGTCTGGAGCGCATGCTCGCCATGCGCGCCTACATGCGGGCCAAGACCATCGACGGCGTCATCGACGAGGGCATCGCCAAGAAAGTCGGTCTCTCCGGCCTGCAGATCGAGGACATGTACCAGATCATGGCGATTGCCAACTACGAGGACCGGTTCGTCATCCCGACCGTGCACCGGGAGTTGGGGGAGGACGCCTACGATCTTAGAGGCTCGTGCGGCTTCTCGTTCGGCAACGGTTGCTCGGACGGCCGTACCGAAACCAGCCTGTTCGGCGGTCCCAAGAAGGCCAAGACGCCGATGGAGGTCGCGTGATGCGCAAGACCCTGAAGGTGCTCTCCGCCCTGCTGACCTACCCGACGTCGGAGCTGCAGGCCGCGGTCGCCGAGATGCGCGCGGCGCTCGATGCGGAAGCACGCCTGCCGCAGAGGAACCGCGACCGTCTCGAGCGGCTCCTGGAGGAGATCGCCGGCGGCGACCTCTACGACCTGCAGGAGCGCTATGTCCTGCTGTTCGACCGCACGCGCTCGCTGTCGCTACACCTCTTCGAGCACGTGCACGGCGAGAGCCGCGACCGCGGCCAGGCGATGGTGGACCTCAAGGCTCTCTACGAGCGCCACGGCCTGTTCATGAGCTCGAGCGAGCTACCGGATCACCTGCCGCTGTTCCTGGAATTCCTGTCCCAGATCCCAGAGGCCGAGGCCCGCGATCTCCTCGAGGAAACGTCGCATGTGCTGGAGGCGATCCGCCTGCGCCTCAAGAAGCGCAAGGTGGCATACTCGTCGGTATTCTCCTGTGCCCAGGCGCTAGCGCATGCCAAGCCGCAGACCGAGATCCTGGCTGCACTAATGGGCGAGCCGGACGAGGACCCCAACGACCTCGCCGCCCTCGACGCGGCCTGGGAAGAGGAGGAGGTCACCTTCGGCCCCGGCGCCGCGGCGGCCGCGCAATGCGGCAAGGACGGGCTCGCGGCCAAGCTACGCGCCGCCCGCCGGCCCGCTCCGGGAGTGCCGGTGCCCGAGCCCAGGCGTCCCGTCGTCACCTACAGCCAATCCAACCGCGCCTGAGGAGGGCCCCATGCGCGACGCCATCAATCACATCGCGTTCGGCTGGTACCCCTACCTGTGCCTGACCGTGTTCCTGCTCGGCAGCCTGCTGCGCTTCGACCGCGAGCAGTACACCTGGAAGACGGGCTCCAGCCAGCTTCTGCGCCGCCGCCAACTGATGTGGGGCTCCAACCTGTTCCACGTGGGCATCCTGGTGATCTTCGTGGGTCACTTCGTGGGGCTGCTCACCCCCATCTGGGTGTTCGACATGATGGGCATCGGCCACGGCTTCAAGCAGCTGATGGCGATCTGGATCGGCGGCATCGCCGGCATCTTCTGTCTTATCGGCATCGCCCTCCTCACACACCGGCGGCTGTTCAATGCGCGCATCCGCGCCACCTCCTCGTTCGGCGACATCGCCATCCTGCTGATCCTGTTCGCCCAGCTCCTGCTCGGGCTCGCCACGATTCCTGTCTCGATGGGCCACCTCGACGGCCACGAGATGGTCAAGTTCATGGATTGGGCGCAGGGCATCCTGGTGCTGCGCGCCAACTCGTGGACGTTGGTGGCCGACGCACACCCGATCTTCAAGTTGCACCTGTTTCTCGGCATGACCATCTTCCTGGTGTTCCCCTTCACGCGCCTCGTGCACGTGTGGAGCGCGCCCATCTGGTATCTGGGCCGCCGCGGCTACCAAGTGGTGCGCTCGAGCGGGCGTCCCGCAGGTACGCCGGTGCGCCGCAACGTCCAGCCGGCGGAGTGAGACCATGTCCTGCTCGGTTCGCTCCGTTATCGCTGGCGCCGCCAGAGTTCCCGTGACGGTCAATGGCGTCACGATCGCTCATGACCTGATTTCGCGCGAAGCGCAGAACCATCCCGCGCCGAAGCCGATCGACGCCTGGCGGGCCGCCGCCCGGGCGCTGGCCGTACGCGAGCTGCTGCTGCAGGAGGCGCACCGGCTCGGGCTGCAGCCCGAGCCGATTGCCGACGGCGAGGGGCGGCGGGAAACCGACGAGGAGGCGCTGATCCGTGGCGTGATCGACGCGCAGGTCGCAACGCCGGATGCCGACGCCGATTCTTGCCGGCGCTACTACGAGCACAACCGCACGCGCTTCCGCTCGCCCGATATCTACGAGGCCTCGCACATCCTGATCGCCGCGCGCCGTGGCCAGGCCGATGCATACAACGCTGCTCGCGAGCGAGCCTTGGCCCTCCTCTCCCACCTCCAGGCGCAGCCGCAGCATTTCGCGGAGCTGGCCAGGGAGCATTCCGATTGCCCCTCCGGGACAGCGGGCGGCAACCTCGGACAGCTCACGAGGGGAGATACGACGCCCGAGTTCGAGCAGGCACTTCTGGCGCTGCATCCGGGGGAAACGACTACCACGCCAGTCGAGACGCGCTACGGCTTCCACATTGTCCGGCTCGAACGGCAAATCCCTGGTCGGGAGTTGCCGTTCGCGGCCGTGCGGGAAAGGATCGCCGAGTATCTGGTCGAGCGCAGCCGCCGCCTGGCCATCGCCCAGTACGTCGCGCGCCTGGCGGCTAGCGCGCAACTGAGCGGGGTGGAACTACCCAAGCCCGACGAGTTCAGGGTGCATTGAGGCAACTACGATGACGCTCGGCTCCATCATCGCAAGGCTGGACGATGAGACCTTCGTCGAGCAAGCCCTGGCGGGCCTTGATGACCTCGTGCTGATTGCGCGATTGCGCTCGGCTGCCGAGGCCGCGCAGGAACCCCTAGGCAGCTTTGCGTCGCTGATGGTGGGCCGTTTCGTGCAGCACGCGCAGGATGACAAATGGCTTGCGCTGATGACCGCCGCCAGTCGGGCTGACGATCCCGCGGCGGGTGCCCTGCGCCGCATCCTTCTGGACGCCCTGCCGGGCCAAGAGCAGTCCGAAGTGGTTCTGCATCGCCACAACCCGCAAGACGATGATGGCGATGGCAACGACAGCTGAACGCATCCGTACGCACAGCGGGCCGGCCATTCTCAGCTACGGCTTCAGGCCGTTCTTCCTTTCTGGTGCTGTGTGGGCCGCGCTGGTCGTTGCTCTGTGGTCGCCGATGCTCGCAGGCTCGCTCGCCATCCCCACCGCGTTCTCCCCGCTCGAATGGCATGTGCACGAGCTTTTGTACGGCTACGTGCCTGCCATTGTCGCGGGTTTCCTGCTGACCGCGGTCCCCAATTGGACCGGCCGCTTGCCGGTTACGGGAGTCCCGCTTCTGCTGCTCGTGTCCCTATGGGCTAGTGGCCGATTGGCGGTGCTTGTCCCAGGGCACGTCGGCATCATAACAGCCGCGATCATCGATCTCCTGTTTCTTGCCTCGCTCGCAAGCGTGATTGCGCGGGAAATCATCGCCGGACCCAATTTGCGCAACCTCAAGGTGCTCGCTCTCGTCGGCCGGCGCCGCGGCGGTTGGCGCCTGGATCGCCATGCCGCACGCCACGCCGACAGCCGTTCTTGCTGGAGCCGCCGGTCTGCTGCACGCGATGCGCCTGGCGCGATGGGCCGGCTATCGCACGGCTGGCGAGCCGCTGGTCCTCGTGCTGCACGTGGCGTACGCGTTCGTGCCCATTGGCTTCTTCCTCCTGGCGTTGGCGATCGCAGTGCCAGGGCAGGTTCTGCCCGCGGGCGCATTGCACGCATGGACCGTCGGCGCCATAGGCACCATGACGCTCGCCGTCATGACGCGGGCGAGCCTTGGCCACACGGGACAGGCGTTGGTTGCTTCGCCGTTGACGCAGCTCATCTACGGGGCGATTGTGATCGCCGCCGTGGCTCGCGTCCTTAGCGCATTCGACATTTGGCGCGATGGCTTATTGACAGTTTCCGCAACTGCGTGGGTGGCGGCGTTTGGCGGCTTTGTGGTGAGTTTCGGCCCACTGCTGCTCAAGCCGCGCGTTCGCTCGTGACCGAACCATGTCGGACGCCGCCTTCGGCATCTATCTTGCGTGGTCGGACAGATATCTGCGGGTGGAGCCGAACAGCCTCGACGACCATCTCTGGCGAGGTGCGGCGCTACAACGGTGCCTCTTGTCCAAAGGTGAATCTGTGCGTCGATAAATGTGCATGATGGACAGCCCTTGCGCCCAGGATTGCGTTGGTTGGCGTTGAAGGCTGGATCGAAGCGATCAAGGTGCTCCCAAGCGGCCATTGCATGCCCGAGAAATCGGTAGCTCAGCGGTACTTAGGCGTTTCCAAGGCGATGAGCTTTCCGTAGTCTGCGGGCGATACGGCGACGGTTCCAGCCGCTCTGCAAACACGCCCCCAGCGCGGTTGGCGCGACGAGCACCTACATCAGACTCGACGGTGCCAAGCGGGTAGTGCAGTGGCAAACGACAAGCGCGGATTACTCTAGTGCGTGAATACAGCATCGGCATCTCACAAGACTTGGCGCCCGTGCTGTCGCCCGAGCAGGTCGAACTCCTACTCGGCACCGGCCGCATGAAGAGCTTCGCGCGCAATCAGATGCTGTATCGTCAGGGCGAGCCCGCCGAGCATGTCTTTCTGTTGCTGGACGGCATCGTCCAATCGCTACTGGTGAGTTCCGCCGGACACGAATCGCTGCTGCGCATTCACCTCCCCGGTAGCATTCTCGGCCTTACCGCGCTCGGCACCGTGGTTTGGCGGGATGCCAGCGCCAAGGCCGTCGAGCCGGTAACCGTCGCCGCCATCCTCCGTCAGGATATGCAGCGCCTCATCAGCAACAACGCTGAGCTCGGCCTTCGCCTGATCCGGCTGCTCGTCGATCGCATGCGCGACTTTCACTTCCGGGTCGGCGAGTTGCACTCGCAGACAGTGGAACAAAGGCTGGCGCGCGTTCTGCTCGCGATCTGCCAACGCGAGCAGGGCGGAACCAACCCCGACGGCATGGCAGGCGTATCGCTGACGCATCAGGATCTCGCGCATCTCGTCAACTCGAGGCGCCAGACCGTATCCACCATCCTGAGCCAATTCGCGGAAGCTGGCTATATCGCCAGGAAAGGGCGCCGCCTGCAGTTGACGAACATCAAAGCACTCGCCAACCTCATCCCGAACTGAGGTTTTTTGCGAACGGCACTGTCACCCAGCTGACATACAGATCCGGCCCGGAGTGTTTCGATTTGGTCTTTGGTTAAGTCTCAAGTATCTCGCCAAGAGATCCCGGTCGCGAAGACGGCCGGTCAGGGAGGAACGCGAATGACACGCCACATCTGGCGCGCAATGATCGTGTTGGCCGTAGCTGCGGCCTTCACCAGTTCGGTAACGGTGCAGCGGATAGCCGCGCAGTCTTACCCGACCCGCCCCATAGAAATGATCGTGACCTGGGGCCCCGGCGGCGGCGCCGATCAGACGGGCCGCATGATCGGCAAGCTCCTCGAGCCGCTCTTGAAAGTCTCCGTGCCGGTCGAGAATATCGCCGGCGCATCAGGTGTTACGGGGCTCACCAAGCTGTTGGGCGGCCAGGCCGAGGGCTATCAGATCGCCATCATCACCGCCGACACGCTGGGGCTTCTCGCCGACCCCAAGCCGCCGCGATGGAGCCTGAACGATTTCGCGCCGATCGCCGTTCTCATCGTGCAGAACTCGGGTTTCTTCGTCAAAAGTGACGGCCCCTTGAAGACCTGGGCCGATGTTGAAGCAAAGGCCAAGACCACCGAGCTCAAGGTCGCCGTCACCGGCTTCGGAACGCCGGATGACGTGGCCGTCGAGCAGATGAAGAAGCGCGGGCTGAAGCTGTTGTCGGTGCCCTTCGCCAAGCCCGCAGAGCGCTATGTCGCCGTCATTGGTGGGCATGCCGATCTGCTTTACGAGCAGGCGGGCGACATCCGCTCCTTCATCGAGAGCAAGCAGCTGGCGCCGGTGCTGTTCTTGTCGCGCGACCCGGTCCCGCAGTTTCCCAAGGTGACCACCACCAAGCAACTCGGAATGGACCTCGTCCTCGACCAGTTCCGCACCGTTATGGCCAAGGCTGGGACCTCCGCCGAGCAAATAAAATTCCTCAGAGAAAAGGTGGTGGAGGCCACGAAGCAGCCGGAGTACGCTAAGTTTCTCGAGGACCAATGGGCCGACCCGAAAAGCGTCCTGATCGGGGATGCAGCTCTGGGATATGCGCGCGACCAGATCGAGGCGCTCAAGAAACTGAGATGATGCGGCCGGTTTGCCGGCGGTCGATAGTTGGCGAGCTGGCGGCATGCCAACAGAGACGTAGTGGGTAAATGCAGATCACACTTCGGCTGGCCCGCGCGGCGCCGTTCCTGCTTGTAATGGCGGTTGGCATCTATCTCTATCACGTCGCCAATCAGTTCGATTTCGTCGCCCGTCAGGGCCAGGCGGGTCCCGATCTTTGGCCCAAGATTGTCCTGGGGCTCATGCTGCTGGCCTCCGCATGGGGTGCTCTGCAGGCCCTGACGCAACGGAGCGACGCGCAGGAGATGAGCTTGCTGGTGCGCGCGGCAACGCGCGCCGTCGGCAAGGAGGAGGAGGCTCGGCAGAACCTCGACGCCGAGGCGGGCTCCGCCGACCAGCGTACGCCGCTGCGCGCCTTCGCCGCGATCCTGGCACTGTTGGTGTTCGTCGGGTGCATCGCCTACGTGGGGTTCACGCTGGCGTCGTTTGTCCTGATGTTCGCCATCATGCTGCTGGCGGGCTACAGGCGGCCGTTCGTGGCCGCCCTTATCTCCCTCATCGGTGCACTGTCCTTCTTTTTCGTGTTCCAGCGCGTGGCGTACGTTTCTCTGCCCCTTGGCGTCGGCCCCTTTAGGGAGCTGTCGATCTGGCTGATGGCCATCATCGGAGTGCGCTAGTGGAGCTCCTCACGAACCTCGCGCACGGGTTTGGAGCCGTCTTTCAGCCCATCAATCTCCTGGTGCTCGCGGTCGGTCTGGTGCTTGGCTTGATCGTGGCCGTGCTGCCCGGCCTCACGCTCGTGATGGGCGTGGTTCTGGCCCTCCCGTTCACCTACGGCATGGGCATCGTTCCAGCACTCATACTGCTGACGGCCATGTATGTGTCGGGGACCTATGGCGGCGCCTTCACCTCCATTCTTTTCCGCATTCCGGGGGAGCCAATGGACGTCCCCCTGCTCTGGGACGGATACGCGATGGCGCGCGCCGGGGAACCGGCACTCGCCCTCGGCTGGACGCTGTTTTCCGCCCTGGCCGGCGGCCTTGTCGCCGCGACCGCGATGGTGCTGCTGTCGGGGCCGGTCGCCAATCTAGCCCTGCGCTTGTCGACGCCCGAGTATTTCGCCGTGATCCTGCTCGGCCTCTCCTCGGTCGTGACGCTCGGCGGCAGCTCCATGCCCAAGGCGTTGATCTCGCTTTCGCTCGGCCTGCTGATCGCCAGCGTCGGCACCGACTCGACCTTCGGCACGATGCGCTTTGCCTTCGAAATCCCGATGCTCGAGGACGGCATCGAATACATTCTGGTGATGGTCGGCGCTTACGGGCTCGGGGAGGTTCTTACCCGGATCGAGCAGCGCAGCGGCAGCGCGAGCGTGCAGGGGGTCACCGCCATCAGCACACGACTGCCGAGCCTGCGGGCCATTGCCGCGCTTAAGGCCACCTTCACGCGCAGCGCAATCCTCGGCTTCGTGATTGGGGTCATCCCTGGCGCAGGCGCAACCATTGCCTCGTTCGTCAGCTACGGCATCGAAGGCCAGTACGGACGCCGGCGCCGCGAGCTCGGGCAGGGCATTGCCGAGGGCATCGTCGCTCCGCAGACGGCCGCCACGGCCTCGGTGGGGGGTGCCATGGTGCCGCTGCTCACGCTCGGCATTCCAGGCTCCGGCGCAACCGCCATCATCATGGCGGCGTTTCTGCTGCACGGGATCCAGCCCGGCCCGCACGTGTTCTTCAAATCTGGCGACATCGTCTACACGGTCTTCGCGTCGGTGTTCGTCGGCGTCATCGGCATGTGCATCCTCGGCTATTTCGCCATCAAGCTGCTGGTGAAGGTGCTGGATTTCCCAGAGGCGATCACGTCCGCGTTCGTCGTCATGTTCTGCTTCATGGGCGCCATGGCTTCCCGTTCCACGACCGGCGACCTTTGGCTCATCGTCGCTTTCGGTATCCTGGGCTTCCTGTTTGAGCGCTTCAGGTTTCCAATCGCACCCATGGTGCTCGGCGCAATTCTGGGACCGCTCGCGGAAACGAGCTTCATGACGACGATGATCAGCTTTCACAACGATTGGACCGTCTTCTTCACGCGCCCCATCAGCGGCTCGGTGATGGTGCTGTGCATCCTTGCCTTGGTCTACCCGATCTATAGCCATTGGCGCGATCGCACGGCCTTAGGCTTACCTCGGGGGGCAGGCTTCCCTGAATGTCGGCTGGATGACAGACAGGCGCATAAGGATTGTGGAGGCTTTTCGCACCTTGACGGAGCGCGCAGCGCATGAAGGCGGTACAGATCCACGGGTTCGGCGGGCCTGATGCACTCGTCCTTGACGAGCTGCCTATCCCCTCGCCGGGGGAGGGCGAGGTTCTCGTCAAGCTCGAGTTGGCGGGCGTCAACTATATCGACGTCTATATGCGCAACGGCAGCTACAACCGGTCGCAGACCTATCGCACGCCGCTGCCGATGACGCTCGGCATGGAAGGGGGTGGAACGGTCGCCGCACTCGGGCCCGGCAGCAAAAGGCTTCTCGGTGGGTGAGCGTGTCGCTTACTGCTTGGCTCGAGGCTCGTATGCCGAGTACGCCGTGGTGCCTGAGGGCAAGCTCGTGCGCGTGCCCGCCAACATAGCCGTTTCCATCGCCACCACTCTGATGTTGCAGGGCGCGACCGCGCACTACCTGACGCACTCCGCCTTCAAGCTGGGCCTGGGGCAACACCTGCCTCGTGCACGCAGGCGCCGGCGGCGTCGGCCAGCTTCTGGTCCAGCTCGCCAAGAGAAGCGGTGCGCGGCGTCATTGCGACGGTCGGCACGCCGAGAAGGCGGAGTTGGCCAAGGCACGCGGGGCCGACGCCACGATACTCTATCGCGACGTCGACTTCCGCGAGGAGGTCCTGCGGCTGACCTCCGGCAAGGGTGTCGATGTCGTCTACGATTCGGTCGGTCGCGACACCCTTCCGAGCAGCCTGCGATCGCTGAAGCGGCGCGGCACCTGCGTCAGCTTCGGCGCCAGCTCGGGCCAGCCGGCGCCCATCGAGCTGCTCGAGCTGGCCGAGGCTGGCTCCGTGTTTCTCACGCGTCCGCATCTCGCCGACTACATGGCGTCACTCGAGGAGATCGCGTGCGCGCGCCGACGATCTGTTCAAGGCCGTCGAGGAAGGCGCCCTCGACGTCGCCATCGACACCACATTGCCGCTCGCCCAGGTCCGGCGGGCGCACGAGTTGATCGAAGGGCGCACCACGCGAGGCAAGCTGCTTTTGAGCATTGCAGCATGAGACCCACAGATTCCGGCGGCCCGTGATGATCGAAGAGGTCAAGCTCTCCAGACTGCGCATCCCGCTTGCAAAGCCCTACAAACTGGCATTCGGAGACGTCACGCATTTCGATACCCTGCTGGTCGAACTCGTTGCGGACGGGCGCCCCGGCTTCGGCGAGGCCACGATCCTCAACGGCTACACGGATGAGACTGTCGAGGGCAGTTGGGTGCTGGCACAGGCGCTGGCGCACAAATTGCGCGGCCTTTCGCACCGAGGCCGCGCACCGGACGCTCGAGGCAGACATGCGCCGCGGCGCCGTTCACAGTCACGGCTTTCGGGACGGCCCTGGAGATGGCAGCAGGCCACCCTCTCCTGCACATCAAGAGGCCTACCGCCGTGCCGCTGCTCTTCGGGATCAACGCCACTGATCCCGCCGGCATCGAGCGAGAGCTCGAAGGCGCACTCGATGGCGGCTATCGCACCCTCAAGATAAAGGCGGGCTTCGATCTCGAGGCAGATCTCGCACGCGTTGCCCTTATCCAGGGCTTGAACCGCGGCCGCGCCAGGCTCCGCATCGATGCCAACCAGGGCTACTCCAAGGACGACGGCTGCACCTTCGCGCGCCGGGTGTCGCCGGATTCGGTACAGCTGCTGGAGCAGCCGTGCCACGCCAGGGACTGGGACGCCGCACGGGCCGTCGCGGAAGCATCATGCGTTCCGCTCATGCTCGATGAATCGATCTACGACATGGCCGACATCGAGCGCGCGGCCCGCATCGGCGCTACTTTCGTCAAGCTCAAGCTGATGAAACTCGGCAGCCTGGACGCCCTCGCGCGTGGCCTCGCCCGTATTCGCGAGCTCGGCATGACGCCGGTGCTCGGCAATGGCGTCGCAAGCGATATCGGCTGCTGGATGGAAGCCTGTGTTGCCAGCGCCCTGATCGACAATGCCGGTGAGATGAACGGCTTTCTTCGCCAGCGCGAAGTCCTGGTGCACGCGCCTATTGCGGTTGAGGCCGGCTCCATGGTGCTCGAGCCTGGCTTCGTGCCGGCCCTGCATCGCGAGCGGGTGCGCCGCTTCATGACCGACCAAATCTCCGCTCGCGCCCCCGCTGCGAAGGAGAAGGCGCTGTGACCTCACCGGCCAACCTGATCGAGGCACAGGCCATGGGCTCGGCAAAGAACCGCATGCTGGTGACGGGCGTCATCGGCTCCGATACCCACATCGTCGGCAACCGCATCCTGTCGCTGGCGCTGGAGAAGGCCGGTTTCAGGGTCGTGTCGCTCGGCGCGCTGACGCCGGCAAGCGACTTCATCAAGGCGGCGGTGGAAACAGCCGCGGACGCCATACTGGTCTCATCGCTCTATGGCCAGGGCGAGCTCGACTGCCGCGGCTTCCGCGACATGTGCGTGGAGGCCGGACTGGATGACATCCTGCTCTATGTCGGCGGCAACCTGGTGGTCGGCAAGCGAAGCTGGCAGGAAACGGAGAAGACATTTCTCGACATGGGCTTCGACCGCGCCTTCGCGCCGGGCACGCGCACGCCGGATGTGATCCGGCTATTGAACGAAGACTTCGCGGCGCGTGCGCAAGGCAGGCGCACCGCAGCCGTCCAGCCGTAGCTCCGCCCATGTCCACCGCGCTGCTCATCGATTTTGGATCGACCTACACGAAGCTGCGGGCGATCGACCTCGATGAGGCCCGTGTCCTGGCCAATGCACAAGGTCCCTCGACGGTGACGAGCGATGTGACGGTCGGGCTCGACGCTGCGCTTGCCGACCTCGAGAGCAAGCTTGGTGGCTTGCCTGCGTTCAAGCATCGGCTCGCCTCCTCCTCGGCGGCGGGAGGACTGCGCATGGTGACCATCGGTCTGGTGCGCGAGCTGACTGCCGAGGCCGCCCGCCAGGCCGCACTCGGGGCCGGCGCCAAAGTGGTGGGCACGTTTGCCTATCGGTTGACGCCGGCCGACGATCAGCGCATCGCCGAGCTCGCCCCCGACATCGTCCTGCTGGCGGGTGGAACCGACGGCGGCAACGGCGAAGTCATTCGCCACAACGCCACGCGCATCGCCCTGTCGGCGCTCGCTTGCCCGATTGTCGTCGCGGGCAATCGCGATGTCGCTCAGGATCTCGTTACCCTGCTTGCGCAGCACGGCAAGTCGGCGGTCTTGACCGAGAACGTGATGCCCACCTTCGGCGTGCTCGACATCGATCCGGCACGGGAGGCGATCCGCCAGGTGTTCATCGACCGCATCGTCCATGCCAAGGGTATCGATCGAGCGGCCGCCCGCTTCGACGCACTGCTGATGCCGACGCCCGCCGCCGTCATGGAGGGAGCACGCCTTCTCGCTGACGGACCTTGCGGCCGCGGTGGGCTCGGAGACCTCCTCGTCATCGACATCGGCGGCGCCACCACGGATGTGCATTCGGTGTCTCTGGGTGCGCCATCGCGGGAAGGCGTCATCCAGCACGGGCTGCCGGAGCCGCGCGTCAAGCGCACCGTCGAAGGTGACCTCGGCATGCGCCACAACGCCGAGGCCATCGTCGACGCTATCGGCCTGGATGCTATCCGCGGCCGCAGCAGGCTCGCCACCGAGACCATCCAAGGGTTCCTGCGCAGGATCGCAGCGGACGTGGAGCATCTGCCGCAGAATGCGGAGGAAGCGGCGTTCGACGAGGCCCTGGCCTGGGCGGCGGTGCGCCTCGCCGTCGAGCGGCATGTCGGCACGGTGAAGATCGTGCAGACCGTGCAAGGCCCTGTCATGGTGCAGACCGGCAAGGACCTGACCGCGGTGACCAATGTTATCGGCACGGGCGGCCCTCTGGCGCATGGCACGACCCCCGCTACTGTGCTGCGGGCGGCTGTGGCGGACGGGAAAGAAGCCTCGTCCCTGCAGCCGGTGGCGCCGCGGCTGCTCGTGGATCGCGGCTATCTGCTCTATGCGGCGGGCCTTCTCGCCGCGGTCGAGCCCGAGCTCGCCTTCAATCTCGCAATGCAATCCTTGCAGCGTGTCGACAACGAGGGAAGCCATGGTTGCCATCGCCAGATTGCGTGAGGCCAAGCCCCCACTGTCCGCGGCCCGGATACCGATCGACGATTTCGAGCGTATGCGCCGCGAGAACCTCGCACGCTGGCCGACGGGAGCCCTCGTCGATATCGACGAGGCCGTGGCCTATCACCGCGCATTGCCTCTGCACAAGCAGCTCGCCTGGGTCATGCGCAAGGCCGACGCGGAAGGCCGCTGCCTGACGCAACCTCGCGGCGGCTTCGGCACGCTCGAGCTTCAGCTCGAGCTGATGCGCGAGCTAGATACCGCCGGCATGGCCGACATCGTTCCCACCACGACCGACAGCTATACGCGCAACGAGCAGTGGGCCAACGCCGAGCGCGGCATCGAGGAGAGCAGGAAGGCCGGGCGCTCGATGCTCAACGGCTTCCCCATGGTCAACTACGGACCACGGGAGACGCGCAAACTGATCGAGGCCATCGACAAGCCCGCAATCGTGCTGTCAGGAACATCGTTCCCGAGGCTGACCTCGGAAGTGGGCTACGCCGCCGGGTTCTCCGGCTATCTGGGCTCGGGCCTCGCCTACACGGTCTCCTACACCAAGGAGACATCGCTCGAGGAGGGCATCAGGAACTACCAGTATCTCGATCGCCTGGCGGCGCTGTACGCGAGCAAGGGCGTCGAGCTGCACCGGCGCCAGCCGGGCTTCCTCACCGGCACCAACATCCCGCCCTCCATTGCCATCATCACCTGCATCATCGATGCGTTGCTGGCCGCCGGACAGGGCGTGAAGCACTACGGCCTCGAGCTCGGCCAGACGCTCCATCTCGTGCAGGACGCCGCGGCCATCAGGATGTGCCGCGCCCTGGTGCAGGAGTATCTCGTCAAGTTCGGCTTCACCGACGTGTTCACGCCTGTGACCTCGCTGCACTGGATGGGCGCGTGGCCGCACGACGAAGCGCAGGCGTCGGCGCTGATCGCCTACGGCGGCACGCTGGCAGCCGTCAGGTGGCGCCGTGTCGATCACCACCAAGTCGACGCACGAGGCCTTTGGGATTCCCACGCCGAAGGCGAACGCCGACGCCTTGCGCATGACGCGCATGGCGATCTATCTCGCGCGCAACCTGAAGGTCGATTCGACGCCGGAGTTCGGCAGCGAATGCGATCTGATCCGCCGCGAGGTCGTGCCGGTAGTCGACAAGATCCTGGAGATGGGAGACGGGGACGCCGCCCTCGGCACGATCCGCGCCGCGGAGGCAGGCGTTCTCGACATTCCCTGGTCGCCGAACCGCTGGGTCAGGAGCCGCATCATGCCGGCACGCGACGCGGATGGCTGCTTGCGCATTCTCTCGCCCGGCGACATGCCCATTCCCCGCGATGTGCTCCAGGTCCATGAGGCGGCGCTCAGACGACGCGCGGAGGCCGAGGGGGTGGCCTATGGAGACGATCTGGCCGTGACCAGTGTCTTCGAGCTGTCGGAGCCCCTGACGCGGCTGATGCCGGCCCTTACGGGACAGCTGTGACGCAACACCGAGGCGGCCGCTCCAGCGAGGTTCAGGCTGGGCGCTGCGGACGCATGTCGTCGCGATTGATACCCGCCACCACAACCGGCTTCTTCATCGCGTCGCGCCGGAACGGCTCGCCCAGTTCCTGGTTGAGAACGACCTCGATGAAGGTCTTCACGCCCTGCCTCTGCGCCTCGCAGGAATCTTTCAGCGCCGAGGTGAGCTCGTCCTGGGTCTTGACCGTTACGCCCTTGAGGCCGCAACCCATCGCCACGCGCGCGAAGCTCACATCGGGGTCGAGCTCGGTGCCGACGAAATTGTCGTCGTACCACAGCGTCGTGTTGCGCTTCTCCGCGCCCCATTGATAGTTGCGGAAGATCACCATTGTGATGCCTGGCCACTCCTTGCGTCCGATCGAGCTCATCTCGCTCATGGAGATGCCGAAGGCGCCGTCTCCCGCGAAGCCGACCACGGGCACATCCGGGCAGCCGATCTTGGCGCCGATGATCGAGGGGAAACCGTAGCCGCACGGGCCGAACAGGCCGGGCGCCAGATATTTGCGTCCCTGCTCGAACGTCGGATAGGCGTTGCCGATGGCGCAGTTGTTGCCGATGTCGCTCGAGATGATCGCGTCCTTGGGAAGTCCCGCCTGGATCGCGCGCCAGGCTTGGCGCGGCGACATCCGCTCGGGCTCGCGCTTGCGCGCCCGATCGTTCCAGGTCGTGCCCGCATCGTCGTCTTCGTGGTCCATGCTGGAGAGGGCCTGCAGCCATGCCGACTTGGTCTTGTGGACGAGCGCCTTGCGCTCGTCCCGACCCGCATTGCCGGCCGTCGGCGACAGCGCGGCCAGAATCTGCCGGGCGACGAGCTTGGCATCGCCGCAGACGCCGACGGACACGGGCTTCGTCAGACCGATCCGGTCCGGGTTGATGTCGACCTGGATGATCCGAGCCTTCTTCGGCCAGTAGTCGATGCCGTATCCCGGCAAGGTCGAGAACGGATTGAGGCGTGTGCCGAGCGCCAGCACCACGTCAGCCTTTGCAATCAGCTCCATTGCGGCCTTCGAGCCGTTGTAGCCGAGGGGGCCGACCGCGAGCCGATGGCTGCCGGGGAAGCTGTCGTTGTGCTGATACCCGCTGCACACGGGCGCATCGAGCTTCTCGGCGAGCGCCACGCAGTCCGCGATCGCATTGCCGATGACGACGCCCGCGCCCGACAGGATAACGGGAAACTTTGCTTCCGACAGGAACTTGGCAGCATCGGCGATTGCTTTCGCACCACCCGCGGGGCGCTCGAACTCGACGATCGCCGGCAGAGCGATGTCGATCACCTGGGTCCAGAAGTCGCGAGGGATGTTGATCTGGGCAGGCGCCGCCAGCCGCTTCGCTCTCATGATGACGCGGTTCAACACCTCCGCAACGCGCGAGGGGTCGCGCACCTCCTCTTGGTAGCAGACCATGTCGCGGAACAGCGCCATCTGCTCGACTTCCTGGAAGCCCCCCTGGCCAATGGTCTTGTTGGCGGCCTGCGGCGTCACGAGCAGCATCGGCGTGTGATTCCAGTAGGCGGTCTTGACAGAGGTGACGAAGTTGGTGATCCCGGGCCCGTTCTGCGCGATGCACATAGCGATCTTGCCGGTTGAACGGGTGTAGCCATCGGCCATGATGGCGCCGTTGCCCTCGTGCGCGACGTCCCAGAAAGTGATGCCCGCCTTCGGGAACAGGTCGGAGATCGGCATGAACGCCGAGCCGATGATGCCGAACACGTGCTCGATGCCATGCATCTGCAGGACCTTCACGAAGGCCTCTTCGGTCGTCATCTTCATGGTGTCGCCTCCCTTGTTAGCGTCGTGGCGATTGGACGTTCGATTGGCGATGCCGCGAGACGGCTGCGCACAGCGCCGGAAAGCTCGGATGGCGTGTCGACGACCGTGACACCGGCCGCTTCGAGCGCGGACCGCTTGGAGGCATAGCTGCCCCCGCTGCCGCTCACGATGGCGCCGGCGTGACCCATTTTCTTGCCCGGCGGCGAAGCCCGGCCGGCGATGAACGCGACAACCGGCTTCTTCATGCCGCTCGCGTACTCGGCCGCCGCCTCCTCCATCGAGCCCCCGATCTCGCCGACCACCACCACTGCGCGTGTACCCGGGATCTTGATCGAGCGTCTGCAGCGCGTCGCGCGTCGTCGTGCCGATCATGGGGTCGCCGCCGATGCCGATAAAGGCCGATTGGCCCAAACCGGCCCGCGTCAGGTTGAGCGCGACAAGCGTGCCGAGGCTGCCGCTGCGCGAGATGACGCCGATGTCGCCCGGCTGGAAGATGCTGGGGTTGTGCCCGGGCATGATGCCGACAAAGGCTTCGCCCGGTGTGACCAGGCCGGCGGTGTTGGGTCCGACAATGCGCGTGCCCGCCAGCGCCGCCGCCGCGTGGATCGCCATCACGTCATGCGCGGGGATGTGCTCGGTCAGGATGACGAGCAGCTTCGCGCCGGCGCGGCAGGCGTCGAGGGCCGCCTCCTTTGCCATCGACGGCGGGATGAACATGACGGCCGTATCGAACGGCGCCTGGGCCATGGCCGCCTCGGCCGAGGCGAATACGGGGACGCCGAGGTGCAATTCTCCGGCACGTCTGGGATTGACGCCCCCGACGACGCGCGTGCCGCACGACAGCATCTTCTCGGTCCAGAACGTGCCCTGCTTGCCGGTGATACCCTGGACGAGCACCCGATGCTCTTTGCGCACGATGATCATGACGCAGCCTTTATGGCCGCTCTCACTGCATCCTCCATGAGGTCGAAAGGCTCGAGCGCAAGCCCCTCGCGGACAAGCTTGCGAGCCTCGTCCTCGCCCGTTCCGTGTATCGAGAAGAACACCGGCACGCTTGGCTGCAATCGCTGCCAGGCCTTGACCACGCCCTCGGCCATGACGTCGGTGCGCGCGAAGGCGCCGCAGAAATTGACGACCAGGCTTTTGACGCCAGGGTTCGAGAGCACGAGACCAAGCGCGATCTCGGCCTTGGTATAGGCCTCGCCGCCGATCTCCAGGAAGTTTGCCGGAAGTCCTCCGAGATGCTGGATCACGTCCATGGTGGTCATGGTGAGACCGGCGCCGTTGGCGAGCACGCCGATGTTGCCGTCGAGCTGGATGAACTTGAGGCGAGCCTCGGCCGCGCGGCGTTCCAGCTCCGTCATCTTCTCGACCGCGGCCGCTGCTGCCAGCTCCGGCTGCCGGAAGGCCGCGGCATCGTCTAGGGTAAACTTGCAGTCCAGTGCCACGACGCGGCCATCCTCGAGCAGGGCCAGTGGATTGATCTCCAGCAGCTCGCCGTCGCAGGAGCGGAAAGCGCCGTACATCTTGACAAGGACGTCGACGATCTGCGGTTCGGCGGCGCCCAGGCCGAGCCCGACGAGGAGCTTGCGCGCATCCTCGGCATGCATTCCCTGCTCGAGGTCGACAGAACAGCGGCGGAGCTTCTCCGGGCTCTTCGCCGCCACTTCCTCTATGTCCATGCCACCTTGCGTCGAGAACAGCACCACAGGGCGGCGGCTCGGGAAATCGGCTAGCACCGCCGCGTAGTACTCGCGTGCGACCATGCCGCGCTGCTCGAGCAGGACCTCGCCGACGGCGTGGCCGTCGATCGTCATGGCGAGAATCGCCTGGGCCCTCTCGGCGGCCTCATCGGCGCTATCTGCACGTCTTATGCCGCCCGCCTTGCCGCGCTTACCGGTCGGCACCTGCGCCTTGACGACGCTCGGGCCGATGTCGCGGTAGGCAGAAGCGGCTTCCGCTGGGGTGCGGCACACGCGTGCATTCGGCACCGGTATTCCGGCCGGCCGCAGAACCAACGACTTTGCTGCGTGCTCGACGAGGTTCATACCCCGCGGCCCTGCCTGGTCTTGGCCCAATGCGGACCGAACAGCTCCTCCTCGGTCGGCTTGTCCGGCGCAATGACCTGCACGAGGTGAGTGATGTTGATGAAGTGCTTGTAGCTGAGGTTTTCAGAGATGCTGTTCTTCTGCCACGAGCCGCAGCCCATGGAGAGCGTGAAGTTGAGGCCCGAGTCGAAGCCGCCGCCGTTACCGAAAGTGTGCGCGAAGTTCACCAACACTCGCACCACGTCGAGGTCCTCGGCCAGCTCGCGTGCACGATCGGGGTTGCGCGTGTGGATGCCGCACGAATGGCCCCGCCCCTGATAGTTGAGAATTTCCTCCACACGGGCCTTGGCGGCCGCAAAGTCCTTGGCGCGATATACGGCCAGCACGAGGCAGAGCTTCTCTCCGGAGAAGGGGCTGGCCTTGCCGACACCCGTCTCCTCGACCATGAAGAACTTGGATGAGGCCGCCTCGGAAGGCAGCTCGAAAGCCGTGGCCAGGACTGCGGCGTCGCGCGCAATTAGGTTGCGATTGAGCTTGCCGCTGACCCACAGTGCTTTCTCGAGCTTGCGCGACTGCTCGGGCGAGCACAGGTACCCCCCGGCCTTGCGCAGCTCGGCAATGGCTTGCTCGTAGACGGCATCGACGATGATCACGGCATTCTCGGAGGAGCACGAGGTGGCGTTGTCGAAAGTCTTGGAGGCACAGATCTTGGCCGCGGCGTCGGCGAGGTCCGCGGTCTCGTCGATGATGACCGGAACGTTGCCGACGCCCACACCAATTGCCGGCGTCCCGGAGGTGTAGCCTCGGCGCACGTTGTCCTGCGAGCCGGTTACTACCACCAGATCGACGGCCTTCATGAGCGCCTGCGTCGATTCCTTCGTGACCGGCGAGGGCAGGATCTGCACGAGGTCGGCCGGCAACCCGACCGCTTCCAGCTCAGCGCGCGCCAGATCGACAACGCGCTGCGTTGTCCTGTAGCCGAGCGGCGAGGGTGCGATCACGATGGCGTTGCGGCCTTTCAAAGCCATCATCGCCTTGTTGATCGGCGTGGCGCCCGGATTCGTCGATGGCGTGACAGCGGCGACGATGCCGATTGGTTTGGCGTATTTGACGAGGCCGAGGGCGTGGTCCTCCTCGATGATCCCGACCGTCTTCACGCGCAGCAGATCGCGCAGGGTGCCGAAGGTTTTGCGCTGCTTCTTGATTATTTTGTCGGGCACATTGCCGAGCCCGGTGTCGGCGACGGCCAACTCGGCCAGCTCCCGCGCATGCTCGGGCTTGTAGATCGACCATGCCAAGGCGCGCACTGCATCGTCTGCCCGCTCCTGACTAACATCGGCAAATACGCGCTGCGCCGCGCGCGCGCGGTACATGACCTCATTGATCAGCCCATCGATGCGCAGGTCGATGATTTGCGCGGAGTCGGCAGCGACGCCTCTTCGACTTGGCTGCGCCATGGCTAGGATCTCCTAAATCGCCTCGAGTTGCATGAAGCGCAGCTACCGCTTCGGCAGCGCAACCACCGGCTGAACCGAAAGCGGGCGGCTCGGCCGTGCCATATCTTGAGGTCCGAATGCACACCGTGAATAGGTGCCGATCCCGAACCGTAGCGCGGTCGACATGTTTCAACAAATTTATTGTGTTGATCTAGTTCATTCAATATTTTCATGCCCCATGAACTTCGAAATCGACCTGTCGCTGCTGCGGACCTTTGTCGCGATCGTCGACACTGGCAGCATGACGGCGGCCGGCCGAAGGGTCGGTCGATCTCAGCCGGCAATCTCGCATCAGGTGAAGCGGCTCGAGGAGTTCGTCGGCCGCCCCTTGTTCGGCAGCGACAAGCGCAATCTGACGCTGACGCGCGAGGGCGAGTTCCTGCTTGGATACGGCCGCCACATGCTGCGGCTCAACGACGAAGCGCGCGCGCGCTTCGCCATGCCCGAGATCAGGGGGCGGGTTAGGCTCGGCACGCCGGACTTGTACGCCGCCTATCTGTTGCCCGGCGTGCTCGGCACCTTCTCGCAGGCCTATCCCCAGATCGAGATCGAGCTGCAGTGCCGCAGAAGCGTCTGGCTCCTCGAGGGGCTGCGGTCGGAGGAGGTGGACATTGCGATCCTCACCCACCAGCCCGATTTTATTGGTGATCAGGTCGTGCGCCACGAGCCCTTGGCTTGGGTGGCGGCGCACAACAGTCATCTCGAAACGGAAGAGATACTGCCGCTTGCCGTCTTGCCGTCCGGCAGCGTCTATCGCCAGCGCGCTCTCGACGCGCTGGGCTCGGCAGGGCGGAGGTGGAAGATCGTCTCCGTCAGCGACAGCATCGCCGGGCTCCAGGCGGCGGTATATGCGGGCCTGGCCGTGTCGGTGGTGCCGCGCTGCGCTGTCTCGCCGGCGATGCGACTGCTTGGAGCAGCAGAAGGCATGCCGCCACTGTCGGTCATCGAACTTGTGCTCAAGCGCAAACCACAAGGCGTGACGGAGGCCGCCGAGCAGCTGGCGAACTACATCTCTGCCAAGCTCGAGGCCGTGGAGGCCTTCCGCTCGCATGAAGGACCGCGTGTTGCGCCCCGCTCGGTGCGATTGACAGCAGGCCAGCGGCCTAGCGGGTCAATCGTCGGCTTCGTTCATGGCCGTCCGTGATCGATCACGAGCGCGCCTGGAGGCCGAGCAGGCTGCGCGCCTCGGCCACCGTCGCGATCTTGCCGCCGAGCTCGCGAATGATGCGCACGGCTTTCTCCACGAGCGCGGCATTGCTCGGCGCCGGGGTGCCCTTGGCGAGGTGCACCGTATCCTCCATGCCGATGCGGCAATGCCCGCCGAGGATGAAGGCCTGGGCGAGCATGGGGAACGCGTGCCGCCCGGCACCGAATGCCGCCCATTCGCAGTTCTTGGGCAGCAGCGACTTGGCGAGCAGCATCGTCTCCGGCGTCGACGGCATGCCGTACTTGATGCCCGTGACGATCTGGAACAGCGCCGGCAGCTTCAAGGTCCCCTCAGCAACAAGGTCCTGCGCCAGCACGAGGTCGCCGGTGTCGAACACCTCGATCTCCGGCTTGACGCCGGCGGCATACATGCGCTCGGCCATGATGCGCAGGTTGCGCGGCGTATTGATGACCGCGCCGCCGCCGAACCACATGGTGTTGAGATCGAGCGTGCAGATCTCCGGTTTCAGCTCGACGATGTGCTCGGTGCGGACTCTCGGGCGTGGTCAGCAGCGATGCCGGGCGCCGCCTTGGACGGATCGTCGTCGCTCGGGATGAAGCGGCCGCCGGGGCCTGTCGTCAAATTGATGAGCATGTCCACGTCGCTGGCGCGCAGGCGCTTTACCACCTCGCGATAGTGCTCGAGCTTCATGCTCGGCTTTCCGGTGTCGGGCTCGCGCACGTGAATATGGCAGATGGCTGCGCCAGCCTTGGCTGCCCCGATGCACGACTCGGCGATCTCGGCAGGAGTGACGGGAAGAGCGGGGTTGTGCTCGCGGGTCGGAAAGGTGCCCGTGACTGCGCAAGTCAGGATCGTCGGCTTCATCGTATCTTTCATTCGCTCCGTGGGTTTCACCGGCATCGGCATGGACGTGTGGTCGGTCGGCGGCGTGGGGTGGGCGCGCCCAAGAAGCTAGCGCGGCCGGGGTTGCGGAGCGCGCGGCATATGCAGCATCGCCCGCGCTTCCTCGGGAGTGGCAATTTCCCTTCCCAGCTCGCGGGCAATACGCACTGCGCGCTCCACGAGCTGCACGTTGCTGACGGCCAGAACACCGTGCGAGTAGTATACGTTGTCCTCCATGCCGACCCGAATGTTCCCGCCCATCGCCAGCACCATCGTGCTCAACGGCAGCTGATGCTTGCCGATGCTGACGACCTGCCAGCTGGAGCCTTCCGGAATGGCGTCGAGCATCGCCATCAGCACTTGCGGGTTGGCGGGCACACCGCCCTTGATGCCGAGCACGAAGCTGAAGTGAAGCGGCGGCTCGAGCACGCCGCGCTCCATCAAGTCGAGCGCGTTCTGGATGTGGCTCAGATCGTAGACCTCGAGTTCGTTGCCGATTTTGCGTTCCTTGCAGCCCTTCACGAATTCGGCATTCCACCGCTTGGAATTGTAGAACAGGAATTCGCTGTTCTTGTGCTCGAAATGGAAGGTGCCGAGATTGAGCGTGAGCTGGTCGGGCACGGGCTTGATGTTGAGGAGGTTCATGCGCTCCTCGAGCGTAAAGGGTAGCCCTTCCTCTTTGATGTTCTCGTAGCAAAGACCGATGCCGTTGCCGACCTGGGTGATCATGCCGGGACAGCTCGACATGACGCCGTCGACCACCTCCCCGTAGACGCTGATGTCGGCGGTGGTGACGCCGCGCGTGTCACGCACATGCATGTGGGCGACCGTGGCGCCGGCATTGTAGCAATCCTTGAAGTTCTGGATGATGTCCTTGGGCTGCTCCGGGAGCGCGGGATTGGCTTCCCGTCCATGCAGGCCGCCCGTGGTGGCTACCGTGATGATGACTTTGCCTGGAACCGTCAGATTGGGCTTCACGGCTACTCTCCTTATCGATAAATTGCGCTATGTATTCCCAAAAAACGATAACAGTCTACCCGCATGACAGCAAGGAGCCGACAAAGATGGGCAAGTGACCCCAGGCGAATGACCAACCGACAGAACTCCTGGGCCCAGCATGCAAATTCTCGCTTCACGGGGAGATGTTGCGCAGCCTGGCGCGCGTGATGCAATTTGGGTGGGCCGTGCCCACGATCGGGTCTTCAAGCCAAGAATGCGTGCATTTTCGATGCAATCCGGAAAGAAAAACGATAGAGAGCCATGGTGAAGTCCACGCGCACATCGCTGGTTGAGAAGGCAGGTCCGCTCCGAGAGCGTGCCCTAGCCCGGCGTTCCGACCTGCACGGGGACGGGGGACCCGGAGGGCCGACACTGAGGGCGTTTGCGGTGCTCGAAACCGCCGCGCGCATGCGTCGAGCACTCAGCGTTTCGGAATTGTCAGCGCTGGCCGATGTTCCCAAGCCTACCATGCACCGGCTGGTCCGCCAGCTCGAGAGCGACGGCCTGCTGCAGCGCGGTGTGCGCGGACGACTGCGCGGCCCCGGTCCGCGGCTGGTGAACTTTGCCCTCGATGTCCTGCGCTACTGGGCTGAAACGGCGCCCAGACAGGCGCTGCTGCAAGCCTTGTCAGCCAGCGTGGGTGAAACATGCAATCTGGGTGTGATGGAGGGCAACGCGGTCGTCTACATCGAGCGCGTCGAGTCCAAGTGGCCGTTCGGCCTCAAGTTCGAGCCGGGGTCGCGGGTGCCTCTACACTGCACGTCGATGGGCAAGCTGTTCCTGAGCGAAATGCCGGCGGTCAAGCGGCGTGAGCTGTTGCAGGTGTCGGCTTTGCACCGTTACACGGAGAACACCATCTGCGATGCTGGCGTACTGGAGCGGGAGGCCGGCGAGATCAAGAAGCGCGGCTACTCGATCGACGATCAGGAGTTTCTCGCTGGTGTCGTGTGCCTGGCGGTGCCGGTTCGCGACCGCGATGGCTTGCTTTGCGCGGCGTTGGCCATTTCGGCGCCGGAGGCCAGGCTTTCCATTGGCAAGGCGCTTCAGCAGCTGCCGCTCATGATGCAGACCGCTGACAAACTCGGCGAGCAATTCAGCCGAAGGCATACCGTGGAGTCGAGTCGAGAACTGAGCGCTCTTGCCGGACGTGCGGCCTTGTCGCGATCCAATTTGCCTGAGCCGAGGAAAGGCAAGGTCACATCATGATCGCAAGCAAGGATGCGACGGCGCGCTTTGGCGCCCCCTGTCGTTGGCGGATGGCCCCCAGCGGCTGCGCGCGCGACCTGCATTCGGCCTAGCCCAACTCCGGCAAGCTCAGCGGAGGCGCACACCGCGTGCCAGGACAAGAGGGCTTCAATGTGCTGGTGGCGGCCATTGTCGGCTTCGCCGGCGTCATGCGCGGCATTACCGGCTTCGGCGGGGCCATGCTGATGACGCCGCCGCTCGGGATCCTGCTTGGCCCAGTCCCCGCAGTCGTGATTTCGCTCGGTCTGGAAGCCGTCGCGGCGCTCGTCATGGGGCCGGCCATCTACAAAGACCTGCCGGTGCGGCAGTTCTCGCTGCTGATCGTTCCGGCCTGCCTCACCATTCCCGTAGGGACTCAGTTGCTCATCGGCCTCGATGCCGGTGCCGCGCGGCGGGTGATCGGCGCGATGGTCGTCTTCTTCAGCTTGGCCATGCTTTCGGGCGTGCGCTATGCGCGCAAGCCGGCCACGAGTTTGACGGTGGCGATCGGCAGTCTGGCTGGCGTCCTACTCGGCGCCACCGGGATCGGCGCTCCGCCCGTGGTCCTGTTTCTGCTGTCGGGACCCAGCCCGGCCAGGAACACGCGCGCCATCCTCACCGTATTCATCAGTACGACTTCTTGCATCGGGCTGGCAGCACTTCTTGCCAACGGAGCGATCACGGTACAGCTGATGAGAGCGTCGGGCCTGCTCGCAGGCGTCTATCTGGCGGCGATACTGATCGGCATGAAGCTATTTTCCCGCCTCAGCGATCACGGTGCACGGACGATCGCCTTGTGCCTCATGCTCCTCCTGGGTGTCGCGGCTCTAGTCGTATGAGCTGGGTGCGCAGAGACCTGCCATGAATCAACTGATGCTGCGGCCGCCATCGACATAGAGAACCTGCCCCGTCACAAACGCGCTGCCTGGTGCCAGCAAAAATATCGCAGCGGCGACGAGATCGTCGGGAGAACCGAAGCGCCCCATTGGGATGCGCGCGAGGGCTGTGGCGCGTTGGCGCTCGTCGTCGAGGATCGGAGCGGCCAATGGTGTGGGCGTAACCGCCGGACCGATGGCATTGACGCGAACGCCGAGCGCTGCCCATTCCGTGGCCAGCACCCGTGTCAAGTGGGCTACGGCAGCCTTGCTGGCCGCATACGCGGCGTAGTTGGGGTTGGCCACCGTGCTTGAGACAGAAGCCAACGTTATGATGCTGCCGTGCCTTTGGGCTGTCATCACACGGCCAGCGGCGCGGGCCAGGCGGAATACTCCCGTCACGTTAATGTCGATTGTGCGCTGCCATTCGGCGTCCGCCAATTCGAGCGCTGGCGCAACTCTGTAGACGCCGGTGGCGTTGATGAGACCGTCAAGACGCCCCCATTTCTGTATTGCCTCGCCGATAGCGCCCCCACATGACACCCCGTGCGTGACGTCGAGGACAACGCCGATCGCCTCTCCACCTTCCGCCTCAAGATTGCGGGCAAGGTTGCGCGCACGGTCAACGTCGATATCGGCAATGACCAGCCGGGCGCCGCGGATACAAAGTGCGCGGGCCAGCGGCGCGCCCAGCCCGCCGGCTCCTCCCGCCACCACGACAGATAGCCCTTGGACGGTGAAATAGGGATCGGGCCGGTTGTTCATGTGGTGGTCCCCTCTCGTCCACTCGAGTTCACAAGGCGGGTTTGCTTCGGCCGTGCCCAATTCTGCGTGCACTGGACGCGGCTAGCTTGAGCGACGCTAAGTATATATCAAAAAACGGAACGAAACTTCTTGCAATATGAATTATTGCGGTGGCAGACTGAACTTGCGTCCCGGCGCGTCGAAGTCAGCCGAGGGGAAAGCCCCATTGAAGCGGGTTCTGGTAGCCAATCGCGGGGAGATCGCACTGCGCGTCATCCGGGCGTGCCGCGCGTTGGGCCTCGAAACGGTGGCCGTCCATTCGCAGGCGGACGACAACTGCGCGCACGTATGGGCCGCCGATCAGGTTGTCAGCATAGGACCCGCAGCGGCAGCCAAGAGCTATCTAGACCCCCAGATCATCCTACAGGTCGCCCGTTCGACCCAATGCGATGCGGTGCATCCGGGTTACGGCTTCCTATCGGAGCGGGCCGACTTCGCCGCCAAGTGCATCGCCGAGGGCATCACCTTTGTCGGGCCTTCGCCCGACTCGATCTTGATGATGGGCGACAAGGCCGAGGCGCGGCGCACGGCCAAGCGCTTCGGCGTTCCAGTGGTTCCCGGCTCCGAGGGCGCCTTCACTGACGCGGGGCCGGCGCTGCGGGCGGCGGAGGCCACCGGCTACCCCATACTGCTCAAGGCGCTGGCCGGCGGCGGCGGCCGCGGCATGCGCGTCGCGCCCGATGCCGCTTCTTTCTCAGGGCTGTTCGTGCAGGCGAGCAACGAGGCGGAAGCTGCGTTCGGCGACGGCGGGATCTACCTCGAGCGCTTCATTCCCAAGGTACGTCACATCGAGGTTCAGGTCTTCGGCGACAGCTACGGGCGCACCATGCACCTGTGGGAGCGCGACTGCAGCGTGCAGCGCCGCCACCAGAAGCTGGTCGAGGAGGGCCCTTCGCCCGTGCTCGATGCGCGTACCCGGCGCGCTATGTGCGATGCCGCCGTCAAGCTGGTCGCCGGGATCGGCTATGTCGGGGCCGGCACGGTGGAGTTCATCTACGATGCGCACAAGCGTGAGTTCTATTTCATCGAGATGAATACCCGCATCCAGGTGGAGCATCCTGTTACCGAGATGCTGACCGGAACCGACCTGGTCCGGGAACAGTTGCGCGTTGCAGCTGGCGAGCGGCTCTCGTTTCCCGACGCAGGCGTCGAGGCCCGGGGCCACGCCATGGAGCTGCGCGTCAATGCCGAGGATCCCGACCGCGGGTTCATGCCCTCTCCCGGAATGCTCTCGGCTTGGCGCCCGCCGCGCATGCCAGGCGTGCGCGTCGACAGCCACGCTTATCGAGGGTACACCGTGCCTTCATTTTACGATTCTCTCCTCGGCAAGCTGATCGTTCACGGCAGCGACAGGGACGATGCCATCGCTCGCGCGCGACTGGCGCTCGACGACTTTCACACCGAAGGTCTGGCGACCACGCTGCCCTTTCACCGACGCCTGCTGACGCACGCCGACTTCCTGAGTGGGTCCGTCCACACACGATGGGTGGAAACGGAGCTCGCGCATGCCTGAACTCGCGCACCATCCGACTGATCGACGTGACGCTGCGCGACGCGCACCAATGCCTGTGGGCGACGCGTATGACCACCGCGATGATGCGGGACGTTGCCCCGCTGCTCGACAGCGCGGGGTTCGAGGCCATCGATCTTGTGGGCGGCGCCGTGTTCGACGTGTGCGTTCGCTACCTGCGCGAGGACCCGTGGGAGCGCATGCGGTTGCTGGCGTCGTGGGTGAAGCAGACGCCGCTCGTCATTCATACGCGCGGACAGAGCCTCTTCACCTTCGAGTTCTTCGCCGACGATGTGGTCGAGCTGGCCGCCGAGCGCTTCGTCGCCAACGGCATGCGCTACCACACGCCCTACGATGCGCTCAATGACATGCGCAACCTGGAGATCCCGATCAAGGCAGGCAAGCGGCACGGACTGTACGTGGCAGGAGGGCTCGTGTTCACGCACAGCCCGGTCCACACGGACCAGTACTACGTGCGCAAGGTCAAGGACCTCATCAAGCTCGGCGTCGACGCGGTGTTCCTCAAGGATGCCAGCGGGCTGCTCACGCCGGAGCGGGTTGCCACCCTGGTGCCGGCCGTGAAGAAGGCGCTGGGCAACCGCCCCTTGCAGATCCACACGCACTGCAATTCCGGCCTTGCGCCCTATGTGGTGCTGCAGGCTGTCAAGAACGGCGTCGACGTCGTGCACACCGCAACCTCCACGCTCGCCAACGGGGTCTCGCATTCCCCAACCGAGCGCGTCGCGGCCAACCTGCGGCGGCGTGGCCACGACGTTCGCATCGACCTGGCTCCCATCAGGGAAGTGGCCGAGCGGCTGGCCTATATTGCCGAGAAGGAGGGCAAGCCCGTCGGCACTCCCAATGAATATGACGAATTCCACTTCCTGCACCAATGTCCGGGCGGCATGGTGTCGAACCTCGCCTACCAGCTCGAGGGTATGGGCCTCAGGGACAGGCTCGAGGAGATCCTCGAAGAGGCATGGCACGTGCGCGAGGACCTGGGCTATCCGATCGTGGTGAGTCCCTTCGCGCAGTACATCGTCACCCAGGCATTGCTGAACGTGGTCGGCCGGGACAAGGGCCGCGCGCGCTACGACACCGTGCCGGACGAGGTGCGCCTCTATACGCGCGGCGGCTATGGCGAGATTGCCGGCCCGATTGACCCCAACCTCTACGACAAGATTACGCGCGGTGCCGCGCCGATCAAAGAGCGCCCCGGTGCGCTGGTGCCTCCGGCGCTCGACCGTATCCGCAAGACGCGGGGGCCATTCAAGTCCGACGACGATCTGCTGATTGCGGCCTTCTATGACGATGCGCAGTACCGCGCCCTGAAAGAGGCTGGTCCCATCCGGACCGAGTATCCGCTCATGGAGACGCCGCTGCTCACCTTGGTCAAGGAGCTGTCGATGCGGCCATCCATCAAATCGTTTCGGTTGCAGCAGAGCTGGGCCCCCGCTGTGGAAGCCTCGTCGAGCGGAACAACTCCGACCAATGGCGCGGCGGCGCGAACACCTGCGGGCCACGTCGAGCCCGCCAGCGACCCTGACCTCCCTCGATAAGGAGAGAACCCGCGTGTCCCTGACTTACAAGGAAGTTGCGGAGATCATCAGGATCATCGACGCCAGCAATCTCGACGAGCTCGTAATCGAAATTGGGGGCGCGAGAATTCACGTTCGCCGCAACGGCAGCGGCGGACAAACGACGGCTCTGCCGGCCATCGCAGGCTCCGGTGGCGAGCTGCCCTCCGCCCCGGCGGAAAGTGCGCTCAAGGCCCCTGGCGCCGGTCGAGCAAAGGGGGAAATTGCAGCAGGTCAACTGACCGGCAAGGCCGTAGTTCGCTCCCCGATGGTCGGAATATTCTATCGGGCGCCGTCGCCCAACGACCCCCCTTTTGTCGAAGTTGGCACCAAGGTCAAGCGCGGCGATCCGCTCTGCCTGATCGAGGTCATGAAGCTGTTTACGACGATCACGGCAGACCAGGACGGCTGCATCGCGCACGTGCTCCCAGGCAATGGCGATCTCGTGGAGTTCGACCAGCTCTTGTTCGTGCTGGAGCCTGCGTAGTCTTGAATTCCGGCGTGCCCCCGAACCAAAGCGCTTGACCTGGAGCGTGCAAGTTTTGATACTGTTTGTCTCAATAAACGATCAAGCAGACAGTTGCTTGCAAAGATGCTGCTGCAAATGATCAGCAAGGGAGGGAAGTAGATGTCGTTCTCGAGATTCTGCAGACAGGCATTCCTGGCTGGCAGCGTTGTTGTTGGCGGCCTGACGACTGTGCTCGGGACGGCGCAGTCGCAAACGCAGTTCACGGAATGGGGGTGGCCGCTACCCTACGAGAAGGTGTCCGAAAAATCGGTCGAGTGGCTGAAGCAGAAAGGCTGGTGGCCGCTTCAGGTCGCGTTCCAGGCTCCCTGGTCCGGACAGAACAATATCAACATCGTGATGGACAAGCAGGGCCTGCTTGCCAAGCGGGGCATCGAGGCAAAGTGGCAGGCGTTCGGAT
Organism: uncultured Alphaproteobacteria bacterium; assembly: GCA_963832445.1. Taxonomy (GTDB): domain Bacteria; phylum Pseudomonadota; class Alphaproteobacteria; order Rhizobiales; family Hyphomicrobiaceae; genus AWTP1-13. Next base: position 146,990 of record CAWHUM010000009.1, read on the forward strand.
CCGGTCCGGCCATCAACGAGGTGCTGGTCTCCTCCAGATTCCAGGTCGCCAACAGCGGCAACTTCCCCTTCACCTCGCTGCTCGACAAGCAGGTGCCCGTCAAGACCATCGCGATGGTCACGCCCAATATCCTTCATGCCACGATCGTGCCGACGGACAGCAAGGTCACCAGCTTGAAAGACTTCAAGGGCGCAAATCCTGCAGTGACGATCGGATTAGTCACCGGCTCCTCGGCAGAGTTCTATTTTCAGATGGCGGCAACGGTGCACGGACTGACGATCGGCAAGGACGTGATCCTCAAGAACATGCCGATCGGCGAGCAAATGGCCTTGCCAAAGGGTATCGACGCCGTCGTTCCGTGGGACGCCGGTGCCAGCGTGATCCTGGAAGAGCGCAAGAACGGCAAAATGATCGACACGATCTACCCCTACAACATGTACGAGGGGAATTTCGTCGTCTTGCAGGCGCTCGTGGACAACGTGCCTGACGTTGTGCAGGCGCTGAGCGATGCCTACGCCGAAGCGCTGCTCTGGTCGCGGCTCAATTTGGACGGAACGGTCAAACTCCTGCAGGAAGACCCCAGCCTGAAGAACTTTTCCAAGGAGATTCTGACCCAGCAGACGCGTATCTACAATGCGCTCTACAAACCGACCTTCATCTACCCGCACGCCAAATTCTGGGGCGAAGCCAATGAGCCGATCTTCGATTGGCTCTATCAGCAAAAGCGCATTCAGCGTCCCTTGAAGGCCGTCGACTTCGAGCAGGCGGTCGACGCCCGCTTCATGGAAAAGACCTTCGCCAAGATGGGTTGGGTGGTTCCGAAGACGCCGCCGTTTCTGCCTGCGGGGTGGAAGGGCTCCTTGGCCAAGATGCCTTATCCTGAGTACATGACGCCGATCAATCTCAAGGAAGCACAGGCTTTCCCGGAGAAGGGCGACCTGACGAGGCCGTGGTCTTTCGGCGGCAAGACTTTCAATCCATAAGGTAGGTCATGCCAGCGTGCCGCTGTGGCGAGCGGCACGCCCTCTCCCGGGCCAAGGATCGGTGATGAACAGTGCAATTGCCGCCGTTGGCAAACCGGCCGTAGCCAGGCGGCCCTATGGGCTGCTGATGCTCAGGCGCATCAGGGTGCTGGGCTTGCTTACGGCACTGCTCGTCACCTGGCAGCTTGTGAGCATGTTCGTGCTCGATAGGACGACCGCTCTTCTCTTGCCGCCGCCGACCCAAGTCCTGAAAGCTTTCTGGGAGCTCATCTCGTCCGGCGATCTCCTGGTGCATGCACGCGACAGCCTGAAGCGCGAGCTCATGGCCTTCGTCTGGGCCATCTCCGCGGTACCTTTGGGCATCGCAATGGCCTGGTCGAAGGCGATCAACGAGCAGGTCGACCCGCTGATCGAAGTCTTGCGCCCCGTGCCGCCGCTGGCTTGGATACCGCTGTCGATCCTGTGGTTCGGCATTGGTGACATCCAGAACCAGTTCATCATCTTCCTGGGCATGTTCTTCCCCATACTCCTCAATACGATCTCGGGGGTGAGGAACATCGAGCCCAATCTCGTGCGCGCAGCGCGGTGTCTCGGCGCCAACGAGAGCCGTGTTCTGCAGGCGTGTCGTCCTCAGAGCTGCCCTACCTCAGGTCATCACGGGTGTTCGCGTGGGTTTGGGAGTGGGCTGGATGGCCCTGGTCGCCGCCGAGTTTGTTGGCGCCAATTCGGGGCTTGGCTTCCTGATCAATGATGCGCGCACTCTGCTGCGAACCGACGTCGTGATCGTCGGGATGTTCACGATAGGCATCGTCGGGCTCGCCATCGATCGCACGATCCGGTTCGTGGGCAAGCGGTTCATGCCCTGGTCCCGCATCTTCTCGGACTAGGAGGCGTCGACGGCAGCATGGCGGTTCTTTCATCCATCGGCCTGAGGAAGGAGTTCACCGGGCACAGCCCCGCCGATCCATCTGTTCTCGCGCTCAAGAACTTGAATTTCACGGTCGACCACAACGAGTTCTGCTCTGTGCTCGGCCATTCCGGTTGCGGCAAGACGACGCTTTTGACGATAGTCGCCGGCTTCGAGCAGCCAACTGCCGGGCAGCTCCTGCTCGATGGCAAACCCGTCGGCAAGCCGGGATGGGAACGGTCGATGATTTTCCAGGACTATGCGCTCTTCCACTGGCTCACCGTGGAGGAGAATATAGCCTTTGGCCTGGAGATGAAGAATCTGCAGCGGGAGGAGAGGAAGAGCGTCGTCAAAGACTACATCGGTCTCGTCGGCCTTTCCGGGTTCGAACGGCGCTACCCCCATCAACTCTCAGGCGGCATGCGGCAACGCGTTTCAATCGCACGCGCGCTGGCCGTCGATCCGCAGGTCCTGCTCATGGATGAGCCGTTTGCTGCCCTCGACGCGCAGAACCGCAGCCTGATGCAGCAGGAGATGGTCCGCATTTGGGAGCGTGCGCGAAAGACCTGCCTGCTGGTTACGCACAGCATCGACGAGGCGATTGCGTTGTCTGATCGCATCCTAGTCATGACCCGCAGGCCAGGCACGATCAAAGCCGATCTGCTGGTAGACCTGCCGCGGCCGCGTCACGAGGACGATCCAAAGGTGATCGCGCTCAAGAAGCAGATCAGGGAACTGATCATCGACGAGTTCGAGGTTGAGCATTGATCGCAAGGCATGGACGGCCGATCCCATGCAGCAGAACGAGGCTGCTCCGTGACAATCAATGCTGCGGCTGTCGCATGCTCGCCCTTTAGGCCCCGCCAGAACAAGGACAGCTCGACCGCAACACAAGGCCGGCGGAGAGGCGCTGGCGGCGCAGCTGAGAACACGGTCTTGCTTGCGGGTTTGGCCGTATCCGCTCCGCATGCTCGTCCGACGCTAGGAGAGAGCCATGAAGCGCAGCACGGAGCGGATACTCGTAACCCATGTCGGCAGCCTACCGCGGCCAACAGAATCTGCTGGCGTTCCTTACAGCGCGCGACAGGTTGGAGGACTACGACGAGAGCGCCTTCCGGACTTGCCTCACGCGGTCCGTCAAGGAGGTGGTGAAGAAGCAGCTCGACCACGGCATCGACATCGTCAACGACGGCGAGCTCGGCAAAATCGGGTACGGCGCCTATGCCAAGGAGCGGCTGTCCGGCTTCGACGGCCAGGATGCGCCCAAGCTCAGCGCCTCCGATCTCGACGAGTTCCCTGCCTTCTACCGGCGCCTCTACGGCCCCGAGGGGTTCGACAAGATGGTGAGGCCGCAATGCACCGGCCCGATCAGCTACGTCGGCCACGCCGACCTTGCCTTCGATATCGAGACGCTGAAGGGGGCGACGGCCAGGACCGCGGCGGTCGAAGGGTTCCTTAATGCGGCCTCGCCCGGCTCCATCGGTTTGTGGCTCGGCAATGCCCACTACAAGACGCACGAGGCGTTCGTGTGGGCCATCGCAGCAGCGATGGAGAAGGAGTACGAGGCGATCGCCGAAGCAGGTTTGATCCTACAGATCGATGCACCCGATCTCGGCATGGGGCGACACATGCAGTTCCGGTATTTGAGCGTGCCCGAGTTCCGCAAGAGCGCCCAGATGCACCTGGCCGCCCTCAATCACGCTACTCGCAATATCCCGCCCGACCGCATGCGCATGCATATGTGCTGGGGCAACTACGATGGACCGCATCACCACGATATCGAACTAAAGGCGCTGATCGACGTATTGCTCGAAATGCGCCCGCTGGGGCTCTCGATCGAGGGCGCCAACCCCTGCCACGAGCACGAGTGGAAGGTTTGGAAGGGACGCGATCTCGGTCGTGACATCGTGCTGCTGCCCGGCGTGCTCAACTCCGTGACGCATCGCATCGAGCATCCGGAGCTCATCGCGGACCGGCTGTGCCGTTATGCCGAATGCGTCGGTCGCGAGAACGTCATCGCCTCGACCGACTGCGGAATGTCCTCGCAGGCCGGTCACGTCAAGGTCGATCCTGACATCGGTTGGGCCAAATACCGCTCGATGGCGCAAGGTGCAAAGCTCGCAAGCAAGCGGCTGTGGGGATAAGCGCTCTCTGGGCATCGAGTTCGAGTGCTTCGACGCCGGTCAGATCGAGAACGTTCGCTTTTTTTGTCGACTCCGGCGTTGTCCCGTCCGACTACCTTTGAACTTCGATCTTGTGCCGGGTATTGGCGCCCATGAAATTTGCCACCCAGACGCTACCTTGGCGTGATTTGAGCCAACGGCGATTGAGGCTAAGCTATTGAAGAGATTGGTTGCGGGGGCCTGCATCACTCGGTACCGAATCGATCGAGGGGAAACTTTCGAGAAGATCACCTTCAGGCTGGCGCCATAACCCCGTCCGATCCTGCGCGCCACTCGGGGCGAATACGCTCATGACACAATCCAGACTCTAAGAGTTGACGACGCAAAGGGTCACCCCTAGCCTCGTAAGGCGCACGTGAACATAGCGCAGGGGCTCCGTTATATCCGTTCTTGGGGAGCGCAATCTCATGAAGCTGCTGAGGTTCGGCACGCCGGGAGCCGAAAAGCCCGGTCTTCTGGGACCGGACGGGGTGGTTCGCGATCTGTCGGGACACATCAAAGACATCTCCGGCGACAGGCTCTCGGACGCCAACCTGGAAATGCTCAAGGCGCTTGACCCTGCGTCGTTGCCGGCCGCACCGAAAGGCGTGCGACTAGGCCCTCCGGTCGCAAACGTGCGAAGCTTTGTGGGCATCGGGTTCAACTACTCGGACCACGCCAAGGAGGCTGGCGCTCCTATCCCGACGGAGCCGATCGTCTTCCTCAAGTCGACAAACTGCATCTGCGGGCCCAACGACGACGTCATGATTCCGCGTGGTTCCAGCAAGCTTGATTGGGAAGTAGAGATTGCGTTCGTGGTCGGCAAGCGAGCCCGATATGTCGATCTGAAGGATGCGACGGGCTACATCGCCGGCTACACGATCTGCAATGAGGTGTCCGAGCGGGTGTTTCAGTTCGAGCGCAGCGCCAGCCAGTGGACGAAGGGCAAGTGCGCCGAGGGATCGGCTCCGCTCGGGCCCTGGCTCGTGACCGGCGATGAGATCGCCGACGTCGACAACCTCCCCATGTGGCTCGATGTCAACGGCAAGCGGATGCAGACCAGGTCTTCCTCAAGGCCGGCGACGTGATGACACTCGGCATCGAGGGGTTGGGCGAGCAACGCCAGACCGTGGTGCCATTCCGCATGTGACAGGTCGGGCCGAAGCCGCTACCGAGGGAAACAATCATGCCGAGGGTTGCACCTGGTGTGACTCCACAGAACACCAGATCCCGCGTGACATCACTCGCTTCTAGGCTTCCGCAAGAGGGTGCAACCAGTTCCTTTCGCGATGGTATGGGAGTTTCTGGTCGAGGCGAAAGCAGTCAAAAACAGTCGCCGACGAAGTAGGGACAGGACGAGGAGGCACTTATGGCAAAGGCCTACTGGGTTGTGACCTATCGCTCCATCAAGAACACCAGCGCCTGGGAGGCCTACGCAAAGATGGCCGCGCCAGCTATCCAGGCCGCGGCAGGACGCTTCATTGCTCGAGGCATGCCGGTCAAAGTTTACGAGGCGGGAATCCAGCAGAGCGTCGTTCTGATCGAGTTCGACAACGTCGCAACGGCGACAGCCGCGCACGACACCGTTGAGTACCAAGCCGCGCTCAAAGTGCTAGGCGACGGCGTGGAGCGCGAAATACGGATCGTGGAAGGCGTCGCGTAGATCACCTCTGCCATCCACTCGAACCCGGCTATAGGGCACACGCAATGAGGACAATGCAATGCTGGTATTGGGCTAGTCGCTCACGCCGGCAGAAGGAGGGCGCAGGTCGCTGGCGTTCCCATTGCTCCACAACGCGGGCTGTCACGCTCAAGGTCGCCTCAGGACGGGTCATGCTCGATTTTGCTTTTTGAGCGCGGTAGCAGTATGGCCCAAATCTCGACAATCCCGCCGATAGCGACCCCTGCCCCCGGCTGGCAAGCTGCCGAGCGAAGCGAGGTACCAGGTGCAGCGCCGGCAACGCCAAGCCTTGACCACAACACCGCAGCCTTCGGCGTGCGGCAGTCAGAAGGATGGAGGTGCTGCCGCCGTCGCCGTCCGACTGCCTTACCGCGCCCAGCGCAGTAGCAGAACCAGGCTCGGGGTGCACCTGCTGAAGGCTTCGAACTCCGCTACCGTCGAAGGCGCCAGCATCAGGCGAGCGCTGTGTCCTCCTGTTGACCCAACAGGAAGTTTGGCAGCCAAAGCCCAGTAACTACGCCGTTCGCATGCAAAGCATGCAGCCTGCGGAACACTTTCGCACGGTCTCCAAGGCCACCACGCCTTGCGCGACCAGCTTTGGAGCTGCACAGCAGTCGGCCCACGTAAACCGGACGTTGTCGATGGAGAGCGCCGACGCGAAGTTCTGATCCAATCCCGAACTCGACTAGGGGTAATGTAGGCCTCTCATCGCAACATTTGCGGCAGCGCGGCGCGCATAGCATCAAGAGAGCGGCTTCGAGAGATGACCCATTCCAGTTCATATTGGGTGCGTTGGGCCACAATCAGTGTCGTGCTGCTGGCAAGCATTGCAAGCCTAGCATTCGCCCTGCGGACATACCGTTCGTTCCAGTTGCTGCGATCAGCCTACGAACTGGGCGCTCCTCAAAGCAGCAGCATTCGACCGTGGATGACACTGCATTACGTTGCGATACGCTATCGAGTTTCCGAAACGGATCTGATGACGAGCCTTGGCCTAGCTTCAGACACCGATGCTAACACAACGCTCAAGTCGCTTGCCGACCGCAGTGGACTATCACCGATCCAGTACGTCCAGCGCCTGCAGCGATCTATCGTCAGCATGGCGCCATCTGAGGCGTCGCCGGAACTCGACCAGAAGCCATCGTGGCTGAGGCAAGCCAGCGATGCCCTACTTTCCGCCTTACTCGTCTACCAGTACCCGGTCTTGTTCGCGACGCTGTTCTTAGGCGCCCTCGGCCTGCCCGTTCCGACCGGCTTGTCGGTTGCGGTGGCAGGTTCCCTCGTCTCTCTCGGCCGTATGAGCTGGCTGTGGGCGGGCACGATCGCCCTTGCGGCGTCAGTACTGGGTGATCTGCTTGGCTACGGTATTGGTATCCTCCTCGGACAGGGTTTCCTCGACCGACGTGGTTCATGGCTTGGTTACACGCCGAAGCGGCAGATGCGCATCCGGGCCCTTTTCGACCGGTGGGGTGCGTCGACGATCATCGTCACACGCACGCTGGTATCTCACTTGAGCTCGGTGGTGAGCTTGCTGGCCGGTCTGGCACGTTATCGACTGTCCGTCTTCTTGGTGTTCGACCTGATTGGGCGCATGCTTTGGACGGCGGCCTATTTCGGGCTCGGTTACGGCGTCGGCGGCAACCTAGACGCCGCCACCGATTTCCTGACCAACCTGAGCGTCTTGCTAGTGTCCGTTGCCATTCTGGCAGGGTCGGCGCTCGTCGCTGTGCGCCAAGTCTCGTAGTCACCCGCAGAGGTCGTCACCGAGCGCACATTGAGCGACATAAGACCTCATTCGCAGCCGTACCGATATTCGTGCAGCGACCAAAGTCGCACAGCGGGGTCATCGGCGAACAAGGCCCTCAGGTGCGGCTGCGCCACGCGCAGCGGGCGAGCAGCGAAGGGCCCAAGGACGGCTTCGAGAGGCCCATCACGCTTCTGGGAAATCTCACGCCCGAGCAACGTCAGCACCTGCGTGAGATCGCTGAGCTTGCCTGGTGAGGAAGACTTTGCGGCAGAGCTCGGATGTTGCATCCTCCTGGTCGATGCCACGCGCGATGCGGTATTTGCAGCCTAGATCGTCTCTGCCCGACGCACGCGACCATATTCGAGCTGAAGGACGCTACCCTCCCCGAGAGGTCGCCAGCGCTCCTCCGTGAGCGGCACACTGGCAATGAGCGCCACGTCGACCCCTATTCCGGTCACATGAACGGCTTCACCGGCAACGACAGCAATGGCCTCGTCGCTGCAGTGGCGCTCGAGCAGCCACAGGCCAGGGGGTTCAATCACACCGGGGGCTTTTGTGCGCCGGTCGGCGTGAACTAGAAGCCTACCATTCGAGGCATAGATGATGTTGGCCGGGCCTTTTTCGCGCATCTCACGCGCGAATGCCAAGAAAGTTTCGAAAATGACATCAACTGCTTCCGCTCGTGCTGGATCGACCCCAGCGGCTAGGCGTTCGAGCAGAAGGCAAAAAGCCTCCTCCGAATCCGTTTCACCAATGGCCCGGTATCGCGCTGCCGTTAGCGCGTCATTGCCCAGACCGGAACCAAGATCGCCATTGTGTGCGAACACGTGCACGCGCCCCCACAACTCCCGCGAGAAAGGCTGCGTGTTTTCCAAACTGATGGTGCCGCGTGTTGCGTGACGAATGTGCGCCAGCACCGTCATGGTTCGGACCGGGTGCGTCACGAGGCAGCTGATCCAGGGTGAACGCGCAGCGGCGCTCGGCTCGCGGAACAGAGCGACGTCGCGATCCTGCAGGAACGCCACGCCCCACCCATCGGCATGAATGCCGGTCTCGCCGCCGTGCCGCGAAAGCGCGTGCAACGATAGCGTAACATCGACAGCGCTACTAGCGGAGAGCGCAAACAGCTCGCACATCGAATTGGCCTCAACTTAGGACTTCAAGCGCAGGCGACCAATCGGCTCAGAGTGCGACGACGACCTCTCGAGCCTGGCGGGCGCGATGAGCTTTGCATCGCGTCCTAAACGCCCAGCAGAAGCTAGCCATTGGAGTAGTAAGCCATTGTTACTTCCCTCGCCTGGTCCAACGACACAATGTGCCGGCTTAAACGAGGAATCCTCAAGCTGTTGCCTCGCTCCGTAGTAGCCGGCCCACCTTCATTTGCAATTTCATGGTATAAGACTTGGCGCACCTTTCTTTGACATGCCTCAAGCCGCTCATTCGACTGGGCCCGCTTCCTGTGTCATCCAAGAACCTGAAGTTCGTCGCGCGGGATGAGATGGTGGCTAAGCGGCGGTTCTCTAACCTTGAGATGCAACATGTTGGAACGGACTGCCGCACGACCGGGCCTGGGCGCACTTGCGGCGCGGGATTGGCTTAGCGCCATGAAGGCCCAGGCCACGCTGTTGGGCAAGCGCACAGGCCTCTTTGCCGTGGCGCTAGTGTTGATCGCCATTGGTGCGGGCTATGCGTTCCTTTCTTACCGAGCCGTCACCGTACGCATCGTAGAGGTTTCTGCGAACGTGCCAGTCCGCGTCTTCGGCCTCGGTACCGTCGAAGCCCGTGTTCTCTCAAAAGTTGGTTTCGAGGTTGGCGCGGCTATCACCGAGCTCAATGCCGATCACGGCGACATTGTCAAAGTGGGCACCGTCCTTGCGCGGCTGCACACCACGCAACAAGATGCAAAAGTGGCCAGGGCCAAGGCCGCCGTTCTCAGTGCCGAGACAGCGATCAAGAAGGCAGAGGTCAACGTCACCAAGACGCGCGCCATCCTCGCTCAAAGGCTCACAGCGAACCGGCGCAAGCAGCAACTTGTCGAAAGTCGTGTGACCTCCCCGCAGTCGGCCGAGGAGGCGCAGCGCGATGAGGACGTCGCCAAGGCAGACGTTCTGGTTTCTGAAAGCGACATCGAGGTTGCAAAGGCGCAGCTGGCCGATGCGCAATCGCAGTACAAGTATGAGAAGGCCATTCTCGATCAGCACACACTGGTCGCGCCGTTCGACGCGCTTGTGATCGAGCGCCACAAAGAGCTTGGAACCGTCATCAAAGCAGGCGATCCGATCTTCACGTTGGTAGCATCTGACTCGGTCTGGGCATTGGCATATGTAGATGAGGCACGCTCCGGAGCGATCAAAGAAGGTCAACCTGCAGAAGTTCGTTTGCGGTCCCTACCACAGCAGGTCTTTGCCGCTCGGGTCGTGCGAATCGCCATCGAGAGCGACCGCGTCACCGAAGAGCGGCGTGTCTACGTCAAATGCTCGGTGTGCCCTGTCCGCTTTCACTTGGGCGAACAGGCCGAGGTGCTGATCCAAGTCGCCACACTCGAGAAGGCAACGCTTGTGCCCGAAGTTGCGGTCACGGGCTTCGATGGCAGCAAAGGAACCGTGTGGACCGTCGAGGACGGGCGCTTGGCGCGTCGGGCCGTTTCGTTCGGCCATCGTACAGAGGACTCGCGGTTGCAGATCGTCGCCGGCCTCCCCGATGGCGCACTCGTCGTCAGCGAGATCACCGCGGCGTTGCAGGAAGGCCGATCCGCGCGAACCGCGGCGGAGACCAAGCGATGAACTTGGCCTACCGCGACGTGCGTCACAATCTGTTCCGGTTCCTGTTGACGTGCTTCGGGCTCAGTCTGCTCCTAAGCGTCGTCCTGGCAATGATCGGCATCTACCGCGGCATCGTTGTCGACGCTCTTACAGTGGCACGCAATCACCGTGTCGACCTTTGGGTTGTTGAAGCCGGCTCGCGCGGGCCTTTCGCTGAAGCCTCGCGCATTCCCGGCGACAGCCGCGAAGGGATCGCCCGACTTGCCGGTGTGACGGAGGCAGGCTCGGTCACCTACCAGTCGGTCGAGGCAGAGCATCTGGGCAGGAAGATCAGGCTCTACGTCATCGGCTTCGAGCCGACACGCCCAGGTGGACCGGACCGCATAAGTAGTGGCAGGGCGATCGCGCAAAGCCATTTCGAAATGATTGCCGATCGCGGCACGGGCCTTTCTCTTGGAGATCGCATCAAGCTCGGCCGAACCACCTTTAGCGTCGTCGGCCTGACCGAGGACCAAGTCGCCTCGAGCGGCGACCCGGTCATCTTCATTACTTTGCTCGACGCGCAGAAGCTCCAGTTCGACCTTGCGCCGCCTGCAGCCCGGGTGCAGACGGCGCGGGGAACCCCAGGCGCAAGCAAGGACACCGTCAATGCGGTGGTGGCGCGGCTTGCCCCAGAGGCCAATGCAGTGACCGTTGCGGAGTCGGCGCGGCGTTGGAAGCACCTCTCCTCAATGACCCAGGCGGAGCAGGAAAGCATCTTGACGCAGTCCCTGGTGGATCGTGCGCGTCGGCAGATCGGCATGTTCACCAGCATTCTGCTGCTGGTGTCTGCCGTCATCATCGCGCTCATCATCTACACCATGACAATGGAGAAGCTGCGACAGATCGCGATGCTGAAACTGATCGGTGCGCCGGACCGAACGATCGTCGCCATGATCGTACAGCAGGCACTGGCATTGGGCTTGACCGGCTTCATGTTTGGAACGCTGCTTATTGCAAATATCAAGGGGTTCTTCCCGCGGCGGGTCGTGCTGGAGCCCGACAATGTGCTTGGCGCTCGGAGGGGTAGTCTTCATCGTCTGCATTCTGGCCAGCGGCCTTGGCGTTCGAGCGGCGCTCAAGGCAGATCCAGCAACGGCGCTGGGGGGCTGAGATGGACTTGGCCCCGCGTCCCGAGCCGCTCGTCAGCCTGCGAGGCATCTCCAAACACTTTGGAGCGGGCGAGACGCGCATCGACGCGTTGCGACAGGTTTCTATCGACGTCGCGCCGGGTGAGGTCGTGGCTCTGCTCGGTCCTTCAGGTTCGGGCAAAACGACGCTCCTGAACGTGATAGCCTGCATTTTGGATCCCTCGGAAGGCACCATGGGTCTCCAGGGCGAGGTTGTCTACGATCAGAGATGGCTGCGCCGCGACCTGCGACGCCTGCGCCTCGATAAGATTGGTTTCATTTTTCAGGCTCACAACCTGCTTCCCTTTCTCAATGCAATCGACAACGTCGCCATTGTGCTGCAATTGGCCGGCTACGATCACTCCGCTGCGCGCAACCGTGCGGTTGAACTCCTTGAATATCTTGAGGTGGGCAACCGCAAGAACGCCTTCCCAGCAAAGCTCTCGGGTGGCGAAGCCCAGCGCGTCGCCATCGCCCGCGCACTCGCCAATCGCCCGCGCATCATCCTCGCTGACGAGCCCACGGCCGCGCTGGACTCAAAGCGCGCGCAGATCGTCATGGACCTGTTGCGCAAGCTTGCTTTGGACCAGGATGCCTGCGTCATTGCGGTCACTCACGACGAAAAGATCTTCGATCGTTTCGATCGCATGTTCATGTTGCGTGATGGCCGGCTTGAGGATGAGCGGCGCATGCCTACGGCCGCATAGCCATCCAGCTCTAGCTTGATTGAGGTCAATGCAACCGCATCAGGCGCGGGCAAGGTCTCGCGCGAGTGATAGTAGCTCGGAGCATGGCATGGCACACGCGAAAGCAGTAGCGGTCTTGTCGACCCCGCCCGAGGCCGTGCCGGATGCCATCGAGCGGTCGCCTGCACCGATCCACAGTCCCGCGGTCGGGACAATTCCGACGCCGATCGAGGCCTGGATGGCTGCTACGCGGCTTGCGCCGTTGCTTGGCCTCTCAGCGGCACGTGAAGATGACCCGTCGCTCCGACTGGCCGAAGTGCTGGATCGCTCGCATTGAGGCTCAGTGCCATCTACTCTTAGGATCGAAGCTCCAGCTACCCGTCGCTTTCCTGCCGCACCGGTCGCTTGTTAGAAGCCCACGGTCAAGCCCATGAGTGGTCCATGTTGCAGGACGTCATATTCGTACCTGCTGACGCCTGCCGCGCATCTAATGGCTAGGGTTCGACAAGTCTATTCCGGATCGCGTATCGAACGAGCGCGGCGGACGATGCAAGATTGAGCTTTCGCATCACGGCCGCGCGGTGCGTCTCGACGGTCTTGAGGCTGATATTGAGCAGCTGGGCGATCGCCTTGTTAGAGCAACCTTCGGCGATCAATTGAACGATCTGGCGCTCCCGAGGGGTGAGGGCCGAAACCCCTCGACCCGTTCGCGCAGTGAATGACTGAAGCAATGCCTCAGACACGCTCGAGGTAAAAAATGGTTTGTGAGACGCGAGCGCGTCGATGGCTGCAATCAAGTAGCGACTGGCGTCCGACTTGAGGAGATAACCACGCGCACCCGCCTGGAGAAGCTCCGTGACGAGCGCATCATCCTCGTGCATGGTGAAGATGAGCACTTCCGTTCTGGGCAGTCTCTGGCGAATTTGCCGGGTCACCTCGAGTCCATTCAAGATCGGCAGCGAATAGTCGATAATGGCAATATCGGGGACTGTCTCGATGGCTTTGGCCACAGCCTCTTTGCCATCCGCAGCTTCGGCTACGACTTCCCAGGCCGGTTGTGTTTCCAGGATTTTTCGCAGGCCGGAGCGAACCACCTCATGATCGTCTGCAATGAGAATGCGGGTCACGGCGCGCCGACCGCTCTCTCCCGCCGTCCGACACCGGTTCCCAGTCTCCACATTGCTGCCGCTCAGCGAAATCCGGTGCAACCCTGACGGCAGGCAGAGGCAAATGCCGGCACTTCTTCGAAAAGAATGGGTCGAGCCACGAAATCCGATCGTGTGGTGACTTGGTCATGTGGGCGCGCCCCAACGTTGCTGCAGCGCATGAGTTAAGAATGCCGAGTAGGCCCGGGGAATCTCACCCCGAGCACCGGGTCACCGGAGGCGGTCACCCGCCCCCCGGTCGGGTAGGACGATGGCGCGGAGCGGGCTTCGAATGATGCCGACGTTTCCATCGTCCCCCCTAAGATTCCGTACGGCGGGTTTTCCCCGATACGGCTCCAAAGCTGGCCTATCAGACAGGGCCTGCCCTGATGACGTGTCGGTTAAGCTTGGTCCCAGCATACCCGTCACATGGTTGAGGTTTGCCTCCGTCCTTCGTGCTCTCCGCGGCAGCATGTATCCCCCGCTCTGTGTCGGAGGTCGGCTCGGTGGAACACCGCCACACTCCAGGGGCCCTCGCTCCGGTCCGGGTTATGTTGTCCCGGCCCATCACCACTTAACCGGCCCCATCCGCCCCACTCGTAGGCACATCGCAACTTCATCGCCCTGCGACTTATATGCAATGCCTTCGCTGTGCGGGAGCGCCTAGGCGACCCGCGAGTGGTTCCGGGCTTTCGCTGCACATTCCTTCCTGACATGCCATCCTCTACGACCCCGGGGAGCTCAGACATCCGCAAGTTCCAGAGCAGGGATGTCTACGTAGGCCTTCACCATGGGAACAACGGCTCGGCACTCCCAATATCCCGCAATCCGTTTCACGCGAGACGTTCCATTTCGAGGCTTCCACAGTTCGCCCATTTGCTACGGCCTGTCAGGTTGCTCGGCGCCCTGTACGGATCTGACCGGTCTCCCAGCCAACGGCGCCTTTTACTTCCAGGCTTTCAGCGGTTCGGTCGCCCTCTCCGCTGCTGGATATAACTACAGCATCGACTGGACTCCTATGCTGGCGGGACTTGCACCCGCTGGAATGACAGCTAGCCCGGCTTTCTCACGCGAGATAGGAGCATCGGGGCTCTGAATCAGTCAAAGTTCTTCTGCGAGAAAGACTTCGCTCGAAGCAGAGGAGCTCCCCGATGCCGACAGAGTGTAGCCAGGATTCGTTCGACTTCGGAACCGTTGCGGGGCGTCGGGTTGTGGGTGCGTTCGACGGCGGCTTGATCACGTCGGATGCGGGCGCACTGCTGCTGGGGGCGACCGACAAGGCGATCCGTCTCATCGAGCGCTTCGCCTCCTGCTTCCGGGACGGCCGTGACGGCTGTCAGATCGAGCACACGGTTGCGACGATGGTCGGCCAACGCGTGTTCGCCCTGGCGCTGGGCTACGAGGACGTCTGCGACCACGATCGGCTGCGCCACGATCCAGTATTTGCCTTGCTGGCCGGCAAGCTCGAGGCGCGGCGCAAGCGGTGCGCGCCGGTGGCGGGCAAGTCGACGCTCAACCGACTGGAGCATGCGCCGGAGGAAGGGCCCGCCTTCGCCGCCGGCCGCTATCACAAGATCAGCCACGACGTGGGCGCCATCGAGCGCCTGTTCGTGACGCTGTTCCTGGAGGCGCATGCCACGCCACCGGCGCGCCTCATCCTCGACCTGGATGCCACCGACGATCCCCTGCATGGCCACCAGGAGGGTCGGTTCTTCCACGGCTACTACGACTGCTACTGCTATCTGCCTCTCTATGTCTTCTGCGGCCGGCACCTGCTGGCAGCCAAGCTGCGGCGCTCCAACATCGACGCCTCGGCCGGGGCGATGGAAGAGACGGCGCGCATCGTTGGCCAGATTCGCGAGCGCTGGCCCAACGTGGAGATCTGGCTGCGTGCCAACTCGGGCTTTGCCCGCGAGGGGCTGATGGCCTGGTGCGAGGACAATGGCGTCGATTACGTGTTCGGGCTGGCACGCAACGACCGCCTGGTTGCCAGGATCAAGCGCCAACTGGCAGCCGCCGAGCGGGATGCGACCGTGACCGGAGGGCCGGCACGCCGCTATCGGGACTTCCAGTGGCGCACGCTCAAGAGCTGGAGCCGCAAGCGCCGTGTGATCGGCAAGGCCGAGTGGACCAAGGGCGAGGCCAACCCACGCTTCATCGTCACCTCGCTCGACGCGACGCTAGGGTCCGCAGCGTTCCTCTACGAGGATATCTATTGCGCCCGCGGCGACATGGAGAACCGCATCAAGGAGTGCCAGCTCGATCTCTATGCCGATCGCACGCCGGCGACCACCATGCGCGCCAACCAGCTGCGCCTGTGGTTCGCCTCTCTTGCATATGTCCTCATGTGCGCGCTGCGCCGCATCGCGCTGGCCGGAACCGAGTTGGCGAAAGCGACCTGCGGCTCAATCCGTCTGAAGCTGCTCAAGATCGGCGCGCAGGTGACGGTGAGCGTGCGCCGGGTCAAGTTCGCCTTCGCCTCGGCCTGCCCGTTCCGAGACATCTTCGCCGCCGCCAGCACCAGGCTGCGACAAGCCGCGGCCTGAGGCCTCCCGATCCGTCCGTCCAGCAACAGAACAGGAAAACTCCCGAGCCTGCCCAACCCGCTATCGCGGCCGCCACCACGCACGCCTGGCGAAAGATGCTCGACCCGCCACCCTGCCAGAAGCTCAGCCCCCCAACGCTGTGAGAAAGCCGGGCTAGCCTCACTGCACGTTCCCACAGAACGTGGCGTGCGGATTTCCCGCACCACGCTCTTCGGCAGTTGATTTACAACACCGCGAGCGCCTGCATGTCCCGGTACGCACCGCCGTGTGGACCGGCGATGCTCGTGACGCAAGGCACTTTTCTGCCGTTTCGCGGACCGAACGCGATAGGTCGGTTGTCGAGGGCAAAGCTGACGTGGCACAACTCCTTGCCGACGCTTCTTTTTGTTCGAGACGGGGCCGCATGATCAGAAGCACGCGTCGACATCGCGTCCAGCTCGAGCGACCGTGGCAGCTGGTTGTATTGAGCTGCCAGCGCAATCCCTAGAGCATGGCGAAGCGGATCGTGCGGTGTTATCTCCCGGCCCGCGACCGACGATATTGTCGGCTTCGCTGTTGAGTTGGGGGGAATATCATGAAGACGATTCTTTCTGCACTCGTTGCGCTTTCGGTTCTGGTCGGCGTCGCCGGTTCGGCTGAGGCGGCGAGGTTCGGGTCCAGCGAATACTGGATCGAACACAACCGCCACATGAACTGAGCAAGTTGAGCTACGAGAGCCGGCACCCGCGAGGCGTGCCGGTTCTTTTCGTTGGAGCTAGCGATTGCGGGCCTCGACGCCATGTTGCGCTTACGAACTTCAGTCATGTGCCTGGTCGTCGGCTCGTCAGTGGCATCGGCCGATACTGTCGCCGACTGCAACCAGATGACGAACCCGGACCTGTCGATCAAGGCCTGCACAGACCTCATTAGGATCGATCCGAGTAGTCCAATACCCTACTTCAACCGTGGCAATGCCTACGGGAAGAAAGCTCAGCATGACCGCGCCATCGCTGACTACACCAAGGTGATTGAGCTCAATCCCAATGACGCCGGCGCCCACTACAACCGCGGCGTTGCCAGCCAGCTAAAGGGGGACATAGAGCACGCCATCGTGGATTATACCAAGGCGATCAAGCTGGAGCCCACCAACGCCCGTGCTTACCTCAATCGGGGCAATGCCTACCTAAGCAGGGGCAGGATCGAACCGGCCATTTCCGATTACACCAGGGCAACTGAGGCGAACCCAAAGTACGCCAGAGCCTTTTACGCGCGCGCGTTGGCCAACGAACGCAAGGGCGACACCAATCATGCCATCCTTGACTACCGGCACGCTTTAGTGATCGACCCTAGCCTCAAGGACTGCAGAAACGCCTTGGCTCGATTGGGTGCCAGACCCTAGCTCAATGAGAGCGTCGCCGGCCGGTGCACTTCTACCTTACCGGCCCTTGCCTCGGCCGCCACCGCCGGGGCTTTGCCAGCCCTGCGAGTTCTGATTACTCCACCCAGGGGGACTTCCCTGCCAATCGCGACTGGACTTGTCGTTGGTCAGGCCTGGCGGCAAGTCTTGGCCTTGCCATTTCTTGTCCGTCTTGCCCTTCTTGAAGCCCGGAGGTTGCGGCTCCGCTGCAAAGGAGGCGGTTGTGATGCCCAAGACGAACAGTGCGGTTCCGACGATCATCTTCCTCTTATTCATCTTCTTGTCTCCATCGGCGTAGCGGTCCCACAAGCTAAGAGGCTCTGCGCACAATGCGGACAAACGGAGGCAACGTGAGGGAAACGGAAGGCATACAACTCACAAAGTGTGATCAGATATCGCGCGCGTGTGCGAGCTAAGCCGCGAGCGGCCGCCTCGCGAATGACCCTGGCTGCTCTCTAATTCCGGGTCTGGGGTCAAGCTCCCTGTGAAGTTCCTTGCCGGGCCCACTGTTCTCTCCCCATCGACGAGTCGAACCCCGTCCGCGCGATTGATGCCTTTGTTGCTCACCTTGATCTGGCGGAACTCGGGTTCGACGTGGTGCCCGAGGCGACGGGGCGCCCTGGCTATCATCCTTCGGTCCTGCTCAGGCTCTTCATCTACGGCTACTTCAGTCGCGTCGCATCGAGCCGCTGCCTTGAACGCGAAGCGGGCCGCAATCTCGAGGTAATCTGGTTGCTCGGGCGTCTCGTCCCGGATGACAAGGTGATCGCCGATTTCCGCAAGGACAACGGCGCGGCAATCAGGAAGGTCTGCGTGCGCTTCGTCGAGCTGTGCCGGCAGATGGGATTACTCGCGACGGCGAGCGTCGCCATTGACGGTTCGAAGTTCAAGGCGGTCAATAAAGAACTTCACGCGCAACAAGTCAGTCTCGCCCCGCGCACCAATTCTCGCCACTTGCCTTTACAATCGCACGGATGATTCGTGACACGCCGTGCCATGCTTACCGAGGCGCGCCACCATCATGGTCTTGTTCGGGGTCAGCCCCAGGCTCGACTTGAATGACGCAATAGTGCCCGTCGGTTTCCTCGTGCACGCGGGCACGCACCGTCTCGGCGATGCGATGCGCATCCTCGATTGGCAGGCCGCGCGGCACGATAAAACGCAGGCCGGCGTGAACAACATCTGGTCCGACGTATTCCGCACGCAGCTCGCGTACGTCCAATACGCCCTCCACCGCGCGCGCCGCCTGCTCGACTCGGGTGAGGAACTCCGGACCCGGGGAACGCCCCAATAGGAAGCTAGCATTGTCCCGGAATAGTCCAATGCCGTTGAACGCAATGATCGCCGCCACCGCCATGGCGGCGATGGGGTCAGCCAGCGGCAGGCCCCACCAAATGAAGACTGTACCCACCAGTGCGGCGAGCAGGCCCAGCTGATCGTTCACAAGTTCCATGAGCTGCGCTCTGGCCGAGGCGCCCCGCTGTTTCTGCCGCAGTAATGCCACCAGCGGTACCGTCGCAATGACCATCGAGACAAGGACCACCGTCAGCGCCAGCCAAAGATGAGTGTACTCCGGTGCCTCTGGCCGAAACAGGCGCGGGATGGACTCCTCAAACAACTTGTAGCTGGTGAAGGAAATGAACAACGTCGCGGCCACCAACGCAGCCACGTTCTGGGCGCGCCCGTAGCCGAACATATGCACCTCGTCGGCCTTCCGCCGCGACCATAGCAGGGCGATCAGCAGGAAACCTGAGATGAAGATGTCGCTCAATGTATGGAGCGCCTCGGCCAGCAGCACCATAACGCCAGCGACAAAGTAGGCGCCAAGCTTGAGTGCGAACACCACTACATACGCCACCAGGGCGAACACGATGCCGCGCAGATCGCCGGACGCCTTCATGGCGGCCCCTCTCTAACCGCGGGCCAAGATCAGCCAATTACGACATCGTAGAATGCGGGATGGGGATTGCCTTCGAAGAGTGATCCCACCCCCTGTCGCAAGACGCCTGCGTGGAACTGGTATGCATCGCCATGAATGTCTCATAGCTTTCGTGCTCGACGACGGCGACATAGTTGCCGCCATCTCGAGGCTGCAACAGAACCCGACGAATGAAACCGGGATGGTCGGCGTAAGCCCGGTTGGAGTCCGCGAACCATTGCCGGAATTCGGTATCCTTTCCTTCCCTGATCTTTGGAAATTCCACGATGTTGACAAACATGGTCAGGACTCATCCGTGATGATGGCCATGCTGGCCCTCATGGGGGTCCGCTTTCATGGCGCCGTAGAGCTTGTGGGCGTAGACCTGCAGGCCGAGCATAGCTTCCACATACTCTCGGGCCCGCGCCACGTCGTGGGGGGGATAGTCACGCAGATGCATCATGTGCTTGAAGCGATGCTGCACCTCCTGACGCAAGGTATCGGTAAGCGTCTTGATAAGTGCATCCGGCGAACCGATTTCGATGGCCTTCTCGGCCACGGGGATGACGGGTCCTTCATCCAGACCGACCGGTTTGAGCCCGGTATAGGGGGCACCTTCCCCGGCGCGATGGACGCGCACTACTGTTTCGAAGAAATAGAGATCGGCCACTTCGCGCGCAGCCGGATCAGCCTTGCGGGCCCGCAGCACTTTCTCGAATGCCGATCTAACTTCGGCTTCGCCGCTTTCAGGCACATAGGCCAGGGCGAAGTTGACATCTTCCGCTTCTAACGCCTTGCGGGCCGCGTTGACCACAGGGCCATCCATGGTATCGCAGTGGGGAGGCATCGATCATCTCCTTGGTGCCAGAGTAGATGCGCCCTAGTGCCGTCGCACATGGCAACATATAAAATTACCGCGGCGCACGGATCTGAAATTGATCCAGCGCAATCTACCCGGGATAGAAGGTGTGCTGGCATTGGAGTTCGGGCCGCTGGTGCTGGTCATCAGGGTAGTCGAAAACACTTCGCTGCTCGTTGGGCGAAGGTCGGTTGGTATCGGGAAGGGAAAAGCTTGGTCAGGCGCCTTGGAGCGGGCCGCTTGATCAGGTCAGGATCTGGCACAGAAGGTGAGTGGACGACCTCGCCTTCTTCCGGCAGGAAACTGAGGTACTTCAGACGCATCGCGCCCAGCTCAGCGATGTCGTAATGATGACCTGCAGCCGGGGCATCGCCGCCCGCACGCATGATCGACCATCGACTGAATCGCGCGCTGGTGATCCAATCTGCCGACGTGTTCGTTGATGCTGCCGGCCTAGTGTACGCCACCGACTATAACGGCGGTCTGTACATCATCGGTTCAGCGGCTGATCGGCGAGCCGCCTCGGCGCCGCGCCGCAGGGGAGTAACGCTCAATGAAAATCACCGCCATCCGCACCCACTACGTCCGCATCCCGTTCGACATGGGTGCGCCAAAGCAGGAGTTCGCAGGCCTGCGCTTCCCCACCATGGATCATCTGCTCGTCGAGGTGGAGACCGACGCCGGCATCACCGGCTGGGGTGAGGGCTTCGGCCACTCCATCATCCCCGCCACCAAGACCGCGCTTGAGGCCTACGTGGCCCCGTGGTTCCTGGGTAAAGACCCGACCGACATCAACGCCCTGCATCGTGAGGCAGCGCAGTCCTTCCATATCTTCGGACGCAACGGGCCGGTGGTGTATGCGCACTCCGCCGTCGACATCGCGCTTTGGGACATCGCCGCCAAGCGCGCCGGTCTGCCGCTGTGCGATCTCCTCGGTGGTGGCCGCCGTCGCCAGGTGCGCGCCTACGCAAGCCTCATGCGCTACGGCACGCCGAGCACTGTCGGGCGCATGTGTGCCGAGATGGTCGGGCGCGGCTTCAAGCACATCAAGTTGCACGAGATCGGCGTCGACCAGGTCAAGGCAGCGCGCGAAGGCGCAGGTCCCGACGTCGCCCTCATGAACGACGTCAACTGCCCCTGGAGCGTGTCTGAGGCAACAGAAATGGAGCGTGCATTCAGGCCCCACAACCTAACCTGGCTGGAGGAGCCGGTGTGGCCGCCGGAGGACCACGCAGGGCTTGCACGCGTGCGCGCGGCGGGTGCCACACGCATCGCCGCCGGCGAGAACGCGGCCGGCCTGCACGACTTCGTCGACCTGTTTCAGAAGGGCGCAATCGACATTGCCCAGCCGAGTGTGACTAAAATCGGTGGCATCACAGAAATGAAAAAGATCATCGCGGCAGCCGAGGCGCACTCTGTGGAGCTCATCCCGCACTGCGCGTATTTCGGCCCCGGCAATCTCGCCTCGATCCACATCACGGCCTCGCTGTCGACCGACACGCTACTCGAAAACATCTATGCCAATCTGGAAGCGAGCCCTTACGGCGAGACCATGCTGGCCAAGGACGGCCTCGTCTCCGTACCGACCGGGCCCGGCCTGGGCGTCGAGCCCGATATGACCGTGGTTGCCAGATACCGCCAGGGTCCGGCGGTGACGATCTCCGCTCATTGACCACCACGCCGCGGCGTTTCGGTGAGTTCGACGCCCCGTCGCGCTCACTTCCGGAGCAGGCACTCATTCCCATTCGCTGCGCTGCGGCGATTCCGTCTGATATCTGAGAGACTTCTGCCGTGCTGTCGAGCGACGCGGCCGGCATACTGTTGACCCGTTGCCGAAGTTAGCAGTACTTACACTTGCCATCAGTGCAAGAGCCTGGTTCTGCTCTCGCGCTGTGCGCCGTTCACAACGCCTTTATCAGCCCTGAATCGATCAGACGGCGATGGAAGCGCAGCACCTCCTCACGCGCCAGGCAGTCGTGGTAGCGCCCCTTGCAGAGCGTCATCAGACGCTGGCGCTCGCGATAGGAGTCCGAAAGCGGAACCCCGGCGGCCTCCAGAAGAACGGTGCCCAAGTAGGCTACATCGAGCATGTCCAGGCTGGGCAAGGGCGGTGGTCGATAGCGTACGCCATCGAGCACGTAGTACGTCATGCGGGCCGTTTCGTTGCCGCTGCCCATAACGTCCTCGACCGACGCGTTCTCGTCGAAGCCCAGAAGGGACAATGTGGCGGTCGGCTGGTGATCGCCGTAGTGCACGATCAGAAACGCCTGACCCGGAAACCGGCGCACCAACTCGGTGCGCAGGAAGCCGTAGTCCATACGAGCCATGGCGAGGCGCCGCAGGTACTCGCTTAGCGCGGGAGACGTGCCCGGCCCGCCGCCGGCGACGGCCACCTTGGGGCTATAGGCGTAGTCGTAAGGGCCGTGGGCGGCCATGGTCTGGATGTAAAGGAATAGCGGCTGGGCCGATGCCTTGACGTGGCGGCCGATCTCGGTGAGCGCGTTGGCGTAGTAGAACCGGTCGCGTTCATTGGCCAGCTTGGCCCTCTGCGCCTTGGCATCAAAGACCTCGCGGATTCCGGTCGCGTCGAAGAACCTGCCTGAGCCCAAGAAATGGCGCAGCATCGGGTAGAACATGACGTTGCGGTAGCCACAGCGGGCGAGTGCTTGGGGCAGCGTGTCGTGACTTCCTCCCGCCATCACTTGCTGGAGGAACTGGCGCATGCCGCCGAACGACTGGGTCGAGAGTCCGGTGAGCAGCGAAAACTCGGTCAACCAGGACGCGCCGCCGAAGGTCTCGACGCGCAGCTTGTTGAGCCTGCCATCGAAGGAGCGGAAGAAGGGGTCGAGGCTCCGGTCATAACTCAGCGTCGGGAAAAAGGCCGGTGGGACGACGGACTCCTGGTGGATAAGAACGATGTGCGGCAGCTTTGTCGCCGGAGTGCAGCCGGCGGGCACCTCGAGGCGCGGGTGCTGCGGCTCGACGGATCGGGGTTGCGCCGCCTCGATCAGTTGGCCGCGCCGGAGCGCCTGCACCGTCTCCGACCAGGAGGAGTAAAAGAAGGTGACGTAGGTGTTCTCAAAATAGAATTCGGTGTGGCGCCGTTGTCCCCGCACCGTGTCGGCCATCCAGGCGATGCCGGCGAAAACCGAGAGGGCGTAAACTGCGTAAAGGCGAGGTACGCGAGTCGCATCAGAGCGCCCAGCGACCCAGGACACTAGCGTCGTGACGAACACCGCGATGGCGAGACCGAGCACGAGGATGCGGTGCTCGGACCAGACCTCGGTCAATGCGGACCACGACCTTAGGAGAGTGACCAGATCGTAGGCATGCAGGAGCACTTCCGTGGCCTGTTGCTTGGCGTAGGAGATAGCGCGAACGATGCCGACCATGGCCACGACCAGCACGGATGCCACAAGGACCCGGCGGCTGACGCAAACGATGGCGGCGCCAACGGCGAGCGTTACTGCGGTTGCGAACACCGTGTCGCCGAGATGGCCTTCGGCCAGCCAGAAGTAGAGGCCAATCGCAACGGCGACGGCGCCAGCCGCGCCCCACGCAAGGGCCGCCTGAAGCTCCCAGCGCACGCGCGTGGCGCGCAACGCAGTTGCCAGGGCGAGGTGTGGAAGCCCCAGCGCTCGATTGGCCGCCTGCTCGCTCATGGAAAAAACTGTGGCCAGCCCCTGCTGCCCTTGTCGGCGAACACTAACCGTTCGAGCTGAACCCACTCTGAACGCCCGAGGCGATCGCATGTATGCGGGCGCACGCCAATTTTCAGGTTGCTCGGAGACCCTGTAGCGCCACCAGACCTTTCGGCCCTAGTCCCGCAGCCACCAGGAGCGATGGTAGATGACGGCCGGCGAGGCGCCGCGAAATAAGGGCTCCGCAAATGCGTGCGGAGCCCCCAAACTCTTTCCAGGCACAGACGATGCGCTACTTCTTCGGTGCGGTGCTCGCAGTCACACAAGCACCCTTGGCGTCCTTGCCGCCCTTCTGATCCCACTTCATTTTCGCCTTCTCGCAATCAGCCTTGTTGGCCGGTGCGGGCTGGGCAGCCTGCTGCGCTGAGACCGTGGCAGCGAGAGCAAGTGCGGCCACTAGAGCCGCAACTGGCAATAATCTCATTGTAGTCCTCCTGTGATGGCTCGCTTCCCCGCCGAGACCCACTCGACATCAGGCCACAAAACGTTGTTCGAAATTGAGCTAGTCCGTGAACGTTAGCAAACGGAACCGTTCACTGACCATTCATCGCCGCGCCATGTTACCGACAGGACGTGAGATGATCGCATGGCTGGCACCTTTACACGCGAAGATGCTCGCACCGCATTTGGCGTCCGCAGCGACAGTAGCACCGCAGACCATTTCGCCGGGCATCGAAGCTGCCGATGTGCACAAGGCTCAATGGGGCGATGACTGGCGCTACCGGCGGCGCTACGACTACGACGATCGCTACTATGATCGCTGCCATGCCTGGCGGCGCGAGTGCGCGCGCCGGTGGGGCTGGGGCGGCTGGGAGTTCCGGCGCTGCTTACGGTGTCACGGCTGCGCGCGCGGTAGTTGGGGCTATTGATACCAGCCGCTCCGAGGCCGGCCTTGGACCAAGCGCCGGCCTCACCCTCCCGGGCTGCGCATTCCGGCAGGGCCGGGCGCCGTCAGCATAGTATCGATCCAGGCTCCTATCGTGTGCAGTGCCAGTCCGAGATTTCCGACCTGGCAATGGTTCTGCGCGTGATCTGAGCGCGTGAACACGCGCGTGGTCACCGAGCGCGCCTTCGTCAGCCAGCGTGCCTGATCGTAGAGCTGATGCAAAGGCACATAGTGGTCCTCCGCGCCCGCGCACAGCAGAACGTCCTGTGTAAGCAGGGACGAGAGCTCGCGCGTCCGATAGCCGGCTGCCGCGGCAAATGCCTCTTGTGGAGTCTCCACGCCGAAGACGTGTATGGCCTGCGAAATCCCCCATTCGACAACGGGGCGCCGCCGAGCCGCGCGCTGGAGCGCCGCATTGATCGCGGCGCTAGCTTGGAGCCGCATCAGGGCCCTCAGCATGAGGCGCATGACCGGCGGCGTCTGGACTGTGAGCGAACTCGAGAAAATCTGTGAGCACATCGAACGCTACCACACGCGCCGCCCGAGGCTCGTGCGCCGCCGCGCGGATGGCGAGGCAACCGCCGAGCGACACGCCAACCAGCGTGATATTGGCAAGGCCCAGATGGTCGAGCACCGCGCGCACCGGGAGGTGCCAGTCGGGTGTCATTGGCAGGCCAACATCCTCCAGGACCGAGCCCTGGCCCGGCCCCTCGAAGGCAACAATGTCGAAGCCGGCGTCGCGCAGGACCAGCAGAACCGGCAGGAACTCTTCGATATAGCTGTCGAACCCGCCGAAGAGGAGGATCGTTTCGCGCGAATCTTGCGGCGTCAACCGATAGCCCGGCAGTAAGGCGCTTGCGTAGGGAGCCCGGAAGGTCTGTGCAGCCGTTATGCCGTAGCCTTCGCGCATGAGGGCCACGAAACGCTCGCGGCAGGCACGCCGGCGTGGATCGCTTGGCAGCATGAAGAACTCGGCCGAGCGCGTGTGAAAGGCAGCATCAGGAATGCGCCCCTCTGCCAGGGCGCGCTCAGCCAGTTCCAGGAACGCCGTGATCCAAGCTGGATAGGAGGTGAGCCGCGGTGCAATGCTGCTCACCTCTGGAAGCAAGGTCTCGGCGCGGTAGCTGACCCACCGATTGAGCTGGAAATTCATGCTCTTGTCGGGATTGAGATCGTGGAATCCGACTTGGAGCGGCAACGTCGCCATGGCGAACCTCCGGCATGCGTCGGGCGTTGATGGCATCCGGTTATGCGTAGGCACATTGATTCAGGTCAGGTTGCCGCCAGCGCGTGTAACTCTTTGCGGGCCCGCAAGTTTGATGTTGGTGACGCCCACCTTCCAGCCTCACCAAGGGGCTTCTGCCAAGGGACAGCGCGCCTGGATACCTTTGGGCGGTGGCGGGCCTGATGCCGCTTAACCGAAGAACAGGGGAAGGCCGCCGCCGGGCCAAGGCCATAGAGGACCTGCCGCCGCTGCGCCGAGACTTGCGCGATAGACATAGAGCGTCATGGCGGCAACCAGCACTGGGATGAGCACAATGTGCATCAGGCTGAGAGCTTTGGTGATCCAGCGCGAGTGCGTGACCGGGCGGCTGATGCGCAGGATGGACAGGACGATCATCACGCTCACCGCCGTATAGATGAAGAGGAAGATCCTGTCCGACATGGTGGTGCCGTCGCCAGCATCCACCTTGGGCAGCGCGAGGTAGAGAGCCACCGCTGAAAGCAGCGCCGTGACCTGGATGGTCACGATCGCCTCGAAGTGGCTCATCGGAATGAAGATCGACATGTAGGCGACCGCGAGAATGAACGCGAGCGGCACCACCACCCGCAGATAGTAGTCGGTCGTCTGCCGCTGCATCAGCCACACGAAGCTTGCCTTGTAGTAGGGCACAATGCTCTGGCGGAATGTCCACGCATCGATGGTGGGCACGAAGTCCTCGTCGTAGCCGACGTATTGGTCCCGCGGGACCCAGCCATCGGTCTCAACCGCCTTGTCGCGCAGGGAATGCGGCGGCGGTTGGATGATGAAGGGGGCGTTGCTGGACTTGGGCTGGATGTTGATGGCAAAGCGCTGGGAATTGAACGGGTAATCCCCGAGGCGGGGCTCGAACGTGAACTTGCCGGACACGAGGTAGATGTTCATCTCCGGTGGGTAGACTTCGCTCGGTTCCGCCTCGTGCAGCTTGCGCACCGTGACCTGGCGGTCGTTGGTCTTGGGGTCGAGAGCGCCGTTGACGAACTCGATCTGCTTGATCGACGCGTTGTTGCCGCGCATCGACACATAGAAGTCGGCATAGAAGCTCTTGTCGTTGTCGTCGACCCGGTAGGTGCGGATCAGGTCGACGTCGAGATAGAGCGTGTCGATCTTGCGCAGCGTGTCGGTGCGCAGGCGCAGAAACTGCAGCGGTGCCAGTTGCGAGGCGCCGAGCCCGTTGGGGCGCATGACGATGAACGGGGTGCGGTCGGCGGAGCGCGAGCCCGGTCTAAACGACCAGTTCTCGAAGCTGCCGCGAAAGGCGCCGCGCCCGGCGACATAGTTGGTTTTGAGCTGCTTCAGCACGTGGGCACGCAGTGATCCCACGTTGGCTCTGGGGTCGGCGGCCTTGAGCGCATCGGCGACCAAGGCGACCATGTCGGCATACTGGGTGCCGCGACCGATGGCGATCAGGTTGCGGCTGTCGAACACGTCGGGCACGACGCCTTCGGGGCGCGCCTTGCACTCGCCCGCCTTCCAGCCCGGTGCCTCGGGAACCTTGGCTCCCTCGAACACCCAGCGCTCTAGGCCGTTACGGGTGACGCGCTCGCGCAGGCGGTCGCTGAAGATGTCGGGCAGGTTGTCCCAGCCGAGCTGAAAGATGTCGCCTGGGTATTCCTTGCCCATCCGCTCGATAATGGTCTCGATGCGACCCGAGACGAACAGCGGGGGTGTCACCCCTGCAGCGATGAATGCGTCCAACACCTCGGGGGTCCGCGCGCCGCCGATCGCAAGAATCACCAGGTCCGCGCCCTTCTGTTTGAGGTCGGCAATCACTGCGGCGATGGCATCCGGATCCAGCTTGTTGTTCTTCAGGGTCAGGCGATGGTCGGCGATGAGGCTCATCTCGTCGAAGTTCTTCAGGCCGTCGCTCAGGCTGGTGCTGAAGAGCTGGTCCTTGAGACCGACGAAGGCCGGTCGCTGGATGCCGCGGGCCTTGATGAAAGCCGCGATCACCGGGACGCGCTCGTCGTCCTGCGAAGGCCGCATGGTGAACACGTTGGTCTGCTTCTCGAAGATGCTGTTGACCGTGATGTCGGACAAAAACGGGATGCCGCTCGATCCAATGTCGGACCCGGCTGCGTCGAGTACCGCCTTGGCGCGCGCGGTCTGGGAGAGCCCTATCATGGCCACGGTGTTGGGATTGGCGAGCGCCTGCTTGACGTTGGCAATGGCACGCCCATCGTCTTGCTTGTCGTCGAGGAACTGGAGATCGAGCGTGCGGCGCAGGATGCCGCCGGATGCGTTGATGCGCTTCTGCTCGGCTTTCGTGAGCGCCTCGATGGCTGACACCAAGCCGTTATCGTAGCACTGATCCTTGCGCGAGCTGACGAAGACCGCAATCGAGAGTGACGGCTCGGCAGCGGCAGCCGTTGTGGCCGCCCGCGCCTGCGTTGCATGCAACGACAGGCACAGACATGCCAACAACAAGGCAGGCCTGAGCAGAGTGAGGGCGTGTCTCCAGGGGCGGCATGCGAACGAGGTCGGGTTCCCCCCAAGACGGTAGGTGCGTCTCACGTATCCCGCCGCAGCCCATGGCTGGCATTGCTATTGGGCACGCGGTCACCGCCATCTGGGTGCATGCGGGTACTACGACGACTACTATTGGAATTGGGGCGGCCGGCGCGGCTGGCGCGGCAGGGGCCGTCGCGGTCGCAGGGGCCGTCGCTGAAATCGTGGACTGGGACAGAGCGGCGCGCTAATTGATCCGCGTTCGGTCGTTCCACCCCGGATGCTTCTGTCATTTCTACTAGAGGGGGCACCTCCACCCCGGCGGGGTCCCCTACTTCGTGGGCAACGTGCGGCGACCGAACGTTTCCTCCACGGCGTCGAGCACGCCCGACACGTCCTTGTGCCAGCCGGCAAAGGCCGCACGCGCCTCGTTGGCGTCGCCGCGATCAGTCCAGGATTCCTTCGTCCACGAATCCTGCTCGACAACCGCGACGAAATTGACGTAGCGCATGCTGGCGACGAAGTAGCGGACGAAGTGTTTGCCCGGCCCCATTGTCAATTGCAGCACAACCTCGAGATTGAGATGCTTGAGCTTTTCGGCAGGCACCAACCCGCGATAGGCGGCGCAGCCCGTGAAGCGTGGCGGCGTCGCGCCGAATAGCTGGCGCTGCACGGTCGAGTGGATGCCATCAGCCCCGATCAGCGCATCGACCGATGCCCGTGCTCCGTTCTCGAGCTGCGTCTCGATCCTGTCGCCGCGCTCGCTAAACCCGGTCAAGCGGTGGCCGACATGCATGCGTTCGGGTGGCAGCGCTTCAACCAACATGTTGAGCACATCGGCGCGGTGCGATTGATATTGCCGGAAGCCGAAATGGCGCTCGATTTCGATGCCGAGCGGCGTTCGCAACAAGGTACGCCCGTCGTCCCAGCGCTGCTGGTGCACGGCCATGGGCATCACGCCGAGGCTGGCGAGCTTGTGGCCCAGGCCCAGCCCGTGAATGACGCGAGCGGCGTTCGGCGTCACGTTGATGCCGGCGCCGACTTCGCGTAGCGCCCGCGACTGCTCATAGACATGCACGTCGAAGCCGGCGCGCAGCATTCAGCGCGGCCGACACACCGCCGATGCCACCGCCGATGACGGCGATTGATTTGTCGCTCATGTAGCCCATTCCCCCGACTAAGAGCCGCAACCAATACCGTGCATGCACGAGTTACCGTACACGCACGGATCAGTGGACAGCCGGCCATCGTCGCCTTCTAAAGCTCTCCCCAATGGTGGGCGTCCGTGCAGGCAGACAATTGACGACCGCTTCTCGCCACGCCTATTCTCTGTAAGCCGAATATCACCTGGAGGACAAAGATGCAAAAGAAAGCTCCCAGCAACGCCGGCTGGCTCGACCAGTCACCAGCCCATTTGGTGCATCGTGTGGCCCAGTGCGCGACTGATATCTTTGACACCCAGGCGAAGGATCATGATTTCACACCAAGGCAGGTCGCTGTGCTGACGACTGTGGCGCACAATGAGGGGCTGAGCCAAACCGGCATAGTTGAGCGCACTGGTATCGATCGCTCCACGCTCGCCGATCTAGTGTGGCGCTTGCAACGCAAGGGGCTGCTCCACCGGCGACGCCTTGAGAAGGACACACGCACCTATGCCGTCAAGCTCACGGACGCAGGCCGTCGCGTACTACGCACCATCGAGCCGCTCGCCAAAGGCGTTGACGAGCAAATCCTCGCGGCGCTTCCTCCGAAGGATCGTCCGCTCTTCATCGCGGCACTACGATCGATCGTAGCAAAGCTGCAGCCACGCGAGTGAGCGACGCAGGTGGCCACCGCTGCCACGCTACCCTCAAAGAAGATGGGCGTCTCGCGGGGAAGGAGGGAGTTTGCAGGTGGCGAGACGCCCGCGCACGAGGTGCCCCGTGCAGCCGCCAGCCTTATAGGTGTTGGCCCGCCGTTGCTATTAGGGCGAACCCTGACAATGGATCAAGGACGACGCTCACGCTGTCTCGCTCAGCCCCGAGCGCAGATAGCGTTTCTTGAAGGTGCGGCCCGGCTGCTCCACTGCTCCGTAGTCCTATCTCAGTTCGATTAGCCACAGCGCCGCGAGCAAGAGAACGGCGCAGGCAAGGCCCAGGGCTAGAATGAGGATGATCGCGTGCCGATAGCTCGGTTCATCATTTTCCCCTGGCTTCTGAGACATCGGCACTCGGCGCGTCTGGCTGTTGCATCGAGCGCATAGATGGCGTGACCGAGCCGCCAACGCATCCTCCGCGTTGGGGAGGCCTCATTGAGCTTCGGCGCAGGGATCGCGCTCAGCGTTGGGTGCGCGATGTTGCTGAAGCGATTTGGGCTGTAACCAAATTGAGGGCGTCTTGCTTGGAGGATGCTGAGAGCAGCGGCAAGCAAGACGCCCGGACGGGCCACCCGTGTCCTTCGCACCGCGGAGCCCGCCAAAGGAAAGTGGGGCGTCTCGCTGGAGATGAACCTGGGTTGCGGGAAACGCCCCTGGGGCGGTGCGCGTACACAGTCGAACGCCGACAGCACTGTGACTATCAGGGAACATCCCGAGATACAGCGGGACGAAATCCTAGGCTAACAGTCTAACGTTTCTTCGCCGCCCTCTTCTGGTGCAGGCTAGGTCCGCCACCCTTCATGACCAGTCGGGTTCGCCATCCCTCACCGATGCTCGATGTTGGTGAAGCACTTCTGAATGTGGGCAAAGCTAGTCGTCGACTTGCCGGCTACCCACAAAACGAAGCACCCCCGAACGCGGAACGTTGGGGGCGCCATGCTTTGGGAAACGGGGCCCTCGTCCCTTTCCCCACCAGCAACTTGAAGCTTTAGCACTTTATGGTTTCCAACCGATGAAGCGTCGGCAGACCTTCTGTGCACTCCTTGCTGATGTGGTTCCCACCAGAGCCGTTGTTCAGTTGCCTTGGCTTCCTGTGGACCCGTTGCCTCAAGCTGTGCTGTGGGGCCGATCTGCCTGTCTTGCGGCTGTTGCAATTCTATGCTTGTACAAGCGTCGGCAGCGGTGGCTCTGCGGGCTTAGGAGCCACGTGTCTTCAACGTCCCCCGGACACACAAGCGGTCCGCATGCGGCCACCGCTGCCACGCTGCCCAATGGGTTCCAAAAAAGATGGCTTCTGATCAGGCCAGCTGCAGTGCGAGCGTAAGCGCGGCAGCCCCCAAAGCTGCAGGATTTCTTTCCCCAGCTGCAGCGAGATCGAGAAGCGCATTGGCAATCGTGACCGGCATGTGAGCCCGCGCAGGGTGCCCGGCGAAGCGCTGCTCCACCAAGCTCCACACATCATCAAGAACAACTTGCAGCATCACGACGGTGTTGGCGTGGAGCGGAGCGCGGTGGATCACCTGCTTGGCCACATCCATGTTTCTTCCCCACACGCACCGGAGCGTCTTAAGTCGCGCACTTCCCTGCGCATTCGAGGGGGCGGCTGCGTCATGGTCAGCATAGCCCTCCCATGCTGCTGGCGCCAGTCCACGCCACCGCGTCCCAAATCCAGTGGGGGCTGGTGAGGCGCCTCGGCCCTATACAGCGCGGGGACTGAGGCGCCCTTGTTCGGTTGTCACGGGCTCCTATGGGAGGCTTGGCTCCATGCATGGCGGCACGCGATTGACGTGGACTGATGAAACTGCTTTGGTGAGGGCATTGCTAGCGCAATGTGTGGGGTATGCGCATGATTGGACCATCAAGTAGTATTTGGACGTTGGCGCTTTTCGCAGCCGGTGTGTTCGCGCTTCTGATTGGTGCGGCGCTGTTGCCAGTCTAGCCGCTGCACAAGACCCGGAAATTTGTAGGGGATGGAAGCACGTGGGCCCATGGCCCTGTGATGTTGCTCATAGCTGTTTTGCAATCGCCGTCAACAAGGGACGCCTGATCGACAACCAAGCGTCCCTGAGTTCAATCCCTTACCACCACTTCGGTGCGTACCACCCGTAAGCGGCCCCCGCAATGACGACCAACACTACAACAGCGATTATCAGGTTTCTGGTCATGATACTCCCCTAGCTTGCTCCGCGCTGAGCAAAATACCATTGCGGAGCGGCGGTGTCGCGCCTTTAGCGCCGTCTGGGGCGTTCCAGAGTTTCCCGGAACGCCGCCTATGGGCGTCTCGCTCCGCTGCTCTCTGCGATCTCGGCGAGACGCCCTTCCCCTTACAGGATTGTTCAGTTCATGTTGCGGTCGTGCTCGACCCAGTACTCGGTGGAGCCGAACGTGGCGGCCTGGGCTGAGCCCACTGCGCCGGCCAGGACCGACAGCACGACAAGCGCGGAAAGCAACTGCTTCATGGTATTCCTCCTGTTCAAGACCGCGACACCGACAAACACGCGTCGGTCGCACTGCAGGAGATCGCATGGCACGCCACGGTCAGCTATGCTCTTCGGCACAGCGATCACCCCATCGACAGCAGGCGCCGGTGGCCGATGCCGTCACGATGATGGAGGATGAGCACCGGGCGCAATCGGGGAAACGAAGGTGGCGCGTCAGGGTTAGCCCGGATTTTGTGCGCGTCGCCGAGCAATCAAAGTGCTGCGGCCTCACGCATGGCTGATGCTTGGCCACTGTGCGGGCCTGCGCAACACGCAGAAGCTCGGCGACTACGTGCTTGCGCATGGTTACGTTCGCGAGGACCACGTACTCGACGATGAGTTGCCGCGATGGGTGCCGATCCCGGCGCTTGCCGAGATGCAGGTGGCGCTCGAGCAGTCGGTTGGCGAGGTGACGGGGCTCACCGGCTTCGATCTGAAGCGAGTCATGCGAACCGGAACGGTGGCCAGTGTCGACAACCGCAATTGGGAGCTCGGCGAGCACCTGTCCATTATCCGGCGACTGTCGCAGTCGCGCGCGATCGCGCTGGACATGGAATCAGCCGCCATAGCGGCGAACGGCTTCCGCTTTCGGGTACCCTACGGCACGCTGCTGTGCATCTCAGACAAGCCACTGCACGGCGAAATCAAGCTTGCTGGAATGGCCGACGAATTCTACCGCCAGCGCGTGGGTCAGCACCTCCAGATTGGCCTGAAGGCACTCGAACATCTCAAGGCACAGGAGCGGGAACGGTTGCACTCGCGCAAGCTCAGGAGCTTCACAGAGGTCGCTTTCCAGTGAACCCGACAATTGCGCGCCGTCGATTGCGCATGCCGGCATCGCCGGATTTGCTCGAGGGCCTCTGATCCGTCAGCCGAGGGCCCACTTGCACCTCGCACCCTGCAATCGTCAATTTCTGCGGATCACGGCAGGTTGGCACATCGCATCGGCCGACAGACGGAACCACGGCGGTCATTGCAGGAACGAGCGAAACTGGCAATGGTCCCAGAGGGCCGGCGATCTAGCCCGGCTTTCTCACAGCGTTGGGGGGCTGAGCTTCTGGCAGGGTGGCGGGTCGAGCATCTTTCGCCAGGCGTGCGTGGTGGCGGCCGCGATAGCGGGTTGGGCAGGCTCGGGAGTTTTCCTGTTCTGTTGCTGGACGGACGGATCGGGAGGCCTCAGGCCGCGGCTTGTCGCAGCCTGGTGCTGGCGGCGGCGAAGATGTCTCGGAACGGGCAGGCCGAGGCGAAGGCGAACTTGACCCGGCGCACGCTCACCGTCACCTGCGCGCCGATCTTGAGCAGCTTCAGACGGATTGAGCCGCAGGTCGCTTTCGCCAACTCGGTTCCGGCCAGCGCGATGCGGCGCAGCGCGCACATGAGGACATATGCAAGAGAGGCGAACCACAGGCGCAGCTGGTTGGCGCGCATGGTGGTCGCCGGCGTGCGATCGGCATAGAGATCGAGCTGGCACTCCTTGATGCGGTTCTCCATGTCGCCGCGGGCGCAATAGATATCCTCGTAGAGGAACGCTGCGGACCCTAGCGTCGCGTCGAGCGAGGTGACGATGAAGCGTGGGTTGGCCTCGCCCTTGGTCCACTCGGCCTTGCCGATCACACGGCGCTTGCGGCTCCAGCTCTTGAGCGTGCGCCACTGGAAGTCCCGATAGCGGCGTGCCGGCCCTCCGGTCACGGTCGCATCCCGCTCGGCGGCTGCCAGTTGGCGCTTGATCCTGGCAACCAGGCGGTCGTTGCGTGCCAGCCCGAACACGTAATCGACGCCATTGTCCTCGCACCAGGCCATCAGCCCCTCGCGGGCAAAGCCCGAGTTGGCACGCAGCCAGATCTCCACGTTGGGCCAGCGCTCGCGAATCTGGCCAACGATGCGCGCCGTCTCTTCCATCGCCCCGGCCGAGGCGTCGATGTTGGAGCGCCGCAGCTTGGCTGCCAGCAGGTGCCGGCCGCAGAAGACATAGAGAGGCAGATAGCAGTAGCAGTCGTAGTAGCCGTGGAAGAACCGACCCTCCTGGTGGCCATGCAGGGGATCGTCGGTGGCATCCAGGTCGAGGATGAGGCGCGCCGGTGGCGTGGCATGCGCCTCCAGGAACAGCGTCACGAACAGGCGCTCGATGGCGCCCACGTCGTGGCTGATCTTGTGATAGCGGCCGGCGGCGAAGGCGGGCCCTTCCTCCGGCGCATGCTCCAGTCGGTTGAGCGTCGACTTGCCCGCCACCGGCGCGCACCGCTTGCGCCGCGCCTCGAGCTTGCCGGCCAGCAAGGCAAATACTGGATCGTGGCGCAGCCGATCGTGGTCGCAGACGTCCTCGTAGCCCAGCGCCAGGGCGAACACGCGTTGGCCGACCATCGTCGCAACCGTGTGCTCGATCTGACAGCCGTCACGGCCGTCCCGGAAGCAGGAGGCGAAGCGCTCGATGAGACGGATCGCCTTGTCGGTCGCCCCCAGCAGCAGTGCGCCCGCATCCGACGTGATCAAGCCGCCGTCGAACGCACCCACAACCCGACGCCCCGCAACGGTTCCGAAGTCGAACGAATCCTGGCTACACTCTGTCGGCATCGGGGAGCTCCTCTGCTTCGAGCGAAGTCTTTCTCGCAGAAGAACTTTGACTGATTTAGAGCCCCGATGCTCCTATCTCGCGTGAGAAAGCCGGGCTAGGACCTATGTGGCGAGGCCGCGGCGCGAATCTTGAGGAAGCAAGAAGCGGGACTTGATGGCCACCAACAAGACAAGGACAACGCCGACATGGAGCGAGGTAAAGGCAAAGCTCGCTCTCTTCGATCGTGCGGGGTTGGTTGGGCTCCTCAGTGATCTCCACAACCTAAGCCGGGACAATCAGGCATTTCTTCATGCCCGACTAGGCCTCGGCCCGGACCCGCTCGCGCCGTACAAGGCGACCATTTCCCGATGGATCTACCCGGACTTAATGCGGCGCCAGGCCATATCGGTAGCAAAAGCGAAGAAGGCCATCTCCGACTACAGGAAAGCCATCGGATTGCCAGCTGGCGTCGCTGAGCTTTCCGTCTTCTACTGCGAGAGGGCGGCACGGCTATTTTCAGAGTGTGGCATGGAAGACGAGGGGTACTTCACCGCCCTCGTGCGCATGTTTGATCAAGCGCTTGCTGTTGTCGCGAAGCTAAACCCTTCAGAGCGGAGGGCGCTCCTTCAACGGCTCGACGCCGTGCGCTCAGCTAGCGATGCAGTCGGTTGGGGCGTCAAGGACGCCATGGACGATCTGTGGGCGGAGCACGTGTGGGAGGATTGAGGCTCGGAGTTTAGACAAATGCGGACATTCGCTGATCCGGCGTGCACAACGCCCTCCGCCGAACGTTGACTCTTCTCGGCCGAACTCCGGTCATTTTCGCTGCGCCGCGATAGGCCGGGTTTGACCCAAAACACCACACTCTCTCGCCCGGATGGCTGCAAAGAAAAGCAGACATCATAAACGGACGTCGTTGGCCGCAGCCTGAGACGGAGTAGCAGGCACGGCCAGGCGCATGACTTGCTGGCCGTGCCATGAGAGCCTGACGCCAAACCTGCGTGGCTCTCGTGTAAGCATTCCTCGCAGCAAACTGTTGAGGAGTGGCGAAGAAAGAGTTGAAACGCAGTAAAGATGCTTGATTGCCGCAGCGTCTCTGGACAGGTGAACATGCCGAACGAGCCGAAGGACGCCCCACGAGGCTTTCCAGCACGTCACCCCTGATCTCATAGAAATCGTGGAGACTAAGGCTGTGAGGCGATGCGCGGATCGCGCTATGCGCTGGCGGGCACGCAAGGCCACGTCCACGCCAAGCCGGGAAAGGGGACATCATGGAGTTGGGAATTGTTTCCGCACTGTCGCTGCTGCTCGTCGCCGCGACCGTCATCGTGCACTACGAGTTCCTGCGCGGTCTCTCGGGTCTGACCGAGCATCTGTGGGTTCCCCGGCGCGCGCAGATTTCTCGTCGTCATTGGGGGCGTTTTCTTTGCGCATCTCGCCGAGGTAACGCTTTACGCCATCGCATACTACGCCGTGCAGACCTGGATGGGGCTCGGCCGGATCGACGGCGAGATCGAAGGCGGTGGGTTGGACTTCTTCTATTTCTCCATCACCACATACACCACCCTCGGGGTGGGGGACTTGCACCCGCGCGGTCCGCTACGGTTGATTGCAGGCGTCGAGTCCCTGAATGGCCTCGTGTTGATCGGCTGGTCGGCGTCGTTCACCTATCTCGAAATGGCGCGGTTCTGGGAGGATGGACCGCCGGGGTTACCGCGTCGCCGGTAGGGCGGCCTTACCCGTCGAAGGATCGTCGTCGCAGAGCCGCGACCACACTCGTCCTGGCACAAATTCTCCGGACGGCGTGCAGACGAACCGACACACAGATCGCATTCGTGGGGCTCTTTCGACAGAGGTGCGGCGGGATTGATTGTGTGCACGCACGTTGCTGCATATGCTCGCTGTAGAAAGTGGTACTTCTCTGCCGTGAGCTGTTCGGCAGAGCCTATACAGAAGCAGACATTTGTGAAACCTAGATTGCCCACTAAGTCCGTTCAGTCGACGAGGTCCGCTTCTGAGGGAGCTACGGACTCGAAAAATCCCGCGGTTATTTCGTCCGATCGACCCGACCATACCAATGGAGACATTTGCCGAGTGCCCAACCGAGACGACTGTCCACTGGATCGATAATGCCCGTTCCTAGGGGCAACTCCGGCGGTGCTACCGACCATCTCAATGGAGGCGGAAGGTGGTAGGGAGGTTGTCCATGCATAGGATGCCTGCGACGAAGCGCGCGGGGATAAGCCGACGCAAACCTCGATTGGTTCTTCCTAGCGAGACTGGTCCGATAAATATCGCAGCATGTCAGCTGGCACGATCGAAGATGCAGGTGATGCCTTGCCTTTGCGTGGGGCTGACCGTCCAGTGGGCACCACACTGGAAATCGCAGCCGGCGGGAAGGCCCAACCAAAAGCCAGGACGAAACGGCCACGGCCGACCTTCGACGATGGCTCGGTCACACGCGTCTTCAAGTTCCCATCGAAGGCTTATCCCAGGAGCTCGTACTATGTGACGAGCACCGAGATAATCATCCGAATCAAAAAAGCACGGAAAAAGTGGAAGCTGGTCATCCCAAAGAAGCGCGTCGCTGCGTACCGGACGAACCGATGGTTCGCCAAGCCGCGCTGGGTCGAGATCGAACTAACCTACACACAAGCGTCAAAGCTCGGTCTTGTCGAACCACGAACGCCCTCAACGGAAGTCACAAGCGGCATATCTGCGGAGCAGCAGGTGGCCAGACATCCCATTGTCGACAGCGACCACACCCTCCCGGGTGGTTCAGCGTCAGAACCCGAACCGGATAGCACTTCGACTTGGCAGAGACTTTCCGAACTCGATCCGAACGTTGAGCAACCGGGACGGCTGCTCAACACGGACGATGTTGATTTCGTATCGGATGACGATCATCCGAAGACGGCACTGTCTTGCCGAAATGGCTTCCTCACGACGGCTCTCGAGTGCCTTTACTGCAGACGTTGTCCATGGCCGACGCCGACGTTGCAGCAGGCAGTCAAGGTCCGCCGTGGCGGCGGCTCGCCCACCGCACCGACAGGGCGGCACCCAGGGCCAGCGCATTCCTGCTGATCGCGTCATCGGCCTTGGGGTTGTTAAGTGTCGCTGCCGCTTGGATCACGCTGAGCGGTTCTTCAACCACGCCGATGACGGTCGACCTTGCGTGTACGCGCTCTGAGCAATCGTCCCCCTGCCCGCAGACGATCGTGACTGGTGCCATTGGCAAAGTGGACCAGCCGCAATCGCCGGAACCCGGACCCTCTGCGGCTCTTGCAACGCACGCTTCGTCCGAACCCATTTCCGCGATCGAGCAGTTGCAGCTCAGCGCACCGCAGATTCCCAAAACCGCGACCACCCCGACCGAACGCGAGGATGACTCAGCGAAGATTGGAGATCGCGTGGATAACGGGAAAGAACGCACAGGAACGGCAGAAGGCGACCCATTGCCCGCTGCGACGACCCCGAAGACCTCGCCGCTGCTGCAAAACGTGTCTGCCGACTCCCACGATTGCCGCGAGTTACGCGCTGCCAGTCAATCGATCAATATTCCGTTCGATTATGCCAGCTCGAGGCTGAATCAAGCGATTCTCCCGGCGCTCGAGTCCTTTGCAGCGAGGCTGCGGTCTTGCCCGTCGACCAAGGTGATTATCGAAGGCCACACCGATTCCGACGGGCGTGCAGCTTGGAACCAGTCGCTATCGGTTCATCGGGCCAAAGCGGTGTTAAAGCATCTTGTCCATGCCGGCGTGCAGCCAAGTCAGTTGTCGGCGATTGGATTTGGGCAATCCCGCCCTTACGCACCCAACGTGTCGACCAGGAACAAGCGCAGCAACCGACGAGTTGCGTTGGTTGTCGATGTCCGTCGCTGAATTATGTCCGAACACCAGCGGCGCTGCTACTATACATAAGCCGACCTGGAGGAAGCCGGGTCCAAAGGCTTGTGTTGCCCGGGCGCTCATGTCAGCCATTGAGCGGCCATGCGGCCAACCAGCCAGGTCCGATGTCAGCTTCTGCTTCCTCACGCCAGCGCCGGGCCATCATCATCGGCGGTTCGATGTCGGGCCTGTTCGCGGCCGCGTTCCTGCGCCGGATCGGTTGGCAGGTCGACGTCTACGAACGCTCGGCGGTCGAGCTGGTGGGGCGCGGCGCGGGCATCACGACACACCCTGAGCTGCTGCAGGCGCTGGAGGCGAGCGGCGCCGGCACCCGCTATCTGGGTGTCGCGGTGGAGTGGCGCATCGCGCTCGACCGCTCGGGCCGCGTGATTGCGGAGAAGCGTCTGCCGCAGATCCTCACCTCCTGGGACCGGCTGCAGCGGCTGCTGCGCGAGACCATCGATCCCGCCCACTACCACCTCGGCTGGAATTTCGAGCGTGTCGAGCAGGATGGCTCCGGCGTGCACGTGCATTTCTCCGGCGGGCGGATCGAGCACGCTGACATCCTGGTCGGCGGCGACGGTGTCCGCTCCGGCGTGCGCGCGGCAATCCTGCCCGAGGTGCAGCCGATCTATGCCGGCTACTACATCTGGCGCGGCGCGCCCAACGAGGCCGATCTGTCTGAGCGCGCGCTTGCCGAGGTGTTCCCCTACTTCTCCTTCTTCCTGCCGCCGCAGCAGGAGGTGATCTGCTATCCGATCGCAGGCTTCAACGACGACCTGCGGCCGGGACACCGGCGTTTCAACTTCATCTGGTATCGCGTGGCTGACGCGCGCCTGCTCAAGGAGATGTGGGTCGACGATAGCGGCCACCAGCACGACTATTCGGTGCCGCCGCCCCTGATCCGCAAGGAGCTGATCGCCGCGCTGCGGGACGAAGGCGAGGCAGGGCTGCCGCCCGCCATCAACGATTGCCTGCAGGCGATTGCGCAGCCGTTCTTCACGCCCATCCACGATTTCATCGCGCCGCGCATCGTGGCGGGCCGCGTGGCGCTGGTGGGCGATGCGGCGTCCAACGCGCGCCCGCACATGGGCTTTGGCGTGTCGAAGGCCGGTTGTGATGCGCAGGCGCTGGCGGAAGCCCTGCGCGACCACGACGATATCGACACCGCGCTTGCCGCATACAACCGAGTGCGCCAGCCGATCGGCGAGACCATCGTCAAGCACAGCCGCAAGCTTGGCACCTACATGGGTGTCAACCTCCAGACCGATGACGACCGAGCCATGCATGCCCTGCTGCAGGATTCGCGCGCTATGATGGACTGGATCGCTGTGCCCAACTTCCTGGACGCCTATCGATGAGCGCCGACCTGCCCAAGCCCGACTACGCGCACAACATGCGCATCATCGGCCATTGCGACCAGGGTGGTAGGCCCGACGGCGTGCAGATCATGGTGCATCGCGGCCACGCCTACATCGGCCACATGTTCTCCAAGGGGTTCAGCGTGGTCGACGTGCGCGACGCCAGGAACCCGCGCGCAGTGAACTACCTTCCCGCCCCGCCGAATACCTGGAACATCCACCTGCAGACGCACGACGACCTCCTGCTGGTCGTCAACGCTAAGGACATGTTCGCGGCCGCCGAGTTCGCCGACGAGAAGGCCTACTACAAAGGGCAGCTCGGCAAAGTAGTGGGTACGGCGGAGAGGAAGAACAGCCAGCGCGACTGGACCGCGGGACTCGCGGTCTACGACATCTCCAAGCCCGACGCGCCGCGGCGCATCGGCTTCATGGCCGTGGACGGCGGCGGCATCCACCGCATCTGGTACACGGGTGGGCGCTGGGCCTACGTATCGGCCCTGCTCGACGGCTTCACCGACTACATCTTCATGACGGTGGAGATGAGCGATCCGGCCAATCCGCGCGAGGCTGGGCGTTGGTGGATTCCGGGCATGAACCAGGCTGCCGGCGAGACGCCGTCATGGCCGGCGACCAGCCGGTACGGCCTGCATCATGCAATCGTGCACGGCGACACCGCCTACGCCGCGTGGCGCGACGCCGGCATGGTGGTGATCGATGTCGCAGATCGCACGCGTCCAAAGCTCGTCACCCACCGCAATTGGTCGCCGCCGTTCGGCGGCGGCACGCACAACTGCCTGCCGCTGCCCGACCGCGACCTGTTGATCGTCCTTGACGAGGCCGTGCTCGATCACCAGGAGGACGGGCTCAAGCTCATTTGGGTG
Organism: uncultured Alphaproteobacteria bacterium; assembly: GCA_963832445.1. GTDB lineage: Bacteria > Pseudomonadota > Alphaproteobacteria > Rhizobiales > Hyphomicrobiaceae > AWTP1-13. Next base: position 188,262 of record CAWHUM010000009.1, read on the forward strand.
TTTGACAACCGGGTGTGGGAGAACCCCGTCAGTATCGCCACCTTTCCGACACCGGCGGAAGCAGACTACGTGCGCAAGGGCGGGCACTTCGGCCCTCACAATATCCATGAGAACCGGCCGGGCACCTTCGTGAGCTCCGAGCTGATCTTTGCCACCTATCAGAACGCGGGCGTGCGCGTATTCGACATCCGCGATCCATACCGGCCCAACGAGATCGGCGCGCTGGTACCACCGAAACCTGCGCGCATGGTCGATCACCGCCCCAACCGTGCCCAAGTGATCCAATCTGCCGATGTGTACGTTGATGCGTCCGGGCTGATCTTCAGCACCGACTATAACGGCGGGCTGTACATTCTCGAACTCGGCGCCTGAGAGGCGAGCCTTCTGCCACTGGATTCTAGCAGACAGTTATACAGAAGCCGACATTTGTCGGAGTGGCATTGCCAGCACTGACCGAGGGGTTGGCGATGTCCGCTGTCGAGAGAACTCCAGTCGGTATTAGGGCCGAATCCTCGATCGCAGCGTGCCCGACGGCCTCGATCGAGCGCACCCACTTTGATGCCGTGCGCCACACTTCACGTTGTCCGCAGCGACGCCTGGTAGATCGCCTCCACGTGCACATCGGCGCAATCGAGCACGGCAAAGCCGGCATCGTGCCCCTGGAACGCGAGGAAGAGGTCGGTCCCGCCGAGCAGAACGACTTCGGCGCCTTGCTCCCGGTATAGGCGCTCGCCGACGGCGAAGAACACGCGCCGTTGCGCGTCGCTGACCCGGCCTGCGGTCGCCATCGCTACATAGTTCTCGTGCACCTCGTCAAGCTCAGCGCCTAGAGGAACGACCACCTTCGCCGACGAGATTGCCCCGTACAGCCGCGTCTCCATCACCATGCGCGTGCCGATGATGCCTATGGTCTTGAACTCTCCCCGCTTTACGGCAGCGTCCACTTCCGGGATGCCATTCAGAGCGGGTAGTGGCGATATCGGGAGAAGCTCGCCGATGCAGAAGTGGCCGCCCATCGAGGTGACGGCAGCAGCTTGCGCGCCAGCCGCCTTGAGCCGCGATATCAAAGCCGCAAAAATCTCAGCCTGCTTTCGCGCATCCTTGTTTGCGAGGTTCTGAGAGAGGTCGCGCACCCCTGCCTAGCCGCTGTGCGGTCGCCTGGGTCCCGGGATATCAAAGCCAACTCTGACCCGCCACCCGCCTGATTTCAACACGTGCACGAGCTCGAGGGCTACGGCCGCGCCCTCAGCCATTTCAACACGCCGGTCCCATCCGCTATTGTTGGTCTCGGCGATCCGGTCTGTCCCGGACTTCACACGGGAGATGAAATGCTCGCACCCGCCGAAGCAGCTGACGTCTTTCCCTTTGATAACAGCTACGCGCGGCTGCCGGAGCGGTTCTATGCTCGTTTGCCGCCTACCCGCGTCACTGCGCCCCACCTCGTCCGGCTGAATGAGCGGCTCGCCCGGCAGCTCGGGCTCGATCTTGCCAAGCTTTCCTCGCCGGAGGGAGTGGCGATCCTGGCCGGCAACACTGTGCCCAAACTCGGCGAACCGCTCGCCATGGCCTACGCCGGCCACCAGTTTGGCCACTTCGTCCCCCAGCTGGGTGACGGTCGCGCCCTTCTTCTCGGCGAGGTCGTCGATCTCGATGGCGTGCGCCGCGACATCCAGCTCAAGGGCTCCGGCCCCACCCCGTTCTCCCGCAGTGGCGACGGCCGAGCCGCGCTCGGCCCGGTCCTGCGCGAGTACATCATCAGCGAGGCCATGCACGCCCTCGGCATCGCCACGACCCGATCGCTCGCCGTCGTCTCAACCGGACAGACGGTCCGGCGTGAGAAGCCTTTGCCCGGTGCAGTGCTCACCCGCGTTGCTTCGAGCCACATCCGCATCGGCACCTTTCAGTTCTTTGCCGCGCGGAGCGACGCTGAGGCCGTCCTCCATCTCGCCGATTACGTCATAGCCCGCCACTACCCTGAGGCCGCTGGCTCGCAGAAGTCCTACCGAATGCTCCTTGACCTCGTCGTCACGCGCCAGGCCGAGCTGATCGCGCAATGGCAGCTCGCCGGCTTCATTCACGGCGTCATGAACACCGACAATATGTCGATCGCAGGCGAGACCATCGACTATGGTCCCTGCGCCTTCATGGACTCCTACGACCCCGCGACGGTCTACAGCTCCATTGATAGCCTCGGCCGCTACGCTTACGGCAACCAGCCTCGCATCGCTCAATGGAACCTCGCCCGACTGGCCGAGACGCTCCTGCCCCTCCTTGCCGAGGATCAGGAAGCCGCCGTAGCAATGGCGAACGAAGCCCTCGGCGAATTCGCTAGCAGCTTCGACGCGGCCTACGCGAGAGGGCTGCGGCGCAAGCTTGGCTTGTTCCAAGAACGACAGGACGACATTGCCCTGGCGCAAGATCTCTTCGACCGCATGGCCCGCAACGGTGCGGACTTCACGTTGACCTTTCGTCGACTATCCGACGCGGCCGCCAGCGCTGGTGGTGATAAGGCCGTGCGTGGCCTGTTCACCGATCCGACCGCCTATGACGACTGGGCCGCGAGATGGCACCGGCGCCTGGCCGATGACGGCGAGGCGACCAGTGATCGGCGAGCGGCAGCAATGCGTGCGGTTAACCCCGCATTCATCCCCCGCAACCATCTCGTCGAGGAAGCGCTTTCGGCAGCGGTAAACACCGGTGATCTCTCTGCCTTCGAAAATCTGCTGACAGTGCTCTCCCGCCCCTACGACGACCAACCGGCCTATCGGCCTTACGCAGAGCCGCCGCGGCCCGATCAGGTCGTCCGCCAAACATTTTGCGGTACTTGACCGAGCCGGCCCGCCTCCGTGCTTTGGCAAGATTGGCCCTGCGAGCACCGCGCGGTGGTCGCTCTGAACCGGCCGCGTGCCGTCGATCAGCTTGGCTTCGCTGTTACGACCGGCCGTTGGTAGAATACAAGAGCCGACATGGCGCGCGTCACGGTTTATAGCGACGACGGCACGGGGGCCAAGGTCTGCTTCTCGGTGGAATGTGTTGCAAAACTATTTTGGAGCGTGCGTGCGCAAGCAAGCGCAGAATTCGATTCCTTCGCAGGCTCGCTCGTGAATGAAGATTCCCGCTCGCACCAGCGGCATAGGATGCGATTCTTTCAGTAGCGCCACCTATCAGACGGCAGATCGACTTCTGCAACACATTCCGGTGTGGTCCAGACGTGTAGGAGGATCAGCCGCGGGCCGGACCCCAAGCCGAACTCAATTGTGCGACGCGGCAAATCATCAGGCGCACCAACGTCCAATGATCACCGCCACGAACGCGACGAAGAGTTCATCTTCATCCTTACAACGGCTGCGGCTACGCGCAGACCAGAAAAAGCGCCGAACTATGCGAGCGCAACCCGCACCGGTGGCATTGCGCGGCGGACAGGGCTGCGGAAGCCTTTGAGCCAACGTTACAAACGGCTCCCGCCCTCTGGGAAGGGAGGTGAGTTGGACTAGGCGGAACCCTGCCTATTGCGCACGCGGGATTGAGTTTCAAATGTGGCTACCGCAATATTGGACTGTCCAATTGTGATACGTGGCGTGTGTGTCCGGCAGAAGCACAACGAGTTCAAGTCGAGCCTAGAGGCTCTAGCAGCAGTGTCGCTCCGTTGCGCCGACGCAGAAGAACACTACGCCGCCTGGCTCAAGGAGACAGCCATGACCTTTGGGAAGCACTTTCGCTGTTGTTTTGTTCTTGCGTGCACTCTCGCCGGAGCGATCTTCGTGACCGCACCTGCCGCCGCCGGCAAGAAGAACGATACGCTGGTGTGGGCCACCGACCGTGACAACCCGATTGCTGACCCTTTCTATCTCAACACGCGCGAGCTCGTTGTCATCGGACATCACGCCTGGGACACGCTCGTCATCATCGAGCCCAAGACTGCCGAGATCAAACCCCTGCTGGCGACCAAGTGGGCCTGGGTCAATCCGACCACACTGGAGATGGAGCTGAGGACCGACGTCAAATTCCACTCGGGTAAGCCCATGGAAGCTGACGACGTCGTCTACACATTAAATCACGTCTCCAACAAGGAGAACGCCATCTCCAATTTTGCCTTGCTGTCCTGGATCAAGAGCGCGGAAAAGCTCGGTTCGCACAAGGTGCGCATTAACTTACACAATCCGTTTCCCCCCGCGCTCGCCTACCTCGCCGGCTTAGGCTTCATCATGCAAAAGGGCCACTACGACAACGCACCCGCGCGGCCCGACGGCAAGAAGGACTTCGGCGCCGTCCCGCCCAACGGCACCGGTCCCTATCAGATCACTGAGGTCAAGCCCGGCGAGCACATCCTAATGGTGAAGAACCCCGCTTACTTCAAGGGTGGGTTCAAGGGTGACCCCACTATTTCCAGGATCATGTTCCGCACTATCAAGGATGCAAATACACGCGCCGCCGAGCTCATGACAGGCGCCATCGACTGGATCTGGGACGTACCCAAGGACCAGGCGGAGCGTCTGCGGACCAATCCAGCTCTCATCATCGAGAACGCCAAGACTCTTCGCGTCTCCTATCTCCAGTTCGATGCCCACGGCACATCGGGCCAAAAGTTCTTTACCGACAAGCGCATCCGCCAGGCCGTGGCACATGCGATCGACCGCGAGGCCATCACCAAGAACCTGGTGGGGCCGGCCTCGGTCGTAGCGCACTCGCCCTGCCATCCGGACCAGTTCGCCTGCTCCAATGACGTGACGCGCTACTCCTACGATCCCGGCAAGGCTAGGGCCCTGCTCAAAGAAGCCGGATTTCCCGACGGCTTCGAGTTTGATCTCTTCGCATATCGCGATCGCGAGTACACGGAGGCCGTGATCGGCGACCTAGCGAAGGTCGGCCTCAAGGCGAGGCTCACCTACGTGCAGTTCACCGCTTTCCTGGAGGCTACGCGTAAGGGCAGAACGCCAATGGCGCACGGCACCTGGGGCTCCAACTCGATCCCCGACGTGTCGGCCATGGCTGCGCACTTCTTCCTGCACGGGCCCGACGACCTCACCAAGGACCCCGAGGTGAAGAGGCTGATCGAGGAGGCGGACTCGCTTACCGATCCGGAGCAGCGTCGGGCCGTCTGGCAGAGAGCGCTTGCTCGAATCTCGTCGGAGGCGTTTTGGGTGGCCCTCTTCACCTATGCCAAGTACTATGCGTTCGTCAGGGAGCTCGATTTCGTGCCGACCTCCGACGAGATCCCGCAGTTCTATCGGGCCAGGTGGAGATAGAGGTAGGGGTGTACCCGTCGCTTGGTCGAAGGGTGACGACCCCTCATAGCCGCCATGGTCGCTTTTGCCATCAAACGTCTCGGGGTGGCGCTCTTTGTCGCCCTCACCGTGTCGCTCATTACCTTCTCGATGATTTACGTCTCCGGCGATCCGGCCATCGCCATCGCCGGGGAGGGCGCTCGTGCGCAGGACATCGACGCCATCCGGAAATTCTACGGCTTCGATCGTCCGATCACGGTGCAGTATCTTGATTGGCTCGCCGGTGCGCTCAGGGGCGACTTCGGGCGCTCCTATACACTGCGCCAGCCGGTCGCCGACGTGATATTCGCCCGCCTCCCCGTGACCATGGCGCTCGGCGCGGCCGCAATCGGCTTTGCGCTCATTCTCGCCATTCCACTGGGCGTGCTCGCTGCCGTGCATCCCAACAGCATCTTCGATCGCTTCGCGCTCACCCTGGCCGTCATCGGGCAAGCCATGCCGACCTTCTGGTTTGCCCTCACCCTGATCCTCTGGCTCGGGGTCTACTGGCGACTCTTGCCCATCACTGGTTCGGCCAGCTGGCAGAACTTCGTGATGCCGGCCATTGCGCTCGGCTACTACGTGACGCCCGCGGTAATGCGGCTCACACGCGCGGGCATGCTTGAGGTCCTTGCCTCCGACTACATCCGCACCGCACGTGCCAAGGGCCTGAGGCCGGCCAAGGTGCTGTTCAAGCATGCGCTGCGCAATGCCATCATCCCGGTCGTATCGCTCGCCGCCGTGCAATTCGGCTTCATGCTGGGCGGTTCCATCGTCATCGAGACCATCTTCCAGATCAACGGTCTCGGCTACCTCGCGTGGGAGTCGATCCAGCGCAAGGACCTCCCAACAATGCAGGCGATCGTCCTTGTCCTGTCAGTAATCTACGTGCTGCTGACCCTGATGGCCGATCTCCTCAATGCATTCCTCGATCCCAGGCTCCGGGTGGCGTGACATGGCGCAAGCGACCTTGTCCAAGGCCGGCCTGCCGACCGGTGCGGAGATTATCGCTCCCACGCCCGGTGTGCTTCTGCGCCGCCGGATGATTCGCCATTGGGGGCTGTTGATCGGCGGTGCTATCCTGCTCACGATCGTGCTGATGGCCCTGCTAGCGCCGGCGCTCGCGCCGCACGATCCCTACGACCAGCAGCTGGCCCGAAAATTGATCCCGCCTGTCTGGCATGCGACCGCCAAGACCACTTGGGCGCATCCGCTTGGCACCGACCACCTGGGGCGCGACTACCTCTCCCGCCTGCTCTACGGCGCCCAGATTTCGCTACTCATCGGCATCTCCGCCATGCTGATCTCCGGCGTCATCGGCACGACGTTGGGGGTGCTCGCCGGTTATTTCGGCGGCCGTGTCGACATGTTGGTGACTTTCATTGTCACGACCCGGCTGTCGATGCCTGTCGTGCTTGTGGCCCTAGCCGTCGTCTCCATCATCGGCTCGTCGCTGACCGTCGTGATCTGGGTGCTGGGCCTCTTGATCTGGGACCGCTTCGCCGTCGTTATGCGCAGCGCCACCCAGCAGGTGCGGGCGCGCGAGTTTATCACCGCCGCGCAAGCGGTCGGCTGCTCGATACCGCGCATTCTCTTCACCGAGGTGGCGCCCAATGTGCTCAACCACCTGATCGTGGTGGCCACGCTGGAGATGGCGCACGCCATCCTCCTCGAGGCAGCCCTTTCCTTCCTCGGGCTTGGTGTGCAGCCGCCGACGCCGTCGTGGGGCCTGATGATCTCCGAGGCCAAGGGCCTGATGTTCTTCGATGCCTGGCTCATCACGATCCCAGGCGTGGCCCTGTTCTTGCTGGTGCTCGCCATCAACATGCTGGGCGACAGCTTGCGCGATGTCACCGCGCCCGAGAATCGCGGGTAGGAGTCATGAGTTGCGCGGGCGGCATATTCACGGCGTTAGGTGCTGGGTTGATCCCGCGGACAAGACCCGGGATGACAAGAGCATGAGCGAGCGCATTCTCACCGTCGAGGACTTGCGCGTCGATCTGTCCGTGCCCGCCGGCACGTTACATGCCGTGCAGGGCGTATCGTTCCACGTCGATCGCGGCGAGACAGTGTGCATCGTCGGCGAGTTCTGGCTGCGGCAAGACGCTTACCGCACTTGCCATCATGGACTTGCTCCCCCACCGCGCCGTTCCCACCGCGAGGCGCCTAGAGCTGGCGGGTCGGAGTCTTGCCGGCATCGGAGAGCGAGCCATGTCGGACGTGCGTGGCGCAGGCATGGCCATGATCTTTCAGGAGCCGATGACCTCCCTCAACCCAGCCTACACCATCGGCAACCAGCTGGAAGAGACCCTGCTGCGCCACAAGCGCGTCTCGCCCCGCCAAGCGCGTGAGCGTGCCGTCTACCTGCTCGATCGTGTCGGCATCACAGCGGCGGCGAGCCGTCTCAGGCAGTACCCGCACCAGCTCTCGGGCGGCCTGCGTCAGCGCGTGATGATCGCTATGGCACTGATGTGCTCGCCCAAGCTCATTCTCGCAGATGAGCCCACCACCGCCCTTGATGTGACTATCCAGGCCCAGATCCTGCACCTGCTGGCCGAGCTACAGCGCGAGTTCGCCATGGGCCTCGTGCTGATCACGCACGATCTCGGCATCGTTGCTCGGATTGCCACGCGCGTTGTCGTTATGTACGCGGGCGAGGTAGTCGAAACCGGCACCGCCGCTGGCATCTACTCCAAGCCTGCTCATCCCTACACGCGCGGACTCTTGGCTTGTATCCCGGTCCCCGGCCGCACCCGGCGCGGAGCTGCCCTCGGCACTATTCCAGGCATGGTCCCCTCGCTCGTCGGCGAAACCGTGGGCTGCCACTTTGCCGGCCGCTGTACACACGCCGTTGACGCCTGCCGCCAAGCGCAAATCCCCCTTGAAGCCACTGATGCCGAGTACGACAGCACCGCGCGTCTCGTGCGCTGCATCCGCCACGCGGACATCACACCCGCGATTGCCCCGCACGTCGTCGAGGCAGGGTCATGAGCCAGTCTCTCGCAGCAGTCCCTCAGGGAGCCGAAGCTGCGCCTATGCTCGAGGCGCGCGGCGTCACGCGCACGTTCCGAGTCTCTGTCGGCCTACTCAAACCGAAGCGATCGCTGCGCGCGGTGGAAGGCGTGAGCCTCGCAGTCCATCCCGGGGAGGTGGTTGGGCTCGTTGGGGAGTCGGGATGCGGCAAGACCACCTTGGCGCGAATGCTGCTAGGGCTACTACCGCCATGCGCGGGTGAAATCCGCATCGCAGGGCGGCCAACCGGCGCACTACCGCGGCGCGCCATTGCAGCCCTCGTCCAGCCCGTATTCCAGGATCCCTACTCCTCGCTCAACCCTCGCAAGTCTGTAGGCTCGATCATCGCCCTTCCTTTGCGCGTGCAGGGCGACGGCACAAGGGCGGCCTGGCGGGCACAGGTGGAAGAGATGATGGAGCGTGTGGGCCTAGCGCGCTCGCTTTACGACAACTATCCGAGCCAGCTTTCCGGTGGCCAGCGTCAGCGTGTTGCCATCGCGCGAGCGCTCATCAACCGCCCGCGCCTAGTCATCTGCGACGAGCCAACCTCTGCCCTAGACGTATCTGTGCAATCGCAGATCCTGAACCTGCTGCAGGACCTGCGCCGCGATCTCGGCCTCACCTACCTGCTAATCAGCCATAACCTTGCCGTGGTCGAGCACATGGCCACCCGCGTTGCCGTCATGTATCTCGGCCGTATCGTCGAGGAGGCCGAGACCGACACACTGTTTCGCGCGCCGAGGCATCCCTACACACAGGCACTTCTCGCCTCTGTGCTCACCCCAGAGCCAGGTCTCGGTGTGCCCGACACCCACCTCGGCGCCGCATATCCCAATCCGCTCGACGTCCCCGCCGGCTGTCGTTTTCATCCACGCTGCCCGCGTATGATGGAGCGTTGCAGGGTCGTGCCGCCCCAGGCAACCGCCACCGGCGCCGACATGGTCGAATGCCACCTCTATGGCGCAACGCGAGAAGTGAGGGTGCCCGTATGACAGAGCAGAAGCGAGGGTCCCGTCCAGCGGCCGTAGATCGCGCCCGAGCCTATGTCGAGGGCGGCGCGTTCGAGGCGGATCTGGCTCGCCGTGTTGCCTACAGAACGGAAAGCCAGAAGCTGCCCGATAGCCTGCCGGAGCTTCGGCGCTATCTCGACGACGAGATGGCGCCCGCCTTCGCTCGCCTCGGCTTCGCGACGCGAATCTACGACAACCCAGTCGTGGGGCAGGGCCCTGTCCTGCTCGCTACTCACATCGAGAACGCTACACTGCCAACCGTGCTCGGCTACGGCCACGGCGACGTCATCCGCGGCCTTGAGGACCAGTGGACCAAGGGCAAGGGGCCGTGGGTGACGGCGCGCGACGGCCATCGGCTCTATGGTCGCGGCACGGCGGACAACAAGGGTCAGCATTCCATCAACATGGCGGCGCTGACAGCCATCACAGAGGAGCGTGGCGGCTGCCTCGGCTTCAATGCCAAGTTCATCGTCGAGATGGGCGAGGAGACTGGCTCAAAGGGGCTAGCCGAGCTGGTAGCCGCTCACAAGACTGATTTCGCGGCCGACGTGCTCATCGCGTCCGACGGCCCACGCGTTAAGCCCGATCGCCCGACCATGACGCTGGGCTGTCGTGGAACAATCAACTTCGATCTTACCTGCGAGTTGCGTGCTGGCGGCCACCACTCGGGCAACTGGGGGGGGCTCATCGCCAATCCGGGGTTGATCCTCGCTAATGCACTGGCCTCGATTGTCGGCCCCACGGGCGATCTCAAGGTTCCTGCACTGAAGGCGCCGCCCGTGTCACCGCTCGTGAAGGAGGCGCTCGCCGACATCGAGATAGACGGTGGCGAGGAGGGACCTGAGATCGATCCTGGGTGGGGCGAGCCGGGCTTGACCCCCGCCGAGCGCGTCTACGGCTCCAATGTGTTCCATGTTCTGGCCTTCACCACCGGCACGCCGGGACGGCCGGTGAACGCGGTGCCGCCGAAAGCGGTAGCCAACTGCCAGCTGCGCTTTGTCGCCGGCACCGATATCGATGCCATCATACCGGCACTGCAGCGCCACCTCCACGCCCAGGGCTTCGCAACGGTGAGGGTGACGCCGCCACCGCCCGCCAACGACGGCTGCTTCGCGGCAACGCGGACAGAGCCCGATCATCCGTGGGTGGTGTTTGCCGCGCAGTCGCTACAACGCTCCGCCAACGTCAAGCCGGCAATCGTGCCGCAAATGGGCGGCTCGATCTGCAACGATGTGTTCACCGACATTCTCGGTATCCCGACGATTTGGCTCCCGCACTCCTACGCGTCCTGCTCCCAGCACGCGCCCGACGAGCACATCCTGCTCCCGCTCTGTCGCTCAGCGATGGAACTTATGGCCGGCCTCTACTGGGACATCGGCGATGGCGGAGTGCCAGCCAGAATGAAATGACTCTCAAGCCGCTCCGATACAGTCTCAAGCCCTATACAAATGCAGACATCGAGAGGAGCAGTTCTGAGCTTGTCGGACGGGGTGGCGTGGATGTCTGGAATTGGGGGAACTGCTGGCGTGCCTCCTACCGTTACGTGCCGGGTAGTGCTCGCAGATCGTAACTCGGCGCGCTTGTCGAGCCCGGCAGCATCACCTCGGCACTGCAATCGGCCCCCGTTCACGTGCACCGCTTCGAAGGTTTCTTGGCAGCGACGAGCCATTGCGGCAGGTTCGCGCCGAAACCTGCCGCGGGGCCAAGGGGGCAAGTTGACCCGGAACGGACAAATGAAGGTGCTGCCTACGCTAGAGTGCGAATGGCTAGGTTGGGGGCGGCAGCCCAAGATTTCCGGTTTCGACTGCGTCTGTGGGATCGTAGGCGTAGATCCATTCCATTGCCTTGAACGACCAGTCGGTGCCGCCGGCCGCCATCTTGGCGTCACGCGCGACCTGCTCAGGGCCGTCCGGCAAATGGAAACGGATTTTGTTGTTGGCCGCCAATGCTTGCACTTGCGCGGTGCGCGGCGAGCGCAGCGCCTGGTAGTGGGTCAACGCTTCCGGGATGTCATCGTACTTCTGCAGACACGTCGTCAATGTCACGCCGTCTTCTATCGCCTGCGCTGCGCCTTGCGCAACGAACGGCAACATCGGATGGCAGGCGTCGCCGAGCAGCGTCACCCTGCCCACCGACCAGCGCGCAAGCGGCGTGCGGTCGAACAGGCCCCAGATAAACGTTTCCTCCACGGCGTCGAGCACGCCCGACACGTCCTTGTGCCAGCCGGCAAAGGCCGCACGCGCCTCGTTGGCGTCGCCGCGATCAGTCCAGGATTCCTTCATCCACGAATCCTGCTCGACAATCGCGACGAAATTGACGTAGCGCATGCCGGCGACGAAATAGCGGACGAAGTGTTTGCCCGGCCCCATTGTCACTTGCAGCACAACCTCGAGATTGAGATGCTTGAGCTTTTCGGCAGGCACCAAGCCGCGATAGGCGGCGCAGCCCGTGAAGCGTGGCGGCGTTGCGCCGAATAGCTGGCGCTGCACGGTCGAGTGGATGCCATCAGCCCCGATCAGCGCGTCGACCGATGCCCGTGCTCCGTTCTCGAACTGCGTCTCGATCCTGTCGCCGCGCTCGCTAAACCCGGTCAAGCGGTGGCCGACATGCAAGCGTTCGGGTGGCAGCGCTTCAACCAACATGTTGAGCACATCGGCGCGGTGCGATTGATATTGCCGGAAGCCGAAATGGCGCTCGATTTCGATGCCGAGCGGCGTTCGCAACAAAGTACGCCCGTCGTCCCAGCGCTGCTGGTGCACGGCCATGGGCATCACGCCGAGGCTGGCGAGCTTGTCGCCCAGGCCCAGCCCGTGAATGACGCGAGCGGCGTTCGGCGTCACGTTGATGCCGGCGCCGACTTCGCGTAGCGCCCGCGACTGCTCATAGACATGCACGTTGAAGCCGGCGCGCAGCAAATTCAGCGCGGCCGACACACCGCCGATGCCACCGCCGATGACGGCGATTGATTTGTCGCTCATGTAGCCCATTCCCCCGACTAAGAGCCGCAACCAATACCGTGCATGCACGAGTTACCGTACACGCACGGATCAGTGGACAGCCGGCCATCGTCGCCTTCTAAAGCTCTCCCCAATGGTGGGCGTCCGTGCAGGCAGACAATTGACGACCGCTTCTCGCCACGCCTATTCTTTGTAAGCCGAATATCGCCTGAAGGACAAAGATGCAAAAGAAAGCTCCCAGCAACGCCGGCTGGCCCGACCAGTCACCAGCCCATTTGGTGCATCGAGGCGCCGGGACGCGAACTTTTGACCCGAGCCGGACATTGGAACGCCGCCTGTTCCGGGAATGATGTCTACTTGATCACGAAGCGGCCATTGATCACGTCGCCATGTTTGTCCTTGCCGGACACTACGATGATGGCACCGCTTTCCACTGGCGCACCCAACTTTCCCACAAGGCGCTTCCCGCCCTGATCCGCGAGATCAAGTGTTGTGGTCTTCCCCGCCTGCTGAATGATGGCACGCATCTTTGCGCCAGTTGTTTCGTGCACCTTGCCGTTTTCAAGGATGTACACGGTCAGCTCGGTGGAGCTAAGAATGAGCTCGACTTGGTGGCCACCCGACACCGCGCCCAGCATGCCTCCATTGGGGCCAGCCTTTTGAGCGCTCGTCTGGCCGGCAGCACAAAACAACAAAGCTAAGGCTGCGAGGACAACTGCGGCAGGCTTCATGACGGTACCCCCTGCTGTGCCAATCTAGCTGTGGGTGACCGCAGCTCGCCTCGTGCTCGCTGCACCACGATCCACGCCCCCTGCAGAGCCAGCGCGGCCATGATCGCGGCGACTATCAGGTCAGGCCAACCGGTTCCGGTACCAAACACACCCAGTGCGGCCAGCAGAACCGCCAGATTGCCGAGCACATCGTTGCGCGAGCAAATCCACACGGACTGCATGTTGGCATCGCCTTCACGGTAGGCGTAAAGCAGTATTGCGCAGGCCGCGTTTGCGATCAGGGCAGCAGCACCGACGGCACCCATCGTGATGGGCTCCGGCACCGTTCCCATGACGGCGTGCCAAACGACGGTGCCGATAACCCACAAGCCGAACGCGCCCATGGTGGCACCCTTGGCAAGGGCGGCCATGGCCCGATAGCGCAGCGCCATACCGACGACGGCCAGGCTGATGATGTAATTGCCAGCATCGCCAAGGAAGTCGAGAGCGTCAGCCTGAAGCGAGGCAGAGCCCGCCGCCATGCCGGCGGCGATCTCGACCAGGAACATGACGCCATTGATAGCCAGCACGATCCACAGAACGCGGCGGTAACTCCGATCCCGCGGCCTATACTGGGCTTCACCTCCACAACATTTGGCACCCATGCTTGACGTCCCTTCAGATTGGGACCACATGCGTAACACCTACAGCGACTGTAGGTTCAAGAGGCAGAATGACGATGGACCTTGCCATAGGAGAACTGGCCCGCCGCTCCGGTTATGCAGTGCAGACGTTGCGCTACTACGAGCAGATCGGATTGATGCCAAAGCCGCCGCGAACATCCGGAGGTCAGCGCCGATACGGAGAGGACCTCCTAAGACGACTGCTGTTCATACGGCATGCTCGCGATCTTGGGTTTGAAATTGAAGATATCCGCAGCCTTCTTGATCTAGCCGGTCGCCCCGATCAGTCCTGCGCTTCTGTCTGTGCGATCGCCAAGGCACACCTTGTATCCATCGACGACAAGATCGCTCGCCTCACCGCACTGCGCTCAGAGGTCAATCGCATGCTCAAGGCGTGCACCAAAGGCCGCATCGCCCAGTGCAAGGTTATCGACGTACTTGGTCGCTATGCCAATTGACCGTCCAGAGGTCTGTTAATGGCACGTTTGCTCCGGACGTCCACGGAGTAACGCACGGAGTATAGCGGGTGGAGACCAGACCTGTTCCACCTGCGTTCCTCGACTTGCTGCTTTCGGGTGTGCTTGCTCCGTCGAGGAGGCTGGCCTGCGACACGTAAACCTGACCCGGAGCTGTCCTTGATCACATGCGCATGTGCGACGCAGCGTCATTCGCCGCGTCCTGATCATTTGGCTTCAGGTCCGGAAATCTTCTGATCGCAACTCGATCGGTGCGCCGTGCGGTGTTCGCTCAGCCGCTGCGTCCCAGGCTCTATGATAGCGGGCGAGCACCTCTGGCGTCGTCACATTCTTTGCGGCGACTATTCTCTCGAGTGCGGCAAGCCAGTGCAGATAGTAGGTCTCGCCCGTGTCCGGATCGCCGGCGGCCTGCGCCGTCTTGATCTGGTTCGATAGTGCAGCCGCCCACTCGGGCCACGTGAAGAGACCCTTGTCGTGAAGGGTGAGAACCATCGCGAAGGCGTGTGCCTCCCACGGTGCGCCGAATACGGGTCCCTCCGCGTCGGATGGCAAACCAGACGGTGACGGTAGGACGGCGGGCGGCACTACACGGGCTCCAGGTAGGCTTTCCCATGCGTCAACCGAGACAGAAGCTCGTCGGGTCAGCTGCCTCGCCCCACAGCTCACGAGCGGCGAAGCGCACCGTGTACAGCCATTGTGGGTCTCTCGCCGCGGCCTGTGGCGTTGGCAATCCGGAAAGACATGGGCACCGTGTACGTGCGTGACGGCTCCCAGACGTGACCGCGCACGTAGCGTGGAAGCCGCGTATGGCCCGTGGGGTGAATATTGCGGGCGCGCACGCGCTGACCGACTTGGAAGCGCTGCGGTGTCGGGGCGGCTCGCTCCGTGGGCCCGCCGCTGGCGAGCACCGCCGGCACTGGTCTCGGCCGTGAGGATGCGCTCCAACGGCCTTTGGGGGATGCAAGGGCCTTGCCCGCCTCAATCTCGTCTGGCGTGACGAGCCCTCGCTCGGCCATCATCTTCTCGAGCCCGGCGATCCAAATCTCATAGTACGACTTGGCGAGGTATTCGGCTGGATGCAGGCTCTCGCGCGCCGCACGCCCTTGGTCGATGTTCCAGCCGCCAGGGGCGCCCATGGCAAGGGTTAGTGCGAAGGCGCGCCGCTTCCCAGGCCGCATGGAAAACCGGTTCGTCCTTCTCGGGAACAACAGGGCCGAAGCCCATCATGCCGCCCATGTCTTGCGCGCCGTTCATGTGACCTCTCGCGGCGACTTGGCAAGTCCCGTCCCGATCATGCTATCGCGAGTGACAAGAGTGGCCAGCTGTTCCTCGCCCCAGCCGTCGGCGCCGGCTGGGCGCTGGGGCAGGACGAGGTAACGGACCTCGGCGGTCGAGTCCCAAACCTTGATCTCCTTGTCGCCTGGTAGGGCGACGCCGAAATCGGCGAGCACGGAGCGCGGATCCATGACGGCGCGAGAGCGGTAGGGTGCGGACTTGTACCAAACCGGCGGCAATCCTAGAACGGGCCAGGGATAGCAGGAGCACAGCGTGCAGACGACAAGATTGTGCACTTTATCGGTGTTCTCGACAGCAACCATGTGCTCGCCTTGCCTGCCTGTGAAGCCGACCTCGGCAATGGCCGCGGTTGCGTCTTTGAGCAGTCGGGCCTTGTAGTCTGGATCGCTCCAAGCCTTGGCGACGACCTTGGCGCCGTTGTGCGGACCGATCTTGGTTTCGTAGCTCTCGATCAGGACATCGAGCGCCTTCGGGTCCACATAGCCCTTCTCGACCAGAATGGATTCGAGGGCCCGTACGCGCAGCTCCATATCCGACGAGGTGCGATCCATGGTCGTGATCGTGTTCGTCGTGCATGTGACGCTATCCTTCAACCAACCAGGCGACGTTGACGAAGGCAAAAGCGGCAACGAGAGCCATCCCCCCGCCCGCCATCCGCACGGCAATCGTTTCGCTAAGATAGTCTCGCCCAACGATCATACGCAATGCAGCTCCGCTGCCCACGGCGAGAACATATTGAATTGCCGCAAAGCCAATGATGTAGGCGGCTAGTGGTGCCGTCTCGGCTCCGACAATGCTTTCTCCGTACGCGTATCCGTGGAAGGCTCCTGCCACAACGAAGAGGGTCGCAAGGATGCTGATCGGAATTCTGGCATGCATTGTCACTATGGCTGCTGCAATTGCGATGGTGAGCGCGATGGCCGGCTCTGACCACGGAAGGCCGTAGCCCCGGATATGCATGAAGCAACCCAAGACAGTCCCCAGCACAAACAGGAGCGGCAACAGCACAATCCGCGCGACAAGGTGCGACATCAGTCCGACGCCTACAATGAATGCGAAATGATCAACACCGATGATTGGGTGTCCAAGACCCGATAGTAGTCCGTGCCAAGCCGTACTCGGCAGCGCGCCTCCCATGACATGGTGGGCGAATGTAGGTGGTACGAAAGGCAGCACAACTACGGCAACCGCCGCCACCACGGTCTTCAAGTACGACGCCATCTCGCTCTCCTGGCAATCCGAGCAGCTCTTGATGGTACGCGTGACCGGAGCCATTCAGCAAACATTTCGTACCGCAGGCCGTCGCGTCCAGTACGTTTCTAGTTGCGGTATTTGTTGCTGCGCACGCCTGCATTTGCTGCGCCGCATGAGTCTCGAAGTGGCACGGAACTGACTACTTCTGCGCAGCGCTTCGTCCGGAATCGGGGGATCAACTGACGCTTCGGGGACGCGACCGCGAGGACCGTTCCTGACCCAAAATGAACGTTGGTGAGAGCACCGCATCGCGATGCAGCATGCTCGGCACAGCGATTGGTACTGCGCTCCGCATCGACGTCGTCGAGCGGTACACGCTCAATGATCTGCGGAGCGGCATGCCGTCCTACTCACTCGATGTCGACCGGTTCGAGCCGCCGAAACCGCTGGAAGAACCTTGAGATTGTCCGCCAGTCCGAGGTGGTCGCCGCCGTTCCCTATTGCCTAGGAAGCATCTAGTCGCTTGGCAATTTCCTCAAGCGACGGATTCTCTTTCGCGATCCATGCCTCAAAGTCCTTGAACGCCGCCTCTTCTTGTTGCCTAGTGAGCTTCGTTGCGCGCTTTCCCGTGCCTTTTCCCCATCGCGGTCCGAAGTAGTAGACGGCCGCGTACATCGCCTTCGCGACAGTTTCCGCGACGCCGGCCGCTCTTGTCGCGTTGTAGAAGACCTCGTGTGTGTCACGCCAAGACCTGGACTTCTTATCGCAGTAGTAGTCGTGGATGACCGCGGCAGCCCGGTATTGGCCAGTGAAGGGAGGATACGATATCCACAACACGCGCGGAATCGAGGCCCCATCGGTTACCGCGCCAGCTGGAACGTCCCAATGCACACCCCGAGGATCGACGTATCCAAAGGGCTTTTCGAGCCGCATCTTCCTGCCGTCGTGCATAAATTCGGCGACAACTTCTCCCGTGAATTGGCCAAAGGAACTCTGGGCGAACGCCTCTGATCGCCAGAGAACCACTAGAGACAAGACGACCGCTGCGATGATGCGCATATCCCCCTCCCCAACGGAGCTTCAATCTATCCAACCGCGCAATTTCACTCGACCGTGCTCGGCCCAGGTGTAGGTCAGTTTTTGTGGTGTGTCCACGCGACCAAAATTTGTGGTCGTTGCCGCAGTTGCTGGCGAGATTGATGCGTTGGCAGGGAGGATGATTGGATTGGCAGCCTAGCTCGGATGCCAACGGAGCAAAGCGGAAGGGGCACCAGCACAAGCCCTGGCACGGACGGTGCGTTCGTCGCGGCGATTCTGTCCTCCTACTGTGGCACTTGCGCCGTGCCGCGTGCGCCCGCAACTCACCCTGAAGTGGACATAGTCGTGCAGGCGGCAAACCGAGCTTATAGTCGGTATCGGCTGGCCGCTGCTGTCATCGGTCCACCACAACTGCTGCACCGTAGCGATTGGGCTGCGCCCCTGGTAGCCTTGGCGGCACTTCGCTGATTGATGCATTCTCCGGCTTCATTGATGGGGGAGGCTTTCCATGCGCTGCTCGATCTTCGTGGCTCTTTTTCTGCTGCTTGCCGTGCAGTTTCCCGACGCCGCGCAGGCCGACGACGTGGCGAATTGCAAGTCGAAGGACCCTGACACCGTCATCGCCGGCTGCACCAAGATCCTGCGCAAGAGCGGGCTCACGGCAAAAGATCGCGCCACCGGCCTCGGCTATCGAGCCATCGCCTATGCACACAAGGGCATGATGGAGGAAGCGCTGGCAGACGGCTATCATGCCGTGGATGCTGATCCGAAGAGCGCGATCGGCTACATCGTCCGAGGCAGGGTGTACCTGTTGAAGGGCGACCTCGACGCCTGCCTCGCCGATGCCGGGCGTGCCATTCGGGCCGATCCCCGCGCGGTATACGCCTACCAGCTTCGTGCCAATGTGCTGGCGCGCAAGGGCGAGCTCGATCTGGCGCTGCGCGACTACGACCAGGCCAATCTGCTCAAGGCCAACGATCCGTTTATATTGGGCGATCGCGGCACTGCGCATCTGAGGAAGGCTGATTTCGAGAAGGCCATCGCTGACTTCAACCGCTCGATCCAGATCAATCCGAACCTGGCAGGTTCTCATGTGTTTCGGGCCACGGCCTATACGTACACTGGGGAATACGAGCGCGCGCTCGCCGATTTGACGCGGGCGATCGCCCTGGAGCCGAAGAATTCAGAGGCGTACGCCACCAGGGCTAACCTCTACGTCGCCATCAACGAAATCGATCGTGCGCTGGCCGATGTGCAGCGGGCGTTGGAGCTCAATCCGAATTCGATGACTGCGCTTGGAGCGCGCGGCAGCGCCTATGCCGATCAGGGGGCGCTTGACCGGGCGCTCAAAGACTACAACCGGGCGATAGAGCTGAACCCGAAGGAAGCTGCCGCCTACAGCAGACGATGCACGACCTACCTTGCCAAAGGCGAGCCTGAACGCGCGCTGGGCGACTGCAACCGGGCCATCGAGCTGAGCCCCAAGCTGTCCTCGGCCTATGTTGGACGCGGGCGCTACTACGCCGATCGGAGGGAGTTCGACAGGGCGTTGGCGGACTATGGCCGCGCTCTTGAGCTGGTGCCCAAGAATCACGCTGCCCTCACGCTACGTGGGCGGACTTTCGTGGAAATGGGAGCGCCTGACCGCGCGTTTGCCGATCTCGATCGCGCCATTCAGCTATTGCCGAAATACCAGCACGCCTATGCCTTCAGGGGCATGGCTTTTCTGAAGAAGGGCCAGACCGAGCGCGCCATCGCAGACCTGACGAAGGCAATCCAGCTCGACCCTCGCCTCGCGGAAGCTTTCGGCGCCCGCGCCGAAGCCTATCTTGCGACCAATGCGTGGGGGCCGGCGATCGCAGACCTGCGCAAGGTGCTCAGCCTGCCCGCCCGAACCGAGCTCGAGCGCAGCGCACAGGTGCGAGCCGCTGAGGTGCTGACGTCTCTGGCGCAGAAGGCGGCGCCAGTGCCGCCGACGGTTTCCGTTGCCGCGCCCAAGGCGGCGCCGGTACCAGTTCCAGACGTGCCTGTAGTCACTGCGATTCCAGGCATGGGCAAGCGTATCGCTCTGGTGATCGGAAACAGCGCCTATATCTCGGCCGGGGAGCTCAGGAATCCCGCCAACGATGCCAAGGCGCTTGCGCGCACCTTGCGACGCGTCGGCTTCACCGAGGTGATCGAGAAGTACGACCTCGGTCTCGCGCAGATGACGGCCGCGCTCAAGGATTTCGGCGACAAGGCCGCGGGCGCCGACTGGGCCCTCATCTATTTCGCGGGGCATGGCGTCGAGATGGCGGGCAGCGCGTATCTGTTGCCAACCGACGCAAAGCTTGAGAGGGACGCGCATGTTCCTTATGAGACGGTGGCGCTCGACCGCATGCTGCAAACGGCCGAGAGCGCAAAGAAGCTCCGCCTGGTGATCCTGGATGCCTGCCGCAACAATCCGTTCGTGGTGCGCATGGCGCGATCCGCCGGGCCAGCGCGGGCCATCGGACGCGGTCTGCCGGCCATCGAGGTCGAGGGCGACGTGCTTGTTGCCTACTCCACCAAGCATGGCACAACCGCCTTGGACGGGGATGGCGACAATAGCCCCTATGCCCTGGCTCTGATGGAAAACATGCCGCAGCCCAATGTCGACATCCGCGTGATGTTCGGGCGAGTGCGCGACGCGGTGCGCCGGACCACCAACGGGCAGCAGGAGCCCTACACCTACGGATCGATCGGCGGCGACTTGCTGTACTTCGCCTCGGCTAAGTAGTGACAGGGCTCGGTATTGCGGCGCTGTTGCCCAGCTCTGAGTAGTCGCGAGCGGTCCGTAGCAAGGACGCTGCCGGAACGTTGTGCCGTTGACCAAGGAGCTGGACTGAGAGCCAAGCTCCATGAAGAGGCTTAGCGACTTTCTCTCGGGGTGGGCAATTCCTTGGTTTTACGTTCAGGCCCACCTGTGCAGCGAATTTTGCTACGTTGCATGAGTCCGCAGGTGGCACGAACTCACCGTTCGTCAGGCATTGGCATCACTTCCAGTCTTGGCGGTGAACCGGACTTTGTCGGCACAAGCCGCCGGCGCCCAGTTTTTGACCCCAAGCATCCGTCGTTAATTGCGCAATCAAGATCGACCGGGACCTTCACGCACTCATCGGCCCTTGGCTCGCTTCGGTGTGGCACCAGCCATTGGTTCGGTCGGCCGCGTGATCGGAAACACTGCGCGCACATGCTCGGCCCACATCTGGCAAAAGGCCGTAGCGTAGCGGGGCAGCGGACGGCGCTTATCCCACAAGACGGCCAATGGCTCGCGCAGCGGCCGACCCCTATACAGGATGCGGACAATCTTCAGATCGTAACGATGCGCTCGGAAGGTCGACGCAATGATGGCTACACCGTGCTGGGCTTCGGCGAGCACGAGCAAGGTATGGGGGGAGCGGCTTTCGAGCCGAATGTTGGGCCTGAGCCCCGCGAGGCGGCAGGCTGCATCAAAGGCTCGGCGTAACCCGTATCCGCTGTCCAGCAGCAGCAAGGGATATGGGGCGAGCTGTCCAACGTCGATCGTGCCGCGGCTCCCTAGTGTCATTGATGGATGGCACGCGGCGAGGAGCTCGGCCGATTCCAGTGGCTGGCTCCCGAACTTCCCATCGTCCAGCGGAACTCCGTACGGGAGCATCTGACCAAGGTGTATCTCGCCGCGTTCCAGCATGGCCAGAATTTCAAGACCACTTCCCTCCGAGACTTTCACCTGCACGTTCGGATAGCGCTTCGCGTAGCGGGGCAGGAACTGCGAAAACACGCCTTCGATGTGAAGTGGCGTGGCAGCGACTTTCAACACGCCCACGTCACCGCGACGGAGGTCCTGCGCCCGCTCGCCGACCCCGGCGGCGTAATTCAACAAACCACGGCAATCACTGAGCAACTGCTCGCCTTCGCCGGTCAAGAGCAGTCGGCGTCCGACACGATCGAACAGCTTCAGACCGAGCTCCTGCTCGAGATCACTGATGTGTCTTGACAGGGCCGGCTGGGCAATACGCAGGCGCAGCGCAGCCTTGGAGACGCTGCCCAGCTCCGCCACGGTGACGAAGGTTCGCGTGTGCCGCAGGTCCATGGCAATCCTTATGCCGGATCGGTCTAAGGAACCAGAGAAATAAGGTATTGGACGGATAAGCCCTCATTGCACCAAAGCTGCTCTCGTGAATTCCGCTCCGCTCACGCCAAGAACCTGACGTGCGTGACAAGGAGGAAGTCATGAGACCGCTCTGCCTAACGCTGCTGGGGGTGTTCGGGTTGGGATTGGCAACGATGGAGGCCAGTGCAGAGACCTGGCCGGCGAAACCGCTGCGGGCGATCGTGCCCGTTGGCGCAGGCAGCACCACTGACATCATTCCGCGCGTCGTGTTCGAGCAGCTCTCGGCCCAGCTCGGCCAAAGCATCGTTGTGGAGAACCGTGTCGGCGCCGGCGGGACGATCGGTTCCGCCTTCGTCGCCAAAGCGGATCCCGATGGCTACACTATCCTCGCCCACGGCTCTGCGCTCACGATCTCGCCGTCGCTCTATCCGAACCTCGGCTACCATCCGGCGCGGGATTTCGATGCGGTCGTCCCATTCGGAATCTCGCCCAACGTCCTGGTCGTTCCACCGGCCAAGCGCTGGAAGACAGTCGGCGATTTCGTCACCGAAGCCAAGGCCAGGCCAGGTGCGCTCAACTTCTCCTCGGTCGGGATCGGGAGCGCAACCCACATGAGCGCGGAGCGGTTTCGGCGCAGTGCGGGGGTGGAGGCCGTCCACGTTCCGTTCAAAGGCGGTGCCGAGGCCATGACCGAGGTGATCGCCGGCCGGATCGATTTCTTCTTCGGACCGGTCGCTCTGGTGCTGCCGCAGATTCAAGAGGGAAAGCTTACCGCGCTCGCTGTGAACGGTGCCAAGCGCTCAGCCGTGCTGCCCAACGTACCAACCACGCTCGAAGCCGGTGTTGCCGACGCCGAGTACCCGATCTGGCTGGGTCTGTTTCTGCCGGCGAAAACGCCGCGTCATATCGTCGACAAGCTCAATCGCGAAACGCTCAAAGCGCTGCAAGAGCCAAAGGTGCGGGACAAGCTGGCCGCTCTCGGCTTCGAGCCGATGGTCATGACACCCGCTGAGTTCGCAGCGCATGTCGAGAAGGAAATCGACGTTAACGAGGCACTTGTGACGGCGACTGGAATCAAGGCGCACTGATAAGAAACGACGCCGACTGATTGGCGCAGTTTGATCGCCCGCGACTGCAGCTGTTGTCACGAACTCGCCGTACCAAGCCAAGCGCCGGAATGTCCGCTTATCGTTGTAGACCTTCCGTCAGGAGACCGTCAGCCGGACGGGGAAAATTGACCCAGAACCGACACGGCGAGAACCGCCAACCGACCACACACCATGTGCTTCGAACTAGGCGCCCGCTCCGGGGGTTTCCGCGGATAGAGCGCTTCAGGTGTTTCTTGCGACGCTGGGTTGGGCGGCACTTCTCTAGGGCCTTGCCATCATCGCATATTTGGCAACGAGTTGCTTGGCAGAGGAAATTAGCTTGGCCCCGTCTATCCCAGCGCGGCCAACCTTGGCTACCCAGCTTTCAATGGCGGGCTGGCTCGCCTGAACCCACTCTTCATAGTCCTCATTCTTGACAAACGTTACGACACCACCCGCAGCTGTGAAATCGTCACGTCCGATCTCTTCGAATTCATCAAAAAATCGACCCCATTCAGCGGCGATCACCGCACCGGAATGCGCGTCGAGTACCCTTCGTAGGTCCTCATCAAGGCTTGCGTACACGTCTTTGTTCATGACCAGCAGGAACACTGCCGTATACAGCCCGCGATGACCGGCAAACTCCGTGATGTGGCTTATCTCGCTAGTAAGCTTTAGTGTTGGGATGACCTCGTAGGGGAGAACCGTTCCAGCGATTTCTCGTTGCTTCAAAAGCGTGAGCACCTGCGTCACCGTTGCAATTCTTGGCGTCGCGCCAATGTTACGAAAGAGTTCCCCGATGACATCTGAGGGGACGCGCATCGCGCGGCCGGCAGCGTCACTTGGCCGTAGGATCGGCTCTTTTTGATTGAGAATGACGCCGCTGGGATGACACCACACATTGAGCACATGCACGTTCGAAAGCTCGTCTCTCGCATAGGTCTCATAGTACTCGAAGAGAGCTTGGCTTGTGACGCTGGCCCGGGATGATGCGATAAAAGGAAGCTCGAAGACTTCGAGCCGCGGGAACTTGCCTGGCGAGTAGGCCGCAAGAATCCACGCGATGTCGACGTATTTGCTCTCGACCTGCGAAAGCAGCTCGTTTGCCTTTCCGCCGAGCCGCATGCCGGCTTCGACGCTGATGCGTAGCCGGCCGTTCGATGCTTCAGCAATCTTCTTGCTCCACGGCAAAAAAATCTTCCGTTGTTGTGGGGAATGTTCCGGGAGGATGTGGTGGAAGCGGAGCACTCGCTCCTGCGCCAGAGTCGTCGAATTTGGCCATAAAGCGAACGAGGCAATCAGAAAGACCAGGCTCACGAATCCCCAAGGCCTTCGACTGCGGTGCGTTCCATCCGCGGATGGAGCTGACAGACTCAAGTGATTCACTGTGCTCGGCCTCCTAAGCCGCCCCGGTAGAACCGCAGCCATCATCCGCTGGAAATGTGTCTGGCGTCCGGGACGATCCGCGATCCCACGCCGCTCCTGGAACCGTTCGAAGTCCTCGGGATACGGGAGCATGATCATCTTGACAACCATGAGTGGTAGTCGCTCAAGGGACTTGGGAGGCAGATTGGGTCGCGCAAGGCTGGCGACAACACGTACGCTAGACGGGAGGGACTCGTCGGCGCCGCTCATGCCCATCTCCGACTTTTGCGGACGGGTGGCGTGACAGTATGGAGCAGCGACGTGAAGGCACCGGACCAACAAGGCCGGGAGGTGGCGCTCTCTTGTGCGACTGCTCAGAGCCGCTTTTGTGCAATGGCACATGTGGGACCTTTCGAGCGGAGGTCGCACATGTCCGGAATTGAGATGCTATGGGGCGGGCGGCGAGGAGATTGCATCCATCGGCGCTGATGTGAAGCGATGGAGCACCGGATGTCCAGACCAACCGACCTGAGCCGATCCCTCACCGTCCTAAAAGGGGACAGCACGCTGATCGCCGTAATCGAAATGAGCCTAACGAAATGGCTCGTTGCCGGTATTGTGCCGGGCGTCGAGCGCCAACCGTTGAAGAAGCTCGATGCCGACGAGAGCGCATTACTGAAGTTGCTGCATCGCTGGCGGGAGGAAGCGAGGAAAGCAGGACGCAAGATCGAACGCATCGCGGTCGCATTCGAGGCCGGTCGGGACGGCTTCTGGCTGGCGCGCTGGCTCAGGGCCCGCGGTATTGAAGCCCACGTCATCCACCCGTCCAGTGTGGCGGTGTCGCGCGAGCATCGGCGGGCAAAGACCGATCGGCTCGACACCGGGCTTCTCAAGCGCGCCTTTCTCGGCTGGCTGCGGGGCGAGCGCGATCACTGCAAGATGGTCGCGATTCCGACACTCGCCGACGAAGATGCCAAGCGACCTAACCGCGAGCGCCAGGGCCTCGTGGGAGAGCAAAGCCGGATCGTCAACCGAATGAAGGCAACGTTGACCCGGCTCGGCATCCGCGGGTTCAATCCCAAGCTGAAGAAGGCCGCCGACCGCCTCGAAGGCTTGCGCACGGCCGAGGGCGAACCCATACCACGCAACACTTTGGCTGAGTTGCGTCGCGACATGGACCGACGGCGGCTCGTTCGGGATCAGATCCAGCAGATCGAACATGCGCGACTGGAGTGTCTCAAGCAAGCGCCCAGCGATGGAGCAAATGCCATGGTGCGCCTGCTGGCCCGCGTGATTGGGGTTGGTATCGAGACGGCCGACATGCTGGTGCAGGAGGTGCTTTCGCGAAACTTGCGCGACAGACGAGCGGTGGCGCGTTATGCGGGCCTCACGGGCTCGCCCGATGAGAGCGGACGAAAACGCCGGGAGAAGGGGCTCGCCCGATCCGGCAATGCTCGAGTGCGAAGTGGCATGATCCAATTGGCGTGGCGATTTCTCATGTTCCAGAAAGACAGCGGCTTGGCGCAGTGGTTTCGAGCCCGCACCGAGAATGCGCCTGGCACGCGCAAGACCATGATCGTGGCCCTGGCGCGCAAGCTTCTCATCGCCTTTTGGCGGCTGGTGCGGGAAGGCGTGGTGCCAGATCGCGTTCTTCTGCGTCCGGCACAATGAACGGAGGTCGCGAACGCACCTGACAGTTTCGGCCCTGTCGGCATGCTTGTGACAGATAGCCGATGACGGTTCGAGGTGGCGGAGTCCCGCCTTACCCCATGGCTTTGACGCCGTAGTTGAGATTGGGTCCGCCGCTTCGGAGCTTCGCTACCGATGCGCATGGCTGCATCATGGTTCGGGTTCTTGAACCCACCGGATACAAGGTTGTGGCGCGATTGATCCGCGCCCGAAAGCGAGCTCCCCTCAGATCGTCATCCCGACTACACCAAGTCTGCCGTCGTGCTGGGAGCCGTCAAGGAATGGAACGGTGGGGCCTGCCGCAAACTTGGCGCAGCGCACCATCCTTGACCGCCCACTGCGCGCGCCGGCGTGTCGATCGAGCGGGTCGGGGCGAAGAAACGGAACTCCAGATCGAGCAAAGAAACTGGACTCAAGAAAAGATGATGTACCTCGAACAAACTGCTTGACTCCTCAAGCCCCATACAAGGGGTAAGCGGACTCGATCGCAGCCGCCATCAGAGTTGCATTTTGACCCTTAGCGGTCCTCAGTCAGCCGGCCACTACGGCGGAAGGCGCGGCCCATTGACCTACGCCACGCCAGTAGCCACGCTGCGGCCACGCTATCAGCGCCACCGATACCATCTCCAACCATTTTCTTTTGCAGGAATGAGCCGGCTGGCAGGGGAGGGGCGGAGGTGTCGAGATTATGGATCGTCCGAAGTCCAGCGCCGCAAGACCACCGACCACTGCCATCCATCGGCTTCGGCGCGCCGCGTTAATCCCTCGCCTGGGGCCAGGGCTGATCACGGGCGCCGCCGATGACGATCCCAGCGGTATTGCGACCTATTCCCAGGCGGGTGCGCAGTTCGGGGTCAACATGCTGTGGACGATGTTGTTCCTTTACCCGCTGATGTCCACGATGCAGATGATCAGCGCCAGGATCGGGCGCGTCACCGGGCATGGGCTTGCGGCCAACATGCGCCAGATTTTTCCACCCTGGGCAGTGACGGGCCTCGTGGCGCTGCTGCTCATCGCAAACACGATCAACATCGGCGCCGATCTTGCCGCCATGGGGGCGGCAGCGGAACTGGTGTTGGGAGGGGGACACCACTTTTTCACGCCGCTGTTCGCCGTGATGTCGCTGGGCCTCCAGATCTGGGTTCCCTATCATCGCTACGTCCGCTATCTGAAGTGGCTCACTTTGGTGCTCTTCGCCTATGTCGGCGTCGTCCTTACTGTGCACATCGACTGGGGCGATGTCGCCCTGCGGACGGTAACACCGCAACTCGCTCTGACGGGAGCCACCGCGACTATGGTGGTGGCGGTCTTCGGCACCACCATCAGCCCCTATCTCCTCTTCTGGCAGGCGTCGGAAGAGGTGGAGGACGACGAAGCCGACCCGGCGACCGGCCCACTCATCGACCATCCCGCTCAGGCTCCCGCCCAGCTGAGCCGCATCCGCTGGGACACATTGATCGGCATGGCCTTCGCCAACCTGGTAGCCTTCTTCATCATCCTGACGACGGCCGTCACCTTGCATGCCGCCGGTATGACCGACATCCAGACATCCGCCGACGCCGCGGCGGCGCTGCGCCCGCTCGCCGGCGATTTCGCGTTCGCCCTGTTCAGCCTGGGCATCATCGGCACTGGTCTGCTTGCCGTGCCGATCCTGGCGGGCTCTGCGGCCTATGCCATCTGCGAGTCCCGCGGCTGGCAGATCGGTCTCGAGCACAAGCCGCGCGAGGCGGTCGGGTTCTACACAGTGATCGGCTTCGCCACCCTCGTGGGCGTCGTGGTGGACTACTCGCCGCTAGACCCCATACGGGCGCTATTCTGGAGCGCCGTTCTCAATGGCGTTATTTCGGTGCCGCTGATGGTGGCGATGAT
This sequence comes from uncultured Alphaproteobacteria bacterium, assembly GCA_963832445.1. Classification (GTDB taxonomy): domain Bacteria; phylum Pseudomonadota; class Alphaproteobacteria; order Rhizobiales; family Hyphomicrobiaceae; genus AWTP1-13. Next base: position 216,027 of record CAWHUM010000009.1, read on the forward strand.
GATCGTGGTCTCACGCAAAGAGGAAATGGGCCAGTTCGTCGCGACGCCGCTGCAGCGCGTGCTTGGATGGTTCGCTACCGCCTGCATGGCCGTCGCGGCGATCACAATGTTTCTCTTGCGCTAAGGCGCCCACTGGAACTTAACGGGCAGCGAATTCCCAGCCACTGCGGAGTGTTGTCGGCTCTTGGCACACCCTTGCCGAACCGGCCGGAAGCTTGAATCGTCAGAGAACGGTGTCACTTTCACCGTGCCGAGGCGGCCGCCGGACCGGAGCAAGTTGACCCATACCTTCCGAAGCCTTGAGTCGCTCCGATCCATCCGATTGTGTCTAGCAAGCGAAAGCGCCTCATCGCGCAGGTGCCCCCTCGCCAACGACGACAAAGGGTGCCCAGAACGCGGGATGAGCCTCGTGAGGCTCGCCCTTATCGATGAGGGCCAGCATGGCGCCACGCAGCGCCTCCGCGCGCCCTATCTTGGGGTTGCTCGAGAGGGTGCCGACGGCTGAGACAATGAGCTTCACGGCTGCTGCCGAATTGACCTCCCAGTGCGAGACAAGCAGCGCGCGCGCCTGAGCGTAAAAGAACGCGCGTGCGAGGCCCGAGAGCGCTTCGGCGCCCGTTGCATTGCCGGCGGCGGTGTTGCAAGCGGAAAGGATCACCCAGTCGGCGTCGAGTTTCAGCCCTGCGATCTCGGAGGCCGACAGATAGCCGTCGTCCTGCTCCGTCGGGACGTTGGGCGGGGTGAGGATCAGCCCCGGCTCGCTCGTGGGGGAGAGCTGGCCGGCCAATGCACCGTGGGTGGCAAAGTGGACGATCTTGTAGCGGGCGAGCACGCCCGTCTCGCTCAAGGACTTGATCTCGCGTTCGGTCGCGCGCGCCCCGAGCCGCACCTCACTGACGTCCGCCTTGAGGTCGCGGGCGACAGCGCATAGCTCATCGATGGTTTCCGGCAGGGGCGTTTGCATCTTGAGGTGGGCGACATTGGCGAGACCGTTGTGTGTGGCGATCGGCACGACGCTGGCCCGCAGGTCGCTCAGCGCCGCAACCTGCTGCGGTCCAGTGTTAGCAGAACAGCGCTGGTTTTCGCGCGCCAGGGTCGCCCGGTGGGCGTGGCGCTGATCAGGCCCGTCGAGCAGGGGGTTCCCAAAACCGATAATCGGCCTGGTTGCGGCGCTCGGCCTTGCCACACGTCGCAGCGCTTGCAACGAGGAGACGGCCGGCAGCACGGTGACGGCATGCGAGCGCGCTAGCCAGGTAACGATGCGGTGGTCGGGCCGCCCCTGCGGCGGAGCAGCTGTCACCAAGACCTGGAATGGGAGCTGCGTCAGCGGCCCCGACGGCACGATCAGCAGGTGTTTGCCCCTAATCAGGTCCTGCACTTCTCCAAAGAGGGCGGAATAGAGTTTGTGGGCGCGGGCGTGGTCGAAGGGCAGCAAATCGCCCTTGCGCGGCGCGACGCCAAGGAGCTTGCCGCAGCGCTCCGAGCCCCCAGCGTACCATCCAGTGTAAGCGAGGCCGCAGCGCAGCGCTGCCACCTCGCGGGTCAGCGCTGGCGTGCCGATATCGGAGCGCACCCAGCGCACGTCAGTCTTAGTGACGACCCAGACAAAGGTTTCGCCGGGTGTGGGCTGCACTTCCGGCGTATCGAAGAATAGCACCAGCGCCTCGTCCCCAGCGAGCTGAGCCTGGACTTCTTCTACGCTGAGCGGTTTGGGTCGGGCGAGCGCCGCATAGTCCGGGAACGCGGTTGCCAACCGCGCGTCGATAGCAGCGATACGCGTGTCAATAGCAGCGATCCGCTGGACATTCGCGGCCTCGTTCGCGCGATCTCGCCTGTCGGGTTCCCGGGCTACAGCCGCAATGCGTATCCCATCGCGCTTCTGCCACTCCTCGACTAGGTCCTGTCGTTCGCGCACGAGGACGGCCAGTGCCGCGTCACCCTTAGCCCCGCGCGCCGCCATCTGAACCAGGGAGGCCGCGGCTTCTGACCCCTCCGCCCATTGGGCTGCCTGGAACATCTCACGCAGCAGGGCAGCATCGGCCTCGCCCCCTTTCAGCATGAGACGGTGTCCTGCTTTGATAAGCCCCACAAACTCGCCGCGAGATTGCTCCGCCTCGCTTTTTCGTTTGCCTGTCTCGGGTTGTCCTACATCGGGCGTGCCGCGTTGGGTGCGCCGCACACGAACGGCGGTGCTGCGCCTCCAATACTCCGCCGCTCGCGCCCAATCGTGTTGCGCGAAATACAGCGCGGCCAGGTTGCTGAGCAACAGAGCTACATCGGGGTGGTCGGGGCCCAGCGCCTTTTCGTTGATGGCCAGCGCGCGCTGATACAATGGCTCGGCTTCGGCAAATCGGCCGTGCGCCGAATGCAACAACGCCAGGTTATTCAGCGAAGCGCCAACCTCATGATGGTCGGCCCCCAGCGCCTTTTCGCGGATGAGCAGTGCGCGCTTATGGAGTGGCTCAGCCTCCGCGTAATGGCCCTGCTCTCGATAGAGCTCCGCCAGATTGTTCAGTGAAGTACCGACGGAGCGATGATCGGGGCCGAGCGCCTTTTCACGGATGACCAGAGCGCGCTTGTGCAGCTGCACGGCCTCCGCATAGCGACCTTGCGCCCTATACAGCGAACCGAGGTTGTTGAGCGCCAGTCCGATATCGGGATGATCGGGACCGAGCGCCTTTTCACGGATGGCGAGACTGCGCTTGTACAGCGACTCGGCTTCGGCATAGCGGCCCTGGGCCTTATAGAGCAAGGCCAGGTTGTTGAGCGAGGTGGCGACGACCGGGTGTTCGGGGCCTAGCACCTTCTCACGGACGGCCAGCGCCCGTTGGTGCAGCGGCTCCGCCTCGGCATAGCGACCCTGAGCTTCATAAAGCGCAGCCAGGTTATTGAGCGACTCTCCCACTTGGGCATGGTTAGGACCGTGCGCCTTCTCACGGATGGCGAGGCCACGCTTGTACAGCGGTTCGGCTTCGGCATAGCGGCCCTGATCAAAGTAAACCGCAGCCAAATTGTTGACCGACAGTCCGACGTCGGGATGGTCCACCGGCAATGCCTTCTCGCGCACGGCCAGGGAGCGCTTGTACAGGGACTCAGCTTCGGCGTATCGGCCGGTGCGATTGTAAAGCGCCGCGAGATTGTTGAGAGGGGGACACACTTCAACGCGGTCGGGTCCGAATTTTTGTTCGGCTAGCGCCAGAGACCGCTTCGCCAGTTCCATCGCCTCGGCATACTTTCCCGCGCGATAGAGTTGCACCACCTGCTTGTCGAGCGCGGCGAGATCATCGGTACCTTGCGCGTGGCCCGGCATGGGCTCAGTAGCCGCCAGCAGTATCACCGCGGCAATCAGCACCACACCCCGCAGGAACCATCGCCCTTCCATTGCGTCCTCCGCAATCCATTGTGCAATCGGCCGAATGTCTGCGGGAAGTGTGACGCCACTAAGGATGTGGCAGCGTCAGCACCTGAAACGACGTCTGCAGGGCTTTGCTATCTGAGACAGTCCAACTATTGCCGCAGCGGCATCATCGACCCACGGGTGCGTGACGAACGTTTGCTGCGCATAGCTCCTGCCTGGGGGAACCTCATTGTAAACTTTCTTGTGCCTTGATAGTCGATCCAATAAATGCGGATCGTGTTTGCGGAGTTGTTGACGAAAGTGATCGCGGTCGAAGTCCCACCCTCCAGAGACCGCATGCTATGCTCTTGTGAACAAGCCAGCGCTGGGCTTCCGACTGCGCTTGAAAGCATCGGAAGGGGAGGAGAGTAGCGATGAGTGATCTCAACGAGCGGCTGAACGTTGGCCTCGACCGTCGCCAGCTGATCAAGGGTGCGGCGGCCGGCGCCGGCGCACTCACCCTGCCGGGCATCGGCCTGGCCCAGGAGGCCCCGCGCCGCGGCGGCACGCTGCGGGTCGCCATCCCCTTCAATCCGGCGGCAATCGACCCGATGACCGGCCGCAACCTACCGGACTTCGACACGCTCTACGCGATCTTCGACGCGCTCATCGACTTCGAGCCCAAGACGCTGGAGCTGAGGCCCGGTCTCGCCACGTCTTGGAAGTTCGCCGACGCAAAAACGTTGGTGCTCGACCTGGTCGAAGGTGTGACCTTCCATGACGGCACACCGTTCAATCCGGAAGCGGTGAAGATCAACATCGAGCGATACAAGAACGACCAACGTTCCAACGTGAAGGCCGACCTCGTCACCGTCGACGGTGTTGAGGTGACCGGAAAGAGCCAGGTTGTCTTCAAGCTCAACAGGCCGAATGCCGGGTTACCGGTGATGCTGACCAACCGCATCGGCCTGATGGTCTCGCCGAAGCTGATCCAGGAGAAAGGGCCGAACCTCGACCGCCTCGCAGTGGGCACCGGTCCGTTCAAGTTCGTCGAATGGCAGGATAACACCAGCATTAAGTTCGTGCGCAACGACAACTATTGGAAGGCCGGCCAGCCCTATCTCGATGGCATCGAGTTTCGCATCATCAACGAGCTCAACACCGTGGCCCGGTCGGCCATTGCCGGCGAGGTTGACCTTGCCCTGAACCTGCAGCCGCAACAGAAAGCAATCGCCGATCGCTCGTCGAATGTGGTCGCGTCGGCCAATCCCTCGCTGGTGTTCTGGGGGGCGTTCCTCAACTACGCCAAGCCGCCGCTCAACGACCTGCGTGTGCGGCAGGCAATGAACTATGCGATTAACCGCGACGAGATCAACACGGTCATCGCGCTCGGCCTCGGCCGGCCGTCCTCGGTCATTCTGCCGAGGGAGCACTGGGCCTGTGATCCGGCCACCGCGAACTACTATACTTTCGACCTCGGCAAGGCGAAGACGCTTCTGACCGAGGCGGGGTATCCGAACGGGCTCGAGATCGAATCCTTCGGCTGGTCGGACCAGGGGTCGATGCAGCGGCAGGAGCTGATCATCTCCCAGCTCGCCAAGGCCGGCATCCGCATCAAGCTCACGCCGGTCTCGCCGCAGCAGGCGATGCAGTTTTTCATGATCGAGGCCAAGGGCTCGATGCACATCAGTCCGGGTGGCGGCTTCCCCGATCCGAGCCAGGCCTACGAGGCGCTGTTCGGCAAGGATGCACTGCGCAACGCTGGCAAGGTCGAGCTTCCCGGCTTCCGCGAGCTGATGGATGCAACGATGTCGGCACCGGACCAGGAAGCGCGCAAGCTCGCCTTCGCTAAGCTGCAGAAGTTCGTCGTCGAGAATGCGCTGCAGCTTATCCAATACGTTGCGCCTGGCGTGGTGATCCAGAGCAGGAAGGTCCAGAACTTCCAGGACAACCTGCTGACGACGCCGAAGCTGCATGAGGTTTGGCTGTCCGCTTAGGTCGGAAACGACTGGCGGAGAGGATGGGCCTGCCACCCCGTCAAGGCAGATACCGGTCGATGTCCAGTGTTGGTACAGACTGCCCGTTCGCCGCTCTGCACAAGTCCGTCTGCTTTCGGGGGTAGAACCGACACGTCGGTCGGGTCACCTCGACGGTGACTCTTGACCCAGAGGAGACCTCGACCGGGAGCCCCTGCTGCGACGCAGCAATCGACTAGCGTTCCATACCCACCGTCATGCTGCCAGGCAAAGGTCGTGGTTCCAGCGCATTACTTAGAGGTGCGTGGGCCTCTCGGCCGACCGGCCGACGAGGAACCGGTTGTTGGCGTTTTCGGAGGCCAAGGCTAGCATCGCCTTGTGTCGAAGGGCCGGGGGTGCAGCTTCCGCTGCCAAAGGCCGCTTCGCAAGAAGAGATCGGGCGGACAACGCACCGCCGCAGGGAAACGCCGGAGAACCAGATGAAACTAGATGCCGTCTGCGCTCGCATTGCGTGCGCGCTTGCGCTGCTGCTGGCAATCGCCGTGTCCGCCCTCGCGCAGAGCTATCCCGCGCCCAAGGAAGGCACCTGGATCGCGCGCGACTTCAAGTTCCATACCGGCGAGGTGATGCCCGAGCTGCGGCTGCACTACACGACCGTGGGCGAGCCGAGCGGCGAGCCGGTGCTGGTGCTGCACGGCACGAGCGGCTCGGGCTCGGGGATGCTCAACCCGGTCTTTGCTGGCGAGCTGTTCGGCCCCAGCCAAGCCCTCGATGCGACGAAGTATTTCATCATCCTTCCAGACGCCGTGGGACACGGCAAGTCGTCGAAACCCTCCGACGGCCTGCGGGCGAAGTTCCCGCGCTACAACTACAACGACATGGTGCTGGCGCAGTATCGGCTCGCCACCGAAGGCCTGGGTCTCAAGCGCGTGCGCCTAATCATCGGCAACTCCATGGGCGGCATGCACACGTGGCTCTGGGGCTCGGCCTACCCAGACTTCATGGATGCACTGGTGCCCATGGCCTCGCAGCCGACGGAGATGTCGAGCCGCAACTGGCTGATGCGGCGCATGATCATCGACGCGGTGCGCAACGATCCAGCGTGGAAGGGCGGCGACTACAGCGAGCAACCGCAGGCTTTCCGCTTGATGAACGTGTACTACGGCATCGTCTCCATCGGCGGCACGCTGGCCTACCAGAAGCAGGCGCCGACACGGGAGCTGGCGGATAAGCTGCTCGAGCAGAGGATCGCGGCGGCTACCAAGGCCGACGCCAACGACTTCCTGTATTTCTGGGACTCCTCGCGCGACTACAATGCATCGCCTGGGCTTGAGCGCATCGCGGCGCCGCTGCTCGCCATCAACGCCGCCGACGACGAGCGCAACCCGCCCGAGACCGGCATCATGGAGCGCGAGCTGAAGCGCGTGAAGAACGGCAGGCTATTACTCATCCCGGCAAGCGAGGAGACCCGGGGCCACGCCGCCACCGCGTTCGCCAAGTTCTACAAGCGCGAGCTGGCGGAGTTCCTGGCATCTGTGCCGAAGCGCGGGATGTAGGGCGGGCCGCGGCGAGGGTTGCCGCTTTGGCGGGCGACGGCAAGTGGGCCGTTAGCGCATTTTGTTGGAGCTGCTCACAACCGGTTTGGCACGAACTCACCGTTCGGCAGCACCAGTCATCACTTCCGCCCTTGGGGCTAGACCGGACGCAGTCGGCTCAGCGCGCTGAGGCGAAGTTCTGACCCAAATTCGCCGTGCCCGGTTGCAGTGCACTGCCCGAGCAGTCAGGCGTCCAGCCAAAGACCCCCGCGCTCTTGACCGACTGCTCAAAGGCCTACCCACTCGCTCGATGAGGCCCTCTCCGCCCTCCACCCCTACGACCTCGCCCCCAAAGACTGCTCTCAAGGCGCTCGTCTGAAAGAGCTTGCCGCACAACGCGGCGGTTAGGACCGGGCAGGATTGCCCGCCGTAGTAGTGAGGACTTCTTGCTTTCGCGCGAGCGTTGGCCCTCAAGAGGCAAAAACAGCACACTACCGAGGAAACGAAAACAAAGCCCTTTGAAATCTGTTCCAGGGCCCAACGCGCCCAACTAGCATCCTTCGCCTAAGTGGCGTTGCGTCATAGGTACCCGCTCATGTTGATGTCAGTGCGGAACTGGACCCGGCTTGCCGCCGCGTTGGCAATTTCCGTGTTGCTCCCCTCTGGAGCGTGGGCGGCGTGCACCAACTCCGGTTTCACGTTTGACGCCTTTGCTGTTTCGAATGGTGTCAGCCGAAACGCCATTCCGACGGCGAGCCCGCTGGTATCCATCACCAATACCGTCAACACGGCGTTTCTGACGAACACCACCTCATTTGTAAGTGCACCTCCCGGTGCTCAACCTGATCAGGCAAGCGGCGGCATTTGGGCTCGCACGATCGCCGGCTTCGTTGATTCCCAGGCCGATAGCAAATCTGTCGTTGCCCCAGGGCAGGTACGCGGTACGGCGGGCATTCACACTGGATCAATTTTCATAGCGATAGACGGTACTGGAGGGAGCAACGCTATAGACGGTGGCGTACAGAAGGGAACCCAGGTTTGTTCTCAGTCCAGCCACCAGGATTATGCGGGTGTCCAGGTTGGCTCGGATATTGGCAAGCTCAACACCGGCAGCTCCGGGATCAATGTGCACTTCGGCATAACCAGCGGTTATCTCGGTGCCTGGGCCAAAGACACCACACCTGCCGGAGGGAGTTACCCGACCCAGCCTGGTGACTTGCAGAGTCGTTTCGAGATCCCTTTCATTGGCCTGTATGCCGCCCTGACCAAGGACAACTTCTTTGCCGATGCGCAAGTTCGCTGGGATTTCTATCAGAGCCATTCCTCGAGCGCGATCCAGGATTTTTCCGGAGTGAAGAACGAAGCTCGCGCCTTTACGGTCACGGGCAATCTTGGTTATCGCTTTCCGCTCCCGTCCAATTGGTTCATTGAACCCAGCGTCGGCGGGTCATGGTCGCGCGTGACAAGTGATCCTGTCACGTTCGTAAGCTCGCAGGACAAATTCTTCTTCGCCGGCGGTATCGTCAGCATCGATGACTTCGAGAGCATTCTTGGCCGCGCAAGCCTCCGCCTTGGTGCCAACGTCACTCAGGGGATCTACACGTGGCAGCCGTTCGTTTCCGCAAGTGTCATCCACGAATTTGCGAGCGCTGTGAACTCCAAAGTTACACTTGTGCAGGGTCCTCACGATCCAGCCTTCCCGTCACCGGATGGGCTTGTATTCAACACTTCCACTGACCGGTTTGGGACCTACGGCCAAATCGGCCTCGGCTCGGCGATCGTTGTCGGCAATACGGGATGGCTCGGCTACGGGCGGGCGGACGTCAAGGTGGGCGAGAATATTCAAGGCATGGGCTTCAACGTAGGCCTGCGCTACCAGTGGTAGTGTCGCCATCGGTCGGCTTGGCTCGGTGCAGAAGACCCCCGCGCGGCGAAACTTACGCAAGGCCCCAGGGCAACGTCGTGGGGCCTTGCTGGGCTGACCTCACGAGTACGAGGATGATGCCGGCCGTGGTCGGACCGTAGCGCCCTGCTCGAGCCCGCGCGCTCTCAGCCCCACCGCTCAAAAGCCGACCCCGGTCATGACGCGCGGGCCAGGCGCCGTCGGCTGCACTTTCGTGAGCTTGCGCGGTTCTTCCGGCTCCCGGCGCGGCTGCGGACGCACGATTTGCTTGGGGGCCTTCTGGCTCGGGGCCATGTCTTCGCACGAGCCGATAGTTGGTGCAGCCTTTAGCTCGTTGATGAGCTGCTGGTCGACCGCAACCTGTGACGCTTGCTGCTTGCCGCTCTTGGCAAGGTAGCGATTGATGGCATCCTTGGTTGCCTGCTGCAGCTTGCCGTCTTCCTGACCCGAAAAACAGCCGATGCGCCGCAGTTCCGCCTGTGCGGTGCGCACCGCCAGCACTTCCGCCTGCTTCAGCCTATCCGCTTCGGCCTGAAGAGCCACCAGAGCGGGGCGCAGCTGCTCGCAGCCGAGGGTGCGGGCGAAGCGCTCGAGCTCTTCCCGGCCCGAGGCCTGATCAACTGCAGTCTTCAACCGTGCAAGGCTCTTCTCCTCCCGGGCGCAGGCTTCTGCGACGCGCTTACGCTCGGCTTCGGCTTCTGCGGCGCGCTTGCGCTCTGCCTCGGCCTCTGCGGCGCGCTTGCGCTCGGCTTCAGCTTCTGCGGCCTTTGCCAGCTGAGCCTCTCGCTCTGCTTTCTTGCGCTCGGCTTCGGCCTTCTCGCGCGCCGCCTTGGCCAACGCTGCCTCACGCTCGGCCTTGAGCCGTTCGGCCTCCGCCAGCCGCCTGCGCTCGGCTTCCGCTTCCGCCGCCCTTTGAGCTTCCAGCTCGGCTCTTTTGCGCTCCGCTTCCGCCTTCTCGCGTGCGGTCTTGGCCAACGCTGCCTCACGCTCGGCTTTTTGCCGGTCGGCCTCCGCCTGCCGCTTGCGCTCGGCTTCCGCCTCCGCGGCTTTTGCCAATTGAGCTTCCAGCTCTGCCTTCTCGCGAGCGGCCTTGGCCGATGCCGCCTCACGCTCGGCCTTCTGCCGTTCGGCCTCCGCCAGCCGCTTGCGCTCGGCTTCCGCTTCCGCCGCCTTCTTAGCTTGGAGCTCTGCCTTCTTGCGATCCGCCTCTGCCTTCTCGCGGGCAGCCTTGGCCAATGCAGCCTCCCGCTCGGCCTTTAGCCGGTCGGCCTCTGCCTTCGCGCGGCGCGCCTCTTCCTCGCGCTTGCGTGCGGCTACCCGCTCGGCGAGGTCGCTGGCCCATTTTTCCAGTTCCAGTGCCTCCAGCACCTGGCGCGCCTCGCTCGCGAGGGGCGACGACCGGTTGGCGTCCATGAACTTGCGGATGGCCGCGGCGTCGCCTGAACCCTTCACCTTGTTCCAGGCCATGATTTCGGCAGGCGTGGCCTTTTTCTCCTCGTTGGGCGGCGGCAGGGACGCGAGCTTGGGATTGGCGCTGGGCGCTTCCTGCTCCAGCTTCTCCAGGCGCTTGCGGGCCATATCGACGAGGATTCCCGACTTGTGCGTATTGATGAAGACTTCCCACGCCAGCTTGGTGTTGATCTGCTCAACCAGATTGTAATCCGCCGCCACTGCCGCAAGTTCCGACTCTTTGGGGACGGCAGGCGCCGGGACAAGGGAAAGATTGTCGCCGCCGAGCGAGCCGTACACAAACGGTTCCTGCTCATTGCGGGTAATCTTGACAACCTCGTCGCGAATCCGGCCAAAGGCCAACCGGATGTCGAGCCCCGGCTCGGCGATGTGCTTGAGCAACGCCTTCGTGAACGGGCTGTGTCCGTCCGCACCGTCACTTGCTGAGGCTCCCGCCTTTGCTGCATAGGCGATCAGAGTGCCGACCTGGGTCGGTTCAACTCTTGCGAGGCCGCGCGTCAGCGCCCCACGCAGCGCCACGCGACGCTGCATGGTGGCAAGAAAGGGATTGTCGCGGCAGGCGTCGAGGATCACCAGGCGCAGCCGCTTGGCAGGCTCGAGCGCTTCGACGATGCGCTCGAGCGAAATCGTCTCGTCCTTGGCATCGTACTCGCGCTCGAGTTTGGAGTCGGTTGGCAACATGTAGTTCTGATCGCCGATCTGAACACCATGCCCGGCAAAGAACAGCACCGCTATATCGGAACCCTGCGCCGCTTCTTCCAGGTCGCGCAGTGAACGCTTGAATGCCAGGTGACCAACGTCGTTGTTGGCCAGCACTGAGTCGAACCCGGCCTTTCTAAAGAGATCGGCAATCGCTTTCGCGTCCCGGGGTGGATTGGGCAGCTTGGGAGTATGCAGGTAGGCGCCATTGCCTATGACCAGGGCAACGCGCTTTTCGGCCAACGCCACTTGGGGGATAGCCAGCAGCAGCAACACCAACATGGCTGCGGCACGGAGCTGCATATGCCGGGGCATCCCCACGTTCATCCGTAGCCACCGCCAGGCCCACGATGGAGCAGCGTCGGCAAATAAATACGCTCAACACGCAGGAAGATACCTGAGCGTAGCCAGCCAGGCAAACGGCATCGAGCCATCACACGAGGTTCTGCACTTGGCGGCCGTTGTCTCACCGCGTGAGCGGCAGCGTCCGGCTTCAGATCAGAAGCCGATGCCCAGCATGAGAGGGACGAGCCGGAGACCGGATTCCTGTGCCCTTAGCGTCGCGTGCGCGCTGGAGGCAACTTTCCGCCGCCCTCTTGTCTGGCGCCACTTGTGCGCCGCGAGAAGTGGACCGGGATACTTCAGCAACCCTGCACGTGAATACGAATTGGGCGCTCCGGCTGCGTTCGCTTTCACTACCACATCGGGGACTGACGAAAACATTGCCGTCACCGAAAGCGCAAGCATCGACCTCATTGCCCAAGGAGCCCCCGGCTCTCCCGCGCTGTAGCGTGCCCCGAGACAAGATGCCTTTCGCGGCGAGCAGCCGGTTGACCTCATTGTCCAGCGTGTTGTCATTGACGGCCTGTGTCGCGGTCCAGTCGTCATCCAATGCTATTTCTTCCCGGCATTCGACGCAACCCGCAGCAAATCCAAAACAGGTGGCAGCACCATAAGATTTGTTCCGCTTTAGAGTTGTGCAAACCGGCGCGCCCCAATCACGAGCACTTGCCTTGTGGATTTGTGCGCTGCACGAGTCAGGACTTGGCAGATTTTGTTGCGGAAGTCGGTTGCGGTGAGCCGCGAAGCGCATTGAGGTCAATGCGGCAGCGGGGGCTGACGATGATGGGGCGGCTCAAGCGGGATCAGGGGCAACTGTTCTATTCGTTCTGCCTGGATGATGTTGTCCCGAACGATCATCGGGCACGCGAGATCGCTGCCGTGCTGGACCTGTCGTGGGTGCACGGCGAGCTGGCGCCCTACTATCCCTCGATCGGCCGGCCGTCGATCGATCCGGTGCTCATGATCCGGATGCTCATCCTGGGCTATGTGTTCGCCGTTCGCTCGGAGCGGTTGTTGTGCCGCGAGGTTCAGGTGAACCTGGCCTACAGGTGGTCTTGCGGCCTGAGCATTGAGGACAAGATCCCGGACCACTCTGCATTCTCGCGCGCTCGCAACGAACGCTTCCGCGATAGCGACATCTTCCGGCGCGTGTTCGAGCGGGTGGTGGAGGCATGCATCGCGGCGGACCTCGTCGGCGGCGAGGGCTTCGCGGTCGATGCCAGCCTGATCGTCGCCGACGCTAACAAGCAGCGCTCGATCCCGGGCAAGAAGTGGGACAAAAAGCGCGATCCTGAGACGGCGAGCCGGGCGGTGAAGGAGTATCTTGCAACGTTGGACGATGCGGCCTTCGGCGCGGCGAGCGAGGTGGTCCCGAAGTTCATCTCACCGTCCGATCCGGCGGCGCAATGGACCGGCGCCATGCGCGGACCAGCCTTCTTCGCCTATGCCGACAATTACCTGATCGACGTGAAGTTCGGCGTCATTGTGGATGTGGAAGCCTCTCGTGCCATCCGCCAGGCCGAGGTCGGCGCAGCCAAGACCATGCTCGAGCGCACCGAGCAGCGCTTTGGGATGAAGCCCGAGCGGCTTGCCGCCGATACAGCCTACGGCTCGGCGGCCAACCTCAACTGGGTGGTCAACGACAAGAAGATCGCTCCGCATATACCGGTGATCGATAAGTCCAAGCGCGAGGACGGGACTTTCTCACGCGAGGACTTCACCTTCTACAAGGAGGGCAACGTCTACATCTGCCCGGCGTTCAACACTCTCACCACAACCGGCAAGGTCATGAACGACGACATGCTGTTCTACCGAGCCAGCACGCTTGATTGCTCTGCGTGCGCCTTCAAGTCGAGATGCTGCCCGAAGGAGCCAGCCCGCAAGATCTTGCGCAGCATCTATGAGGAGGCTCGTGACGTGGCGCGTGCGCTCGCCAAGACCGAGGCCTTCGAGCAGTCGTGCCGTGAGCGCAAACGCATCGAGATGCTGTTCGCACACCTAAAGCGCATCCTGCATCTCGGCCGCCTGCGGCTGCGCGGACCGCGTGGCGCCCAGTTCGAGTTCACGCTGGCAGCCATCGCCCAGAACCTACGCCGCCTCGCCAAGCTAATGGCGCGACCGCCGCCTACAGTCGCCACGTGTGTTGCGTGAGCGTCGGGTAGCGTCCAAGTCGCGTGGCAGGCGTCAGTATCAGGGCGTCACAGCCGCCGCTCCTGCCGGAGCGAGCGGCCAAAAGGGGGCACACCGACGCTTACAAAGCCCTTCGCCGATCTCGCCACCGACTTTCGCAACAAAATCGGCACAGACTGCCCGTTCGCCGCTCTGCACAAGTCTGTCTGCTTTCAAGGGGTAGAACCGACTACCTGCCCTAGCACGCTCGATGCGTGCTCATGACCCTGGTTGCGTGAAAACGCCAAGACCCGGAGCTGACTCTATTTGTGCGGCGCACAGGAACAGCTATTAGCGGCACCCCGCCGCCCAAGCCAAGCCGAGATCGCTCAAGCCCTCTCCCAGCCGGTTGAGATGGTCCTGCGTGAAATCGCAATACCACCAGTCGGATATCTGCGCCTCGCCCGCTCTCGACTGTCCGACAATCCGCGGGTCACGGTCCGCTGAAATCGAGCATTAGGTTGAGGTGCTTGCTGTCCAGGTCCAGCTCAAATGTGCACTCCATCCCGGCGTTATCAAAAACACGCAAGCAATTCTGTACCGCGCCGACGAGCAGCTGAGTCCGCGACCGATTTTGTCAGGGATCGTCAGGCTAGACATCCCGCTTTCAGTCCACTGGATGTGAAGGAGGCGTGAGCCGTTGATGACGACACGCCATTGTACAGCAAGCTTGCCTTGGATCGAGGAAAGCGCCCCGTATCTAGCCGCGTTGGCGGCGAACTCGCTAATCAAAATACCGAGTTTGGCTGCTTGCGACCCTGAAAGATGAACGTGCCCGCCTTTCAACGTGATGCGCTCAGGGTAGGCTCCAATCAATATGGCTAGCTGATCTTCGATGACCCGTTGAACTTCTTGCCCCTGCCCCAGGGCCGAGATTTCGCGGCCGTGGCGCACCACTTCGATTAGATCCCAGTGACCATGACGCTTCGCAAGGCCAAGCCGGTGGCAATGCGTTACATCGACCACGGCAGCTGCCGAACACCCGTCCATGGGGTAGCTGCACAGCCCAATGATGCGTTGATCCTTGAAGGCTTCATTGATGGCCCGCTCATAGACCAGGAAGTCATCCCAGGTACTTTCGTCCAAAAACGATGTGTTGCCGCTGCCTCGAACACCCGCGTACCCCGACGCCACAGCTGCCTCTGTCTGTGACAACCAACTCCGGACTTTCTCCGCCGTACTCTGCACTGCATGCTTCGCGTACCACTCGTCCTCGCCGAATATCTGGATCTGACCAGCGGCTGTCCTCCGGTCAAAATCCGGCATAGCCGCGCGCATCTCGCTGACTGCCCTATCGTTCCCGTAGGGGCTGCTCGTGACCCATATGCAGAACTCGTCGCGCTCTAAGCCAATCTTGAAGTACGGGACAAGAATTTCGCCAAGATCGTCGGACGAACCAAAGAAGTGGCATAGATGGTCACCCCATTGGAAAAGTGCGTCGAGCCCGACGCCGCTCCGGGTGGCGTGTGAACTGTACATTGCCCTCTCCAGACAGCCACACCTTGCTTCTCTTTTGCTCAGGTCTGTCCAATCTAGCACCGACCTGGACGGTGCAAGCAAGCATCTCCCCGGGTGCGTTGGGGGTTCACCGACCCGATGGATGCGGGCATACTTGGTATGTCTACGTGAAACTGGGGTTGGGAAAACGGCGTTGAAGTTGCCCTCGACGGGGGTGATGATGCCTTCAGCTGCGTTCTCGAGGAGAGCCCTCTATTTGCAGGTGTGGGACGCCCTGGCGGGGCGGATAACTAGTGGGGCGTGGAAGCCGGGGTCCGCCATACCCAACGAAAGCGACTTGGCACGCGATTTTGGTGTCAGCCTAGGAACGATCCGTAAGGCGCTGAAGCTAATGGAAGCCCAGCGGCTGGTGACGCGGCGGCAGGGTCTGGGGACTTTCGTAAACGACCAAGCTGCGCACGAGTTCGCCGACCGCTTCAGCAGTTTTCGCACCGCTGCCGGCGAACCCGTTTGCGGGCTGGCCAAGTCGCTTGAAATTGCCAAAGGCGCGGCCAACGAACTGGAGTGCACGCGTCTGCGGTTGCGTGCCGACGAAGCGGTCTATCGCATCCGCCGCGTTCGGGACCACAGCGGCCAAGTCTTCATGATCGAGGATATAACTTTGCCGGCCGAGCTATTTCCCGGGCTGGCCGACAAGAAAGCCATCGCTGACCACATCGGGGCTCTCGCTCAGGAGTACGGGATACTGTTGGGCAAGGTAGAGGAGCGCATCTCGATGGGCATACCGCAGGCTGCAATCGCGAACGCGCTTCTTGTCGCCCCCGGCACGCCGGTGATGATGCTCGATCGCATCGTCCTCATGCTCGATTGCCCCCGTCCGGTTGAATGGCGGTTGGTGCACTGCCGCCTGGTCAACGCCTATTATTTGGCTGAAATGGGCTGAAGGATTCTTGACGAAGGCGAACAGTCGACTTGTCGATCAAAGTGCGCAGACTCGCTCGCCGGGTCGGCACAATGGTGTGTCCCGATCCGGATCGAAACTGACGGCCTTCCCGCGATCAAGTGGGCAAGTCTCCGCTTGGCTGGGGATGGAAGACCCGCCGGCTGTCCTGCCGATGTCATGAGCCTCCCGCGCTAGTTGTCATGCCGAGTGGCCTGGAAGCTTGCTGCCGTGCGTGAGTCCGGCAATGGCACACAGCGCCAGTCCCCTGCGGTGCCGACATTGTCGTTAGCTGAGGTCGCGCGGACATTGGCCGGCTGGAACGCAAGCGACGCGAATGACCCAGATCTGCCATTTCAAACGATGGGAGAAGCTGGGTATTCACCTGCCGTGGCCGTGACCCACACTCGGCGCAAAATCCACTCCGCCGTCCCGCTGACTGCCGTCGCTGGCTCTGAAACTTCAGGAAGTCTTCGAACGTGTAGCGGTACAGCCCATTGAGCCGGGGCGTGAGCTTGTCCCTTTCCTCTTGCAGCACCGTGCCCGCCAACAGCTCGTTTCGTTCCAGCTCGACCACTTCCCGAAACAGTTCGTGCGCTTCCGTCACGATGTCCGCGTCGAGCTCGGCGAGGGATTTGAAACCTGGGCTAGCCAGGATACGCTCCGCCAAGCTCACAACGGTATCATTCTGGTGCATCATCATCGCGAGCTGGAGGATGGTTTTCTGGAGGCCTAGGTCCTTCGTTTCGTCGTACGTCATCCCGTACTCGTTGATCTTCGGAACATGCTGGAATGGAGCGGTGGTCGGCCCCAGTAGGCCGCCCGCGACAATCGTGTCGTAGACCTCCTTCGCCAGGATCAAATTGCCCGTCTTGCTGGGGTGAACGTAGTCGACGAACAGATCGAAGCCCGGCGCATGCGGGTGGCTCGCGGCGCGGAAATGAGCCTCCATGTCGACAACATTGACGTTGTCGAAAGACTTGCCGATACGCCGAATGATCTCGTTGAAGCGTGATATTGCTCGGAACGGATTTGCGTCGAGATCTCGTGCGCGATCGTAGCTGGCATAAGCTTCATCCAGGCGCCCGTCGGCCTCGAGGGCCCGGCCTAGATAATAGCGTGTTGCGGCATGGCCACCGTCTAAGCGCGCAGCTTGAGTGAGCGCTTTGACCGCAAGCTTTGCGTCAGTCTTCAGGAGGGCCGCCCGTCCTGCCAGGTACTCTTTCCTCCACGCCTTCTCCTGGTCCCCCTGCGCGGAGACAACGGACACATTGGGCTGCCAGTCCCGCAGGTTGGTCGGCACCGTCAGCAGGATGACCGGAATGCTCTTGTCTTTGGCCGCCTGCAACATCGACTTGATGCTGAATTCGTAGTGCTCCACGACCTTCTCGAGCTGGTCGGGGTCGGTGCGAAGGACCAGCGGAAGTCCCTCGATCTTCGACCACTGCTCGTATGCGATGCCGCCGCGGGATTCTGCGCTGAATGTGTCCTCAGGGAACCATCTAGAACCCAGAGGACTTCCTCGAATGAGCTCGTAGACTCTAGAACGTCTTGCGAGCGCGGCGAGCGGGTCGTACCAGCGCGGCCGTGTCGAATAAAGTCGCGGCTCGAGGAACTCGTTGTTGCCAGTATAGATGACGATCAGATCGGGCTGAAACGCCAGGATCTCCTGGAAGATCAACCGGTTTCGGTAGGCCGCGTAGGCGTCCGCGCTAACATTGAGGACCTCGAATTCGCGCCTTGGGTAGGCCAACTCCAGTGCGTTCTCCAGATACTCGCTATAGATCTCGTCCTTGGGATGGGGCCAGCCTGCGCTAGCCGAGCTGCCAATGCAAAAGATTCGAAAGGTTCCCGCGACCTTTTGGGTCGGAAAGAAGACTTCCCGCTCTCGATAAAGCTCGCGCGACTTCACCTCCTTGTGCCCGACACCGTCGAACACTTCGTCCTCAAAGAAAGACGTCACGCGGCCGAAATGAATGTAGGGGTCGTCAGATGTTTGCCAGCCGGCCGCTCGCACGAGCCCTTCGAGCGCAAGCAGCGGCACAATCAGGACCAAAAGCGACAGAATCGCTCCAAAAAAAAGCGACTTTACCCGGCGCGATGTCTCGGCGCTCATTTTATCGGATGAATTGCCCAGCTGCAGCGTCACGAAGCGACGAAGTATTGCAGACCATACTATTGCGCACATGATATGCAAATGTGCGCCTAGCCCGCCTGGCTCGGTCGGCATGGCTGGGATCCCGCTGTAACGCATTGGGGTTGATCTGCCTCGCTAGGTCTTCAGGACCTGCAGTTCAGGGGCCCGCCGCGGCATTGGGCCGAGTTGTGCCCGAGCAGGGCCCCCGCCATGCGCGCGCGCAGGACATGGTCACAAGCGGATGGGGTAGTGCGGCTGCTCGGAGGTCAGCAATTTCCGTAGTCGGGGGTTGAGCGGACTAGGATGCTGCAGCTTTCGAGAGTCGCGTTTTGACCCACTTTGGCCGTAGTTGCTCCGCAGCTAGCCTACTCGTCTACGAGCAAACACATGTTGGCTGCTTAACCACAATTGCGTTGACGCGCGGCGTTTGCTCTGCAGTCGCGAGCAATCGTGGGTACTCTGTTGCTGCGCTCCCAGTTGTAGGAATCGGCATGACGCCGGTGTGTCTCTCAGGATTGTCACGCTGGAGGTCTGAAATGAGCGCTGACCGGAATCATGAAGCTTCTGTCCGGGCTCACGACATCAAGATGGGCTCAGAGCAAGGGTTCGGCATGGTCTTTGCCGTGGTCTTCGGCCTGATCGGGCTTTGGCCAGCGATCCGCCTTGGCTGGAGGCCCAGCTTTGACGCCAGTCTCTTGCGCTGGTGGTCGCTGGCGATCGCGATCTGCTTCCTGGCCGTTACGCTCGTCTACCCGCCGGCTCTGCGCCCCGTGAACCGGTTGTGGTTCCTGTTCGGCATGCTCCTGTCGCGGGTGGTGACGCCAATCGTGATGGTGCTGCTTTTCGCCCTTGCGGTGGCTCCGACTGCCATTGTTATGCGCCTGCGTGGCCACGACCTTATGCGCCTGAGGCTCGACCGGCAGGCCAAGTCCTATTGGCTTGTCCGTGAGCCGCCGGGCCCTGCGCCGGAAACGATGAGGAAGCAATATTGACCGTCTACGGCGAGATGGCTTTGCGAACGGCCGGCTCGCTTGCTAGGCGCGTTGCGTCATAGTGGCGTGCCGGAGGTTTGCTAAGAAGCGGGCGGTTAGGCCCGTCGGGTGTGTTCAAAGGTAATGCGCCGGAGAAAACTGGCGTGTTGGTGGCAAAGAACTAGACGAGGAAAAAAGCATGTTGTCGTTTGCGCAGGAACTATGGGGGTTCCTCAGGGAGCGCAGGAAATTCTGGCTCCTGCCCATAATCATCATGACCGTGCTGCTGGGTGGCCTCATCGTGCTGTCCCAGGGATCGGCGGTTGCACCGTTCATCTACGCGTTGTTTTGAGATCGACGCGATCTTGCGCGCGGCCGCCGTCGCCGGCCGTGCGGCCGCAGCGAGGTTCGCGTGCGAATACTTGGCATCTCCGCTTTCTATCACGACAGCGCCGCCGCACTGGTCGTCGACGGGCACATCGTTGCGGCCGCCCAGGAGGAGCGCTTCACGCGCAAGAAGCACGACGCCGGCTTCCCAACCAACGCTGTGAAGTACTGCCTGGCGGAGGGGGGAGTAAGGCTCTCTGAGCTTGACCACGTCGCATTCTACGACAAGCCCTTCCTCAAGTTCGAACGCCTGCTCGAAACCTATGTGGCGTTCGCGCCCAGGGGCTTCAGATCATTTCAGATGGCCCTGCCGGTATGGATCAGGGAGAAGCTGTTCCAGAAGGATCTCCTGCAGAGGGAGCTTGCCGCCGTCGATCCCGGCTGGAGGGGGTCCGACAAACTTCTATTCGCCGAACACCACTTGAGCCATGCCGCCTCCGCCTTCTACCCCTCCCCCTTCGAGCAGGCGCTGGTGCTGACACTGGACGGGGTCGGAGAGTGGTGCACCACGTCCGCGGGCTTGGGCGAGGGAGCGGACTTGAAGATCCACAGGGAGCTGCATTTTCCCCATTCGCTTGGTTTGCTCTACTCGGCCTTCACCTACTACACGGGGTTCAAGGTCAACTCTGGCGAGTACAAGGTGATGGGGCTCGCACCCTACGGCGAACCCAAGTACGCCACGCTGATACTCGACAAGCTGATGGATTTGAAGGACGACGGCACTTTCCGCCTCGACATGCAATACTTCGACTATTGCACCGGGCTGACGATGACGAACCAGAGGTTCAGTCGTCTGTTCGGCCAACCTGTCCGCACCCCAGAGAAGCTGCTGACACAGTTCCACATGGACATCGCCGCCTCTGTGCAGAAGGTGACCGAGGAGGTGATGTTGCGGCTCACACGCTCGCTAGCCGCGGAGACGGGCGCCAAGAACCTGTGCCTTGCCGGCGGCGTGGCCTTGAACTGCGTGGCCAACGGCAAGGTCCTGCGGGACGACAAGTTCCGGGGGATATGGATCCAACCGGCGGCCGGCGATGCGGGCGGGGCGCTCGGTGCAGCGCTGTGCGCCTATCACTTGCATGCCGGAAAGCCGCGGCTCGAACGCGATGTTGCCGACGGCATGAACGGCGCCTATCTGGGCCCCAGCTTTGCCCAAGGCGACATCGAGCGGCGACTTGCATCTGTCGACGCGTGTTTCGAGACCGTGCCAGAGGTCGCGAAGATCGAGCGCACCGCGCGCGATCTTGCTGAGGGCCGCGCGGTGGGCTGGTTTCAGGGGCGGATGGAATTCGGACCGCGTGCGCTGGGCGGGCGCTCGATTTTGGGGGATGCGCGATCCTCGACAATGCAGAAAACCCTCAACCTGCGGGTGAAGTACCGCAAGTCGTTCCGCCCGTTCGCACCCTCGGTTCTGCGCGAGGAGGTGAGCAATTGGTTCGAGCTCGATGAGGATTCGCCCTACATGCTGCTGGTGGCGGGTGTCCACAACAAGCGGCGCCGAGACATGACGGTTACTGAACAGGCGCTGTTCGGCATCGATAAGCTCAATACCGTGCGCTCAGAAATCCCGGCCGTGACCCACGTCGACTACTCTGCGCGCATCCAGACTGTGCATCGGGACACCAATCCTGCCTATCATGCCCTCATCTCGGCATTCCACGGCCTCACCGGCTGCCCGGTGATCGTGAACACGTCCTTCAACGTGCGTGGCGAGCCGATCGTCTGCACCCCCGAGGATGCCTTCCGCTGCTTCATGGGTACCGACATCGAGCGCCTGGTCGTCGGCAACTGCCTGCTCAGCAAAGAGGCGCAGGACATCAGAACTCAAGCGCGACTACAAGGACGCCTTCGAACTCGATTGATGCGCTGCACCCCGGTAGCTTGAACTCTGCCGTTGTACCTGACACGCAGTTGCCGATCATCAGGGCCGCCTCCGTGCGAAGACTGGATTGGCAATCAATCGGCAAGGTCAACAGCAACTATCACTTATTGCGAGTACGTCAGTTGATGGCACTTCTAAGACCTCCAGCGCGCACTTGGAAACGTCCGCTGAGGGGGATTGATCGGACCAACCGCGAAGGCTCTTCCAGGTCGCGTGTTGACCCCAAGCAGAAGTTTATAACACTTACATTGTGCATCGTGGCAACGTCCCTCCGACACTATTCCGACCACGTCGCCGCCGAGAAAATAGTAGTCCGGATAGCGGAGGAGAGTAGGCGCGCTCTTAGGCTTGCGCGCCACGAGGAACCTGTGAGGTTCCGGTCCGCTCAGGGTTTCTGCGGATTTAAGTCACTGCGCACAGCCAAGCCGAGGGCGGCCGTCGTCCTCTGTTCGTCCCAGTGCCTCAATCCGCCGCGCCAGGCGCTCAATCTGTGACCGGCGGCCATGCACTTCGCGGGACAGCCGCCGCCGCTGTAGCTCTCACAAACTTATCTATTCAGATTGAAAAACGCCGACCCGCTGTCGCTGATCAATCGCACGGTTTGGCTCGCGCCGCGCACAACAATGTGGATCACGCCCGAGATCGAATACTCGCTGTTGTAAAAACGGCCAGAGTATTTGTTCTCACCGACCCGGCGCACCATCGCCGTCTGCGCAGCTCTTCCCGACGCCGTGGCGCAGGTGGCATTGAGCTTGTAGCTGTTCTTACCCGATGCGGGCCCGCCAGGTCATGCCCGGAGGTGTTGGGTTAGCCTCCGGCGTAACTGTGCTTTTGCCTGGGGCTCCGATGGTGGCACAGAACCAAGGGTGCTCCTGGGGAACCTTTACCGATGCCGTGATGTTTAACTAATCACAGTTGAGATCCGGGGCCATATGACCAGTTCCCCAGTTCTTGCTCTCGCAACCCTAGAGGGAGCGGGTATCACCGGCGCAGCAATTTTCTTCAGTGCCCAAGGGCCCCAGGGGGCTCAGCTTACCGCTACGACGCACACAACGATCTCGTCCGGCGCGACCGCAGCTTGGCAAGCAGTTCGGCGTCCTGCTCCCCCAGAGGTGTTCGAACCCGAGCAGGCGACTACTGTTGCATCAATGAGCCCGCGTCCGCGATTGCCAGCAGAAGCCTCTGCGCCAGCTGTAGACCGGGGATCTCTCACGCGAGCCTTGCAGCGCGAGCTAAAGAGCGTGGGTTGCTATCACGGCGAGATCAACGGCGTGTGGACCACTTCCACGCGCCAGGCGATGAAGATTTTCACCGATCGTGCCAATGCTAGACTGCCCGTCACCGAGCCGGATCAAGTGCTCCTTGCCCTAATAAAAAGCAATCGCCATCACGCCTGCAATGAACGGCCGATTGAGGCGGTCATTCAGCACCCACTCCCGCATGGTAAGACGGCCCCTGTGGAACCGGGGCCCTTGGCTACACCACCTATGGCGCTGGCTGGCCCAAAGACAACCGAAACCGACGACGGCAATACCGCTGCACCTCCCAAAGAGCTCGCTGCAAAAACGTCTGGGCGACGAGTGGTTGCGGTCCCCCGAGAGCGCTCGGTGGAGCATTGGTCCGTCAAGCTGTGGAGGAATGCGGGCAACTAGAGGGGCGATTTTCGTTGAGATCCTTCTCAACCGGACTGGAGGTTGCGGACACTCGGAACGAAATCGGATTCGCATCGAACGGGATGCGGAGCCATCACCCGACCACACCTTGGTGCAATCATTGGGGGTCAGGTGGGCCGCGTTTGGGTATTCAGGTTTGGGTGAAGCTCTTGGTTGCCGCCGCCCTTCTGCTCGGGTGGCCTGCGGCGCATGCCGTGCCACTGGAGCAATGGACCACCCGAGCCATGGAGTTTGTCGCGAAGTTCGAAGGTTCGAACTTCGGCGCCATCACGCCCGATGTTGATTGTCAGGGGCTGTCGCTCGGCAAGAAGCAGCACACCATCAAGGGCAACTCTATCAGGAGCGTTTTCGAGGAAGTCATCGCGCAGGTCGGGCGCCCAGGGCTGGACCAAGTCATCACCGAGACGCTCGGCGACAAGGCCGCTGAGTTCAATCTTCTCGTGGACGAATCCCTTAACAGCCGCGAGACGCGGATGGTACGGGTGCGTTCATGGCAGGAGATCAAGCAAAGCGGCAGGTGGGTCGACCTCACTGAAGGCGAGTGCGCAGCGGGAGCAAAGCGAAGCGTTTCGCCAGCTTCGTTACGATTGAAGGCGCCGTACGGCGAGCGCATCGGCGCATTCCTGCAGCATGCAACGGTCACGCAGGCGCAAAGAACCCTCATCAGCCGCGGCGGCAAGATGGCGTTGGAGCGGGCCGCCTGTTGGGCGCTCGCCTCACGGCGCGAGCTTCGGCCAACCTTCCAGGAGTACCTGTTCTTCTTCGACTATCTCATTCAGAACGGCGACAGCTTCACTGAGCGGAGTGCGCTGCAGACTGTCATTCTCACCATGCAGTTCGACAAGGAGACCGTTGCCGCCAAGGACGATGCCTTGGTCCGGCAGAAGATGATCCAGCTCAAGGAGTGGCTGGAGGCTGGCTTTAAGAACATGCGTAATGCAGGCGCCGCGCGCGATCATGCCGACTATGCCAAGGAAAATGCGGGAAGGTGGATGGCGCGCTTCAACGAAGGCGGCATCACGAAAAGTCACGTGAGGCTTGCCTATGTCGGGCTGATCCGGGCGATGCTTGGCAACAATGAGTGGGCTTACGCGGCCATGAACAGGCGCGGCACGATTGTCTTTGGAGATGGCGTCGTGAACGGGCAGGACTACAGTGCGCAAAGTATGCGTGAGTTGCTCGATGGCGCCGGGGAAATCGATCAGTCCGCTCTCAGTACGATCCAGTGCCGTGGATGATGGTGTGCTCCGCTAGCATGGACTTATCATGGAGCACCTTGATCTCCCCCTGCACGCCTCCGTCGCCGAAATCGAGCCCGCGGCCCCTCGGAGCACCGCCGGAGACGCGTGACCGGGCCGCGGTGAGCGAACCGAACTAGAGCCCGGTCGCCGAGCGGTTCAGGGTTTGGCCGCCCAGTGGTATCGGCGGGGTGACTTCGTCAAGAGTTCCTCGCCCGCTGGATCAGCAGACTGGCCGCATCCATGCCCGCACCAAGAAAAAGGCGCCCCCGCACCTGGGCGCCTCGAGGGTCGCGCACCGCGAAAGCCAAAGGTGCGCTGCGCACGTCGCGGGTACGGATTGCGCGTGCAGCAACATAGACCTCTTGCTTCGAGACTGGGAGGGTTCCGGACGTGCAATCCGCAATCGGATTTGCCCGTTGCCACGCCGCCACAGATGCGGACCAGAAGGCCCGTACACGCCCAAGACGGAATGCGGGAGTCGAGCGCCGAAGTTATGCTTTCAGTGCCAGTCCACGCCCCGCGTCCCAAGCCCGGTGGGGGCCGGCAAGGCGCCTCGGCCCGCAGGCGAGGATTGAGGCGCCTATTCGCGCCAGCGCCCCTAACCGCGACGGTGGGCTGCGCAGGTCATTCTTGAGTTTTCCCCTTTTGTTCAGCCCGTCTTTCAAGGCGATCCAACCTACGCAGGAGATGTTGGATATCGGGGGGCAATTCCTCGCGAGCGATGTCACTGGTGGCCCACCGAAGCGTCGAGCCGATACGCGTGAGAAAGAAGATGTTGCTGATCCGTGCAGTATACCTGGGCGTTGCCATGGGACATGCTCGCGTGCGCGCCTCAGTGCGCAACCGCATGGAGTGCGAACCGTTCCAAAAAAGCGTCCAATCGACCGCAGAGGACTGTGGTTCCTCGCCGCGGCAGGAGTGGTCAAGATTGCGGCAAGGCTCCCTCTTCCAGCTGCAACAGCGCAAGGAACTGGCGCAGGCGGTTCTCCTGGTAGCCCACCAAATGCCAGGGTTCCGCGAGCATTCCCTCAACCATCGCCCTTGCCTCCGCCCAATCGCCGTGCAGGCATGCGGTCACGAAATCTTCGCGTGCGCTGGTGCCGGCGCAGTGGCCCGAGATAATCTCGGCGATTACGGGTGTCAGCTTGTAAACAACCTGCATTGTCAACCTCATCTGAGCGGCAGTGCGCGCCCGGACCGGTTGCTAAGCCGATCTTGAGAGCGGGCAGATTTGTGGGTAGTCAACCTGCCCGCGCTCGCCGCTTGAGTTACGTCAGTTGTTGCGTTGCTGCTTCGGCGGCTGGTTCTGCGCCTCGTTGCGCTTCCTTTCCAGCTCGACGTCGCGCAGAGACTTGAACGCGGGGGCGTTGGCCAGCTCTTCCTTCTTCACATCCATGGTCAGCTTGACGCTGCCGTCGGCTGCCGGAGCGATCTTGAGCTTGTCCATCTGCAGGGCAACGCTTCTCTCGCCGATGCCAAGGAAGCCGCCGATGCCGATCACGAACCCTTGCACGTTCTTGCCATCCTTGCTGACAATCAGGTCGCTGATGCTGCCGATCTTTGCATCATCCGGAGCGTAGACGGTCTGGCCGATCAGGTCCTTGCTCGCAAGGACCGTGTTGGCATCCTGGATCATGATCTGCCCGGCGACGGGTGTCTTGGGCGCCGGGGCCTGCTCTGTCGCCGGCGGTTTCTGACCGGGCGCAGTCTGTGCCAGCCCTTGCGCCGACAATCCAAGCGTGAGCGCGAGGGCGGCGAGACTAGCTGCTGTTTTGAACGACATGGCGAACCTCCGAAATTGCTGCGTCTTGGGTTCCGTTTGGGGTGCAGCTCAAGATGTGCGCTCAACGCGCGGCTGCAGCGAAGGTTGCCAAGCTCGCAAATCGTGAAAGCCCCGCGTTCCACGGAGTGCAAGCTTGGAACCTGGCGGATGGGCCCGGGGTTTTACAATTTGGGGCCTCACTACGGGGAGGGTCAAATGCTTTCGCGCAAGGTAGCTACCGTCAGCAGGCGGGCGAGATACGCGGCGCGCCTCCCAGACCAAAGCAAGCCCCACGGAAGGGGTCGCGGTTACGCGCATGCCCGCTCTGAGCGTGAGCCGAGGCCATGTCGACCAAGACGACCCTCCCTTGGCTTACTCGCCATCATGGGCGGCGTGCTCGGCTTCTTGCTGCTTGTCGTGGCCGGCGCCTTCTCGCCAAAGCCAGGCCCTCTCACCAAGCAAGAGCCGGTGAGCACTGCGCGCATTAGGTGAGCAAGCCCCAACGGTAAGCGCTCCGGGCGCAAGCCATGAGACAGTGGCTCAATCGCCCGCTCCCCGTGCGGTTGCAATTTCTCCGTTCCGTGCTCAACTGCGGTGGCACAACTGTGGGCGGAGCTGGTAGCCCTTCCCATGAAGACCAGGCGCGATACGCTACCTGACGCTATGACCTTGGCCGTACTTCGGTCTTACCTGGGCATCGCAGTCGGGCTGCTGGTTGGGTTGCTGCTTGTTGACCTCAGCGTCTACCTCCTCATTGGGGATACCTAGCGGCGTAACTCAGGCCAGTGTGAGTCGGTCCGCCAGATATCGAGGCTTGGTTCCGGCTAAGTAACTCAGGGCCGCTTCGACTTAGGTCACCCGGTTTGAGCCCAATTTGCTCGGTGTATGGCCGACATCGGGACCTCCCCGACGACTGTCAGGATATTGTCTTCAACTCTGACTAGCTTGCCGTGTGGCAGCGCAGCGCCTTCCATTCAGTGAGCGGTTGCGACATGGCAGATACCTCCATGGCGAATGCTTGAGGCCAACGCACGCAGCACTAAAGGGTTGCCGTGGTATTGCTTCGCCGAAGGGCACAAGCAGAGCGGAGGGGATGACTTGAGCATGAGCGCCGTGCCTTCGCGTTGCGCAACTTCAATGCTGCGCTGCACCTTAGGCGCTGCAATTGGGTCCGGAATCGTACTCATATTCCGTACTGATACGCGTTGACTTGTCTTGCCGGCAGCGGCTTACTTAGAGGGGCGTTGCAAAAGAGCAGGGCTCGGGCGACGTGGGGAAGATCCTCAACAACGGCAACTCCGAACGTAGTCAATCTGAGGGGCTCGGCCTTCTTGGCGGCTTGGCGCAGCGGCTCCAGGACGGAGTGCGCGCCACGATCGTTGCGCTGGGGCAGAGCCACAGCCAGCGGCTCGCCGCGCTCGTCGAATCCTCCGATGATGCGATCCTCAGCGTCGATCTCGACGGCACCATCGCCACTTGGAACAGTGGGGCGGAAAAGCTCTTCGGCTATACCGCCGAGGACGTCGTCGGCAAGTCGGTCACGATACTGATTCCACCCGATCGGCATGACGAGGAGCCGCAGATACTCGAGCGCGTCGGCCGCGGTGGGCAGGTCCAGCGCTACGAAACCGTACGCGTAACCAAGGACGGCAAGCCCGTCCCGGTTTCATTGAGCGTCTCTCCGATCATGGACGCCAGCGGCACCATCATCGGTGCGTCCAAGATTGCCCGTGACATCACCGAGCGCAAACGCGCCGAGGAATTGTTGGCGAGGAGGATCGACGAGCAGGACGCGCTTTACCGATTCACCGACAAGTTGTTCCGCGCCGAGTCTGTGCACCATATCTATGAGGCCGCGCTTGAAGCAATTGTGCGCACCTTGCGCTGCGACCGCGCCTCGATCCTGTTGTTCGACACATCTGGCGTAATGAAATTCGTCGCATGGCGCGGATTGTCGGACGCCTATCGCCAGGCCGTCGAGGGGCACTCCCCATGGGCGCCTGATACGACCGAACCTCAGCCGATTTGCATCGCGAACATTGACAATGCCGACCTCGATCAGTCCCTTAGGACGACCGTCAAGGCAGAAGGGATCGGCGCCCTGGCCTTCATTCCCTTGACCGCAAGGGGCCGGCTCATCGGCAAGTTCATGACTTATTACAGCTCCCCGCACACTTTCGCCCAGGCCGAGGTTGCACTTGCCGTGACCATTGCCCGTCAGCTCGGCTTCAGCCTTGAGCGCATGCGAGCGGAGGATGAGCGGCGGAGGGCTGAGGAGGCCAAGGAACTACTGCTGAACGAGAGCAGGCATCGGATCAAGAACACCTTAGCCACTGTCCAGGCGATTGCCGGCCAAACCCTGCGCCGCACGCCGCCCCGCGAGCGCGAAGCTTTTCTCGCCCGCCTCCACGCGCTTGGCGAGGCCCATGATCTGCTCACCACCGAAAACTGGGATCGGGCCCCCTTGCACGATGTGGTTGCGCGCGCCTTAAAGCCATTCGACACAGGTCAGCGGGACCGCTTCGTTGCCAAAGGGCCGCGCGTGTGGCTACCAGCAAAGACCTCATTGCTGCTCACCATGTGCTTGCACGAACTGGCCACCAACGCAGCCAAATACGGCGCCCTGTCAAATGGCACCGGCCGGGTGCACGTCACCTGGACCCGCAATGGCAAGCAACGCACGGCCAAGCTGTGGTGGCGGGAAAGCGGTGGACCGCCAGTGAAAGTGCCGGAGCGCAAGGGGTTCGGTTCTCGCCTCATCAAAGCGAGCTTCGATGGAGATGCGACCCGCGTCGACTACCTCTCTGACGGCGTCAGGTGTTTCGTTGAGCTGTCCCTCTAACGCAGGATGCCGCCAGGTTCACCGAGAACGGCCCACGCCGTAGGCCAACACACCGACGACAGCTATGGCAAGCAGGAGCAAACCTACCAGGTCGTTCGCGCGGACGCCGAGGAGCTCACCAAGGGCGGCCGGGTCGCGAATGGCATAGCCCAACGTGCCGAACAGCAGCGCCCACACCACGAGAAGCAGCCAAAACGCCAGCGACACCCAAGGTCTCCGGCTGGAAGAATTGTCGGTGGGAATGGTTACGTCTGTCACGTACAGGGGCCTTGCTGCTGGGTGCAACTGCGGCGCCCCACTCCTTCATGTCGCTTTAGCTGCCTCGAGCGGGTTGGCGCTCATCAAGAGCATTCGTCAAGCAGAGCATCAACCTCTTCATTAAGCCGATAGCTTTCTCTTTGTATCTCCGCGTTTTCCCTTACCCGCCGCAGCTCCTCTGTGAGCCGCTACAGTGGAGTGAGTAGTTGGACGATCAGTTGCATCACGAAAAGCGCGGAGACGGCGAGACAGGCTGCAGAGGGTGCGAAGTAGAGCGTGCTGACCTGGGAGTTGTGGATCAGCCTCGAGTGATGCCAGGCGATTGCGTTGGTCTTTGATGCGGGCTTCAACCCGCTCAAGGATGAAGGTCAGCTCAGCGAGGCTCAGCTTGTGTTCCATTGGTTGCTCCATTCTGGAGCAAAACGTCACGCGGAGCTTTCGGTTTCCTTGAGCTTGGCCCGTACCGTGCCCGCCTGGTCGCAGAGGTCCTGGTCGGTTACCTGCAGGCATCTATCCGCTCTCGACCAACCGTTGGCTGCTGGCTGATCAGATGTGAGAAGCTCTTACTTCTGGATCTGGCACAGACTGCCCGTTCGCCGCTCTGCACAAGTGTGTCTGCTTTCGGGGGTAGAGCGGACTGCCTGCCCTAGCACGCTCGATGGGTGCTCATGACCCAAATTCGCCGTCCGCTTGCGCCTGTGGCTTATTGCGCGCTCACGACCGCGCCAGCACATGGCGTCTCAAGCGTGCTTCAGCTCGATTTCCTGCTCCGTCGGCGTGCCATGCACCGGGCGGAAGGTCAGCGCAATGGCGACCGCACCGAGCCCGATGCCGAAAGAGCCGATATAGAGCCATGCATAGCTGCCGTACGTGTCAAACAGGAAGCCACCACCCCAGGGGCCTAGCGCCATACCGAGGCTCGCGAACGCCGACACCGCACCGAACGTGGTGCCCATGATGTGTTGACCGAAGTAATCGCGCACAAGCACTGCATAGAGCGGCATCACGCCGCCGTACGCTAGGCCAAAGACGACCGACAGTGCATAGAACTCCCCGAGAGCGCCCACAAAAAGATAAGCGCCGATCGCCAGTGCCTGAACGAACAGTCCCGCGACGAGGACGGGCTTGGCTCCGATCCGATCGGCGGCCATTCCCAGACCAATCCGGCCTCCAAGTCCGGAGAGGCCAGCCAAGCTGAACACGCTGACGGCAAGCATCGGAGATAGGCCGCATACAGTGGCGTAGGTGACCATGTGGAAGATCGGTCCTGAATGCGCAGCGCAGCAGGCGAAATGGGTCAGCGCGATGGCTACAAACTGCGGCGTGAATAGTGCCTGCGAAGCAGTCGGCCGATGGTCCTGGGCCACACCGGAGGTGGGGAGCGTTGCATCGGCCGTTTGTGGCGGGTTGGTCTGTCGACGCACTAACAACGCCGCCGGTATCAACAGACCCCACGCGAGGAGGCCAATGACCAGCATGGTCGTCCGCCAGTCGAAGCTGCCGAGAAGCAACCCGGCGAGCGGCGAGACCGTCATTGTTCCAATACCCATGCCTGCCGAGACGAGTGCAACCGCGAGGTTGCGGCGATGCTCGAGCCACTCGGCTGCCGCTGCCATCATGGGTGCATAGAAGCTGCCGGCGGCTACGCCGATCAGCACGCCGAATAGAAGTTGGAACTCTAGCAGCGTTGCCGCACGGCTCGCGGCGATAAGACCAAGCCCGAGAAGCACGCTTCCAAGCAGCACGACCACGCGTGTGCCGAAGCGGTCCGACATCATGCCCCACAAGAAGGCGGCGGCACCCATGCACAGGAAGTTGAGTGTTGCGGCCGTCGATATGCCGCTGCGCGACCAGCCGGTGTCCCCTGCAATAGGCTGCAAAAATACTGCAAGAGAGAGCATCGCGCCTATGGCGATGCAGGTCATCAACATGCCCGCGCCGACGACGACCCAACCGTATGACAGCTTCATATTGCACCCAACGAAAATTTGAGCCGCGCCCGCGGACACCCAAAGCACTCCGATTGTACTTCACTGACAGGACGAACGACGACAGCTAATGGCGCCGACTATGCCCAGCGCAAACTACGGCCGCTACCGAGGGGAAAGCTGACGTTCCACGGCGATGGTCGTCAGGGCAAGGTTTGACCCAAAGCGCACGTGGGCTAGGCGCCCCTTGCTGCAGTGCGGCCCCCGACCGAGCATTTCTTGCAGACGGGCGAGGCGCCGGGAGAGCCCCGGCGGCGTGTGCGCATCTTGAGACCATTGAGGCCAGCGCAAAGGAGACACAGCGTGCGCAGCACTGAGGCGATGTCCCTGGTTCCTCAATTGATATTTTGCAGTCGACTGCTCGCGATCTGAAATTACGTCTTGCGGAACGACTGCTTCAGGGCAGCCCGACGGTTGAGCTCAGCCTCATACCAAAGTTTCAATGTGCGCTCTGTCATCGCCTTCCGGGGTTCTCCTTCGGTCCAAAAACCGATGCTGGCAATCACGGTGTAACTCTCGCCTCGATCAAGGAAGTACGTGATAACGTCGAACATATCCGGCACCGGCGGCCAGCGTCGTTCCGGCGACGCCTCAAGCTTCGTTGAGCGTCTGGGCATTGCTGCCCCATGGACAGTACGCGCCCAGGGCATAACGCGCCGCGCTTGAACTTGGATTTCTTGTGAGCCCCCACGGCCTGAGTGGTTCCGTGCCATAAAGCACCAACGTGGCAATCTGCCGAGAGTTCCTGGAGAGACTGCTCGGATTATGGGGCCGAACCAACGAAGCGTGAGCCCTGCATTTGGCCCGCTTCGCCTCGTTTGTTGGGCGCGCCCGTCCCAGCGCCGGGAGGGTGACCCACATCGTCACAGCGACCGCCATCGGCTAGGGCTAACAAGGCGGGACTATAACGGACACCGAACAATCGGCTCAACAAGGCGCTTCGCGCTGGTTTCCCCCTCCAAAATCCATGAGCCGGGCCACGTCCGATTCTCGTGACGCCATTGTTCTAAATGCGTGATCTACACCCTTCGATCTTGTCTCGTTTTCATTCTGTTCTCTTGAGCGGAACCCTCACCTAAGCGGCGCGTTTGCTCATCGACCCAGGGGCATGCCTCGCCCCAAGGATCGGTCTTTCCCATCGCTCACCGCGCTGCGGTGCCCGATGGCGCAAGACACCACCCCACACATCAGCCGTTCTGAAAATCGCGATCTATTCGTGGACGGAGGATTTGCCATGGATCGGACCTTAGCCAGATGCTCAATCCTCATCGTGGAGGATGAGCCTCTTATCGCAATGGACCTCACACAGGCTTTCGAGCGCGCAGGCGCACGCGTCATCGCGACACGCTCGCTTCGGGAGGCGCTGCGGGTGGTGGAGAGTCACGGGCTTTCCGCGGCGATACTGGATCATGCGTTGGGCGACGGCGATAGTTCACAATTATGCGCACGCCTCAAAGAGCGGGACATTCCGTTCGTGCTTTACACCGGCTACAGTCAAATCAAGAGAGCCGGCCACGATGCTCCGATCGTGCCCAAGCCCGCACAACCCTCCGAGCTTGTGGACACCATTGCAGGCCTGCTGCGGGGCCGATCAATTCCCAACTGAGCCCACCTCAATCCGCGGAGCTGCTCGAAGACGCAACGTCAATCCCGATCTCGCCCGGCCAACGAGAACTCTCGCGTCGAAGAGCCTGCAGCGGCCGGCACGCAGTGACGGTTGTCGCGGATACCGAACTACGCTGTTGGACGAAACGCAGTCTAGGCAGCTGCGAGTGCAACAGCCAAGCTGGTGCTCGCAACAGACAGGCCGGCGGACTGCCGATGCGAGCCAAGCGATCTCACGCAGCTCATCCACAGGACGTTCCACATGTGCTGAGAGGTAATGGGAGGTGGACGGCGCATCCGGCGCTAGTTCCACCGACCGCCGAAGCGGTCTGTGGATGTTCCTGGACGGTACAGCTTCGAGCTTAGACGTCCGACCCCGCGGTCTTAGGTTTGCGGCCTGTTCGCTCTCGCTCTTGCTCTTCCAGGTAGAGGATCAACTCCACCCAACGACGAGGCAGCGGTTCGTGCGTGATGTCGTCCATCCGGACATGCAACGTCTTGCCCAACCGCTGCAAAATCGTTTCCTGAGGCCACATGGCACAACTCGCACGTGGCGCCGGCATCGCCAGCGCAATCCACTGATACTTCGATCGGAGAAATCGCCATCTCGACGACAGTCGCCGGGATAACAGTCGCCGGGTTGCGGTTAGTGAGGACTAACGCGTGCTCATGCCCTGCGTTCCATTTGCAAAAGCACACAAACTTGAGCGTCACCACAGTCAAATGGTGTTTCAGATGGTGTTGCAGACATAGGCCGGCCAAAGAGGTGTGCACACTCACCGAGCAAGCCTTTCAAAGGCTACGGGCCAAGGTAGATTTCCGACGCTCAAAGAGGTTTTGCGACCTCCACTACGGGGTGGAGAATGGGCACGCCGCATCGAGACAATTCGTCAACTAACATCGGCATCGCGCCCGTGTTCTGGGCTTGGGCGCAGCAGCAAGCGGCTCCACAGGAGCCGCTGCACCTTACACGCCGACGGGCAATACAAATGCAGTTGCAAGCGGACGCTGACCTTGCGAAGGCCGTGCATCACGAGGCATTTGTTGCGATGACGGTGCGTCAGGCAGAGGGCCAATATCAATCTAGAGCTTGGCTACACGGCGAGCGCATCAGCGCGAGCTCATGACCCGGAGCAGTAGAAACGGGCTCAACTGCTGCATCATCGACTCGTAATTCGGGCATCACCTCGCCTGTGGCCAGCCGGCTCAGAACTAGGGCGTCGAGGGGCCTCGGGGTTCACTCCCGTTGACGCAGTTCGCAGGCTCCGGTGATGCATTGCGCTCGGTCTCGTAGGCGGTGGAAATGGATACCTCTGAGGGCCAGAAACCGCATTCACCAGCAGTCATGCGATGGTTCACGTTCCGCCGCCATCGTGTTGAAGCAGTCGATCGCCTCGCGAACAACCAAATCAAAGGTCGTGTAAAACAACTCGCTGGCGTGCCCCTTGGTCGGACCGCTGCAATTATCTTCTAGGAATGCGTCTGGGGTCCTAGGCAATCCCCGATGCCCCGCCGCTGCTGGAAGTGTTCGTGTCCCCTGAACCCAATCGACATAAGTCACCTACTGTTTGCTAGGGTCGTGGGAACTTTTGCGGGGGCCGCAGAGCCTCACGATCGCGGCACCTGGTGGTTGGGCATGTGGCTGGTCCCCTCCAAGGCCACGCATGCACTGCACCTGCCGTTCGCGGACCGAATGCGATAGGTCGGTTATCGAGGGCGAAGCTGATGTGGCATGTCCGCCGTCCGCGTTGATTGCCTGCCGTTATCACCATTAGTGGAAAACGAGACCGCTGGCCACCCGTACCAAGTTGCAATACGCCTCTTCGCTGCGTCAGTCCTTGCGGGTTGCCACGCTGTTGCCTCACGCTGTTGCCTTATAACTCGCGATGGTGCCAGGGAAAGCAACATTCGGACGAAGGACGAACCCCGCCAAGGGAATGCTGACAAGCGCTCGCATTGATCTGTCTGCCGTCGTTCGGACCGGGCGGCGCTACATGCGCAATCCGATCGTTGTGTACGCGGCCCTAGCCTTGGCCGGAACGGCGCTCATCATTGCAGCGGTTGCTCCATTGGCGTCTGCTGTTGTGCAGCGCTGGTCGCAACGCGACGTGGAACTCAGATCGCGGCTCATTTTCCATTCCATTCGAGATCAGGTGGCCGGAGGTCCTGCTGCAGCGGGCAGCGCCACCCTCGTCCCGTTTTTCGAGCGCTTTGCCGAAGACGAGAGAGTATTGGCGCTCGGCTTTTGCGGTGAGACTGGACAGCTCGAGCATGCCACCAAGCGCATGCCAAAAAGCATCCTTTGCACGAGTGTGGCACGCACGAAGACCGATACATTCGCGACCGCCTTCGATGGAGGGCATCGTCTCTTGGTGGGTGCCTTTCCGCTGGCCACAGCCTCAACTCGCGGGCATCTCATAATCTTGCATGACCTGGCCTTCGTAGACGAGCGCGCCGCGAGGGCCCGCTTCTACGCGGCAATTGCACTCCTGGGCGTCATCCTCGGCGTTGGCCTCTTGGCCGCCGCCGCTGTGCTTGGGATACTGCGTGGCTGGTCACAACTGGTCCGCTCGGCCGTCGCAGATGCTGCGCGCGGCATCGAGCCCGGCCCGCATGGCGGGAATATCGTGCCGATGCCGGCGCAGATGCGCTCGTTGGTGAGGGAGTTCCGGCCAGATCGCAAGGACGGCGATGGGCTCCAGGTTCAATGGTCGCCAGAAACCTTGCATCGCCTGCTTGAAGAGCGACTCCCTGGAGCCGATGTGATCGCAGTGTCGAACCGCGAGCCCTATATCCACAATCGCGCCAACGGATCCATTGCACTGCAAATCCCGGCAAGCGGTCTCGTCGCGGCCCTTGAGCCGGTAATGCGGGCGTGTGGCGGCAAGTGGATTGCCCATGGAAGCGGAACGGCTGACCGCGAAACCGTTGATCTACGCGACCACATTCGCGTGCCCCCTGCCAGTCCCGCCTACACATTGAGACGCATCTGGGTCACGGATGAGGAGCAGGAGGGCTACTACTACGGTTTTGCAAATGAAGGGCTTTGGCCGCTCTGCCATATCGCCTTCGTACGACCGATCTTCCGCATGGAAGACTGGCGGGAATACGTGGTCATCAACCAGCGCTTCGCCGATGCCGTGGTCGAAGAGGCGAGCCGCCCCGATCCCCTCGTATTGGTCCACGACTATCACTTTGCGCTGCTGCCGCGCATGGTGCGGGAGAAACTGCCCAACGCCACCATCCTGACCTTCTGGCACATTCCTTGGCCCAATGCGGAGACGTTCGGCATTTGCCCGTGGCGCCAGGACATCATGCACGGCTTGTTGGGAAGTACCATTCTCGGCTTTCACACGCAGTTCCATTGCAACAACTTCCTTGAGGCAACCGACCGCTTCGTCGAGAGTCGGATTGATCGGGAAAACGCGTCGGTCACGGTCGGCGGCCGAGAGGCCATCATCCGGCCCTACCCTATTTCCATTGAATGGCCGCCCGCTGCGCTTGCCGGCCAAGCCCCTGTCGATAAATGTCGAGCGGCCGTCAGGCGGCGTTTTGCGTTGCCGTCTGCCGTCCGCATCGTGGTCGGCATCGAGCGCTTCGACTACACGAAGGGCATCCTCGATCGGATGAAAGCGATCGATGAGCTGCTGAAACGCCAGCCATCATGGAAGGGCCGGCTCGTTTTCATCCAGGCGGCCGCACCGACGCGTAGCAAGCTCTCTGCATATAGGGCATTGCAAGAAGAGGCGGAGCGGCTGGCCGAAGATATCAATGCCCGGCACGGCACCGGTTCCTACAAACCCATTGTCCTTGTCGTCCGCCACCACGAACCCGACGAAGTTTTCGAGCTGTTCCGTGCGGCCGATGCCTGCATCGTCTCGAGCCTGCACGATGGAATAAATCTGGTAGCGAAGGAGTTCGTGGCTTCCCGTGATGACGAGCAAGGGGTGCTGATCCTTTCGACCTTCGCGGGGGCCGCACGCGAGCTTTCAGAGGCGTTGATGGTGAACCCTTACGATACGCATGCCATGGGCGAGGCTCTCGCAACCGCGCTTGCCATGCCCACTAGTGAGCAACGCGAGCGGATGCGCCTGATGCGCGACCTTGTTCGCGTCCGCAACGTCTATCGCTGGGCAGGACAAATGCTACTCGACGCCGCAAGGCTCAGAAGCCAGCAGCGGATCGCGACCGGTACCCTCGCGTAGCGATCAGGCAGCCTTACAGGTTTGCATCTGTCTTGCGCGCGCCATTGCCAGACCAGCAACCCGCACTGACTAAGGTTGCCAAGTCGGGAGAGTCAGGTTCCTCCGCGCAGTGCCAGTAAATCACGGGCCAAGTCTGATCATTGGCTGGTCGGGGCGGGCTTCAAGCGAGATCAGCCATGTGGCACGTCCGCTCGCACACGATGCTCTGTTGCAGTGCATGAGTCCGGATATGGCACGAACTCCCCTTGGGTCCTTCATCGTACGGCAGGTTCGCTCCGATACTTGCCGGAGCGGCCACGCGAAGGTTCGACTGCCGATTGCGACGAACACGGAGCTGGTTGAACGCCGCCCGCAATCACGCACTTATACACAAGCGGACATTCGCTGATTTCGGTGCACGACGTTTGGCGCTCGGACGAGCATGTCTGCTTCTGGGTGAATTTCAGTCATTTTTGGCGCGTCGCAATCGACCGCGTCTGACCCTCGTCGGACAGAAGTCAGACGTGCTCTGGTGAAGGCCGGAGCATTCGGTCCAAATGTAAGGCCCCTTGCTGGGCGCCAAACAAGCCAGACACCGTTGCGTCACTCGGCGGCTGCCTTGCTCGATGCAGGGGATGCCTCCAGCCGCTGGCGGATGAACAGCACATAGTCACGCAGGTCGTCCAGATGTTCGGCGAAGTCCACCGGCAATTTCACGCGGCGAAGGCCGGCATCGATAAGATCGATCTGGCCCAATTTGGTGGCCCTGTCGGTCGGGGTGGCCCCGCTGATCCCGCTCATGCTCCGCTCGAGAGCCTTGAGCTGATGATACCAGAACAGAATGCGTCGTCGCAGGAACCACATATACAGACCTGGCGTTGCGCGCACGAGCGGCACCGCCAATACCAGCGCGGGAAGCAACAGTAGGAAGCGAGTTCCAGTTTTCGCTCATGAAAGCAGCGACTGAGAATGGGAACAAAGAGAGCATCAGCCGAAGCACAACGGGGATGTCCTGGGCCCTGTATACCAGCTTCGCTTCTTCCGCGACTTGAAACTCCGGGTCGTTGGCTGAGGGAAATTCGCCTGAGCGGTGGAACAGAACCGGGTCGCCCTCCCGATCAGTACTTGGCTTCGGGTTGCTGACGACGGCATGGGTTAGGACGCTAGCCAACGCTGGATGCATATCCGAGCGGATTACGAGGGCGACGCTCGTTGTCAGTAAAGTCATATCTTCAGACGGGATCAACGGGCTAAACTCGATCGCACCTTTTCTTAGGACGACCTTCCCTAACGCGGGGAAACGATTCTCATAGGATTCCGCTTCCTCCGAGAAATCCATGAGGCGGATGCCGGGGACACGAAGGAGTGCCTGCATCTTCTCAGAGTCAGGTGGAGCGATTGTGATCGCTGCATCGGCTCGACCATCGAACAATGGTGCAGCATCGGCCGGCAGGTCTTCGTCGATCAACGCCGCGTTGGACTTTTCTATGCCATTCGCCCTGAGAAGTTGAAGGGCAATGCGGCGCGCGCCGCTCTCCCGCGTACTTGTCAGGATCTTCTTGCCCTTGAGATCGCGGAGGCTCCTGATCGGCAAGTCGCCGCGCGAGTACACCCAAATGGGCTCGGAGAATAGTCGCCCGACCGACCTCAGATTATTGTACTCGGCATAGCGACCCTTCGCTTTCTCGGTAGCCAATCGTCCCTGCAAACTACCAACCAAGCCGCCTTTGATGAAGCCTGCATTGATACCCGAATTCGGGTCGAGAAGCGCTCTCAGCGTGGCGAAACCTTCGGTACGGCGCTGCACCTCGTATTGGACGCCATATCGCTCCAAGACACGCCGATACCTTTCGGCAAGCTCGAAGTACTGCGAGCTGCCGGTAGCCATGACAATCTTGGCTGTCGCCTGCTTGGCGCGCAGGAACTTGGTAAGATCGGCTTCCTCGTCCGGAACTTGAGCGCGCGCTGGCCCGGGAGTGAAAGCAAGACAACCAGCAAGTAATAGCGCCACTGAAAGCAGCCGCATTGCACTGGGTTCCACTGTGTTACGACAGCCAGCCACTGGCCGCGGCGAGCACGGCCACCCAACTCGTGAACAGTAGAGCGTAGATGACAAGGGCCGCACCACTCAGCCGCCGCCGTTGCTCTCTTCTAGCAAAGCTCTGCGAGCGCCGACAGGCATTCAGGTATCGCGCCGTGATCTGCATCCGTGCCGCAAAATCCGGTCGCGCCAGCAACCTCTCCGCGGCTAGAAGCCGCTCTCCTTTGTGTTCCAGCCATTCCGAACCACGAAAGAGATCGCGCAGATCCCGCTTCCTCGAGGCAACAAAGGCCGAGAGGCTGCCAAGGCGCCCATCTAGGCGTTGGACAGCGCGTTGCAGATGTCTGTTGCCTCCCCACACCTGCGATCGGGACCAGGCTTCGGCGGAACGCTCCAGCGCGCGAAGCTCGCGCAGATCGCTGGAGCGTTGATCGAGAATGCCCCGAAGCGTGCTCCATTGCCTGAGCAACGCTTCGTGAGCCACCTCGACGGTCGGTTCGGAGCCGCCAACTGACGTAATGCGAACACCCCGAACGAGCAAACGGGCTTCCACCAGGCGGTCAACCAAGCCAAGCCCGGCCGCGGGGACTTCGGCTGCAGATGCGATGCGTCTCACCGGTTCATTGTTGGCTTCATTGATATCGACAAGGGCCGGCACGAAAACGCTTTCCAGCAATCGATTGCGTGCCAGCGGGTCATCGGGAATGGCAGGATGCATTTCCGGCCGCGCAAATGCTTGCTTTACCGCCGCCTCGATCGAGCCGGCCAGCCCGCCCAGCC
The DNA here is from genome assembly GCA_963832445.1 of uncultured Alphaproteobacteria bacterium. Classification (GTDB taxonomy): domain Bacteria; phylum Pseudomonadota; class Alphaproteobacteria; order Rhizobiales; family Hyphomicrobiaceae; genus AWTP1-13. The sequence goes on from CAWHUM010000009.1 coordinate 255,607, forward strand.
GCTCATATTGCTCAAGGCTCATATGCCCTTCGACGCGGGCGAAGTCTCGATAAAGGCGCTCCAACGTGAATGCCAGAAGGGGTAGCGGGTCAGCGCCTTGCGCCGCCATATCCTGCATGAGTTGCTGAGTGAGCTGCGGGTCCACCTTGATCGGCGGTGCAGCGCGGCGGGCAGGACCAGTTATGGCCTCCTGAAACACGAATGGTGTGATGGGTCCGAGATCAAATGGATGAACCACGGGGAAGCCCAGCTCGGTCGCCACCTTCTGAAGTTCCCCGTACCGGTCCGTACGAATTGTCGCGAGCACAATTGTGTCTGGCGCATGCTTCAAACAGGTAGCGAGCACACGAAGGAACGCTCGCGCCTCTTCGCTGCCCTCGGTCGCAAAAAGTTCCTCGATCTGGTCGATTGCCAATACGATGGTAGGCGCCCTCGCCACCTGGGCGACGGCTTCACCGGTGAACCTGGTGGCGGCGCACTCTTGCAACTCGGCAAGCAGCCGCAAAATGGCGCCGGCCTCCGCCTTGAGCATTGCCTTGATGTCTCCGGCGGAGCGAGGGGCGTTCAGGCTTTCGAAGCCTCGTGCGAAACACTCAGCCAGACCTTCGGCACCGACCACGGCCTCAGTCCGGGGCCGGATCACAGGCAAGGGACAGAAATCTCTATCTTCCCGCGCCAAGCGCGGCATGACGCCGGCGCGCAGAAACGAAGACTTGCCGGCGCCGGAGGGGCCCAAAATGACTACAAACTGACCGCCGCACTTCTCGCGCAGAGTTCAGCATGTCTTCACGCATCCGAACGAGATCGCTATCGCGTCCAAAGAAGATGCCGGCATCCAACGCGTCGAGGGCAGCTAGACCGCGGTAGGACGCACGTGTCGGCTCAGCTGCCGGCGGCCAAGGAAAGCTGTTGGTATCAAATCCAACCAGCCCCAACTTCGCGAGGCCAGTTCTCAAAGATTGCAGCTCCTCTGAGGGGAAAACAACCACGACAGGCTTGCGCTCGGGGGGCGGAACCACGGTTAGTTCGTGCGGTGTGCCGCCGCGCGTGAGATCGATGATCTGCCAATTGCTGGTCATCTCCCCCGGCAAACGGTTGAAAGCCACGGGCTTCACCACAACCCCTATGGGTGCCGCACCCACATGCATGGCTTCGTTGAACTCTGAAATGCAGTGTGGCGAGTCGACCCATTCGGGCGAGAGACAGAAAATAACGGCCTTGCAGCGCCCTATCGAAACGCGGAGCGCGGCCTGCCACCGCTCCGCTGCAACCAAGCCATCGGTCGGATGTATATCGAGAAAGAGATCATTCCACCCTTGGCTCACCAGCCAATCGCGAAGAGCGAGTGCTTCCGCGTTGTTCCTGCTCGAATGTGAAATGAAGATACGCGCCATGGCTAACCCCCATGCCCAGGCCCATAAAATGTGACAATACGAGGGGCCAACCGTTGCGACAACTTGAGTTTGCTATTGGGAGTTCTCTGCTGTTAGCCGTTCGCCAGGACTATACAGAAGCAGACCTTCTCCGGACGCAATCGGCGACAGACCATGTATCGCCGAACACGTTCGCTATGTGTGGTACAGTCACGCCGCTCAGAGCGCCCTCGGAGCCGTTTGTCACGCCGGCTGCGCCCTGTTTGTCGCGGCCGACGGGGCATCAGGCAGGAATCGCGTGCACGACGACGGGTAGTCGACGAACGGCGAACCTTCTTCGGCGAGGGATGGATGGGTGATGGCAAAAACCATCCGGCTTGAGCAAGTTCAACGTCGGCGCCGCCATCCGGCGAACGGGATTCCTTTCCCGACGCATATCGTGTGACCGCTTTTGAGTTCGAATTGGTGGATGGTGAACTCGCCCCAGGGCTCAGGAGCCCGCTTGAGCCCTATGTCTGATACTCTGATATGTGAGGGTAGACGAAGGAAGTAGCGGCTCGATGTCATGCCAGCGTTGCCGACGGACGCACCGGAAAAGATTGAAGGCCAGTCTGTCGCCCTCGGGGAGGTCAGGAGCACGCAATCTCGTTTAGCAAGGGCAACAGCGGGATGTGTTTGCCGGAGATGATGTCGAAACCGACAATCGGGGCGGGGATGTTGGAGAATTGGGCAAGCTTTTCCCGCGCCAGATCGCGTAGTGCATTCTCGCCGCCTGTAACGCGGCGCAGCAGGCCAAAGAGTGAGCAGAGGCGCGTGGGCTGGTCCGCCTCACGGAGTGCCGCAATGAAATCCGCACGGGTTGTTTGATCCTGTTCGAGGCGGCGGAGAACCGCGGGGACCCAACGCTGCAGGTGATGGGCGATTTCATCGGCATTTGTCGGTTTGAGCGCGTCCTCAAAGATGGCATCGATGAGTTGGTCGGCGCGTCCGATGGCGCTGCCGATCTTGAAGTATGTCGCGAAGTCCAATCTCAGGCCACGTGAGCGCTGGCACAGGAGCTCGGTTATGGCGGGATCGGGGTGGGCTAGGATCAGCTCAGCAAGGCCGGCGTAGACGGGTGTCCATGTGTCGCCCGCAGTTGCGCGGGCGATCAGCTGCGCGCGGAGTTCGGCGTCATCGGAGAATTGCTGGGCGCAGACCTCGGCGGCGACGAGGGTGCCCCAGTACTGAAAGTCCCTGCCACGGCTGAAATGACGTTCCTCCTCGGTGGGCAACAGGAGGCGCGTGATGAGCGTGCGCAGTTCCTTGCTGCGGGGCCTGAAGCGCGCCAGGAGCTGGATTTCGGCATGCTGCTGGAGATGCATCACGGGCGGATGGTACAGCGCCGCGAAGAGGCGCTCCGCGTTTGGCAGACTGGGATCAAGGAGAGGCAGAACGGTCTCACCGGATATCTGGAGGCGATCGAGGAACTGCCCCTCGGAGCCGAAAGCAGCGGTAAGCTTGTCCCACATGGGCAGGAGTTTGTTGAGATAGAGGGGCGATCCGTCGGGCGATACCATGGCGAGGTGAATTTTCTCGGGCTCGCCCTTGTGGTCTTTCTTGGCGACAAAGCGGTATACTTCGCCGGCCTTGGCAAGCGCGATGATGCCGGCCATTCGGCGCTGCTCATAGTCCGGGCCGACCGCATCGAGTTCGCGCTCCCAGAATGCGATGTCGTCGGCGGTGACCGCTTCCCTGGCGACCAGGACCTCGGCATCGGCGATGGTGGCGATCGCTCCGTGGATGCGCTCGCCGTCGAAGCGTATCTCCGCGAGGCGGCTTTCCGCGGCGGGGCTGGAGAGCGCCGCGTCCTGCAGCGGCTGAAGGATCGAAAGGCGCGCGGCAGGCGGGAGGGGCAGCAGGCCATTGAGAAGCTTGCGGCAGATTTCTGGGTCGTCCGGGTAGGCGTTGGCGACCGCGGCGATCTCGCCGTCACGGCGGTCGATTTCCTGGAGCGCAAGGTCGCGGACTTCCTTCCGCCAGGGAAAAGTTTGGATCATGCCCGCGCGCCAGAGGTCTCGAAAGAGAGGGGCACGGAGGGAGGCTTCGTAGTCGAAGGCTGCCCGGAAAGCTTCCTCGTCATCGCGGTCGACGCCGAGTTTGCGGAGGCCATCGAGCACGCGATCGGCACGGTCGTGTGGACCGGAAAAAGCGCGCAACAGGACTGCGCGGCAGGTGGCCTTGTCGGGAATGACGTCCGGGAGGACACGCGCCGCCATGGCCAGTCGTTCCGGCGGGGCATCCAGGAGGGCCTGGAATGTCGCCTGGATTTCAGGATCGTCGGGACCCCATCCTTCCACGAGGGCGTCCGCACACCAGAAGCTGACATGCCGGTCGCTGGTGAGGTTGCGCAGGAAGTAGGCTTTGAGGCTCGGAAGCTTGATGGACTTGGAAAGCCAGTAGAATTCGTATTCGCGGAACTTGTCAGCACTGAGGGCGATGTGGCGCTCGACAAGGGCCTGAAGATCGGACGTCCAGACGATCCGGTCGGTCGGCAGTTCCTGTTGGGCAAATATATCGCGCCAGGAAAAGTCCTCCTGGAGGATGTTCTTCAGGGCATCCGCAAGGAGAGGTTCATTGGGATCGCAATAGAGAAGGGATCCCACGATCGCCTTCATGTCGCGGAAGCGGTTGTTGGCTTCGCGGGGGAGCGGACGCAGGAACTCGGTGAACGCCCGCCGATGTGTTTCGGCGAAGTGCTGGACGAGATCGGGGATGAATTGCTTGTCTTTGAAAGGATGGTTCCGGTAGGCAAGGGAGCAGAAGAGCTCGAAGTCGTCATTGTTGGTTTCGCCGCGGCGGACGCGAATACGTATGGCCTCGTACACGAGCGAGGGGGCGGATGCCGAACGTGCCGAAAGCGCGATGGCTCCGACATCCTCATCGGCATGCCAACCGCAGCCAAGGGCGTAGAGGCATGCGGAGATCGTAGGGATATCGTCGGCGGCATGAAGCAGAGAAAGCACGCGGACCTTGGCCGCTGCTGGGTCCTGCATGAGGCGCGGAAGGGTTTCGGCCGCCGGCCGCGCGGCGTCGTCGTTGGGGATTTTGAGGTTCCTGAACAAGGCATCGACCGCAGCGGGCCATAGTTCCGGATTCCAGTGGGGAATCGTTTTGATGACGGCGGCGCGCCCGTAATGATGCCGGTCCGGCGTCCACTCCGCGAGCTTCGCATGGCAGGGGGCCGCGACGGATTCAGCGGAGAGGCCGTCCACGACGTGGGAGAGGAGAGCCTGAAGCCGGCGGCCGGAGGCGATGGTTTCGATCTCGGCAAAGTGGCGTTCGGCCAGGGGACGGACGACCTGAAGGTCGTAGGCGAAATTGGAGAATACCGCTTCCGCGAGAAGGTCATCGCGCGTCCGGGCTACTGCGGGGTCGGGCGCAGGGGCTTGAGCGATCGCGTCAAGGAGCCGCCCGGCATCGTGCTCGCTGTCGGTGAGGAATAACAGGTTGAGTATGGGCTCGCGCCAGCGGGGAAGGCCGGCATGATCGCGAACGAACTGGATGCGGTTCTCAAGCGAGCGTTGCTGAAGGTGGCGGGCGGTAAGGTGCTCCTGCAGGCAAAGGTGAAAGAAGCCAATGTTGCCGGGGGCCTTTTTGACAAGCAGCCCGGCACGCTCCTCGGAAAAATGCAATATCGCGAGAGCGTTTGAACTCGGCTTTCTCGGGATCGGGAAGGCTTTGGCGTTCGCGTATGAGCGCGATCGCGCGCGCCAGCGCCTCGTCTTCGGTGGCGGCGTCGGTGACGGCGCCTTTGATCTCGCCGGAGTGGAGCGCGAAGGCGAGGTCGGCAAGGAGCCGGTCGCGCAGCTTCGTGTCCAGCGGCGTGCTAACGATGGTAAGTGCTCCGGTCTCGCGCTTGTGGGGCTGGTGCTCGATGAGCTGCGCGATGATTTCCCTGCTTGCGGCGAAGCGGCTGCGAGGCAGTAGATGGCCGCGACGGGCGAGCTCCATAAAGGCGAGCAGGAACAAGGGGGTCTGGGAGAGGCGGAGAATCTTCGGGGGCCTTATGCAGCGCACGCAGGAATTGCCCGGTGCTGCGTTCCGCCCTGGCTTCGAGCTGGGCGGCGGTCGTGCCGTCGGACGCTTCACGCTCGTGCAGGATACGATACCAGATGCGGGCGAGCGCGTGTTGTTGTGGGCCGGAAAGCGGTGCGAGTTGGACGCGCTTCCAGGCGGCCGCAAGGCGGTCGATGGTCTGGAGGCCTTGCGGGCGTGACGTGACAATCGCTGCCGCCTCGCGCCTGTTGACATAAGAAGTCAGGAGTGCTGCCAGGGTTTCGGCGACCCTTGGATCGGGCGCTTCGTCGAGACCGTCAACAAGATAGATGACGCGGTCGCTTTCGAGGGCGCGCAGCACGTCCGGAACGAGCGCAGCCTCTCCCTGGGCGTGAAGGAAACCCGCCACCGCATCCGGCAGTGATGGCGGTTGTCGCTGTTCCTTTGCCATGCGGGCCCAGAGGGCGAACGGAATCCAGACGGGGATATGCCGTTGGTAGCGGGCGCGCACGGTCTCCAGTACCGGGGAGTTGGAAAGAATGTCGAGCGCCAGAAAGCGCAGGAGGGCGCTTTTGCCGGCGCCTGCGTGCGCGGAGATCACGGCATGCTGCTCGGCGGCAAGGAACTGATCCAGCGGCGTGCGGACGGATTGGAGGGCGGAGTTGTCGAGACGAGGTGGGGATTGCTTGCTCGGGGTTGAAGCGTCAGGGGATGGCTGGGTATTCGGTGTCGGCGGTTGCGGTTCCTCGGGAGGCGGTCGTTGGGCGTGAAGCGGGGCGACGAGGATATCCGGCTGCACGAACCTTTCCGAGATGGAGATCGCCGGGTGAATTTGCCCGCGGTGATCCTGCCCGGCGATCAGCAATCCAGGATCGACGGTGTTTGACCACGAGCGGTAGCAATCGCGCAGCCGGACGCGCAGCGTGGCCGCGTCAAAACGGGAGAAGCGGTTCTCCAGGGAGCGGATGGCCTCGGGCGAGCAGATTATCTTCACCCAGGGACGGTCGAAGAAATCATCGACGATGTCGGGGAAGTTCTTCAGCTCTGTGGTCAGGCGTGTCGCGTCAAGCGGCCTGAATGTGATGTCCCTGGCGGCAAGTTGTGTGCGGGAAGCCTCGATCTTCTCGACGACGGTCCTGGTCGACATGGGACAGGCGGTTGCGAGCACGAAAGTGCGAGCTTTCTCGGCCCATGGGTGGCGGAGGAAAAGATTGACGGCTTTCGTGATGTCGGTGGCGGTGAGCTTCTGGTAGCGTTTGGTTTGCCAGACCTCGTAGGTGCCATCGGCCATGCGCACGAGGATGTCGATGCCGTACTGAGCTTGGCCGGTTGTGCCGTACACCCATGCATCTTCGACCTGTCCGGCTGCTGCGGCAAGGCGGCGCGCAAGACGTTCAAAGTCAGCCCAGCCGAGTTCCAGAAAGGGAAGCTGGTCGGGACGTGTCGCTGCGGGCGGCCTTGGCTGGCTCGTTGGATCGAGCAGCAACCAGGCGGGGTCTTTGTCAGGAATTGGTTCGGGCTGGGGGGAGGTTTTGGGCTTCGGCATGCGCTGAGCATGCCTTATCCGCCCACGAGAGAACAGAGAGCCCCAAGTCCCCTGAACAGGGCGGGCTTCGGTGCAGACGGACGGAAGAAACACGCACGCGGAGGGGCCACCTTCCGCTGTTTCCGCTGTCGAGGCGATGCAGACGTGAAGGAGACGGACCGGAAGCCTTGCGGGTCGGGGGGCACGACGTCCGCTATCTCTGCAAAGCGGAAATGGAGTCCCCTGGACCTCGTTGCATCGGTGCGAACAAACTGGCGCCGTTGTGTGCATCGGCAAGCACGGGGGCGTCGGAGATGTCATGAGCAACGCTACCGGATCGATGCTGAGAGGCGGACCTCCTGTACCCGACTTCTCTTCTTGGTTCGCTTCCAGAACACGCCGGGATAGCCTTTGAGCGGAACCAGCGGCTCGCCGGCGTAGGCCCAGTCCTGCATCTCTTCGATGGCGATGTGGTAAATCGGCTGACGGCCGGTGCGGCTCTGAAAGAGAGCGCGGGGAATGTTGATCATGTGCCGCGAGCGGGCGCGCTCGTAAATCAGGGGCGTGCCGCAGCGCCGACAAAAGCTGCGCGCCGCGCCCGTCTCCTTCTCCTCGAAACGGTTGATCTCGCGCTCCCCCGCAGTGATGCGAAAGCGCTTACGCCACGTCCCGATGTAGGTCGCGTACACGGCGCCATGCGCAAGCCGGCTGGCGCGGCTGTGATCGTGCCAAGCCCAGAACGCGAGGTACTCCATCTCGAACTGCACAGCCCCGCACAGGCATTGGCCGGCAACTGCAGGGACGCTTGAGAGTTTCCGGGATTTCATTGGTTGCGTACCTCAGACGCGCTCGAACTTGGGCGTAGATCGCCGCAGCCAAGTGAGCGAGTGGCATCCCTCAAGCTTGCGTGCTTCATGTCGACATAACCGCAGAAGGTACTCTTCCATCAATGCCTCTCTGACCGTCAGACCCTACGGGTCGGCGCCTGCATTGCGGCGAAGACGCGCAAAGAAAGAGCGCCGAGATCGGCCCCACGAGATAGTCTGCACGCCTGCCCCCGGTCCGACAGACTGATTTGGTGTAAGGCGGCTCTGCCCCAGCGATCACCTGCTGCGGCGACACTCGACTAGCCAGTGACGGCTAGTTGAAGGAGGAGTGGGTCGACCTTCCCGGCGGTTCCTTGAGCATCCGCTCGCATCCGGCGTCTTCCCGCGTTTCCTCATTGAGGGACGAGTCCGAGATCACCATTCTGATCGCAGAGGTACCTTAGCCGCGCGGGCAGGCATGGTCGTAACATGGTTCGCCTGAGGTCGGACGAGACGGTTGGCGAGATTGGTGCGGCAGCTGAGTCGTTGGATGATGAGCTGCGAGCGGCGAAAGAAGTGCTGCGCAAGCTTGCACACGTGCTTGCGCGCCAAGCGGCGCGCGAGGACAATGCCCTCGATCAAGCGAGGGAGGGCACTACGTCATGCGCGTCGCCGTCTACGCCCGATTCAGCTCGGACCTCCAAGACGTCAGATCCATAGCCGACCAGATCGGGGCGGCTCGTGACCACGCTGCTCGGCAGGCTTGGGAGGTGGTCGCCGAGTTCTCTGATGCGGCGATCTCGGGAGCTTCGCTGCATAATCGACCAGGCTTGCAAGATCTGCTGGTGGCCGCCCAGCAGCGGCAGTTCGATGCCGTGCTGACCGAATCGATCGACCGTCTATCACGTGATCTTGAAGACATTGCTGGTCTGCACAAGCGACTGGCGTACTGGGGTGTCAAGATCGTCACCCTCGCCGATGGCGAGGTGGGCAAGCTCCACGTCGGGCTCAAGGGCATTATCGCCTCGATTTACTTAGACGATTTGGCGCAGAAGACGCGGCGGGGTCAGGTCGGGCGCGTCAAGGCGGGGCGCATCCCCGGCGGCCGTTGCTACGGCTACGACGTTGTGCGTGAGGGCGATGATCGCGGGCGGCGGACAATCAACGAGGCCGAAGCCGAGATCGTGCGGCGCATCTTTCAAGAGTACGTCGGCGGGGACTCCCCGATAGTGATCGCGACCCGTCTCAATGCTGAGAAGGTCCCCAGCCCGCGCGGCGGGCAATGGAACGCATCTACGATCAACGGCAGCCGGTTGCGGCTCAATGGGATCATCAACAATCGGCTGTATGCGGGGCGTCTTGTCTACAACCGCCAACGGTTCATCAAGGACCCGGCGACAGGGAAGCGGCAGGCGCGGCGCAATCCACCGGATCAGTGGCTGGATCAGGAAATACCCGAGCTGGCTATCATGCCGGTTGAGCTGTTCGACGCGGCGCAGGCGAGGCGGGCGCGCCTGGGCGGGCCGCGGTCGGGAGGCGCCGAGCTGGGGCGGAAACGCCGGCCGAAGCACCTCCTGTCCGGACTGTTGACCTGCGTCGCCTGCGGGGCGTCGATGATCATCGTCGGTGGGGACCGGGTCGGATGCTCGGCTCACCAGAACAAGGGGACCTGTGACAACCGACGTTCGATCCGGTTGGCCGAGATCGAAGCCCGTGTGGTGGCGGCGCTCAAGAGCTATCTGCTCGCGCCGGACCTGGTGGCGGAGGCTGTGGAGGCGTACCGGATCGAGCGCAGCCGGCTGGCCAAGGAGCGGGCGAAGCAGCGCCGGAATGCGGAGCGTGATCTTGCGGCAGTAGACAGGAAAATCTCCGGCGTCATTGCCATGGGCGAAAAGGGCGGCGATCCCCGGGCGCTCGCGCTGCGCCTCAACGAGCTTGAGGCCGAGAGGCGCGCACTACTGGGACAGATGCCGCCGGGAAGTGAAGCCGACGCGATCGCCCTGCATCCGAACGCCGCCGAGCGATACCGGCAGAAGGTGGCGGACGTTCACGCGGCCTTGACGAAGGGCGACGAGGCGTCACGCGAGGCGATCACGCTGGTGCGGGAGCTCATTGAACGCATCACAGTGGCGCCGACGCCTCCGGACAAGCCGCCCAAATTGGAACTGTTCGGGAACTTGGCCGCCCTAATGCGTGAACCAAGGGAGAACTTGGATTCGGTACCGATGGTTGCGGGGGCATGCAGCAGCTTATGCCGGAATGTTCCAGCTTGGGCGCCTCGATCATCAGCGCGGCGAGGCTGCCTTCGACTTCGAGGCCGAGTGGCTCGGGCTGCGGCGTGGCGTGGACGACGATGCGGCCGATCAGCGAGCGCACCAGCGCAACCGCCTCGTGGTCACCCTCCTCACCTCGGCTCAGCGCCGCATGAATGTCGGCCACCTTCTGACGGTAGCGCTCGGCAGCCTTGGGCAAGAACTCCACCACGTTGGAAGCGGGCTGCTGCCTGAGGGCCTCGGCGAGGCGCTTGCGTTCGGCCACGAGCTCATTGATGCGCGGTCCGGTGGCGACCGGATCGGCGTGGCCGTTCTCGACGAGCGTCAGCAGCCGCGCGATCTTCCGCTCGACCTCAGCCGCGGCTGCTTCCAGCTTGTGGCGCGACCGGCGCCGCTCCTCGGCGAGGCGTTTGCGCTCTTTCTGGTAAGCTTCGACCGCGGACGTCACGACGTCTGGGGAGAGCAGATGGCTGCGCAGCGCGGAGAGCACGCGCTGCTCGACCTCGCCCATCAGCAAGGTGCGCGAAATCTCGCAGGTGCCGCGGTTAGTGCGTGCGGAGCATCTGAGATAGTCGTGCGTGGCGACGATGAACTTGGCGCCACAGGCGCCGCAGTACATGAGCCCTGACAGCGGCCGTTGCGGGCGTCGCTGCTGGTAGAGGTGGGGACCGCCGCGTTCCGCGCGCCGCCGCTGGACGAACTCCCACGCACGGTCATCGATGATGCGCAGCTCGGGAGCCGCTTGGCGGTGCCACTCGCGCTCCGGGTTCTCGCGCGAGATGCGCTTGCCCGTGGCCGGATCCTTCAAGAACCGCTGGCGGTTGTAGACGATCTGGCCGATGTAGAGCTCGTTGTTGAGGATGCCATTGCGCCGCTTGGGCGACCCGAGCAGCGCCGAGGCGTTCCAGTGCCGGCCGGTGGGTCCGGGGATACCTTCGCGGTTGAGGTCGCGGACGATCGCCAGCGGCCCTCTCCCCGTGGCGTACTCGCGAAAGATCCGGCGGACGATGTCGGCCTCTGGCGGGTTGATCGCGCGCCGTCCCCGCTCATCCCCGTCCTTGAGCACGTCATAGCCATAGCTCTTGCCGCCGGGGATGCGGCCGGCCTTCACCCGGCCGATCTGTCCCCGGCGCGTCTTCTGCGCCAGGTCTTTGAGGAACAGGGCGGACATGGTGCCCTTGAGGCCGACATGGATCTCGGACACGGCGCCGTCGGCAAGGGTCTCGACTCGGACGCCAAAGAACTGCAGCTTCTCATAGAGGGCCGCAATGTCGGCCTGGCTGCGTGAGAGGCGATCGAGGCTCTCGGTGATGATCACGTCGAACTTGCGGGCTTGTGCATCCGCGATCAGGCGTAACAGGCCCGGCCTGTTGAGCGTCGAGGCACCCGAGATGGCGGCGTCATCGTAGACCTCGACCACGTTCAGGCTGCGTCCCTCAGCGTAGCGCCGTGCAAGCTCCACCTGGTCGGCAATGGAGCGCAGGTCCTGCAGATCGCTCGAGAAGCGAGCGTAGATCGCAGCGCGCATGGGCACCCCCTACATGGCTATCTCTCAAAATGGCGCGGCGCCGCGTCGTCCAAGGACGCGGCTCAGCTGGTGTCCTCTTTGGCATCACGCCGGGGCGAATTTTCGGCCGGAGCATCGGGTGGAGAACGGGAGCGCTCTGCCAGTCGCTCTGCAGCCTCATCCTCACGCGCAGCCTGGCGGGCAAGGGCTTCTGCGAGGGCGATTAGCTGCCGCTTGGCGTCGAGGGAGACTTCGGGCGACAAGCTCTTGATCCTGGCCCGCGGATGCTGTGCGCCGTTCGAACCGCCGCTGAAGGTGCCGTCGCTCGGTTCCGGGCCCGGCGCATCCGCTCCATCGGGTGACGGGCGGTTGCCCTGGCCCAAGACGATGATGTTGGAGACGATCTTGAGGGGAATGGTATGCGATTGGCATCGTTGGTCGGAGCTGGGCCACGTCCTCCACGCCCCGCCGTTGGCCACAAGCCGGTTCTGCGTCGCTAAGCACGCGCGAAGTTGGGCTCGCCGCCTGATCCGGATAGCGCCAACAAGCTGCGCTCGTGCATGAAGGCGATTCGGCCCCGCCTTGCCAGCCGGGCCGGCCGTTGGCGGGACGCTTGCGTCGGCGCTCGTGTCTGGGGCCGCGCTTCTTTGTGCCTGTGCGGTTGAAAAAGCCATCGGCGCCGTAGCCGGCAGCGGCGCATCGCTATCGATCGACAGTGAGGTGGCTTCCTCGCTCTTGCTGTCGATAGTGGGCTCGGGAGCATTGGACCGAACGGCGTGACGATGAGCGCGGAAATGAACGCAAAGCGCATCATTGCACACGGCCGGCGCGTAGTATTCGGCGTGCGGGGCCGGTGCCCCACCAGGGGCAGGCGTGACGTCGGCCGCCTTGCGCATGGCAACCCAGTCCCTACGACTCTTCTTCTCGGCCCACCAATCAGCGGCAGCAAGGCGAGCGGCAGCGACAAGCAGGGCAAGGATGGCGGTCGCCAGCGCAGCCTCGCCGGCCGCGACGTTCGCTGCTGGCGCTGCCGCTATCATCCACGGCACGGCAACGGCGGCCACCCCACTACCTGCCACGCAATACGGGATAAGAGGGAACGAGGCGACAAAAGCCGCGTGGCGCCCAACGAACTCCGTCCGTTCAAGCATGCGAACCGTCCTTTGCCACCGGCATGGTGTCATTGGCTGGAACAGGCGTAGCCTTGTCGGTCGCCGCCTGCTGCCCTGGAGCGCGGTCCACAGGCCGAATACCCCGATCGGCATCGGCCTCGGGATGTGCTCGCATGACCTCGGAGACCAGGGTGCGGTCGGAGGCGACGCGCTTCCCGACTTCCACAACGAAGACTTCATAGCGTTGGCGTCCGATCAGGCGGGCGGACTCCTGATCACTGCGCGGCAATGGCGGCGTGACAGTCAGGACGTAGCGCACGAAGAGAGCCAGCGTCTCCGCGACAACAGCGTGCTCGCGCGCCATACGGCGGAAATCCCGCGACAACTCGCGCTGCCCGTTAAGCACCATGGCGGCGAGCTGCTTGTCCCGGGCCGGATCGAGGAACCGGTCGAGGGCCTCGGTGATGATGTCCGACTTGGTGGCGCCCGGTCGCTTTGCTGCGAGATCGAGCCGCCGCGCCACGTCGGCGGTCACGTAGGCGGCGATTCTGGGTTTCATGGCACGGTCCCGCGCAAAGATGCCAATATCGAAATTGCTGCGGTTAATCCTATTGTACGTGCAATTGGGGCGGAATTAGAAGGGGAAAACGCGGGAAAAAGAGGGATGGCGCGGGAAGCCAAATGAGTCTCATATTGTCTAACGCCGGATCAGAGTGTAGCAGGCGATTTCACTGCAAGGGTTTGGTCGATCGTCGTTTGTGACGAAATGTGGACGAACCGCTCGCTCAAATTCCTGCGGGCATCCAAAGCAATGCATCGTGGACTCGACAGTGTGTGAGGGGAAGCTGTCACAGCGCCCCAAGCCCCTCAGTTTCTTTGTTCGGCCTGGAAGCCCGTTTCTTTGCCCCGGCCCGCGATCGCACGCAGCAGCCGCGCGCAGGGGCTGTCGAAGGCTGGCCGGCGCGGTGACCTCTCCGCGGTTGCGACGCTTCCAGGCCATGCCTCGACAGACCCGAGCACGGCTGCAGGCTGGAAGCGGTCGGGCAGAAGGCCATGCATGCTTTTGGGTTGATCAAACTTGGCAACGCTGGCGCCGGTGACGATTGGCATCGCGGTGACCGCAGTCCAGCGGCAGGGGGCGTCACACGAACGTGCCGAGACGCCGAAGGCGGCTCGGTCGCGCGGCCCCAACGGGGGCGCGCGATAGCACCCGGTCGCGGCCGCTTGCGGCCGCGAGCCGCCCCCAAAAAGAACTGATACATTCGAGAGACAACGGTCGTCTCTCTTTCGCAACGTTTCGGTGATCCAAAACAAACATTTCCGCATAGCGTCAAAAGCCGGCTTGATTCCAATCGCTGATTTCAAACGTTATCACCATGCTCATTTCGATGGCGTCACGAATAGGCCTGTATTTGCTATGTTTGGAGTCAAGATGACGCCATCCCTTTATCCTGATGTCCAGAAATAGGCTCCAATTGTTCCCGCAGCTTCCCCAATAAGCATGTTGCAGCGATGCCGCACTTGAATTGAACGGGCCCCGCCCCGCGCCGGCGACCCCACAAAATATTCTCATGGCCAAGGTCGTGCATGCGTAGTCCGTTAGTCAGCAGAGTGCGCCGAACGCCACGGGCATCTCCACGGCCCGACCGTGGAAGTGGTGCCCCCGCGATCATCAGGCGGCGGCTGCGCTTTGGACTGGTGTAACGGCTCAAGACGTTTACACGGTTCGAGCGCAGGAGGGCGGGCTCCGAAGGCCTCCGGTGCCCGAGTGAGGTCATCGCGTCTCACGGCGCCTCAACAAGTGCAGTCCGTGGCCAGCTGGTCCGATGTAGTCGGGCGGATGGTCCGGTGAACCCTTGGGTGCAGGAGCTTCCACGTCGGCCCTACTTGGTCTGAGGGGTGCCAAGAGCCGCCACTGAGAGCAACTGGCGGCAAGTCGGGGCGAAAATGTTGCAGGCGTCGGCCTCCCCGTACAAAATCAATCAGCTCGATATTTGATGTGATCCTAGTCGCGAGGGTTCGATGGCCGACGGACACTTTGACCTGCGAGCGTGGCTCGAACGGCTCCGGATTGCTCGCTCCAACGCTTGAGACACTCAATGGCCTCATGTTTGCGCACGTTCATGCGATCTCCTACGAGACACTCGACATCATGCTTGGTCGTCCGCCAAGGCTGGACGTCGGCACCCTTCAAGCCAAGATGATCGGTCGCAAACGCGGCGGGTACTGCTTCGAGCAGAACATGCTTTTCAGAGCAGGCCTAGGCCCCGTTCGCGCCGGCGAGAACCGTGGTCGCGAACATCGCTCCAAGAGCGATGAAGGCGTCGGCAAGGACCGCGAGCACCACCAGGCTCCAGAAATCCAGCTGCGTCTTTTGCGCTCCGACGTGCTCGGCCTTGCGGGCGATCTCTGCCGGCACCAGCGCGTCGATGCCGTGAACACTCCCGTGGCTTTCCAACTGGGCCATTGGATCTCTTGTCGTTGATGGGATTGGCGCAGGCGTCTGTGGAGTCATTCGGTGGGCATTAGAAGATGAGGGCCGTGGCAATCAGGAAATAGATCAACAGGGAGAGCACATCCTGGACCACCGTGCCGACCGGGCCCGAGCCGAGCGCCGGATCGTAGCCAAACTTTGCGAACAGCCACGGTAGAAGCAGACCGATGGTGGTGGCGACGCTGCTCGCGGCAACCAGGGAGATCGCCACCGTTGCAGCGAGTGCCGCGCTGCCGAACGCCAGCCAGACCAGCGGGTAGGCCAGCAGTCCCAAGGTCGCGCCGATGAGAATGCCGGTGCCAAGCTCGCCTGCCAGCAGCGGTGCAAGATCGGCGGAGGTGAGCGACAGCCCGCGCACGGCTACGGCTTCCGACTGCGTGCCGACGGCGTCCGCCAGGTAGACGATTGCCGGGATGAAGAACGCAACCGCAATGTGAGCGGCAAGCGCTGTCTCGAAGCGCGTCATCATGGCGATCGCGAGCGCGCTGCCCGCCATTCCCACTAGCAACCATGGCAAGCGGTAGAGGGCGCGACGATGCGGTGGTGCCATCAGCGCAGCCTTGGCGGCTTCCGACTTGCCGAGGATACCCGCCATCTGATGCAGGTCCTCCAGGTGCTCGTCGCGCAGGATGGAAATCAAGGCCGACGCCGGCACCGCGCCGATGAAGCGCGCGTTGGCGTCACAAACTCCGAGTACCGAAGCCCCAGCTCGGATCGCTGTGCTCGCCGCCTCTTCGCGGTCGGTGGCAGGCGTGACGACATGCGAGTTGACGTCCCGTGCAAGCATGTGGAGGGGCGTTGCCGCGGGACTCGCCATGACATCGCCGATCGCGGCGACGCCCACGAGCCGTCCTGCATCATCGACGAGAAAGATGTGTGAGGCGTCTTCGTAGCGGCGTTCGGTGAGCCGTCGCCGCACGGCTGCTGCGCTCTCGTCTGGTCGAGCAGTTGGCACTGCCTCGACGATATAGTCCGCAACGCTCTCCGCACGGGCGGGACCACCGGCTGCGGCGGCAGTTCCAGTGTTGATGGACTGAGCTGTCATGGATAGCGTGGCCGTCCCGCGGATGGCAGCGTCTGTCTGCCGACTGGTGCGCAGAACGCCAGACTGTGTGTTGCAGCGCGTTGATCGCGGTCAAAGGGCGGCAGATGGCGACCATGCTGCTTGGCTCGCCCTTTGCGCCAGGGCTTTGGCCGAGAGCTGCTCGAGCACGCTCTGCCCTTGCTGCAGCCCATGAGTCGGCAAATGACCCCAACCCGACTCATGCACCGCAACAAACTACGTGTGCCGGTTGCAAAACCACCATGTGCCAAGAGATGCTGGCGCATCCGGCAGGACCCAGATCACGCATGAGGCGGAAGATCTTGTCGATTGCGACACTGGGTGCCCGTTTCGGGATAACGGCATCGGGGCGAAGGCCCCCAAACCAACCCCGTTGACACACATCAAAGTTGCCCCAGGCCAAAGCTGAAAAGCTTTCCTGGGGGTCGAAGCTAGGGAGGTCGCGAATGAACGCTCAAGATATCATGACGCGAGATGTCACGACGGTGCGACCCGACACTTCGGTCCGCGACATTGCGGCCCTTATGGTGGAGAAGCATATCAGTGGCGTTCCGGTGCTAAGCGACGATGGCAAGGTGGTTGGCATGGTCAGCCAAAGTGATCTGTTGCATCGCGCAGAGGTAGGAACCGAACGCAAGCACAAGTGGTGGTTCCGCATATTTGCGGACTCAAGCGAGTTGGCACGAGAGTACGCGAAGGCACACGGCCTCAAGGCGCACGATGTCATGTCCCGCTATGTCATCTCGGTCCGTGATGATGCGGAACTGGGGGATGTCGCTGACATCCTCGACACCCGACGCATCAAACGAGTTCCCGTCATGCAAGAGGGCCGCCTCGTTGGGATCATCACGCGCGGCGATCTCGTGCGCGCGTTAAGCCAGGCTCAGATTTCCAAGGCGGCTACGAAGATTGATAATGCCGCTCTGCATAAGACGCTGCACAACCGCATCCAGAGCCAGTCCTGGATAAACGAGAGCTACATCAACCTCATCGTGAACGACGGCGTGGTGGAGCTTTGGGGCCATGTCGATACCACCGACCAGCGCAATGCACTGCGTGCACTCGTCGAGGAGACCGACGGAGTAAGCCGGGTTGAAGATAAGCTAAGTGTCGGAGGTCGTTTGCCAGGAGGAGGAATTTAGCCGCCAACGTGTCAACGCTAGGCAGTGCCGCTCGGGATTGACTGACCGCCGCCCGTTCGCCGTGCTGCAACGTCCGGTAACGGAGGCACTTTCACCCTGCCACCGCGGTCTTAGGTACACGTGCTCTTGGCACTTCTCTGCCCAGCGTTGTGGGGCAGCAGCGCGGCTGTTGTCAGACGATGAGCAGACGTTGCGGCGGCCCGGTTGCGACAGGGCGTTCGTCAATTGCGTTGCCGGCTCACACGTAAAGATCTGCGCGCGTCGGGGGGAGGCCGGACGGGCCGCGCGTGCGCTTCGATGCGAGTGTCTGAAAAACAGCCATTGCGGCCCGTTCGAAACCGAGCGAGCAACCGGCGAGATAGGCCAGCCACAGCCTGGTCTTTACACTGCCGACCTCGCGCTCGGCGGCCTCGCGGTTTGAACATAGGCGATCATGCCAAAGGCGCGTTGTGCGAGCGTAATGTTCGCGCCAGTTTTCAACATCGTGCACCTCGAATCTGTGCCGCTCGAGATTTGCGATCGACATTGCAAGATCGTCGACTTCTCCCCCTGGGAAGATGTAGCGCTGAAGTGCCAAATGCTCGGGCTTCTTGCGAAAGCTCTTGCCGTCGCGCGTTGAACGTCGGGCAATCGCGTGATGCAGATAAAGCCCACGCGGCTTCAAGAGCCGATGTATCGTGCGGAAGTAGGTTGTGTGGTTGCGAAGCCCGACATGCTCAAACATCCCGATCGACGCAATCTTATCGTACGAACCCTCCAGCTTCGAATAGTCTCCGAGCTCGATGGTGACGAGATGCTGGAGGCCCAGGCGAATGATCTTGTCCTTGGCGGCGGCGTGCTGCTGGTCAGCAAGTGTGACGCCGTGGGCGCGTACGCCATAGTGTCGTGCAGCATGGCAGACCAGAGCTCCCCAACCGCATCCTATGTCGAGAAACGTATCGCCTGGCTGCAGGCGTAGCTTGCGGCAGATCATGTCGAGCTTGTCATGTTGCGCTGTAGCTAGATCGTGGCCCCAATCGGTGAAATACGCACACGAGTAGACCATCTCCGGGTCGAGGAAGAGCGCGTAAAAGACATTGGAAAGATCGTAGTGGTACTGAATATTTTTTCGATTGGCATCTTCGTTGCCATCGGCGGGCGCCTTGTCGCCACGAATTCTTTCGAGCGGCCATGGTCCGCCCCGCGGAAGGAAGGCGAACTTCACCGCCGTGGAGAGCGCGAGGCGCTTGTCGAGGCTTTTTAGAAAATCTCGGGTGCGCACTTTCGGGCGGCGCGTCGCGAGATCAAAAATCGAGCCGTTGCGGATGTCGATCCGCGCAGCGACCCATAGGTTGACAATGGTTTGGAGGTTCGGCCGGCGCATGAGCGCCGCTACGGCGCGCTCATCGGCGATCGCGATCGTCAGGTCGCTCGAAGGCAAATCGGCCGGCACAGTGGAGCCGTCCCAGAGCAGAAAGCCAATGTCGAAGGAAAGTTGGTCTCGCGCGTGGGCGAGAAATCGCCGAATGCTGAGCTGCCGCGCTGCCGCGCGCGCATTGGTGGATTCGCTCATGCCATCACCGAGTTCAACTCCTGGCGCGACGATGACCCAGCCGGTGGGTGACGGTCTACACGTTCGAGCAAAGTTCCGGGGGATAAAGCAAGGGGCCGGTTTTGATCCCAGAGCGCCTCAAGGTTTGCAGCGGCGAAGGCACCTCAATTTGGGAAATGGTTCGCAAGTGGACCGATGCCAGTGGTCGCGCTAGAGGACCGCTCCTGGCACCGACCGCCCGTTCCCGGCACAGCAGCAACGGGCGCACAGTCTCCGGAGCGGGCGGCTCGTAGCCGAGTTCTTGCTCGACGCACTGTGTTATTGAATTTGATCTTGCCGTTCTCGAGCGGCGCTTTGCATTTTTCCTTCGATCCGATCCGTTGGGCTGACCTTGCGCGGCGCCGATAGTCGAGAGGAAAGCAACCGCTATCGCTCGAGCGATGATGAATTGGTCCGCAGCCATTCGAGTCGCGGTCGGAGCGCGTCATAGCGGTGACACTTGGTCGTCACGCCAAGCGGACAATGTGACGGCCGGCCCAGAGGTCAGGCAGCGGAAAGACACCCCTTCTCAGGGGATGTCTGGCTGAGACTGTGTACCATTCACGCTTCGCTAGCGGCCGCGGTCGCAGCGCTGGCTGCAGCAACCCGACTTGTCGTCCTGTACTTGACAGGAACGGTATCTCTTGCCGCGTATGCAACTGTTGAAACAGCGCCGCGAGCTCCGCCTGCTCCGCGCTTGTGTCACCATCGACGAATGATCAGCCTCTATGCCGGCGAGGCGGCCGCCATCGGTGGGTAGCGCACTCGCGCTCAGCGACCCGGCGACGATCACCACAGCGGCACCAAGCAATAGCCGAAATCCTCTCATCGCGTTCCTCCTTTTGTTTGGCACGCGGCTACATAGGGGGACCAGCGCCTACTACAAACCAGACTCGGAAAGTACCCACGTTGCAAACTGGCGCGGATTCTTGATTGTGGTGCGCACCATGGATTGGGAAGAGGTGGGCCGCGCCTAAGACCCGCTGGTCAACAGCCGCCTACCAACGCCCCCGCCCACCAAGCAGGCCCTTGCCACGAACTGCTCTGATTACGAACAGCAGTAAGCTCGTCCAGGCAACCACCGGTGGTCCAAGCAGACCGGGAACGTTGCCGACATTAGGTACTTTCCGAGTCTGGCGCGTGGTTGACGCTGTTGCTTCTATGGCTGCGGCCCTCCGGATTTCCCTCCCGTTTGGTCCCTTTAGGAGGCGCTTGCCCATCCCCGTTCCCCGTCAGGCAGCGCCAGCGCCTTGGTCCAAGGCAGACAACCCATGATCAGCGACCTCGGTCCCCCGACCCGGGTCGCGTTACCGACGGGGCAAACTTAGACACAATCCGAATGTCGAAGGAGTTCATCCGATGAAACGAGTACTTGCCGGGCTCGCCGGAGCTGTCGCTCTGGCGGGCGTGAGTTCGATGGGCATCGCCCAGGCCCCCGAAAAAGGTGAGCGGCCCGCGGCCAAGCGAGATGCAAAACAACCGAGAGCCGCGCCAGCTCCCAGAGCCGCACGGCAGGCCGACAAACCGGCTGCTCGTGCTGCGCCAGCCCCCAGAGCGGCGCGGCAGGCAGACAGGCCGGCTGCTCGTGCCGCGCCAGCCCGCAGAGCCGCGCGGCAGGCGGACAGGCCGGCTGCTCGTGCGCCATCAAAGCTTCCTGCTGCTGCCCAGCGCAGCCGCCGGCAACCGCCGGCTGCAGCTCAGGCGGGGACGCGCCAGCCGGCCGAGCGCAAGCGCGCTCAGCAAGGTCAGCCCGTGGACCGCCAGATCGGCCAGCAGAGCCGGCAGGCGCAAGACAAGCGCGCGCAGGACCAAGTGCGCCAGCGCCAGGCCAAGCCCGCCGCCACGGTCGGCCCGAAGCACGTCGAGAAGGACCAGCGTCGCCCAGACGCCGCCGCCAAGGGCGAGCCGCACGCACAGCCCACCGCGGCCCGTGTCCACGCCACCGACCAGCAGCGCCGCGAGGTCCACCGAGGGCTTTTCCGGCAGGGCAAGGTGGAGCGCATTGCCCGCAATCGGCTGGGCATTGCCCTGGCCGTGGGTAACCACGTGCCGCGGCGCCATCGCCTGCATCGGTTCACGCCGGCGCTGATCGCTCTTGCTCCGCTCTATGCCGCGTACAGCTACATCGTGGTCGACGACACGATCTGCGTGGTGGACCCTGACACCTACGCCATCGTGGACATGATCGACGACTCGATCGAGACCGCCGGCCCGCTCCCCCCTGCGCCATCGCTGGCCCTTGCACTTTCACCCGAGGAGATGCGTCTGATCTACGCGAGCGTGCCCAAGGATGGTATGCGAACGCAGTTGCGCATCCGCCTTGCCCTCGGCGCTGAAATCCCGCGCAGCGTCCAGCTATTCGCCTTCCCCGATGCCCTCATAGCGCAGGTTCCGCAGATTGCGTCCTTTCGCTACATCGTCGTGGAGGACGATGTCGTGATCGTCGATCCCGCCGCCTACGAGATTGCGAAAGTGATCTCGGAATGAGCGGTTTCTGTCCGTAGCACTGAAGCGCAACAAAGTCCGGAACGCCACCAAGGTCCCTGGCGTTCCGTCATTTCCTCTTACGGACGTCACCACTCGGCGGAGCTCGCTCGCCTCGCCACGGATTTTCGCGGGCTATCGGCACGAACCTTCGGCAGCCGGATAGACCATTCTGGCAATCAATACTGAGCATATTCCGTATCTGGCGTCGCCACATTCCTCCAGGTAGCTGTCCCATCCTGCGCCTTGCCGTCGATCAGCGCGGGGTTGGATCACGCAATCGTCCGCTTCGGCCGCGAGACAACAGACGAAATGTGGCATTGAACAACGCAGGAGAATACGCATGCAAGTTGAACCTCTGGTGATCTTGTTACTCATAGGCGCGGTCGCGGGCTTCTTGGCAGGGATCATCGTCAAGGGGTACGGATTTGGAGTTGTCGGCAACGTCGTAGTCGGCATCGTCGGTGCTGTCATTGGTGGATGGCTACTGCCGCAGCTGGGACTGTTCCCAGGTGGCAATTTCACCGGGCAGATCGTCTCGGCTACCGCTGGCGCGATCGTTCTACTCCTCCTTATCAGCATCGTGCGCAGGAGGGTTGCCTGAGCCGCGCAACTTCAAAATCCCTCAGCATGGACCGCATAACACAGATGGTTCGCTGGACCGGACTGCTGCTTGCGTACTTGGCGCTGCCTCTCGCCTGCCTCACCTCGAGCAAGGCGTTGGGCGGCGAGCGCGATGAAATCGGGTTGGCGTCCTATTACTCCCAGAACCGAAAAACTGCGTCGGGTGAGCCGTTTAACTCAAACGGGGTTACTGGCGCCCATCGGACCTTACCCTTCGGGACGAGGGTGCGCGTCACGGTGCTCAAGACGGGCAAACACGTGGTTGTTCGGATCAACGACCGCGGACCATTTTCGAGAGGCCGCGTCATCGATGTTTCGCGACGCGCAGCGGAAATTCTCGGCATGACCGGCACCGGCTTGGCCCAAGTAAGAGTGGAGATCGTGCAGTGACGGATCAAGGCTTGAGACAAACGTGTCGCTCTCCAGCGATCCGCATCGGGGGACGACAAAGAATGCCCCTGAGATTGGGCATTCGGATTGCCGGGCAGCAGCGCTCCGAGGCCGGGGGACCTTGTCGCGGTGCCGCGATGTTTAACTGATCGCAGTTGACGTCCGGGGCCACATGACCAGTTCCCCAGTTCTTGTGCTCGCAACCCTAGCGGGAGCGGGCATCACCGGTGCAGCAATTTTCTTCAGTGCCCAAGTGCCCGAGGGGGCCAAGCTTATTACTACGAGCCACACCACGGTCTCGTCCGGTGCTGCTGCCGCTTGGCAAGCAGTCCGGCGTCCTGCTGCCCCAGCGTCCTTCGAACCTGAGCAGGCGACAACAGTGGCATCGATCGGCCCTCGCCCGCCGATGCCAGTAGAAACCTCTGCGCCGGCTTTGGATCGGGGATCTCTCACGCGAGCCTTGCAGCGCGAGTTAAAGAGCGTGGGTTGCTATCACGGCGAGATCAACGGCGCGTGGACCACCTCAACGCGCCAAGCCATGAAGACGTTCATCGATCGTGCCAATGCTAGACTACCCGTCAGCGAGCCCGATCAAGTGCTCCTTGCCCTGATAAAAGGCAACCGGCATTTTGCCTGTAATGAACGCCTCATACAGGCCGTCACCGCGCAGCCACTGCCGTTTGACAAGACGGCCAAAACGCCCCCTGTGGAACCGGCGCCATTGCTTACGCCACCTATGGCCCTGGCGGGCCCAAAGACAACCGAGACCGACGGCAGAAATATCGCTGCACCTCCCGAAGAACTCGCGCCAGAAACGTCCAGGCGACGAGTGGTTGCGGGCTCCCGAGAACGCTCGAAGGAGCATTGGTCCGCCAAGCTCTGGAGGAACGCAGGTAACTAGTGGGCAGCTCATCTTACATCCCTCCGGCAGCCCATCGAGAAACGTTCGGTCCAGTTCAGTAAAGAGGCAGCTTAGTCAGCCACGAGGGCCGGACTAGGTAGATTCCGAGTCTGTCAGCTTCGGTTTGCTCCCGGGTAGGGTCCGTTTAAGGACCGCCCGACGGCGAGGCCGCAAGCGACACCCGTAACGGCGAGATCCGTTGTGCGGCCCGTTGCACGGAAACCAAGTCGATCCAGGAATCGCGCGTCACGCGCAGGCGATACTTGATGAGGGAAAGATCCCTAGCAACCAGAGCGAACTGGGCGCTGTTTTGGACGACATGAGCGCTGCATCAAATTGGCCTCGCAATCGGCTCTTACTCGCTCTGCCATCCCGCAATCTCAAGCGGCTCATGCCGGAGCTCGAACACATCACCTGCCAACGCGGGCAGGTGCTGATGGACGCCGACAGTTCGCTCGACCATGTATATTTCCCCGATAGCGGTGTCGTCTCGGTGGTGGCAGTTTATGCGGACGGCAGCGTCATCGAGATGGCAACGATCGGCAGGGAGGGTTGCACGGGTGTGAAAGCCGTGTTCGGCGCCAAGCAGTCCTCCTTCCGGCTTCTGGTCCAGCTCCCTGGGAGCGCAGCAAAGATGTCGCGCCCGGCGTTCACACGGGCCATGAACTCGATGCCGTCCTTCCGAAGTCTGATGTTCACTTACGTCCACGCCTTTCTCGAGCAGGTGCTAGTGTCAGGAGCATGCAACGGTGCGCACGGCCTCAAGCAGCGGCTCGCGCGTTGGCTGCTCATGATGCGCGACCGCAGCGACGATGACACATTGTTGATCACTCAGGGCCTGCTTGCGGAGATGCTGGGTGTCCAGAGGCCAACCGTCACGATTGCTGCCCGCGAGTTGGAACGTGACGGTTTGATCAAGCGCGGCCGACGGCAAGTCACGATCCTCGATCGGCAGGGCCTCACACAGGCATCTTGTGAATGCTATCAGCTGGTCCGCACCCGCCTCGCTTTTCACCTTCCCAAGACATACGCGTAAACAGGACCTGTCGCGCACCGCGACGGTAATGTACATTACCGACACCGCACCCCAAGCTAGCTTATGATGAGCGCCGCGGGAGGCAGGCTGACGTGGCTTGCCCCGTCATCCGAGGGTGCGCAAGGGAAACTGCCGTGCGCAAGGTCATTCCACTGGATGTCGTGGAGACAATCCGCGAAGGCCTTCTCGTGCTCGGGCCTGACCTGACGGTCCGCTTCGCGAACCGCTCCTTCTGCCAGATATTCGCAGTCACGCCAAAGGATACGGTCGGCCGGAAGCTCTATGAGCTTGGCAACGGGCAGTGGGACATTCCCAAGCTCCGCACCGCGCTCGAGACCATCCTTTCTGGCCGAACAACCATCGAGGCCTTCGAAGTCGACCAGTTCTTCCCGTCAATTGGCCGGCGCGTGATGGTACTCAACGCGCGCAAGATCTATCGGCCTGGCAACAAGATACAACAGATCCTCCTGGCGATCGAAGATGTCACCGAGCGCGTGACGCTGGAGCGCGAGCACGCGGCCGCCCACAAACGTATCGGCATGCTGATGCAAGAGCTGACCCACCGGGTCAAGAACAGCCTGCAGTCTATTGCGGCAATGGTCATGATCGAGGCGCGGAGCCTCAAGAGCGGCTGAGGGCAAGGCCGCGCTTGAAAGGGTCTCGCATCGCATCGACGCACTCGGGCAGCTCTATTCCAAGCTGAGCAAATCCGACACCGTCGAGGCGGTCGATGCGGCGACCTATCTGGATGAGTTGTGCCGCGATCTGGTCGCATCGGTACAAGGCGGCACGTCAATCGTGCTCAAGACCGACATCGAGAGCGAGTTACTGCCCACTGACAAGGCAATTCCGGTGGGGCTCATTGTGAACGAGCTCGTGACCAATGCCCTCAAGTATGCTTTTCCGAACGAGACAAAGGGCACCGTCATGGTGACACTAAAGCGGGTGCCTGGGGAGCTTCGCCTGACAGTCGCCGACGATGGCGAGGGGATCGATATTAGACGCGCCAACTCCGGGCTCGGCGGCCGTCTGGTCGAGGGTTTCGCCCAGCAGCTCGGCGGCCAGGTCGAGCGGGAGAGCGGCAGCCAGGGTACGACCGTACGCGTGATTTTGCCGTCGCCTGAAGGTTCATAGGGATAGGTGCGCATCAAGGCCAAGTGAAGACGGCGACCTATTACCGTTGCTTCGTGGCGCCCGAACGGCTGACCCACGCAGACTTTTGCTTGTCCTGAGCAGCCTGCACCGTAGTAGAGGCCTTCGGCAATGCCTTCGCGGCGGCACAGCTCAACAATCGAGTGCTCGCCGCGCAAGCCGTCCAGTACGATGCGGATCTTCTCTTCCGCGGAGTAGCGCTTCCGCGTCCCCCGGCGGATGTCCTTGACGATCCTGGAAGTACCACTCGGGCTGCAGCATTCGGGTAGGGGGCGCGCCTTTTCATTTCCCGCCGTCACAAACAATCCGGGCTTGAGTGGCGGCGCTACCGAACTCGCCAACCACAACCTACCAGCAGAGGAACTCCCCACCGACACCGAGTCACAAAGGCACCAACGTTACTCAACGGCGCGCTCCCCGCGCCCAACTCTTCCAAAATCCGTGACGTCAGACCGTTCGATATCCGGGAGCTCAGCTTCCCACTCCAAGGCCGCGCTAGGTATTTTCCGAGCCTTGGCACACCCGATTCCTTATGCGTTGATCATCCTGGGCAGCATGAGGTTTGTTTAGCGTATTCATGGCCCCAACTCTTCGGTGGCCTGCTCCCGAAGCAGGTCAACTACAGCGAGCTCGCTAAGTGCTGAACATCACAGGAGGATCATCCGGTGACTTCGAAGCGCGAACTTATAGAGCCTCATAAGGGTGACAAACGATATGTTCGTCGGAACCCCAAAGGGGAATTCAAGGAGAGTGACGACGTAGGCCGTTCGCTTGCCGTCGATCGGCGCACGAAGGCCAAGAATGTCGCCAAACCCGGGCAGGGTGACAAAGGCGATCGGCGGCTCTAGTAGAGCGCCGATGCGGATCAGGCAGCGCGCCGCTCAACAGCGCTCGCCGCGCAGGTTTCTTCGAAAACGACAGTAGATTCCGTACCCTCGAGGAGCAGCGCTCCGGATAAGTAATAGAATCAAACTTACGCGCCAGTCGCTGGCGTGTCGGGGCACGCATGTCGGATGGGATGACCGGCATGAATGCAACAAGCTACTCAAAGCTCGCAGCATCGATCGTTGCGGTCATCGCGCTGCTACAGCTCGCGCGCGCGTTGGCCAGATGGCAGATCATGTTCAACGGAATGGCTGTGCCGATATGGCCGAGCTGGATCGCATGCGGCGTTGCGATTGTCCTCGCCTGGCTTGGCTTTAGTGCGTCTCGGGCCTGAGTATACGGTGTCGCATACCGCCCGCACCCGCAGGGTTGCTGTCTTCTGGGGGATTCGGCGCCCGCTCCGGCGACGGGCTTCCGTAACGCCGTCAGATTGAAGCACGCGATGAATGAAACGACCCCAAGCTTTAAGGCCCAACGACTCGCGTGGCGCGATACCTCCCTCGGCGTTATCACGCTGGCGAATGGCAACCGCATGCGACTTACGCTCGGCCTCGGGTCCGGTCTTTCGCAGCGGCCGGGTGATCCGAAGGGCACTGTTTGGGCAATTGCCGATCGCGGCCCCAATCTCAAGATCAAGCCGGCCATCAAACGCCACGGCCTGGTGCATCTTCAGCCGCTCACAAAAGTGGACGGCGCCAAGATCATGCCGCGTCCTGACGTCGGCCCCACGATCTGCCAGATCAGATTGCACGGCAACACGGTGACGCTCGTCCGCCGCATTCCCCTGCGCGGGGTGAGCGGTCGGCCCATATCAGGGCTCCCCATCCCTGCAGGGGCTGCAGACGTCGAACCCGCCTTCGACCTCAAGGGCGGTGCGTTGGGTACCGACCCATCCGGCGCTGACACAGAGGCCATCGTGGCCTTGTCGGACGGCACCTTTTGGGTTGGCGATGAATACGGCCCGTCGCTCCTGCACGTCGGACCGGAAGGCGACGTGTTGCAGCGGTGGGTTCCCAAGGGGCTTGAGAAGCCGCTGAAAGGGGCGGACTACGTCGTCAAAGGGGTGTTGCCGGCGATCGCCTTGCGCCGCCGGATCAATCGCGGCTTCGAGGCGCTTGCGGTTTCACCCGATGAACGCTGGCTCTATGCCGCATTCCAAAGCCCGCTGGCCCATCCCGGCGTGACGGCGTTCAAGCACGGCCGACACGTGCGGATCTGGAAAATCGATGCCAAGACGGGGGCCGTTGCCGCGCAGTTTCTCTATCCCTTCGACGAGCCGGTGACCTTTCGGCGAGGGGACTGGGTACCGTGAAGCCCTGACCGCGTCGAGTCTCGAGGTAGAACTGCCAGTCGCGCGAACTGGTGGAGCGGCACCCCGTTCAGGCGGTGTCGCCCAGCCACAGCCACGACGTGCCGTCGGCGTGCTCGAAGTGCCGCCCGTCCGCCGAGACCTGAACGGGACCATGAGCGTAAAGGGGGTTGTCGCCGCGGTAGGGCTCACACGTGAACGTGCCCCGCTCGCCATCCAGGCCCCGGTCCGAGGCGCAGCGTGAGGATCGACCTGCCATTCGCCCGGAGCTTCCGGGATGAAGCGCACTCGCCAGGTGCGTCCACCGTCCCAGAACGCCTGCACTTCAACTCTGAGCAGGTTCCCGCCGGTCCGGTGAAGGTCACCATTACCCATTCACGCGAAGGATCGGCGACCGCCTCGTAGGCGCTCTCCAGCGTTGCCTCGAAGACCCCGTACTGGTGGATACGCCCTGACGCGGGCACTCTCCCCCATGGCCAACCTCCCGTCGCACGTGGACGCCGTTCCCGTCGGATAGACAGGCAGCCTTTGTCACATTCTGGCACATTGAGGGTCCGGCGTCGACCGCGGTCCGCCGCGCGGGGCGCCTCAGGGGAGGCAGAGGCGGTGACTGACCCTGCCGCTGTCTATCGCTGACGCCCATTCGCCTTGACAAATATGATGTGAGCGCGTTAGCATGGTACAATTCTCCACAAGGCTTGTGGGCTAGGCAGGATCAGTGTATGGCGCTTCTCGAAGTGCGTGGTCTGCGGACCCAGTTCCAGACCCAGGACGGCCTGGTCAACGCCGTCAACGGCGTCTCCTTCCAATTGAACGAAGGAGAAACCCTGGGTATCGTGGGCGAGTCTGGATGCGGCAAATCGGTCACGATGCTGTCGATCATGCGACTTATTCCCCAGCCGCCGGGAAAAATCAGCGCCGGGCAAATCCTCTTCCATGGCACCGACCTGATCAAACTGACTGACGAACAGATACGCCGCATTCGGGGCCACAAGATTGCCATGATCTTCCAGGACCCCATGACCTCCCTGAACCCCGTCCTGACCATCGGGCGGCAGATCAGCGAGGCGCTTGAGCTTCACCATGTCATGCATGTCCAAGCAACAGGCACGAGCGCGCACGATTGAGCTTCTGCAATTGGTCAACATTCCCGAGGCAGCCAAGCGGATCAATGATTACCCGCATCAGTTCTCTGGTGGTATGCGCCAACGTGTGATGATCGCGATGGCGTTGTCCTGCAATCCTGAGCTCCTCATCGCCGACGAACCGACCACAGCCCTCGATGTCACCATTCAGGCCCAGATCATCGACCTCGTGCGCGCTTGCAGCGTGAGCTGGGCATGGCCGTGATCTGGATTACCCATGACCTCGGCGTCGTCGCCGGCATGTGCGAGCGCGTCAATGTCATGTACGCCGGCTTCGTCATTGAGTCCGCAGCCGTGCGTGATAGATCTACGCTTCTCCACAGCATCCCTATACCAAGGGCTTGTTGGCTTCTATCCCCCGCCTCGATGCCAAGAGCGAATCGAAGCTGACCCCCATCGAAGGTCTGCCGCCCGATCTGATCGACCTGCCCAGGTTGCCCCTTTGCGGCGCGCTGCTCCTACGTCCAGGACATTTGCCGTGCCGAGCGGCCACAGTTGCGTGTGGTCGGCGCAGGGCATCATACCGCATGCTGGGTCGACCTACGGAGCACTCAAGGTGGTGAAGTAGAATGGTTGATAACAATATTATCATCGAAGTCAAAGGACTGAAGATGCACTTCCCTGTCACCCAGGGCATCATTCTTCAGCGGCAGGTCGGCCGCTGTGCGAGCCGTCGACGGTGTGGATTTCTCGATCAAGACGGGCGAAACCCTGGGCCTGGTGGGCGAGTCCGGCTGCGGAAAATCGACGACCGGCCGCGCCATTCTACAGCTCTATCGCCCCACAGGCGGGCGAGGTCATTTTCGAAGGGCAAGACCTGTGCAAGATGCAGGGCGAAAAGCTGCGCCAGATGCGCCGTCGCATGCAGATGATCTTCCAGGACCCCTACGCATCGCTCAACCCGCGGATGACCGTTGGCGATATCATCGGCGAGCCCATCGAGATTCGTCACCTGGCTGTCCAGGGCAAAGAACGCACCGAGAAGGTGCAGGAGCTGTTGCGGGCTGGTCGGGCTGAACCCCGTACTTCTGCCAACCGCTATCCCCACGAGTTCTCCGGCGGCCAGCGCCAGCGCATCGGCATCGCCCGCGCCCTGGCGGTCGAGCCGCGATTTCATCGTCTGCGATGAGCCGGTCTCGGCGCTGGACGTGTCCATCCAGGCGCAGATCATCAACCTGCTTGAGGAGCTGCAGGAGCGCATTCACCTCACCTATCTGTTCATCGCCCACGACCTCGTCGTGGTGCGCCACATCTCGCGATCGGGTCGCCGTCATGTATCTGGGCAAGATCGTGGAGTTGGCCGCCGCGACAGGCTCTACGAGAACCCCCTGCACCCATACACGCAGGCGCTGCTCTCAGCCGTGCCGATTCCCGACCCGGTGGTCGAGGCAAAGCGCCAGCGCCTCATCCTCGAGGGCGACGTGCCCAGCCCGACCCATCCGCCCACGGGCTGCAGCTTCTCCACCCGCTGTCCGCTAGCGACCGAGCAGTGCCGCACGCAAGCACCCGAGTTCCAGGACATTGGCGGCGATCACTGGGTATCCTGCCATCTCGCTTAGCCTACTCGGGGCATCCAATGGCGGTCCGGCCACGTCAGCATCACATGGAGGTGAAGAGACGCGACGGAACTATTCAGGGCTACGTCACCCGCTCGGCAGCCGGATACGGGCGTCGCCGTATCTGCATCGTCGCAAGCTCACAACACCATCGGGAGGGGTAGATGGGATTTCCGCACAAATGGTTGGCGATTCTCGCTGTACTAGGAATCGTCGTCCTCGTCGCGTCCGCGTGTGGTGCGACGCCGACCCCGCAGGTGCTCAAGGAGACGGTGGTCGTCACCCAGGAAGTCGAGAAACTCTCGACCGTCGTCGTCACCCAGGAAGTGGAGAAGGTCGTAGAGCAGACCGTGGTCGTCGAGGTCACATCCACGCCGGTCGCCGGCGCCGAACCCGTGACCCTCGATGGCATCCTGGGTAGTGAGCCACCCACCATCGACCCGGCCGTAAGTGAGGACACCACGTCCGTCTGGGTGGTCGAGCAGCTCTTCGCCGCCCTGACCGACTACGACGACACGACCCTCGAAGTAGTGCCGGAACTGGCCACGAGCTGGGACGTCTCTGAAGATGGCGTGACTTACACCTTCCATCTCCGCGATGACGTCAAGTGGGTCAACTACGCCGGTGGCAACACTACCGAGATCGGCATCGTGACGGCGAATGACGTTGTCTATGGCGTCCGCCGCACGCTCGATCCGCGGACCGGCTCCCCTTACGCTTACGTGCTGAACACCTACATCGTCGCCGAGGAGTTCAACACCGCGGACTCCAGCGTTCTCAGTGACGAAGAACTGACCGCACTACGGGACGCGGTCGGCGTCGCCGCTCCTGACGATGTCACGTTCGTGGTGACGCTGAGCAGCCTGCCTCGTTCTTCCCTGCCATCGCCAGCATGTGGGTGATGCGCCCGCAGCCGCAGGCAACGATCGAGGGAATCGGCGAGCGTCGGATCGAGCCCGGCCTCATCGTCACCAGCGGCTCCTACATGCTGGGCGAGTGGGCTCACGGCAGCAAGATGGCACGCTGGTGAAGACCCGCTCTGGTACGGGTGCTGCCGACACCCAGATCGAGGTCATTGACCTGCCCATCGTCGCCGAAGCTTCGACCGCGATGGCCATGTACGAGAACGGCGAGATCGACTACCTTGGCGACCCCGGCTGGGGCCCGCCGCTGCCGGACATGGACCGCATCAAGTCTGATCGGTGCTCAGCGCGGAATACCGCCAGGACCCTCGCCTGTGCACCTACTATTACGGCTTCGTCGTCACCAACGCCTTTCGACAATGACCTGGTCCGCAAGGCGTTCTCTTACGCCATCGATCGCCAAGGGCTGATCGACAACTTGCTCAAGGGCGGCCAGACTCCGGCCAACTCGTTCACCGGCCCTGGCATCTTCGGCAACGTAGCCTACGACCCCGAGGTCGGTCTGCTGTACGATCCGGCAAAGGCTAAGCAGGCACTGGCCGATGCTGGCTACCCCGACGGTGCCGGCTTCCCGCAGGTGACGCTGATGCTCAACCAGTCGGAAGCGCACATGCAGATCGCCCAGGCCGTTCAGGCTATGTGGAAGGAAGTGCTCAATGTTGATGTCAACATCGAGCAGCAAGAGTGGGGCGTGTACCTCGAGACTCTGAAGCCGGATAGCCCAGACGCGGACAAGCCGGAGATCTTCCGCATGGGCTGGTGCGCTGACTACATGGACGCCAACAACTATCTGGCTGACGTGATGGACAGCAAGAGCACCCAGAACTACGAGCGGTACAACAACCCTGAGTTCGATGCCCTCGTCGAGAAGGCTCAGGTCGAGAGTGATCCGGCCGTACGTGCCGATCTCTACAAGCAGGCCGAAGTACTCTTGAACAACGTCGACACCGCCGTGGCGCCGATCTACTTCTACACCAGCAACGTGCTGATCAAGCCGTACTTTACGCACATCGCCAACCCGCTGCACATGGACCACGTCTACAAGTGGAAGCTAGACTGGGCGGCCAAGCAGGCTGCTCGCGGCGGCTAACTAGCCGGCCAACTCTCAAGGAATCGGTGGGGCGCCGCTGAGGGCGCCCCACTTTACCGTCATCAGGCCGCCTTCGGAAGCGGCCCGCTCTGCACGAGGCGCCGCTGGCGCATGACCACACTGCGACTGACGCTCGTGCACGGCGGGGCGAGGCCGAAGCGGCCCAAGCCATAACGAGGATCCTAGACTGGAGCCACCCGATCGATGCTAGGCTATTTCATCCGACGTCTATTGTGGTCCATCCCGGTGCTGCTGGCTCTACTGCTGGCAGTCTTTCTACTGATGCATTCCATTCCCGGCGGCCCGTTCGACTTCGCAGGCGACAAGTCCCTGCCGGCGGCGACGGTCCGAATCTCGAGCGCCTCTATGGGCTCGACAAGCCATTGGGCGAGCAATTCGTGAGCTATATCAAGGCGATTCTGCTTGAGGGCGACCTTGGGCCGTCCTTCCGCCAGCGCGGGCGCACGGTCAATGATATCGTCGGCGAGAGCCTGCCTGTGTCTGCGCAGTTGGGCGTGCTCTCGATCTCCTTGGCGCTAGTCATCGGCGTACCGGCCGGCATCATCGCCGCCCTGAACCACAATCGGGCGCCTGATTATGTCGCCTCGCTGATCGCCATTCTCGGTGTCTCCATTCCAGCCCTGGTCATGGGCCCGCTGCTCTACTGGATCTTCGCCCTCAAGCTGGGTGGCTGCCAGTCGCCCTATGGGGCGCGAAGCCACCCTACTTCCTTGGATTCATCCCGCGGCCGAGTGTGGACTTCATCACGCACGCAATCCTACCAACTCTGGCGCTGGGCACCGGCCTATCTGCCAGCATCGCCCGCCTCACTCGGGCGAGCTTGCTGCAGGTGATTCGCGAGGACTATATCCGCACCGCCCGGGCCAAGGGGCTGCGGGAGCGTTTCGTGGTCATCCGTCACGCCCTCAAGAACAGCCTCATCCCGGTTACGGTGCTCGGCCCCATGTTGCCGCCGTCGTCACCGGGAACGGTTGTCATTGAGTCAGTGTTCGGCATCCCAGGCATGGGCAGGTACTTCGTCCAGGGCATCAACAACCGTGACTACCCGGTGATCATGGGGGTGACACTCGTCTACGCCGTCCTCCTGGTCGCCGCCAACCTGTTCGTAGACGTCACCTATGCCTGGCTTGATCCGCGCATCAGGCTTTCGTAACAGCGCCTCGAAGGAGTCCGGATAGCAAATGGCCGTACAGGAGTTGTCTCAGAAGCAGGCGCTGGCCCCAGTCGAGTTGCGCAAGGCGCGCAGCCCCTGGGGAGACGCACTGCGCCAGCTATTGAAGAACCGGCTGGCCACGCTGGGCGCCGTCTTTATCTTGCTGCTCGTCGTCACCGCGATTCTGGCGCCCGTGCTGGCGCCCAAGCCCTACGACCTCACCAACCTGCGCTCCAACTACGCCCGTCCGGGGGCCGAGTATCCACTCGGCGCCGATTACTGGGGCGGGATATGCTCAGCCGAGTGATCTACGGCACGCGCGTTTCACTGTCGGTTGCATTCGTAGCGGCGACTGTGAGCCTGCTCGTCGGCATCGCCTATGGCACTGTGTCTGGCTACGCTGGTGGCTGGGCCGACAACGCCATGATGCGCGTTGTCGACTTTCTCTATGGCATTCCGGTGCTGATCGTCGTCATTCTGATGCAAGTCTTCTTCAAGGCGGTCGCCAGGCGCGAGGGTGTCAGCGGCATCATGGCGCCCCTCATCAGCATCGACCAGTCGATGGGCGGCCTGTCGCTTCGTTGCCCTCGGACTCTTCAACTGGATCGGTATGGCCCGTATCGCCCGGGGCCAGGTGCTGTCCTATAAGCAGCGCGAGTTCGTCGAAGC
Organism: uncultured Alphaproteobacteria bacterium; assembly: GCA_963832445.1. GTDB lineage: Bacteria > Pseudomonadota > Alphaproteobacteria > Rhizobiales > Hyphomicrobiaceae > AWTP1-13. The sequence continues at coordinate 289,848 of CAWHUM010000009.1, forward strand.
GGCGCGCGCAACCGGCGCCGGCTCGCCGCGCATCATCTTCCGCCACCTGCTGCCTAACGTAATCGGCCCTTGCATCGTGGCCGAGACGCTCTCGATTCCGGGTTACATCATGACGGAGGCCTTCCTGAGCTACATCGGCTTGGGTGCCGATCCCCCGACGCCTAGCTGGGGTATCATGATCAACGAAGGGTTTCAGGGCCTGCGCGCCAACCCGCACGTGATCCTCGTGCCGGCTGCCGCTCTGACTTTGACCGTCTTGGCTTTCAACTTCCTCGGTGATGGCTTGAGAGACGCCCTCGATCCGCGAATGCGCGAGTAGCCCCCGCTGCTGCTGCATTGCACCGGAAAGCCCGGCGGGCCTTTGGGCCCGCCGGGCTTTCCGCGCAAACGGACGCTGCCATAGTGCCACCGGTCCTGGCATCGAACGCACGACTCGCGGGTTCACTTCTCTTAGGGCAATTGCGGATGAGTCCCGAGCAGGTGCACGGCGCTAGCACTGCGAGCGCACGGCTAACCGGGGCGGCCGCCGTGCCGCGGCCCGACTGGCAGGGGTTGGGCGCCAATAAGGCCCGGAGCCTCTTCGCGTACTGCCAGATTGGCCCGCGCCCCGGCGTGGCCGAAGGGGCCGCGCGCACGCACGCGCCACCGGCTCAGGTTATAGCCCCCGCTGGGGTGCACTCTAGGGTGGCGGTTGACACCCAAAAGACCAGGGTCGCTTGGCGCCGCACCACCCGGGAGGCCGGTACAGCGGGGTGGCCGACGGCGCGCGCAACGCCCTGTGTAGTGCAGTAACCACACGTGTGCCCCGCCCCAGAAGTGCGCTCGACCCAACCCGAGGTGTTGCGCCCATGTGCTATACTTCGGCGGTTACGATGGGGCAAGTCACCGCAGCAAGCGAGACTGGATGACAGAGCATACAGGCTGTACCTACTACCGCGGCGATGCTGCCACCATCAGGCAGTTGGTAGTCACTTCGATTCATCGTGACGAGCTTAGGCCCGACTTACCGCGCTCAGCCAGCGGAAGACCGGCCGGGCCCCGTTCTGGCCAGCCTCGTGCCACTCGCGCGTAGGCAGGCGGCCGGCCGCTGCGGTCAGTGACCGTTGCGTCGCCACTGCCCAGCTGCTACGCCTACCACCACTACTCGCCGCAGGGTGAGCGTGTCGGAGGAACCCGTTTGAGGGGCGCCCACCTGGATAGCTCTGCGTTGACCGGTTGGCGCCGAGTGCCTTAGCGCACTATGCCGGTATCAGCCAGGCCTCCGGACACTGAGGGGCCTAACCGTCCAGATTCCCCGCCATCCACGCCTCAGGCGGGCACAGGCGACCTGCCTCCTTGCCGCGGTCTCCGAGGCTCACGCCAGACTATGACTGCATCCATGGAGGTTGGCACGCATCCGGCCCAAGACTCGCGCCTTCGACCCGTTTGGGGTCTCCGGTCAGCGCGTGCGCTACTACCCGGCGGGGCACGCCGCCCTGTGCCGATCGACCGGAGGCAGCCACCAGGTGCGCCGTCGGATCGGCAGAGGGTGATCGCGATCTCACCCGCCTAGTAGCTGCGGCTGTGCGGCCAGTCGCATAGGACAAGGATCAGACGCCTTCTGAGCGTCCCAAATGCTTGGAACAGGCTGCAACAGTCCACGAGCGCGTATGAAGCCATCGTTGAGCAGTTAGCACGGAAGGGAAGCGCGCAGGGCTCTCTGGAGTTCAACGATGTCCTTGAGACCATCCCCTCGCTCGATGAGAGCGGGGAACAGGTCGACGAGATCTTTGCCGAGTTGTGCGGGCGCGGGGTGGTCATCTCCTACGAGAGGGGAGATCACAAGGACGAGTGGCTCGGCTACGAGGGTACGCTACACGGAAGGCACCCTGAGGAATCCGACGACTCGGCCGACAGCCTGGACACCAGCGACGCCGTCAGTCTCTACCTTCGCGAGATTGGCCGCGTGCCTCTGCTTACTGCGGAGGAAGAGGTGGAGCTGGCCAAGCGCATGGAGGAGGGCCGGTTCGCCTCGCGACGCCTCCGCCGCGGTGAAGCCCGTGACGACGAGGAGCACCGCCTCCGCTCCATATCAGAGTGCGCGCCAGGCGGAGCAGCACCTGACCGAGGCTAACCTGCGCCTGGTGGTAAGCGTAGCCAAGAAGTACATGGGGCGCGGTCTGCCGTTCCTGGATTTCATTCAGGAGGGGAATATCGGCCTGCAGCGGGCGGTCGAGAAGTACGACTACCGGCGCGGCTTCAAGTTCAGCACTTACGCCCACTGGTGGATCCGCCAGGCCATCACCCGCGCGATCGCCGATCAGGCACGTACCATTCGGGTGCCCGTGCACATGATCGAGCAGATCAACCGACTGGCTCGGGCAACCCGGAGCTGGTTCAGGAGCTGGGCCGAGAGCCCACACCCCAGGAACTGGCCGACGAGATGGAGATGCCCATCTCGAAGGTGGAACAGATCGTGAAGGTCGCCCAGCGGCCGCTTTCGCTCGAGACGCCCGTCGGCGAAGAGGAAGACAGCGCTCTGGGTGATTTCATAGAAGACTATGACTCTCCGAGCCCAGTCGAAATGGCGTCCGTCAGGCTCCTGCAAGACCAATTGCAGGACCTTGAACAGCCTCACCCCGCGAGAAGTGAAGATCCTACAGCTGCGCTTCGGCCTTATCGATGGCGACACCTACACGCTGGAGGAAGTGGGCCGGCGCTTCGGCGTCACGCGCGAGCGCATCCGGCAGATTGAGGTGCAGGCGCTGCAGAGACTGAAGCACCCAAAGCGACGTCCGCCACCGCCTGGAGGACTACCTACAGTAGCCCGCGGCTATCGAATAGGCCGAACACGTTGGGGCCAGGCTGTGAGCCTGGCCTCTTCCTGTTGCCTGCTTCTCAGGGCAACTAGGGTGCGGTCGTGGTCTCCGAGTTCGCACGTGCACGTGGGTCGCGCACGCGGGTAGCCAGGAGCGTACCACTCATGACTGCCGCGATGGTAGCGCCGACGAAGACAACCCGATAGGCCGGTCATCGGCCACCGCACCGCCGATAAGGGAGGCTGCCACACTTAGCGGCGCGATCAGTGTGCTCGACAGGCCAATGTAGGT